>JBDVKW010000001.1:0-244152 GCA_039970995.1 Fulvivirga sp.
CATAGACAAACGTCAGGTAGTAATCCCCATTAGTTAAACCTGAAAATACTTTCGTTGTAGCTGTCGCTAATCCTGGATCACCTTGTAGCAAAGTAACTAACCCTGAGTCATCATACAGCTCTATCGTTAAGTCTGATACCGATACGCCTACTCCATTTACTTCGATGTCATTATCAGTGATTGTTATGTCTCCATTATTCGGTGGGCAGTTAAATGGATTGTTCGGTGCTGCCGCCAAACTTACAAATTGTGGCTGTTGGGGGTCGTCTTGAATTGTTATTGTTCTGGTCACAGGACAACCACTTGATTGTAGTGTTGCTTCAACTACATATTCTCCTGGTGGTAAGTTTGTTTTATCACCCCCAGTAGTTTCATCTCCAGCATACTGACGGTCTCCAACAGCAGGAAAAACATCTGTTAATACTAAATTCCCGTAAGGATCGGTGTATGATGTCCAGTCAAAATCATAAGTTCCAGCTATATCTAATGTTATGTCAATAGTTCCTGTTGCAATAAATGGAGCACCAGCATCTACCTCACAAGTTTGATTGCCCGCTGTACTATACGTCATCACTGGATAAACTCTTTGATCTTCAATTAATTCAGAAGTTACTGGTGTCTCACAGCCAATGCCTCCAACTCCTTCAGTTTTTGTAGCAATGATATAATAAGATCCTGCTTCCAGCAGGTCAAATATTGCTACGCCATCATTACCCCCATTAGCATTATCATCAAATGCAACAGCTGTATTAGTATCATCATATAGGACATAATCATAATCATCAATTACACCATCACTTACTGCTGTTACTTCTATTTGCCCATTAAAAGGATCGCAATCCGTTTGGGCATTTGAAGTAGTGGTAATTGTTGGTGTTAATGGATCATCACTAATAGTAATCTCTCTAATTCTACTACAACCTGTATTATCAGTTAATCTAACTGTATAGATATTACTCGGATCCGCAATAGCTGCTCCAATATTTAAAATTTCATCACCAGCAATGGAATTAGTTGATATATTTCCATCCGTTCCATCAACAAATGGGGTGGCAGTTCCTGACCCTAGAAACCACTCAATTGTAAATGGCGCAGTCCCCGATGTTACTGTAATAGCAAGCTCACCAGTATAATCTGCTAATACAGCAGCATTGCAAGTAGTATTTTGAACTGCAGGATCAAAAGAAAAGTCTGGTTCAGCTGAATTATCTAAGACTTCATTTGTTTGAACAGGTGGTGATACACAACCAAATCCAGCTCCTGCTGTAATTCGTTCTGCTGTTACATAATACATTCCAGGTGCGAGGTTTGGAAATATCACACTAGGATCACCTGGGTTAATAGTTACATCAGGAGTTCCAGTTGAGCTCGCCACCGCTACCTGATCTCCTGGAGACGTACCTTCAAAGTATAAGATAAATTCATAGTCTTCAACCTGACCTGACGTTACATCTGCATCATTTATTGTAACTGCTCCATTATAATTTGCTGCCGAAGGCACGCAATTATCATTTGGAGTTGCCACAGGTGTAACAACATCTGGGTAGGTAGGTTGATTTCGCACTTCAAATGTCCTTTCATTTGAACAGCCCGTATTATCATCCGTTACTGATAATGTATAAAATCCATTGACCAAATCATTAATTTCTTCTTCTGTGGCTGATATACTGTTAATGTTACCATCAGTTCCATCTACGAAAGGTGTCGAGGTATCAGTTCCTACATACCATGAGAAGGTATAAGACGTCCCTCCTGGTGATGGAGGTATAATGTCATTAGCGGCTGAAACAACCGCATTTATGCTTCCATCTCCTGGAAATGCCACTCCCGGTGAACAAAAAGAGTTATCAACTACTGTTGGGTTTATAACCGGTTGTCTGGCAGCTGAATCTATTGTTGCTGAAACCAGGCCTGAAGGACAATTTGGAATAAAATTCTGAAATGTAACAATAGAGTATTCTCCTGGAGCATAATTATTAAAAATTGTTGCCTGAAAATCAGGATCACTTTCTGTTACAGTTAAATTCTTTATATATACTAAATCATTATTTGATAAATAACTCGCAACTCCGTCATCTCTAAGTCTTATGGTACCATCAGTCACGGTAGCGGCAAAAGTAGGTACTGTCAAGGTGGCCCACGCGCCAGTAGTTATACCTGTTCCCTTCGTGTTATTAGTAAAAAATATTAGTTCGTTGGTGTTTTGCCCATTAGGTATATAGTAATCAAATTGGACATCATACGATCTAAATGGGGGTGCAGATGGAGGTACAACAAACAAGGTCTGAGAAATAAAGTGAGCACTATTTGAGGTTCCTGCATCGATTTCCAACACTTGTCCAACACCCGTAATAGGATCAAGCACGGAGCTAACCGAAGTTCCATTTGTTAACCAACCATCAACGTCTACACTAAAATCACTTGAATAGCCACCTCGATGAAAGACTTCTTGTGCTGCTGCTTCCGCAACTGGTAAGTTAGATATATCAGGATTTTGATCATTGAATAATAAAACTCTGTACAGAGCTTGGTTTAAATCACGTCCATTTTCATCCTCTACAATAATCTCTATTGACCCATTATCTACATCACAGCTTGTATCATCATTAATGTTTAAAATGGTCGTGAAAGGAGATGCTTGAAAAGGTAAATATCCTGACTCATAATACTTACAACCATTAGATAAGTCTTCAACTACCACAGTGTATGTTCCACTAAACTGATCATATAATGTTGCTCCATGAGTAGCGTCTTCTTCATCAAAATAATCAGAGCCATTACTGCCTGGAAGACCTGTGCCAGTTGTAGATCGACCATTTACATCAACTAAAATTTCAGTATTGGGATTGTAAACAGGTTCTGGATTTGTAAAATAATTACTATTTGGATCTGTAGGAAGACCTTCAAACCATGAAAATCTATAATCTGTATAATCAGGCTCCTCACCAGGATCTAAAACGCCATCTGAATCTAAATCAACAAAAGCAGTGATCACTCCAGAATTGGTTGCACAATCCGCAGGTCTTGCATTTATTGAAAATGATATATCGATAGCTCCTATCGGAGCTGTCAACTCTACAAAAAATGGTTCTGAATTACAATTCGCATTTATATCATGGGCAATAACAGTATAATATCCAGCATAAATATCATCTCCTATTGCTGTTAGGGCTCCACTGGTTAAGTGGGTAGAGGCATCCCCATTGTTGCCTGATGTTGTAGTTAAGTATGTAGTATCATTATTTAAGCCCCTGTACCATAAAAAGTCAAATCCGGAAGGTGCAGGTACAGATGCAATATTTGTAATGTCAGGTACAATGGTAGCATCAAAAGGATTACAGGTAGTCGACTCGTTTGCAATCGCAGTCACAACAGGTTCCTCGATTACTTCATCCAATATAAGAGTTTGAAGGTTTGTACAGCCAGAAATTTCGTCATAAACAAATGCAGTGTACGTACCGGTACCTAGGCCGCTGACAGTAAATGGAGGATCAGTATTTGGATCCCAACCATTAATTTCTCCAATGTTAGTTCCGGCTAATGAATCTGCATCGTCAAACCACTTAATCGTATATGTGCTTGTTAAAGGAGCCGTCACATCTGCTTGAATTTCCCCATTTAAAGTTGCTGGATCGCAACTTGTTTGGTCTGTTGCGGTGACTACCAAAGTTGGATCCACTGTATTATCCAGTACCTCTTCATTTACAGGGGTAGACCTACAAGAAGTTAAATTATTTTGAATTACTACTGTATAGTATTGTCCAAATAAAGTATCTGCTACAGGATTGCCGCCATTTACTACTAATCCAGGATCATTTCCTGCTACACTTGCTAAAAGTGTGCTGGTATTTTGTCCATCGTACAGTTCAATAGTATAATCTGCATTTGGAAATGAAACTGCTCCTCCGTCAACTTCAATTTCAATACTTCCATTTGCCTGTAAACTTGTATCGCAAATTGAATTATCTGCTGGTATAAGCACTACAGATGGGTAAACAATGGCATTTTGTATATTTTCAGTTACAATTTGGGTACAACCTGTGCCAAGGTCTGTTACTCTCACGGTATAAGCACGTGCTTCCAAGTCAGAAATCACATGTGGACTACCGCTCTGATCCCAGGTACCCACTCCTGCGGTTGTTCCATCAGTGAATTGAGTACCACCTACGCCAGAACCTACAAACCATTCAAATTGATAACCTGCAGTAGTTCCTAAACCATCCCCATCCGCTGTTAATATTCCATTGGGATTATTATTATCACAAGAAGTCTGATTTGCTGTAATGGTGATGGAAGGTGTGGGTAGTGTTGGTGTATCAGCAATAGTAATGTCAATACTTCCAGCAACACAACCGGTAGATGTATTTGTAACTGTAACACGGTATGTTCCTCCATTAATAGCATTAAGACTCGTTTCTCCAGGAGTAGAGTTATCAATTGTTACATCAGGATACGTAGTATTGAATACTGCATTTGTAACATCAGTATAATCTCCTGTACCAGGGTTTTGCTCCACTTCCCAAAGAACAGCGTAAGTATCTGTCAAACCGGGATCATTGGCATCTGTAAATGAGGCTGTAATACTTCCTGTATAAGTGAAATTAACATCACAAACAGTGTTATTTGATTTAGAATCTTCAATTACAACCGGGTTTACACTATCATCAGGAAGATTGTAGGTCTCTGTACTTACACAACCCGTGTTCAGATTGATTACTTCTACCGTATAGTTTGCTCCTCCTGCTAATGCTGAGTATGTAAGACTGTTAGCTAAGTCCGGTGTCGCTTTTGCACTATTGCCATCACTCCAGTTTACTTCATAATCTGTCAGGTTCGCTGGGGAACCATCGATATCAGTAATCTCTAGCTCACCATTAAAAGTGGCCACACAACGTGTATTAGGGGTAATTGATTCTGTGATAACGGGTAAATCAAGATCATCCAAAACATCTATGGTAACAGGCACTGACTCGCAAAACAGGTCATTTCTGGTTGCAACTACTGTGTATTGACCACCAGGCAACTCATCCAAATCAGGACTTGTATTATCACCAACTGCTATTACAGGGTCAGCAGTAGACGAACCGTCATGCCAAACAAAAGTATAGTTAGCATCTGGTAAAGTGACAGGGCTACCTTTGAAGGTAACTGACGCTTGAATAGCGCCATCATAAACACCACCAGCAGCTAATGCAGGGTTACAAATAGTATTGTCTGCAATCTTTGTTAAAGTAACAACGGGATAGTTCACATCCGTTAAAACCGTATTTTTGGCCGTTGTCGCACAATTATTTGAGTTAGTTACTTTTGCAGTAAATTCAATGCCCCCACCCTTTACATTAAATAGTTGTGAACCATCTGCAGAATAATTAGATGGATCTATGGCTGGGTCTATTGTGTTGTCGCCTTCATACCATTCTATCGTAAAGTCATTTGGATCACCTGCACCACCATTGATAATAACTTCCAAAATACCATTAGGATTATTGCTATCACATGATGTTTGTGCAGCCACACGCTGTACAACAACTGTTGGGAACTGTGTATTATCACCTACCTCGACAATTGATGAATTTGAAGATGGGCAACCCGTTGCATTTTCAACAGCTACTACCTCATAAAACCCAGAAGATAATCCAGTTCTGGTTGGACCGGTTCCATTTGCCGGAGGCAAAAGACTTCCTCTCGTACCGTTTGTGTTATCATAAAAATACCACCTAAATGTAAAATCATTTGGATCCTGTGCAACTCCAGATATAAACGCCTCTGCAGTAACTTCACCTGAGTTTAAATTATCACAGTCTACGACATTCTGCGTGACCGTACCCGTAACTGTTGGTGTCACCGGGCCATTGACAGTCGCTTGCATAGTTGTATCGCATCCATTTCTAGAAACAATGACAGCATAGGCTCCCTCAAATAGGTCACTGGCAACAGGACCTGTAATGCCTAACGAGTTAAAGGCATCATCTCTCCAATCAAAAGTTATACCGGTTAAATCCCCATTAACGATTACTTCTAATTCACCATTAGGTGGTGAACATATCGTTTGATCCGAGTTAACAACTATACTTACATCAGGAGTTGATCTGGTTTGTGTAATTGTTTCAGAAATTGGCAAACTCTGGCAACCCTTCTCGGTATTGGTAACAACAAGTGTATAGTCTCCATTTGCTAAACCATTAATTCTATCCGTATTTCCACCTTGCCCATTTGGCACAACGGTAGCTGTTGTATCTGCACCTGCATACCATTGGAAGCTATATTTACTCAGATCCGAAGCTTCAACTCCACCTTCTAATACAACTGCTCGAAGCTCCCCCGTATCAACTGTCGGATCGCTTGCATCACAATTGGTATTGTCCGAAATTTTCTCTATTTGAACTGTAAATGGCTCTGGAGTAATTGGAAATGCAAAAACATTGTTATCAATAAAACACTCATCAAATTCGTTTGATGTAAGATCTACTGGAAACTCAGAACCATCATCATTTAAGACTATATATAAGACTGAGACTTCACCACTATAATCGAACATTATACCACCCTGACTCAAGGTATCTCCTACTTCCAGACCAGATAATGTTAACACTTCCGTATGAAGCAATGTAGCAGCCTCACCTGTTACAGTATCTGTGGGTATTGTTGGGTTATTTTCCCAAAAGCTCACATCCATATCAGCTGTTATTGTAAGGGAACCGCTATTTATAATATTAAAAGCAACTTCAATTCCGAGATCACCGCAGGTAGGAGGAATAACACTAACAGCTGGAAAATAGTTAGGATCACTAGGATCAACATAACCAGGGTCACCAGGTTCTAAGGTTGGATCGTCCCCTACAAATGAAATATCTGGAGCTGGAAAATAAGGGCATCCATCGGCACCAAAGGTTGGCACCTGATTCATAAAGGTGTTTAAAGGTCTGTTAGTCTCATTCACTCCATCACCATCACAATCTCCAGTAAATGTAGCCGTCATATCAAATGATGGACATGGAACGGAAAGATCATCCGCAATATTAACAGCCGCATACCCTTGTTGATTCCAAATTTTCCTCGTTGGCAGCCAGTTGTTTTCATCTGAATAAAAACAACGCATTTGCCCTAAAGCCTGCTGCTGTATGGGGTCATTGATATCAAAATTAGCGGTGGCACAAGTCACACACATATCAGTTCCACCGTCTCCGTCAATATCAGCAATGAGTGGGCCTTCAGTTTGTGTGTGTGATTGGCAAGGTGTAGACCAAATAACATTAGACCCGGTTTCACCATCAAGCACAACTAATTGTTGTGAGTCTCTGTATACGACTTCAGGGAAACCATCATTATCAAAATCATAAACCGTAGTAGAGACAATACCTGATTTACTGTCATTAATGGTTCTTACCCATTTTTGAGTAAGCGTACCTCCTGATTCCTCTAATGCAAAAAGTTGATCACCAGCAATAAAGGTTAATTCCAATTTACCATCACCATCAATATCACCCAGATTTACACGACTGGTTCCCCACGGCCAACCATTTGCATATGTTGGATCCGGTGGAAGAAAATGGCTAACTGTACCTGCATTAATATCCCAAAAGAAAACTGCGGTTGCACCTGCGTTGCTATTCAATGCTCCAGAAAGTACAATATCTAAATTACCATCATTATTTACGTCAGCCACCGAGGTCGTTGACCAATTTGTTAATCCATATTCACTAGCATCAAAAACAGTTTTAGGAAACCATTGTTGTGTCGGGTCGATGCTATTCATATCAGCAATCAGAGTAGGAGTCTGTGTAGACCCATCTGGCAACGCTGGCACACTGTATAGTTTTGTGCCTATAACCATCTCAAGATTCCCGCCTGGTATAATATCAGCTATAATTGGTGCAGAATTCACCTCTGTATCCCAATTTCCAGCATTTGCATCGGCCAGTAATTCTCCGGTTTCTGCATCATAAATTTGATCTTTAAGTAAGATTTCCGCTTCACCGTCACAATCAAAATCTGCAATAGACAATGCGCCAGGCCTGTCTGTGCCTAACGGTACCGCATCAAATAAAGGGTCAAGTGTTCC
Source organism: Fulvivirga sp. (assembly GCA_039970995.1). GTDB lineage: Bacteria > Bacteroidota > Bacteroidia > Cytophagales > Cyclobacteriaceae > Fulvivirga. The sequence continues at coordinate 8,063 of JBDVKW010000001.1, forward strand.
TTGTTGAGGTGATGTTTTAGCTCTAAAACCTACCAGGTAGTACTGTGTAGGCTCATTATTACCATTACCTGATCGGGAGCTTACAATAGAATATATCTCAACAGGACAGCTTCCATCAATATCCGCTATGAGTATTTCTAATTCAAAGAAAAACTTGCCCTTATCGGAATTTGGGAAAATATTAGCTCCCTGACCAGTAAGTTTAAAATCCTGGATAATATCACCAATGTCACTTCCGTCAGCCTGACCATTGGTAGTGGCAATAACCCTTAATTCCTGGTTAAATTTTGAATTGGAAACTACGTCTGGGATTCCATCGCAGTTGACATCGCCAATAGCTATTTTAGCCTGTGTATCGAATGTATTTTGCGCAGTGAGTAATGGTGTGCCTAAGAAATCGAAAGTGCCTGTACCTCCACCTCCACCATTTAATCCACTACAACTATTTTCATTTCCAACAAACTCGAGTCCGTAAAATCCTGCACAACCGCTATCTGCATTGTCTATGTTACCATCTCCATCGTTGTCAATACCATCGTCACAATTACACCCATTTTCTATGTTCGCAGCAAATTGACAGTCGCCATCATTACAATCAATTAATCCATCTCCGTCATCATCAGTACCATTATTACACCTTTCTTGAGCAATTGAGACAAAAGAAATAAAGCAAAATATAAGACTGACTAAAAATTTTAAACGATGGTTCATTTAATATAAATATAAAAATAATTCAGGTAGAATATTTGGTAAGCCAACTTAAATACAATATCTAAGAATAGATCTGCCGTTGATCAAATAAGTAACCGCTATCTGACTACTAAAATACTACCTGACTCAGGCTCAATATCTTCGCAACTGAAAATAAAATAATAAACCCCTTCAGGTAAAGGATTGCCTTCGTATGTAGCATCCCAATCATTGGCATAGCCAGTTTGTCTATAAATGAGCGTTCCACGTTCATCAAATATGCTCATGGTGCAGTCAGGGTAATTTTCCACACCGTCTACACGCCAGGTAGGATCTATCGTGCTATTAGGAGAAAAGGCTTTCAATGGATTGATATTAATCTCACCTTCAGGAGCGAGCGTGAGTGTAACCTGTGCCTGACCATCACATGACCCAGCCACTGAGCCAAAAACAGTATAGGTGATCGTAGCCTCTGGTGTTGCAATCGGGTTAGCAATAGTAGAATCACTTAAAAATCGTCCAGGTTGCCACAGGTAAGAATCAGCTCCTGTTGCTTCTAACTGTACTGATCCTCCAGCTGACACTGTGGCATCACCTGGATTCCCATCAACTGTAATGTCAATGGTTGGTGCACTACCTGCCATGAGATCAAACGAATCAGACACGGTACACCCGTTGGCATCTTCGGCTGTAACAGAATAAGTTGCTGCCACTGAAACTGTAATTGTTGCGGTCGTTTCGCTGGTACTCCAATTTATATTCGTAAATGAATTATCGACACTTAAATCAACGGATTCACCGTTACAAATAAAGCTTTGAGAAGCATTTATGGAAATTGCCTGTGGATCAACAACCGTAATTGACTGAGAAGATGAACTTGTATTACATCCGGCACCAGTTGAGTAACTAACATCTAGTGTTACCGTATAATCACCCGCTGCAAAATTTCTAATTTCTGTAGCAGCTGTTCCATTCGCTCCCCCATCACTAAAACTCCAATCATACACTGCGGTAGCATTAGTGTCTAAAGTTGAAGTGCTAGTAAAAGTCAAGTCTGAGCCTGCGCATAAGTTACCATCAATAGTGAAGCTAGATACTGGTTGTGCATACACCTGCACATCAATTTCATTCGTAACAACTTCACAATTGCTACTTGTCTCACTTACTCTTACAGAATAAGTACCAGTAGCTGTAGCATTAAAAGAACTTGACGTGGCCCCCGAGATATCTGTACCACTTTCAAGCCATTGATAAGTAAACCCTGCCTGATTTTGTGTAGTGACTGTAACTGAAGTTCCACTACACACTGTTGTAGGATCAGAGGTTGAAGCGCTAAATACGGGAGGTTCATTTACAACAACTGTGGTATTATCAGTAGCACTTTGGCAGTCCCCAACAGTAACCTGAACTGAATAGACACCTGCATTATCAGTTGTTATTCCCGTAATTGCAGGGTTTTGATCAGAGGATGTAAACCCATTCGGGCCTGTCCATGAATAAGTAGCTCCGGAAATAGTTGTAGATGACAATGTAATATCTCCACCAATACAGCTAGGGCCATTATTACTCGCTACAGGATCAGCAGGTGGTGAACCCGCACCATCAGTTACATTTATTGATGTCGTATTTGTACATGCACCACCTTCAGACACAACCTCAAGTTCATAATTGCCAAAAGTGGTAATATCTAGAAAATTCTCCGGTCCAGATTTAACAGAAGCAGCATCCTTACTCCAATTAAAAGTGGCTCCAGGTGCTGCTGCGGCATTGAGCCTTATCGTTTGACCTGTGCATATTGCTAATGGTGTTTCATTTTGTATTATAGGGTCATGACAATTAGAGTTTCTTATAACCATCAAGGCATCATCTCCTGTTGAATTAAATGTGGTCAAAGATATATCTACTTTACCATCTCCATCGTAGTCCTGGAGGTTTACATTTCTACTATTTCGAGCAATAGACTGAATGGAGGATGTAAATGAAAAAGCTCCGTCATTTATTGCAACTGCATAACTAGTTTCGGCACGACTTGTAACAACAACATCTAACAATCCGTCACCATTCAAATCGCCAGCACTCGCATTCCAAGATTCTTGACCGGTTGTAATTGTAACAGGATCAGCAAAGGCTAAAGCCCCTCCAGTAGATGTGTTTTCATAAACAAAAGCTACATTATTCGTTACATGTACCGCCAGAATATCTTGCAGGCCATCATTATTAAAATCAGCCGTAATTGCATTTACAGATGGGCTACCATTTGTAGAAAGTATGAACGGATCTTCAAAATTGATATCACTTCCAGCACCAATATTTTTCAACACATAGACATCGCTGGCAAACCTTCTTGTCAGCACAAGATCTGCTCTGCCATCATTATCCATATCTTGAATGGCAATACCAGATGTGTTGGTCATTTCAGTAATATTAAAAACCTCTTGTGTACCATTAAAAGCTATTCCAGTAGTACTTTCGTTGATTAACACATTAAAGGAGCCTTCTTTATCATTTGTTATTACCAATTCTGGTTTACCATCACCGGTAAGGTCCTTTGCTGCAATTCTTCTTGGTTGAAACGGATCTCCAGCTGTAAACGGAACTAAGTTTACCTCAATCGGTGCTGCCGTAAAACTCATTGTACCCGCTACAGTATTGGTATTTTCATAGATAAATATCTTTTCCTGACCATTTCTTGATACATACAAATCAATGTTACCATCTCCATTTAAGTCTGAGCAACCAATATTTCTTAAGGGGAAACCTGTGTCTAGCACTGGAAAATCTGTAGACGTTAATTCCGTAAAAGACAGAGTACCAATTGTACTGGTATTCTTTAATAATCTAATTTCAGTTCCATTCACTGTAACAGTTGTAGCCATATCTACCAGGCCATCATTGTCTAAGTCACATGAACATAGGTCAAACATTTCTGCTGTTCCAAGAAAATATTCCTGAGGGGCACTTAGCTGAGAATTATTAAATGTTGTGCCAGCATGCGAAATAAAAAACTGCTCGTTACTTGTATCCAGCAGCCCTGAAGATGTGTTTAACACTGTTACATTTCCATGTGGAGCATTTGAAGGTGCAGTAACTTGAATCAGATTGTCCGTAACTGAGACAACATTTCCTTCTACACCTCCAAACCACACTTTTATATTTCCAATAGTGCTTCCAAAACCACTACCTGCAATGTTTATCGTTTGCTCTGGATACCCATTCCCAGGGTCTATATTAGTAATATTAGGTTGCTGAGCTGAAGCTATACCAAAGCACAAAGACAATAAAATTAAAGACAGAATATATTTCATTATGGTGTTATTGAACAGTTAATACCCAGGCTTTAGGAAAAGCACTTTTTCTAAATTCATCTCGTTTAGTTCGAGCTTCACTTATGCTACCTGATTCGTGCACATACACATACCAATAGCCCTGTTGTGTTATATATCCAAACTTAGATTGGTAACCTTTAAAAAAGAGCTCATCTGAAAATTTTTCAGCATGCTCATAATCAGAAAACACGCCAACCACAACATACTCCCCTTCTGATAACTCAAGTAAATGATTTCCTTTTTTGACAATCACTCTCTCTTCAGTACTTACCTGCCCGTTAATATTTCCCTGGGGTTTTTGCTGTTCAACTACCTGCGCATTTTCAGGTTCTTCATTAATAACAGGTTCTTCTACTTGTGCCTCATTTGCCTCTTCCTGCTCCCTTTGTAGTTGCTCCTCTCTTTGTCGCTCTTCTAAAACTCTTTGTTCCTCAGCTTTTTTCTGCTCTTTAGCAATTTTTTCCTTCTCTACCCTTTCCTGTTCGGCTCTTTTAACTTCCGCTTCTTGCTTTTTCTTTTCAGCTGCTTCAGCTAAACGTTGCTCTTTGGCTATATCCTTTTTTGATTTTGTTTTAGGAATAGATGTATCGACAAATGAATAAACTAGACGTTTCTTGTTTCTAATGCCTAGCAATAGATTTAAGTGTATTTCGTGAGTTGGACTATTTATTTCATTTGCACCTGAATTTTTTAAGCTGTATGCATAACCCAGTCCAAATAACTTATTGATTTTAATGCCTCCAAAGCCAGAAATGCCAAAATCTTGCTTATAACTCCCGCCTAGCCAAACGAGGTTATTAATGTGAAGCACTGCTGTACCTTCAATTTGATGTGGTAAAAAGTCACTGTATCGATATACAAAAAAAGGTTCGAATATAAACTTACCGCCTTTATCAAGGTAAAATCTATTTGAGGCTGTTAGAACTATATTTTCCATTGGCTCAATTTCACCTTGTGTAAAGTCCTTACTAGATGTAAATTCATCAGTAAATAAATTAGGTATAGCTACACCGAGGTTAAAATGATGAATTTGGATAGACAATCCTGCATTTCCTATTAGGTATAAATTCTGATCAAGAATACCGGAAAATACTGGGTCTGAGATATTTTCAATCTCATCGTAATCAATACCATTATAGGCCACACCTCCTGAAAATCCGAACCTGAGCCCTACTTTATCAGAAAACCACAGTCCATAACTTGTTGTAATGTAACCGCTTGTAGTATTTAAGATACTTCGTTCTGCATTTGTTACATTCAAGCCAAAACCCACATTTTTCCCTGTAGGCGTATGAAATGAAAAATTTCCTATTGTAGGTGCACCCTCAATATCCACCCATTGTTTACGGTAAGTGACAGCAAGTGAAGCGCGTCCATCAGTTCCCGCATAAGAAGGATTGATGAGATATGGGTTCATGAAATAGTGCGTAAAGCTACTATTATCTTGACCTAATAAAGTACTATAACTCGCCAGAATAAATAGACAGCAAAAAAATCGAGTTAACATTTTATTTGTAGATTAAAAAATATGATTGTTCAATATAACACATTTTGAAAATTATTCCACTTAGAATGGATGCTAAAACAAAAGCAGCTATATTGCATATTTAGACATTTGTGTACTTTTTAAACTAATTATTAAGCTAAACTACGTTTTTGAAAGCTTCAATTTATAAAATAACAGCTGTCTTTGGTTTTATTATTTTTAGCCTAAATCAATCTTCCGGGCAGAAATTTACACTCGGCCTTTTAGGGGGTGCTCATGGTTATAAAGTTTCTTTTGAAGATAAGGATGACAGAGATGAGTTTGATAGCAAACTTAAATTTGGCTACAGGCTAGGTGCGTATATCTCATTTCCTTTAGAAAATAAGTTTTCATGGTCAACCGAATTGTACTATTCAAAAAAAGGAAGAAAACTTGAGCAACTACCAGAAGGTTTTATTAATAATGCGAATTATACATTTATTGAAACCAGCGTATTGTTAAGAAAAGCCTATAACCTTAAGCTCATTCCAGGGCTTGAAGGCAATTGGTTTTTCAACGTAGGCCCTAACGTGAATTATTGGCTAAATGGCACAGGCACTATTGATGCGGCTGTAGATTTGGACTACACAGTTAAATTTGAAGAAGGAGCAGGAGACCTTGAGAACAACTATATCGTGGATGGTAAAAGGTGGTTGTTCGGTTTGGAAATTGGAGCCGGAGTAGAAGCTCCGGTTGCAAAGAATCAAAATGTTCAGATTGAGCTTAGATTCACACTTGGACAAACATTCCTTGGCACCAAGGACGGGTCTATCCCGGTAAATGACTTTCAGGTAGATGATAACCTGAGATCCAACTATAGAGTACTCAGTCTAATCCTACGTTATGGTATTGACCTAGACATCATGAGCTCAAGAAAAGGAAAAAGTACTATCAAACGATCTAATCGCAGACGTTAGTCTCTACATTTTCAATTAAATATCTTAAATTTGCAGCCCCAATGAAAAAGGTTGCTTTTTATACGCTCGGATGCAAATTAAACTTCTCTGAAACATCTACGATTTCGCGGATGTTTGAAGATAAAGGTTACAAAAAGGTGTCATTTACTGACACCCCAGACATATTCATTATCAACACGTGCTCTGTAACAGAAAATGCAGATAAAAAATGTCGCAAAATTGTTAGAGAAGCACGTAAAATTTCACCAGGTGCATATATCACCATCATCGGTTGCTATGCACAACTGAAGCCTAAAGAGATTGCTGAAATCCCAGGTGTTGATGCTGTTTTAGGTGCAGCAGAAAAATTCAGACTGATAGAATTATTAGACGGCTTTGTACATACGGATGAAACGAAAGTTCTAGCTTCTGAAATTGATGAAGCAACCACTTTCAACAATGCCTTCTCAATAAATGATCGCACCAGAACATTTCTTAAAGTCCAAGACGGCTGCGATTATAGCTGTACTTTTTGCACCATACCCCTAGCCAGAGGCAAGAGTAGAAGCGATACTATCCCGAATATTATTGAATCTGCTGAAAAAATTGGAGATTCTGGTGTAAAAGAGATTGTTTTAACTGGAGTAAATACCGGTGATTTCGGAATAAGAAATGGTAAACGAGAAGATCGATTTATCGACCTAGTTCATGAACTTGATAAAGTTGAAAGCATTGATCGATTTAGAATTTCATCAATCGAGCCAAACCTGCTTCATGATGAAATTATAGAATTTGTGGCTCAGTCTAAGAAATTTGTCCCTCATTTTCACATTCCGCTACAATCGGGCTCAGATAAGGTTTTAAAACAAATGAAAAGGCGCTATTTGAGCGATCTTTACACAGCAAGAGTTGATAAGATAAAGTCTATTATGCCACATTGCTGTATTGGGGTAGATGTAATAGTGGGCTTTCCAGGTGAAACTGAGGATGATTTTCTAACTACCTATAATTTTCTCAACGAGCTTGATATCTCATATTTGCATGTATTTACCTATTCAGAGCGAGCAAATACTCCAGCCGCAGAAATGCATGAGGTCGTACCTATGAAGGTGAGAAATAAGAGATCTAAAATGTTAAGAAGCCTCTCTGAAAAGAAGAAAAGAAAATTCTATGAAGAGAATTTGGGCCACACATCAGAAGTGCTCTTTGAGGAAGATATAGAAAACGGCATGATGCATGGTTTTACAGAAAACTACGTACGCGTAGAAGCAAAGTATGATCCCGTTTTAATTAATGAAACGAAAAAGGTGCAATTGACATCAATCGCACCTTCTGGTTACGTAGCCATTGAAGAAGTTAATGACCGTGTTCTAGTTCATTAATCAAAAGACTGTTCCCATTCACCTAAGAACAGTATCTCATTTAAATTTTTTCTTTTCCTTTCTACGAGCTCAGACTTTTTATGATCCTCCGGGAGTTCATCAGGACTACCAAGATAACCAATCGCAGCAGCTGTTATTGGCTTAAAACCTTCAGGCACATTCAGTTCACTCTGTGCTCTATCAGGAAGTATACCTGCCATTTGATGAACATATAAGCCCTCCTCTGTAGCTTGCATACATAGATTACTCATGGCAGCGCCACAGTCATACATATGATGAGCATTAGGCTTATTGTTATGACTAAATGTTTCTTTTGCACAGACAAACACCAAAACTGGTGCAGCCTTGGCCCATTTTTGATTAAATTCATTTAAACCTTCAAATAGTTTGTCATAAGTATCTCCCTTACCTCTAATGCCTACAACAAACCTCCATGGCTGCTCATTAAATGATGAGGCTGCCCAACGAGCCGCTTCAAATAGAGACATTAGTTTTTCTTTTTCTGGTATCTTATCATCAAATGCTCTCGGGCTCCATCTTTTTGCCAGGTTTGAATTTATTGAATATTTAGTGTTTGCTTTTTTATCCATAATTATCCTGTTTGTTAATCAACAATTTACTTTGCTAATCGTTTAGCTGAAGTCCACCTTAATCAAGTTATAATTTTATGCTACCACTAAATCAAAAAGCTCCTGATTTTACGCTACCTTCCACTTCTGGTGAAAATTTCAAATTAAGCGATTTTATAGGAGAAGCCATTGTATTATACTTTTACCCTAAAGATAATACCAGAGTTTGTACAGCTGAGGCGTGTCATTTCCGGGACAACTTCGATTTATTACACAAAGTTGATATCAAGGTGGTCGGAATTAGCACAGATTCAATCACAAAACATTTGAAATTTAAATCTCGGCACAACCTACCCTTTGAACTACTTGCTGACACTGACGGAAAGGTTTCGAAACTTTATAAAGCTCATATTCCATTTTTAAATTTAAGCAAACGAATCACCTACCTACTGAATACGCAGCACGAAGTAGTAGCAGCCGTTAATGATTTATTTAATTCAGAAATACACTTAAAAAAGATTCTTGATCAACTAGATAAAGTTAAGGAATAATCATCCCATCCTTAATTTCTAATTTTCTATCGGCCATATCGGCTAATTCTTCATTGTGAGTTACGATTACAAAAGTTTGCTGGAAATCATCTCGTAGGGTAAAGAATAAATCATGAAGTTCTTTTGCATTTTTAGAGTCAAGATTTCCACTTGGTTCGTCTGCAAAAATTATTGCCGGATCATTAATAAGTGCTCTTGCTACTGCCACTCTTTGTTGCTCACCACCTGATAACTCTGAAGGCTTATGATCTTTACGTGAGGCAATACCTAATCGATTTAATAATTCTTTTGCTTTGGCTTCAGTTTTAGGGTTCTTACCAATATAACCTGGTATACAAACATTCTCGAAAGCGGTAAACTCTGGCAACAAATTATGAAATTGAAATACAAAGCCAATTTGTTGATTTCTAAAATTGGCCTTGGAGCGCGCACCTAATTTACTTATCGGCTTACCTCCTATATTTATCGTTCCGCTATCAGCTTCATCTAAAGTCCCCAGGATATGTAAAAGAGTACTTTTGCCAGCTCCTGATGCACCTACAATAGAAACCACCTCCTCTTTCTTAATATGTAAATCGATACCCTTCAGTACAGGTAATTGGCCGAATGATTTTTTTACACCTTTAGCTTCAAGCATAGTAACAACAATTTGAACTGCTCAAACTTACTAAAATGGCATTGATTAATAACTCTAGGTAATGATTTTAAGCAGTCCATTTCTTGAAATATATCAGCAAAACGTCTACTTTCGTGCAAAAATTTTCTAAGCATGAACATACACGAATATCAAGCAAAAGACATATTAAAAAAGTACGGAGTTAATGTTCAAAGAGGTATTGTTACTGACAATCCTGAAAAGGCATTGAGTGCTGCAAAAGAACTTCACAACGAAACTGGTACTGATTGGTACGTTTTAAAAGCTCAAATACACGCAGGTGGTAGAGGAAAAGGGACAGTTAAAGAAACAGGATCCAACGGTGTAGTATTGGCTAAATCTCAAGAGGAAGTAATTGAAAAAGCCAAAGGTATTTTGGGTGGCGTTCTTGTTACTCACCAAACAGGTGAAGAAGGTAAAAAAGTAAATAAGCTTCTTGTTGCTGAAGATGTTTATTACCCAGGTGACTCAGAACCTAAGGAATTTTATCTAAGTATTTTGCTTGATAGAGCTAAGAAATGTAATGTGATTATGGCTTCTACTGAAGGAGGTATGGACATTGAAGAAGTGGCAGAAAATACTCCTGAAAAAATTGTTAAAGAATGGATTGATCCTTCTGTAGGTCTTCAGGGGTTTCAGGCAAGAAAAATTGCTTTCGCACTTGGTCTTGAAGGCAATGCCTTTAAAGAAATGGTAAAATTCATCCACTCTTTATACAAAGCATATGAGGCTACAGATTCATCAATGTTTGAAATCAACCCTGTATTGAAAACATCAGACAACAAAATTTTAGCTGTTGATGCTAAGGTTAATCTTGATGACAATGCATTGTTTAGACATAAGGATTTACTTGAATTAAGAGATATCACAGAAGAAGACCCTGCAGAAGTTGAAGCTGGGAAATCAGGTCTGAGTTATGTAAAACTTGATGGAAATGTTGGGTGTATGGTAAATGGCGCTGGCCTTGCAATGGCCACAATGGATATTATTAAACTTTCTGGTGGCGAACCTGCAAACTTTTTAGATGTTGGTGGTGGAGCAAATGCAGAAACCGTTGAAGCAGGTTTTAGAATTATTCTTAAAGACCAGAATGTTAAAGCTATTTTGATTAACATTTTTGGTGGTATTGTAAGATGTGATAGAGTTGCTAATGGTGTAGTTGAAGCTTATAAGAAAATTGGAGATATAGATATTCCAATAATCGTAAGACTTCAAGGCACAAATGCAGAAGAAGGCGCTAAAATTATTGAAGAGTCTGGGCTAAAAGTTACTTCAGCAATTCTTTTAAAAGATGCTGCAGATAAGGTTAAAGAGGTATTAGCTTAATAAGTTAATATTTAGGCACTCGTAGTTCAACTGGATAGAATACCAGATTTCGGCTCTGGGGGTTGAGGGTTCGAATCCTTCCGAGTGCACATAAGCGTCTTGTAAAACAAGGCGCTTTTTTATTGAATATGAATTTATTTAGAAAAAAAACTGTAATTTGTTAAATTGCTAGTAGCATTTAACTTACGATATGAGATCATTTATAATTTTAGTGCTCATTACATGCTGTTGTCTGGAGACATTTGGCCAAAGTTTCTATAATTCTCGAAAAGGTAGAGATGTGATATTAAGTGCTGGCACTGGTGTAACTTCATATTTTGGAGACCTCAATGACCCCGGTGATATCATAGACACTAGGCTTAATGCTAATTTGGGTGTTCAGTATTTCTTTAGTAACAGAATTGCTGGTCGTGCAGAGCTAACCTGGTTTCAACTAAGTGGTGATGATGCTAAGTCTGAGGCAGATGGAAGAGTCCAGAGAAACTTATCTTTTGTCTCAAACAATTTTGAACTCAATGCAGTTGGTATTGTAAACGCCTTTACTCATGGTTCGAGATTTTATCAAAGACCTCAATTTAACATCTATGGTTTTGCGGGTGTTGGAGTCATATACTTTAACCCTAAAGCAGAGCTAGATGGTAAGAAACACGCTCTGCAGCCACTGCAAACAGAAGGTGTTGACTACTCAAGAGTAGCACCAGTAATCATCTATGGTGGCGGTATAAAATATATGGTTAATCCTTTCTTTAACGTATCTCTTGAAGCAGGTTATCGCCTAACATTTACTGATTACCTTGATGACGTTAGTACGACTTACAAAGATAATAGCAGTTTTGAAACAGGTTCAGTAGCTCAAAGACTAGCAGATCGAAGACCTGAAATTGGCCTATCTTTAAAAGAAGCAGGAAGTAAAAGGGGTGAACCATCAAACAACGATGGTTACTTAATATTCAACGTAAAAGTTGAGTTCTACTTACCCCCAGACATTTTTAGCTTTAGTACGGATAGAAGAAGAAAGGGACCTGGTAAAAATATCAAAAGACGAAGAAGGTAGATTTTATTTTCTACGTTCGATATCTATTGAAGAAAACCTAGAACTATTACTTATAAATTCAGGGACAATATCTTTCATTAAGCCTACAACCTTAAAATCAACTATTCTTTCAGAATTACGTTCTTGAAGAAAACGCTCTAAAGCCAAAATTTGCAAGTTTATTTTCTCAAAATCATACTCTTTTACTTTGGCTATAAGAATCTTTTCGTGATGAGTTGGTAATGAGTTCTCTTTATTTGCCAATAATTCCTCATATAACTTTTCTCCCATTCTCAATCCCGTATATACAATTTCAATATCTTTATACGGCTCATATCCTGATAACTGAATCATTTTTTTTGCTAAATCTACAATTTTAACAGATTTACCCATATCGAACAGGAATATTTCTCCTCCCTTACCCATAGCTCCAGCTTCAATTACTAATTCACAGGCCTCACTAATAGTCATAAAATACCTTGTGATATCTGGATGTGTTACAGTTACAGGACCACCTTGAGAAATTTGTTTTTTAAAAAATGGAATAACAGAGCCATTTGAGCCAAGAACATTACCAAACCTGGTGGTTACAAAGCGTGTTGCATCGTCTGTATTCATACTATTGAGACTTTGCACATAAATTTCGGCAATCCTCTTTGAACAACCCATCACGTTAGTAGGATTAACTGCCTTATCTGTAGATACCATCACAAACTTATAGACACCACATTTTATGGCAATATCTGCCAGGTATTTTGTACCTAAAATGTTACATTTAACTGCCTCTGTAACATTTTCCTCCATAAATGGGACATGTTTATAAGCAGCAGCATGGTAAATTATTTCTGGCCTGTGAAAATCAATTATATTATATATTCGATTCTCATCGGTTATATCAGCAACGTAAGGCTTTATATTGACCGACCCTTCCTCATTAATCGTTAATTCAAGATATAGTTCGTATAAAGAAGACTCAGACTGATCAATCAATATTAATTCATGAGGTCCATATTCTATAAGTTGACGTACCAGCTCTTTACCAATCGAACCAGCTGCACCTGTAACCAAGACTTTTTTACCGTGAATGTGGCCCAGTATAAGTTCGTTATTTAACTTGATCGAGTCACGTTCCAACAGGTCATCAATGTTTACTTCTTTAATCTGATTTAGACTGAGCTCTCCTTTGATCCATCTATCTAATGAAGGAACATTCCTTACCTTAAGGCCTGATATTAAACAATTGTCAACTATCTCATTCTTTCTATCAACTGAAAGGTGCTGTACTGCAATAACCAACTCCTTAATTTCATGCTTTTCTACAATATGTTTTAACTTATCAAAAGAATAAATAATTGTTCCGTTAATCTCCTTACCAACCTTATTGGTATCATCTTCAAAAAAAGCGACAGCTTTGTAGCTAGAATCAGCATCATCATCAAAGAGATGTTTAGTGATTATACCCATTTGTCCTGCACCAAAAATGGCAACATTCCGCTTATCCTTATAAAGGTTTCTATAGTAAGAAAAAATATTTTTTATTAGTAACCTGTATTGAAACATCAATACAAATGATGCAAGAAACGAAATCAATATTACAGAGTAAGGGATAAGGTTAGTTCCTTGAACATAATGGTGGAGGAGGTTTACAAATGTTGTTAATAAGTGCGTGATTACAAGGGTACTCAACACACGAAGTCCGTCTTTTAACCCAGTATACCTTACGATTCCAGCATAGCTTTTAGTAACAACAAGTGCTATTAAACATGCGATTGTGTTAACTAAAATTCCTAGTTTAAAATCAAAGTTTGAAACATCTGTATAACTAAAATTAAAACGAAGTAGAAACCCTAAAAAAGTGGATATAGAAATAATAAATAAATCTATCAATATGATTACCCACCTTGGTAAAATCCTTAACTGAAGTAAAAATTTTGTTATCAAAATATCGGTTTTTAACTAGATGTTAAATTTAATACAATTTCAATTATTCTCTTTTGATCCTCTTTTGTTAGTGTGGTACCTGAAGGCAAGCATATACCTGAATTAAACAAATTTTCACTAACTCCATTCAGATAGCCAGGATATTTCAAAAAAACGGGTTGCATATGCATTGGCTTCCACAGTGGTCTACTTTCAATGTTAGATGATTCTAACTTTTGAATTAACTCATCTCGAAACTCAGGGCCTCTATTAAAATTAAATACTGATAACCATCTATTGGAAACCGACATTTCTGATTGTATTTGATATTCCAATTTATTAATTGACTTAAATGCATTAAAATACCTATCAAAAATTTTCCTCTTCTTAGTAACCCTATTATCTAAAACCTCCAATTGACCTCTTCCGATACCTGCACATATATTGCTCATTCTATAGTTATATCCAATATCAGTATGATGGTAATAAAGCCTGTCAGATTTCGCTTGTGTTGATAAATATCGTGCCCTTTCAATTAATGATTGATCTTTAGATAATAATGCTCCTCCTCCCGATGTTGTAATTATCTTATTACCATTAAAAGAAAGGATACCCAAATGGCCGAAACTACCTAATTTTTTTCCTTTAAATGATGATCCTGCAGCCTCTGCAGCATCTTCGATTATCGGAATTTCGAATTCATGACTCAATTTCAAAATTTCATCAAAATCACGTGGTGGCACACCATATAAGTGAACAAGAATGATAGCTTTGGGCTTTTTACCATTGGCCACTCTATCTTTTATGGCTGCTTCGAGAAGTTCGGCAGACATATTCCATGACTTTTGCTCAGAGTCTATGAATATGGGTTTAGCTTTTTGGTAAATTATTGGGAAACAGGAACCTGCAAATGTAAATGATGAGCAAATGACCTCATCATCTTCTTTTACTCCTAATAATTCGAGTGCTATATGAATAGCTGCTGTGCCGGAGGATAAGGCCAGTGCCAGATTACCCTCAAAATAATCTTGCAGTTCATTTTCAAAATTTGACAAATTCGGACCGACCGGGGCAATCCAGTTGCTATCGAACGCATTTTGTATGTACCCAATTTCTTGGCCTCCCATATGGGGTGGAGAAAGGTAAATTCTACTCACTAATTAAATCTATTTTTATTCAAATAATATTCCGTGCAGCTATCAGGATATCCTCGTGCTTTCATTTCATTAATAACGTAGTCAACATTATAAATAAGGTTCTTCATCGAGAACTCATCCTTTATTTGATCATAAATGCAATAGCTAATTACGTCAATATACTTACGGTTCTGGCCTACACTCCCAACATTTATAATGACATGATCATCTGGGCAGCGTTTATAAAATTGGTAATGTGAATGTCCTATTATGAAGTTTGTATTCACATTCACAGCGGTATCTGCAAAAATATATTGATCGTTAATCGTATGTTGCAATACATATTTTCCTAATTGTTCCGATTCCTGGTATTTCGCTATTTGGCTGAAAGCAGAAAAATTCTTTATACTTTGCTTAAAAAAATCTTGAACTAGATCTGATTTTACCGGGCATCGCTTTTCTTCAAAGTACTCTTCATGATTCCCTTTAATGAGGACTGTATCCTCAAAATGCGCCAACATCTCCACACACTCCTGGCTCCATGGTCCATAGTTAACCACATCACCTAAGCAGATAAATTTGTCTACAGCATGCTTTTCTTTATTTAACATTTTTTCAAATGCAGGCAGGTTTCCATGAATATCGGAAAATATCAGATATCTCATACCTCAATTGATTTGATTCCTTCTTTGAGCTCTATGATGTTTTCAACTCCTAGCAATCTTTTCATCAATGAATTGTTATATTTCTTTAATGGTACTTTTTTAGTGTTCAAAATTTCTATTTGGGATGTACTTCTATTTACAGTTTTACAGACTTGAGCCAACTCTAAAAGTGTAATTGGCTGCCCGGATGCAATATTTATTACACCATTGTAAGTGTCAATATTCAAGCATGTTTCTATCGAGTTCACAACGTTTTCAATATGAATAAAATCTGCGTTATATTGAGCGTTTGAAATATCGATTGATTTATTTTCTAAAGTTTTCTTGTAAAAATTTAAAACCACACCTTGCTCCGTCATTTTACTCCCATAAACACTTGACAGCCTAAGAATATTATACCCAATAGACATTTGACTACATACAGCATTAATTATTTGCTCACCTGCCAGCTTAGACATAGTATATGGATAATGCCTGGATGTGTTGAACACCAATGTATCTTCGGATACTTCTCCTTTTTCAAATACACCATCATCAATTACAGCTAATGTTGAACAAAATATTACTTTCCTGACCGTTGTACCCTTTAGCCAGGTCATTATGTTTTGCACTCCTTGTATGTTAACCTCAACTAAAGATTTAAAGTATTCTGCCGTATAGTTGGATGTAGGCAATTGAGCAGAGCAAATAACAACACTATCAAAATTGCAGTCTAACTTAGAAAATGAATCTTCAGAAGTGATATCGAGTGAGATTTCTCTTCCTACACCGGTTAAGGATCTCGAGATTCCGGTTACTTTATATTGTGCCGAGAGCTTATTATACAAAGCAGTTCCTATATAACCAGAATGTCCAAACAGAGCTACCTTCACAACTAATTAAATGATTTAAACTGACCTCTAGGTTTTTCATTAATTTGATTTTGTTCAAATTCTTTCCATTCTTTTTGTGAAATAAAAAGATCAGAAATTGTTCGCAGCACCACGCCATTTTTTACATCAAACTGAAATGTCGTTTTATCCTTGAAGAAATAATCAAGAACGACTTGCAATTCATTAATACCAAAAATAGATCTTATAGGAGTTGTTCCACTAAACCTTGAGTTGATCTCAAAGACAACTGGCTCATTATTTCTAACTCGGAATTGGAAATTACATGGGCCTTCGATATTTAACTCAAGTGCCATCTTTGCAATTATTTCCTTAAACTTTTCATACCCTTCATGATAAGCCCTGTAAGTATTCCCATCTCTTAAGTCTCTTCTTAAAATTATATTGCTGAGTACTGTATCATTATAAATAATTACACCGGCAGTAAATTCTCCTTCGTCATCAGGAATACACTCTTGAATAATGTAATTAGTGTTAGATCTTATTACTTCATTTAGTTGTTGATCATTTTTAACCAGATGCAACCCAATAGACCTTGCACCTACTCTGGGTTTAGCAATAAGTGGAAAATCTAATCCATGATCAAAAGAAAGTGCTTGATTTAAATCATCCGATAAAAATGATTTAGGATAAGGAAAATTATGATCTTTCAAAAATTGGGTAGTCAGCCATTTATCATCGCCAATTTCTATGGCAGATGTGTTAGATACCACGATTTTCACAGAATACTCCTGCTCTAGCCGTTTTTTATTGTCACTAACAGTATAAAGTTCCACATCTGTTCCAATGAATACTATATCAATTAGATATTGCTTTATAAATTCCTCAAGACGCGATATGTAATTATTCTCTTTGGCCAATGGAATAGTCACAGCCACATCGGCCAACCAATGTCCGGAAGATTTAAAATCTGGGTCTGCGGATATTATCTTTAGTTTGTAGCCTTTTACATCTCTTAATGTCCTTAAGATGCCTTGCCCAAGTAGAGCTCCCGCTCCAGTAACTAATACATTTATTTCAGTCATTCTTTCGATCTTTTCGTATTTCTGAAAGCATGGGCATTGTAATGTCTTCCTGAGCGTTGATATCCTTTCCTTTCAGTACTTTCCAGATTGTCAAAAGTAATATTTTAAAGTCTAACCAAAAGCTTTTATTATGAACATAATAGATGTCAAGGTTTAGTTTTTCATCCCACGATATACTATTTCTTCCGTTGATCTGTGCCCAACCCGTTATGCCAGGTAAAACATCATGTCGCAATTGTTCCTCTTGAGTATAGTAGTTCAAATATTGCACAAGCAATGGCCTAGGCCCTACAAATGACATCTCCCCTTTTAGAATATTTATAAGTTGTGGCAATTCATCTAAAGAGAATTTCCTTATCAATCCTCCTGTTTTAGTCAACCTTTTATGGTCTGGGAGCAAATTACCATCATCATCATAAAGGTCTTTCATCGTTCTGAACTTGTAAATACTAAATGTTTTTCTGTTCAGTCCTACTCTTAGTTGTTTAAAAATGACATTCCTATCTATATCGTAATTGATAATAACCGCTGTAAGCAAAAACAAGGGTAAAAGTACAACTAGTAAAACAATTGCTATTAAGAAGTCTAAAGCTCTTTTTATATAAAAATAAGCCATAGTTCAAATTACAATATTTTTAACATTATCTGGAGAGTGAAATTTTGACGCCCTTCTGGAATTCTGTTTTAGGTCTTCAAGAAGTCCGCTATCTTTTGAAAGCTTAATGATACAATCTGCTAGTTTCATTTGCCTACCCCCTGATATATTGAAACCGCAAGAATACTTTTCAACCAATTGAGCTAATTCACTTTTTGGATGGGAGACAGTGATAATTGCACTTCCTGCAGCCATGTAGTAAAAGACTTTACTAGGCACCGATAATTCAGCTGCTTTTTCGTCAAGTGTGACAATAGATACATCCCCCGATGTAATAGAGTACGGAAATTTCTGTTCATTTTGAAATGGTAAAACCTTTACATTAGTCAAATTATAATCTTTAATTTTTGACCTAAGCATTTTCTTTTTTTTACCATCTCCAATAAACAAGAAATGTATATAATCAATGTCTTTTAAATCTATTGCTGCTTGAATTACACTTTCGAGATCGTGAGTTTCGCCAAAATTCCCTGAGTACAAGACAACAAACTTTTCATTTAGCTGCAATTCATTTCTAAACCAGTTTGCCTCTTTATTTATTGGTTTAATACTATGAGTATCTGCCCACATTGGAATTGTTTTTACAACATGTCCAACGTCTTTTAACTTATTACTCATAGAATTACTAATCGTATAAATGTTTTCAGCATGGGTATATGCTTTTGTATTTAAAAATCTCCAAAATTTAATTAACCAGCTTTTTTCGTTAGCATACCCATAGCTCACAAAAGCATCAGGGTACAAGTCATAAATAAACAGGCTATACTTAACTCCAAAAAGGCGATTTAAAAACAAACATGTGAAAATGTTTAAAGGAGGGTTCGTAATGGCAAAAATCTTGAACTCCTTTTTTTTAATAATTAAGTAGAATAACGACATGGTAAAAAACCCTGCCCAGGACAAAATTCTCTTTAGTGTACTACTTCTTAAGTATTTGTTGAGTTTTACTTTTTTTACGCTATCCGAGAGTTGATTATGCGTACTTATGTATTCTCCATATAAGCAAGTGACATCATATCTGTTATTAAAATAATTAATAATATCAATTGATAAAGGTCCTATAACCTGATCTAAGTAGATGACTTTTTGCCTCAATGCTTATTTATATTTAATAAGTTCTGCTGGATTACCTATATAAATTCCATTGGCGTCCGTATCACGGAACACTACTGATCGAGCTCCAATAATGGACCCTTTTGCTATTTTTACATTAGGGCCTATAAACACATCTGCGGCTACCCAAACATTGCTTTCTATTATTATTTTAGATTTGATGAGATCAAAACCCGCTGATTCGTAATCATGAGTTCCTGCACAAAGATGACTATGCTGGGAAATAATTACATTATCATGAATCTCTATTTGGCCCAGGTTATATATTTTAACCCCCCACGATATTGTAACATTATCACCTGCAACCAACTTCCATGGAAATGTAACTTCAGAGGATGGAAATATTTTGAATCCTCTTCCTAATTTGGCTCCAAAAATGCTAAGTAAGAATTTTCTCCATCCATAAAAAAATCTGGGTGATAACCTAAAAAAGGGCCAAGTCAACCACCAAAGCAATCTATATACGTACTCGATTAAAGGGTAATTAAGGTTCATAACCTAATTTAAAAGTGACCTATAGAATGTTAATTGTTTAGCAACTATCTGCTTAATAGCAAATTGGCTGTCTACATATTCTTTGGCAGCCCTGCTTAAACTTACAATCTTTTCTGAGGTGATTTCAGAAGTAAGCTCTAATTTTTTCTTAATAACCTCATTGTCATGAGAAATTTCATAAGTAAAGTCTGCACTCATAATTTCAGGAAAATTACAGCCTTTAGTAATTATAGGAATACAACCATGTGTCATTGATTCAATAATTGAAGAGGGAAACCCTTCACTTAATGAAGGCAAGACATAGAAATGACTGCTAAGTAAAAACTTCTCTTTTTCCCGTCCATATACTGCGCCTACCAACTTTATATTACTACTATTTTTAACTAGACTCTTAATTTTAACCAGTTCTCCTTCATCTGGACCTGCCACGACCAACTCGAAATTGAGATCGTTGTTCAGCTTTGAATTAACCCACGCCTCAACTAGAGCACATACACCTTTTTTGTAATGCAAACGTGCCATAAATATATAGCGTACCTTCTCAAATATTTTACCTGAATTCAGCACCGGTTTTATGCCGTTAGGAATATGAATGATTTTATTGTTAAAATTTAAATCCAAAAGATTGTGATATTCCGGCTTTCCGACAGCAACTATACCATCTGCTGCTGAAAGGTATTTCTTTTCAATGAGGTGGAAATAGAAAAATTTCTTTAGCCTCTTATTCTTCATGGACCATGGCTCAAGCATACCATGTGGATATGACACCCAGTGATATCCCTTTTTTTTTGCTTTATAACCTAAAAATGTTGTCTTAGTCCAGGTACCATGGGTTATTACAATGGTATTTCCTAGCTCAAAATTTGAAATGTGAGCGATTACATCCTTTGGTTTTATGAATTTTAGTTGAGCATCGACCTGTTTCAGCTCACTCATTGGACTTGGTTCCTCTTTTAAGCTAATAATTACGGAATTTACATTGGGTTGATCTACTGCCAAAGTATTTGAAACTACAACATTCCAAAGCCCATAATTTATTTGTGATACATTAGAAAGAATGTGAATCAGGTTCATTGCACAGTCTTTGATTTTTTCTTCAAATTATAATATAACAAGTAGACAGGTATAACTGTAAAGAAAAAATTAATTGTAACCTGAGGCAAATAACCACGAGATATTACCACATAAATAAAACTATTAAATACTGCGATTAGCACAACAGCTATTTCATTATCTTTTCTTGCCAAAAACCAATTCCACGCTATTCTAAGTATAATGCCTAAAACAAACGCTCCTATTATTACTCCAATCCAGCCAAATGCCAGGTAGTTTTCTCCATAATTAAGGATTGCTGCACCAGTGGAAACTTCTCCAATACCTGTTTCATACTGATAAATTGAGTAAATAGCTTCCAGGGACTCCCCTGACGGTTTGTCTGGCCAAAACTGTCTTGGAATCGGCATCGCCAAACTTTCAAAAACAGGTTGTAACCCAATATGTGGATGAGCTTTAGGCACATCTTCGATAAGTAACCCTGTAGATTGAAATGTTTGAGCTTCACTAAAACCACTTAAAAACATATCAAAAAAAGACTTCCCTTCGAGATTTTCTAATTTTTTAAGACCGCTATAATAAGTTCTGGTACTACCTATAATACCCATGAAAGTCACGACTAAAATACCTAGTATTGATAGGGCAATAAAGTTAGGACGCCTTTTCTGATACAGGTAATAAGTAGCAAGTAAAGACAAAATTAGTAAAACAACCCTGTACCTGAATCCAAGTGTGATGTATAAAGCACTGGGATATAAGATTGCCAAAAATAAGATCCAGTTATATCTTTTATTTTTAATACTATTTACTAGTAACAAAGCAGCACTTGGAATAAATAGATTCATCATAAACAAAAAATAGTTACTGAATCCTCCACCAATTGCAGTTTGTTCTAGTGTATCTCCAGACAGAAAATTGATGCTTGCTAGTGAAGAGAAACCAAATGCCAAGAGTACACCTGCAAAACCAATAATATAAAGTTTTGCAGCATATTTTGATATGTTATAATTACTAAAACTTAATTCTTTAACCTTATAGTTATGAGAGGATATCCAATAACCTATTACTAAAAATAATAATGATAAGAAGGCTGCTTTCCATGAATGGATAAAATAAGGTCTATGTTCTGTAAATCTAATATATGTTTCATCCATATATATAGAAAGAAGTGGCCCTGCTACTGTATAATATAAGTATGTAAGACCAACAACCGTCAAAGGTGACCACAACTTATAATACTTAGATGAAAAGATATTATTGATTAGAATTCCTCCTATAAGCAGTAATAAGAGTATCACATACAAAGTTTCTTCGGCAGATATCTGTTGCTCTAGCATTGACTGGCAAGTTTTATCAACTGTTCTGACCAATTATCCAGATCAAATTTAGAAACTTGATTTTTCATAAATTCTGATTGTAATTTATAATCACTCGTAGTTAAACTTAGAGCATCATTTATTGAATTTGTTATGTCTTCTACATTATTTGGATCAAACACAAAACCAAATTCTTGACTTAAAAAATCAGGTAGACAGCCGCATTGTTCAGAAAGTAATACAGGTCTACCGGCTGCCATCGCTTCATTTACAACTAGTCCCCATGGTTCAAATGTACTCGGAAGTATGAAATATTTAGCTTTAGCATAATAATTTGGAAGTTCCTCATATGACTTCCATGTTTCTAACATTATTTTATCATTGTCTAAGTTTATTTCAGCCTCTAAATACGGTCTCAAAGGCCCATCACCAATAATCTGCAGCTTATAATCAGCATAAGCTTTAGAGTTACGAAAAGCAGTAATGAGATTTTTGAGATTCTTTTCCTTACTATATCGTGCGACACAGAGTATCTCATTTCGTTGAGCACTCGTGTCGGATGCAAAATGTTCATTATCAACAGCGCTGTAACCTGTCTCAATAGGTAGCTTCTTTAGTCCAATTTCATTTTTAAAATGATTATAGGCTCTCTTTCCAGAAACGAATAATCCGCTTACAAATGCTTGTAAAAAAAAGCGTTTAATAAATCTTGAAATTGCATTTTTGTCATACCAGGATTCCGCAAAGAGAATCACTTTTTTACGATTTAGGGCTGATAAAATGATGAATAGAATGTAATCTACTCTGCCATAACCCGAAATAATTACATGGCTAATCTCCTTACCTCGCAACACCGACCGAAACTTTGCCAATCGATTGAGTAAATCAGTTCTATCAACACCTTTTTTAGAAAGTTGAATGATTGAGTCATCTACACCACCCCACTTATACAATGTGTCACTACTACCCAAATTCGCTAGATATACCTGATCAAAAAAAATTGGCTTCTTAGCAAGATTCCTGTACCTAGCCAGATGATAGTGGCCAGCCCTATCCCATACGATTAATGCGTTTTTACTTTTGGATATCATTTAAGACATCTTTTAAACGTTGCTGATATGATTTCCAACTATACTTCATAGCTGTTGACCTTGCATTTGCACGCATTTGAGACTTTTCCTCATCTGTTTTGCTTGCAAGTTTTTCAACTGCTTCTTCAATTGCTTTAGAATTTCTAATCTCTACCAAATATCCGTTAAAATCATTTTTAATAATGTCAGCTCCAACAGTATTCTTTGTGGTAATTACTGGCAACCCTGCGGCTAATGCTTCTACGATTACCAGTCCAAAACCTTCAAACAATGAAGGTAAAATCAACGCATCGTAATTGTGATAAGTTTTAAATAGGTCATGCTGATTCATTGGTTGTAGTAAGGTGTAACAATCATCATAACCAACCAATCCCGCTCCTTTACCATGTACAAAGCCAATCATATCAAGAGTTGCGTGACCTTTTAAGTGTTTCATAGCGTCTAATAGATAGCTTACCCCTTTGCGCTGTGTGATCCTTCCCGTATATAATAACTTTAAATTTGAATCAAACTCTTTTTTTTCTTCAAATGGGATAAACCTGTGATCGAAACCTAAAGGTAAAACCTTTACTTTTTCTTCCTTAATACCCGATTTCACAAGTGTCTTCTTAGTAAACGAAGAAGCTGCAATAACCATATTAGCTTCTTGCGGTTCTTGTTCTAATCTTTCTCGATAAGATTCCGGAAAAACTAAGTTATCAAAACTATCACTCCATTTTGGTTGTAGTTCAGCTTCTTCTCCTAGAATTTTTATTGATTCAATTACATGTCCAGTAGATAACTCACAAATTGTTTTCAAACCATGTCTATTGGCAGATTTAATTGATTCGTAGCTAGATCCCTGAAATCCCCAGAACATAGATGCATTAGTCTTTGATAATTTAGCTGCTACCATGCGATCAAAGTTAACATCCCTAAGATATACAGCCTCCTGAACTTTCTGTCGATCGACATTCAACCTGGCAAGTAAGAATTCTTTTACTTCATAATGCCAATGGGTTTTAATTTTATTGCCATGAAGGCCTTCTACAAATCGTTTTGAGAAAAATTTATTGCCCGACCTACGAATGATTTTCTGTAGCCATCTATCCCGAACATATGAGCTTGTATAGAACTTATTTAGGTATCCTAACTGCTCTAACGCTTGGGCAACATGGTAAACATGCTGTTTCCCCGAGTGTGATAGAAAAACACTGCTTTTTAAACTCACCTTTAAGTCCAGAAGATTAGTTTACAATAACTCGTTTGATAGCTTTATTGTCCTTTGAATTAAATCTTACCAGATACATTCCACTGCCAAAGTTTGATAAATCAATTGATACAGTTTCACCTTTGACCAAGTTTGCTTCTTTGATCAACTCCCCTAAGACATTAACAATTGTAAGCTCACCTTTGGAGTTGGCTAAAACATTAATCACTCCATTTGTAGGATTTGGGAAGATTATAACTGATGAAATAAGATCAGAATCATTTAATTGTCCCGTTGTTAATAAAACCTCATTATTAGACTTATTAAATGATCCACTCTTGGCATTTGGCTGAGAAGAAACTTTTGAAGCAGGTGGCTCAGCTATAGCCATGCTAGCTGTTGTTGTAAATACTTGAATAGCCGTGTAGCTTGAGTTTGACTCTGGGCACTCCGTCCTAACTAACCACTCATAAGTAGTGCTTGGAGATAGACCAGTAATATTGATACTGCTAGAAGGTGCTGTAACAATAACAGTTGTATTAAAGGCACCAGAGCCCTGTACCCTATACTTTAACCTATACTGATCTGCCAGTATTAAAGGATCCCATGATAATGTAGCTGAATTCGAAGAGGGTGAAGAGTTTAAATTGGAAGGGGTATCACAACTTGGACCTGCATCCGTTGTAAACGTTTGAATGGATGAATAATTCGATGATACGGAACCGTCCTCTTCACACAGTGTTCTAATTAACCACTCGTAAGTCGTATTAGACGATAAACCTGGAATGGTATAGTTAGTTGTAGGATGTTCTACAATAGCTCCTTGAAAGAAAGAGGTTTGCCCTTGTTCTCTCCACTTCAACTGATATTCAAAAGCTGCAGAAACAGCATTCCACTCCAGTAAAGCATCATTACTTGATGGTGTTGCCATCAGTCCAGTTGGTGTGGTACAAGGATCTCCATCTGTAGTTGTGAAAGTCTGAACGCTGGAATAAGCTGAATTATTACCAGAGCTACTTAAGTCACATCTCGACCTAATAATCCAATCATAACTTGTATTTGGATCTAGTCCGTCAATCTCAGCAGAAGTCACTGTTCCATCTGAGGTAATATATTGATTCGAATAAGTAAATGTACCTGACAGCCTATATTTAATTTGATAAAACAAGACACCAGGCACTTCATCCCAGCTTAATATTGCAGAGTATTGAGAAGGTATCGATGAGAGGTTAGATGGTGTTGAACATACAAAAGTATCAAAACTTACAATTGCCGAATAATCTGAGAAACTAGTCCATTTACCACCTTCACTGTCACAAATTGCGCGCATTCTAACCTCGTATTCTTTATCTGATTCAAGTCCAGTTATTGTCTTATCACTTGATCTATAGGTAAATCTATAATCAGCCTCAGCCCATGTTTGCTCAGCTGGAATTCTATACTGTATGTAATATTGTTCTGCTGCTGTAACAGAAGTCCATTGAACAGTAAACTCAGTACTAGTGGTATTGCTAACGGCTACATTTGTAGGTACAGTGCATTCTACTCCAGTACCTGAAGTAAAGTTTTCCAACCCCGTAAAAGAAGAAACCACGGACCAGTCTGACGCACATATAGTTCTCACCTTCCATTCGTAATTTGTGCTGGCAGGCAATCCTGACAAAGTATGTGAATTAGTGGAAACTGTTTTATAAGTAAAACTTCCTGCCCCTTGAGCTCTATAAGCTAGATTATAATAAACTGCTCCAGCCATTGCATCCCAACTTAAATCAACTTCGTTAATAGTGCTGCCTGATCCTGTAGAGTTACTTGAGGGATTTGTTGGAGCATCACATGTACTTCCGGCAGCTGTTGTAAAAGTGTCTGATGTGCTATAATCTGAAATTGTAGACCAATCAGCAGAACACACTGATCTAACTTTCCATTCATAAGTAGTAGTTGCAGGAAGCCCTGTAATAGTTAGGCTGTTGCTTGAGGCAGACTTGATAGTATAAGAACCTCCACCGCCATCTACTCGGTAGGCTACAGAATACTGTAATGCTTCAGTTACATTATCCCAGGACAATTGCACCTCATTTAATCCATTGCCATTAATGATAGAGTTATCACTTAAATTTACTGGCACTGGACACTGAGCTATTACTGATATTGCAAACAACAATAAGGCAATTGTCATACTACATTTAGCGACCGATTTATGAAATATTTTCATTTTTTATAAATTCAATAAGGAATTATACATAAGTACGTATTATGTAAAGATAATGGTTTTTTAATAGCCTATGAATTAATTACATAAGTAAGGTTTTGGTAACCTACCCCTCAAGATATGAAACCAAAGGATATACCTGATTTTCAAGGTTGTATCTTTCTTTAAAAAGCAACTTAGACTGTGACTTCATTTGTTTCAGCAAATTACTATTACTTGAAAAGAGCGATAAAGAGGACATCAAAGATTTAATATCTCCAGGAGTGTAAAAAATACCACAGCCATATCTTTCGAGATCAGTTTTAATACATGAGTTATTATCTGTTAAAATAACCAGACCTCCTTTTAAATATTCATACATTTTACCAGGAGCTGAAAAAAGGGTATTGAGTGTGTCTGGATAATAGTAAACATGACCAATATCAGCATGCGCAAACAACAACTGTAACTGTAAGTACGGCACCTGATCGACAAATAACAAGTTGCTTTTATGTTTTACAGAGGCCATGGCATCCCCAACCTCTTTGACCGCCAGCTCATGCTTTTTACCAACAATAAGAAGACTTACACCATCAAGATTTCCTACTGCTTTAACTATATCTGTTAGCCCATACCTATTGCCAACAGCTCCAGTATATATTACATTAACTTTCCCTTTTTGCTTATTTGATTTCAAAAATTTTAAGCCAGCTATCACATTTGAGTGCACTTGACCTATTTTGTCCTGGTATAATATTGGGGTATTATGAATAATAAAAGTCTTTTTGGCTATTGTATTTTGTCTGGTTTTTGCACCCAACACATGCCGCTCTTTGGACGGAAATACAAGCGCATCGGCATATTTCCAAAATCTACTACTAAACATTAAAACATAGAAAATTATACTTCCTGAATATTTTTTTTCGGGATACTCTAGTAACCAGGCAATCTTTTTTGATATGTCAGCGCAAAACTTTAATATAATCGTAGCAGGATCATTGAATGTTATTACTGTATGTGGTTTTATTTTCTTTAGAATTTGTTTTGCTACCCATATGTATTCAACTAAGGCTAAAAGTCTCGCAATTGGTTTAATAGGAAACGCTCTACTTTTCAGTTCAATTCTAAATATTTTAGCTCCATTTGGAAGGCTTTCGATCTTACTTGTTTCATTTGTTTTATAGCCTACCAAAAGTACTTTAAACCCCCGTGAACCCAGGTGAGCTCCAAAATTTATTGGGGGAGGAATATTTACAATCGGATGAACAAAGAAGAATAAAGCGGTTTTCATTTGTTTCTTAACCCTTTCAAATAGCCTTTCAAATAATGCCATCTATTACTTTCTAGCATCAATATGGCCCTGACAAGATGATGAAGTGTAAATTTAGGAAACTCTTTTATCCAAAACTTAAATAGCTTCACATATGGTCTGAAACCAATCGCACAGATAACTGCAATTATGAATGGATATAAAAAGGACTCCAATAAAAAAGATAATATCAGAAAAACTAAACAGCCAACTCGCAGTAGCAATTCGATAAATTTTACCAGAGCATTTCTTTGATTTACTGAATCCTTAGTCTCACCATCCCCTAACCCATAGCGATAAGCTTCTTTGTCATATGCTATAGCGTCAGCATGTCGCTCCCAATATACCATTGGTTTACTGGATAAATAAAATGAATAACCCGCATTTTTTAATTGATATCCAAAATATGTGTCATCACCCGCAAGAGTAACCCATTCGGGGTACCCCCCAACGCTTGACCATACTTTTTTATAATAAGCTATCGAACGACTCGATGGTATGAAATGTTCGTCCATAATATTCTTATATCCGCTGGCTAGTAAATAAGCAGACTTAGCAGCAGGTGTGGAGAGCATGCTTGACTTAACAGCAAAATTTCCTGCAACTACTTCAACATTTTCATCATTAAAAGGAGTTATTAAAGATTGGAGCCATTCAGGGTGATATCTACACCCAAAATCAGTCGAAACTATCAGTTCATATGATGCCTGGCTAATGGCAATATTCCTACCTTCGGCTACATTGCAACCTTTATTTACAATTATTTTAATATCGATATTCGAACCTAATTTCCATTGGTTCAAAATATCTAAAGTTCCATCTTTAGAGCCCGCATCAACTATCACTACCTCGTTGGGTAACAATGTCTGTCTCTCTATATCATTTATAGATTCTTGCAGGCGTGATGCTTCATTAAAAATTGTTGATACTAAAGAAAACTTCATTATTTCTTTATAAAAATTTAAATTATGCTGACTATACAATGAATTAATGAAACACCAGACGGTTAGTTACAATTTAATAATCTAGCGTAGTTAAATATTTTGTTTTCCAGTGAATACTTTTCATTAAATATCCTGATCGAAGATTCTGAAGGCTTTTGATTGACTTTATTAGAAACATTTAGTCTCTTAAATTTTATATATGGCCTATTAAGTTTTTTCGCAATAATTTTTACTGATTTCTCGTATTCTTCGGTGATTCCAATATGAATAAAGTTACTATCAATGATCTCTTTAAAATTTAACTCTGTAAAATTAAATGGAAGCCAAATTAGATAGTTTAAATTTTTAGTTTCTATAAACTCGTCAATCTCCATATTAAAAGTACGTTTCTGCCCCTCCCAATAAAAAGTACCTTTATCGCTAGTTTCCCTAAGATAGTTATAAGCAGAAATATGAGCTTCCAGGGGGTTTCTTAAAAAAGTGATATACTGTTGAGCATTTGGATAGAAATCATGGACACCGATATTTTTTAACGGATTAAAGTGGCCATGAATGCAAATAGGTAAAAGTTTCTGATTTAAAATCCAATCACTTACTCTGTTTGGTGCCTTAACATTAACATTGTCATAATAGTGCTTAAAAAATCCAAAATGAAACCATAGTTTAAGCAATCGATTAAAACTGGTTCCTCCACACTTATAAACATGTAGGGAAAAAAGTGGTAAACTTTTATTATACTCTATCATCTAACTGTTATTTCATATTTCAACATTCATTGTTTCTCTAACCAAATACTACCACCTTCTATATTGTATTTCGGGATATTAGCATTAAACCAATCATTATGAAAATGATATAAATAACTATTAAATAGCTTAACCTTGAAATTCTGATTATACATTAAAAATGATTTTAGAATGTAAGCTTCATTCCAAAATATACCGTCATAAATCCAATTTTTAGGGTACTCAAAAGGGTAAGTAATGTCATGAAAGTGAACTATTACACCTTTTTTTAGTCTCGGCAAAATATTAAATATGATATGATTTACATCGCTACCTACTTTAGATATATGACTCGAATCGATAAACAAAATATCGTTCGCCTCCAATGCTTCAAACATATCTATGTCTATGTCTTGAATAAATTGTTCATAAATATTTAATTCTTTTTTTGCTATTAGACCATACAGTCTTTCTGGGTAGGGCTCTATAAATGTAAGTTCTAATGATTTATTGAAATATTTATTTTTTACATCCATCATAAGAGCTGAAGAAAAGCCTGACCCTATTTCTATTATTTTTCTGGGCTTTTTATTGATGATCATAGCAGCTAAAAAATAAGCATCGGCTGAATTGAAAAACCCATTTTTAGAATAATAAAAATTTTCTGATGTTGATTCAGCAGCTATTTTCCATGAGGGTTGAGTCTCAAATTCTTTAAGAAGTATCACTTGCTCTTCATCGCACAAATCAATTCCAGGTATTGTCTTTGGCATTGTAAATATTTGCTCATCTCTCTTCTCTATCTCTTCTATTAAGGGGATAGGACTATAGTAATGACCGTTCCTGTATTGACTCTTATATATCTTTTTAAGTAAATAGCCCTTTATTTTATTGATCATTTATCATTTTTTTAAATGCAAAATTATAGATGTTATACTCCAATTTGTGGTTTTCTTCAAACACTTTAACCGATGCATTTGAAGGATTCAAATCTCTTTTTGTGGTATTTTCAAGTGGGACTTCTACACTTTGTTTTCCTAATTTTTTGGCTAGAACATCAACAGACTGCTGAAACTCTTCAACAATACCAATGTGCACAAAGTATTTTTGGAGGATTTCCTTATAATTAGAGCTGTTAATACCTTCAGGTAAAAACCTAAGCATATAGAGTGGTCTTTGCTCCACCCATGCGTCAATGTCTCCTCCGTACTTCATCTCTTTAATTTGCTCACCCTGCCAGTATAATGATCCTTCACTGATTAGTTTTCTCATGTAAAAATACATGGATAACTGTACCTCTAAAGGATCTCTTAAAAAGGTAATTATTTGTGTTGTTTCAGGGTAGTAATCAAAAATGCCCTTCCCGTCTTTCTCTTTATCAAAATGCCCGTGTACACAAACAGGCTTGAAATTGCTAAACCAATTTACAAATGGTATTCGCTTGGCAGGTTTCTGGCGTTTATGATTATAGTAATGTGTAAAGAAACCAAGGCCAAACCACTTTCTTAATATATTATCAAAAGAACTTCCTCCACACTTTGGAATGTGCTGGCTGATTAAAATATTTTTGGGATCGTAGTTTTTCAAAATCTACTGAAGCTTTTTATTTAACTCCAATGAAGCCTCTATGCATTTATCCATATTGTAGTATTGCCATTCGGCAAAACGGCCAAGTAAATAAATACCATAAGGTTCGAGTAATTGCTTTAACTGATCAATAAGTCTTGAAGTGTTTTTTTCATGAATTATATAAGAGTTTGGTTCGAAATTTCGTGCAAGAGGTTTCAAATTTCCTGGAAGCCTTTTGATTTCTTCTAACATTGCTTTTTCATCATGCTCCCCTGAAAATTCAACCACACATGTAGGGCGCCCGTTTACTGCATTATTTGTTGCAGAGAAATTACCAGTATAGATAATTCTATGTGCTGCCAAATCCTTTTCTGGCAAATACAGCCATGACAAATCAGTTGGGTCGGTCTCACACAAAAAATTGGAAGTCCCATTTGATTTAAGTTGAGTAAGAGACTTTAGCAAAGAGTCTAACTCATCACTTCTTTCAAACTTAATGATATTATTAAGCGACCGCACATCTCCAGTGAATACTATTTTATCGAAGGTATAATTTTGATTTATTAGAAGCATACCCTGTTCTTGATCAATAGATACGACTTCCATCTCTTTTTTAGCCCTAATATCTTTTGATAATCGATCTATAATAAATTGTGACCCGCCTTTTTTAGGGTAATAGAAAGTTGCGTGCACCATTTCTGACTCTTCTTTTCTGAGAATATTACTTTTAATAATCTCTTTTACTTTAGGCATTGGCAATTTCCCCTCGAGCCATGCTAAAGGCACTTCTTTCAAATCCATATTCCAAAGTTTTGAATTATATGGATTAAAGTATTCTGAGTATAAAGTCTTACCAAAGGTTTGATATAAAAAATCGTCAAAATTCAACGCCTCAACATCATCATCTTTTTTGTTTAGCAATTCATCAATGCTTTGCTTAGCAATATCCTCTGGTAGCTGATAGAGAAAGTTTTCAATGGGATACCCTACATATTTTTGGAATATATAAATTTTAGCATTTCTAACAGCCTTTTGAAATTCATTATCACGGTCAAAAAATGACCAAAACCACTTTTCTACCTCTGGATTTTTTGTGTTAAAGACATGTCCGCCAACCTTATGAAATAAAGCTCCGTCTATTCGCTCACACGCAACCAAGCCTCCAAGATTACTTTTCTTCTCAAATAATGTTGGTTCATAGCTTCCTTCATCGCTTAATATTCTGGCCATAGAAGTACCTGAAATACCTCCTCCTATAATAGCTATTTTTTTCATGTTACCTTTTAGTGATTTTTACATCTTTGGGATAAAATACAACCTGCCCGTACCCCACTTTTGCAAATTCTTCTTGTGAAATATCATCTCTACCATGCATGCCCGTGTCTTTGCTGAAACCTACTGCATCTTCCAATGCGTTTTTATGCAAATTGTAACATTGGAAATCAAGATCAGCGAAATAACTAAATATATCCTGAACATGCTTATTCGGATTATCAAAAAATAGACCATGTATTTCGATACAAACAAGTGGTCTATTTGATTTTATTAATTCCCTGGCTCCTTTTAAAACTGACATTTCGGCCCCTTCAACATCAATTTTTAATAACTTTATGTTACCAGCAGAATTACAAATATCATCTAATCTACCTACAAAGACTTTTACAGCTACGGCCCCTTCATCTTTAAATTGCATGCTAGATCGTGTCATTAGCATGGAATCAATATTATTCATATGTAACACTCCTAAATCTTTGGAGTCCGAGGCAGCCAGCTCTAAAGTCCTAATATTTTCACACTTATTCAATTGCTGAACTTCAACTAATTTTTTAAACACCCAGGGGTTAGGTTCAAGGGCCAAGACTAAGCCTGATGATCCAACTTTCCGAGATGCTTCAAGAGCAACTAAGCCTATATTGGCTCCTACATCTACAAATACATCTCCTTTTTCTAAATTGTCTCTAACGAACTGTACAAGCTCTGGCTCTATTGGGTTATTTGCCCTTAGGCTGAAAAAACTAAAGAGGTCAAGCGGAATTGCAACCTTTTCACCATTTACAGTTATCACATTTTTATTAAACCATAAATAGCCTTTCCTCAACAAACTTAATATCATCTTATTCTTTTAACATAATGATTAAATACCTTACTTGACGAAATAGCTCCGTAATATCTTGGCCATTTACTTGTCCTTGTAAGGATTCCTATTTTTTGATAAGCTCTCCAAACTAAATTAACTAATCTGAGCCTTTTACTTTTCAATAACCTTGTGTGTTCTTCTTTTACGCTTTCAGCACTTAGGCCTCTTAGTTCATTAAGAAGGCGTGCTCCCGACCTTAACACGTCTAAAAATGAAGAAGATTTGCTTTGATATTTTTGAATTAATAGTGGTAGCATGAGCCTTGATTTTTCCTCATCGCGTTGGGCATCCGTCAAATTCATACCCGTTGACTGCTCACCATGTATTATGTAAAAAAAGCAATCACTATTTGAATGAATCAATTTTGGTTTAAGAGCAGCCAAATTCCATAAGTAATACCAATCTTCATAAGTGATGAATCCTGTAGGCCAATCCGGTGCCCCGTTAAGAAAGGATCGTTTAAATAGAAATGCTGGTATAGGAATGAAAAAACCTACGAGCATTAAATCATCAAGCTCTCTAAGTCTAATCCAAGGCCGGTAATGCATGATTTCATCAACTTGAATAAACTTATTTCCGTTTTTTCTAACCTTGACATAAGGACTAAAAACTGCATCACCCTTATTATTTGTTAGCTTTTTAACCTGATGCTCGATCAGCCCACGGCTCATCAAATCATCAGAATCAAAATATTTCACAAATTCGCCATTTGCATGTTTAAGACCTATATTACGAGCAGCGCCTGGTCCAGTACCATTACTTTTTAAGTATCTGACCCTATTATCTGATACATCGTGTATGACGTCTTTAATATTCTCTTTGGAATTATCATCAACAACTATTACTTCAATATTTGTATAACTCTGATTACAAATATTTTTCAAGGTTTGAAATAATAGTTCGCTTCTCTCTTTTACGGGAATTATTATACTTACGAGCTCAAGTGATTTCAAAGCTTATTATTCAATTGAAAACTTCAGATATTTTCTTAGATGCTGTTCCATCGCCATATGGGTTAACAGCTTTAGCCATTTTGTTGTAGCTTTCCCTATTTTCAACTAAATCATCAACGGCTTTAATAATTGCATTCTTATTGGTCCCTACCAGTTTAGCCGTCCCTGCCTCTATGCCCTCAGTCCTTTCGGTAACTTTTCTCATAACCAAAACAGGCTTACCAAGTGCAGGGGCTTCCTCCTGAATACCACCAGAATCGGTAAGTACGAGGTAAGATTGTTTCATCAACCATAATAAGTCTGGATATTCAAGTGGCTCTATGAGTTTCACACTCTCCAATTTACTTAAATTGTGAAATACTGTTGACCTCACATTTGGATTTAAATGCACCGGGTATACAAAAAGCAAGTCTTTATGCTTTCTAGACAACTCAATTATAGCGTCACAGATATTCTGAAAAGGCTCGCCAAAGCTCTCCCTGCGATGGCCTGTTACCAATACTATTCTTTTTGAGAGGTCTATTTCATTTAGTACTTTTCTTTTATGTTCATTTTTACTCAATATGTCTAAGCCAAGTAATAGTGCGTCAATTACAGTATTACCAACAACAAATACGTTATCCTTAATATTTTCAAGCTCTAGATTCCTGGCCGAAAGTTCAGTCGGACAAAAATGATACGATGCCAATTGTGCTATAAGTTTTCTATTACCTTCTTCAGGAAACGGTGAATTAAGGTTATTACTTCGTAATCCGGCCTCAATATGTGAAATTTTGATGCCCTTATAAAATGCAGACAATGCTCCTGCAAAAGCCGATGTTGTATCTCCTTGCACAACCACGTTGTCAGGTGACTCATCTTCAAGGACACGCTCCAGCTGATTGATTATACTTGTCGTAATAGAAAACAATGACTGATTCTCAGTCATTACATTTAAATCATAATCAGGTATAATATTGAAAAATTCTAAAACCTGGGAAAGCATTGACTTGTGCTGACCAGTCGAACATACTATAACTTTATTTTTCCGGGACTTACTTAACTCTAGTATTAATGGAGCAAGCTTTATGGCTTCAGGTCGGGTACCTAAAATAAACACATGTTTCATAAAGTATATGGTGCTAGGTTTTGAATGGACAATTGGCCATCAATTCATCACCCAAACTTACTAAATCAATTTGAGGCAAGGTCTCCTTTTCTGTTAAATGAGATTTGAAATAATCATAGTCGGCACTATGTTCATTAATTAATAATGGGCGGGCACCGTTAATATTTACTGAGTGGTAGTAATCATTAAACTTAATACCATCTCCATATAGCTTATCACTGAATTTGACCCATCTACTCGGTATTCCATATGCATGTGAAACGATTATACCGTGCAATGAACTCGAAAACGTAAACGAACAACTACAGATATCTTTTACTACTTCCTCAATGTCTTTAGTTAGGTCGATCACTTTTATTCGGTCATCTACTTTTACTTTTACCATCTCATAGTCAACTATATGAGGAATAATGCCAATTTCAGCATTGCTTATTACTTTAGGTTTAAGAAATCTAGGTAACAAAATTGCAGGATCTCCATAAACCTCAGGTACTTTATGCCCTTGTTTTATAAGTATTTCACGAGTTAATGGTCCTCTGACAGCATAAAATATCGCTGGACCCACTTTTGTTTTACGATCAATTAAACCAGCACCCCAAATAATGCAATTTCTTTTAGCGGCTGCAAGTATACTTCCAATAACCATATGGGTCTTAGGCCAGGGCATCCTACTGGTTTTTTGAAACCTAACTGTTTTTCCAGTTATTTTCTCTACCAAATAAGGACCCAATTCATCTCCAAAATTAGATATACCGTCATTATTATGCCACCACAGATTAATAGTCCTTGCCATTTAGTCTTGTAATTACTTCATCAATTCTTGAAATCTGATCTTTATTTAAATAAGATTTCCATTTATTTAGGCTCTCAAGATTGAAAGATTCTGGTTTAAACTGATTAGTTAAACCCAAAAATTTTGACAGTTTTTCCAAATGTTCATCTTGATTGAGAAGCAGATCATTGTAATTCATTACCATAACGTTTGATGGTAATTTTTTGGCTAAATCTAACAGTCTTACTTTATGAGACTCCCATCTTAAAGCACTTTTTTGTTCAATACTTAATGATGCATAAACTTCCTTGTTTTTATTGCTAATTCCCAGGAAGGGGTTCGACACATTTAAAGGCAACAAATTAAACCAATTTGATACTCCCTCGTGCTGTAGCATACTTGACACCGTAGAGTAGACATCTCTATAAATTCCAACAAATTTTGCTTCGGGGAAAGCTGCCAGCAGCTCTTCTACAAACCAAATATTCGGGTGGCTTTTTTCAAGAATTGCCGGAGATTTAGATTTATTGAAAAGGTTTTTATAATTCTTAATTAGCTTTTTTATTTTGCCTCTTTCAACTTGTTGTGTCGCAATTTTTGTAGAAAGAGTGAATGTACGTTCATCTTCAATGTAAGGATCGACATCTTGGTGTGAACCAATAATTCTTCCAATTAAATGGGTACCAGACCTCCCCGAGCCAATTACAAAAATTATTTTCTTATCCATGATAATAACCTAAATACTAATTTATATATATGGATTCTACCTTGTACAATAACATCAATTGCCAATAAGAGCATAAACGATTGAGTTATTATAACGTGGTTTAAATATAAACCCACTAAAAGACCCATTGATAACACTATTTTAAAACCCCAAAAATAGATGATCCTTTTTAGATCGAACTGAAAGGATTTATAAAATGCTATGAACAACGTGGCAGGTAAAACTATCATAATATATACTGAACTCAAGGCCAGTGCCACTTCTTCTAAGCCGAAAAGCGAGCCAATAATAATTGCAATTACAGTTATAACCGATGAAAATAGTCCGAGTTTAAATAAAAGGTTTTCTTTTTTAAGCAAAACGTATATGTTACCAAAGGTTCTGGAGAGTACAAATGGAATTGACAACACCCCAAAATAGGATGCTATTGGAGCAACACTCACCCAATCCTTACCCCAAATTAAAATAATGATAGGTTTTGCAAACAAAACCAAAGAAATAGTTACAGGCAATATCACTAGTGACATTAATTTTAGAGCACTATTGTAAGCAATAATTAGTTCTTCCTTAGACAATTTCATGTCCTCTTTTAAACTTGGAAGGAGTACTGAGTTAAAAACACCAGAAATTAAATTCATTTGCATAGTCATTAATTGATAAGCCTTTGAATATATCCCCAAAGAGTAGGCACCGAAACTTTTCCCAATAATAAGGTTATCAGCATTACTTGACCAATATTGTATAAACCTGCTCCCTGTAACGTTTAAAGATGTATGTTTTACTTTTCTCCAGGCTATATTTAGAGAAGTAAAGGTTGCCTCTCCATGTAGTAAACAAACTCTTCTCTGTAACAAAACTGAAATTAATAATACAGAAAATAACTGCCCCCATATTAATGACCAATAGGAGAACTCTAAATAGGCCAAAAGAATCGTTAGAAGTGAGCCTGAAACATACCCAATAAACAGCACTTGCCCTACCTCTTTAAAGCGTAGCTCCTTCTTTAGCACAGCCATGGGAACAACATTTGCCGTCTCAATTAATAATACAAAAGATATCAAGCAGGTTGGTAAAAACAGTAGCGGCTCTTCATAAAATAAAGTAATTGGATATGCCAGCATTAATATTAATCCCATAAGACTTAACCCAACTATAATCGAAAGCCATTGCACCATGCGATAAAACCTCCAACCATAATCCTCTCGAATTAATACATATGATATACCTGAATCTTTAAAATATGACACAAAACCGGTAAATACGGTTATCATTGCCACAATACCATACTCTTCAGGGTCAAGTAATCTTGCAAGAAATACAGATGCTAGAAAACGCAATAAGGTATGAGAATAATTATAAGATCCAATCGTAATTAAATTGGAATAGATGCTTTTCTTTCCATTGCTCATTATTCATAATAATTGAAAGCATCAAAACCCGAGTCGATCATATGTTTATTTTTTTTCATTAAGCTGAGATCAGAGGTTATCATATCATGCACAAGTTCTTGAAGATTATATTTAGGTTTCCAATTTAATAGCTTTCTCGCCTTTGTTGAATCACCAATCAAAAGGTCAACTTCTGTTGGACGATAATAAGTTGGATCGATAGCCACAACCTCTTTACCAGGCTTGATGTCAAACTCTTTGTTTTGGACACTCTTGATAACGGCAATTTCTTTTTCTCCCGAACCTTTGAATTCAAGTTCAATCCCGAGCTTTTCAAATGCCATTTTAACAAAATCTCGTACTTTTGTAGTTACGCCTGTAGCTATCACTAAATCCTGCGGCACCTCTTGTTGCAGCATGAGATACATTGCCTCAACATAATCTTTAGCATGCCCCCAATCACGTTGAGCATCAAGATTTCCAAGGTACATCTTATCCTGTAAACCAAGCGCTATTCTACACGCGGCTCTTGTTATTTTCCTGCTTACAAATGTCTCTCCTCGAATGGGAGATTCATGATTAAATAAAATACCATTGCATGCGTAAATATTGTAGGCTTCACGATAATTTACGGTAATCCAATACGCATATAATTTGGCTACACCATATGGTGATCTCGGATAAAAGGGTGTTGACTCACTTTGAGGTGTTTCCTGTACCAAACCATATAACTCTGATGTTGAAGCTTGATAAAACTTAGTTTTCTTCTCAAGATTTAAGATTCTAATAGCCTCTAAAATTCTGAGTGCTCCAAGCCCATCAGCATTTGCTGTGTATTCTGGTGTTTCAAATGAAACCTTCACATGACTCATTGCACCAAGATTGTAAATTTCATCTGGTTGTACTTCTTGAATAATGCGTATTAGGTTGGTTGAATCAGTTAGGTCACCATAGTGTAAGTGAAAGTTCAAACCTTCTTCGTGAGGATCATGATAAAGATGATCTATTCTATCTGTATTGAACAATGAGGATCTCCTCTTTACACCATGTACCTCATATCCTTTAGATAATAATAATTCAGCTAAATAAGCTCCATCCTGCCCTGTTATTCCTGTAATCAGTGCTTTCTTCATTTCTCGTAATTCTTTAAAAAATCCTGATATGCTAGTTCAATCCCATCCCTGAGACCGGTTTCAGGTTCAAATCCTACCTCTTGTATTTTTGACACATCCAGCAACTTCCTCGGTGTACCGTCTGGCATAGTTGTATCAAACTCCAGCTTACCATTGAACCCTACCACTTCTTTAATAAGTAAGGCTAGGTCTTTGATAGAAATGTCTTTGCCTGTTCCTATATTAATGGGTTCGCCCTCCGAATACTTTTCCATTAATAAAACACAAGCTTTTGCAAGATCATCGGCAAATAAGAACTCACGAAGTGGAGATCCAGTGCCCCATATTGTCACACTTTCTTTATTAAGAGATTTAGCTTCATGAAATTTTCTGATCAGCGCTGGTAAGACATGTGAATTGTTTAAATCATAGTTATCGCCATAGCCGTAAAGGTTAGTTGGCATGGCCGAAATAAAATCGCAGCCATATTGATGCCTATACGTTTCACAAAGTTTTAGCCCAGCAATTTTTGCTATAGCATAAGGTTCATTAGTATGCTCTAAACTACCAGTCAATAAAGAATCTTCTTTGATTGGCTGTTCAGCGTATTTGGGATAGATACACGATGAACCCAAATACAACAACTTCTTTACACCAGTAATGTAGCTTTGATGAATCACATTTGTCGATATCATCAAATTATCATATAAAAACTCACCTCTCATAGTGTTATTAGCATGAATCCCACCAACTTTGGCTGCAGCTAAAAAAACATATTCTGGAGCTACTTGATCAAAAAGTTTCGATACTGATTCTGGGCTTCTTAGATCATACTCTTTCGATGAGAAGCCGAAAATATTTTTAAACCCTTTGTTTTTTAAGTACCGAAATATCGCTGAACCCACCATACCATTATGGCCGGCTATATAAATATTTGATTCTTTACTCATCATGATCTTTTGAACCAGCTTTTTGAAGTTTTAGTTTGATTGGTGTAGTAAGCTGAGTTATAACCATAATTATATCCATAGCCATAACCGTAACCATACTTTTGAACTTTGACATCATTAAAAAGAATGCTGATATTATTTAATTGACCATTTTCAAACATTTCCTGGGTACTCATGATCGAACCTTTTGGAGTGTAGTTTTGTCTTACTAAGTAAACCGTCAGGTCTGAATATTTCATTAGAATTAAAGCGTCTGTAACCAATCCAATTGGAGGAGTATCTAGAATGATGTAGTGGTATCGTTTTTTGAGTTCATCAATTAAAAGGTCCATCCTTTTATTCATTAGTAGTTCCGATGGATTTGGTGGTACTGCGCCACTACTAATTAAATCAAGGTTATCGACTTTGGTATGTTGTATAATTTCATCAACCGAGGCAGAATTAATTAAATAATTACTTACTCCTATATCATTATTCAAATCGAAATCCCCAAACAACTTTGGTCTCCTTAAATCTGCTCCTACAATTACTGTTTTCTTACCAGATAGAGCAACGACCGTTGATAGATTTATTGAACAAAATGTTTTACCTTCTCCACTTATTGACGAGGTAATTAATATCACCTTTTTATCTTTTTCCGAAGTAAAAAAATTAATATTCGAGCGTACGGTTCTAAAAGACTCAGAGACAGCTGACCTTGGGTCTCTATCAACAATCAAATTATCGGAAGAGCTTTCATGACCTACCAAGCCCAGAAATGGAATAGTAGTCACATCATCTATGTCTTCTTTATATAAAATTTTTGTATTAAAAAACTCCTTGAAATATAGAAACAGGATAGGGATCACAAA
The DNA here is from genome assembly GCA_039970995.1 of Fulvivirga sp. Lineage (GTDB taxonomy): Bacteria > Bacteroidota > Bacteroidia > Cytophagales > Cyclobacteriaceae > Fulvivirga. The sequence continues at coordinate 49,297 of JBDVKW010000001.1, forward strand.
ACTCAATACTATTGCAACACCAAAGTTTCTCGTGGTTTGAGGAGCTATCTTTGCTCCACTAACCATTGGTGGGTTGACGATCTTGGTGTCTGGAGTTGTCGAAGCCTTCAATATAGCTGCTTCCGCTCTTTTTTCCATTAGGAAAATGTAGAGATTTTCATTTATCTCATACATTCTATTAATATGTATAAATTCTCTTTCAGCCGTTGGCAAGCGTTGAATGTCTTTTTGTAAACTTGCCCACCTATCACCGATGGTTTCTTCCTGTATCTTAGAATTTTGAGCAAGGTTTTCAAGACTTTTGCCAATATCCAGTTTCAGCTTGGCAATTTGTTTTTCAAGTAGATTAACATATGGGTTATTCACACTTTCACCTTTAATCAAACTCTTTTCAATCTGCTTGTCTATTAAATCTAAAACTAGTTTGTTGAGAATCGGATCTGATGCCCCTGCGCTTGAGGGTAATACTAAATCAGACCCAGTCTCACTATCCTTTAGATATTCCTGTAAATATTTATAATACTTTTGACTTGCGACAATAGAGGCTTTTTCCTCCATTAATTTTACTAGTTGGTCATATAAGTAGCTTCCTTCCTCACTCAAGTTGATTATTCCATTGTTCCTTTTAAAAGTTTCTAGTCGTTGTTCGGTAACAAATAAAGAATCTTGAATTCCGTCTAGTTGATCGTCTATAAACTCTATGGTTCTTGACGCATTTCTGTTTTTTTCATCAAGACCTTTTTCTATGTATATCTCTGTAAGCTTACTTATAAAATCAACCTCTTTATTAGCTAGCCTGCTATTAATAGTAATTGAAAGCAAAGATGATTCTCTACTATTGGCTCTTATTTGCAGCTTATTTCTATAGGCATTCGTCACGGCATGAACCGTATTTATTTTAAATTGTATAGTGTTACCTATCGAATTATTAAAATTGAGATCTTTATTCTTGAGTATTTTGAAAATGAATCCATTATAAGCTATCTCCTTATTAAAGTTAAATAAACCATTTATTTGCTTTTTATTTTGGTCTTCCTCAAAAATTTTAAATTGATCATTGTCTACCACCTCCACTTTAAAAACAACGTTGTAGGGTATGTTAGTAGAGTTCGAATCCACCTCAACCATAATCGGAATTTCTCCATAGATTTCAGAGGTTTTTAAATTTCCAGATTTATAATATGTAATATTAAAATCAAGTTGTCTTATTACTTCATATACCAATGGATACGAACTCAATATAACCGACTCATTATTGAGATTCATTGAATTTTTAAACTGCTGATTTCCGAATAAAAGCTCTGCAGCAGATCCAGCTAACTCAGGTGTTTCTTCCTTTAAAAGAATAGTAGACGTAATGGAATATACTGGAGGTGTGTACCTGTCTATGAGATATACAATTGTCATTAATACTATAAATGACAATGCGAACAGTTTCCAATTTTTAATTCCTTTGAATAATAATCTTTCAAAGTTGTTTTTATCTATTATCTCAGTTTTTTTTCTTGTAACCACAGCCTTAGTTTAATCTGATAAAGAAGAGGCTAATCACGCTTAGCACTGATATCGCCCAAGCCATATTTGGCAATTGATATTTGGCGAAATTTTTAACTTTCATTGGGGGTATATAAATAATATCACCCGGCCTTAAATAGAAATAAGGTGAAGTGATCAATTCTCTATTTAGAAGGTTTACATACTCAATAGTCATTTCTCCATCTATCATTCTAACAACTTTTACTTTCGAACGTTCGGCAAAGTCTGTTAAATCTCCTGCATTGCCTATCGCTTCAAATAAAGTAAGTTCGCCTTTATAACTTCTAAAGGTTCCTGGTCTATTTACCTCTCCAAGTAAAGTATAAGAAAAGCTTAACAACTTCACCTTTACAACTGGATTTATTAATTTATCCGCAGCTTCATTTTTTATTTTTATTTGCGCTTCTGAAAGTGTTAAACCAATTACTTTAACCTTTCCTATGTATGGAATATCTACATCTCCTTTTTCATCAACTAAATATCCTGATAAAATAGGGTCAACATCTCCTGATGGATCTTTTTCCTTTAAGCCATACTTTTCTGGGGTAATGCTTTCTATTTTAACAGAAAGAATATCACCACTTGCAATACTATAGGTATAATGCTCGGGCATAGGTTCTACATTCACAGAGTCGCTAATATTAGCCCCTTGCTGTGACTGAAGATAAATAACTTTTTGCCTAGGTATGCAGGCAGTAAAAGAAAGAACTATGATAAAGATGATAATTCGCATAGGAAACGTATTATTTATGATCTGTGGTAGTCATCAGCGAGTCTTTCAATATCATCCTCCCCAAAATAATCTCCAAGTTGGACTTCAATAAAACGAAGAGTAGACGACCCGATATTTTTCACTCTGTGCTTTCGTTGTCTATTTATGGTGATAGATTCACCTTTACTTAAAATATGTGTTTCGTTGTCTAATGTAACTTCAGCTTTTCCTTCAATTATTATCCAATATTCATCACGTTTGTAGTGGAACTGATAGGAGAGCCTCTGTTCGGGCTCAACTAAAATCATTTTCAATTTATAGTCATTCTCCTCATTGAGGATATCGTAACGACCCCATGGCCTTATATTTTCGTTTAAATCCGACATTAGTACTTAGTGCTAGTCTTTTTGAATTCCTTCAACATCTTTAAAAATCCTTCCATCTCATGTAAAGGAATCATATTGGGTCCATCGCTTTTGGCTTTGGATGGATCAGGATGGGTTTCAATAAAGAAGCCATCAACACCAACAGCCGCTGCTGCTCTACCCAAATAAGAAGCAAATTGTCTTTGACCTCCTGATGTACCTCCTTCACCACCAGGCTGCTGCACACTATGTGTTACATCAAAAACAACCGGAGCGTATTGCCTCATCGTTGGTAAAGCCCTCATATCTACTACTAAATTGTTGTAGCCGAAAGAAACACCACGCTCGGTAAGACAGACATTTTCGTTACCACTTTCTCTCACCTTAGTAACGGCATACTGCATACTATCAGGTGACATGAACTGGCCTCTTTTTACCTTTACTAACCTTCCGGTTTGTGCTGCTGCGACTAATAAATCTGTCTGCCTACATAAAAATGCCGGGATCTGTAAAACATCTGCAACTGCCGCCACCTCTTTAGCCTGTTGACTTTCGTGTATATCTGTTACAACCGGTACATTCAATTTATTTTTCACTTCTTCCAGCAATTGAAGTCCCTTCTCAAGGCCAGGGCCCCGATAGGAATTTATAGAAGTACGATTGGCTTTATCAAAGGATGCTTTAAACACATAATCTATATCTAAATCATTACATATAGCTTTAATTTTCTCGCCCACTTCCATGCAAATATCCAAGCTCTCAGCAGCGCAAGGGCCTGAAAACAACACCATTCGATCGCCTCCCAGACTGATATTTTCGTTTACCGCTACTTTATTTTTGAAAACTTCCATTAATCCAAATAATAGTTTAGTACTTGCTCTAATTTACCTTTGGAAGCAAGAATCATATCTGCAACTTCCCTCAAAACGCCTTCCCCTCCATTTTTAGTACTTACAAAATCAACCTGATCCTTCACATAAGTTAAAGCATCATGTGGAGCGGCACTAAATCCTGCATGTTTAAGAATATACATATCAATGATATCATCCCCTATGTATGCAACATCATTATCAGACAAACAATAATCTTTCTTTATTTGCTCGTACTTTTCTTGCTTAGATTCGGCCCCCTGGTAATAAAAATCCAGTTTCAGCTCCTTGCTTCGTCTAGACACAATTTCTGACTCTCTACCAGTAATCGCCCCTACAATTATCCCATTTTCTTTTAAAAATCTTATGATCTGTCCATCCTTCACATTAAAAGATTTTAACTCATCTCCATTTTCTGTGTATGTAATGCGACCATCAGTCAACACACCATCCACATCAAAGATTAGAGCTTTTACCTTTCTAGCCTTTGCAAGCTGTTTTTTAGAAAAGTTTGTGAGAATTTTATCCATTTGTTAATTAAAGCGATCAAATATAAAACGATTATTTGGGTTCACCTTGATAATATGAGCATTTATGATCACAAGAGCATATATAATTCTATAGGTATTTGTATAAAAAAAGTACTATCTTTTCGCCTTGTCAATTTTGATTATAAGTTTAGAATGAGAATCATAAAATTTCTTATTACTCTGTCTATCACATTGGGTTTAGTTTATACTTTGAATAACCAATTGGTAATCAACAATCAACCTATTCCACCGCTAGGCAAATTCCTGGATCCTTTTCAAGGATTTTGGCAAAATGCAACTTCTGACCCAGTGCCGTATAGTAGTGAAGAAGGCCTTGAAGGACTTACGGCTCCTGTAAAAATTCAATATGATTCAGCTTTTGTCCCACACATATTTGCTAAAAACAAGGAAGATTTATTCTTTGCTCAGGGATTTATAATCGCACAGCATCGGTTGTGGCAAATGGACTTTCAAACGTATGCTGCTTCAGGTAGAATTTCTGAGCTTATCGGCAAGCAAGCCTTGCAGTTCGATCAACTTCAAAGAAGGAAAGGAATGGTTTATGGTGCTGAAAAAGCACTTGAGGCTATGGCCAATGATCCCGAATTATATGCTTACATACTAAAATATACTGAAGGAGTAAACAGTTATATCAATGGCTTAAAGTACAAAGACTTGCCCGTTGAGTACAAACTGCTAGACTATACACCAGAGCCATGGACACCATTAAAATCTGCATTATTACTTCAATATATGATCGATAATCTCACTGGGTGGGATCAGGATATTGAAAAAACGAACGCGTACAACCTATTCGGTAAGGACATATTTCAACAACTATATCCTAATTATTCTGCAGAAATTGATCCTATTGCACCTACTCCGTCTACTGGTTGGGACTTTGATAGTTTGAAAACAACTCCCACACCTGATAGTATTGTATTCAATGATGGTTTTATAAGTGAGGTAACTGAAATGCCCGACCCAGACAATGGAAGCAACAATTGGGCAGTTTCCGGTTGGAAAACCAAAAGTGGTAACCCTATCTTGAGCAGTGATATGCATTTGGGTCTAAACTTACCTTCACTTTGGTTTTTAATAGAATTGAGTGCCCCAGATTACAACACTATGGGTTTTGCTCTCGCTGGTAATGTAGGAGTTGTTGCAGGCTTTAATCAATACAACGCCTGGGCATTTACGGATGTATCACGTGATGAACGTGATTGGTATAAAATCACATTTACGGATGAGAATAAAGAAGAGTATCTTTTTGATGGCACAAATATCAAAACCAGTAAAGTAGTTGAAGAGATAAAAGTCAGAGGTTCAGAAACAGTCTATGACACTGTTATTTATACACATCATGGGCCCATTGTCTATGACGAAAGCTTTCCGTCTATCGAAGGAACTGATTACTATGCGCTGAAGTGGATTGGCCATTACCCATCCAGAGTTCAAAAAGCTCTAATTGAATTAAACCGAAGTAAAAATTATACTGATTACCTGAAAGCTTTAGAGAATTGGGATGCACCAGCTCAGCATGTCGCATTTGCCAGTGTTTCTGGTGACATAGCCATTAGAGTGCAAGGTCTGTGGCCCAACAAGTGGAAGAATCAAGGTCTTTTTATAATGGATGGCTCTCAGAAATCAATGGAATGGCCTGAGTTCATACCTACTGACCATTATGCGTTCCAACACAACCCAAATCGTGGGTTTGTAAGTTCTGCAAACCAACATTCAGTTGATCAAAGCTATCCTTATTGGCAAGGCTGGGCCAGCCCGGATAATTATAGAGGACGAAGAATCAATAGTATACTATCTGGGTATGACAGTGCCTCAATTACACCAAAACACATGATGGAGCTACAGCAAGATGATTATGGCATTTTACCTTCAGAGGTGTTGCCTTTACTCCTGGACTCCATGAGAAATGTACGTTCGGATATTACAACTGATTCAATATTCACTTCTCTCAGCAGCTGGAACTACCATTATAATGCAGATTACTTTGCTCCAGTTGCATTTTTATCATGGTGGCAAAATATTAAAAGACTACTCTGGGATGAAATGAGAAATGAAGAAATCGCACTAAACTCTCCTACTGATTACCAAACTATACATTTATTCAAGAATGGTATCCCTTCAGGTTTGGTTGACAATAAGCACACAGCAATGTCTGAGACTTTAAACGACATTATTAGCATGGGTTATGACTCCATGAAGCACGATTTGCAAATTTGGATTAAGAAAAATGAGAAGGAATTAAATTGGGGCAATTACAAATCAACTTCAATTATTCATTTGGCAAGAATACCAGCGTTAAGCACAATGAATATACATGTAAATGGCGAAGATGATGCCGTGAATTCCACCAAGCGCAATCATGGACCATCACAAAGAATTGTAGTTGAGATGAGTAATCCCCCACAAGCCTGGGCAGTTATTCCTGGTGGACAGTCTGGGAACCCTGGAAACCCGGCTTATGATAACATGATAGAAGCGTGGAGAGAAGGAAGCTACCTTAAAATGAACTTCCTGCAAGAGCCTGTTGATTCCAATATAATAATATTAAACCAAACATTAGTTCCTGATAAACAATGAAATTCGTAGTAAAACTTATCTTAATTATTGGGCTGTGTTATTTACTGCAGCTCGTTCTACCCTTTTGGATTGTTGCTGTAGCGGCATTTCTAGTGAACCTGGTGATTAAAACTAATGGCTGGTCATCTTTTTTTAGTGGCTTTTTTGCGGTTGCCATTCTATGGTTTATCGTTGCATCGGGTATTGACAGTCGGACAGACTCCATTTTAACTGAAAGGATAGCGCAACTATTTTCACTCAGCAGTTTTTTGCTAACTGCAATAACAGCTATAGTTGGGGGGTTAGTAGCAGGAATGGGTGGCTTAACGGCTCGTATGTTACACACCCAATCCAAGAAATCTAAATCAAAATATTATTCCTGAGAATCTTCAATCGCCACTCCTGTGGCTATAAATGTAATTTCTTCTTTAGGCTCAGTGATAGACGCTATTTCTTCAGGTGACTTACCAGCATCTTCAGCGAAATGTTTTAAAGTGGCTACGTCAGTGATAGTCCTTTTGGCTATTCCTTCTGCTATAAAAGATTTACCTTCCACGCCTTCTTTTGGTACAAAAAAACCGTAGTCTTTAAAAGTGATTCTCATATCGCTACCGTCATTCAATTTGGCAGTCATCCAACAACCTTTCTTTTCACAAGTCTCAACAATTACTCCTTCAAGTTTTACATTGGCGGAGTCTCTACCGTTCATTTCAGATTCCAAATTGGCTATGGCAACTGAGTTTTCTATTTCAATTTGTTCTCCAAAATAACTGTACTCCTTATTAGGCTCACATGAAACTAAAGTAAAGAATAGTGATGCAAAAAGAATAATATATTTCATATCAGTGATTTTGATGATTATTGTTTAGGCGAAAATAGTAATATTTTATTTCTACTAAATAAAAATACCTGAGAATCTTACTGAGCCATTGACAGGGATGGCCACACTATGTGCGTGACAACCTATAAACCCTCCTATATAACAAATAAAAAAAGCTTTTAAACCCTACTATATAACAAATAAAAAAGCCTGAGACTAATGTCTCAGGCTTGTCGGGGTGGCAGGATTCGAACCTGCGACCTCCTCGTCCCAAACGAGGCGCGATGACCGGGCTACGCTACACCCCGATTGTAGTCATCAACAAATCGTCTTGCTCCTCTCTTTTTAATCTTCTTTTCCAAAATCATTGCTTCCGACCTGGATGAAACTTCAAGTTGCCAAACGATAATCCAAGGAACACCAAACTTTGTTGATTTGACCATTCCTTGGTTATGTCTTTCAATACGATCCGTAATATTTGCAGTTTGACCTACATAATACCTGGAACTCGTCTTACTATATATTATATAAACAAACATTCTTGCTGTTCGTTTTTTGGGTGGTCACGCTCAAAGCGTGACGACCTCCTCGTCCCAAACGAGGCGCGATGACCGGGCTACGCTACACCCCGATTGTAGTCATCAATAAATCGTCTTGCTCCTCTCTTTTTAATCTTCTTTTCCAGAAATCATTGCCTCTGACCTGGAAGAAGCTTCAAGTTGCAAACTTAATAAAATAAAAACCGCCCACATGAGGGCGGTTTAGGATAGTGATCCCGCAGGGACTCGAACCCCGAACCTACTGCTTAGAAGGCAGTTGCTCTATCCAGTTGAGCTACGGAACCATAAATCGGTGATGGTCACACCTAAGGCGTGACTTCTCCAATGTCGGGGTGGTCACGCTTTCGGGCGTGACGACCTCCACTGTCGGGGTGGCAGGATTCGAACCTGCGACCTCCTCGTCCCAAACGAGGCGCGATGACCGGGCTACGCTACACCCCGTAGCTAAAATCTTATTCTTAATAAATATCGCGGAGAGAGGGGGATTCGAACCCCCGGTACGCTTTAACACGTACGCATGTTTAGCAAACATGTGGTTTCAGCCACTCACCCACCTCTCCGTAGGTCTCAAATCAATTCTAAATCACGTTTGACTTAGTTTTTACAACGGTATTTTGTTAGCCCGTTTCCGAAATGAGAGTGCAAATATAAATGAACTCATATTACTAATCCAAAAACAATTCTTCATTTTTCTTAAAGTTTAAACTAACCCATCATTTTTATCGTTCAAGAAGGGGATTTTATTTTATTCATTACTCGCTTATGGACTCCTTTTATATATTTGCTTGCATTAAAAAATTGCTGGTATGAATTGGTTATACGGGTTCACCTCTTTTGAAATTACACTCATGGTAATATTTGCAGTGGTTTACATTGCTTATATCATCAGGGTTGTAAATATTGCCAATAAACTTAAAACTAGTTTTAGCAATGTATTGATAAAACTAGTACCCAGATCATTATTCTTTATTTTGCTATTGGTTGCCATTATGGGGCCATCATTTGGAGAATCTAAGCGGGAAGTAAAGTCAAAAGGTAAAGACATCTTTGTATTAGTTGACCTCTCACAGTCAATGAATGCCAATGACATTCAACCATCACGGCTTGAAAAAGTAAAATTTGAGCTCAAGAACATAATTTCAGCTTTTAATTCTGACAGACTAGGGCTTATCATATTTTCATCTGAGGCTTTTATGCAATGCCCACTCACTTATGACCAAAATGCACTAAATTTATTCGTAGAATCATTAAGCACTTCTCTTGTACCAAACGCAGGAACTGACTTTGGGCCACCGCTTAAGATGGCGCTTGAAAAATTAAACGAAGAGGAATCTCCTGTCACTCGACAAAAGTCAAAAATAATCGTTTTGATAAGTGATGGTGAAGACTTTGGTGAAGAGACAAATGAAGTAACCCAGGAAATTGAAGATGATGGTATTAAGCTTTTTACTTTGGGCGTAGGAACAGATCGAGGAAGTCGCATCCTCACTCCTAATGGATACAAAACAGACAAGAGCGGCAAGGAAGTCATCACTAAATTAGAAAGCTCTTCATTAAGAAGGATTGCCTCCGAAACTGATGGTAAATATTTTGAAATAAATGGAACAAATAATGATGTGGAACGCTTAATAAATACAATAGGAAAGATTGAAGGAGAACTGAGGGACTCTCGACAGGTTGATGTTTCTGCCAATCGCTATTATTATTTCCTTCTTGCCGCCATTGTATTGTTTGGCTTTGAGGTATTAACTAGTTTTAGAACTATTAAAATATGAAGTATTTAATCGCGCTAATTTTACTCATAAATCCATTAACGGATTTAGATAAAATTGCCCAGGTCAATAAAATTAAAAAAGACGCTAAAGCCTCCTTTAATAAGGGTGACTACAGCACTGCCATCGACAAATACAACTTTCTTCTTGATAGCATGCAGATTGAAGATGATAATATTAAGTTAAACCTTGCCAATGCTTATTACAAAACTAATGACAGTACAAGTGCTGCTAACAGTTATAACAACTTATTGTCCTCTAAAGACAAAGTCGTAAAATCCGTAGCTCACCAACAGCTTGGTATTATGGCTGATCGAGCCAAAAAATTTGATGAAGCCCTGAATCATTTTAAGAATGCTATAAAGACAAACCCTGCTAATGATGAAGCAAGGTACAACTATGAAATGCTGAAAAAAATGCTTGAAGAGCAAGAGAAAAATCAGCAAGACCAAAAGAATAAAGACCAGGAAAACAAAGATCAGGAGAAGCAAGACCAGGAAAATAAGGATCAGCAAAATAAAGACCAGCAACAACAGAAAAAGGATCCGGAAAAACAAGATCAGGAAAACAAGGAAAAGCAAGAACAACAAAATCAGGAGGGTAAAGAAGGAGAGCAAAAAGACGAAGAGCAACAACAGAAGGATCAAAAAGAAAAGGAAGGAGAGAAAGAGAAGAAGGAAGAACAAAAACCTCAGGAAGGTGAAGAAAGTAAAGATAAGAAAGGTGAAGAGGAGCAGATGAACTCAATATCTGATAAACTCAAAGAAATGAAAATCTCAGAAGAGAAGGCTAAGATGATACTGGAAGCCTTGAAAAATAATGAGATTCAATACTATCAGCAAAATAAAAGAAAGCCAACTAAACGTAAAGATCCTGATAAACCAGATTGGTAGTCGCACTACCATTTTTGCCTTATTTTGGCTAGTTTTGCACCGCAATCGTTTGAACAAAATCAATATAAAATAATTTTATGAAAGAAGTATATATCGTTTCTGCCGTAAGAACACCTATTGGTAGCTTTGGAGGCAGCCTTGCTAACATTCCAGCAACGAAATTGGGATCAATCGCAGTAAAAGGCGCTTTGGAGAGAGCCGGAGTAGATGCTAAAGAAGTAAATGAAGTTTTCCTGGGCAACGTAGTTTCGGCTGGGTTAGGTCAAGCTCCGGCAAGACAAGCAGCTATAGGGGCAGGAATTGGACATAATGTACCATGTACAACTGTAAACAAGGTTTGCTCTTCAGGTATGAAAACGGTAATGCTTGGGGCACAATCAATCATGCTTGGCCAAAATGATGTAGTTGTCACTGGTGGATTTGAAAACATGTCAAGTGTACCTTACTATTTGCCGAAAGCAAGATTTGGATATAAATACGGTCATGGTCAGATGATTGATGGCCTAATGCATGACGGCCTCTGGGAAGTATACAATGGTTTTCCAATGGGTAATTGTGCAGACAATACAGCCAAAGAAATGGGAATCACACGCGAGCAGCAAGATGAGTATGCGATCAACTCTTACAAAAGATCAGCAGCTTCTTGGGAAGCGGGTAAATTTGCAGATGAAATCATTCCTGTAGAAATTCCACAAAGAAAAGGAGACCCTATCCTGTTCAGTGAAGACGAAGAATATAAAAATGTAAGGTTCGAAAAGATCCCTTCATTGAGGCCCGTATTTGCAAAAGATGGAACAGTGACTGCTGCCAATGCATCAACAATTAATGATGGTGCTTCATCAATTATTTTGATGAGCGAAGAAAAAGTTAAAGAGTTAGGAGTAACTCCTATTGCAAAGATCAGAGGTTTTGCAGATGCGGCTCAAGATCCGATTTGGTTTACTACTTCCCCTTCTCTTGCAATACCAAAGGCAATGAAAAATGCAGGCGTAGACAAGTCAGATGTTGATTTTTATGAAATTAATGAAGCATTCTCTGCTGTGGCATTGGCCAATAATATTAAATTAGAATTAGATGCTAGCAAAGTAAATGTAAATGGTGGTGCAGTATCACTGGGTCACCCACTTGGAGCATCTGGAGCTAGAATTATAGCGACACTTAATGGTGTGCTTAAGCAAAACAGTGGTACCATAGGTGTTGCTGGTATTTGCAATGGCGGTGGCGGGGCCTCTGCAATTGTAATAGAAAGAGTTTAAAAGAAATTAATCATAATATTGAATAGAGCCTTGCGTTTAAAGCGCAAGGCTTTTTATTTTTGCAACATGCGCAATTTCCTACTAGTCATCACATTAGTTTTATCTTACTCAGTTATGAATGCCCAGCAAGAGGTGCGCACTTTTTATGATGACCGAAAAGAGGTCTTAAAAGAAATCTATTTTGTAAGTCCTTCAGACCCTAATCTCATTGTAGGTGAGTATAAAAAGTTCTACCCTAATCAACAGATAGCAACAATTGGCCAGTTTGATAATGGTTATAAACAAGGTGTTTTCAAAGAGTACTACGACAACGGACAACTTCAACGTGTTATTGGATTTGATGATGGCGTCAAAGATGGACCTGTTACAGTCTACAACAATCGCGGCACCTTAATACAGGAGGCTAAATTTGCAGATGGAGAGTTGACAGATAGCTTACATATTTATTATGATGATGGTAAGTTACGCAGTAAAGGCTATTTTATTAATGGCAAACCCGAAGGGCTTTTAGTTGAGTTTTACCCTAGTGGCACTTTAAAAAGACACATTAATTATAGTGATGGGCAGCAAACCGGCATCACTAAAACTTTCTACGAGACTGGGCAACTCTGGACAGAGGGTAACTATAAGAATGGGATTCTACATGGGTATTACAACACCTATTACGAAAACGGCCAATTAGACACTACCTCTAAAATGGAGGAAGGAAGCAAAACAGGTGAATTCAGAAATTATGATAGGAATGGCAACCTGCTATTAGTGGGTCATTATAAAAATGGAATGCTTGACGGTACCAACACTGCATACTATGCAAATGGCGAATTAAAACATGAGTTCTTTTATGAAGCAGGTCAATTCATCAATACAAATAAAGAGTATTATTCAAATGGCAAGATAAAACGTCAGATTGAAGTTGAATTTGAAAAAAAAGAACGTAAGCAAACAACCTCAACTTATGATAGTCTTGGAAAAATACAGTCGTTAAGAGTATTGGTAGATGATAAGCCCAATGAGGTTTGGAAAACATTTTACAGTAACGGACAAGTAAAAACCTCAACGCCTTATGAAAATGGGGCAATTAACGGGCTAGTAGTATCTTATCACCCCAACGGAAATATTGCTAAAGAAACTCCCTATAAGTATGGAGCAGTCTATGGTGTGGTAAAATCGTATAATTTAGATAATCAACTGATTAGTGTTACCAACTATCATAACGACAAAATACATGGTACTTACAAAGAATACTTTGAAGATGGTACTTTAAAACTTGAAGGCCAATACGCTGGTAACCGCAAAGTAGGCGAATGGAATCATTACAACGAAGCCTCAGAAAAAATCCAAATAGATTCTTACAAGAACAATAAGCTGGTCAATTCTGAAAAGATTGAAGTCGAAGAATAATAAAATTGAGTCAGAAGCTTTTTATCTATTAGGGGGTGATTATTTTTGCTAAACATGGAGGCAATAAAGGAAACCAATTTTCATTTCGATAATCAGACAGACTTCTATAGAGGTAAAGTACGGGACATTTATTTCTTTGGAGAAAAATTAGCGATGGTGGCATCTGATCGTATCAGTGCATTTGACGTTATTCTACCCAGAGCAATACCCTATAAAGGGCAGGTGCTCAACCAAATAGCCACTAAGAACCTCTTAGCTACTCAGGATATCTGCAAAAACTGGCTGTTAAGCACGCCAGATCCGAATGTAGCCATAGGCTTTACATGCAAAACATACCCTGTAGAAATGGTGATAAGAGGATACCTGGCCGGTCATGCATGGAGGGAATATAAAGCCGGTAAACGATCAGTATGCGGAGTACCATTGCCTGAAGGCCTAAAGGAAAATGATAAACTACCCGAGCCAATAATCACGCCCACCACTAAAGCACATGAGGGACATGATGAAGATATTTCTCGCGAAGAAATAATAAAACAAGGCTTAGTTTCAGAGAATGAATACCAACAACTTGAAATACTGACTAGGCAATTATTTGAGCGTGGTACGGAAATAGCCGCTGCGCAAGGTCTTATTTTAGTAGATACAAAATACGAATTTGGGCACCTTGATGGTGACATTTACCTCATCGATGAAATTCATACACCAGATTCCTCGCGTTACTTCTATGCTGAAGGTTTCAATGAGCGACAGGCTGCTGGTGAAGCGCAAAAACAACTCTCTAAAGAGTTTGTTAGACAATGGCTTATCAGTGAAGGATTTCAAGGCAAAGATGGTCAACTGGTTCCTGAAATGACTGATAGTGTTGTAAAATCAATTTCTGATAGGTATCTTGAACTTTACCAGAAATTTGTTGGCGAACCTCTGCAACCACAAGACTACTCCAACGTACACAAAAGGATAGAACATAACATTACCAAAGCGATCAATTAGAATCATGAAATATACTATAGACAAGCAAGAGAAATACAGTACACTTAAGTTGCATGAAGAAAAACTTGACTCAAGCATAGCCCCGAAACTAAAGTCGGAGTTGATTACCATTCATGCCGAAGGGGTTAAGAATATCATATTAGATTTATCAGGAGTAAAGTATACAGATTCATCAGGTCTGAGTGCATTGCTTGTAGGCAATCGTGTGGTGCAGGAAGATGGCGGCATATTTGTATTATCTGGCCTCTCAGATCATACCACGAAGTTGATTAAAATCTCACAACTAGATAGCGTACTTAATATTCTGCCTACAGTTGAAGAGGCAGTGGATGCTGTTTTTATGAATGAGATTGAAAATGATTTAAAAAGCGATGAAGCTGAATCGTAAGTAAAAACTTGTCGTTTAGTTTAACAATACTCGGCTCAAACTCTGCCACGCCTGCCTATGGCAGGCACCATACTGCCCAATATTTACAAATTCAAAAAAACACTTTCCTCGTTGATTGTGGAGAAAGCACGCAATTGCAGCTTTCTAAATTTAAGTGTAAAACCCAGAAGATAGGCCATATTTTTATCAGTCACCTGCATGGTGACCATTACCTGGGTTTAATGGGATTACTCTTTACTATGCATTTACTTAAGCGTGATAAAGAGCTCCATATTTATGGGCCTAAAGGACTATCCGAGATTATTACTATCCAACTTAAGTATTCAGACTCAACACTCAATTATGAGTTAATTTTTCATGAGTTGAGCAGTTCTGACAAGCAATTAATATTTGAAGATGCATCGATAGAAGTCTATAGTTTCCCCTTAAACCACAGAATACCGTGCACTGGATTTCTTTTTAAAGAAAAAACTAAACCTATACGAATTAATAAAGACAAGTTACCTCCTAACCTTCCTTTGCTTCAGATTGCAATGCTTAAAAAAGGAGAAGACATCATTGATGAAAACGGTAACCTACTTTATCGCAATAGTGAACTGACATTACCACCAAAAAAATCTCGCTCCTATGCCTACTGTTCTGACACCAAATATGATGAGTCGATTGTTGAACATGTAAAAAATGTAGACCTACTTTATCACGAAGCTACATTTTTGGAAGGCAAAGCTATATGGGCAGAAAAAACATTTCACAGCACAACTGACCAAGCAGGTAAAATCGCTGAAGCCGCTAACGTAGGTAAATTACTCATAGGCCATTATTCAGCACGCTATAAAGATCTAACACCTTTTATCGAAGAAACTCAGAACTATTTCTCTAATGCTGAATTGGCCATAGAAGGAGAAGTTATTGATATACCTGAATAAAGCATGGCAAAAACTTTAAATAAAAGAACTAATCTTTTTATTGTACTTAGCGGTATATTTCTTACAAATGCACTTCTGGCAGAGCTTGTGGGCACAAAGATTTTTTCTCTTGAAGGTACATTTGGCTTTGAGCCGGCTCAGATAAAATTACTCGGAGATTGGGTACTTGATTTCAATCTCACTGCAGGTGTAGTATTGTGGCCTGTTGTATTCGTGACCACAGATATCATTAATGAATACTTTGGGAAAGCCGGGGTGAAGAAAATAAGTTACCTCACGGTCATATTTATAAGTTTTGCGTTTGTAATTATATCTGTCGTAACCTGGTTGGAACCAGCGAGTTTTTGGCTAAATGTAAACAGTACTGATGAAAATGGTAAACCTTTCAATATCGACTATGCATTTGATACAGTATTCCTACAGGGTGCACGTATAATTGTGGGTAGTTTAGCAGCTTTCCTGATTGGGCAGCTTTTGGATGTATTTGTATTCCACAAACTGCGGAAAATTACTGGTTCAAAATTTTTATGGCTTCGTGCCACCGGCTCAACATTGGTCTCTCAACTAATAGATAGCTTTGTAGTACTTTTTTTAGCATTCTATTTATTGGCACCGGCAGACGCGCAATGGAGCTTGACACAAGTGGCATCTGTAGGTATCATAAACTATATCTACAAATTTATTGTAGCTGTTGCACTCACTCCGCTACTCTACATAGCACATTACATTATAGATCGATACCTGGGCAAGCAAGATGCCTCAGAAATGATGTCGGAAGCGGCAGAACAAAGTGAGACCTTTCTCTAGGATATCTCTTCCTTCTTCGGTTTTTCTTTTTTAGCATCAGCTTCTTCCGGGTCGCATGGGTAGTCAAAAAGACATCTGGCTTTGATTGCCTGAGATACTTTACGAGGCACCATTTTCTCCCAACCATCTTCACCAGACTTGATCATGTCTAAAACCTTATCTGAGATAATATGGAGGTTTTTGGTATCTGCATTTTCAACACTTACCAGTTTTTTATTATCAGTTAGATATTTAAATAAGCCCGCTTCATTTTCAGGAAGTTGAAAATTGTCCAGCGTATACAAGCCTTCTCCTTTGTATTTGTTGGAGGGGTATACATATAACGTAACGTTATGACCAAATAAAACCCCAAAAGCTTCAAGCACACCACCTCTTAAGTGGGTATAGTACTTTTCATCGAACACTCTTTGTAGGTTGTATATACCTAATATGATTCCAATTTTTCTGCCTTTTGTAATCACCGAGAGGTAGTCAACAAGCCTGTAATATTCAGGGTAGTTAGATATCATCACATTTTGTCCCAATGAACATATGATATCGACACGATTTAGAAAATCCTTTTCATCGATCTCCCCTTCTGTACGCAAATCATTTAAAGTGATCTCTGTAAGCACAACAATTTTATCGCGATCTACATCTGGCTCATGCTTAAATATTCGCCTTGATGCCAATAGCATATCGACATTGACATGAGTAACCGGCCTGAACCGACCTCTTAGTACCAGCACATTCTTTTTATATAACGCTTCTGAAGGCTGTAATACCTTCCCATCTGGGCCAAACATGGCTGCATGTGTCAACCCGCTCTTTACAAGCTTCAAGCTCATTAAACGGTTATCCACGTGTTCGAAATCGGGACCGTTGACTCTAAACATATCAATTTCTATCCGACCAGGAGCTAACCCATCAACCAGACTTGCCAGAAGTTCATCAGGATCTTTGATAAAGAAACAGCCAAATATCAGATTGACACCAATAATACCCAATGCCTGCTGTTGCAGTAGCGCATCATTGTCTTTCATTTTAACGTGTAACACGCACTCATTAAACTCTCCACCAGGTGATCCCTGGAATCTTAGCCCTATCCAACCGTGGGGTTGATTGGTGCGTTCGTAATTAAGTGCCTCGACTGTATTAGAAAATGAGAAAAACTGGGTATGATCAGCTACGTGACCTAACCGCTCAAGCAACAAGCCGTATTCATGCTCAAGCATCATCATTAATCTTGGCTCGCACACATACCTGTCACATGCACCATAAATGGCATCACTAAAACTCATGTCGTAAGCCGACATTGTTTTAGCAATAGTACCTGAAGCACCACCCGCTTTAAAAAAATTGGCTGCTACCTCCTGACCTGCTCCAATTTCTGCAAAAGAACCATAAATATCTTTTCTTAGATTGATCTGAAGTGCCTTTTCCTTGGTGGTGAGTTTTCTATAATCGTCCATAAATAATCGAAATCACTTGGCTGATTGTTTTGATACTTTAAATGTAAAACTTTTTAACAGCCTCTCATTCTATTATACAATCTTTCTATCACTAAAGTTTAAATACACAATTGAGCTTTTAATTAATGTCTCACTTTTATAAATTAAGCGTTTCGTTATGACTTTATTGACCTAAAATTTCACCAAACCAAGTAACTATGGAAGTATTGGATTTTATAACGCTGCTCATCATCATGGCAGCTGTATTTACATTGATTAATGTAAAGTACCTTAAATTACCATCAACAATCGGGCTCATGCTATTGGCATTGGGCCTTTCTTTATTCATTATTTTAGGTGAGTGGGTGTTCAGAACTCTCAATGAGCTTGCCACCAACCTGATGACCGAATATGATTTCTCTAAAGTTTTGTTCCAGGTCATGTTGAGTTTCCTACTTTTTGCAGGTGCACTGGAGCTGGACCTACGAAAACTCGGTGAAGAAAAATGGCCAATACTTATTCTGGCAACAGTAGGTGTACTTATTTCGACATTTGTGGCTGGCACAGCGATCTTTTACCTGTTGCCATTAATTGGTTTACCTCTAGATTATATTTATTGTCTATTATTTGGGGCATTGATCTCTCCCACTGACCCTATTGCTGTATTGGCAATGATCAAGAAAACCACGGTTTCTAAAAATCTTGAATCTCAAATTGCTGGTGAGTCATTGTTTAATGATGGAATCGGTGTGGTTGTTTTCCTTACTATTTTAGCCATAGCCACTAAAGGTGTAGAAAATGTTGAGGCACTAAATGTAATTGAGCTATTTGGAGTTGAAGTATTTGGCGGGTTATTGTTAGGGTCTTTGATAGGCTATTTTGGCTTGCATCTTCTTAAGATTATAGACAATGAGCATACAGAAATTGAAGTACTGGTAACGTTATCAATGGTGTTAGGTGGGGCGAGTATTGCTGAGATGCTTCATGTTTCTGGTCCATTAGCAATGGTTACCATGGGGCTCTTTGTTGGTAGAAAAGGTAGAAATAAAGAACTTGAAGATGCGGCTGGAGAATACGTGTACAAGTTTTGGCATTTGATGGATGAGGCGATGAACGCAATTCTCTTTATCCTGATTGGTTTACAAATTATTGTAATTAATTATGAAATAGATTACTTCTTTGCTGCAGGTTTTGCTATTGTAATAGTTTTGGCCGCCCGTTTTATTGGTGTAAGTATACCTATTTCAATTATGCGTCTAAAGCGGCACTTTCCGAAATACACCATCCGGATACTCACCTGGAGTGGTCTTCGAGGCGGTATATCCGTTGCGCTGGCATTATCATTATATGAAACCACAAACTTTGATACACGCATTGTAGATATCATCATTACCATGACCTACTGTGTTGTGCTATTCTCAATAGTAGTGCAGGGACTTACCGTTAAAAAGTTATTTGAGAAGTCAAATCAGGCTTCAGACTAGTTATTAATGACCATATTAAAATCTTTGGTAATAATTGCACAACAGAAAGATAATGTACCGTTAAAATTATATTAAGTGAAGGTGCTGGAATAATCTTTTTGATTAGTCGAAAAATGTATATACTTTCAGCGCTTCAAATTAAAAATGACTATGGCAAACAGAGGTGGATTCTCAAGTAAATTAGGTTTTATTTTAGCAGCAGCAGGCTCAGCAGTTGGACTAGGAAATATATGGGCTTTCCCATTTGAAGTTGGCGCAGGTGGAGGTGCTGCATTTTTGGTGACTTACCTCATATTCTGTTTTATACTCTGTTTTCCGGTAATGGTAACAGAAATTGCGATAGGAAGAAAAACACAGCTTAATCCTGTTGGAGCTTACAAGAAGCTCGGCTTTAAAAAGTGGAGTATATTGGGACTACTGGGAATCATCAGTGGCTTTGTAATTCTTTCATTTTATAATGTGGTTGCTGGCTGGGCCTTTGGGTACTTTTTAGAAATGGTTTCTGGTAACTTTTCTATTGGTGAGCAATTTTCAACTTTTACTAATAACGCACTTCGAGTAGGCCTCTATGCCATTGTATTTATGGCTGCTACAGCCTTTATAGTTTCAAAGGGTATATCTGGCGGTATTGAAAAAGCCTCAAAGATTTTAATGCCAACCTTAATCATAATGATTCTAGGTATTGTCATCTACTCTCTTACCCTTGAGAATGCTTTCAAAGGCCTTGAATTTTATCTTATCCCTGATTTCTCTAAACTAACACTAGGAGTAATGGGTAATGCCATGGGACAAGCCTTTTTCTCATTGTCGTTAGGTATGGGAGCATTAATCACTTATGGTAGTTATGTAGGTAGAGATGATAATATTGTATCATCGGCCGCTTTCATTACTCTATTTGATGTGGGTATTGCATTTATTGCAGGACTTATGATGTTCCCGCTTGTAGCATATTTAACAGACGGTACCATGGAAGGTGCTGGCCAGGGTGCAGGATTAATATTTACAGTTTTACCTGGGGCTTTTGAAAGCTTAGGACCAACACTCGGAGTCGTTGTTGGTTCAGCATTTTTCTTGCTATTATCTTTTGCAGCACTAACTTCTACAGTTTCTTTACTTGAGGTACCAGTAGCATTTGTTGTTGATGAGATGGGTGTAAGAAGAAAAAGAGCGGTATGGGGTATAGCTATTGTAATATTTGTTTTGGGTATACCTTCATTATTATCACAGGGTGCAAGTGATTTCTTTAGCAACTTTATAACATACCTGGGTGCAGAGAGTGCTACCAGTTTCATGGACTTTGCACAGAATGTTGCTAATGACACCTTCTTACCATTAGGAGGTGCATTAACCTCTATTTTCGCAGCTTTTGTTTGGAAAAAGCACAACCTAAATGAAGAAATCAGCAAAGGTTACAGTGGCTTCGAAGGCTCTTTGGTGCAGAAGTATATCAATTTTGCCATCACTGTGCTTTGCCCATTGGTTCTTGGCACAATGTTTATTTTAACGTTGTTCCAGACATTCTTCGGAGTAAACCTTGGAGAAAAGGTATTATCTATATTCTAACATAGAAAATGAGTAACAAAAAAGGTCTGATTGAAATTCAATCAGACCTTTTTTGTTTAAATATGACCTTAGATATTATTTAATAAATTTTGAACCCTCCTCAATTAATGCATCCCAATCATTGGGTGCAGGAGGATTAGCCTCATCAAACTTATCGATCAGCCAGTTGACGATCTCTTTCTTGAAACCGAACTCCTCCATCAACTCCTCGCAGAAAACCACCTCACTTTTCTCAACAACACCATCAGCATACACCATCATAACCAGGTCATATAACTGATTCATTTTTTGCTCATGAGTCTCTGGTATCTGCAGATCGGTTTTTTTATTACTCCTGATAAGTGAGGCAATCTGCCGATCTTTCAAGCCATACTTCTCCCCCATCCTGTAGAGCATCTTTTCTTCTTCTTTGTGTAAATGCCCATCAGCCTTTGCCAGGGCAATAAGATTTCTCAAGTGGTTCTTCTTAAACGATAAATATTGGTGTTCAAAAAAGCCTATCATATCACAGATTCAAATAATATATGTACTAATATAATATAAAAAATAAATTTGCTCCACACCATTTACATGTAGGTATTATTTGATGGACGATATATATCATAATACTTAACAATATTTTACTAAATTAGAAGCAAATAATCTACTCTAAAGTCGTGAAACAACTACAACTACTCTTAACCATATTTTTTATCTGTACTGCTCTTTCAGCTCAGGCTCAAACCATATTTACAGATAGGCCCAATGTTACAGATGCGGTTGATCCTATTCCTAAAGGTAGGTTTCAAACGGAAATCGGCTTTCTGTTTTCTGAAGATGACGCCAGCGGTATAAAGTCAATGCAAGTTCCAAATTTAAGTTTCAAATACGGTATTGTTGATTGGTTAGAAATGAGAGTGATCACATCATACAATAGAATTTCAGACATTCCACCAAGTGATGTCTCAGAGACAGGCCTATCTCCAATTACTTTTAGTCCTAAAATGGCACTGACTGAGCAAAATGGCATTGTCCCTAACTCAGCATTGGTGGCTAATTTTACTTTTCCGAACCTTGGTTCAGAAGCATTTGACATTCCCGAGTTTCAAGGCGGGCTTACTGGCTTGTTTGAATATACCTGGGGTAAAGTAACATGGACCAACTCTTTAGGCAGACTTTATACTTGCGACTGCGACTGGGCTTACACTACGGTGGTGGGCACGTCATTTAGCGATAAGTTAGGTGGGTTTGTAGAGTTTTATGGAAACCTTACTGGTAATGCTACCCTAAATTATGATGTAGGAGTAACATATCTCGTATCTGATAACTTACAAGTCGATGTTATTTATGGCAACACTGCCGAAGATCCGGGATTCTACTTCTTTGGCTTTGGTCTAGCCTGGAAAACTGAACTTAAATAGACTCAATTTTATAGATATAGTTAACTTCCTCTTTGTGCACCCGCGGGTTTAGCAAATGTAAAAACTTGTCAAAATAAGATGGGGTAACTTCCTTTTGCCTCACTAACTTCTTGTCGTTAAATATTGACAGCACATTGGCCTTGCGTTTTTCTAGGTCTTTAGATCGTTTGAATATAACATAGTTTGGCTTTTTATCAACCAGCGACATTTCTTGTTTAAGTGAGTCTATACTCTTCAAGGCAGTTTTTTCAAAAATAATACGATAACTTTCTTTAGTATATATATCCTCCCTTATAACGGCCTTCTTTCCTGTATATTCTTCAAACAGATCATCAGTAAAATTCGAAACGTTTTTACCCAGATAGTAGGATGGCACCTGCTTCATTGATTTAGAAGGGGTCTCCAAAATCAAAGAATTTACATCACCTTTTTTATGCAAATACGATAGTGGCTCTATTCGATCTTTTTTCGAATATGTGATAGCCAAAGCCAGGGTTGCAAATATATTAAGTCCCCAAAAAAACCACCAACTACCACGAATTAGTGTTTTGAACCTATCGGTATTGCCGATAAATTGATTCCAACCAATTACACCTAAAATAATGTAAAACGGAAAAAATGGAATTATAAATCGCTCCTGCTTATTTGGGAATAGAGAGTGAATAATAAAAAATAAAGTTGCCGCCAGCACTAATTCTTTAGAGACTTTCCAACCTTTCATATAGCCAACTAATAAAAACAAGCTAACAGGAATGACAGTAAACCCTACCACAGTAATGAAAAAGCGATAAAAAGGTCCTGTACTATAATTGTAAGCGTTTTCCGTATTGAATTGAAAGTAGCTTATTATTGATTGAAAGGGATATTCCCAAAATATCATATCGATAATACCAATTATAACAAATGCCGAAATGAGAAAACCAATGCTAAATATAATTGCTGGAACAAACTGCTTTCTAAATAACATGACTATACCAAGACCACCAGCAAAAATGACCACGTGATATCGAAAAGTAAATGAAAGGCCAATCAGTAAACCTGCTATTAACCAATCATAGTAGTTAACTTCTGATTTGATAACTCGGTAAAATGCAGCCATCAATGGAGGTATGCACACCATTTCTACCAAATTCTTCACCCCCAGATATGGCATAAACCAGAGTAATGATAACATTAATGAAGCTATAATTGCATCTTCAGGTCGTTTGGTCAATCTCAAAGTGATTTTATAGCCATAGTAGACTATTAACAGCGAATAAATGGCATGAATGAGTCTTATGAATACCATTTTGAGCTGCGGATCTGTAATACCAAGACCCTCTGCGATATAAATAAAAACTGCATTAATGGCCGCATAGAACATGCTATGGTTAGGTGGTATCGAATCTGCCACCCAATGAGGGATTCCGTCTACCCAATCCTGAGCTACTCGTATTACATCGAAATGATCATCATGGAAGGCATAGCCCTTAGAAAAGAAAGCTGCTAACACCCTTACAACCAGAGCAATAATCAAAATAACATTAAGCGGTTGATCATCCCATGCCTTTCGCCACCATGGAACTTGCACCTCAAGTACATTCATATTTCGTTGATTGAATCAGAAGTGCGAAGTTATCAAGCTGACTCCGCTTCTCTTAATTCTCTTCTTAAAATTTTACCTACATTAGACTTAGGCAACTCTTCTTTAAACTCTATGTACTTAGGTGTTTTGTAGGCTGTAAGATTTTCATCACAATAGGCGTTAAGTTCATCCACGGTTAGTGATTCATCAGACTTTACAACAAAGATTTTTACGGCTTCTGTAGAACGCTTATCAGGCACCCCTACAGCAGCTACTTCCAAAACTTTGGGATGGTTTGCCACCACATTTTCTATTTCGTTAGGGTATACATTAAAGCCCGATACATTTATCATATCCTTTTTTCGGTCGACTATCTTGAAAAAGCCATTCTCATCCATCTGTCCCATATCACCTGTACGGAACCAATCGCCTTCAAAAAACACATTATCATTAGACCTACCCCAATAACCATTCATGACCTGCGGGCCACGAGCGCATATCTCCCCTACTTCTCCATCAGCCAACTTATTCCCATTTTCATCGAAAACAGCCATCTCAGTGGACGGAGTAGGCAATCCAATAGTCCCCATATTATGTGAGCCATCAAGTGGGTTACAAGAAAGCACAGGTGAAGTTTCGCTAAGCCCATAACCTTCTACCAATGGGCTTTTGGTAATATCCTCCCATTTCTTAGCCACAAAATCCTGAACCGCCATACCACCACCAATGGAGCCCTTCAGTTTGCTGAAATCAACATTTTTAAAATCTGCCTGATTTAATAAGCCATTGAAGAGTGTATTTACCCCCGTCATTAGTGTAAATGCATGCTTTTTGAGTTCTTTCACAAAGCCCGGCATATCTCTTGGGTTGGTGATCAAGACATTTTTGGCTCCTATTCTCAACATAAAGATGCCGTTTACCGCCAACGCAAAAATATGATACAGAGGAATTGCTGTAATCATTGTTTCAGTTACACCCTTTTGCAGCAATGGCTTAAACCACAGGTTAATTTGTTGTGTATGTGCCACCATATTCTTGTGAGAAAGCTGTGCCCCTTTAGAGACTCCAGTTGTACCTCCAGTATATTGTAAAAATGCAAGATCGCTTTCTCCAACATGAGGGCGATTGTAATCTAGCTCATTACCCTGACTAAGAACTTTATTAAATTTCACGGCACTGGGTAGATTGTAAGCCGGTACCATTTTCTTAATGTATTTCACTACAAAATTTACAAGCGATTTTTTTAAACCACCCAGCATATCGCCCAAGTCTGTAATGATGATATTTTCTATTCCTGTTTGCTCCCTAATCTTCTCAAGGTTACAGGCAAAATTCGACACAATTACAATCGCTTTCACTTTAGCATCCGTGAATTGATGCGCCATCTCTCTAGGTGTATACAAGGGGTTGGTATTTACAACAATAAGCCCTGATCGAAGTGCTCCCAATAAAGCAATAGGATACTGCAACAAATTCGGCATTTGGATAGCAATTGTATCACCCTTCTGCAGGCCAAATTTGTTCTGAAGAAATGCCGCAAAATTTCTAGAGTATATATCCAGTTCTCTATAAGTTATGGTTTTACCCATATTTACATAAGCTACTTGATCAGCATACTTATCAAAACAATCTTCAAACAACTCTAAGAGTGATGGGTACTCTATTTTGCCAATTTCGGCAGGTATGCCTTCCGGGTATCTCTTTACCCATGGAAACTCATTCATATACGCGGTTTTTAAAATTCAAGCCATCAAATATTGTAAAATTTCGGGACATACGAGGCATGGTTCTTCTTAAAATTATAAATACTGCAGGTGCATTTATCATTTATATGTTGTAAATTATAATAGTATCAAACCTTTATAAGCTATGGATCTATTTAACAAAATTCAAATGTGGGGAAATTCTCACCGCATTGCTGTTTTGGATTATTTCAGAATTATAGTTGGTCTTTTTATTACCTACAAGGGTATCATGTTCATGATCAATTTAGATACCCTGAGATCAATGACTGCTAATATGGACTTGGTGTTTGCCTCAGCAGGATTGGCTCATTACGTTATTTTTGCGCACATTTTAGGAGGGCCACTGCTCACTGCTGGCCTTTACACACGCATCATGGCAATTATCCAAATACCAATTTTACTAGGTGCCATTTTCTTTGTAAATTATCAACAAGGCTTCCTATCGGTGGGTAATCATATGGAATTAGAATTATCAATTGTAGTATTAATTGCCCTGTGTGTATTTACTGTATTTGGCTCCGGACAATTTTCAATTGATCATCTTAGAAGAAAGGATGAGGCATTACACCAACATCATTAAAGAATAATTAAAAGCAAAAAAGGCTGTATCATGATTTTGATACAGCCTTTTTTTATAACCTAAACCTCAAAGA
This sequence comes from Fulvivirga sp., assembly GCA_039970995.1. Classification (GTDB taxonomy): domain Bacteria; phylum Bacteroidota; class Bacteroidia; order Cytophagales; family Cyclobacteriaceae; genus Fulvivirga. The sequence goes on from JBDVKW010000001.1 coordinate 75,541, forward strand.
TTTGCTGTAGAGGGAGGATTCGAACCTCCACGGAGCAGTTAGATCTTAGTTGCTATTGGATGCGCTTAAGATTTTATCCCTTTCCTCCACCCTCGAGACCGGAGGGCATGTCTGCCTGTTTCATCACCCTACATTGTTGATACAAACCTAACTAAAACCTTCTTTTATTCAAATTATATTAATTATATAGCCTTATATTTACATTATTTTTATTTATATGAGTTATTTATTATTATTTACATAATTTAGGTCTATGAAAGGCGATGAAAATTATGAAATTGACAATGTTGATCTTCAAATACTTGAGCTATTGCTTAAAAATGCCAAAAAGCCTTACACTGAAGTAGCAAAACAAGTGTATGTTTCTGGGGGTACAGTACATGTTAGAATGCGCAAACTTGAAGAAGCTGGAATCGTACAGGGCACCACATTACAAATTGATTATGCCAAACTAGGGTATGATATCACGGCATTCATTGGCATATTTCTGTCTAAAAGTGAGCTGTATGATGAAGTGATTGAAAAACTCAAACAAATACCTGAAATCACAAGTGTGCATTATACCACAGGTAACTACAGCATGTTTGCCAAAATGCATTGTAAAGATACCCGGCACTTAAAAAATGTACTCCATGACAAAATTCAAAAAGTGGAAGGTATTACCAGAACAGACACCATGATATCATTAGAGGAAAGTATCAATCGAGAGCCTAAACTAGGATAGCAATATTCATGTGAAATGTAATTGAAAAGACACAATTACTGTTGGCTACGTAAACTATTAACCTGAACTTCACAAACTCACTCCATTGGTATTGAGGCCATAAATTTTGATTATGATATCATCACGTTTGAGTATCTCAAAAATCCAATTCGGGGAACATTAAAGTATAATAATTGTTGTACCTTTGCAGTGTAATTTGAAATTAGTCTAAATAACAGTGAATGAGTAAAGACAATCAAATTTTAGAGGAGTTTACCTCCAAAGAATACGAACACGGTTGGAACATTGATATGGAAGCCGATCAGGCTCCTAAAGGCCTCAGTGAGGAAATTGTTCGCTTTATTTCTGCCAAAAAAGAAGAGCCGGAATGGCTACTCGAATGGCGACTTAAGGCTTACGAAAAATGGACTCAAATGGAAGAGCCTAACTGGGCTAATGTCGAGTTTCCGAAAATCAATTACCAGGACATCATATATTACTCCGCACCAAAGCAAAAGGCAAAGCCAAAAAGTTTGGATGAAGTGGACCCTGAAATGCTTGAGACATTTAAGAAACTGGGTATTTCACTGGAAGAGCAAAAGCGTTTAACCGGAGTAGCTGTGGATGCTGTTTTTGATAGTGTATCAGTGGCTACAACGTTTAAAGATAAGCTTGGTGAGTTAGGCATTATTTTCTGCTCTTTTAGCGAAGCAGTAAAAAATCATCCTGAGCTGGTTAAAAAATATATTGGATCGGTGGTGCCTGTAAATGACAACTACTTTGCAGCGCTTAATTCTGCAGTGTTTTCTGATGGGTCGTTTTGTTATATCCCGAAAGGAGTGCGATGCCCTATGGAACTCTCCACGTATTTTAGAATAAATGCCGCTAATACGGGTCAGTTTGAGCGTACGCTCATTGTAGCTGAAGAAGGCTCTTACGTGAGCTACCTGGAAGGTTGTACTGCACCTCAAAGAGATGAGAACCAATTGCATGCTGCTGTAGTAGAAATTTATGCCAAGGCAGATGCAGAAGTTAAATACTCTACCGTTCAAAACTGGTATCCAGGAGATGAAAATGGTAAAGGTGGTATTTACAATTTTGTAACTAAGCGTGGTATTTGTGCCGGAGACAGATCTAAAATCTCCTGGACACAGGTAGAAACCGGATCGGCCATCACTTGGAAATACCCTTCGTGTATCCTTAAAGGGGATGACTCCGTTGGAGAGTTTTACTCTGTTGCTGTAACAAATAAAATGCAACAGGCTGATACTGGTACCAAGATGATACATATCGGTAAAAACACACGCTCGCGCGTGGTATCAAAAGGAGTATCTGCCGGTAAATCGCAAAATAGTTACAGAGGCCAGGTTAAGATAATGAAGCGGGCAGAAAATGCACGTAACTTCTCACAATGTGACTCATTGCTTATGGGTAACCTTTGTGGAGCACACACTTTTCCATACATAGATATCGAAAACAGTACTGCTCAGGTAGAACATGAGGCGACTACTTCAAAAATTGGAGAGGACCAAATTTTCTACTGTACACAAAGAGGAATTGACGAAGAGAGCGCAACAGCGCTCATCATCAATGGTTACTGCAAAGAGGTACTTAACCAATTGCCGATGGAGTTTGCAGTAGAAGCTCAAAAGCTACTGGCACTTACACTTGAGGGATCAGTGGGATAGTTGCTAAGCGCATAGCGCCATGTGTTAAGCTGGATAAAATTAAAACTACTTTAAGAAATAACTTGAAAATATAGAATAAGCTCATGCTTAAGATAAAAGACTTACACGCATCGATAGATGGAAAAGAAATACTCAAGGGAATCAACCTTGAGGTAAAGGCTGGTGAAGTACATGCCATTATGGGACCTAATGGTTCTGGTAAAAGTACTTTGGCTTCAGTATTAGCCGGTAGAGAGGATTATGAAGTAACACAAGGTAGTATTACTTATAAAGATCAGGATGTGCTTGAACTTGCTCCGGAAGAGAGAGCTCGTGAAGGTATCTTTCTTGCTTTCCAATACCCGGTTGAAATACCAGGCGTAAGTACTACCAACTTCTTAAAAACAGCCATCAACCAAATAAGAGAGCACAAAGGCCTTGAGGCACTTGATGCCGTTTCATTCTTAAAAGAAATGAAAACCAAAATGAAATTGGTTGACATTGACCAGGCCCTTTTGAGCCGATCGCTTAATGAAGGTTTTTCAGGTGGTGAGAAAAAGAGAAATGAAATTTTTCAAATGGCCATGTTAGAGCCTACGCTTTCTATTTTGGATGAAACAGACTCAGGCCTTGACATTGATGCTTTACGGATTGTTTCTGACGGAGTAAATAAACTCAAGACAAAAGATAATGCCACTATCGTGGTTACTCACTACCAAAGATTGTTAGAATACATTGTGCCTGACTATGTGCATGTACTTTACAATGGTCGTATTGTTAAATCTGGCACGAAGGAACTAGCCTTAGAACTTGAAGAAAAAGGCTACGACTGGGTAAAAGAAGAAAAAGTAGCATAATCGAAAACGGCAAAATCGCTGACGTAATGAGTTTACAAGAAAAATTAGTAACTAATTTTGAGGCCTTTGAAGCAGGACTAAATGGTCATGCTTCGCTTCCTATTCACAGTGTGAGAAAAGAAGCCATAGAAGCTTTTAAAGCATTGGGGGTACCAGGGCCTAAAAATGAAGAATATAAATATACCAATCTCGGTAAGGCATTAGAGACAGCTTTTGACTTCAGTAGAGCTCCTCAGAAAAGTGAGCTAACGTCTGAGCAGGTTGCTAAATACTATATCCCTGAACTGGATGCCAATCAGCTGATCTTCATAAATGGAAAGTTTTCACAAGAGCTTTCAAATATTAAAAGCCCTAAAGATCAATTGGTGATTAAAAATTTGGCTGATGCCTTTGCTGAAGATCAGGATACAATCGATCAGTTTTTCAGCAAACAGGCAGATTTTAAAAAGGATGCTTTTGTGGCATTGAACACTGCGTTTAGTCATGATGGTTGCTTTATCCATGTACCAAAAAATACGGTCGTAGATAAGCCCATAGCCATGTATTTTATCAATGATAGTTCTGCGGGACAGTCTTTTAACAACCCCCGTAATCTGTTTCTGATAGAGCAAAGTAGTGAAGTTACATTTTTGGAAGATTTTAACACCGAAGGTGACAATGAAAGCTTGACTAACATCGTGACGGAAATAGTGGTAGAGAAAAATGCCAACGTGGAGTACTACAAGCTGCAAAACAACAAGGATACTGCTTATCATATTGGCACTACACAAGTTTACCAGGCCAGAGATAGTAGGTTTAGTGCATATACCTTTACACTCAATGGTGCCATGATTAGAAATAATTTAAACATCGTGGTAGATGGTGAAGGTTGTGAATCGAACATGTACGGACTGTACCTATTAAATGGCAACACGCATGTAGACAACCACACAGAAGTGGATCATGTAAAGCCAAATTGTGTAAGCAATGAACTTTACAAGGGCATACTAGATGATAAATCGCATGGTGTATTTAACGGAAAGGTATTTGTAAGGCAAGAAGCGCAAAAAACCAATGCATTTCAGTCGAACAAAAATATTCTGATGTCAGATAATACCATCATGAACTCTAAGCCGCAATTGGAAATCTGGGCTGATGATGTGAAATGTTCGCACGGCTGTACTACCGGACAACTTGATGAAGAAGGACTTTTCTACCTAAGGGCTCGTGGTCTTAGCGAAGAGTCAGCCAGAGCCATGATGTTGTATGCTTTTGCAGTAGATGTACTATCTACCGTGAAGCTTGATCCGTTAAAAACCTTTTTAGAAGACCTTATTTCAGAAAGACTACAGAAAGACTTCTAGCATGAGCGAAGTTAAGACAGGCATAAAAGACCAGCTTGATATCGAAGCCATAAGAAAAGAGTTTCCTGTCCTCCACCAGGAGGTCAATGGCAAGCCTCTGGCCTATTTTGACAATGCCGCTACTACACAAAAACCACTTGCAGTAATCGATGCACTTAACGATTATTACAAAGGTTACAATGCCAACATTCATCGTGGCATTCATACTTTAGCGGAGCGTGCAACCAAGGCCTTTGAGGTAACTCGTGAGAGTATCAGGACTTTTATCAATGCCAAAGAGCGTGAGGAAATAATCTTCACGAAAGGTACAACAGAAAGCATAAACCTTGTGGCTGCCACATTTGGCAGACAAGAGATCAAAGCGGGAGATGAGATTATTGTCTCTGAACTTGAGCATCATAGTAATATCGTTCCGTGGCAAATTTTAGCTGAAGAAAAAGGTGCTAATATTTTGGTGATCCCTGTTTTTGAAAATGGGGAGTTGGATATGGAGAGCTATAAAAAGCTTTTGTCTGAAAAGACAAAGTTGGTAGCAGTAAATCATGCTTCAAATAGCTTGGGTACAATTAACCCAATCAAAGAAATTATCACAGCTGCACATGCTGTTGGTGCTAAAGTGTTGATCGATGGAGCGCAGGCATCTGCTCACTTGCCTATTGATGTACAAGAGCTAAACTGTGACTTTTATGCCATATCTGCGCATAAATTTTATGGGCCAACTGGAACAGGTGCTTTATATGGAAAGCGGGAGCTATTGGAAAACATGCCACCCTATCAAGGTGGTGGGGAAATGATCAAAGATGTAAGTTTTAAGAAAACTACATTTAACGACATCCCATACAAGTTTGAAGCAGGTACACCCAACATTGGGGATGTCATCGCTTTCAACGAAGCCATCAATTTTGTCAACAAACATGGTAAGGCAGCTATGGCAGCCTATGAAAATGAGTTGTTAAACTATGCAACGGAAAAACTCTCTGCCATTGACGGGCTGGATATTATAGGTACCTCCAAAGAAAAAGTCAGCGTTATATCATTTTTAATTGAAGCGATTCATCCTTTTGATATCGGTCAGATGCTCGATGCGCGTGGGGTGGCCGTAAGAACGGGACACCACTGCACACAACCTTTGATGGAGCGCCTTGGTATTGAAGGAACCGTGAGGGCTTCTTTTGCTGTTTACAACACAAAAGAGGAGATAGACCGAATGGTAGAAGGTCTCGATCGCATTGTAAAATTTATGAAGTAATATGCCTGAAAGCATTAAAGACATACAAAACAGCATTGTTGAAGAATTTAGCATTCTCGATGGAGATCAGGAAATGACCAATTTCTATATCATGGAATTAGGTCAGAAACTTGATGCCATGGACGAGCATCTAAAAACAGAAGAAAACATTGTAAAAGGTTGCCAGTCGAAAGTATGGCTAACGGCTGATGTAGATGGAGACGCTGTGATTTTTAAAGCCGACAGCAACACTGCCATAACAAAAGGTCTGGTTAGCTTGCTGGTAAGAATCTTATCAGGTCAAAAAGCTGATGATATTGTAAATGCTGAGCTGTTCTTCCCACAAGAAATTGGGATGGACAGATTTATAGGTACGCAACGCTCTAATGGCTTTGCGGCTATGATCAAGCAAATGAAAATGTATGCTTTCGCACTTAAAAGTAAAATAGAAGCTTAGTTATGAGTGAAGAAACAAAAACAAACGAGCCTCAATTATCACTTAGAGATAAGGTAGTTGAAGCGATTAAAACAGTTTATGACCCGGAAATACCGGTTGACATATACGAGCTTGGACTGATATACGAGATCAATGTATATCCTGTCAATAATGTCTATGTTTTAATGACATTGACATCACCTAACTGCCCTGCAGCAGAAACAATTCCTGCTGAGGTAGAAATGGCTATAAAGGAACTCGAAGAAATCAACGAAGTGAATGTAGAGATTACATTTGATCCTCCATTTACGCAAGACATGATGTCGGAAACGGCTAAATTGGAATTAGGATTCCTATAATTCCAGATTTGAGATTTATAATTTGATACCAGTTTAGAATTTAGAATTTAAAGTATAGAATAAATGTATCCAGAAGAACTAGTAGCACCTATGAGAACTGATTTAACATCAGTTGGGTTTACAGAATTAAAAACAGGAGAAGAGGTAGATAACCACTTCGAGGAACATAAAGGCACCACTTTAATGGTGATCAACTCGGTATGCGGGTGTGCTGCAGGTGCAGCAAGACCTGGTGTGAAGTGGGCTGTTGAAAACAGTGCTGCCAAACCTGATCACTTGACAACTGTATTTGCAGGGGTTGATAAAGAGGCCGTAGATGCCGCCAGGGAACTTACACTTCCCTACCCTCCATCGTCACCATCGATTGCTTTATTTAAAAATGGTGAGTTGGTACACTTTGTAGAGAGACACCATATAGAAGGCAGAACTGCCGAAATGATTGGCCAGCACCTGGTTGAAGTATTCAAAGAATACTGTTAACAGGACCTACTTAAAAAAATCAAAAGCCATTATCTATGAACCAGATAATGGCTTTTTTCATTTTAACTGTGGCACTATTCTATAACAAGAAATATTTCCTACGTTTAGGAAGAGCACACTCTTTCTTAGCAAATTATTCAATTGATTAGGTGCCGTTTCTGGCGTATCAACAATCGCCTCGTAAAGCAGATCTAACTTCTCGTCATACACTCGAAAATAATTGATGTTGTTATTCATTATTTTGATGCTTTTGAATGTTGTTATGTTGACCTGTAATAGTCTATTCAAAAGCTGTGCCGATATGATATAATACTGTTTTACAGCATCTTGAGCATTATCAACAAACCCTAAGTGTCCTTTTATGAACAGTTAAAGGTCAATTAAGGACATCTGATAATCTTAATAATCTGGCTATTGAAAGATCAAATAGCGACTTAAAAGCTAAATTTTGATTTGAACTCAAGCATTTCATCAGCAAAGGTTTGTCCATTTTCAATACCTAATAGGGCATTCAAATCATGGTTTGGTTTGACGATTAGTTCTCTTAGTTTTAAATGCTGATTGATAAAGATAAACTCAAGCTCAGGAATTTGTTCTTTAAGTACATCAACAATATCAAGCACTTGTAAATCACGATCTACCAGGTTATATAAACCCGGACTAGCTTTGCCATCTAACAATTTGGTTAAAGCCTTACTTACATGACTTATATGAATAAATGATCGGTGCTGCTTACCATCACCATGAATAGCGATTTGTTTGTTGAAATTTGCCTCAAAAACAAACTTATTAATTACAGCATCGAAGCGCATACTCTTACTGTAACCATACACGTTACCACATCTCAAAATGTACGTATCGATTTTATCTGCCAATCGGCTTACATGCTCCTCACCTCTTAATTTCGATATACCGTAAAACGTTTTTGGGTTGGGAACCGTCTGTTCGTCAACTGGTTCATTAGCCGAACCGTACACACCTGTACTGCTGGCAAAAATCAGCTTCTTGACATCGCTATCTTCTAAGGCATAAATGAGCTCAGCTGTTCCCCAATGATTTACTTGTTCATAAAAATGAGGATCCGTATTTGCAAAAGGAGTAGTCACTTTGGCCGCCAGGTGATAAACCACTTCAACGCCATTCAAGTGTTTTTTAAGGTTTCTAGAATCTAACAGCTCACCTTGTACAAACTTTATTTTCGCGGCATGATCGTCCAGAGATTTACCTAAAAATAAGTTATAATTGGACCTACTTAGGTTATCATATACAATTACCTGACTTATGTCATTTCTCTGTACCAGCTGATTTACCAACTCAGTACCTATATATCCGGCCCCACCGGTGACTAATACTTTCATCTAAAATTATTGATTATTTAGCAACTAAATCTGTATGAAGGCCACACTCGGTTTTATTCATTCCATACCAGCGGGCTTCTCTTTCTATCATTTCCGGGTCTACTTTCCGGGTACATGGTTCGCACCCTATACTCAAATATCCGTTTGACTCTAAGGGATGCTTTGGCAGATTATACTCCTTTTGATATTGATAGATCATTTTGGCATTCCAATCAAGCATGGGGTGAAATCTAATTGTACCATGAGGTGCTGGTTGCTCTACTTTCATAGCACTACGCGTAGCACTTTGATCTGCCCTTACACCGTTAATCCATACATCATGTCTGAGCAAAAGCGAATCAACCGGCTGTGTTTTATTAAGGTAACAGCAATGATCTGGATCACTTGTAAAAAGGAGCCTTCCCTGAGCATCCTTTTGCATAAATTTTGGAGTGTCTGGTTTTAAATCAACGAGATTTTTCAAACCAAACTGATCGGCTACCTGATCTCTAAACTCCACCGTTTCTGGAAAGTGGTATCCCGTATTAATAAAAACTACTGGAATTTCATTGTCTATCCTACTCAATATATGTAGCAGCACCAGGCTATGTGACTGAAAGGAAGAGGTGGTGAATAGCCTCTTTCCGGCTTTTTGATACTTATTTATTTGATTTTTTATTAATAAATACTCCATAATATCGATCGCAATGATACAAAATATTCATACGGATTATACATCTGAGCGTTGGCAAATTACCCCTGTTAGTTTCGTATATTTCTGAATCATTATTTTTTATAATGAAATTTACTTTATTTGATAGTTGATAAGCAAAGCAATATGTCAAAACCCTTACCACCTTTTTCGTGTACACACTCCCCGAATATACCAGAGTTGCTGGCTCAACTTAATTGCACGCTGGTCATATCAACATATCAGGCAGGCAAAGTGATCTTAATAAGTGCTAAAGACAACAGTAACTTAATACAGTTACCTCGCAACTTTCAAAAGCCTATGGGTATGGCTCTGGACGGTAATAAATTAGCCATCGCGACAAAAGATGAAGTTGTTGTTTTAGCTAACTCCCCTCAAATGGCTCCAAATTACCCTAAGCAGCCAAAAACTTATGATGCATTATTTCTCCCACGTGCCACCTATTATACCGGTGCAATCGATATACACGACCTGGAGTGGGTCGATGGCAAGTTATGGGCAGTGAATACGCTCTTTTCATGTATTGTGACACTTGATGATAACCATAGCTTTAGCCCGGTTTGGAAACCTGGTTTTGTGCCAAATTACGCACCGGCTGACTACTGTCATCTTAATGGTGTGGCCATGGAAGCTGGCAAACCCAAATATGCTACAGCATTGGGTCAAACCACCATACCTGAGGGGTGGAGAGAAACAAAAGGCAGTGGAGGAATATTAATTGATATTGCTAAAGATGAAATCGTAGCAAGGGATTTACCGATGCCGCACTCTCCAAGGATTATCAATGGCAAACTATATGTTTTGCTATCAGCTACGGGTGAATTGGCGCAGGTTGACTTGCAAACAGGGAAGTATCATGTAGTAAAAGAACTGAATGGTTTTGTGAGAGGTATGAGTATTTATGAAGACTACATATTCATTGGTCTTTCAAAACTGCGTGAAAACACTTCTGCTTTCAGAGATTTACCGATAGCCAAAAAATCTATTTTTAGTGGTGTGGCGGTACTCCACGAACCAACTTCAAGCATTGTCGGCTACATTAAATACGAGAACAGTGTTGAGGAAATCTACGATGTAAAAGTGCTGCCTGACATGACACGCCCTGGGTTGCTAAATCATGAAAAACCTGACCATAAAGTAGCTTTGGTATCTCCTGTAGGTGATTTCTGGGCCGTAGAAGAAAAAGAGCAACCACATGCCTAAACAAAGTGAAATTGCATATTTCATTACAAGCTTGATTGCAAAGGAAACTGGTCTGAAAGAAAATGATATTTCCGCTGATGGCTCTTTTTTTGAGTATGGACTCGATTCTATCAGTGCTATCTTTTTATTAGAACAAGTCTGTGAGCGTTATAACATCGAGTTAAGTCCGCTCTACTTTTGGGATTACCCCACAATCGATGCTTTCTCCAATCAGATCTATAAAGAAAACTTTGCCCCATGAGTCTCTGGAAGCCGCTGGATCCCGAAAATATAGCCAACCCATATGAAATGTACCGGGTTTTACGTGAAACCGCTCCAATTTATAAGGCGCAAACAGGTGAGTGGATATTAACTGGATATGAAGATGTGCGGCATGTGCTTACCAGTAAATTATTTCTGTCGGGTAATCGAATGAATTGGATTAAAAAAGAACAGTCTTACCTTGCCAATAAAGGTATTGACCTCAAAGCCATTATTGCTGCTATGGATAAGTTTATCCTACAGCTCGACCCTCCTGCTCATACAAAACTCAGAAAATTCATTTTAGAAAACTGGAAAAATAAGGATGTAGAACATATTATTTATCAAAACATCGAAAGGGCAACTAATGACTTTTCAGGAAATACCATCGACCTGCAAGAAGAGCTAACAGGCAAGCTACCTGCCATGAACGCAGCTGCGATTTTAGGTCTCCCAAGTAATGACTATGCTAAGCTGCACGAGATGGCATCACATATGATCATTGCACTGGACCTTTATGTAAACCTGAAGGAACTGGTACGACTCAATGAGGCTGCACAGGAATTTATCGACTATTTCAAGCAGCTGATTAGGTCAAAGCAATATAATGATGGACTTCTCGCCAATCTTATTGAGGCCAATGAACACAGCGCGGAACCTTTAAATGAAAGTGAATTAATATCACTTGCAATATTCATATTTGTAGCTGGTGAAGAGACAAGTGTAAGCTTTGTAAGTAGTGGACTTTATAACCTGCTTAAATATGACATGTTTAAAGAAGTGGCGAGTTTTGACAACTATCCTGCCGTTGTTGAAGAGTTGCTCCGCTACGACCCTCCGGTACAGCTGTTGGGTAGGTTGGCCAGTAAAGACTGCGTAATCAATGGCACGCAAATAACTGCCGGTGATACTTTGACTTTGGCTATTGCTGCAGCTAACCGTGATCCTGCACATTGCGATCAACCCGATAAAATTAATTTTCATCGCGATCCGAACCGACATCTGGCTTTTGGACAGGGCATACATTATTGTCTGGGTGATTGGCTGGCGCGCCAAACTTCACAGCTTGCATTTCAACATTGTGTGGAACACTACCCAAATATGCATCTCACTGAGCAGTCAGTTGAGTGGAATAAAAATCTGGCCATCAGAAGCTTAAAATCACTACAAGTGCAGCTTACTTAAATACTGGCACCCTTAAAATATTTAACCCTTATTTGAAAACCCTTTTTACTAAAGCCAATAAAAACAAAACCCGTTGTTGGATAAACAGGTTCTCTTCTATACTGGTTAAGTGCCATATTTTCAACTAAAGTAATAATTCCTATACATGCAGAGTTACCTGCCTGAAACTCTTCCTCAAGTCGCTGGATAGTAAGTAACGACAGTTTATCAACTAAGCCCGGGATTCTGTGTGACGGGTGGATGAGCATTCTAAAATTGTAAAATGAGTTCTTATTGAGCATCGGAATAACTTTTGGCTGTGCAGTAGTCACCCCAATTATTTGATTTTGATGTTTTGCCACCGTTACAAGATGTTGTGCACGGTCCTGTCTGTCAAATTTTGCATGAGGTACTACTTCGTCCCAAAAGGCCATCACCTCACTATGATGAGATTTCTCTTTAAATACATCAACAAATTCTATATTTTGGTCACTCGTTTTATTCATATGAACACTCAAAAGGAAATTGAAGAATACATTAAGCTACTTATTTCAAAAGAAATAAACACACCTGTGGGTGAAATAGATGCTGATGAGCCGTTTATGCATTTTGGGATTGATTCAATGAGAGCAGTAGCATTTTTATATGCTCTGGAAAAGCAGTACTCGCTCGAACTCAACCCGCTTATGTTTTGGGATTACCCCACAGCCGCAACTTTAAGCAAACACCTACTCCAACGTATACACGAAGCTAAACCTTAACATTACTAAAATAGCGTATACGCAAGTGATCGCCATTGGGAAGCTCACCAATATATATCATCTCCGTATCAGGCCAGATAGCTTTATTCCAGTTCTTTTTAATTAACTCATTTTGAACAACCATCAAAAGCCCTATGGCTTTATCTGTACTTTCAGAATTAATCGATGCGTCAAGGGTATTAAAAGTTTTTAAGACTAACTGGGTGTCAAGGGCTGGAGCTCGGTGCGACTGGGCTATAAAACATCTAAAGACGTAGACCTCATTTCTTAGTTGCTCAATGGGTGACTTAAAAACTGTTGAAGCCCCAATTAACTTACCATCCTTATTTCTACATATCATCACCACCTCTTCAATCCTTTGCTCAATTCGCCCCTTTTTGAGCACATCATTAGTTAACCAAAACGCCACGAGTTCATCTGTAATATCAGATTTGTCTTTTTGCCAATAAGAGTGGAAAGAAAAGTGATTATCCAAAATATAATAATTTAAATATTAATTTTAATTCTTAATGATAATTTAACTTGTTTATAAATAAATTAATGTCGACATTTATATCTGGTGCTTAGATATTTAACTGCATGAATAACAATTTACGACTTCTCTATAAAAACACCCTATCCAAATATAGGAAGTTTAAATCGCGCTACGACAAAAACTTAAAAACCGGCCGATTTTACGAAATATCTTCCCGTAAGCAACATCAAATAGTCGCTCGTCTTAAGAAGTTACATCATAGACTGATGCAACTGCAATGGCAATTGAAGCTAGCAGCTGCCACAGGAGTTTTAGCATTATCGCTTCAAGTAAGTCCTGTTCAATCACAACAACTTGGACCATTCGTTCAAAACGATTTAAATAATCCTTTCTTTAGGACTGTAAATTACGATGGAAACAAAAAAATAACCTTTGCTGACTTAGACAATGATGGTGACTTAGACGCGGCTATTGGAGTGGATACCGGTGAGATAATTTATTATGAAAATCGTGGTACAGCTACAAGTGGTAGATTTGTGATACGCACAGGCTATGATTCCCCATTCAACTCCATCACTTCGCCTTACTCTCAAGCAGCACCAGAATTTGTAGACTTCGATGGCGATGGCGACCAGGATATGATCTTGGGAGATTTTAATGGATATTATTCCAATCCTGGTGTTTATTATTATGAAAATACAGACTTTGAAGATGATGGCATCATTGGTAATGGGCCTAATTTCGTAGAGATTACCTCTCCTGGCAGTCCAATTGATAATATCTCTGCCTCAAAATATGATGTGAAACCGGCTATTGTTGACATAGATGGAGACGGAGACTTAGATGTATTCCTGGGGCAAGATGGAGGTTTTCCAACTTATGAATCTTTATTGTTTTTTGAAAACAATAGTGGTTTTTCATCCCAACCACTACCTTCAGGATTGGCCGAATTTGAATTTGACACGAGTAATGGAAATATTGCTCCTACCTTTCATGATTATGATGGTGATGGAGACCAGGATTTATTTATTGGTGATATCAGTGGTGCAATACGTTATTTTAAAAACACGGACCTAGATCCATCTAAACCCTCAGACACAACGATAGGTGATGACATAGCCTTTTTGTCTCAGGCGAAGATGTACTTGGGTTTACCTCACAGTCTGGTATTACCGGCACATTTGATGACGTAACGGGCACACTTACTTTACAAGGGTTTGCCAATATGTCTGATTATGAGCTTGCTTTACAATCTGTAACATATCTCAATACCAGTGACAACCCAGATCCAAGCCCTCGGGATTTACAGTTTGCTGTTACTGACTTCGATAACACCAACCCATTTAGCGATGGTTTTCAAGAACCTATCGCAACTATAAGTGTACTTCCTGTAAACGATGCTCCGGTGCTAAGTTCTTCAAATATGGGAACAAGTGTAGATTACACGCAAAATGCTACCGGAATTGCGATAGATAGTCAATTAACAGTGGCCGATGTAGACAATATGACACTGGTTAGCGCCTCAATTACTATAAACAATTTTGCAACAGGAGATACACTGCTATTTTCAGATCAAAATGGTATCAGTGGAAGTTTTGCTGATGGCACCTTAAATCTTGTTGGGCAATCAAGCATCGCTGACTATGAAGCAGCTCTACAATCTATTCGGTTTGAAACCACGAATGAACCGGGCTCTAAAACTGTCGTATTTGTTGTAAATGACGGTAGTGATGATAGCAATGTCTATTCTCGTGACATTACAATAATTGAAAATACAAATCAACCACCTGAAGTAAACACCACACCTGCTACCACTCAAGTGGGTAGCACTGTAATTATTGACCTTTGTCAAATTATTTCTGATCCTGACAATGATTATAACGAACTGACAATTAGTGTATTAAGTACTAGCTCAGGTGCAACTACATCTATCAACGGTTGTGAGCTGAGTATAGATTACAGTGGAACGACCTTCTCAGGTCAGGACAATGTTGTAATTGAAGCCTGTGACCCTTCTGGATCGTGTGATCAAAACACACTTACAATTCAGGTAGAAGCTATCACTGAAGTCAATATCTTTAATGCTGTATCTCCCAATAACGATGGTTCCAACGATTTTTGGGAAATTCAGGGGCTAACACAACCCAACAGTGTCATACTTTTCAATAGATGGGGTGATGAAGTGAAATCACTAAATGATGTAGAATCACCTATTGCCAATATTAATTTAGACGATTTGCCTCCGGCAACTTATTTTTATAGAATAAATAGCCCTGAAGGAACATTTGAAGGATACGTAGTAATAAAAAAATAAGCCATGAAAAAACTCCTGCTACCTCTTCTCCTATTCATAGCATCGGCTACACAGGCTCAACAAGACCCACTCTATGCACAATACATTAATAATCCGATGGTGCTCAACCCCGGCTATACAGGAATCAATAATGTACTTAATGCCTCTTTGAGTTATAGAACACAATGGACAGGATTTGAAGGTGCTCCGAGTACTGCGGCTCTATCAGCGCATTCTTCATTTTTCGATGATTTGTTAGGTCTTGGTATTGTCATCGTGAGAGATGAGGTTGGATCAACAACCAATACACAGGTGAGTGCTACCGGAGCTTACAAAATTGAATTAGGAGAAATGGATTTTTCATTTGGTATGTCGGCAGGTGTATTTGCACTTAACGAAAACAATGATGAGTTGAATATCAGTGACCCAAATGATCCATTATTCGCAGGCAACCAATCATTCAGTAAGTTTAATATCGGTGCAGGGGCGGTACTCAAAAGCCCTAAATTTTATCTGGGCCTATCAGTACCAAGACTAGTTAATAGTGTCGAAGAGTTAGAAATGGTTGAGTCTCAATTATACCAAAGGCACTATTATTTTGGCGCAGGCTATTTCTTTAATTTAGGTGTTGATCTTGCGCTGAAGCCATCTATACTTGTAAAAGGTGTTGCTGATGCACCGGCATCAATAGATTATAACGCCAGTGTTGTATTGAGAGATAAATATACAGCCGGACTACTCACCAGGAACTTCCAAACTTACGGTCTGCTGCTACAAGTGAACTTTAATCATAACCTCCGAATTGGATATGTTGGTGAAATACCAACGGATAACTCCGTAGGCTCCCAATTTACCTCCCACGAGATATCCATCACACTGGATATGGAAGTGTTTGATTTTCATTTCTTAGACGAGAGACAGTTTTAGAAACTATTTCTTCTGGTCTGTCTAAACAATTCAACTAACTTTGCCACTATCAAAATGTGTGTTTAATTATTGAATAAAATATTTAAACATTTTTTATTCATTGGTTGAACATTAGATAAACATCTATTGTTGTTGAATCATTATTATGAAAGTAGCAGTTTACAGAAAGGAGCATTTTAATGCAGCTCATAGATTATACAACCCTCATTGGGGTGAAGAAAAAAATCAGGCTTATTTTGGTAAGTGTAGTAATCCTAACTATCATGGGCACAATTATGATCTGCACGTAAAGCTTGTTGGCGAAGTAGATACACAAACTGGCTATGTGTACGACATGAAAAAATTAAGCGACCTGATAAGAGACAAAATCATCAGACCGTTTGATCATAAAAACCTAAATTTAGATGTAACCTATTTTAAAGAATTGAATCCAACGGCTGAGAACATTGCTATTGTGATTTATAATCTCTTAAGAGAGGAGATCGACAAAGGCATCGACCTAAAAGTGAGACTTTATGAAACAGAAAGAAATTATGTTGAATATCCAGCCTAAATCTAACTTTGCTGAAGACATGGCTGAAGACCATATAGGCACTTCTTATGAAACGCCTATGCGTGATGATGCCTTTGAGATGAGTGATGATGAAAAGGTAGAGAAAATAGAGGAACACTTTAAGTCTATTATGGATATTTTAGGCCTGGACCTCAACGATGACTCTTTGAAAGGCACACCTCACCGCGTGGCGAAAATGTATGTAAAAGAAGTATTCAGTGGGCTAAACCCAAAAAATAAGCCCGCTGCACGTCTCTTCGAAAACAAGTACAAATACAGTGAAATGCTTGTAGAAAAGGATATCACATTCTACTCTCATTGCGAACATCACTTTGTACCGATTTATGGCAAGGCACATGTAGCTTATATATCGAGTGGCAAGGTAATAGGCCTTTCTAAAATCAATAGAATCGTGCAGTATTTCTCAAGAAGACCACAAGTGCAGGAACGATTGACTGTACAGATTGGCAACGAACTTAAAAAAGCGCTTGATACGGATGATGTGGCCGTTGTAGTAGATGCTACCCATATGTGTGTGGCTTCTCGCGGGGTTGGTGATACCAACAGCAAGACAGGTACAGCATACTTTGGAGGTAAGTTTCAGGAAGACCAAACAAAGAATGAGTTCCTCAATTACATAAACACGCAATAAGTCTCAAGTAAACTTTAAAAGACTATCTCAAAAGTGTGCCTTGCGTCACTCAGCGTGGAGTCTTATTTTTGATAATTATACCATTTCTAAGGGATTCCTGTCCGTCCGGAAGGCAGGCTTCCTGCGTTACCGATGACGTATTTGAAAGTTTGTTAAAAATCCTCCCTCTGACTCCCTCCAAAGGGAGAAAGAATCGGCTTCAATCACATCATCTGAATTTGTACGTTTAAAAAAAGTTATCTCTCTGAATGACGGATAACTTTTGAGACAGCCTTTTTTTATTTATAAGTTCTGCACCAAACTACCTTCATCGGTGTTTTGTTATAAACCACAACTTAAAATATAAGCTGCATGCAGCTTATTTAATTCAATTATAAATTATCGTGAGTTACTAGGCTGGTTCCCAAATAATCACAATATTTTGTAACTTTGCGACTCTTTTAATCACATAAACCAAAGCAACAATATGGCATTTGATATTGATATGATTAAGGCAGTTTACGCTACAATGGCTGAGCGTATAGAAGCTGCCAGAAAAGTAGTAAATAAACCACTTACACTTTCAGAAAAAATACTTTACTCACATCTACATGAAGATCAGCAACTTGAGGCCTTCCAGCGTGCAAAATCTTATGTAAACTTCGCTCCGGATCGTGTAGCGATGCAAGATGCAACAGCTCAAATGGCATTGTTACAATTCATGCAGGCGGGCAAGAAAAAAGTAGCTGTTCCTTCTACGGTACATTGTGATCACCTTATTCTTGCTAAAGAAGGAGCTAAAGAAGACTTGCAAAGTTCATTAACGGCAAGTGGTGAAGTATTTAACTTCTTAGAATCAGTATCAAACAAATATGGCATCGGCTTCTGGAAGCCAGGTGCAGGTATTATCCACCAGGTAGTACTTGAAAACTATGCCTTCCCGGGTGGAATGATGATCGGTACCGATTCTCATACGGTTAATGCTGGTGGCCTTGGTATGGTTGCGATCGGTGTCGGTGGTGCTGATGCTGTGGATGTTATGGCCGGTATGCCTTGGGAACTGAAAATGCCAAAAATGATTGGTGTAAAGCTTACTGGCAAACTTAGCGGTTGGACATCGCCAAAAGATGTGATTTTAAAGGTAGCTGGTATCCTAACTGTAAAAGGTGGTACTGGTGCGATTGTAGAATATTTTGGTGAAGGCGCAAAATCTATGTCTTGTACTGGTAAAGGTACAATCTGTAACATGGGTGCGGAAATTGGAGCTACTACATCTACATTTGGTTATGACGACAGCATGGAGCGCTATTTAAGAGCTACTGACAGAGCTGAAGTAGCTGATGAAGCGAACAAAATCAGAGAACACCTAACAGGTGATGATGAAGTATATGCCAATCCTGAAAAATATTTTGATGAGGTAATTGAGATCAACCTTTCTGAACTTGAGCCACACATCAATGGTCCTTTCACTCCAGACAGAGCGACTCCTGTTTCTAAAATGAGAGAGGAAGCTGAGAAAAATGGCTGGCCACTAGACGTTGAATGGGGACTAATTGGTTCTTGTACTAACTCATCGTATGAAGATTTAACAAGAGCAGTATCTATTGCTAAGCAAGCTGTAGACAAGAAAATAAAAGCAAAGTCAGACTTTGGTATCAACCCTGGTTCTGAGCAAATCAGATTTACAGTTGACCGTGACGGAATCCTTAAAGTTTTTGAAGACTTAGGTGCACGCATATTTACAAATGCCTGTGGTCCTTGTATTGGCCAGTGGGACAGAGCCGGAGCCAACAAGAAAGAGAAAAATACCATCATCCACTCTTTTAATAGAAACTTCTCTAAAAGAGCTGATGGTAACCCGAATACGCATGCGTTTGTAACATCACCAGAAATGGTAGCCGCTGTTGCCATTAGTGGCGACCTTGGATTTAACCCAATGACAGATACGCTTACCAACGAAGATGGAGAGCAAGTAAAACTTGATCCACCAACTGGATTTGAGTTACCTGAAAAAGGCTTTGATGTAGAAGACAATGGATATCAAGAGCCAGCTGCAGATGGAAGTGGCGTAGAAGTGAAAGTTGCTCCTGATTCTAAAAGATTGCAATTACTTACACCTTTCGAACCTTGGAATGGTGAGAATATCACAGGCATGAAGCTTTTGATTAAAGCCAAAGGAAAATGTACTACTGACCATATTTCTATGGCAGGGCCATGGTTGAGATACAGAGGACATCTAGATAATATTGCTGACAACACACTTACAGGTGCGGTCAACTTCTTTAATGATGCTACGGATTCAGTGAAGAATCAACTCACAGGTGAGTATGGTCCAGTACCTGCTACGCAAAGAGATTATAAAGCCAAAGGTATCCCATCAATCGTAGTTGGTGATCACAACTATGGTGAAGGTTCTTCAAGAGAGCACGCGGCCATGCAGCCGCGTCACTTAGGAGTGAAAGTGGTATTGGTAAAGTCTTTTGCGAGAATTCATGAAACTAACCTGAAGAAGCAGGGTATGCTTGGACTTACTTTCGCAAATGAAGACGATTACAATAAAATCTTAGAAGACGATACGATCGACTTCTTAGATTTAGACAAGTTTGCTCCAGACAGACAGCTTACACTTTTAGTAAAACATGCTGATGGATCTGAAGATACAATCAAAACAAACCACACGTACAATGAGGTACAAATCGGTTGGTTTAAAGCAGGATCTGCTTTGAACTTGATTGCAGCTAAAGAGAAAGAAAGTTAATCTTAGCTTTATTTGATGAATTAAAAGCCGCTCAATGAGCGGCTTTTTTTGTTATCTACATTCACCGGGTGACTTGAAGTCACCCGGTGAATTTTAGCCAAGTTAAATTGACGTCTTGTGTCCCCTTGAAGGGACTACATGGGTGATTAAACCAGTTCAATCTAGTAATTATCCACCCCCTTACCCCCGCCAGCGGGGGAAATTGGTCTGTTAAATTTCGCTCAAAGTATGTGAAGAGAACTCCATATTCAAAACTGTAGGATACACTATCTCTTCCCAGGTTGATACTGCTTATTAAGTGGGAGTTAGGTTTTTCAACCTGACACAACACTTGCAGAATGGCAAATATGCTTAGCTCTAGACAGGAGGCTATCTCTTCCCTGGTCGATACTGTTCTTTACTCCGCTTCTCTACATCGGATCGATAGTATGCTACATCTTTAAATGTACCTGATAAATATAGTGGTATTTGATCATCAAAGTGCGGTGAACTAGGATCGCCACTTTGGCCTCCAGCCAATAGACTCTTTGCCTTTAAACTATCTCCAAACTCCACTACAGCTACAAAGCTGTTTCCAGATGTACCGTAAATCTTTTTAGTATCGTAAGACCTGGCCCCGTAAGAGGCTAAAGCACCCCAACTACCAGATGCCATCCCCACAGGTTCACTTGGCGCGCTATCATCAAAAGGCTGCTCAATATCACCCGTCAGCCGTTGAAATCGATTGATTTCTCCCCAAGGTGTGTTCCATTGGCCGAAATCCTCTTCTAACTTATCAAGTGTCAGTTTAAAATGCTCTAAACGATCTTTTGCTGGTAGGCCACTGGCATAATAAGCAAACCTATCCATAAAACTAAGCCCGCTTGGAATCTCTGCATTTCTCAATAATTGAATCGCATAAAAGTGAGCGATTGACATCGCCACCGATGATTCAGTTACTGCATAATCCCAATCAGTCATTACTTTTATCGCTTCCTGAATTCGTTCATCTTTCACTCCTGCATTCTCATATGCCTCTATGACACCTGGTACCAACACTTCAAATGCAGGTAAGTAAGGATCGTACGCTAGTTCAATCAAACCATCAAGTGTCAGGCTATCAATATTTTTAAGTAATCTGCTGGCATGTATACCTCGAAAGTTTTCATCTGCATAAGACATATAGTAAGGATAATCCTCTCTTTTCGGACTGTACTCTGCAGCGCTGGTAAATGGCGTTGAGTTGCAATTTTGAATCCAGCCATTCTCAGGATTTATCACTTTAATAGCCTCAGAGACTGGGTGCAAACCCTGCCAGTCTGTAGCTGGATTGCTGCCATCTACCGGTTGTTTGTAATTAAATGTGGTATCTCTTACAGGTATAAAGTTGCCATGGTAATAAGCAATATTGCCATCCGCATCAGCATATACTGTATTGTTAGAAGAATTGGTATTGATTTTCATCATTTCATTAAATCCTTCCAGCCCGTCTTTTTTGGTTCTGGTAAACGATTGAATCAGCGCGTCTACCGGATTCCACATAATTGCCGTTGACACCCATTGCTCATCAATTTTATGGGTGACTGGTCCATGGTGTGTGCGATAGGTCGGAAATGTTTTTTGCTGCAAGCTATCGCCTACTTTATAAGAAAGGGTCACCTCCCCTATTGTTACAGGTCTTAACTCCTCACCATATTGATAATATAGGCTATCGCCTTTTTCTACAATGGTTTCTTTAAACTCATCGATCACATCGGTATAGGTGGAGGTGTGCATCCAGCCGGTTTTCTCATTAAAACCCTGGTAGACAAAAAACTGCCCCCACGTAACAGCACCGTAAGCATTAAGCCCTTCTTCGCTAACCACATGCACTTCGCCTCTGAAGTAAAAAGAAGTGTGTGGGTTAATTAAAAGCATCGCATCGCCAGAGGCTGTGTGCTCGCCTGCTATGGCTATACCATTAGATCCTTGTGGTTCATCGAGTAATGCCGGGTGAGTCAAACCATCACCAAAGTCAGTCAAAGCCAATGCCTTGTTTTCATAAAAGGCTTTGATCCTGCGTGTAGAAACGCGCTCAATGTCACCGCCTATTGAACCTTCACTAAAGTACATGGGCATCCATGGTTCGAACCGTGTGAGTAGTTTCGGTTTTACTTCTGGGTGCGTATGCAGGTAGTAGTTGATGCCATCGGCAAACGCATTGCACAGCTCCTTCAACCATTCAGGTGCATTTTCATATTTCTCGATAGCTTCCTCTTTGCTCATATAAAGTCGTGCCCTCAAGTCACTGTAGAGCTCCTCCTCTCCTTCTATTTCAGCCAACCTACCAATTGCCCAGATATAGTTTCTCTCCACTCGATTAAAATCATCTTCACATTGGGCATACAAAAGGCCAAATACTGCATCAGCATCTGTTTTTCCATAGATGTGGGGAACACCATAATCATCTCTGATGATTATAATCCGTTCTGCTTGAGCTTCCCATTGCGCTACCTCATTTTGTGGGCTGTTGGTTCCGCATGATACAAATAATAAAAGTAAAAAGATGAGTACCAGCGATCGGTCTAAGGTCAATTTCATAGGTCTTTGATTGATTAAGAACATCAATTTATCAAGATTTACAAAAGGATAGTACTTAGAAATGGCATTTTATGTGAGTGGTTGCAGCCATTTTTTACCAAAATTCGTCCGACCACTTTGAGCGGTCGAACGACTCAATTAGTAGCCATTTAAGAAATTCACTGGGTGACTCTGAGTCACCCGGTGAATGATCATTAATTAATACTAAACGCGTTCTAAGATAGAAACACAATTCGAAGTTCCTGCCCCGCCAATGTTTACCGTGATGCCGATTGCAGCATTTTCCTGCTGCATACCCCACGCCACACCCATCAACTGCTTGTAGATGTGCGCATGCATAGCTACTCCTGTAGCCCCAATGGGATGTCCTTTTGCCTTGAGGCCTCCTGACAAATTAATCGGCAGTTTGCCTCCTGCCATCACATCGGGGATGGCTTCAAACTCCTTACCTGGCTCTGCTAGTCCAAGTGCGCTGTAGATCAACAACTCCGTAATAGTGAAGCAATCATGTACTTCTGCAAGATCAATATCGGTGATGTTTATGTTAGCATCTTGCAAAACCTTTTTAATGGCAAATGCAGTGCCTTCCAGGTAGTGGTCAGACTTGTGTTTACCGAAGCAATCCAGGTAATCGCTGGCATTATAAAAACTCCTCAGAGCTACCGCGTCATTGGCCTTTAAATCACCGCGCTCTAGTATAATTGCCGCGGCACCGTCAGATATTAACGAACAATCGTGAAGTCTTAATGGAGCATGAATAATTGGATTCTTTTCATCTGGCAAAGCAAGTATATCTTCCGCACTTCGTGGTTTTTGAATCTGTGCCAATGAATTATGTGCTCCGTTTTCATAGGCCTTTGCTGAAATATGGACTAGCCACTCTCGTAACTGAGCTTCGCTATATTTATACTTGCTCATCCAGCCTTTAGCTAAATCTGCAAACATGCACGGTGCATTCACCCCCTTGTCTCCCTCCTCCGGCCAATAGGTTGCCAGCGCCAACGTTTTTGTTACTTCTGCCGTACTCACCTCAGTCATCTTTTCCACCCCTACCACCAGCGCCCGATCCATCTGTCCCGACATGATGGCCATAGCAGCCATTTGTACAGCAGACGATCCGGAAGTACATGCCGTTTCTGTACGGTAATGTGGTTTAAACCTTAAATCAGCAATAGCATTTACACCATAAGGCGCAATGTTTTCCTGATTATTGAGTGTACCTCCACTAAAATTACCTACAAAAACTCCATCAATAGCTTGTGGTACTAACCCGGCATCTTTGATAGCTCCTTTGGCGGCTTTTTCATAGAGCGAATACAGCGTTTCATTTGCCAACCTCCCAAATTCAGAGTGATAGGCACCGGTTATTTTTACAATAGCATTCATTAATTCAATTTATTATTTCATTAGACATCTGCCAAGGATTATTCAAAATGGTTTTTTTATATTCGCTATATGTCAATAATCATTCGAGAAGCTACACCACAGGATTATGATATTATAGGTTCACTTTTGGTAAAAGTGTACAGTCAGCTAGATGGTTTTCCTAAACCAGAAGAGCAATCTGCTTATTATCAAATGCTACAAGACATTGGTGACCTTACACAAAAACCTGGCGTAAGACTTTTTACGGCTTTTGATGATTCTGCGCTGTTAGGTGCTGTAGTGTACTTTACAGATATGTCGCAATACGGTTCTGGGGGTATTGCTACTAAAGAAAAGGATGCTGCAGGATTTAGACTCCTGGCTGTTGATCCTAAGCAAAGAGGCCGAGGCATCGGTAAACTGCTCACTCAAAAGTGTATAGATCAGGCTCGCATTGATAAATTGCCTCAAGTAGTGATACACTCAACAGCAGCCATGAAGGTCGCCTGGGGCATGTATGAAAAAATGGGATTTCAGAGGTCTACTGACCATGATTTTATGCAACAGGAATTGCCTGTTTACGGTTTTAGGTTAAGGCTATAGTTCACTAATTACACCAACGGTTTTGAACCACCGTTCCCTCCTGCTATATTCAGGCTGAATCAAACCTATTTCCTAATGTTAAGAACCCTTACATCAATTTTGGCTGTAACTGTCTTTTTTACTGCATCCGCACAAAAGAAAGGTAAAGTCAATTCAGAAAAACAGTATGCCATCAAAGCTGCTGAGAATAAGTATGACGAACTTACCACGCTCAGTGATAAGATATGGTCGTATGAAGAAATCGCTTTTCAGGAAAAACAATCAGCCGAAGCGCTAATAGCCTATGCCGAAGCCAATGGATTTAAAGTAACAAAAGGTGTAGCCGAAATCCCCACTGCTTTTGTTGCAGAATATGGTTCTGGCCAGCCAATCATCGGCATTATGGGCGAATTTGATGCCCTACCCGGACTTTCTCAAAAAACGGTACCACAAAAAGACCCGCTGAATAAAGGTGGTGCAGGCCATGGTTGCGGTCATAATTTGTTTGGAACCGCCTCTTTAGGCGCAGCTACCATCATCAAAGAATTAATTGCTGATGGCAAACTCAAAGGCACAATCAGGTACTATGGCACACCTGCAGAAGAAAAGTTCTTCGGTAAATTATGGATGGTAAGAGCAGGATTGTTTGACGATGTTGATGTAATGATGGACTGGCACCCGAGCTCTGAAACTAAAGCTAATGTGCAGAGTTCATTAGCTCTGGTAGATTTTATGGTAGAATTTTACGGCCAGGCAGCTCACGCTTCAGGTGACCCCTGGAACGGACGCAGTGCATCGGACGCTTTGGAGCTATACACCACAGGCATAAATTATTACCGTGAGCATATTAAACCAACGGTGAGAATCCACTACCACATCCAAGATGGTGGTCAGGTAGTGAATGTAGTGCCAGACTACTCGAGAATCTGGACACGCGTAAGAGATACCAAAAGAGAAGGAATGGAGGCTGTATGGAAACACGTTGAAAGGATTGCCGAAGGTGCGGCCATCATGGCTGATGTAGATTATAAAATCAAATTGATTTCAGGTGTACATGAAGTGCTTCCAAACCGAACTGGTGGAGCAGCGTTGCAAGCCAACCTCGAGTATCTTGGGGAAATTGCATATACAGAAGAAGAAGTAGCCTTTGGCAAAAACATCCAAAAAGAAACGGGAAAGCCACAAATCGGTATGGATACCAAAATTAACCCAATGGAAGAAACATTGGAGCACCCTATGGGCGGCTCTACAGATGTGGGTGATGTAAGTTGGGTTGTGCCAACAGTACGGTTGAGTGCTACTGTCGCACCTAAAGACACTCCATGGCATAGCTGGGCGGTAGTAGCATGTGGTGGTATGTCGATTGGCCATAAAGGCATGATCTATGCGACTAAAGCATTGTCTATGACCATGATTGATTTCTTTCAGAATGAAAAATTGAGAGCTGGTATTAAAGAAGAATTCAAGGAAAGAAAAGGAGATTATACCTATAAAGGCATTTTACCAGATGGGCCTCCTCCATTGGAAGGCGTAAAGTTTGATTAAACAATGATATTCACCCGGTGACTTCAATTCATCGGGTGAATCTTTTAATTCCTAATAAGGAGATTGTTTCTCAACGCATGGCGGATCGTAATGACGGCACACTTTTGAGACACCGCTCTATTAATGTACAGAAAAACTCAATCCACCCATTCAGCCATAAACAAGTTGGTATCTCTTGTACCTCCATTATGTCTGTTCGAGCCAAATACCAGGTACTTACCATTGGGTGAAAACATAGGAAACGCGTCAAAGGTACTGTCATGCGTTACCTGCTCCAGTCCGGTGCCATCGGTATTGATCATGTACAGGTTAAATGGAAAACCTCGCTCCGTTTCATGGTTCGAAGCAAATATTACTTTTTCTCCAGAAGGGTGAAAGAATGGACACCAGTTGGCCTTACCTAAATCTGTCAGCTGGCGCAGCTCTGACCCATCAGCATTACAAATAAACAATTCCATTTCGGTCGGCTGCACCAACCCTTGAGCCAGAAGCTCTTTATACTCTGCAACCTCTTCTTCCGTTTTCGGTCTCGAGGATCTAAAAATCAGCTGGCTGCCATCAGGTGAGAAAAAAGCACCGCCATCATATCCCAATTCATTGGTAATTTGTTTCACATTTGTACCATCAATATCCATAGTGTATAGCTCAAGATCTCCAGAGCGCATAGAGGTAAATACAATTTTATCACCTTTGGGAGATACCGTAGCCTCAGCATCATAACCCGGCTCATCGGTAAGCTGCTTTACAATATTCCCTTCTAAATCAGTCACGAATATATCATAGCCGTCATAAATTGGCCATACATATTTATCTCTGCGCTCAGGTGTTGGTGGACAAGCTGCTGCTGACAAATGCGTTGAAGCATAAACTACCGTGGAATCTCCTGGCATAAAATAAGCACAGGTGGTTCTACCCTCTCCAGTGCTTATCATTGGTGGCATATTATCAATAGCTGTTTCTTCAAATGGGTTGAAATAAAAAATCTGGTCGCATGACACATCCCAATCTTTGTGATTTGACTGAAATACCAGCATCTCATTGTTAAAACTCCAGTAGGCCTCGGCATTGTCACCTCCTCTGGTAAGCATGCGTACATTTTTCAAATGCTTTTCATCATCATATTTTAAGGTATCATAGTCATGTAAAGTGCTATCTGTTAAAGTAGCTTCCGTTGAATTGCTTTTTTCTGTACTAGAAGTACAACTCAAGGCCGCTAGCATAAAAAGCACGAGTATATACTGATATTTCATAAGCTATTACTAAGTTTAGTTACCTAAAAAATGAGAAGCTAAAATACTATGAAATCGGTTCTTTCAAATAGCATTTACCTAAAATCATTAATCGTATTAATGACCTTATCTGTTGGTTGCAACCCAACTACAGAGCAAATAAACCTTGACGAACAACTTAAAACTCATGTTGCCTTTTTAGCAAGTGATAAACTGGCGGGTCGCGGCACAGGCACTGCCGCTGAAGATTCCGTAGTAGCTTATGTGAGTGACCAATTTGAAAAATATGGACTTCAACCCGCAGGTACTGAAGGCTACCTGCAAAGTTTTAGAGTTAAAGAATCAGCCAACCCGCATGAGCAAGCTAAGACAGTTACCGGTGGTGAGGGTGTTAAAGTGACCAACGTGGTCGGGTTGTTAGACAATCCCGGAGACAGCCTCATTATCATAGGTGCCCATCATGACCATTTAGGACTCGGTGAGTTTGGCACGTTGCATACGGGTGATAGTGCCATCCATAATGGAGCTGACGACAATGCCAGTGGCGTTGCCATTGTATTAGCATTAGCTTCAAAGCTATCTCAAGAAGAACTACAGCATGATGTGCTTTTTATAACGTTCTCTGGGGAGGAAAGAGGTCTATGGGGCTCAAACCATTTTTCTAAAAACCCTACAGTTGATTTAAGTAAAGTAAAAGCCATGATCAACCTGGACATGGTAGGGCGGCTAAATGAAAATAAGGATTTGGTGGTACATGGTACAGGCACATCACCAAGTTGGCCTGATATCATCAACAACAGCAATACCTTTGAGCTTATAGTAGTGATGAAACCTTCTGGTGTAGGTCCTTCAGACCATACTTCATTCTACCTACAGGATATACCCGTGCTGCATTTATTTACGGGACAGCACGAAGACTACCACAAGCCCAGCGATGATTTAGAAAAACTGAATTATGAAGGCATGGCTACCTTGACTAAGTATTTGGAAAATATTACCAAACGTATAGATAACACTAATATTCATTTCACTAAAACCAAGGATGAAAGCGAAGACACCCCACGCTTCAAAGTAACTCTGGATGTTATGCCAGATTACTTGTATGACGGCACAGGTATGCGTATTGATGGTGTTTCGGAAGGTGAAACAGCGGATATGGCTGGTTTGAAGAAAGGTGATATTGTGGTGACAATGGGTGATAGTACTGTTACCGATATGATGAGCTATATGCGCGCATTGTCTGCCTTCAATGAAGGTGATACTACTACTGTGGAAGTATTGCGTGGTGATACGCTCAAGATGTTTAAAATTCAGTTCTAAAAAGAAATGAGATGTTAGAGCGCTCGGATTTCAAAAAAAATGTTGATGAAGTAATTGATTGGATAGATTCCTACTTTAAAAAACTGGAAACGCTTCCTGTAAAGTCTCAGGTGAAACCCAATGATATCTACAATCAAATACCCGATAGTGCTCCACAGAACAGTGAAGAGATCACTGATATCATTACCGATCTGGATAAAATTATTGTTCCTGGAATCACACACTGGCAACACCCAAACTTCCACGCCTACTTTCCTGGCAACTCTTCTATAGAATCTTTATATGCCGAATTTATCACTGCAGCAATTGGTGCGCAATGCATGATATGGGACACTTCTCCGGCAGCAGCCGAGTTGGAACAACGTGTATTGGAGTGGCTGAGAGATGCCATGGGCATTCCTACCCATTTTGAAGGTGTGATACAAGACTCAGCTTCATCAGCTACATTGGTTGCATTACTCACGGCCAGAGAAGTATATAGCGATTTTAAAGCCACCCAGGAAGGCGTACCTCCCAATTTACGCGTATACTGTTCCACTGAAACACACTCTTCCATTGACAAAGGAGTTGGCATTAGCGGTATTGGTATAAAAAACCTGCAAAAAATACCTGTTGATGAAAGCCTAAGCATGAGGCCTGAGTTGTTAGAGGCTAAAATTAAGGAAGATATTGAGGCTGGTTTTACGCCATGCTGTGTGGTTGCGGCAATCGGTACAACAGGCACCGTAGCAGTAGATCCATTGAAGGAAATAGCTGCCATTTGCAAAAAATACAATGTGTGGCTACATGTCGATGCGGCCTATGCCGGTTCAGCACTTTTATTACCTGAGTACCAGTATATGATCGAAGGGATAGAAATGGCTGATAGTTTTGTTTTCAACCCACATAAATGGATGTTTACAAACTTTGATTGCTCCGTCTATTATGTGAAAGATGCGGAAGTTCTAATAAAAACCTTTGAAGTCCTTCCTGAGTATCTGAAAACAAACACCAGAGGGCAAGTAAATGATTACCGTGATTGGGGTATTCCATTGGGCAGGAGGTTTAGGGCATTAAAACTATGGTTTGTTATTAGAAGCTATGGCATCAAGGGATTGCAGGAAAAGATGCGAAAGCACATTACATTGAACACCTACTTTGCTACTGAGCTTTCGAAGCATAGTGATTTTGAGATTTTAGTTGAGCCTTTTTTAAATTTCACTGGTTTCAGGCTTCATCCCGAAGGAGTTGATAATCAAGCTGAGCTTAATGCTTTAAACGACAAGTTGGTGCAGTCCATAAATAAGAGCGGCACTTTGTTCTTATCCCATACCAAAATCAATGGTGATTATACCATTAGAATTGTATTTGGACAGACCTACCTTGAGAAACATCATGTGGACAAGGCTATAAACACAATTCTATCAGAAGCCAAAAAGGTCAGGGTATAAGCCTGACCTTTAAAAAATCCACCTCAATTTGCCGTCAATAATAAGTATAACTAGTTACCTGATTTCCAAAGTTTGATACTGTTGTACGACTAATCACCCGGCCGTTGTTATCTACTTCATAAGAAAATGTAAATCGCATATCAGTGTTGTTTTCTTCCTGCCTATAAGACCCTGGTAAGTTACTTTGCATTGAAACCGAAGGGATTATTTCAACAGGAAACACATTTTCGCTATTAGGTATATAATGTTCGTAAGTTCTGGTTGAGATTAATGTATGATCTTCCCCATTAGGCACATACATCAACTGCTTGTATAAGTTATGATCGTTGTCGGATAGATAAACATTTATCATAGTTAAACTATAACTACCATCTGATTGTCTGTTATAATCGGCTTTACCAGCGAGATTGCCTTCGGAATCATAATCGTACAATGTGTATGAATTAACCACACCAAATTCTACAACTTCCGCACGCACTATTTTGTTGTTTTCCTGATAGTAATATTGATCGAAACCTGTGCCTTTATTGACTCTTTCCAATAGCCCATTTGAAGCATAGTAATAAGTCTTCACTCCTGATTTATAGCCTGGTGTTTCACTTTCCCACAGCACCTTGTGGATTTTACCTAATTGATTATAAATATATGTTTCTTTGTACCTGTCGCTTGAGGATATACTTTCAAATGATTTAGGCTTATTCAAAAGCTCTATTGGTGTTTGATCCCTTTCGTCATCTAACACTTCAAGTTGAAGGCTATTTTTAGAACCAATTTCAAAGCCCTCACTCACATTACTCAATGAAATATTGATAAACCTATCTGCATCGATTTCAGCATTATCTGTTGGGTAGATAATGAAGGCAACGCTATCGGTATTTGCCTGAACATCTAATTGAATCAGACCGGCATCATCTGCCAAAGGGTCTGTTGTAAAGTCATAATCAACTTCTGTATTGAGGCTTATTTCAATTTTCCCTACCCTACTACTCGTTTTGCTTAGTAGTACGGTGACTATCACTTTCTCATCTGACTCGTTGAAGGAAGTTAAATCAACAAACTCAACTTTAATCTTTTCTTTTGAAGGGGTTGGCGTGTCTTCCACGTCTTCACATCCCACTGCACTGAGTATCACTATGATTCCCATGCAAAATTTCCACAATGATTTCATATTCAATTGTAAACTTGATCTTAATGCAGACCTTTTATTTGAGCAGGGGAAAGCGCTCATTTACATGTAGTGTCTTGCTATTAGATTTGAAGTACTGAATCGAGCAAACGAAAAGAATTACACTAAAGTTACTGACCTTCAGACACTTTCAAACAAGCGGCTGTTTTCAATATATGAAAGGCAAAAACTGTTGTATGGCGTTATGGCATATCTGGACTATTCGCCCAATACATTCATCGAAGCCACGTAAAAATTACGATCAACCTCTACCTCTGCATTTTCAGGAATCTCCATACTTTGCCACATTAAAGTAGGCTTCAACCAGGTTGCTTCACCATTGATATACACCTTAACTGGCATATTAAATCCCGGAACAACGCTGTTCCACCTATAAAGCAGATTCCCGTCCTTAATAGCATAGGTGAGCACGGGTATACTCGAAGCTCTCAGGTATTGATCAAACACAGTCGAAAGGTTAATACCTGATTTAACACTGATATATTCTTCTACTTGGTGTGTAGTCACATTTTTGTGAAAGAAATCAGCATTGAGGCCTCTTAATATCACTCGCCATTTAGCATCATCATTAATGACGTGTCTTATGGTGTGTAACATATTTGCACCCTTATAATACATATCACTTGAGCCTTCGAAGTTCACATGATATTTACCTATAATCGGTCGGTCGTTTGCAATAGCCAGTCGGGTTCCGATCACATATTCATGACCTGCTTCTTTACCAAAATGATATTCCAGAAAGAGGTTTTCTGAATAGGCCGTAAAACCTTCATGTATCCACATATCGGCTACATCTTTATTGGTAATGCTATTGGCAAACCACTCATGGCCGGTTTCGTGTATGATTATGAAATCAAACTTCAACCCCCAGCCAGAGCTACTCAGGTCACGGCCACGGTAACCATTTTCATAGCCATTGCCATACGTAACGGAACTTTGATGCTCCATGCCTAAGTAGGGTACCTCTACCAGCTTGTAACTGTCTTCATAAAAAGGGTAAGCACCAAACCAGTATTCAAATGCCTCTATGGTGCGCTTTGCGTCTTTAAACTGCTCTTTGGCTTTTTCAAGGTTTTCTCTCAGCACATAATAATCCATATCCAATTCGCCATTCTCACCCTCATAAGTCTCTCCAAAGTGTACATAGTCGCCAATATTGATATTGACACCATAGTTGTTGATAGGGTTTTTCACCTCCCAGTGGTAGGTCTTAGTTTTTGCCTTTCTATTACGCTCGGTTTTGATCAAGCGACCATTAGAAACATCCATGAGATTTTCCGGGACTTCAACACTCATATTAATGCCATTGTCAGGCTCATCGTATGGGTGATCTTTATTGGGCCACCAGACACTTGACCCTATCCCCTGGTTAGCTGAGGCTACAAACGGTAGTCCATTACTATCTGTTGTCCATGTAATACCTCCATCCCAGGGCGCTCTTTTAGCCACAACAGGCTTTCCTTCAAAATACAAAGTCACTTCGTATGATTCTCCAATCTTATGGTCAGCCGCAAGTGTGAGGAAATGCGCATTGCCATCATGATTGATATCCAGTTCTTTGTCATTTTGTACTGCCCTGGTAAGCTTCATCGGAGGCTGAAGGTCTATTTGCATGGGTTGAGCCTCGCTCAACACCTTGTATGTCACCGTGTTGGTGCCACTTAAGAATTTATTAGCTATATCTACTTTTATATCTAATTGATAATGCTGCAGATCCCACCATGCTCTTTCGGGTGTTATACTTCCTCTAAGAGTGTCTTGCCGTGTAAAACGTTCATTATGAGGAAATAACTGAGCTTGTGCTGTCGTCAAAAATAAGATAACGCAAAGTGTTCCTAAAAATCCTTTTTCCATTACTCGTTTAATGCTTTTACGTGTGACGCTGTTTTTACTTCGATTTCAGATTTTGCTGAATTGATGGTACCCTGAATGGTGCTTTCATCATTTACCATATCTTTGGTGCTTTCCAGTGCCTTCAAATACCAATCTTCCCAGGCTTTTATTATTTCAATTTGAGCATCAACAAACGCACCGTTTGCAATGGCCTTCTTACTTTCCGCTAACTCATCATCCAAACGCTGTAAACCCGCTGTTCTTACTTCATCAATAATGTTTTTAGCAGTCGACTCGTCAGCGTTGACTAAGGTATAAGCAGCAATCAAAGCGGCCGTGCCTACATTTTCTAAAGTTGTTTTAGAAACCTTGTCGATTCTATCATTATCAGTATGATAAAACTGGTCTGTAAAATGCCAGAACAATACGCCCGGTATATCTGCCCTTAGAAATGGTACATGATCACTACCGCCTTCAAACGGATTAGTTTTTACTTTCCAATCAGCTCGTTTTCCCTGTTCTAAAAACCTATTAGTTACAAAATCATTGAGATAGTGCGGTTGCATATCATCAAGAGTCATCTCTGCAGCTCCCCATTCTGTATGTTCGTCTTTACCTCGCGTCCATATAGCACTAGGATCTGGCATTTTTTCAATCAAAAATGAGCCTCCGGTAATATCTGTATTCTCCCCTACCATATCAAGACTGATGCCCCATTTGATGTCAACTGCTCTGTCAGGATCTTCCTCCACATAACGTCTGGTAGAAACGATTTCATCTCCCCATAAAAACGTAAGCGAACGCGCTACATCTAATTTGTTATTCTTTACTAAATCGGCTGTCACAGCGGCCATTTCTAAAGCAACGCCTACCCCGGAGGCATTGTCATTGGCGCCCGGCTCTTGTACATGCGCACTAAATACTAGTCGCTCTTCTGGTAACTGAGATCCTTTCACATCTGCCACTACGGTCAGTTCTTCAGATTCGAATATATTTGTCTCAATGGATACATCAACCATTACTTTTCCTGCTTTCAATTGCTCGTCTAGCTTTTGCTTCGCAGCATAAGAAAGCACAATACCCCAAGATTGTTGTGCTTCACTCATAGGAATACTTCTAAACTGAATAGAGGTAGTATTTTTTTCAGGTTGTAAATATGATGGCATATTATAAGTCATGATGCCGACAGCACCACCATCAACAACCGCACTTTGGTAAAGGTAGTATGGGTGGGTTTCAGCATAAACAATCTTACCCTTCACATCCAAACCCGGTAAATTCTTAACATCATCTACTTTCACCACTTCAGCAGTAACATCGGCACTGTGAGAATACATAGCGATCATATTTCTATTACTCTCAAAGCTTAAGAGAGGCGTTGAATCTCCCTCAATGGCTACCGTTGCATCAACCGGCTCCCAGGTAGGTTTTTCTAACTTCCTTTTTTCTAACCTGTAGGTCAATCTATCAGACGGTTTGGCGTTAGATTCTTCGACATAGCCTGCTGCTTCGAGTTTATTCACCACAAAATATATACTGGAATCAAAACCTGCATTACCAACCACTCGCCAGAATTGCTCTACATAGGCAGTAGTCTCATAAGCAAGCGCTCCATCTACATTTTCAACCACCTGCTCTACCGGTACTTGTTGTGCGGTTATTTCTTTTTGTTGGTTACAAGCCGTGTATAAAAGGCCAATTCCGACTAAGATTAAGTATTTTTGTTTCATCATTTAAACGTTTGAGATCACCAAGATAATGATTCTCAAATAATACAACTACTCTCAGCATATGAACGGTCAAAACAGGGCAGATATACACATAGGACAGCTTGTAGAAGTTGTACAGAAGCATCATCAAAGGTCAGGTGAGCTCACTGAAGGTGTGGTAAAGAAAATACTGACGAAGTCGCCAAAACACACGCATGGCATTAAGGTGATGTTGGATGATGGCACGGTTGGTAGGGTTAAAAATATCCTTGAAGAGTAAACTTTCTTGTGCAGGATAGTCTTACGACTATCCTGTCTTCCTCACCCTCAGTGTCACCTGCAAGGGACGCTGAGGCTAAGCTTACTTGAGTTTTAGTAAACTCAGAGTCCTCTATGAGTGACTCTGAGTGGGTTGAATATCCTTGAAGAGTAAGTATTTAAGATATTTGTACGCCAGGATTTATTTTGAAATTGATTTTGTTATCTTGAGACCGTTATGAAAGAAGCAAAGCTCAGAAAATACTTAATACACATTGCTGAAAAGCTGACACCAGAATCAACGCTTGAAGATGTGTATGAACAGCTCGCACTGTTATCAGATATTGATGAATCTGAAAAGCAGGAAAAAAAAGGTGATACTTTAACTCAAAAAGAAGTTCAAGCCATATCAAGAGAATGGTTAAGGTAATTTGGACGAAAAAAGCTTTTGGCCAATTAGAACGAGCAATTAAATACATCCGCGAAGAGCAGGGAATCAGTTATGCTGAGACTGTGCTTAACAAAATTCTTCAAACCACAGAATTGCTGGAACACTCACCTCAAATGGGCCCCGTTGAACCTTTACTTTTGCATAAAAAGTCTGAGTACAGGTTTCTTGTAGTGTGGAGCTACAAGATAATTTACAGAACCACTAAAGAAAAAGCCGTAATCTCACGTGTTTTCCACACTTCCAGAAATCCAAAGAGACTGAAAGGAGTATAAAAGTTGTAATTAGGGTATACTTGTTAATTGAATTTGAGTTGCTATTACTTTATTTTTCATTTTTTGTCTTAACACAAAAAACGAAACAGAAAAAGTCAAGGCTCTGATGAAATCAGCTAAAATTTACTCAAAACCACTAAAATTCAAAAAACTCTCCCGATTTCATCGGGATCAGACATTTGAATTTTCATCGGGCTTTTTCTTAAATTTCTTAACGCCATTTCATCAAGGCCGAACCTTAAAAGCCCCGTTTTATACCAACTTGTTTCCTTTTTAAGGTATTTAATTTTGAAATTGTAACTAAAAACCATTCCCATTTAATTTAAATGGATGTTTTAAAGTGAAAACAATTATCAAGGACGCCCTAATTATTTGATTTAAATTTTCACCACTCAAATAAAAGCATTGTGGTAACACGATTTTAAGATGTATCATGGCTTTGAATTAACCATTTCAGAACCATGAAAAACATCTTGCTTATTGCCTTCATTGGCCTCGCTTATACTGCATCTGCACAAGCCTTAAAAGTTCCTGTTGACACAACGATTGTCACCAACCACAGCGCTACGATTAATGGCGTTAGAATAAACTACACAGCCACCACGGGCTTCCAACCGGTGTGGGATAAAGTGGGTAAGGTCATCGCCTCGCTACATTATACTTATTACAAGAAATCTGGTGAAACCGACATGGGCAAGCGACCGCTGCTCATTTCATTTAATGGCGGCCCCGGCTCTGCCTCTGTATGGATGCATGTGGCTTATACCGGCCCTAAAGTTTTAAGGATTGATGATGAGGGCTATCCCATACAGCCCTATGGAGTAAAAGACAACCCACACTCGGTATTAGACGTGGCCGACATCTTATATGTAAATCCGGCTAACACGGGATACTCCAGGACGATTCCTTTCAGTGGCGAAGAGGTAAACCGAGATCATTTTTTCGGTATCAATGCAGACATCGCGTATCTCGCTGAGTGGCTCAACACATTTGTATCCAGAAACAACCGATGGACATCTCCCAAGTACATCATTGGCGAAAGCTACGGTGGCACGCGTGTGGCCGGTCTCGCTTATGCATTGCAAAACCGCCAGTGGATGTACCTCAATGGCGTAATCATGGTATCACCGGCTGACTACAAAATTTACAGCTCAGACAGACCGGTAGCCAACGGCCTTGAGTTGCCTTATTTCGCTGCTGCCGCCTGGCATCACAACATGTTGCCTGCTGAGCTTCAACAAAAAGACCTGCTCGACATATTACCTGAAGTAGAAAAATATACGGTAGATAAAGTCATGCCTGCTATTGCCAAAGGAGGTTTCATTTCTGATGAGGAACGCAATGAAGTAGCTGAAAAAATGGCCTACTATTCAGGTCTTTCTAAGGAGTCTATTTTAAGAAATAACTTAAATGTACCTGCCAGTTTCTTTTGGAAAGAGCTGTTGAGAGACAAAACAGGTCAGACGATTGGCAGATTAGACTCCAGATACATTGGTATTGACGGCAAGGAAGTGGGAACGAGCCCTGACTACAGTGCAGAGTTGGATTCCTGGTTGCATTCATTTACACCCGCCATCAACTATTACATGCGAGAGCATCTCAATCTGAAATTGGATTTGAAATATAACATGTTTGGGCCGGTAAGGCCATGGAATAATGACGACAACAACACACGCGAAGAGTTGCGACTGGCTATGGCGCAGAACCCATACCTCAATGTGCTGGTACAATCAGGATATTATGACGGTGCCACAAATTATTTCCAGGCCAAGTACACCATGTGGCAAATTGACCCAAGTGGTAAAATGAAAGACCGCATGCGCTTTGAAGGTTATAGAAGTGGGCACATGATGTACTTGCGAAGCGAAGACCTCAAATCAGCCAATGATCATTTGAGAGCATTTATCAAAAACACCCAGCCCGGTACTAAGCCGGCAAAGTATTAAGTACTAACTAAGCGTGGTATTATTAAATTATTAGACGAATATTTTAAATATAATCAAGTAAAATCAATCGATTTTAAATATTTTAGTAGAAATAGGTATATGCTAAATATTAGCCATTGCATATACACGGATGTTGGGTGTAATAATGTAAAATGGATTGGATCGAAGAATTACCAAATAATTGTCCGCCTTCGGACGCTAAACCACCAGATGGCCAGACATTTTATCGTCTATGTCAAAATAATCCACCCGAAGGATCGGACTTTGTCTCTTTAAAAATTGAAAACCCGAGTAGAACCTTTGCTGGTGTTTCAGAATGTCAATTAAGAGCTGTTTCTATTTGGAGTGATGTTGACAAATGTGCAAGCCTCAAAAAGTTCAAGACCCTTAGAGATAGGGTAATTGGCAGTATAACTCTTTCAAATGAAGATGGACTTATTAAACAAACAAATGGACCACATCATTATTCATGGTGGCGAAGCACACATTTTAACCCTAATATTGCTGTAATTGTAGAACAATGAAACGGGTACTAACCATAAATAGAATTCTCATTTTCAACGACTTTCCTCAATTGTTTTTGGCAAAAGACAGTCTTGGTGTGGATTACATATGCCTTTTATCTGATTTTGCCAGTGAAGAATATTCTTATTTATGTGTTGGAGTTTCTAAGAAGGTTTTACACTCATTTCTTAATGGCTATAGGGATTTAAGATCCATATTTTCTGAACCTGAAGCCAAAGAATGGTGGACTACAAAGGATGCTTCTGAACCAAAAATTTTGATTCAGCTCTTAGAAATTGAGAAAGTACCTGAGGATCTTTTGCCAGATGTAGGATTTTTCTTCAATGATGAACAGCCGGATGAATTGATAAGAAATGAAGTTGTTGAACATAACAACGTCATAGTTCATCTTTCTCTGTCTGACGAAAATGAAAATCAAAGCATCCCAATTGATGACTTAGGTGATTTCGCGAAATTGTATCAACTAATGGTTGAGAATACATACAAAAAAGCAATTCTTAGATCAGAGCTTAAAGAAAAAAAGAGTTTTATAGTTCCTAATAACTTCACACTTAGAGCGTTTGCAGCCTCTCCTGGATCATTCAATTTGCATTTGAAATCTGAGGCTAATAAAGATTTGTTTGGTAATAGTATAATTGAAGAAGGTCTAAGAATGATTGATCAAGTAATAAATTCAGAAGACAATGAGGATAAACTCATTGAAAACCTGCGATCAATTAAAGGTCATGCGATTAGTAGTTATAAGAAATTGTTAGAGAAGGTGATTAATCGGAAAGTTTCCTTTAAATACAAATGGGTGTCACCTGCTTCTCAAGAAATAAATAAACGAACCATCTCCACTGATTATGCAACTAAAGTTGTTGAGCTACTTGAGAAAAAGGAAGAACTGACTGAGGAAATAAAAATATTCATTGGTGTTATTATGCAAGCAGATGCCGAAAAAGGTGGATGGCGAATAACTAACGAAGAAGATGGTAAAGACTACTCTGGAGAATCTGCAGGTCATCTATTGGAAGGAATCACCTTGGAAACTGTGAAATATAAATTAACCTGCCAAGAAGTAATTGAAGCTTTGAAAGTAACAGAAAAAGAAAAGGTAAAATACGTTTTGACACAAATTGAAGAGGTCAAATGAATTACACCCAACAGGCGCTAAAAATGAATATTCGTACAGAGCCTTTTTAAAGGAATTTACAAAACAGAAACTTAACAAGGTCTAGCAATTGGGTCGCATACTCATTTTAGCTTGACGTTAGTGGGAATTCATACATGAATAGTAACAAAATAAATAGTGATGATAGGTTTGTAAGATGGCATAGTGTTCTTAGGGAACATTTGAGCTTTCTTAACAATCTAATATTGACATTTTGTGTCGGGACAATCGGATTCATTTTAACTCTTTTAAATAACGCTAACTTCCAACCAATTGGTTGTGAAAAAATATTTTTGACCTCAGGACTTATAATAGTATTTCTTTCTCTCATATCAGGCTTTGCAGTATCATTTAGTAGATTGAATGACTTTCGAACAACAGTTAGAAAAATCAAAAATGAATTAAAGAATAACTCTGATGATATTGAAAATCTCAGAAGTTTAATGAATATGTATAAAGGAACCACATGGAACCTATTCTATTGTCAGGTTAGTTTATTCTGTCTATCGACAATTAGTTTCTTAATAGCTTTTTTGATGATCTTTAAAGACAAACTTTTTTGATTTATTCAATCAAATACATCTTTAATCTCATAACTTATTCATTATGAAAGAAGAAGACAAAGGACTTCTTGAGCTTATAAAAAGTATTCCTATTCCAGATATTGTAAAGAATAATGCAATAACTGCACTTGCAAAAGGAATTGGTAACATTATTAAATCTGCCTCAGATATTCCTGTTTCATATTTTAA
This sequence comes from Fulvivirga sp., assembly GCA_039970995.1. GTDB lineage: Bacteria > Bacteroidota > Bacteroidia > Cytophagales > Cyclobacteriaceae > Fulvivirga. Next base: position 115,783 of record JBDVKW010000001.1, read on the forward strand.
TTCTATATCATCAGAAATTAAAGCAAAAAGTGATGCTAGAATTAAATTGATTAATAGTTCATCAGATGAAGCTGCGAAATTATTTAAAACAGATTCTGATCTTGCTAACAGAGCGTTAAATTATTTTGGATCTCGAATTGTTGAGGAGCAGCTAAACAGAGAGTCTGTTGCACTCAAAACCATTGATAACTTAAATAAAAAATCTGGTATCGAATCAAACAATAAAAAAATAGATCCCGATTGGATAGCTCAATTTTGGAGATTGGCAGAAACCAAAACAAAACATGATGTTCAAGAAATTTTGGCCAATATTTTAACAAAGGAAATAGTTAGCCCCAATAGTGTAAGTCCCAATACTTTACAGCTACTCACTATCTTAACCTCTGATATTGGCAGTGCTTTTCAAAGGTTATGTAATATTTCAATAGATGATGGACAACGTTGTTTTGTTGTTCATCCAAATGTTTTTGCATTTCAAAATATTGGACCTTTGAATGATTATGAAGTAACCTATGACGATCTATTTGAACTTGATGGTGCTAACCTAATTAGATCTGCGGAAACATTAATGTTAAATTATTCGAAAAGTGATAAAGAAGAGTATGAGGTCGTTGATTTCGCGGGACAGCCTTATGAGTTGGATGTTTCAGGTAAACAGCTTCATTTAATACAATTTACAAAATCTGGTAGAGAACTGAGAAACCTTATGGATTTAACTCCTAATAAAGAATATTTAAAGTCTATCATTGAAAAGTTAGGTGACGCTTTTAGGGCCAAAGATAACCGCTAACAAATGCTAAAAATGAATATGCGCACTGAGCTATTTGATAGAATAATGCGAACCCGAAATTTCAGTGCTTTTAGCCACTGTGACTCATACTCGATTTGGTTGGACGTAAACTATAATTTGCCAGAATGGATATTTTAACACTTCTACTACCGATTATTACACTCATTCTGGGATGGAGTCTTTCTCAAACCACTGAATTTGTAACTAAAAAAAGGAATGACAAAAAGAAGTTAAACCACCTGCTCTTTAACCTCTTAGAACTTCGATGGCTACTAAAGAAAAGTTTAGAATTGGATGACAATATATCAAATTTTATTGAAAAGATTTCGGCCAGGTTATCTAAGGAACTTGGGACGGAAGCAGCTCAAGGTGCTCAAATGTTCCAACCAATATTGTCTGAACTATTGAAGGATAAGCTTGTAGATCCTGAACGTGTTGCAACTATCGAAAAGAATATAGACTTGACTATATCCGATCTTGCAGATATATATCCAGTTTATGCCTATGAACTAAGCGGCAGGTATAATATCAGAGAGAAATTGGAAAAATTTGAATCTTACATGACAGAGGTAAACAACTACATTCAAAATTTTCCATCTGAACTGATTGATTGGGTTCAACCCAAGCTTTCGAATGAACTTCTAGCCGAACTTGATGATTATATCATGAGTATAGCCGCCAAAATCGGATGGAAGACTAAGAAGAAAGTCAAAATGAAGTTGTTAACTGTTAATCAGGATGACGATCTGGACCAGTACTTGTCCGAATACATTGATCGTATAAAAACTATGGCTAACAGAGACTAAGTACTTTACTGTTACGCAACGGGACCTCTCCCATTACTCATACCCACGGGCATGCCTCACATCCCCTCGTGAATCTCCTTTTGTCGATTTCATTCTGTGTTTGAGTTCTTGGCTTTAAATAGAGGTCTTTCTTGGTCAAGTCAGACGCATTTGAACATTGATGTCCATTATAGTCAGGCTGAGTTACTCAAAGCCTACTTTGTAACTTGAGGATTTCTCCTCCGCTAGCCAGTGGATACGAAATGACGAGTAAGGAGACTGCTTCGTGCCTCGCAGTGACGAAGCGTTTAGCAGTCGTCAGACTACTTGAAGTGGTCAGACGACTACATTAAGCGCTTGCTCATAAACAGAAAGTCGCTTTTTACGTTTTGATACATAAACACTAAAATTTATGTCGTCAGGAATCAAACAAATCAAGCCCATGAGTTTTCCATGGGAAACCCAGGATCCATTTTTGTTTTGTGTACATCATGAAGACTTCTACCCCAAGGGTAACGATCAAATGGGGCCCGATGTATCCCTTGCGGGGCGAAACATTGGCAATGATTTTACGGTCAAAGATGGTTTCAGAATGTACCATGGAGATATTGTACCGGGATTTCCTGCCCACCCTCACAGAGGATTTGAAACGGTCACTATAGGTAAGAAAGGTCTCATTGATCATTCCGACTCATTAGGTGCTGCTGGCAGGTTTGGCAATGGAGACGTGCAATGGATGACAGCCGGAAAAGGCGTACAACACAGTGAAATGTTTCCACTGCTTAATCAAAACGCTGAGAACCCATTTGAGCTTTTTCAAATCTGGCTCAACTTACCTAAAAAAAGTAAAATGGCAGATCCGCACTTCGCCATGCTGTGGAGTGATATGATACCCGTTTACAAGCATACCGATGAAAGCAATAAAACCACCGAGATAGATTTGATTGCTGGTACTATTGGTGATGAAGTGGCACCTAAGCCGGCACCCGATTCCTGGGCAGCTGACCCTGAAAATGAGGTAGCCATTTGGACCATTAAAATGGAACCCGGTGCGACATGGACTTTACCAAAAGCAAGTAGCGCTGCCAACAGGTCGCTCTATTTTTACAAAGGTGCTGGTTTCAAAATCAATGCGCATGACATGGAAGTTTATCACGCAGCAGAGCTTCATGCCGACCAGGAAACTGTATTGAAAAATGGCGAGGAGACAGCGTACTTATTAGTGCTACAAGGCAAACCCATCAATGAACCAGTCGTGCAACACGGTCCGTTTGTGATGAACACGGTTGAGGAAATACAACAAGCGATGCAAGAGTACCAAACTACACAGTTTGGCGGCTGGCCATGGCCTAAGCACGACCATGTACACGATCGCAACAAGCCCAGATTTGCCAAATTTGTTGATGGTAGCGTAGTCGAAAAGAAATAAGTAACGTGAGCGACATTCTTTGTATGCTATAATATTTAGTTTTAGTAGAAACCAAATGAAAGATATATGCCAAATACGATAGCCATACTCTACGGATCAGTAAGACCAGCAAGAAAAGGAATCCTTGCGGCCAATTACATCAAGAAACAAGTTGAAGCACGCGGTCATAAAGTACATTTTATTGATCCGATGGAGCATAAACTTCCGCTACTGGAAAAGATGTACAAAGAGTATAGTGAAGGTCAGGCACCTGATTACCTTGAAAAGATTGCAAGTATGTTGAAGGAGGCTGATGGATTTATCATCGTTACCGGTGAGTACAATCACAGCATCCCCCCTGCCCTCAAAAACCTATTGGATCATTTTCAAAAAGAATACTTCTTCAAACCCAGTGCCATTGCCTCCTACTCCGCTGGAAGGTTTGGTGGTGTAAGAGCTGCCGTACACGTAAGAGCCATTTTAGGTGAACTAGGTATGCCTAGTATTCCTACCATGCAGTCTTACCCAAAGGTGCAGAGTGCTTTTGATGACAATAATGAGCCTACAGAAGAGTATACCGAGAAGTCAACCAACAAATTCCTCGATGAGTTTGACTGGTATGTAGAAGCGCTGAAAACTCAACGGGCGAAGGGAAAACCATATTGATTTTGGATTTGAGACTTTGGATTTGAGATTTGAGAATTTAGAATTTTGAATTTAGAATTTAGAATTTTGAATTTTGAATTCGAGATTTGAGACTATTGACATCCGAAAAAGATTTTTTTTGCAGTACTCAAAACTACCCCTCTCTAAAAGGTGATGCTAAGAACGTCCCTTTAGGGAATAAAAGGGTCATAGTGAGGCATGCCATGATCTCACAAAATCTTTTTTCGGATTCATTACATCACTTCATTTTCTTTGAGGCTCTCAGTGGCTCCTCTGTGTCACTCTGTGTCACTCTGTGGTTATTAAATAGGCTTAAGATGTTAGAATCTAGAATTTAGAATATTGAATTTGTTCAGTCACCCCTTTAGGGGCCGGGGGTTCAATTACAAGATCTCTGTGAGAAACTCAGTGGCTCCTCTGTGCACCTTCGTGGTCATCAACAACACAACCCCTTCAATCCTAAGCTGTTGAAATAAAGCCCTACCACACCTAAAAAGATCTTTTTAAATTTTATTTAAAATTAATCTAAATAAGGTTTGCTGGTTTAACTTCCACATTTATATTTGCACTATTATTTTTAATCAGTCTAAATAAACAACAACTTAGTTAAACATGAAAAAATCATTCCTATATCTATTTTTTGCAGCATTTTTATTTACTGCATGTTCAGATGATGATGAAAACAACATACCAAGTGTTGAAGCACCTACAACATATACTTTCGTAAGAGACGGCAATAGCACGGTATCATTTAGTGGTCAAACCACTCGTATCGAAATGGGCCATGAGCTTTTAGGTGCTCTTTCGGTAAATGACACGGACAATGCATCAGCAGAGCTACTACTTGAGATGTTTAGAAACGAAACTGCCGATGGTGGTGACGCCAATCCTTACTCCAGTGCTGACTTAAATGCTTCTACTAAAAGCATTAAAAGTAAAACAGCAGCATCTAAAGATTTCTTTTCAGCCAATACTTCTGAAGCGAGCCAAGTAAAAGCTGACTTTGAGGCCTGGATTAATGCTCAGGCAGAAGATGTGTTTGTAAACAAAGACAGAGCTGCAGAAGCAGGTGTTTCAGGACAAATAGCAGATGGTAGTAGCGTTCGTTATGTAAACGCACAAGGACTGGAATATAACCAACTGGTAGGTAAGTCATTGATTGGCGCGCTTATGGCTGACCAGGCGCTTAACAATTACTTAAGCATTGCAGTACTTGACGAGGCAGACAACAGAACGCTTAACAACAACGGAACCGTTGCTGATGGTAAAAATTACACAACCATGGAGCACAAATGGGACGAAGCCTACGGCTACTTATACGGTACTTCCGCTAATCCAGCTGACCCTAATGCCACTATCGGTGATGATGATAGCTTTCTAAACAAATACATAGGAAGAGTAGAAAGTGATGACGACTTCGCTGGCATTGCTGCAAACATATTTAACGCATTCAAATTAGGTAGAGCTGCTATCGTGGCAGGAGAATATGACCTAAGAGATGCACAAGCAAGCATTATCAGAGAAGAAGTTTCTAAAGTTATCGCCATACGTGCGGTGCACTACCTACAGTCTGGTAAAGCTGCCTTGAATCCAAATGATATGGGGCCTGCTTTCCACGATCTATCAGAAGGATATGGCTTCATATATAGCTTGAGATTTACAAGAATGCCAGGCACTGATGCCCCATACTTCACCAGAACTGAAGTAGATGGGTTCCTTGAAGACCTTATGGGAGATGGTGAAAATGGCCTTTGGGATGTGACACCTGAGACATTAGATGAAATTTCTGAAGCAATCGCTGCAAAATTTAACTTTACTGTTGCTCAGGCAGCATCTTAATTATATTTTTGCACAGCTTTTATTTAGATTAAATACGAATAAGGGATATGAAAAAGATATTGTCGGTCTTATTACTCAGTTTGATAGCCTGGGCGTGTACAGAAGATGAGACACAAATTAATGATAATGACAGTTTTGATAGGGCTGCAATGCTTACCAATTGGGCCGACAATATCATCATTCCTGGTTATGTAAATTATAACTCAAAAGTAAATGTATTGGCAGAAGCCAAGTCGACCTTTACGAGTAACCCAACAGTTGAAAACCTCACAACTTTAAGAGTTGCCTGGTTAGATGCTTATATCAGCTGGCAAAAAGTTTCGATGTTTGACATTGGCAAGGCTGAAACTCTAGGATTAAGAGGGTACACCAATATCTACCCTACCAATGATGAAGAAATAGAGCAATTAGCATCTTCGGGCACTTATGACCTTGAATTACCATCAACCAGAGACGCTCAGGGATTTCCAGCATTAGACTACCTACTTAATGGAACGGCAACAACAGATGCAGAAATTGTAGCCAGATTTACTACAGAAGAAAGCCTGTCTATATATTTATCAGATATCACTGACCGTTTGAAAAATCATGCTGCACTTGTTTTGGACGATTGGCAAAATGGCTACAGAGACACTTTTGTTTCAAATGATGGCTCGAGCGCTACCAGTTCTGTCAACAAGTTGATAAACGACTACATGTTTTATTATGAGAAACACTTAAGAGCTGGCAAAATTGGCATCCCAGCAGGTGTTTTTTCTAATACAACACTAAGTACAAATGTAGAAGCGTTTTACAAACAGGATGCCTCTAAAACATTATTTGATGCAGCATTACAAGCATCGGTCGATTTCTTTAATGGCAAACATTTCGATGGCAATGGCCAGGGTGAAAGCCTAAAAAGTTACCTGGACTTCCTCAATACTATCACAGGAGGTGAGCAACTCAGCGCTTTAATCAATAACCAGTTTGACCAGGCAAAACAAGCTGCATCGACTCTTGACGAAAATTTTTACCAACAAGTAGAATCAAACAACGAGGCCATGCTGCTTACGTACGATGAACTACAGAAAAATGTAGTACTAATGAAAGTAGATATGTTCCAGGCATTAAATGTTAAGGTCGATTTTGTAGACGCTGACGGTGACTAATGAATCCATTGAGAGCTCATTATTTTCAGACAACAACTAAGGCTGCTCCATTAGCAGCCTTTCGCATTTTCTTTGGTCTCATGATGTTTATCAGCGTAGTCCGTTTTTGGAGTTACGGCTGGATAGATAAGCTCTACATCCAACCAGAATTTTTCTTTTCTTATTATGGCTTTGAGTGGGTAAAACCACTTGGCGAGTGGACCTACCTCCTGTTTGTAATTTGTGGCCTTTCTGCCCTTGCTGTGGCTGTGGGTTTCAAATACCGAATAGCCATTATCACCTTTTTCCTCAGCTTCACCTACATCGAGCTGATGGATAAGACCACATACCTTAACCATTACTATTTCATAAGTATATTAAGCTTTCTACTGATACTTTTACCGGCTAATGCCTATTTCTCATGGGATGCTAGAAAAAACTCAAATCTGGCTCATCAATATATTCCTAAATGGTCCATCGATGCTATCAAATTGTTGTTAGTTATTGTTTACTTCTATGCCGGTCTTGCTAAACTTAACTCTGATTGGCTTATAGAAGGTATGCCATTGAGAATTTGGCTTCCCTCGAAATATGACCTTCCTATGTTGGGCGATTTACTCCAGAAAGAATGGGTAATCTATTCATTCAGCTGGGGCGGAGCATTATATGACCTGCTGATTCCGTTTTTATTGTTATATAAGCCTACACGCGTCTTTGCCTTTGTCTTGGTGGTCATTTTTCATGTGCTTACTCGTGTGCTCTTCCCTATAGGCATGTTTCCATACATTATGATCGTAAGCGCTACTATCTTTTTTGATGCCCGCTTACATGAAGCCATTTTGAATAAAATCGCTCAATGGTTTAAAATAAGTTTAAGCTATTTTGACAATGGTAAAAAGTTGATATCAGGCGCAGTCCATAAGCCGATTTTAGTAGTCGTCATAGCCTTCTTTGTCGTACAGCTCCTTTTGCCATTCAGACATCTGACCTATCCGGGAGAGCTATTTTGGACCGAACAAGGCTACAGATTTTCCTGGCGTGTAATGCTGATGGAAAAAGCAGGTTATGCCAACTTCAAAATAGTGGATGGAAAAAGCCGTGAACAATTTTATGTTGATAATACTGACTTTCTTTCCTCTTTTCAGGAAAAACAAATGGCCACACAACCAGATTTTATTCTGGAATATGCCCATTTCCTTCGTGACCACTTTGAACAGCAAGGGCATGAAAATGTTGAGGTGTATGTGGAAAGTTATGTAGCCTTAAATGGTCGTAGAAGTCAGCCGTACATAGACCCAAATGTAAATTTGGTTCAGCAAAAAGAATCTCTAAACAACAAAAACTGGATACTTCCTTTTAATGATGAAATTAAAGGTTTATAACTTACTCATTCTCATTTGCCTGTGCACTTCAGCGCTGGCTCAACATACCCTTACCGGTACTGTAAAAGATGCCTCTTTGGATAAGGGTATAGCCAATGCAGAGGTATTTAACAAAACCACTAACCTGCTTGTAAGAACAAATAATAAGGGAGAGTTTAAGTTTGAAAATGTTGCCAATGGCACCTATACGCTACTGGTCTTTGTGAGCGAGTACAATCCCCTGGAGCAACAAGTAACTGTTAATGGAGATACTGAAATTACATTGGCACTAGAACCTTTCAGTACCGAACTTTCTGAGGTAGTAATCAACCAAAAAAGAGAGGAAGCTTTTAGCCTGAATCGTCTTAACCCTGTAGAAGGCACAGCCATTTATGCCGGTAAAAAATCTGAAGTAGTGCTACTTGATCAAATGGTGGGTAACCTGGCCGCAAATAATGCCCGACAGATTTATTCACAAGTGGTAGGCCTCAATATTTATGAAAATGGTGATGCCGGCTTACAATTGAACATTGGTGGCAGGGGATTAGACCCCAACAGAACAGCTAACTTCAACACCCGGCAGAATGGCTATGACATCAGTGCCGATGTGCTGGGCTATCCAGAGAGTTATTATACCCCTCCTGCAGAGGCATTGAGTGAGATTCAGGTAATCAGAGGGGCTGCCTCTTTGCAATACGGCACTCAATTTGGAGGCCTGATCAACTTCAAAATGAAACGGCCAAACCCAGTAAAAAAACTGGAGCTTGTGTCTCGTCAAACGTATGGATCTTACAATCTATTTACAAGCTTCAATAGTTTAAGCGGCACCATAGGTAAGTTTAGTTATTACACCTATTTCAATTACAAACAAGGCGATGGTTTTAGGGCAAACTCAGCGTTTGATTCTAAAAACCTTTACACCAACCTTAACTATGCCTTTAGTGATAAAACCAGCCTAAGCCTGGATGTTACATACCTGAAATACCTGGCCCAACAGGCTGGTGGCTTGACAGACACACAATTCAATACCGACCCTACCCTTAGTACAAGAGAAAGAAACTGGTTTGAAGTGGATTGGCAATTATATGCTTTGAAACTCAGACATAAATTCTCTCTCAGTACAGACTTTTCATTGAATGTGTTTGGCTTAAATGCAGAGAGAAATGCGGTAGGGTTTAGAGGAAACCCAAAATCACCTGAAGATAATCCTGTGAGTTCGCCTTATGATCCCAATGACATTACCAGAGACCTAATCAAAGGCAAATTTCAAAACTGGGGTGCAGAAGCCCGGCTACTGAACAGATACAAATTCTTTGGAAAGGATGCTGTGTTTCTCATTGGTTCTAAATACTACCATGCTAATAATGAATCCCGCCAAGGGCCAGGTAGCAACGGATTTGGACCCGACTTTTCTTTTGCTAATGATCAGCATCCTGACTATCCCAACCAATCTGACTTTGATTTCCCCAATCGAAATGCTTCTGTTTTTGGTGAAAACATCCTATTCATCAACGATAAGTTTTCAATCACTCCAGGATTCAGGTTTGAGTACATTAAAACACAGTCTTCCGGGAATTACAGGCGCGTGGGTTATGACCTGGCCGGTAACGAAATCTCAAGGTTAGATACTACTGACAACCGAGATTTTGAAAGGTCATTGATATTATTGGGTATGGGCGCAAGCTACAACTACTCTGACCGTGTGGAGTTGTATGCAAATGCTTCACAAAACTACAGATCTGTCACGTTTAGTGATATTAGAGTGGTCAATCCAACATTTATAGTAGACCCTACCATAACAGATGAGAAAGGATTTACATCGGATATTGGTTTGCGAGGTAAATGGGATAAGCTATTCTCTTATGACATCAGTGCTTTTGCCCTTAGGTACAATGATCGTATAGGTACAATTCTGGTGGAATCAGGACCTGATAAAGGTGACCGTGTAAGAAAGAATATCGGTGATGCTGTAATCTATGGAGTTGAGACATTTATTGATTGGAACCTGATCAACACTTTGGGTTTAGATTATAATCGATACCGATTCAATGTATTTGTGAATGCTGCATTCACAGATTCAAAGTACACATCTAGTGATGAAAATAATGTGGTTGGTAAAAAAGTCGAATTTATACCTCAGTTGAACTTAAAGACAGGTATCAAATTCGGGTACAAAAACCTGTTAGGTAACATCCAATATATGTATTTATCAGAACAATACAGCGATGCCGAGAATAGCCCAATAGCCACCCCAGGTGACAGCCGTGAAGGTGTCATAGGCCCGATTCCAGCGTATAGTGTACTTGATGCTTCTCTCTCTTACAGGTATAAATTCTTAAAACTGGAAACAGGCATTAACAACCTGCTCGATGAGGCTTACTTTACAAGGCGCGCTACGGGCTACCCAGGCCCGGGAATTATCCCAGCCGAGCCAAGAACCTATTATGTGACATTGGAGTTCAAATTATAAATAATTCTGATGGAGTAAAGTTATAATTTAAACTATTTACAGATTATATTTAACCCTTAAATTATAAAAATGAGAGGGTATATTAACTCACATAGGTGACACAAACTCTTAGACAAAACACTATTTAATGTACATGAAAATAAGCTTACCGCTATTTGCCCTTTTATTAGTTTTAACAAGCTCAGGATTTGCACAGACATTCCTTGGGCGATTCACAGAGATTTCTGAAATCCAAAATGTAAATGATAAAATATTTTTTGTTGCAGATGATGGTCTGAACGGAGAAGAATTGTGGGTAACAGACGGCACCAAGAGAAACACTTATTTGCTAAAAGATATAAACCCAGGATTTCATGGAGCAAATATTTCTAATTTAACCAGCTATAATGGGGAAGTCTTCTTTAGTGCATACGACAATATAAATGGTTCAGAACTTTGGAAGTCTGATGGAACTGCTGAAGGAACCCGAATATTAAAAGATATAAAACCCAACAAGAATTATAATAATGGTTCTAACCCTCGTGAGTTTACAGTTTTTGATAACCAGATTTACTTCATAGCCTCCGATGATGGAAATAGTTCGGATTTATGGAAAACTGATGGAACCCATGAAGGTACAATAAAGGTACTAGAAACTAACTACATTGGCATTACTGACATACAACCCGCTGGTGACTTTCTTTTCATGAGGGGTAGCCCTAAAGCTCTTTGGAAACTGAACAGTAGTACAGATGAGATAACTAACTTAAGTGTTGACGAGTATTACTTTCTGGACGAAATCAACAGCTTCGGAAATTCAATTATTTGTATCACACATACAACATATAGACAAGAAATCAGGCTTTATATAATTGACCCTGAAACTGACGAAGCAATACTTTTAAAGGAATTTAAAGAACCATTATATGGGGACCAGGATATTGATAATTTCACTACAGTTAATGAAGAATTCTATTTTAGTGTAAGGACGGATTATGATTCTGAACCAGAAACCGATGTACTATGGAAAACGGATGGAACAGCGGAAGGAACAGTAGCCATTAAAAGTTTTTCTTGGGACAGGCATTGGTCAAACTCCTACATGCAGAATTTCATTAGTTTTCAAAATGAGCTGTTTTTCAGAGGTAGTAGTGGTGTAGGTAATTACCTCTATAAATCAAACGGCACAGAAGCAGGAACATTATTGGTTAAAGAGGTAGAAGTTGATGACTATGTTGAACCGATAATATCAAATGAAAAGTTATACTTTGCTGATGAAGGAAGAAGCTTATGGGAATCTGACGGAACCACAACCGGGACGTTTGAAAAATATGCCTTCATAGAATTGGAAACATATACTGACCCAACAGTCTTTCAAGATGCTAACAAAACCATTTACTTCAAAGGGTCTGATAACCACGGACTTGCACTGTGGAGCAATTCACCTAACACTAAGTTAAAAGTGATAAGTGGATATTCCAGTATAGAAAATAATTATGATTTACGCTTAGATTCAAAGATCGACAGTTTATCTACTCACTCGTTTAAAATTGAAAACCAAGGAGATAAAGAATTGAGCATCTCTAAGATTTCCGTGACTGGAAACAGTTTTGGACTTCAAGGCGAGATAGAATACTTAATTGACTCAGGGGAATCCATCACGTTTGATCTATTACATTTTCCTTACTCTGAGGGTCAATCAAAGGATATTCTTGAAATTAACTCTAATGATTTACTTGCACCAACTTTCAGGGTCAATCTGCTCAGCAATGTGAAGGATACAGCAATTCTGTCCAAATCAGATTCGATTATTTTATTGAATGAATTGATTTCAAATGATGACTATGATACAAGTAAGCTTGTACTAGACAATGATAAAATTATTGAGAATCAAGAACCTTACCATGTAGTTGGTAGTTTGAGCATTGAAGGTCAAAATGATATATTATATTCACTCATAAACGGTACTGGTGATCGAGATAATCACCTTTTTGACATTCAAGATAGCGTGCTATTGGCACTTGAAAGTTTTGATTATGAATCAAACAACCTGCTCAATGTCAGAATACAAGGCACTTCAAACTCAACGAATAAAATCTTTGAAAGACCATTTTTTATAAAAATACAAAACCAAAATGAGGACCAAAATTTCAACGAATGTGTTCAGTCTATTAAAAATCTTTCATATGCACTCAATGACGTGGAGTATCTCGATGAAAATACTGTAATAGCTGTTGGTGAAAGTGGTGTCATCTTAATTTCTGAGAATGAAGGGCAAAGCTGGAAACAAGTTAATTCAGGCACACAAATTAACCTTAAGCATGTTCAGTTTATCAATAATCAAGTTGGATTTATAATTGGTTCAAATGGGGTTTTGTTGAAAACTGAAAATAAAGGAAAAGATTGGTTTCACCTGGAACCTCCGTCTCTGGAATACCCCTACCCTGAAAACCTATATTTTCTAGATGACCAAACAGGATTTGTGTTTGGTGAAAATGGTGATATTTATAAAACAATAAATGGAGGTCTCTCTTGGAATCATTTTCGTAAGGGCTTTGAATATTTAACATCAGCGTACTTTATAAACGATCAAACGGGATTTATATGTGGTTACTCAAATACATTACTTAAAACTGTAAATGGAGGTAAAACCTGGAATTATATCGACCTGAATGATTTAGGATGGGGTATCCGCTTTATGGATATCCAGTTGATTGATGAAAACATTGGGTATATGGCTGGATCATCTGGTAGTATATTTAAAACCACAGATACAGGAGAGACTTGGACTCAAGTTGGAAGTTTTTCTACTAATTCCGCAACAGATATATATTTTCAAAACGAACAAATAGGATTTGCGATCGGTGGAGGTTCTGGATCAGATATATATAAAACTGAAGATGGCGGAGCAACCTGGATCGCCCAAAGATTTTCAAATTATTATCAAACCGTTCTGGCATTTGACTTTACTGAGAACCTTTCCAAAGGATGCGCAGTAGGTTTAGGCTCGTCCTGGGGTGGAGCAAATGAAAGTGGAAGAACAATTCTTCTAAAGGATAACAGTGATACTTGGGAATCAACCTCTTTACTTAAGGCTGTCGATTATAATGCCGTAAATTTTCAGGATAGCATCGGTTTAATATTTAGCGAAAATGGTGTTTTCAGAAGTGAGGATGCAGGCTTAACATGGAACCAAACTTTAAGCAATAAATCATTTTATAAAGATCATTTCATTAATGATAGCTTGGGGTACGTGATAAGCGACTCCTTGTATAAAACTTCCAATTACGGTTTAACCTGGTCAAATCAGGGTAAAATAGAATCTTTTAGAGATTTCTATTTTGTAAACGAGTCGATTGGTTATGCTATTGATTTTTGGGGAGGGTTTTATAAAACTACAGATGAAGGAAATAGCTGGCAATTTTCAGATGTGGGAAAAACTGGTCTGCTATCTATTTATTTTTTGAGTGAATCAGAAGGTTATATTCTCGGTTCCGGAGGCATTCTTCTTCACACAAATGACGCTGGTTTGAGTTGGGCCGAAGTAGATATTACGACCAAATCTTTATGGGCAATGAATTTTCATGACCAAATTGGCTTTATAGGAGGTGCGGATGGAGTACTTTTTAAAACTACCGATAGAGGCTTAAGTTGGAATGAGGTATCTAATGGAATATTACTCGATATCAGAAATATTGATTTTAAAAGTTCGTCTGAAGTTTATATAGCTGCAACAAACATTGGTTCAATTGGCGGCTCAACAACGGCCTATAAAAGTAATGACACCGGCAACACATGGAAAGCCACATTACACACAGATGCCATTTACGATATGCAAGTAACCAATGAGGCTGTTTATCTAGTTGGTGAAGAAGGAAAGTTCTTATCAATAACTGATGATAGTAGGCCTACCCTTCCAGGGCCGATAGCAGGCCCTTCTGTTGCTTCAATTAACTTATCTGCAAATTATACTGTACCTAATTCTAACAATACCTACTATAAATGGGAAGTTGAAGGCGAAAACGAGATCTTTTATGACAATGATGAATCCGTTTTGACTTGGAATGAGATTGGAACACATAGTTTGACTGTGACCCCTTATAATAGTTGTGGCGAAGGACTACCTAGAAACCTTTTGGTTGCTGTCGAAGAATACCCCGCCCCTTCAATAATTGGAAGCGATTCAGTTTCAACCCACACTCAAGAAACATATACCTCAGAGCCTGAATCTAATAATAGATTAAGCTGGAAATTAACAGGTGCTTCGAATTATCACAATCTAAATGACTCATCCATTAGTGTCGAATGGTCAAATATAGATAAAGGTCAAATTTTATTAATGGAAACAAATATATATTCTGGTGCCAGAGGATATGATGCATTGGATGTGTATATTATTCATGAAGAAATCACCCTGGGGGTTGTAGCAGATTTATTTCCTGAGTTTAGGGTTTACCCTAACCCAACTTCCGATTATCTAAATTTTGATTTAAGCGATTTCAAAAATGAAAATATTAAAATTAGAATTCTTGATACTTCCGGGCGTTTGGTCAGGAGACTAGATTTTAACGACTCCAATCAAAGTATAAACATAGAGAATCTGAAATCTGGAATTTATATACTTCAATTGGTGACAAGCGACTTAAGCAGTACAAAGAGAATTATTAAGAAATAAGAGAATATAACAGGTGATATAACCTTTGCCTCTGGCATAATTAAAATTTATACAATCTGTACTGGTGTTATGGACTGATCTCATGGCGGAGCCAAGCCGCTCCAATTTATTATATGAATTAAACAACCATTGACATTTCCTCTATTTTTAATATTTTAACAGTAGCAGTAGGTAAATTAGAATAGACTTCGAACATCAAAAACATAACCATGAGTAAGCAAATAGTAACACCACACAGATCATTGACAACAGAGACTGAAGAATTACTCAACAAGCAAATCGTAATGGAGGGCACATCTTCAGCGCATTACCTGTCTATGGCCTCGTGGTGCGATACACAGGGTTATGCCAGGTCAGCCGATTTCTTATACAGACACTCAGAAGAAGAGCGCGAACATATGCTAAAGCTCTTTACTTACATTAACAATGCAGGTGGGCATGCACTACAGCCCGAAATCACTGACATCCCACATAAATTTAAAAGCCTAAGAGAGGTGTTTGAGCTGATTTTAAAGCATGAAATCGAAGTAACACTATCTATCAACAAGATCGTAGACCATTGCTTCAAACAAAAAGATTATGCTACCTTCAACTTCCTGCAATGGTATGTAACCGAGCAGCGAGAAGAAGAGACACTCGCCAGAAGGGCCGTTGAGTTATTTGATATCATCGGAGAAGAAGGTCTTGGCCTCTGGACCATAGACCAGGAAATCGGCAAACTCGACCAGGGAGCCCATGGCGATAGAATAGAATAGTCTAGCACTTTTCTTAAACAAACTGTATGTGCAAATAAGAGTACTCAGGTAAACCCTATAACTTAACTACGACCCCAGAGGGGTCAACTGTTAATAATATATATACTGCGATAAAATTTAGCTCCGTAGGAGCGCCCTGTTTTAGGGCATTATTTACTAGACTTTAACTCTGGTTTTCATCACGCATCAGCGTGACCGAAACACCCGCCTGCCTTAGTAGCCAAGTACAGCTGCCAGGAAAGAAAAGTGCGCTACGAATAAAGCCCATTTTCCCCACTAAATGCACAAGCCAGCGCAACCCTAGGCCGCTTCGCAGAACCCACAAATGGGCCGCGCTGTTCGTGGAAAACCAGTCCACTACTTGCTATTTGCAATTATCAAGGGTGGTCTACTCAGATTAACCCCTATAACTACGACCCCAGAGGGGTCAACTGTTAATAATTTTAGCACAAAGGTAATGACAGCTCCAGAGGAGCGGCCTGTTTTTACATCCAGAAGTTAATTGTAAGATCACCCTTAGAAGGACTGATAGCTTTTACTACTGACTCGCTAATTGCATCAAAATACCACACAGATAAGCGCCATAAGTACCCAGTGCATAACCTAATACGGCTAGTAGCACACCAACAGGTGCCAATGACGGGTGGAATGCTGCTGCCAATACAGGTGCTGAAGCTGCTCCACCAATATTTGCCTTACTACCTACAGCCAGGAAGAAATATGGAGCCTTTACAAGCTTTGCCATAATTACCAGAAGTATCACATGAATGGCCATCCAAATAAGTCCTACAAGAAAGAATCCAGGGTTTTCAAAAATGGCCATTACGTCCATCTTCATACCAATAGAGGCTACAAGAATAAATATAAAGACAGTACCGATTTTTGAAGCCCCTGCACCCTCCAGTTTTCTGAGCTTAGTAAAAGATAGGATAATACCCACTGTTGTAGCTATCACGATAATCCAAAAGAAGTTAGAATCAAGGCTAAATTTCTTAAGCTCAGGAGCATTGTTAGCAATGAATGGTGCAATCCCATCAGCCATTAGGTGGGCAAAACCCGTAATACCAAAGCCAATCCCTAAAATCATCATTAGGTCTACAACAGATGGTATTTTGGCAATACTCATACTATAAGCTTCCATCTTGTTTTTTAGATTTTCTACTCCCGTATTATCTGCTTTGAAGAAATTGTTTATACTATCATTTCTACCAATTCCAAGCAGCAAAGCAGCCATCCATATTTCTGCCACGATTACATCAACCGTTATCGATACAGAAAACAAATCTGCCGAAGGCTCAAACAACTCAAACATAGCCGCCTGGTTAGCTCCCCCTCCTATCCAACTGCCAGCTATGGTGGTCATCCCTCTCCATAATTCATCAGCACCAGCACCGCCTACCAAATCAGGGTTGATATAAGATGTAATGAGAATTGCTAATGGACCTCCTATAATCACACCAACCGTTGCCGTAAAAAACATAATCAAGGCCTTGGGGCCAAGTTTTATTATCTCATTTAGGTCAATACTAATAGTGAGCAGTACCAAACATGCGGGCAGTAAATAACGAGAAGCAACAAAATACACCCTCGATTCTTCTGCATCAACTACACCAAAGGTATTGAGTAAAGAAGGCAAAAAGTAACATAGCAATATCACCGGAATGACTTTATAAAACTTCTCCCAAAATGTATTTTTAAGTGATGCTGTTTTGAAAATGACAGCTAACATCACCATTAATATTCCAAAGATTACTGCATCATTAGTTAACAATACATCGTGTTCCATAGGTGTAGTTGATTTTTGAAAAGCCCTAATATAAGAAGATTATTATTTTCTAAAGAATTGCTTAAATTGCTTCATAGGAAAGTTAAAAAACTCGGTAAATTTTGTCGAAATCAAAAGATAACCATACTGATAAGTATCGTGATATTGTTGAAAATGTCAGCGATATAATTTATGAGTTAGACAACCAGGGTTATTACACGTATGCCAATCCTGCAACTATTACAGTTTCGGGCTATTCATTTGATGAGCTTAAACAAAAACAATACACAGACCTCATTCCTGAAGAAGATTTAAACGCTTTTTTTGTTTTTTTCGGACAACAAAAAGAGAGTAAAACACCCGTAACTCAAAGAGAATTTAGAATAAAAGACAAATCCGGAAACATCATTTGGTTAAACCAAACTACCAAAATGTTTTTTGAGGAGGGTAAACTAGTCCGAGTATTGGCTGTTGCCCAAAACATCAATGAAATAAAAGGGTTACGATCAGATTTACAAGCACAGTCTGAAATGTACAAATTAGTATCTGAGAACTCTCAAGATCTCATTGCAGTGCATGAACCAGATGGTACTTATAAGTTCATATCACCTTCTGTCAAAGATATTTTAGGCTACAGCCCAGATGAGCTTATCGGTACCAACCCCTACCAATTGATCCATGAAAAAGATCATTATAGATTACAGCAAGGCCCGCACAATGCTACTTTAAAAGGTGAGACTAAGAAGGGAATCGAATATCGTCTTAAACACAAAAATGGTCACTACGTATGGATGGAGGCTTATACTAAACCCATCTTTGATAAAGACGGTCAGCTTACTTCATTTCAGACATCCTCTCGAGACATCACTAAAAAGAAACAGGCTGAGCAAGCCATTCAGAAAAGTGAAGCGAGTTTAAAAGCACTGATTGAAAATACTACTGATACAATCTGTGCGCTCGACAATGACCTTCGTTACATTACCTTTAATACAGCTCTCAAAAACTTCATGTACATAGGTACTGGGCATGAACCTCGAGTGGGTGAAAAAATGAACTTTGAAGATCTTGGTCCGCACATTAAAGAAAAGTGGATGTCCCTTATTAAGCGGGCTCAGAATGGAGAGCGTTTCATGGAAGTGATGAGATTTAACATTTCAAACGTCAACTTATATTTTGAAAATCATTTCAACCCCATACTTGATGAAAACAATGAAGTGATTGGGGTGTCAGCTTTTGGCAGAAACATCACAGCTAAGAAAGAAGAAGAAAATAAGATTAAAAGATTTCAGGAAGGATTAAAGTTAATCAATACGCTGGCTTCTGATGTAATAACAGATGTCGATACATTGTTAGAACGTGCGCTGAAAATAGTTTGCGATTTTTTATCCATGCCTTTAGGTATAATAAGCAAAATTGCTGGTGACAATTACATCGTTAAGCACTACCATACCAATAATCATAGTTTTCAACTTAAAAAAGGTCAGGTGTTTGATCTTAAACGTACTTACTGTGATCTTACGCTGCGCAATAATCATGTTACATCTATTTCGCACATGAAGGTGTCAGAATACTCTGGCCACCCATGTTATAAAGATTTTAATTTAGAAGCGTATATAGGTGCTTACATTACAGTGGGTAATAAGAAATATGGCACAATCAATTTTTCATCTCAAAATCAAAGAACAAAAAAGTTTGACATCTATGATGAGGACTTCATAGTATTATTGGCCAACTGGGTTGGATCAGTACTCACACGCCATAAAAATGAACTTCAATTAAAAAAAGCCAAAGCCGCAGCCGAGATTGCCTCCGAAGCCAAGGCTAACTTTTTATCGGTGATGTCTCACGAAATAAGGACACCTCTTAATGGAATCATTGGCCTTACCCATATATTATTACAAGAAGAGCCTAGAGATGACCAATTGAAAAACCTAAACCTTCTCAAGTTTTCTGGCGAAAACCTATTGGTTATCATAAACGATATACTTGATTTCAACAAAATAGAATCAGGGAAAATACTGCTTGAAGAAGTAGATTTCAACCTCTATGCCTTACTTGATAGCATTAAATTAACTAACAGTTTTAAATGTGAGGAGAAGGGCATTTCATTCGATTTTCACTACGATAAAAAGCTACCAGAAGTATTTATAGGTGACTCAGTACGTATTGCACAAGTAATAAATAATTTAGTGAGTAATGCGATAAAATTCACCGAAAATGGCACTGTTAGATTGTCTGCTCATTTTGTGAAATTAGTGGATAAAAAAGTTGAGTTAAAAATTACCGTAAAAGATACGGGCATAGGAATCAAAGAAGAGAATTTCGACAAAATATTTCAGCGCTTCTCACAGGAAGAAGTCAGTACAACACGGAAATTTGGTGGAAGTGGTCTTGGACTTTCCATTACCAAAAAACTATTAGGACTCATGAACAGTGAGGTACATCTGGATAGCACAGAAGGTGAGGGTTCCACATTTCATTTTAAACTTAAACTCCCAGTTGGCAATGAAAAATTAAGCCTAATTACGAGGGGACATTCTTTAGATTTTCAAAATTTAGAAGAACATAATATTTCTGTGCTTATAGCTGAAGATAATAGGGTCAATCACCTGGTAGCAAAAAAATTTCTTAACCAATGGGGCATTGATGCCGATCATGCGGAAGATGGTCAGGTTGCTGTTGAAAAAGTACTCAATAATAAATACGACCTGGTGCTCATGGATTTACAAATGCCTAACATGGATGGGTTTGAGGCATGCAAACAAATAAAAGAGAAATTCGGCACTAAGTTACCTATCTTAGCCCTTACAGCCTCAGTACTCTCAGAAGTAAGAAATAAAGCAAAAGAGGCAGGCATGAGTGACTTTATTACAAAACCGTTCACACCACACGACCTATATGATAAAATCACTAAAAACCTGAACCTTACACTAAATCAAAAAAAGCAAGTTGCTGAAAAATCTAAGCCCATTGTAGACCAAACCGATTTGCAACAAATACTTAATGATTTCAGTGCTGGTGATCAAGCTTTTAAAAAAGAGCTTATACAGTTGTACATTCAAAACGCGGAAGAGTTAAAGGATATATATACTGAAGCTTTAGCCAATAAAAATGAAGATGCTGCTAAAAAAATTGTTCATAAAATGCATACTACACTTAGAACACTTAAGTGCGATGAACTTATAAATCAGCTAAATAATGGTATAAATTTGATTCAGAATAACTCGAGCACGGATTCGCAGGGTATCGAAATTAACAACACGATAGATAAATTAATTAAAGACTTAAAAGCAATACTTTAATGAAAAAGAAAATGCTAGTAGTAGAAGATGACAAGGCTTTTGCATTTGTATTATCAAAATATTATAGTAACCTCTATCGGGTAGAAGTAGCTACCAGTTCAAATGATTGTCAAGAGACTATCAGGAGGTTTACTCCGGATGTGGTATTGCTAGATTATTACCTGCCAGGTAAAACTGGTGGCGAATTGTTTACCATCATTCGAAATGCGTGTCCAAATGCACGCATTATTATTCTCAGTGCTAATGAATCCTCACAAACTGTGGTTGACTTAATTAAAATTGGAGTAAGAGACTACGTTGTGAAGGACGATAATGCTCTGGATGAAATAGATAAAATTTTAAAAGAATCTTCAGAAGAGGCCAATTAGTCTTCATCACTTAAGAGACTGGTGAACTCTGCCAAAATCATTGCTGTTGCACCCCAAACAACTTTACCATGAACATCGAAGTAAGGTGCGTTTAAACGAAACCCATTGCGAACGGTAATGTCCTTTCGCTTTCTTCTTGATTTATCTAACAAGTGCTTCATTGGAGTTTCAATAAGCTCTTTTACCTCAAAAGTATCAATGCTAAATTTTGGTTGCTCATGTAAGTAACCTACAATAGGTGTCACCCGAAAATTGCTTGGGGGTATATATAAATCTGTCAGTTCCCCAATTAATGTAACGTTGTCAGGACTAATACCTATCTCTTCATAAGTCTCCCTCAATGCTGTAGCTGTGATATTTTCATCATCCTCTTCTAATTTACCTCCGGGTAAACTCACCTGACCGCCATGGGTGCCACCATAGTCATGTCTTTGGGTAAGAGGAATGAAAGCCTCCTTGCCATTTTTATAGATTAAAATAAGCACACCTCCTCTTTTCACATCTTTTCGGTCCAAATCAAATCGAGCGCGTGTACTTTCAACAGGCATCATAATTTCATGCGCAGCCTGACCGGGTAACGCAGCCTTAAATTTTAATTCTAATTTTTGAATGATTTCCTCGAATTCCATTGTTACTAAATCAAAAATGCCTGAGTAATAATATAAAATCTTACCGTGTCAACACCTGTTTTGATTAAAAACTATTGTTATACTACGCTGTTAGCACTTTAATGGTTAAATTGTTCAGCTGAATTAAGTATATGACAAAAAAATACTGTTTTCTGTTCTTGGTAGGCCTTGTATCCGGCATTGAGCTACGCGGACAAGAGACAATTGTCAATTGCACTGATTCTACATTTTGCATACCGAGTGTAATCGGCCTGCCTCGTACCAAAGGTATCGTAATCAAGCGTGAGCTTGTTAAAGACTACTTTATAAAATCTTCAGCTGATCAGCCTGTTGGAAATTCCAATGCAGAAGTAAGAAGAAATCGTAGATGGGAAATGAAACTTAAAGCTCCTATTATTTTGAAAGACAATTTCAAAATGGCGGTTGGTTTCAAGTATTTTGTTGAGGAATTTAACTTTGAAGACGTTGAAAATCCTCAGTATGCATTTTACAACAATCTTGAAGACAGGCCTCTGAGAAGTATCCGTGGTGATGTTTTTATGATTAAGCCTACCCTCGGCAATAGGTACTACATTTTACGTGTAAGTGCCGGGCTCAATGGAGATTATAATCTTGAAAATTTTGCAAAAAAAGACTTTCTAAAATTCTCCATATCGCCATTAATTGGTTGGAAAAAGAATGACTATGTAAGCTATGCTTTCGGTTTGGCTTACTCCTACAGTTTTGGCAGAAGAAGCTTATATCCTTTGATTGCCTATAATAAATCCTTCGATAATCAATGGGGGCTTGAGTCTATATTACCCGCTGAAATTAAATTACGATATAGCACCCTTAACCTAAAAAACTACTTCTACCTAAAGACTGAGTTAAATGGTTCAAACTACAGCCTGAGGCTATCTGATCAACAGAGTTTGGTGTATTTAAATAAATCTGAAGTAAGGTTTTTACTCACATGGGAGCGTGAAGTACATGACTGGCTATGGTTTTCTATAGAAGGTGGACTCAGAACAAACATCAACTTTGACCTGGCCAACACACCCGATATAAATGCCGATGTAGTGGTAGAAAATCAATTAAACGAAGCGATGGTTTTAAGCTTCAGCATATTTGTTGTACCCCCGAGAAAGCTACTTAAATAGCTGATTAAGTTAACCGAATTTTATTCTGCACTATCTTGATTATATGACCTTTTTTGATGGATAATACCACATTATGCGGTATTTTATATCAATAATTAGTAACCCTTATTACTTCTTAATCCAACAAAATATTCATACCTTAATAATATAAAGTAATATGTCAAACCTAAATTATCCTAATTATGAAGAAATTTTACAGCCTTTGCATGATGATGATTTGTTGTTTGTATCAAACTTCATTTGCCCAAGAAATGAGAGTAACAGGAAAAGTAACAGATGCAACAACAGGTGCCCCATTGCCAGGAGTTAATATTTCAGTAATGGGAAGTAATACAGGAACCATAACTGATGCAAACGGTGATTATACGCTCATGACAGAATCTGGCGTTGCTTTAAGATATTCATTTATTGGATATGAAAGTACTGAAGTAAATGTTATTACCAATCAAACAACTTATAACATTACATTAAAGGAATCCGTTGAAAGCCTAACAGACGTAATTGTTGTTGGTAGTCGGTTCAATCCTAGATCAGAATTATCTTCTCCAGTACCTATTGATAATATTTCTTCCTCAGAGTTGGAAAGCACAGGTCAATTAAGTGTTGACCAAATGTTAAATTACAAAGTTCAATCTTTCAACTCGTCTCAACAAACGATTTCAGACGCTACTGCACATTTTAACCCAGCTGATCTTCGTGGGCTTGGCCCCAGCAGAACTTTAGTTTTAATAAATGGTAAAAGAAAAAATCAAAGTTCGCAGGTATACCTAAACGACACACCAGGTAAAGGTGAAGTAGGAATCGATTTGCAGAGTATTCCGATAGAAGCCATTGAGCGTGTAGAAGTTCTAAGAGATGGGGCCTCAGCGCAATATGGTTCAGATGCAATAGCAGGTGTTATTAATATTATTTTGAAAGATAATGTGAATGAAACCAATGTTAATGTATTTTCAGGCATCACAACTGAAGGCGATGGATTTAATGTTGGTGTTAATGCTAATACCGGATTTCAAATCGGTGAAGATGGATATTTTAATGTGTCTACCGGTTTTAAACAACAGGAAAAAACTAATCGCCCTGGTGAACCTGGAGAAGATCGACTATTTGGAGTTGATGGTTCCAATACATGGATCCAGGAAAACCCAGATCTCGGCATGAATGTAGGACAGCCAGAAATGACCACTTTTGATGTCTTTTACAATAGTGCATTTCCATTAAAAGGAGGTGCAGAAATATACTCATTCGGTGGAGTGACCTACCGAAATGGTAAAAGCTTTGCGCTATACAGAACTCCTTATTGGATACCTGACCCAAATTTTATATTTCATGATCCGGGCACAACATATCAAGGGTTTCAGCCTACATTTGAAACCGATATATTTGATAAAACATTCTCAGTCGGTGCTCGGGGCAACCTTGGTGAATGGGATATTGATGTTAGTAGCACAACCGGAAGTAATGAAGTAGAATACACTATTGGCAACACGATTAACCCCGATTTGGGCGCCCAAAGTCCTACTCGATTCTTTGCGGGAGCTTATAAATTCAGCAATCTTGTCAATAACGTTGATCTATTTAATAGTTTTGGAAATATAAATGTTGGTTTTGGAGCTGAGTTCAGAACTGAAAACTTCAAAACTACTGCAGGTGAAGAAGCCTCCTACTTTGGAGGCGGAGCCCAATCATTCCCAGGACTTCAGCCTAGTAACGAAGTAGATAAAACACGATTCAACATTGGTTTTTACTCTGACATCGAGTATGATAACGACATGTTCTTAATTGGAGGAGCCTTACGTTATGAAAATTATGGAGATTTCGGTAATACTGTGAATTGGAAATTAAATAGTAGAATTAGATTG
Organism: Fulvivirga sp.; assembly: GCA_039970995.1. GTDB lineage: Bacteria > Bacteroidota > Bacteroidia > Cytophagales > Cyclobacteriaceae > Fulvivirga. The sequence goes on from JBDVKW010000001.1 coordinate 140,700, forward strand.
CTAGATAATACTTTAACTTTAAGAGCATCTGCCAGTACAGGGTTTAGAGCGCCATCGCTGCACCAGATTTACCTAAGCAATATTCAAACGTTAGTTTCTGGTGGAACTGTTTCAAATCAAGGAACATTTAACAACCAAAGTCCAGTAATCAGAGGACTTGAAGTACCTGAATTGAAGGAGGAAGAATCATTCAATTTAAGTGCAGGAATAGCATGGAACCCTATGCCTAATTTAGAAATTACAGCTGATGCGTATCAAATCACAGTAGATGATCGCGTCCTGTTTACAGGAGAAATTGGATTTGATGGAGATACTACCTCAAACAATGCTGTAGAGGCTATACTAAATCAGTACGATGTTACAAGCTTAAAATTTTTCATCAATGCTGTAGATACCAAAACGCAGGGTTTAGATGTTATTATTAGCTACTCTGACTTAAACATTGGGTCGGGAAGCCTCAATGCTTCATTGGCAGCCAATTTTAATAAAACTGAGATTGAGGGCAGTATTAGAACCCCAGCTCCTATCGTAGCCTCAGGAAATGATATATTTAACCGCAAAGAACAGTCGAGAATTACCAATGCTCGACCAAGGAGTAAATTCATATTAGGACTGAACTACGATATAAACAAATTATCAGTAGGTCTTTACAATACTTATTTTGGTGAGGTGACTTGGCAGCACTCTTCGAACGAAGCAAACGATCAGACGTTTTCTGGTAAAGTCATAACAGACCTAAATGTAGGGTATAAAATCACGAAAAATATTAAATTTGGATTAACTATAAATAATCTTTTAGACGTTTATCCGGATGAAATCGACCCGAAAGATGATGTTGTGACTGATTTAGGGGGAAGGTTTAAATACCCATGGGAAGTAAATCAGTTTGGTTTTATGGGTACAGTTATTTCTGGTAAATTAAACTTTAAATTTTAAATAATAGAAGGGGGCATATGCCCCCTTCTATTATTTACATATCCCCTCAATATCTTTCTCTTTTAAAAATCCATCGTTTATTACACTTGTTAAATAATCACATCCTTCATTGCTCCTACCCATTTGAATAAGCGTCTGAGCCAAATAGTAATGTACCTTTTCGGCATAAGGATCTAGTCGAGCAGCTTGCTTTAATAGCTTCAAGGCTTCGTCATACTGTTGTTTTTTAAGATAGTAAAGGCCCTTGTTTCTATATGCCCAGGGGTTGGATGCATCGTAAACAATACTTGCGTCAATATCTTCTTTTGCTTTTTCCAACTCGCCCATTTGCAAATAAACAAACCCTCTATTATTTAAATAATATGGTTCGTTGGCTTCAAAACTCAGTGCCTTCTCAAGCATTTCAAGCGCCTTTTGATAATCTTCATTTTCTATGGCAATAAGCGCAATGGCGTTATAGGCATTTCCTTCAAACGGGTCTAATGTCAATGCTTTTTCCAAGTCTTCAACAGCTTGATTGTAATTACCCTGATAGTACTTAACTGATCCTCGGTTAATCCAAATTTCTGCATTTGAACTATCTAATTTCAATGCTTGATTAAATGCATTGAGAGACTGATCATACTTTCTAAGTTTTGAGTGAACCAACCCTAACATAAAATGTACTTTTACCGAATCCGGTAATTGTGATTTGGCGTATTCCAAATCATCTAATGCACGGTAATACTCTCTTAGTTCATAAAAAGCATTTGCTCTATTAATATAGGCATCAATATACATGGGGTCACAATCAAGTGTATTATTATAAGCCAGCACTGCTTTTGAATATTGGCTTTGCTCATAAAAAACAACACCTAAATTATTCACTGCAGGTGTATAACAAGAATCAATTTTTAAGGCTTCCTGAAGGAAACGTTGAGCTTCACGATAGTTCTGCTCTGCCAGGGCGTTGTTGCCCCTAATTAAAAATCTTTGTTTCTGTGTTACGTCATCATTGCCACAACTTATGAGGAAGGGTAAGATGATACATACAATCCATGTCTTTTTCATTTACGCAAAATTAAATTAATCATGACCTTATCCATACATAACTGCTATAAAACAATGTAAATGGCATTCTGTTGTAGCTTGTTTATTTAAATAAAAACATTCAAATAAAATGCATAAATACTTGATTTTCTGAAGTTTATTTCTTATATTCTTGATGTACCCTAAAATTTTCAGAGAATTTATGTTAAAGACGAAACGAGAAGATAGGTATGAATCCACCTTAGAGAAAGTGATTCAAAGCATTGAAAAAAAAGGTTTTACTGAGATCAAAGCCGAATATGCAGATCTTGAGACACCAGCAAAACTGGTGAGTCAAAACAATAATGATGTGTATATACCAGACGCAACAGCTTCAAATCGACTGGGCCAAACGGCATATTTTGAAATCAGTAGAAAAATTAAAGAAACTGAGAAACTTGTGAATAAATGGAAAGTCTTAGAAACCCTGGCAAATATCAAGCAAGGCGTATTCCAGATATTCGTTCCCCACGGATCTATGAAATTCACAAAAGAACTCGTTGATAAATATCAGATTAACGCTGAGCTTGTTAAAATCTAGCATTTAAGATAAACCACTACTAAAAAAGGCGACCAAATGGTCGCCTTTTTTAGTCAATTCATTTGGAAATTTTAATTTCAGCCCTCAACATATTTAGCAAATTGTAAAGACCAAAATAAGTTCGATTGACATAGAGCCCATGCTTGTTGCCACGTGCTGAAGCCGACTTTCTTACTTCCTGCATTTTTGATACCCGCTCTCCTACTTCGAAAATTTGCTTGAAGTAAGCATCATCTCCGAAATCAAATGTATCAGCCCTGAATGGTTTTCCTAACAGCTCAATCATCTCCTTAAAAAGGTCAATGAAGAATTTCTTATCCTTTTCAGTATCCTGCTTAGTGATAAAGCCTAGCTCTATAAAAAGAGACTCTAAATCAAAATTATCATCAAGTATGTCTTTATTGAGCAATCGAAAGTAGGGCTCATAAAACTCTTCAGGAATTATCTTTACACATCCAAAATCAATGATAGCGAGCTTTTTATCATTTGTAACCAAAAAATTTCCCGGGTGTGGGTCAGCGTGCACTTCTTTAAGTTCATGAATTTGAAAATTATAGAAATCCCACATGGCCTGACCCAATTTGTTACGCGCCTCTTGACCAGGGTCTGTGGCTAACCAATCTTTAAGGTGCTGACCTTCAATCCAGTCCATGGTGAGTATTCGATCATTTGAATACTCGGGATAGTATGTTGGAAAGACTATATTCTCTAAGTGATCTGATGCCTTTGTCAGGCGCATTGAAGTTTCTAACTCCAATTGATAATCTGTTTCCTCAATAAGTTTAGATTCTACCTCACCAATATATTGTTCCAATTCAGCTGCTTTGATATTGAGCATGCGAGAAGCAATAGGTCTCACAATTTTCAAATCTGAACTAATACTGTCTGCCACCCCAGGGTATTGAACCTTTACCGCCAGCTTTTTCCCATCCTTTGTGGCCTGATGCACCTGCCCAATGGATGCTGCATTAACTGCAGATTTTGTAAATGTTTCGAACACCTCCTCTGGACTCTTCCCTAGATTATTCTTAAACGTTTTAACTACCAAAGGATAAGAAAGTGGTGGGGCACTATACTGAGACATAGCAAACTTATCCTGGTAAGCTGTTGGTAGTACATTCTTATCCATACTTAACATCTGTGCAACTTTCAGCGCACTACCCTTCAACTCGCTTAAAGAATCATAAATATCTTCGGCATTTTCCTTATCTAGCTCAGAGCGATCCAATTGAGGATTGAAAAGCTTTTTACTATAATGTTTGACATAGTTACCTCCTACTTTGGCACCTGTAGTGAAGAATTTACCGGCTCGCTTTACTTTAGTAGTCGGAATAGATATCTGTTCTTTCATCTATTGTGGTATAAAAATTTGGCAAAATCAATCATGCTATCCAATGGCCCCGGGCCCATAAGTTCGAAACTTAAACCGACTGCTTTTTCGACTGCCGCATCGGTCTTCTCAAATTTTTGACTAGTGTCTTTTATCCAGAAATTGATTACAAACATGACCTGCAACCATAAGGCTTCATGATATCTTTTACCTATCACTGGCCTATCCTGAACCTCATTGGTTTGCATCCCTTCGTTCACCAGGTTAGAAGAAAAATCTTCAAATTGTGACTTAAAGTCTTCCAGGAAAGTGGGTTGTATTTCAGTTTTCTTAATGTGCTTAAAACACATCATCACATAACTCCTGTCAGTCTTGAGAACTTCTAAAAGCGTGTAATAAAATGACAGCAGTTTTTCACGTGCAGAAAATCCCGCATAATTTTCGTCTTTATGAAGCACTTGGAGTGTTTCATCTATGTACCCTAACCAAATTGCTTTTTTTACAGACTCAAATGAAGTGTAATAATCGTAAAACTTAGCTTCAGTGATTTTAAGTTCTTTGCAAAATGCAAACACTGAAGCGGGATCTTCACCATGTAGCAATAAGAATTCTTTGTATGCTTCTTTAATTTTAGCAGCTATGTCTACCTTTTTTGTTGTCTTTTTCTTTGCTGTAGTCGCCATATCTAATCGTTTAGGTAGATAACAACCTAACAGCCAAGTGTTCTAAGATTTAGGATAATTATTTATTTGTTACGTCAATAGGTATCGATGACTGTTGATCATAGAGTTTAAATTCGGTGATATCAGCGGGCATGCTAACTTGGGCTTTCAATAAGTTATTAATTACAGTTTGCATCACCGTACTTTTCAAAACGGTGGCCGACCCAAGAAAGTCATACGTGTTAATCCAGAAGAACACCTTGAGGTTAATCGTGCTTGATCCAAACGAGCTGATAATGACAAACGGTGTAATGTCTTCACCTTCCTGCACGATGTTATTCATCTTATTGAGTGTCTGCATGATAATCTCTGTAGCATGAGCCACATCTTCTCCATAGTCGATCCCTAATTCAAAATCATGCCGCATCAGCCCATCTTTAGTATAATTGGTGAGCGGATTTTTAATCATCATGGCATTGGGAATAAAAATGTCTCTCCCATCAAACGTTCGAATATGACTATTTCTAAAGCTCATGGCCTTGACTGTACCTGTAAGACCATCAACTTCGATAATATCACCAATGCTGAACGGCCTGCTAAATGCCAGAAAAAAACCAGCCAAAAAATTCTCACCGATATCTTTAAACGCAAACCCTAAAATCAATGCAGACACACCCGCACCTGCCAACAAACCACTTGCGGCCTGACCAAGACCCACCTGATTTAAGAAAACAACGACACCAATAATTAGAAAAAACAGAAACACAACACGACCGATAAAATTCAATAATAGTACATCAGTCATTTTGGCCTTTAATCTTCTAACCACCAATCTTCTAAAGAATATTGACAATAAAATAAATACAATGAGCAATGTGGTGCCTACTGTTATTTCAGGCAACCTTTCCAATACATTTTGCCAGTAAACTTCAAATGAATTCATTATTTTATCGTTCATAAGGTGGTCAGGTTGGTCGTTTTTACAATATACAAAGCGATAGATGAAATAAAGTTTAATTTTTTCTTAATTGATTGTATGGAATTTCGTTTAACCATGCATCATACAAATAAAAAGACTATGAAATACACATTATTATTAGCCGTATGTTTCGTTTTCGGAACTTCTACAAGCTTTGCACAAGAACAAAATCAAGTGAAAAAGATTGAGGTAAAGGGTTCGGCAGAAAAAGAAATAACACCCAATGAAATTTACTTTCGAATAGCTCTAAGAGAGTATAAAGATGGAAGCAGAAAGATCACATTGAATCACCTGGAAAGTGAGTTGGTGAATGCCATTAAAAAGCTAAACCTTCCGAAAGACAACCTTGAGGTTGAAAATATCTATGGCTACAATTGGAATCATAAGAAAAAGCAACCCGATGAGTTTTTGGCTATCAAAAGCTTTATTGTAAAGCTGACCGACTTAAAACAGGTGAACGACCTTATGGCCAATCTTGATCCTGAAGGAATCAATAGCTCTGGTGTGAGTAGCTATTCGCATACCGAAATTGAAAAGTATAACAAAGCATTAAAGATAGAAGCATTGAAGAATGCCAAAGAAAAGGCTACTTACTTGCTTGAAGCCATTGATGAGCAACTGGGAACAGCTATAGAAATTCAGGAAATTGACTATGGTTATAATCAACCTATGATGTCTAGAAACTTTGAAGCTAAAATGGCAGACTCAAGCGGTTATCAGTCTGATGTTGATTTTAAAACCATTAAGATTAAAGCTGAAGTAAGAGCGGTCTTCGAAATACAGTAGAAATAGCAAAGGCCTCACAGTTTGTGAGGCCTTTTATTTTTTAACAAATTTTAATTTAACCTATACCTAAAGCCGGCATACATCATTCGACCAAAAATAGGTCCCCACACTAGGCTACTATCAAAATAAGGTCCGAATGGATCTCCTGCCGATATTATCGGATCTTCCTGGCGATAGTTTGTTGCGTTTTCAACACCTACATATACCGCCCAGCCTTTATCAAACGTTTTGGTCACCTGTGCATTCATGGTTATAAAATCAGGTGAGAAACTTTCTAGCTGATACTGCTCAGGGTTTGACGATGTATTTGGTATTCGCTGCTCCCCTGTCCATTGGAGTGTATAATCAATAGCCCAATTATTTTTGGTGGTATACTCCGCATTAAAGAACGCTCTGTTTGTTGGGATCAGTGGCTTTTGTAAAGTGCCTGAGTTATAAGTCACTTGCACGTCTAACCACCTGTAGGCCATTCTTATATCCAGGTTTCTAATCAACTCATAGTCTAACTGTACTTGTAAGCTATTAGCTGAAGACTCCCCCAGCATTGAGCTAAAAACTGCTTGCTGTGGATTTCTGTCCAGGTCTAAAATCACCTGCTCATCAAAGTCTGTATGGTAGAAATCGAAGTTCAATACCCCATTCATATAGTTGAGCCTAAACTCCTGTGAGATATTAGCTCCGAAATTCCATGCTTGATCCTGCACATAGCCATACGCATCCTGATTTTGTTGATTCTCAAACAAAATTTGTCTTGAAGACGCCAATACACTTGTATTTTCAGCAATAATATTGGCTGTTCTAGTACCTCTACCGCCAGAAAGCCTCACAGTAGTCGCTTCCCTGGGGTTATACCTGATATGGAGCCTTGGTGTAAATATCTCACCAAATAAACTGTTATAATCAAACCGGGCTCCAGCTATAACTGTCAGGTTAGAAAGGTTTTCATAAGTATACTCAGCAAATACACCTGGCACATGCTCTGTTCTATTAAAGTTCAGCGTATTTAATTTTTCATCATAGCTGTCATACATGTATGAAACACCCGTCTTAAACTTATGGCTGGTATTGTCAATGATCGACTGATAAATGAAATTACCATAGAAAGTCTCCTGGTCAGCATCATAATCGTTTAAGCCGAAATAGCTATTCTGTTCATGCTTTGAAGCCGATAACTGTATTCCAAAACTTTTGTATGGCTTGCCATTAAATACGTAACCCATTTTGCCAAATCCTTCATAACGCCTGGTTTCTATACTCACACCATATGGGTTTGAGCTGTTTCTAGGCATATCCTCATCAAAGTCTATTTGGCCACCAAGTTTATTATCGGCCAATACTTTGACTCCAAATTGACCCATCCATCCTTTATCTCCTTTGTAAACCCATCGATTGATAAAATTCAACTGATCGCTTTTAGGGAAATCAAGGAAATCGTCATTATTAATATCATTTTCGAAAGGCCTTATTGAGCCATGAAGCAAGGTAGTTGTAGCCCACTTGCTACCTATCATTTGCGTGGTCACTACGTTGAGTTCAGACCTTCCAGATTGGTTGACATACCCATTCAAAAATAGCTTATCACTCTCCTGAGGTTTTTTCAACTCTACATTGATATGCCCAGCGATACTTTCATAGCCATTCACCACAGAGCCAACACCCTTTGTGACCTGAATGGAGTTGATCCACGTTCCTGGAATATAGCTTAGACCATAGTTTGAGGCCAAACCTCTAATACCAGGCATGTTTTCTACACTTATCATACTATTTGGGCCTGCCAAGCCAAGCATTTGAATCTGACGTGTGCCCGTAACAGCATCTGTAAATGATACATCAACCGAAGGGTTAGTTTCAAAGCTCTCAGAAAGATTACAACAGGCTGCTTTAAAAAGCTCCTCTTCAGACATCTCAATGGTGTTAATTCCTTTCAAATAATCAACTCCAGAGCTTGGCTGCCATCCTTCAACTACTACCTCATCCAGTTCTCCGCTCGGTTGCATAACCACTTTAAGGTTGCTTTCATCGTTAGCAATTTCCAGTGTATCTGACTTATAACCAACGTGACTTATAATGAGCGTGCTTGATTCTTCTGTTCTTTCTAGCAAAAACACACCATTGCCACCTGTAACAACTCCTTTAGTTGTCCCCTTCCAAAATACATTGGCTCCTGGAAGGGGGGCCTCTTCTCCATCTGCTGCTATTTCAACCACTACACCAAGTAATTTATCTTGCGCCTGTACCACAGACGAGCCTAGCAGCAACAATACTATTGCTTTAAATACAAATCTCATGCTACTAATTAATGGTTTGGCTTGTGATTTTTCTTTTTATCGCTATGTGGGTCCACATCTCGATGTAAGCAACAAAATGGAAGTTCTGCATAAACAGAGTCCGCAGCCTTTTTCTTATCAGTATCATGACCCACGCCAATAATGATGTCATGTATCTCATCTTCTGAGATCTTATCAGAACGATAAGCAATAAATAGCTTTTGTGTTACTCTGTTCCAATCAGCAAGCTTGATCCCCGGCTTATCCAAAGCGGCCTCAATTCTTGCTTTGCACATTTCACAGTTTCCTGAAACAGGAATGCTGTCTTCAACTATTTTCTTCTGACAGAAACCAGCCGTTGAAAATAATAAAGTAAATAGGGTTATTAATGTGTATTTCATCTTAGTAATTCTTAAAATTATTAAATAGGTAATAGGGTTAATCTCGTGATTAACCGCACGCTGTATTAAAAGAATTACTAATTAGCCGTAGTAGGTAAAACTACAATTGAGTTGATAAAGAGGTCTTTTGTAAATGGGTGGCGATTCTGCCAAGGGATAGTTTGCAGAAGCCTCAATTTCAGTTGTAAGACTGGTAAATTCTATAGGTATAAATACCGGAGCAATCATATTAAGCTCACTAAAATTGAACTTAACTTTTACCTGTTGCTGATCTTCATCTAGTTGAATTACCTCAACCAAATAATCACAGCAAGCATGAGGCTGTTCTTGTTCCTCCGCACAATCATCCTTTATTGAAAAATAGTTAACGTCCTTTACTTGCCCCAAACAATAGTGTGTACTTTTCAGCACCCCTATTGATAAGAGTAAATACAAACTAATGCTCAATATGGAAGTTAGGTTTTTCAATTCGATTTTAAAACGACAATCACTTCAGTAAGGTTTCACAATAATGATTATTCTGCAATATTGAATAATACTATTGAAGCAGACAATAATGTGGATAAAATTGTCAATACAGCAAGCCTAAAACTTAATTTTAAATTTTTCGTACATTTGTAAAGCGTGAAGAAGGCCTTCTATAAAATATCAACAACTCTATTCGCACTATTAGTGCTGATAGCTTCTATGGGATTCACTCTCAATAAGCACTATTGTGGAGGCGAGTTGCAAGAAGTAGCCATTAATGCAGATGTTGAGCCTTGCCCTATGTGTAAAGCGAGAGAGGATATGCCGGCATGCCATGACACTGGAGATGAAAATAACGCTTGCTGTGAGAATGAGCAGGATAAAATTGAAACCAGCGAATTCAACACAGCTAAAAAGGCTGAAAAGCAGTTAATCAATGATTTCCAGCTTATTGCTTTCACATACGTTTTGCTCGAAAATATTCACACCAGTGATATTGAGTCTAAATCTTATTACAAAGACTACTCCCCCCCTTTGATTGACCACGATATACCAGTCGAGGTACAATCTTTTCTTCTGTAGATTCTTAAATCAAACCTTCAATTCATTGTCATTCTGACCCCGATAGTTATCGGGGCAGAACCTCAACAGACAGGAGATTTCAATTTAAAATTGGAATGACGCTCAACGAAGAACCATATGATTTAAAGAATCTATAAGCAAATGTTAAACAAACTCATAAAGTACTTTTTACACAACCGCCTGATCACTGCGCTGATCCTGCTGGGTTTTGTAACCTGGGGAATTGTTACCGCCCCTTTCAATTGGGATATTGGATTGCCAAATGATCCAGTACCGGTAGATGCAATACCTGATATCGGTGAAAATCAGCAAATTGTATTTACGCAATGGCCGGGTAGATCTCCTCAGGATATTGAAGATCAAATTTCTTATCCACTGACTACCTATTTACTGGGTATACCAGGAGTGAATACTATTAGAAGCTCTTCAATATTTGGCTTTAGTAGTATCTATATCATATTCGATGAAGATGTAGAGTTTTATTGGAGCCGTTCCAGAATATTAGAGAAGCTCAGCTCCCTACCCTCCGGCCTGCTGCCAGAAGATGTACAACCGTCACTTGGCCCAGATGCTACAGCTTTGGGACAGGTATTTTGGTATACCCTCGAGGGAAGAGATAAAAATGGCAATCCCACAGGAGGCTGGGATTTACATGAGATACGGACTGTCCAGGATTTCTATGTAAAATATGGCCTCAATGCTACAAAAGGCGTTTCGGAAGTAGCCTCAATTGGTGGGTATGTTCAGGAGTACCAGATCGATGTCGACCCTGATGCGTTGAAAGCCTACAATATTCCCCTGCATCAGGTTATGCAAGCGGTAAGAAAGTCTAACAAAGACGTAGGGGCTAAAACTATTGAAATAAATCAGGCTGAGTACCTTGTCAGAGGTCTGGGTTATATCAAAAGTCTGGAAGACCTTGAATTAGCAGTGGTTGCCGTTAATGAAAATGTACCTATCAGAATAAAGGACATAGGACGGGTAGCTCTTGGCCCCGCTACCAGACGTGGTGCATTAGATAAAGACGGTGCCGAAGTTGTAGGTGGTGTAGTAGTGGCTAGATACGGTTCTAATCCGCTTGAAGTCATCAATAATGTAAAAGAGAAAATTAAAGAAATATCCCCTGGTTTACCCAAGAAAACACTTAGCAATGGTATAGAAAGCCAGCTCACTATCGCTCCTTTCTACGATCGCTCTCAATTGATTTATGAAACTTTGGGTACTCTGGAAGAAGCCCTCTCGCTTGAGGTGCTGATTTCAATACTTGTGGTCATAGTAATGGTATTTAACCTGCGAGCATCTCTGTTGATCTCAAGTATTCTGCCTATTGCTGTACTGATGGTGTTTATTTCGATGCGCTATTTTGGTGTTGACGCCAATATTGTAGCACTTTCGGGTATTGCCATTGCCATTGGCACAATGGTCGATCTGGGTATTATTCTTTCGGAAAATATCATCAAGCATATCGATGAAGCGCCTCCCGGGCAGAAAATGCTGGATACGATCTACAAAGGATCTGCTGAAGTGGGCACAGCTATACTGACTGCTGTTTCAACTACTGTCGTGAGCTTTATTCCTGTGTTTACGATGGAAGCTGCAGAAGGTAAATTGTTCAGACCGCTGGCGTTTACTAAAACCTTTGCACTAATAGCTGCCCTTATTGTTACATTGATTATTCTGCCAACATTGGCATATTGGTTCTTTGGATTAAGAATTAAAAATGAAAAAATTCAGAAAGCTCTCAATGCAGGATTAATATTGATTGGCCTGATAGTCTTATTTGTAGAAAGTGTATGGATGGGCTTAGTACTGGCAGGTTTTGGAATTATCTGGTTCCTTAAGAGATATAATCAAAAACAAGTATGGGTTGTAAGACACAGCACACTGATCATTGCAGTGCTAACGGTCACTTGGCTGTTGGCTAAATATTGGTTACCACTGGGTGCCCAGCAGAGTTTATTGATAAATTTCGTGTTCGTTATTCTCTTGGTTGGCTTCATTCTAGGAGCATTTAGCCTTCTGGAAAGGTTTTATAAACCAATACTCAACTGGTGCCTGGCCAATAAGGTCAAATTCATGGCACTACCAACAGTGGTCATTTTACTCGGTGCCATTATCTGGATGGGTTTCAATACAATTTTTGGTTTTGCAGCAAATGGCCTTGAAAAGTCATTTGATTGGGATGTTAAAACCACTAAAGTTTGGAGTAGCATGGCCCATGCATTTCCAGGTGTTGGTAAAGAGTTTATGCCATCTCTTGATGAGGGCAGCTTCTTGCTAATGCCAACATCTATGCCGCACTCGGGTGTTGAGTTTAACAAAAAAGTGGTAGCTCAAATCGATATGTTTGTCTCTAACATACCAGAGGTAGACTTAACCGTAGGAAAACTAGGTCGTGTAGAATCGGCACTTGACCCAGCGCCAGTATCGATGTATGAAAATGTGATCAATTACAAGACTGAATACATTACTGACGCCCACGGTAGAAAAGTCCGGTTTAAGGTAGATGATGATGGTAATTACTTGCTAGAAGTTAGAGGTGAGCAATTGGAAGTTGGAAGTTGGAAGTTGGATAGGTACAAAAAGTGGATTGCTAATAGTGAGGATACAATTCAGTTATCTTCCAACTTTCAGCCTTTAGCTACCAATAAGATAGAAATTGACTTTAACTCAATTGAAAACTATTTGATTAAAGATGAGGATGGGCAGTACTACAGGCAATGGAGGGATCACATTAAATCCCCGGATGATATCTGGAATGAAATTGTAACGGTTACCAAAATCCCCGGTGTAACTTCTGCTCCTAAACTGCAGCCCATTGAAACACGCCTCGTAATGCTACAAACAGGCATGAGAGCTCCTATGGGCATCAAGGTATATGGACCCGACCTCGAGACAATAGAAAATTTCGGCATGCAGTTGGAGTCAATTCTCAAAACTATCCCTTCTGTAAAAGCTGAGGCAGCATTTGCGGATCGAATTGTTGGGAAACCATACATTCATTTAAATATTGACCGTCAGGCCATTGGTCGGTATGGGCTTAGCATCGAAGATGTGCAACAGACCATTGAAACAGCTATTGGCGGCATGAAAATTACCTCTTCAGTGGAAGGAAGAGAGCGATTCCCGATTCGGGTACGATATCCGCGTGAGTTAAGAGATGACCCTGAATCTTTGAGTAAAATCCTTATTCCTACCCCTACCGGAGCTCAAATTCCATTAGGCCAATTGGTAGATATCGAATATGTAAAGGGACCGCAAGCCATAAAAAGTGAAAATACATTTTTAGTCGGGTATGTACTCTTTGACAAAAGAGATGGCTACTCCGAAGTTGAAGTTGTCAATGATGCACAAAGAAGCATTCAGGAAAAGATTGACACCGGTGAATTGATAGTGCCTGCGGGTATCAATTATAAGTTTTCTGGTAGTTACGAAAATCAAGTGAGAGCAGAAAAGCGACTTTCGATTATCGTCCCACTGGTTTTGGTCATCGTGTTTTTGATATTGTACTTTCAGTTTAAGTCCGCCACAACGTCTTTAATGGTGTTTACAGGTATCGCTATGGCGTTCAGTGGCGGCTTCTTACTGATTTGGCTTTATGGTCAGGAGTGGTTTGTCAACTTTAGTGTGTTTGACACCAACCTGAGGGATCTATTTCAAATGGGAACCATCAACCTCAGTGTGGCCGTTTGGGTCGGATTTATTGCCTTATTTGGTATTGCTACAGATGATGGTGTACTCATCGCGACCTACCTTGACCAAAGCTTTATACGCAACAAACCAGATTCTATTCAACAGGTGAGATCGGCAGTTGTAGAAGCCGGACAGAGGCGAATACGCCCCGCTTTAATGACAGTTTCTACAACAATGATTGCTCTCTTACCAGTTTTGACATCGACAGGCCGGGGAGCAGACATCATGGTGCCCATGGCGATACCTTCATTTGGAGGAATGGCAGTGGCATTGATTAGTATTTTCATTGTTCCGGTGCTGTATTGCATGAGAGAAGAAAGAAAACTGAAAGGAGGCCCAAATGCATAGTATTTCTAAAATTGGAATTGCAATCATCGGCCTGATTTTGAGCAGTTGTTCTGTTGAGTTGAATAATGAACAAATTGTTGTTCATCATGTAGGTGAGTTAAGGCAAATCATGCATCAAGGATCAGTCGAAGGAAGGGTCGATTTAGACACTTTAAGCGATCATAACTTATATGCACTTGGTGCTGAAGCTGGCTTGAAAGGAGAAATCACCTTAATAAATGGCCTACCATTTATTTCAAGGGTTTCGGCTGATGGAATTGAAATCAATAAAGGAACACAGACTAAGGCCACACTCTTAGTTTATTCTCATGTAGTTAACTGGGATACTATTAGCATAGATGCGGATTTCAGCAATGTTGATTCCTTGATCAAAACTCATATTGAAGAAAATCAACCTCTACCCTTTCAATTGATTGGTAAAGTAGAAGCCTTGAAGTACCATGTAATCAATTTCACAGGGCAACAGACCACATTTGAAAATCACAAGCAGGGGGCTTGGGTTGAAACGCTAAAGCATGTTGATGTAAATGTATTGGGTTTCTATTCGACACAACACAAAGGCATTTTTACTCATCATGATGCTTCAACGCATATGCATTTTGTTGATGCAGAGGAAAAAACTTCTGGTCATGTAGACGATGTCAGTTTCACTGGACCTATTAAACTTTTGACACCAAGATTATGAAGTATACATTAATCATATTGTTGAGTATTCTAGGCATGGCTAACATACAAGCACAGGATTCACTCGATATATACATTTCAAAGGCATTGAAACAAAACCCTTCGTTGCAGTCTAAACATAAGATGTTTGAAGCTGCTATGGAGAGAGTTACTCAAGCCAAAACGTTGGAAGACCCCAGGATTTCGGTAGGAGCTTTCGTAAGTGCCGTGGAAACGCGAGTGGGGCCACAAGTGGCGCGTATTTCGCTGTCGCAAATGTTCCCATGGTTTGGCACCCTCAAAGAAAAAGGGAATGTAAATACACATTTAGCTGAAGCCACCTATTCAAATTATCTGGATGCGCGCAATGCACTGATTGCTGATGTGGAGAAAGTATACTTTGAGTTGTATGAAAGAAAAGAACTACAAGAAGTACAGCTTGACAAGCTTGAATACCTACAATCATTAAAGGACATTGCTCAGGCCAATTTTGAAAATGATAAGGGGTCATTAGCCGATGTTATCCGCATTGACACAAGAATAAAATCAGTAAATACACAGATTAACGTGCTCAAAGAAAAGGAGCAATGGCTGAAAGCTCGATTTAATAATCTATTAAATGAAGAGCCATCAACCGACATAGCTTTGCCGGACTTACTACTTTTCACAAGTAATAACTCCGCTTCTTTTGAAGGTGTAGTAGCAAATAACCCAAAGCTTAAAGGTGTCGATTCGAAGATTGACGCTATGAAAGCTCAAGAGCAATTGGCAAGAAAACAGGGTTATCCTAACCTTGGTTTTGGCCTTGACTACGTGATCATAAGTAAGCGTCAAGATGACATGGGATTGTCAAGTCCTCCTGAAGGCAATGGTAAAGATGCCATTATGCCAATGGTTTCTCTTTCGCTACCCATATTCAGAAAAAAATACAAGTCAGCGCAGAAAGAAGCTCAGCTCATGCAGGAGGCTTACTCAAATGAAAAAGAAGCTACCGTAAACGAATTGAACTCTCGTTATGAACAACTGCAATTTAGCATCATTGCTGAACAGCAATTAGTCGAGTTGTACAAGCAACAGGTTGAAGATACAAAACAAGCTTACGATCTTACTTTGTCTGCTTACGCCAACAACGGTCGTAGGTTTGATGACCTGCTTTCAATTCAACAACAATTGTTTGACTTTGAAACAGACCTAATTGTGAGTACTGTGAAACTGAAAAAATTAGAATCCGATTTGAATTATCTTCTTGGCGATGAGCTGATAGATTAATGTGCTAATATCTCAATAAAGTAATTATGAAAAATATATTTAATAATAAATACATCCTTATCATCACTGCCATTGTGATAGGTATAGCCGTTGGTTGGCTGATAAAACCATCTGTTGACCAACCAAAAAGTGCATCAGAACATAAGCATACAAGTGCATCAGAAACATGGACATGCTCAATGCACCCTCAAATCAGACAAAGCGAACCAGGCCAGTGCCCCATTTGCGGCATGGACCTGATTCCTGTAGAAGCAGGTGATGAAGATGGGATTGATCCCAATGCTGTAAGCATGTCTGAAACTGCGATGAAACTCGCCAATGTACGCACTTCAATAGTGGGCAATGGGCAGGTAGAAAAATCCTTGAATTTAACAGGAAAAGTTATGCCTGATGAGCGACTTATCGTTTCTCAGTCTTCTCACATTCCAGGACGGGTAGAGCAACTAAACATCAATTTTACAGGTGAGTTTGTAAATAAAGGTCAGGTACTGGCACGCATCTACTCACCTGACCTGGTTACTGCTCAAGAGGAATTATTTGTAGCTCAGAAATATCAGGAGTCGCAGCCGGGATTATTTAAATCAGCGAAAGAGAAATTGAAAAACTGGAAGCTATCAAACAACCAAATTGAAAGTATTCTTAAATCAGGCAAGCCGATAGACCAATTCCCAATAACTGCAGATGTTACCGGTTATGTAGTAAGTAAAAATGTTAATCTCGGTGATTATGTTAATCGTGGCCAGGCAATTTATAAAATTGCTGACCTCTCCAAGGTATGGGTGCAGTTTGATATTTATGAGTCTGATCTTGCATGGGTGAGCAAAGGTGATGCTGTAAGCTTTACGGTACCCTCTCTACCTGCACAGACTTTTGAAAGCAAGATCACCTATCTTGATCCTGTAATTGATCCGAAAACGAGAGTTGCTAAGGCCAGGGTTGAGGTTCAGAACAAAAGCTTAAATCTGAAGCCTGAAATGTTTGTAAAAGGAGAGTTAAACTCTTACATGGATAGTAAAAGTGATGCAATCGTAATACCAAAGTCAGCTGTAATGTGGACAGGCAAAAGAT
Organism: Fulvivirga sp.; assembly: GCA_039970995.1. GTDB lineage: Bacteria > Bacteroidota > Bacteroidia > Cytophagales > Cyclobacteriaceae > Fulvivirga. Next base: position 157,761 of record JBDVKW010000001.1, read on the forward strand.
CTGTTGTGTATGTAAAAACTTTCAGTGACAAAGGCACGAGTTTTCTCATGCGCGAAGTGGAACTTGGCCCAGTGCTTGGTGAAGCCTATGTGATTAATGATGGCCTTGAGGTGGGTGAAGAGATTGCTACAAACGGTACATTCAGCATAGATGCAGCTGCTCAATTAGCTGGTAAGCCAAGTATGATGTCACCGGAAGGTGGAGCTAAAATGACGGGTCACAATCATGGGGAAGTAAGTCAGGAAGTTGATGAACCCACGATTAGCGAGACGTATGACAACGTAAATAAACAATTCAAATCACAGCTTAAGGCGGTTTACCAGGCGTATTTACCCGTAAAAGATGCACTTGTATCAGGCAATGAAACGCAAGCACAACAATATGCAAAATCACTTAAGTCTAAGTTGAGCAGTGTAAACATGTCATTAGTGAAAGGCGATGCTCATAAAACATGGATGCAACTCTTAAGCCCAATGCAACAAGCAGTGGAGCAAATGACTTCGACAGCAATAGACAAACAAAGAGCTGCTTTAATTCCATTAACTGATGGTTTGTTTAAGAGCATCAAAACATATAAGATCACTGGTCTGGATAGCTATTACCAATATTGTCCCATGGCCAATAATAATAAAGGCGCGTATTGGCTCAGCGCTGAAAACGATGTGAAGAACCCTTATTTTGGCGATGCCATGCTTACATGTGGCGAAGTAGTAGAAGAAATTGACTAAAAATTCAAAACCCAATATGACAATGACTACGCTGCATATAAAAAACATGGTCTGTGACCGCTGCAAAAAAGTGATCCGAGATGAGGTGGAAAGCTTAGGTGTTGAGGTTATTGATTTAGAACTCGGCAAACTGGTAATTAACGCAGATCAGGTTGATATACAGAAGATTGGTGATATCATAAGAAGGAATGGCTTTGAACTTATTGAGGATGAAGAAATAGCTTTGATTGAAAAAATCAAGCTATTTCTACTTTCTATGATAAACAGCCTACCCATGCAAAGGAAGGAGAAATTATCTGTGCTTTTATCTAAAGAAATGAATAAAGACTATTCCAGTTTGAGCAAATTATTTTCAAGAAATGAGCATATCACACTTGAAAAGTTTTTTCTGAAATTAAAATTAGAAAAGGCAAAAGAATTGATTCAGGAAAACAAATATTCATTTTCTGAAATCGCTGACCTGCTTGATTATGCAAATAGTAATCATTTGGCAAAACAATTTAAAGAGGCTACAGGCATGAGCATGACTGAGTATAAAAAATCGAGTTATTGGGGCAGAAAACCACTAGACAAAATTATATAGATCATAACCAGAATTATAACAGTAGATATTTTTAAAACGAGTGACATTAGCATCAGTTAAAGAGTAAACAATGATGAAACACGCGTATAAAATCACCGGAATGACCTGCAACGGCTGCCGTGCTCACGTTGAAAAGACGTTGAGCAACGTGCCTGGTGTCACTGAGGTATCAGTAGACTTACAGGAAAATAATGCTGTTATACATATGGACTCGCATGTCGAGATCGACACTTTTAAACAAGCTTTGAAAGAGGACGGTGGTCGATATGACATCCACCCTCCCAATGCCAAGATAGATCACCCCCACCCGATGCCTGACATAAAAAAGGCAAAGCATAAGGCAGGAGACCAATACTACTGCCCTATGCTTTGTGAGGGTGATAAAAAATACGATAAACCTGGAGATTGTCCGGTTTGTGGAATGGATTTAGAGAAGGAAAGCACTCCTGCAAGAACTGAGACGAAATACACCTGCCCTATGCACCCTGAAGTTGTTGAGGACGAACCTGGCAGCTGCCCTAAATGCGGCATGGATCTCGAGCCCACTACAGTACAAGCTGAGGACAACAGTGAGAAAGAAGCATACCACGCTATGCTAAAAAAGTTTTGGATTGCAGTGGCTCTTACCTTACCGGTTTTGATCATTGCTATGGGCCCTATGCTTGGTCTTAACTTAAAGCAATTTGTAAGCAAGTCAGTGCTCGGTTGGATCGAGTTTGTATTAGCCACCCCTGTAGTATTTTACGCCAGTGGTGAGTTTTTCAAAAGAGGTTACAAATCCATTATCAACAAGTCGCCCAACATGTGGACCTTGATATCCATTGGTGCTGGCGCTGCATACCTATTCAGTATAGTTGCATTACTTTTTCCAGATTTATTTCCTCCTCAGTTTAAAACAGATGGAGCTGTGCATTTATACTTTGAGGCTGCCACAGTTATTCTCACACTGATCATATTAGGACAGGTTTTAGAACTTAAAGCCAGAAGTCAAACCAACTCGGCAATAAAAGAGCTACTCAATCTGGTACCGGCACAGGCGATAGTTATACGCGATGGCAAGGAAGTGAAAATAGCACTGGAAGATGTCGTAATTGGTGATATTTTAAAAATTAAGCCCGGAGAAAAAATACCTGTAGATGGCAAAATTTCCAAAGGCCAGGCAACGATTGATGAATCTATGATTACCGGGGAGCCAGTTCCTGTAGAAAAAGAAAAAGGTAATAGTGTCATTGGAGGCACCATCAATGGGACATCAAGTTTTGAAATGGAAGCTGAGAAAGTAGGCTCAGAAACACTTCTCTCTCAAATTATTGAGATGGTGAACAAAGCCAGCCGCTCAAAAGCTCCTATTCAAAACCTGGCAGATAAAATATCAAGATACTTCGTACCCATTGTGGTCAGTATCTCGATCATTTCGTTTGTCATTTGGGCTACCTGGGGACCAGAACCAGCCTTGGTTTATGCATTTACAAATGCCGTAGCAGTACTCATAGTGGCATGCCCGTGTGCCTTAGGTCTGGCTACGCCAATGTCTATCATGGTGGGAACAGGACGAGGCGCTAAACAAGGCGTTTTGGTAAAAGATGCTCGGGCCATTGAGGAAATGGAAAAAATTGACACACTGGTCATTGATAAAACAGGCACCATCACAGAAGGTAAGCCGGCTTTCAAGACCGTTGAGGCATATACCGATCAAATTACTTCTAATGAAATACTTCAGTATGCAGCTTCATTAGAAAATAGTAGCGAACACCCATTAGCCCAGGCTATTGTAAAAGGAGCACAAGACAAAGGCCTTGAAAGCCTCGATGTTGCTGATTTTGATTCTATCACAGGTATGGGGATCAAAGGAAATATCAAAGGCAAAGAGACTGCTGTAGGTAACGAAAAGCTAATGGACAAATACGGTATCAAAGTAAGTCATGGGCAGCTTCAGGAAGCAAAAGAAAGACAGTCTAAAGGAGAAACAGTAATGTTTGTAATCATTGATCAAAAGTTGGTCGGTTTTATTAGTGTAGCTGATCCAATTAAAGAAACATCGGCTAAAGCTATAAAGCAGTTACAAACTTTAGGTCTTGAAGTACATATGCTTACAGGAGACAATGAAAACACAGCTAAAGCAGTTGCCGATCAACTCAATCTCGATGGGTATGAGGCCGACTTACTGCCAGAACACAAATATGAAAAAGTAAAAGAACTTCAGGCGCAAGGAAAAAAAGTAGCTATGGCAGGTGACGGCATTAACGATGCACCTGCATTAGCGCAAGCTGATGTGGGTATAGCTATGGGTACAGGTACAGATGTAGCCATAGAAAGTGCAAGTCTTACATTGGTAAAAGGAGATTTGGATGGTATTGTAAGAGCCAGAAAACTTAGTGAAGATGTAATGAAGAACATCAAACAAAATCTATTCTTCGCCTTCTTCTATAATGTATTAGGTGTACCAATTGCAGCTGGAGTTTTATTCCCGTTTTTCGGTCTATTATTAAGTCCGATGCTGGCAGCACTGGCCATGAGTTTGAGTTCTGTGAGTGTGATTGGTAATGCATTGAGGCTTAGGTAGAGACAGGAGGCTGGAGGTTAGAGGGTAGATATGAGAAAAGGAAAAGTTTAAAACGATTTGAAACAAGACTATTAACTATATAAACAAATAGACAATTATGAAACTACAACATGTAACCCTACTTCTTTTAAGCACGGTCCTCTTTTCCTGTGGAAAACCTTCTGCTAATAATTCAGTAGATGAGGTCATTGCACTTTTTGAAAATTCAGTCAACCAAAAAGAACTAACTCCTTTGAATGAGGTATTTTCATCAAAGGCCAAAATCTATGAGCAAGGCTCCGTTGATGAGAGTTGGGAAAAGTACCGTGATGGACATCTGGGTAAGGAAATCAACGAAATGGCTAACATGGAGTTTTCGTTTGATATAAAAGAAACAATAGAAGGTATGGACATGGCGCTTGTAAGAGGCCATTATCTTATCGAAGGTGAAATGCATGGATCACAAATTAGTTCAGCCGGGTTAGCCACCCTTTCTCTGACAATTGAAGATGGTTTGTGGAAGATAGTGCACCTTCAATTTTCCAGAGGGTGTAAGAAATCGGCTAGCGCACATGACCATAGCAATCACAAAAATGAGACCGCTGCAAAACCAAAAGCCAAAAGTCCTAAAACAGCTGCAATGGCAAATATTGGCGATGCGCACATCCATATTGACTATTCTTCTCCTCGGGTAAGAGGTAGAGAAATTTGGGGAGGACTCATCGCTTATGATGAAGTATGGGCTACAGGTGCACATCGCGCCACGGCTATAAATTTTCCTAAAGATGTGATAATCAATGACACCAAAGTGCCTGCAGGTAAATATGGGTTTTTCACCATACCTGGGAAAGAGATCTGGACGTTAATTATTAACAAAAATTGGGATCAGCACATGGCAGACGATTATGATTCGGCAGATGATGTTGTGAGAATAACTGTAACACCAGAAAAACTTACTGAGAATCAAGAAGAATTATTGTATACAGTTACAGAAACAGGCAATAACAAAGGAGAAATTGCTATGAGTTGGGAAAAACTTCGTGTATCATTTACAGTAGAAGTTATGGAGTAAAGTATGAGTATAGATAATACATCAACAAAAAAGCTACTTAAAACAGCACTTATTCTAAGTGCTGTTACCATCATTTACAACCTTATAGAAGGTAGTGTATCAGTGTTTTTTGGAACAACGGATGAAGCACTGTCCCTATTTGGATTTGGTACTGATAGCTTTGTAGAAGTATTGTCGGGCATTGGCATAGCACATATGGTCATGCGCATGCAAAAAACAGAGGTCGTTCAGCATGATAAATTTGAACGACAGGCACTTCGGGTGACTGGTATCGCTTTTTACATACTTACCACAGGTTTAGTGATTGGCGCTGCTTTAAGTATTTATCATGGTTCTATGCCAACCACTACCCTACCAGGAATAGTAATAGCCGGATTGTCGATTCTCACCATGTACATTTTGTATTACTATAAGTTGAAAGTCGGAAAAGCACTAAACTCAGCACCCATTATTTCAGATGCTAAGTGTACAAAAACATGTTTCTATCTGTCATTTATTCTTCTGGGGGCAAGTCTGTCATATGAGCTATTTAAAATCCCATATGTAGATGCTATAGGAAGCCTTGGCATTGCGTGGTATGCATATAAAGAGGGTAAAGAAGCTTTTGAGAAAGTAAAAGAAAATAAACTAAGTTGTAGTGATGATTGCTGCTAACTACAATTTCTGAAAAATAGATTACTAACTTTAAACAATAAATAATTATCAAAACGATGAAGACTAACTTAAAATTAAACACCTTACTATTTGCTATGGTTGCTTTTTTAGCCGTTTCATGCGGTCAATCTAAAGAAAGCAGTGAGTCACCAGAAGCAACTGAAAATCACGAAAAAGGTCACGACCATCAGGATGGTGATCATCATGAACACGCTACAGACAATGATGAGGTAGCAACGGCTGGGATTTCAGTTAGTGATGAGCAAGCTTCAGGCATTTTAAATGCTTACCTTGAAATGAAAGATGCATTGGTAAAGAGTAGCGCTGAGGTTGCGAAAAATGCTGCTGAAGAGATTAAAAACATCTTAAATGACAATGCCGATTCAAAACTCTTAAGTGGGATTTTAACAGACGCTGATAATATAATCGAAGCTGATGAAGTGGAACAGATCAGAGAACACTTTGACGACATGTCGAAAAACGTATATGAGCTGGTAAAAGCCAATAACCCTGACATGACAGTTTATAAGCAATATTGTCCAATGGCATTTGACAACCAAGGTGCATTTTGGTTGAGTAGTGAAGAGGAAATCAGAAACCCTTATTTCGGTGATAAAATGCTCAAATGTGGAAAGGTACAGGAGACGGTAGCATCAAAATAAACTATTCGGTTCTTTTCCTACATTAAGTGTACATTTACTTAAAAGATCAATAATGTTCGAGCAAATTAGCAAGGCCTCCAATATCGTGCTTAGCAAAGTAGAAAGCTGGATAGTAACACTCGTTGAGATGCTTCCAAATTTCATCATTGCTATTCTGGTACTTATCCTGTTTTACATTATTTCCAGGGTTATTAGAAAAGTACTTGGCACGGTACTTCATAGGGTTATGACCAACGAGTCGGTCGTAAAACTTATACTGGCTTGCTCTAGCTTTGTAATAATTATCATTGGCCTCATGGTAGCGCTTGGGGTGCTTAATCTTGATAAGACAGTTACTTCTCTGCTTGCCGGCATTGGTGTTGTAGGCCTTGCTTTAGGCTTTGCATTTCAAGATGCTGCCGCCAATCTCATATCAGGGGTTTTTATGGCAGTTAAGAGTCCCATTTTTGTGGGTGACATTATTGAAACCAATGGAATATTTGGGAAAATTAAAGAGATCGGCTTACGTGCTACAACTATTTACGTACCTGAAGGTCAAGACGTTGTTATTCCAAACAGACTTGTATTTCAAAATCTCTACAGACATTATACCATCAACGGTGAAAGACGTGTAGATCTGCAATGTGGCATTTCTTATGGTGAAAATTTAAGACAGGTAAAAGAAATTGCCACAGAGGCTATTAAGAAAATACCAAACCTACTTGATGGCAAAGAAGTGGAATTCTTCTACAGTAATTTCGGTGATAGTTCAATCAATTTTGTTGTACGCTATTGGATTAAATACAATGCTCACGCTGATTTTCTCAACGCCCAAAGCGAAGGGGTTATGTTTTTAAAAGAGGCTTTTGATGCTAAGGGCATTACCATACCATTCCCAATTCGCACCTTGGATTTTGGTATTAAGGGAGGTACTACACTTTCTCAAATGATTGAAAAGAAATAGTCCAGATGAAAACACATTACGAAAAGCAATCTGATATCAATAATGCTAAAAGCACTTTAGGTTATGGCATTATGTGGCTTTTCATAGTTGTTTTGGTAGGTGTACTTCCTTTTCTAACTGGCAATGGAAATGTTGTATTCTATGTAGCAGGTGGCATTTCACTGATTGCAGGGATTTACAAAACCTACCGAGGCATCAAACAATTGTCCAAATCTTAAATAACATTAAATGAAATTTATATACTGCTTTGTTGTTGTGGCGCTTAGTGTTGCATGTACAAGTACACCAAAAGACCAGACTGAGAGTACCGCAAGTAATCCGGTAAGTGACCTGGTAAAACTCAAGGATCTCAATGGTAATTCAATAGACCTCTCACAGCATGAGGACAAGGCCATATTCGTAAATTTTTGGGCGACATGGTGTGCTCCTTGTATCAAGGAGATGCCTTCGTTAGAGAAAATGCAAAAAGCTTTTGGTGAAGATCAACCCATTGTTTTTTTCTATGCTTCTAATGAGCCGCTACCGAAAATTAAAAAGTTTGCAGAACAAAAACCTTGGGACTTAAATTATGCTCAACTAGATATGAGCCTTGAAGAATTAAGCATTTATGCGCTTCCTACCACCATTATATTTAAAGATGGTAAAGTCGCCTGGACGGAAACCGGCAGTAAAATATGGGATAGTGAAGAGAGTATTTCAGAAATTAAAACATTTATCAATCAATGAGAACGTTAATGATCTTGGCCATAGGCCTACTAATAGCTGCATGTAGCACGCCTCAAAATGAGGAAACTACTTCAGCAACATTTACTGGTGAGGCACCATATCTTTTTACTGATTATGCAGGCACTACCTACCTTTCATGGACAGAAGCTGGTGAAAGTGAAAATCAATTAAAATTTTCAACCTATAATGAAGGGCAATGGTCTGAACCCCAAATCATTGCCAAAGGAAGTAATTGGTTTGTGAACTGGGCAGATTACCCGGTAATTGTAACTAAAAACGGTAAAAATTTCATGTCCCACTACCTTGCGAAAAGTAGTGAAGGCACTTACAGCTACGATGTAACGGTGAAACATTCCACAAATGCTGCTAAAAACTGGAGCGAACCGTATGTCTTACATGACGATGGAAAGCCAGCAGAGCATGGATTCGTATCAATGGTATCTTATGGTGAAAACTTCTTTGTCACCTGGCTTGATGGGAGAAATACAGTTTCTGATGACACTACCGCACATACAGGACATGGCGGGGGTGGTCCTATGACGTTGAGGGCTGCAATTGTTTCACCGCAAGGTGAGAAAATCAATGAATGGGAGCTTGACAACAAAGTGTGTGATTGCTGTCAAACTACGGCCGTGATCACTGACAATGGACCAATTGTTGCGTACAGGGATCGATCAGATGAAGAAATAAGAGATATGTCGTTGGTTCGGTTAGTTGATAATCAATGGACTGCTCCAGTACCACTGCATGAAGACGGGTGGAAAATAGCAGGTTGCCCTGTAAATGGACCTCGATTAAGTGCTGTTGGCAACACGGTAGCTGCGGCATGGTTTACTGCAGCAAATGGTAATGCAGAGGTGAAAGTAAAGTTTTCACATGATGGTGGAGCAACTTTTGGAGATGTTATTAAGGTCAGTAAAGAAGCACCCATTGGTCGGGTTGATGTAGAAATGCTGGACGAAACCACTGCATTAGTGAGTTGGATGGAAGGATCCGATATTGTTGCAGCAAAAGTGACGGATACTGGAGAAATATTAGAACAAATGACCATTGCTTCCTCATCACAATCAAGAAGCAGTGGTTTTCCTCAGCTGACAAAAAACAATGATCAATTGATTTTCGCATGGACTGACAGCGAAGCCGGTGAGATAAAAACAAAAATAGTGAACCTAAAATAGGCAGAATTGTTATCTAGCTGACTAGCAAGGAGCAAGCGTAACCATCACACACAATTATCTAAAAGGTAACTCTTCCTTAAATTTTAAGTGTTACCTTTGATTTCTTGCATCATAACAGGATGCATATTAATTTAATTACATGAAGAATATTTCAATACGTTTTCCGCACAACAAGGATCTCGATTTTATAAAAACATTAAGAGCGCGAGTTAAAGAGCATTTCGAATCTTCTAAAACCTCCAAATATGGTGGCAGCAGAATGATCGTTAAGACTATCGCGATGCTCAGCATTTATGCAGTGCCCTATGCCTTATTTATGACCGGCCTAATCACTAACTTTTGGTTGGTTTTAGGTTTATGGATAATCATGGGTATTGGTAAAGCTGGCGTTGGCTTTTCGGTAATGCACGATGCAAACCATGGAGCTTATTCAAAAAACCCAAAAGTGAACATGTACATGGGGTACCTCATCAATATATTGGGAGGTAGCGCTATTAACTGGAAGATACAGCACAATGTACTACATCATACTTATACCAATGTACATGGTATGGATGAGGATATTGACTCGGGAATTATCTTGAGACTATCACCTCAGCAAAAGCATTATAAACTGCACAAGATACAGCACATATATGCCTGGTTTTTATACGGACTAATGACGTTCCTTTGGATTACCACTAAGGATTTCAGACAGCTTTATCGCTATAAAAGCAGAGGATTAACTAAGAATCTTAAAAACTTCAACCTTACACTGGCCCGTATGATTCTGGCCAAGGTTCTATACTATGTGGTATTCTTGATATTACCACTCATGGTCTTACCATTTGCCTGGTGGATGGTACTCATTTGCTTTGTAACCATGCATTATACAGCAGGGTTGATACTTGCATGCGTATTTCAAACTGCGCATATCATGCCTACTACGCAATATCCTGAGCCTGACGAGAGTGGTAATTTAGAAAATGACTGGGCAGTGCACCAGCTATTTACAACCGCTAACTACAGTCCTAATAGTAAGATTTTGTCATGGTACGTAGGTGGTCTCAATTACCAAATCGAACACCACTTGTTTCCAAACATCTGCCACTTACACTATAAGAAAATATCTAAGATTGTAAGAGAAACAGCTGAGGAGTTCAACTTACCTTATAACTCTCACCCACATTTCTTCAAAGCAGTTTGGGAACATGCCAAAATGTTGAAACAACTGGGCAGAGCTACAGCATAGGTCTAATTAAGATGCAACGGCTTCCCTCCACCTACATAGCGTGGGTCATCAATATAGGGTAGCTTTTGCATAGCGGAGACTTCCATAGAGTAAAACTCAAACTCTTCTACTACCTTTCCTTTGAGCTTATAAATTCCCTTTCCATAAAAAGGAAATTGGGAAGCCGCTTGAGGGAAGTGTACTGTATCGATAAAATTTCCTTCTCTATCGATAAAGGTGCCAAAATTCATACGCTCCTTTTTAGAGGTGCTTGTGTTTTTTATGGCTACCAGGTAGCCGTAAATGGTAACTTCCTTATTTAAATATGCAGGTAAGTCTTTAGCCAATATGCCGAAAAATAGAGGCTCCCTTAGAAGTTCGAATGGGTTACAAAGAGGAAACCCTAATAACTCCATTTCATCAAAACTATCTTCATGTTTATATGTAGTTAGCTCCGGCAGTTCAAATTTTTTAACGGGTGAGTCAAAAAGACCTCTTGTTGGTTTAGATTTCTTATTCCCCCCGAGTAAAAAATGAGCTTCCCAAAGCAACTCTTTTTTTGTTTTAGCTGTAAATCGAAAGGCTCCAATCCGAATAAGCAGGGCAAGCTGTTCCAGAGATACAGCTACACGTGATACAAAATCACCCAAATTACGAAACAGTGCTTCTTCCCTGGCAAAAATCAATTCATTAACGAGCCGATCTTCAAGTTCTTTAACAAAGCTAAGCCCCAGGTAAATGGTCTGGCCTTTTATACTACACAAAGCTTCACTTCTATTTACACATGGGGCCTCAATAACGGCTCCATGCATCCTCGCCTCATGCAAATAAAGTTCTCTATGGTAAAAGCCTCCTCCATTATTTACCACACACACCATGTATTCCAATGGGTAGTATGCCTTTAAGTATAAACTCTGATAGCTTTCAACCGCATAAGAAGCAGAGTGCCCCTTAGAGAAAGCATACCCGGCAAAGCTTTCTATCTGACGCCAAACATCTTTGGCTAATTCATATGAATGCCCTTTTTCTTTACAGTTTTCAAAATACTTCTCCTCCACCTTTTTAAACTCTTCTCTGGAACGGTACTTACCAGACATTCCTCTTCTCAACACATCAGCTTCGCCCAAGTCAAGGCCCGCAAAATAGTGTGCCACCTTAATCACGTCTTCCTGGTACACCATCACTCCGTACGTTTCAGGCATAATTTCTCTAAGTACAGGGTGTGCGTCCTCTCTACGCTCAGGGTGCCTAAACCTTAATATATACTCTCGCATCATACCCGATTTAGCAACTCCTGGTCGTATCACAGAGCTGGCAGCTACCAGCCCCAGGTAGTGATCTACTTTGAGCTTTTTCAACAGCATACGCATAGCAGGTGATTCCACATAAAAACACCCTATTGCCTGAGCTTCTCTCAACAGCCCCTTAATTCGCTCATCTTTCTTCAGTTTTTTAAAATCATGGATATCAATCGGTGGGTCTTCAGGGTTATTGTCTTTGGCTACTTGTAAGCAATCTTTGATTTTGGCTAACCCACGCTGGCCTAAAATATCAAATTTATAGAGCCCCACATCTTCGGCCATCAACATATCGAAATGGGTAACGGGAAAGCCCTTTGGGGGCATGCTTGTAGCTGTAAAGCTATATATAGACTGCTCTGCTATTAAAATGCCGCCTGCATGAATACTTAAATGACTTGGAAACCCTGTTATTAAACTACCATACTTGAGTACCAAAGCTGATAGATCATCAGTCGGTGATTTGCCTTCTGACAATCGGTCGATCTCATGAGGAGGAAGCCCAAACACTTTGCCCAGCTCCCTTACGGTAGCCCGGTATTGAAATGTACTGTATGTGGCAAGTAGTGCGACCCTATTGGGTGCTTTTTTAGTAAAAAACTCAAAGATAAATCGCGTCACATCTTCCCTGTCCTTCCAGGAAAAGTCTATATCAAAATCCGGTGGATTTTTCCTGTACAGGTTTATAAACCGCTCAAAGTACAGGTCAAGGTCAATAGGATCTACATCTGTTATACGCATGAGATAGGCTACAATACTATTGGCCCCACTACCACGCCCTACATAGAAGTAGTTTTTTTTACGAGCATAGCTTACGATCTTACAGTTAATGATAAAATAAGAGACAAAGCCCTTTTGTTTTATTATTTGCAGCTCTTTTTCGAGTCTCTTGTGTATCTCCTCTCCAGCATTAGGATACCGGTAAGAGAGGCCTCTCCAGCATACTCTTTTCATAAGCTTGAAATCCTGCGTTTCACACCCTGTATAGGTTTTTAAATTTTTATGCTCCTGCTCATCGCCAAACTCAAAGTTTATTGTACAATTACTTAAAATCTTAGCTGCATTTTCCAGCAAGTAAGGATAGGGTGCAAATGCCTCTGCCATCTGTTTCCGAGATAGAAAACAATCTTCCACATGCCCCTCTTCACTCTTTGGCAGCTTACTCAACAAGGTATTCTTATCAATGGCTCGCAGTAACCGGTGTGCATTGAAATCGCGCTTATTTCGAAAAGTCATCGTCTGGAGAGCCACCAGCTTATCCTGTTGGTCTCTCCATTTGGAGAAAGGCAATCTGGAAAAGTCTCTTGTACGCACCCCTATATATTCATCGCGATTAAGCATCGCTTTCTTACATGAAGTAAACGGATATATGATATAAGCATGCTTAAACACAGGGGCTACATCAGGAATGGGGGTTTCCTGATGCAAATGATACGACAAGTACTCATTGAGCTCCTGAAAGCCTTTGTTGTTTTTGGCCAGGCCTATGAATTTTTGATCCGTTCCATTTCTAAAATCAATGCCTAAGACAGGCCTAACATCATATTTCTCTGACAACCGCACAAAGTTAAGACTACCCGCTGTGGAGTTGATATCTGTTAATGCCAGTGTATCTATACCACTCCTATGAGCAAGCGCCAGCAAATCTTTTGGACTTATTGCCCCGTATTTAAAGCTATAATATGAATGTGTGTTGAGGTACATTGTTCTGTCATTAGTCGTAAGTGGTTAGTCGTAAGAAATTAGTAACCAGAGACAAGCACCCAGAAACTAGTACAGTACTCCCTACTCTCCGCTCCATGCGCTTTGCGCTCTGCTCTATCCATCCTGCAAGTCACCAGCACCCAGTATCCAGAGACCAGCAGTTCACACACCCTCTAACTCCCTAAAGGGAGAACCTCCTTTGCTCCATGCACTATACTCTAAGCTCTATGCCCTTTACCCTATGCCCTATTATACCATGCGCCCTGCAACTCACCAGCATCCAGTAACCAGACACCAGCAACTAGTAACCAGACACCAGCTAACCAGCATCCAGCAACCAGGCACCAGACACCAGACACCAGACACCAGACACCAGCAACTAGTACTCCCTATTCTCTGCCCTCTCCTCTCCGCTCTCTGCTCTCCGCTCCGCGCCTCACACCTCACGCCCTGCGATTAGCCAACAGTGGGGGCGGCTCTCCCTTAAAAGGATTGAAGCGACTGATTGTCTTAGCCTCGATACCTGCAGCTCGCAATACTGCTCTGTCTCCATGTTTATCCCTTATTTTATCCATAGCCTGGTAGAGATTGATCAACTCCACAGCATCCTCAAATAAATTGATCTGGTACCCACCACTTACCAAATGACTAAACCTTACACCAATCAGACGTACAAGCAATCTTCTATGGTAAAGTCGTTCAAAAAGCTCCAGTACTTTTGGTACAAGTATATGATCTGCCGATGTATAAGGGATTCTCGACTGTAAGGTGTATGTATTAAAATCAGAATAGCGGACTTTTACAGTTACACAGGCTGTAAGTTTTTGTCCTCTACGCAACTGAAAAGCAAGGTTCTCTGCCATGGCCAGCAAAATAGCTTTGAGCTTAACCACATCTATTGTATCCCTGTCAAAGGTGCGTTCTGTAGAAATCGACTTTCTTTCTGAATATGGAATAACTGGAGATTTGTCAATACCATTGGCCTTTTTCCATATTTTGATCCCATTTTTTCCAAACACCCGTTGCATGAGCTCTACTGGCATCTCTTGAATGGTCTTCACTTTTCTAATACCCAGACCACTCAATGTTTGATAAGTTTTTTCACCAATCATAGGTATTTTTCTCACAGAAAGGGGGGCTAAGAAAGGTTTTTCAGCACCAAAGTCAACCTGAAGCTGATTGTTGGGCTTAGCCTCACCTGTAGCTACTTTTGATACGGTCTTGTTTTCAGACAAACCAAAGGAAATTGGAAGTCCCGTTTCTTTGATGATTTTTTTCCTTACTTCAGAGGCCATTTTCAAACTATTGAAAAATCGATCTACCCCGGAAAGATCTGCATAAAATTCATCAATGGATGTTTTCTCATAGATAGGAACACTCTCCCTAATAATGTCCGTTACCTCCTCAGATTTCTTGGTGTAAGTAGATGAGTTTCCTTTAATAACGATAGCTTCAGGACACAGCTCCCTGGCCATCTTCATAGGCATGGCAGAGTGAATACCAAATCTCCTTGCCTCATAACTACATGAAGCTACCACTCCCCTGTCCGTTACACCTCCAATCAATATGGGTTTATCATTCAGCCTGCTATCAAGCAGCCGCTCACAAGAGACAAAAAAGGTATCCAGGTCTAAATGTAGTATGGTGCGGTCGCCAATTATCATACTACAAATATAAGCTAACTTTTATAGTATTTACTAATATTTTTAGTAATCTATTTTAATCAACAAAATTAGATAATCAGTTTACTTTATCCCTTCTTCCAAACATAATACCTTCGATCCTCCCACTTGCCATCATCCATTACAT
Source organism: Fulvivirga sp. (assembly GCA_039970995.1). Classification (GTDB taxonomy): domain Bacteria; phylum Bacteroidota; class Bacteroidia; order Cytophagales; family Cyclobacteriaceae; genus Fulvivirga. The sequence continues at coordinate 172,870 of JBDVKW010000001.1, forward strand.
TAAACGACTTCGTATGGTGGTTTCCTTCTTCATCAAACCATGCCTTGTGGCCCACTTTGGCTGACTGTCCATTTGGGTAGTAAAATGTCTGTAATACACTATCTTCTGTAGCTTCACCTTTTCCTAAAGTACCATTTCCTCCAAATTGATAGGCATATACTTTCCCGTCATCAGGGTTCCAAAATGTTTTAAACTCCCAGAAATCACCCGATTTTTCTCCATCCTCAATACCATACAGCCGACCATTGATGCTCATTTTACCAATCCCGTACTCCCAGACCATGCCATAAGCATCCCAGGTTTCATTTTCACTCATATATTTAGCATTGTCAGTTTTCCAGGTTCCTACCATTTCTTCCATATGGGTTTTAAACCACTCGGGAATTTGTTGCGGACTATTTTGACCAAATGAAAAGTTAATTATTAATACAAAAGCGGAGGTGAAGAGTAACTTCATGATTGTGAGGTTTTGAGATAATCTATTTAACGGCTGCTTTAATATTTGAGTTATGAGGCTTTTAACCTCACCAACATTAATTCTCCAAAATATATACTAATTTACACGGCAAAATTTAACCTATGGAGCTAGCACTACTCGACTACATTATTATCGTTACCTTTTTTGCCATCTCTCTGGCCATTGGCTTAAAATTCAGAAAGCAAGCGGGAAAGGATATCTCACAATTCTTCCTTGGCGGTCGTAATCTGCCCTGGTACATTGCTGGTATCTCAATGGTAGCCACCACGTTTGCTGCGGATACTCCGTTGGCCGTAACCGAGCTTGTAGCGCAAAATGGTATCGCAGGTAACTGGCTCTGGTGGAACATGCTCGCTGGCGGAATGCTTACTACATTTTTCTTTGCCAGATACTGGCGCAGAGCAGAAGTACTCACAGACATAGAATTTATTGAAATGCGATACAGTGGAGCCGCTGCCCGATTTCTTAGAGGCTTCCGTGCATTGTACTTTGGCGTGTTTATGAATGTTTTGATTATCGGCTGGGTCAATATTGCACTCATGTCTTTATTACAGGTCTTTTTCGACATCCCGGAAAATCAATTGATCTGGTATGTGGGTGGAGCCATGCTCATCGTTGTGGCCTACTCCGCCATGTCAGGCTTGCTAGGTGTTGCATTTACCGATGTGGTACAATTTGTAATCGCAATGGCCGGAAGCATTATACTGGCCATATTAGTCCTCAATTCTGATGAGATTGGTGGGGTAGAAAACTTAAAAGCCAACCTTCCTGCCGGTACACTTGACTTCTTTCCCATGGTGGGTAATGAAGGCAGCGGCACCATGCTGGCTCTCGGATTGGGTAGCTTTCTCGCTTTTGTAGGTTTCCAATGGTGGGCCAGCTGGTATCCCGGTGCTGAACCCGGAGGTGGTGGATATATCGCACAACGGATGATGTCTACCAAATCAGAAAAAGATGCCATCTACTCCACACTCTTTTTTCAAATAGCACATTACTGCATTCGCCCGTGGCCTTGGATCATTGTGGCGCTTTGTGCAGTTATCCTCTACCCTAACCTGTCGGCCGAAGACAGTAAGTTAGGTTATGTGATGGCTATGAAGGACTTCTTACCAACCGGCCTGAAAGGGCTTTTATTGGTAGCATTCTTTGCAGCCTATATGAGTACGATATCTACGCAACTCAATTGGGGTACAAGTTATATCATCAATGATTTTTATAAACGCTTTGTAAAACCGCAGGCTAATAACAAGCAATTAGTTAACGCATCACGTGTGGGTACATTCATAATCATGCTTATCGCACTGTTTGCTACCACTTTGATGACGACCATTTCGGGAGTTTGGGCATTTATTATTGAATGTGGTGCCGGCTTAGGATTGGTAATGATATTACGCTGGTATTGGTGGCGCATCAATGCCTGGAGTGAAATCGTGGCTACCGTGGCCCCTTTCATCGCTTATGCCTTAGCTAAATTTGTTTTCGTTCAGTACGATCCTACATGGGGCCAAGGTATCGGTGAAAATCCAAAAGGTTTCTTTTTTACCGTGGCTTTTACAACCGTTGCTTGGGTGGTCACAACATTTGTAGCCAAGCCAACGGACTCGTCAGTACTACAATCATTCTTTGATAAAATAAAGCCGGACGGCAATTGGAGACCATTCAGGAAAGGCTGGCAAGGTCAGCGACTGCTCTTATTAGGAATTTGCTGGTTGAGTGCTATCGCCATGGCTTATTCGGCCCTGTTCTTTACAGGAAGCCTCATATTTATGGAATGGAATGATAGCATGATTTACGGAATCACCATGATTGGCTCCTTTTTCATTCTGCGATTGAGCTCAAGGAAGGTGAAGATTTTTGAAAGTTAAGTGGCAACCCTACTAAGCCTCCAGGGATTAGTAGGGGTTGGCCTGAAACTGGTTTGAAAACTTACTAATCCTCATAGGCTTAGTAAGAGTATCATTCCAACTGAAACGATATATTTATATTGAGAAGAACATTAAGAAAATGAAAAGACTAGAGAAAGTATTAGTGGTTTTAATTTTATTAGGTGCAATTGGTAGTCTTTTAAGAATTGATTACTCAAACTACATATTCTTGGTTGGCTGCACTGTTATTTCGATGCTATATTTCTTTTTCAGCTTTGCATTGTTTAATGATGTCAAAATTAGAAATATTACAAAACCCGGTTCATTCAAAAGTATCGGAAGAGTAATTGGTTCAATAGGGTTGGGCATTGCACTGTCCATTGTAATTATAGGAATACAGTTTAAATTCTTTGTACTTGTAGGGTCTGACAATATGCTCAACATAGGAAGCACCTTTTTAACTATAATTGGTATAGTAGCTACAATAATTTTAATTGCCCGCAACAGACAACAGCCTGACTTCTATTTAAGAGTATTTAAACGTCTTGTTCCCGCGCTTTTAATTGGAGTAATAAGCTATATAACCCCAGGCGAATATATTATTGACATTCGATATAGTGATAACCCAAAGCTTGCTGAATTAATTAAGCAATCACTTCATGAACCTTATGATAAAGAGCTATTTAATAAAATTCAAAAGGAAAAAGAAAAGGAAAATTCTAAATAGAAGTTTAATTTATCACATCCTTCAGATAATGATTGGCTCGTTTTTCATTAAGCTCCAGAAAGGTGAAGATTTTTGAAGCATAGCATGCGCTAATCTGTATTTACTAGCATTTAATTGAATAAAATACTTATTTTCAATTCAGGAAAATAACCCACTATGGTAGACATCAACAAAGTTACATTAAAGGAAAAGGAATACTTAAAGTTTGACTTTCCTAAACATCTCGATACCCACACAGCCGAAAATGCAATCATTAAATGGACTGAAGAGGTGGCTCACACTGAACAAAAAGTAAACCTAATATTCAATTGCACTGCAATGAGTGGGTTTGATACGGAGGCAAGGCGAAAATGGCAGGCAACATTAAAACAGCTAAAATCCAAAACAGGTGATATCTGGATTGTGAGCGATAATGTATTTATTCTGGGAGCCGCCAAAACAATGGGTGTTCTATCAGGCTATCAAATAAAAACTACACGGTCAATTGATCAGATTGATTAATTGTATCGATGTCAGAAAGCCTTAAACATCAATGTTGAGTTACTTTTTTCTAGCATTATAGATTAACATATACAATGTCAGGGGGCGCAGGACACATATACGACATGATTGGTAGACTTAAAGGCAACGCAAGTCTACTTAAGAAGTCTGGCTACTTTAAAACCAAAGAAGAACTACTTAAAATATCAGGCAAAACTGTTTATGAGTACAAACAGGCCACTCCCGAACAGCTCCACGAAATTCGCAAACAACTTATACTTTCAAGAAAAAAGCGGTTTATCACATCGATAGTATCACTATGTTCGGCTTTCATTGTGGCAACCGCCATTATCCTTTTACTGATCAACTGGTTTATATAATACTCATTCGCATGAATTCATTTAGGCGGGCTGTTTGTCCACGAACAGCGTGGCTCATTTGAGGCATGAGCGTGAGCGGCTTAGGATAGGGTTGGATTGTGCGTTATAGCGGAAAATGAGCTTTGTTCGTGGTGCCTTTTTCTTTTGTTTCGTTTTCTTTTGGGCAAGCAAAAGAAAATGAAAACAGTATTTAAAACCTCAATCCTTTGCTAAAGGCTAAACACATTCACTCCCTGCCCAAAAACTCCGCCAGCAACCTATGAAAATGATGTACGCCTTTTTCTCGCTTCGGAGAAAATCTACCCGCTTGGTAAAATCGTGATTTCACTCCTTTGTGTACCCCTTCTACCACAAACTCATCTTCGCGCTCCACTTTATCGAGTAAGGCACCCGCTCCTTTCTCCAACTTCGAATCGTCATAGACATAGGTGAGGAAAGAAACCTTGGTACGATCCATGGCGATCGGTCGAACAACGTTTACAGATAGCCCCCAGGGGTAGAAATTAAACATCATATTAGGAAATACCCAGTAATAATAAGCGGCCACATTTCTACCTTCATCTATATGTCCTTTGGGTAAATCGAAAGTTTCAGAGGCGTCTTTTGAATAGCCAATCTGCAAGTTGAGCAAGTCATAGATTTCAGTGGTATAGTCACCGTAATCTAATGTTTTATTAAGGTCATCATGCACGAAAGGAATATGAAAACCCTCCAGGTAATTATCGCAATACAATGCCCAATGCGCATGCACAAGATATTCTTTTGAGCGGCCTTCATCGAAGGTGAACTCATCCAAAGGCAGAAAACCAACACGCTCATTCATTTTCTCAATTACCGCATTGAAATCAATGTCTTCACTGAGACCTGCAAATAAAAATGGTCCCCACTTCACCACTGGAAACTCATGTAGGTCGTCACACGGGCGCGGGAAGTCTTTGGCCTCTTTAAACTCAGGCATATGTTCAAATTTGCCATCTAAACCAAACCTTCGGCCATGGTACATGCACTGCAGCTTTTGCATTTTTCCTGGGTTGTGCACCAAAATATTACCTCTGTGGGTGCACACGTTAGTGAAACACCTGATATTGTTATCAGCTCCACGGGTGAGTAGCATCGGCTCTGTGAGGTAATGATCCAGCATGGTAAATGGATGTACATCATTTTGCAACGGCACTTGTGTCTCATCTCCTACCCACTGCCAGGATTTTAAGAAGACCTTTTCTTTGAGTTGCTCAAAAACTTGCTCGTCCTGATAAAAGCTTGCCGGTAGGGTCTCGGCCTGCGTGATATCAGAATTAATTTTATAGGTAGGTTTCATTACGTCTAATAATTTCTATATTGGAATATTATGTACCAATATAATCTATAATCACGGCTTTTCTTAGCCTTAACTATGAGCGAAACCTCCTCTCCTAATAAAATCGGTCTATGCACGTCCACCTCGCTAGTGGTTGGCAATATGATTGGTGTTGGGGTATTTCTAATTCCTTCAACTCTGGCGGGCTATGGCAGCATCAGTTTTTTCGGCTGGATTGCCTCTTCCGTGGGAGCCATATTCCTTGCCTTGGTATTTAGTTACCTAAGTAAACTCATCCCTTCCGCCAGTGGCGGGCCTTATGTATACTCCCGTGAAGGGCTAGGCGACTTTGCAGGCTTTTTAGTAGCCTGGGGCTACTGGATTTCTGTTTGGGTCACCAATGCAGCCATAGCTGTTGGCTTTGTAGGCTATTTAGGAGTCTTTTTTCCTGTATTGACCTCCACCCCGATTACTTCAGTATTGTCAGGTCTGGCTGCCATCTGGTTTTTAACCTGGGTTAATTCCAGAGGGGTGAAAAAAGCTGGTAGTGTACAGCTGGTATCTACGTTTTTAAAACTTGTACCACTTCTAATAGTATCTATTGGCGGTTTGTTCTTCCTAAATTTTGATCATTTTATTCCTGTCAACCTCAGTGATGAATCAACCCTTTCGGCTATTGCCTCTACTACTGCACTTACACTCTTTGCGTTCTTAGGCATTGAGTCTGCCACTATTCCCGCTGAGGATATAAAAGATGCTGAATCAACAATTTCTAAAGCCACCAAAATTGGCACCTTTATAGCCATCGCGATTTATATATTCGGATCGATGTCAGTAATGGGCGTGATCGAACCGGAAGTGTTAGCCGTATCTAATGCGCCTTTTGCAGATGCTGCCGCACTCATGTGGGGTGAAGAAGCTCGTTACCTTGTAGCAGGTGGTGCAGCCATATCAGCCTTTGGTGCACTAAACGGTTGGATATTGATACAAGGCCAAATACCAGCTGCTATTGCTCGTGACAAGCTGTTTCCAAAAATATTCGCTAAGAAAAACAAGAATGGATCACCAGCTATCGGCATTATGATAGGCAGCGTGTTAGCATCCATACTTATGTCGATGAACTACACCAAAGGGCTCGTAGAAACTTTTAAGTTTTTCATATTACTATCTACTTTGTCCGTGCTCATTCCATATGTTTTTTCTTCAGCCTCATATATCTTAATAAGTGTAGCCAAAAAAATGGCTTTTAATTTAACCCTGACTAAAATAGTCGTAGCCTCATTTGCATTTCTGTTTTCATTATGGGCCATTATCGGCTCTGGTGCAGAAGCAACCTATTGGGGCTTTATACTATTGGTACTGGGTGTACCACTTTATGTCTGGATGAAATACAACGCACAAAAAAATGAATAAAAACTCTTCAAATTATCGACTTCTAATACATACAATCAACTCAATTGTAAAGATTTTTTCAGAAGCGGCTTTGACTTTTTTGTGGAGCCTGTCCTGTAAGGATCTGGTCAAGCCAAAAAATGAAAATTAAATTTTTCAACCAAAAAAAGAATACCAAATAAAACCATGACTAGCCACTCTGAATATCATAAACTAAAGTCCGTCTTCCTAAAAAATGTGAAAGCTGCATTTATAGACCAGTCAGCCATCACCTCTCAATGGAAAGCACTCAACTATTTAGGCGAACCATCATTTGATAAGGCTACTGTAGAATACAAAGCCTTCGAGGGCCTATTGAAAAAACATAATATAGACATACTGCAGTTCCAAGAGGATCATAGTGTATCTATGGACTCGATTTATTGCAGAGATGCCTCGATCGCTACCGATTTTGGAGTGATTATTTGTAACATGGGTAAGGAAGGAAGGGCCAAGGAGCCAGCTGCAGCTAAAAAGGCCTACCTGGACAATGACATCGAAATGTTAGGAGAAATCAAATCACCAGGTACATTGGAAGGTGGTGATGTGGCTTGGCTCAATGAAAAGACATTGGCTGTAGGCCACACTTACAGAACTAACCCAGAAGGGATTAAGCAATTAAAAGCTTTACTTAACCCTCATGGAATTGAAGTCATCGTTGCTAACCTCCCACACTTTAGAGGGCCCTCTGATGTATTTCATTTAATGTCAATTTTAAGCCCTGTTGATAAAGATTTGGCCGTGGTATACTCCCCCCTCATGCCCATTGACTTTAGAAATTTATTAATCGAGCGTGGGTTTGAGTTGGTTGAGGTGCCAGAAAGCGAATTTGACTCTATGGGTTGTAATGTCTTGGCGATCGCTCCTCGTGTATGTCTGATGGTAAAAGGAAACCCGAAAACAAAAGTAACCTTGGAAGCAGCCGGTTGCACCGTTTTCGAATATGAAGGTCAGGAAATTAGTGTAAAAGGCGGTGGTGGGCCCACATGCCTGACGCGACCACTCTTAAGAGAATAAAATTCCTTGTCAATTTTTCGGTAGTTCGCACATGAAAGAGCTGGTATTTTTGAGCTAAATTTAACTATCAATATTATGCTCTCCTTTCAAGAAAAATATCAGGCGATCGTCAATAAAGATGCTTCTTATGAAGGCCTTTTTATCACAGGGGTAAAGACTACAAATATTTTTTGCAGACCAATTTGCACGGCCAGAAAGCCTAAACCGGAGAATGTTACTTTCTTCAATTCCACGCAGGAAGCATTGAGACACGGGTTCAGACCGTGTAAAGTTTGTAAACCTTTAGAACCACTAAATTCTACGCCTGAGGCCTATGAATCATTGATGAATAAACTCCGTCAGGAGCCCTATAAACGCATTAAAGATTATGATTTGCGACAGCGAGGTATTGATCCTGCTGCAATCAGGAGGTGGTTTAAGAAAAACCATAACATCACATTCCATGGCTTCCAGCGGATGCTCAGAATAAACATGGCCTACCAGCAAATTAATAGCGGTGAAAAAGTGACCGCTGCTGCTTTTGATCATGGCTATGAATCTTTGAGTGGCTTTAATGATGGCTATCAATCGATATTCGGTAAACCACCCACGAAAACCAACGGCCAGGCCGTCATCAACATTACACGATTTACTACGCCACTCGGGCCCATGTATGGTTGCGCAACTGAGGACGGTATTTGCTTAGTTGAGTTTACAGACCGCAGAATGTTGGAAACAGAATTCAAAGATTTGAGAAAACGGCTTAATGCTGTGATTTTACCAGGGTCCAACGAGCATCTCGAACAACTTCAGCAACAAATGAATGAATACTTCAACGGCCAAAGAAAGGATTTTGATTTAGCTCTGCATACACCCGGTACCGATTTTCAAAATACTGTATGGAAAATACTCCAAAGCATTCCTTATGGAGAAACGCGCTCTTATCAGGAGCAAGCTAATAAGTTGGGTAAGCCCAAGGCTGTTAGAGCAGTGGCCTCTGCTAATGGCTATAATAGACTGGCGATTGTCATTCCCTGTCACCGAGTAATTGGCAGCGATGGCAGCCTAACAGGCTATGCCGGAGGACTGGCACGTAAACAATGGCTGTTGGAGTTTGAGAAGAGTAATTTGTAATCAGTGATTCATCCCTCAAAGGGATACCATCGTTAAAAATCTAATCCAAGGTCTTGTTAATACTGAGTATCCAATGCGGGAGGGTCGTCCACGAACAGCGTGGCTCATTTGAGGCATGGGCGTGAGCGGCTTAGGATAGGGTTGGGTTGTGTGTTAAAGCGGAAAATGAGCTTTGTTCGTGGTGCCTTTTTCTTTTTTCTTTTGGGCAAGCAAAAGAAAATGAAAACTGTAGTCCAAAACCTCTACTTCATCCTCAAGGAGACAACCACCCGTACGGGCATTAGCCGCCCGATTGTTATATAAATCTACTCCAAGGTCTGTGTCTTCACAGACCTTTAAAAAACAACGGACGCTTTAGCCCCACCACAGGTTTGGGTGCACACATACATTAGAGCTCTTGAACCTATGCGGGAGGGTCGTCCACGAACAGCGTGGCTCATTTGAGGCATGGGCGTGAGCGGCTTAGGATAGGGTTGGGTTGTGTGTTAGAGCGGAAAATGAGCTTTGTTCGTGGTGCCTTTTTCTTTTGTTTCGTTTTCTTTTGGGCAAGCAAAAGAAAATGAAAACTGTAGTCCAAAAGCTCTACTTCATCCTCAAGGAGACAACTAACCGGACGGGCTTAAGCCGCCAGATGGTATAATAAATCTACTCCAAGGTCTGTGTCCTCACAGATCTTTTCCATTACAAATCCAAAATCTCTTTAACCTCTTTTTCGCTCAAAGTCAACAACCCCGCCTCCGGAAGTCTACGCGTGAGTTCTTTCCAATTTTCATCTTTAGCAAATACCCTTTTTAAAATAGGTTTCGCTTCTTCTAGTTTCCCTTGATTGGCCAAAGTAATGGCTGTCCAATACGCCATTTCCAGATTATCAGGAAACATCTTTTGTGCAGCGCCATACTCTTCCATAGCAGCTTTCATATCGCCATGTTCTACTTCCAAATCACCCTTATTCATATGTTCATAAGCCCTATACACTTTCAGCAGTCTTTTAAGTTCTTGCAAAGGTTGCTCGCTATCATCAACTCGTAAATCAATCATCGGGTCATCCCAGGCGTTTTCTGGTCTGTCTCCTGCCACCACCAACAGCGCTGCAGATTGCTTACCTCTGATGTCACCACCCGCCTGCTCAGCAGCCTCCAACACAGCTACCATGCGCTCTGGGAGCGGCAGCTCATTATTGATTTGGTAAGCTGCGGCCATAGCTGGCCAAACCTCATCTGTAAGCATCATATTTGCCTGTACAGAAAAATGATCACCTTTGATGTGTCCTGCATATTTGATACAGTTATCACCAGTGTGCGTAGCCACATTGCCATGCACATCGAGTATTGCCACCTGTCTTACTTCCCTACCTTCATCGGTAGAAAGCAAAATATCCAGCGCCTCTTGAGCTGTTTTTCCTTCTTTAATTAATTGCAACCCACGCATACCAAAGGATTTATTTACAAAAGATTGTGTGGCTACTACACCAACACCAGCTTCTCCCCAACTCACCACACTTCCTACAGAAAACCAATGGCTTTGCACAGCCACAGCCATTTCCCCAGTAACCGGATCTTTGGCAACGATAGAATAGGTATGTGCAAAAGGACTTTCAAACTTATACAACTGGGCCGAGGCCACAGATGAGGTAACGATCAGGAAGAATAGTATTAACTTTCTCATATTCAGGTTAGTTTATAATTCTGATTAATATTTTTCAAAAAGCTTTGTCAAATTAAAAAATTAATCAATCTTTAAATAACAAATGCACACAAGTACAACACATACTGCAAATTACAACGGCCTTTATTTCTTTTACTTTAGGTAATCAGGGAGGCTATTGTTTAATATAAAACACTGAAGCCTCCTTTTTTGGGAGGCTTTTTTTATGAGTTAAACATGAGAAATGCGCTAAAATATTTCAACCAGTACTTTTATTTCTTCTTTTATTATAAAAGAAGTCGGAGGACTGTTTGGTAATATTTATATGCAATTAAATACACCAGGAGTCCTCAAAAGGGACTCCTTTTTTTATATCAAAAATGAACGAAACATCAACAAAAATTAAAATAGGCATACAAGGCTACCCTGGCAGCTTTCATCAGGAGGCAGCCAAAAAATACTATGGGGGCGATATTGAAGTGGCCCCATCGGCCACTTTTCCCGAGCTGATAAACCAAGTAGCTTCAAACGGAGATTGCGATGAAGTAGTGATGGCAATTGAAAACTCCATTGCAGGAAGTATTTTACCAAACTATAAATTATTAGAAAAAAGCCCGCTGCGTATTACAGGAGAGGTATATCTGAAAATCAATCATCATTTATTAGGTGTTCCACGTACACGACTCGCAGAAATTAGAGAAGTACACTCCCACCCAATGGCAATCCTGCAAACCACAGCGTTCTTTGAAAATCACCCTCAAATTCGATTGGTTGAATCTGTGGATACTGCCTTGAGCGCAAAAAAGGTGGCTGAGTCGGGTAATAAACATTTAGGTGCGATTGCGAGTCAGACTGCAGCAGAGCTTTATGGGTTAGACATCATAGCCAAAAACATCGAAACCGTTCCTAACAATTACACGAGGTTTCTGGTTTTGTCCAAAAGCGATAAAGACAATTCAAATGCTGATAAAGCTTCTATCCTTTTTGAATTACCGAATACACCCGGAAGTTTAGCACGGGTACTGAGTACAATTTACAAGGGTAGTATCAATATTTCTAAAATACAATCAGTCCCTGTGGTGTTGGAAGAGTGGCGGTACACATTTCACCTCGACTTAGAATTCAGTAGCATTGAACAATACGAATTAGTAATGAAACAACTAAATGGCATTTGCAAGAACTTACAAGTACTTGGCATCTATAAAAGCGGAGAAAAATGATTAAAACAGCAGACCGACTTTCGGGAATTGAAGAATACTATTTCTCAAAAAAACTAGCGGAAATAGCAGCTCTAAATGCTCAAGGCAGAGACATCATCAATTTAGGCATTGGCAGTCCGGACATGGCACCTCCGCCATCGGCTATAAAGCAATTGCAGCAAGCGGCCGATCAACCTGATGCGCATGGTTATCAAAGTTACAAAGGAATACCTGAATTGAGAGAGGCCTTTAGCAGGTGGTATAAAACCATTTATAATGTAGATCTTGACCCGAATAAGGAAGTATTGCCACTCATAGGGTCTAAAGAAGGAATCATTCACATTTCCATGAGTTACCTGCAATCTGGCGATGCTGCACTCGTGCCGAATCCCGGTTACCCTGCATATATCGCTGCAACTAAATTGGCTGGAGCCTCACCTCTACCCTACGTCTTGAAAGAGGAAAATGACTGGCTGCCGGATTTGAATGCAATTGAAAAAATGGATTTGAGTAATGTGAAGCTCATGTGGGTCAACTACCCACACATGCCAACTGGTGCTGCCGGATCGAAAGAACTTTTCGAGGAGTTAATCGAATTTGGTCAGCGTCACAATATTCTCATTTGTAATGACAATCCGTATAGCCTGGTTTTAAATGATGCACCCAACAGTATTATTCCAGGAAAACCAAATGAACATGCTTTGGAGTTAAACTCCCTAAGCAAATCTCACAATATGGCCGGCTGGAGAGTTGGAACAATTGTCGGTCATGAAGATCACATTACCAACATTCTAAAATTTAAGAGTAATGTGGATTCCGGTATGTTCCGGCCTGTTCAACTCGCGGCAGTTGATGCCCTGAGCCAATCAAGCAAATGGTTTAATTCAATCAATGAGGAGTACCGAGCAAGAAGAGCAATTGTATATCAAATACTGCAAAACATCGGTTTCTTATTCGATAAAAACCAGGCAGGCCTGTTTGTGTGGGCGAAGGTGAGCGATGAAGTAGTAGATGTTGATCAATGGGTAAATGAAACGCTATATGAAAAGCAGGTTTTCATTACACCAGGAAAAATATTTGGATCACAGGGAGAGCGCTTCGTACGCATTTCATTGTGTTCCTCTCAAGAAACTTTAAACGAAGCTTTAAACAGATTAAATAAATAAGCTATGAAAATAACTGTAATAGGAACCGGGCTCATTGGAGGATCGATGGCTTTAGACCTCAAAAAAAGAAGGTTTACATCTCATGTAGTTGGTGTTGATCAGAATAATGAACATCTCGAGAAAGCATTAGAATTGGGCATTATAGATGAGCGGGCTGAAATGAATGATGCAATTGCCGATGCTGAACTCGTCATCATTGCTGTGCCGGTAGATAAGGCGCCTGAAATATTGGAGCAGGTACTCGATAATATTTCACCTGGTCAAACAGTGATGGATGTAGGGTCCATTAAGGCCAATATTTGTAATCGCGTAGCGCAACACCCAAAACGTGATCAATTCGTAGCCACCCACCCCATAGCAGGTACGGAATATAGCGGCCCGGATGCCGCACATTACTACCTATTTGATGGTAAAGTCAACATCATTACCGACAAGGCAGCCAGTTCACCTGACAGTTTATCCGTGGTAGAAAAACTCTTCAAAACACTGAAGATGAATACCATCTATATGGATGCTGCAGAGCATGACCGACATATCGCGTATGTCTCTCACCTATCGCATATCACGTCTTTTACTTTAGGACTCACGGTATTGGAGTTAGAAAAAGATGAGAAAAGTATTTTCAATATGGCCGGTAGTGGGTTTGCTTCTACTGTGAGGCTGGCTAAAAGTTCACCAGACATGTGGGCACCTATTTTCCAGGAAAACAAGGATAATCTCACGGATGCCATTGACGCCTACATCGAAAAGCTTAATCAATTGAAAAAACAAATTGAAAGCGGTTCAAGTGAAGCTACACATCACACCATTTCTGAGGCCAATCAAATCACCAGGATTTTGGAAGGTATTGAACTAAAAAATCAGGCAGCAACGATAAAGAAATAAGACCATGAAACATGACTTAAATTTACCAGCGATAAGCTCTTGGCTACCAAACCTAAACAGGCCAGTGATCATCAGTGGGCCTTGTAGCGCAGAAACCGAAGAGCAGGTATTGGCTACGTGCAAGGCATTGGCTGACACAAATAAAGTAGATATTCTTAGAGCAGGTATCTGGAAGCCTAGAACACGCCCAAATAACTTTGAGGGTATTGGTGTGGAAGGACTCAAGTGGATGCAAAAAGCCAAAGCCCTAACGGGTCTTCCTACAACAGTAGAAGTAGCCACCGCACAGCATGTGCATGAAGCTTTAAAACATGGGGTAGATATTTTGTGGATTGGCGCCAGAACTACTGTAAATCCTTTTTCCGTACAGGAAATTGCTGATGAGTTGAGAGGCGTAGATATACCCGTACTCATAAAAAATCCTATCAATGCCGACCTACAACTCTGGATCGGAGCCATTGAGCGCATCTACCAATCTGGAGTGACAGAAATCGGTGCCATTCACCGCGGCTTTGCTAAATATGGTGAGAAAAAATACCGTAACAGTCCGCAATGGCAGTTGCCCATTGAGCTCAGAAGGATCATTCCTGGTATTCCGCTCATTTGTGATCCTAGCCACATTGCCGGCAACCGAGCATTGCTTTTTGATGTTGCACAAGAGGCCTTAGATTTAAGTTATGATGGGTTGATGATTGAATCGCATGTAACTCCTGATGAGGCATGGAGTGATGCCAAACAACAGGTAACACCACAGCGGCTGGAGGAGATGATTGACACTTTTGTACTGCGCAAAGATATTAGCAGTGCTGAAAAATCTCCATCTGCGCTTGACGAATTTAGAAATCAGATTGATAAGTACGATGAGGAGATTTTAGAACTGTTTGCACAGCGCATGGGAGTCGCCCACAAAATTGGGGTGTTTAAGAAAGAGCACAACCTTACTATCCTTCAGACCAAAAGATGGGATGAAATTGTAAAAAAAATCATGAGTAAGGCTGAGCCTATGGGTCTGAGTGAGGAGTTCGTTGAGCGGTACCTCAAGGCCGTGCACCAGGAGTCCATCAACCATCAAAATAAAGTAATGAAAAATGATTAACCGATTTTAACAATATCAAAGCTGGATTTATCTGGGAAATATCCGTTATTTCGCATCGATGCAATTTGAAGAAAACAAGCCATTAGATAAAGTAAACACCTTCGGGTTAAGTGCTACCACCAAACTATTCAAATCTGTTGAGTCCATTCAGGATTTGAAAGCATGCATTGGTAGCAATGAAGCTCAAAATAATGACCTTTTTATTTTGGGAGGTGGTAGCAACATCTTACTTACTAATGATTTTGATGGGCTTACACTAAAGATCGATATAAAAGGCATAGAGGTAGTTGAAGAAACCAATGATAGTGTGTTGGTGAAAATCGGTGCAGGTGAAAATTGGCATGAATTTGTACTATTTGCCATCAACCACAACTGGGGAGGAGTAGAAAACCTCTCACTCATACCGGGTACTGTAGGCGCTGCCCCGATGCAAAATATAGGTGCCTACGGCATTGAGATCAAAGAAGTCTTTGAGAAACTTACGGCCCTAGATAGGCAAACGGGACAATTAGAAACCTTTGATAAGGAAGCCTGTAATTTCGGTTATCGTGAAAGCATTTTTAAGAATGTGTCAAAAGATAAATACATAATTGCCGAAGTATACTTACGACTAACAAAAGCAAATCACACCCTTAACACTTCTTATGGTGCCATTAAGGATACTTTAGCTGAAATGGGTGTCAAAAACCCCACAATAAGAGATGTAAGTAACGCTGTGATTCATATCAGACAATCCAAATTACCTGACCCGGCTAAAATTGGGAATGCGGGTAGCTTTTTCAAAAACCCAACCATCGACAAAATCGACTATGATGGACTTCGGGCTGAATTCCCAGACATCCCCGGCTATGAACTTCCTGGAGACCAAATAAAAGTACCTGCGGCCTGGCTCATTGAGCAATGTGGCTGGAAGGGATTAAAACGAGACAGCATTGGTGTTCATAAAAATCAGGCACTTGTATTGGTAAACTACGGTGGAGGAAAAGGTAACGACCTATATGCGCTTGCTTTAGAAATTAAGGATAGCGTAGCGAAGAAATTCGGCATCGAGCTCAATCCTGAAGTGAATATTATTTAGTCGTAAGCCTTTAGTAGTAAGTCTCTAGTAGTAAGTCGTATGCACATCGTACGTTTATAGCATTTCGTGCCACACCCGTACTTAATTGAGTGAAAGTAATATTTTTTGTGTTTTGATGCAGTGTCTTTGGCAAAGAACATTCTGCTTACGCCCAAGTGCGAAGTTGATGAGCGCCAAGTGACACAAATAACTACTAGGGAAACTTGGACCTTGGCCAAGAACACGAAACAGAAGAAGCTATATGGTATTAGCGAGCTCTTACTCCTCTATATCAATCAGTTCTTCAAAATCGTCTTCTACATTACCGAGTTCGACAGGGGGATTTTTTTCTTCCTCAGTTCGCAAATCAGGACAGTTCGCTTGTTCCGCTCTTTGAAGAAATTCTTTAAGAAATGATTCGCGCCAGTTATCGAAGTTACTCGAATCAATTACATGACTTTCATTTACTAGTCTAGTCAATTCAGAAGTGCCATATGGGTTTTTTAACACCACTTTGTTATCATTTAAAAATTCAAATCGAAGTGTTTCTGGAGGATTAATCAAATCCACATTAATCCCTTGAGTGACAATTAACATGCTGTCGAGAATATGACATTTGTAAAAGGCTATTCCATTGTCATAATCATGGTCTTGAAAGTACGATACTGATGTTATTGTATAATGTTCGTTTATCTTATACTCTTTGTATGTCCCATCCCTAAGGCACTCTCCCCATGAACCAATCAACGGGTTTGATGACTGAGTCCCACAACCCAAAAAAATCCCTAAGAATACTATTGAAATGAGTTTGTTGATCATGTAGTAGTGCTCGCTAACTTACGACTTATAACTTAAGACTAATCACAAATCACCTAATTGCGGCCTTAGCACTAATTCTTCCATCACCGTCCTTTTCGACAACACATAGGCTTGCCAAATGGCTTCTGCCACATCTTCAGGTTTCATAAAACGCTCTTCCGGCAAATCAACCCCTTCCCAACTTGCAGTAAAAGTTGCCCCGGGCATCACGGAAGTTACACGTACATTGTGCTCTTTCAACTCTTCTCTTAAAACTTTCGACATGCCCAACATCGCAAATTTTGAGATACAGTAAGAACCGCCATTTACATAAGGCATAAAAGAAGCTGTCGAACAAATATTAAAGATATGACCGCTCTTTTTATCAATCATGTCTTGAACAAGACCTCGCGTCAATCGATAAGCGCTGTACAGGTTGGTATCAATCATTTTCTCCAACATACCCTCCTCTTCATTATGTACCTGTCCGGGTACAAAAACACCTGCATTGTTGATCAAAACATCTATGGGTCTTTCCAATTGTTTTACAAAAGATATGAACTCATTCATTTGGGCCTTATTGGCAACGTTAGTAGATTTCACAAAAACAGAAACCTCCATGGTATCTTCTACTTCTGTTTTCAACGCTTTCAAATCAGCTTCATTACGTGCACAAACAACCAGGTCGAAGTCATTTTTTGCAAATTGTAATACCAACGCACGTCCGATTCCTTTTGTCCCTCCGGTGATTACCGCAAGTTTTTTCATATCAATAATAATTTACTATCTAAAACAATTTTAATCTCAACCCATTTATGATAATATTGTTATCTTTCAGAGTGATGTTAAGGTAGATAAATCAGCCTTTACGAGCAAAATCTAAACCTAATTAATGGAAACCCTCGGTAAGTATTTTATTTTTCTGGGAAGCCTATTTGTCAACAGGGAAACGTTTAAGACTTATTTTAAACTCACTATCGATGAATGCATTTCTGTGGGCATCGGTTCTGTCTCACTGGTTTCATTAGTAGCGTTTTTTATGGGTGCTGTTACTACTATTCAGACGGCTTATAACCTCATCAGCCCATTGATTCCCGACTATGTTATTTCTTTAGTTGTGCGGGACATGACTATATTAGAGCTAGCCCCAACAATTATAGGAGTAATTTTTGCCGGCAAGGTTGGGTCCAGTATGGCCAGTGGCTTGGGTACCATGCGTATTTCTGAGCAAATAGATGCGCTTGAAGTAATGGGTATCAATGCGACCTCTTACCTCGTACTTCCTAAAATTTTAGCCTGTCTGTTAATGTATCCTATGCTAGTTATACTGGCAGGGCTACTGGCAATTTTAGGTGGATATTTGGCTGGTGTGCTTACGGGTGTAATAACTCCTCAGGAATACATCTATGGTATCAGATTCGAATTTAATGAGTACACTGTTACATTTGCATTGATTAAGTCATTCGTGTTTGCGTTTTTAGTTTCATCTATCTCTTCTTTTAGAGGTTTTTATACCACAGGTGGTGCAGTTGAGGTGGGTCAGTCAAGTACCGCAGCAGTTACACAAAGTGTGATCGCCATTCTTTTAGCAGATTATCTTTTAGCACAATTACTATTATGATCAAGATCGAAAACATAAAGAAATCGTTTGGTGATAAAGATGTGTTAAAAGGCATCAGCGGCACATTTGAAAAAGGAAAGCCTAATCTGATCATAGGATCGAGTGGTACGGGAAAAAGTGTATTGCTCAAATGTATAGTAGGGCTCATTAAACCCGATGACGGATTTGTGTATTATAAGCACAATGAGTTTACACATGCCTCGCGTGACCTCAAAACAGAGATCAGGCGAGAAATTGGCATGCTTTTTCAAGGCGGTGCTTTATTTGACTCAAAAACTGTAGAGGAAAATGTCATGTTTCCGCTCAATGTGCTCACTACTATGCCAGAGGATGAAAAACTCGATAGGGTTAACTTCTGTCTCAAGCGTGTGGGTCTTGAAAATCAAAACAAGAAAATGCCTTCTGAAGTAAGTGGTGGTATGAAAAAACGCGTAGGTATCGCCCGCGCTATTGTCAATGATTCCAATTACCTATTTTGTGATGAGCCAAACTCGGGTTTAGACCCTCAAACTTCTATCCTGATAGATGAACTCATTGCCGAAATCACTGAAGAGTATGAAACAACCACTGTAGTAGTTACTCATGATATGAATTCTGTGCTTGGCATCGGTGAGAACATTATGTTCCTCTATGAAGGGCATAAACTTTGGGAAGGCAACAAAAACGAGATCATGGACTCAGGTGTCAAAGAATTTGACGACTTCGTATTTGCCAATAAGGTGATGAGGAAGTTGAAGAAATTGGATTAGAAATAACGGCATTTTCA
Source organism: Fulvivirga sp. (assembly GCA_039970995.1). Classification (GTDB taxonomy): domain Bacteria; phylum Bacteroidota; class Bacteroidia; order Cytophagales; family Cyclobacteriaceae; genus Fulvivirga. The sequence continues at coordinate 191,890 of JBDVKW010000001.1, forward strand.
ATACTTTAGACTTTCTTCATCAAGGAAGAAAGTAAAGAACATTTGGTTTTAGAATAAAGCACTCACCTGCACCCTGCCCACATGAATCACATCAGTACTTTCTGATTTTCTACCGTCATAACTCAGGTTGAGTTGTAAGCCAGTCATGATTCTTTGTTGCCAGTTGACCGACCATGAAATATTGGTACCTGGTCTCAATGCATTGAGTAGATCGTACCCCAAAGGCGTATTTTCATCACCAGTAAAATCAATTTCTGTCCATCTAAACTGCGCATTCAAAGAGCTTTTCACAGCCTTGTTAATTCGAACACCAGCAATCAATTCCTTCAAAAACGCATTTTCATTTGATTCGCTGGTGAGGTCATTGCGTTTTTCCAAATAGTTATGCTGAAAGGAGACTCGCAAACTATTGGAAGGCTGCCACGCTATCTCAGGATTAAAGCGGAGCGAATTAATCAAGTAATTCCTACCATCCAAAAAGTCGGAAGCGGACACTTTTTCCCCTTCAACTGTCCTTAGCTTGAGTGTTAAGGATTTTGTTACATTATATCGAAGATTGAGATCGTAACTGGTATTAAAAGTAGCTTCAAATCCATTTACTAACAGTTGTCTGCTTTCAGTATCAAAGTAGGTGAATTCTAATCCGTATTTTGGGTTAGCCCTGTTATAAAAAAGAGTCGATCGCAAGCTATTTCTTTCGGCTATCAATACATTAGTGTCGATATCTCTGGCAAAAGCAAGTAGTCGATCAGTTAAATCTTTCTGGGTGGTCTTTGTGTCAGCAGACCAATTGGTATTGTTAGAAAACCTACTCAGAAAAGACTTCAGACCATTTGCGGTACGCCAGGCCCTGGGAGTTTCAAGGGACACATTGTATATAAAAAGCGTCTGGAAAGCCGTGACAAAGTCATTTGTAGGAACGAAAATCTTGGCGTAATTACGTTCGTCAGGGTTGATCGCCTCAAAAAACTCATTGATATCCTGCACATTATCATTATTGAGGTCTCTCCAGGTGTGGGTACCCTCCCCTGTGGGTACTTTTACATAGACAAACTCTCTCCTAAGCTCCTGACTGTTTGAAATAGCATAGGTCAGATCAGAACGAATGTGATTATCCAGCATCAATCCATTCCAATCTATTCTACCTGAGACTGTTTCCTCTACCTCATCTTGCAGTTCTTGATGCAACTCCCGGTAGGTAAACAGCACATCTACCCTATCATCACCCAGGTCTTTCCCTATTGTTAATTGTGTGGTATTTGATGCAGTAAAGTCTTCTACCTCTCCATTTTGAGGTAACTTATCATACCTCTGCGCATGCTGAAGAAGAAAGTCCCATTCCTTATCTGGAGCATTTCTCAAATAATACAGGTGCTCATCAAAATACATGGCTGATGACACGACTGAGTCTGCAGGCTTGCTTTTCACCATATTATGATCAAAACTATATCGATATCCCGGTACAAGGAATTTATTGACATATGACACATCTGCGCTAAATCTCTTCCATGTAGATCTGAGTATATCAAGGTTATTATCGAGATAAAAACCATTGCTTGAGATTTTAAAGTTGCTTATGCGCTTATTCAACATATATTCATGTTGAACTCCATCAACTTGTCCTTTTCTATCTCTATTACTGAATCGGTATGAGAGATTATTATCGTTATTTTTATTAAGGCCAAAACCCACATTAAATATTCGATCAGCCACATTCGTATTATCTTCCTGGGGTGTATAACTCCAGTCACGGTCATATTCTATATACCTGAATCGGTCAATCGGCCGAAAGTTCTTGTTGTCAAACTCAAAATCAGTATAAAACCTTAGCTTATACTCTGGTAATAGCGATAGCTCTCTACCATTAGATTCAAACCCTACTTTGATGGCCGCTCCACTATCATCCCCATCATCAATGGGTGAAAACAAGTTGACATCCTGATCAGAGAATGCCATTTCTGAAGTAATGGCCTCATATTTATTTAGTTTGTAGCCAGCACTTACAGACACCATTTGCTTTTTATCTGGCACAGGAATGTCAATAATAGGCTCATACCGTCCTTGTGGGGAACCGTCTGCTGGATCAACCCATTGAAATACACGGCCGTTGGCGGTGGTTTGTTGCTGAATATAATTGCCATTACCCTCACCAACATCGCTAAAAGTCACCTGGTATATCGCTTCCTCCGGATCGGTAGAATAAATAAATATTGTCTCCATCTGCCCACCTGAATTTACAGTATCCATACGAGCATAACGTACTTGCTCATTACTAAAGCCAACACTATCAGCTCCAGACTTAAACGCAAAATCAAGGCTATCCCCTATTTCACTTAACCTTTGCTTGTCTGCATTGCTGAGTTCTACAAGAAGCGGCCTGTTCTTACTGTCTTTTTCACTATAGGCACTGATATCTAATTTAAGTTTGCCTATTTGGTGTGCATGTTTACCCACCGTGATCGTGCGATTATAATCCTGATCAGAGAACTCATAGTCTACACGAATACGCGAAAATTGTGTTATCAAAACCTTGTTGGTAAAGGTAATTTCAGCCGCATTGTAGTCAATGACATAGTCTTGATTAAACCCTCTGGTCAATTGCTTCCCATCAAGAAATACACGTTCTGAGTTAGCCAAGACAATGACAAAAGTCTCTCCTCCCGGGCCTGGTATTCTATAGGGACCCAACAAGCCTTCTCTCGGTTCAATTTGCACTGAGGCAAACCTTCCCTTTGCCACGGATATCCCTAAGCTTGTTGAAGCACTATCTGCGTCCGTCAGCCCATAATTGATATTAGCCAGACCTCCCTGCACATTTTTGTAGTATTTAAGGAAATAAGAACTTCTGTCTTGAAATACAACATCTCCGCCTTTCAATGAAAGTTGGTCATTATATATCTCGATAAATACGTTGTCAAAATCCTGCAGTTGTTGTGTGTTACCTTCTGGTTGGAAAGGTACATTTTGATCTGTGATAGCTGCTCTGATATTCAGGTCTTCACTTAGCTTTCCGTCAAGGTTCAAGTTTAATGTAGAGTTTACAAATACATCCTGATTGCTACCAAATGAAACCCCTCTACTAATGCTACCACTTTTATTTAAGCCCTCTGTAGCAAACAATTCGTCTCGGGACAGTAGCGCATTTTGAACTTTGGGTGGGTCTTTGAATATCGCATTGGAATCATAGACCGCGAGACTACGCTTATAATATGTCTTATGAAGACTTAGAGGCAATACCTCATAACAAACCTGCACAGAATCAACCGACCCCGGATAGCGGATTAGTGTCTTCCCCTCTGTGACATTGTATTCAATTTCATAAGTGCTTTCAGCGATACCGATAAGTTTGGCTGTACCTGGCAGGACAGTGAGCGTATCTAAAGAAAAAAATTGGTTGAATTCGGTTTGAGGTACCCATTTACACCGACTAGTTTCTATTTGAGCAAACCCCTCAATATAAAAAAAGCCTACTAAGCAAAATAAAAACACCCTTACCCATCGCATCACTCAACCATTGGTAGCTCAATAAAAAATGAAGTGCCTTCACCCAGGTTGGTTTCAAACCAAATTTTGCCCCCTGCATGCTCCACGCCATGTTTGGCAATAGCAAGACCAATCCCCGAACCTGTATCTTTTGTACTGAAATTAGGCACAAAGATTTTACTATGTATCTCCGGATCGATACCAGGCCCGTTGTCCTTTACTTCTAACAAAAGTTTACGATTATCAATGACGTGCACTATTACATCAATTTGCATATCAGTATCACTTGCCTGAATGGCATTGATAATGATATTTGATATAATTCTGCTCATCAGCTGCTCATCTCCTATGGTATATACCTCCTGATCCGGTACTTGTAAGTCTATGGATACACCTTTTGTTGCGCTATGAAGATTTACAGTCTTGTTTACAACGGCTAAAAACTCAAATCGCTCATTTTCAGGTATGGGTAGTTTGGCAAATGAACTAAAAGAAGTAGCTATATCATTTAAGGTTTCAATCTCATGTAGCAATGTAGCAATAGGCTTTTCCAGTTCTTTTTCATCTGACCTACCGATCAACTTTCTACTCAAGTGCTGTAGAGTTAGCTTCATAGGTGTCAAAGGGTTCTTTATTTCATGGGCCACCTGCTGTGCAATCTCCCTCCATGCCGACTCTTTTTCACTACGTGCCAAAGCCTTTTTACTCTCTTCGAGATTGATCAACATGCGATTATACTCACCAACCATCAAGCCTATTTCGTCATCAGCCTTCCATACCAGTGGTTCGTTAAACCCAGTAAGCGTGGTTTTCTTAAGTTTTTGGGTAATAAAGTATAAAGGAAATGTAAGCCATTTGGCCGCCAAGTATGAGATAAGTAGAAATACAATAAAAATAATGGTGAAAATATTGATCACATTTGACAATACCTCTATTTGATTTTGCTCCAGCGCATATTCTGACTGAAAGAAAGGTATACTCAAAACCCCTATTAAACTGCCCGTTTCATAGGATTTTACTCCATAATAAGTCGTGTTAAACTCAAGTGAGCCCACAGCCTCCCGGGCTATGTACACATTCTCTTCTTGTTCTTTGATTTTGGCAAAGGCCTCAGGGTTTAAATATGGTGAAAGTAGATTGTTCTCATAAATCAATGGCTGACTTGTAGCCAACAGGCGACCCCTGACATTGAAAAGATTCACATCCACCCCTGAGAATTTAGCTACCTGGGACAGCTTGTTAGGTAATTCTTCCCGGTTCTCGGATATCCTCCTTACATAGTCATCCAGGTCATCACTTACATTACTACTTATACTGCGTGCCTTACGGTAATACTCCTCGTTTACTTCTTTCTTAAAAGATGAGTTTATTAGACTAAGGGTAGTTATACTCACGGCAAATAACGGAAGGAAGAAGGCCACATTAAGATATAATTGAATCCTTGCCGAATAATTCAGGCTTGCATTCTGAAAACTGAAATACAAAGTGTATATCGCTGTTAAAATGAGTAACATAAATACCTGAATGAGAAAAAGAAACGAAAAGTTTGAGATGATGTCAGACCATGGGTGTAGGTTTGAGCTTATAACAATTACCCTTCCTCCGGGATCCTTTACAGCCAAATGAGAATATCCATTAATCGTAATACTTCGTTTGTAAATAGCCTTTCCTTCCAACAAATTGGAAGAAAAATCAGTATAGTAGTTATAGTTTCCTGAATTATAAACTATCTCATTATTGTCGTAAACTGCATAGCTATAATTAGCATCCTGGTAAGGAAACAAAAATGCATTATCAACTAATAACTCCGGGTATACATTATCTGGTATAATGCGCTTTAAGGTTAGATCCAGAATAATAAAGCCCACGGTTATACCCCGTTTCTTCACTTCAATAAAGTCCAGGTATCTCTTGGTTACTTCACCACCTAGTTTATTGACATAATAAATGCCTTCATAATCAGTCTGATAGTCCTTTACATTAAATTTTCTGATTTCATCTGCCTGTAATTGCCCTTGCTTTTCTTCAAAGGGTTGGCCGTTACTATTGTACAGGTATATTTTTACATCATACTTGTCAAAATAATTACTCAGATATACCTGCCTAATTTTAGATTTTATGATATTTTTCGATAAGAACGGACTAGCCATGGTACTTTGGATGAAAACATCATCTTCAAGCTTTTGATTTACTTCATTGAGTAGGTATTCCGCCAGGTTATCATTTTCTATAAGAAACTGCGTGACAAACTTGTGCTTCCTTTCATATTCACGTTCATTTTCAAATTGAAATATGGCGAATGCGCCAATTAAAGAAATTGCAATAACGCTTGAGAAGAAATACAGGAATGTATTGTATCTGATTTTAGAAAGATAGCCAGGCAATTTAGTAAAGAACAGTATCGTAGCCCAAGCTACACCAATGACTACTACTACTATAAAATCTTGCCCTATGATTAAGTTAGCCACACTGAACGTAACTACTCCTACTAAATAAAATAAAAACAGCTTTAAACGATCTGTGTTGATTTTAGTCACAATCTTAAAAAAGATATGGTGCACTAAAAATATAATGATACCAAGCAGTAGAAATACAATAAAAGCAACTACACGATTTGTATCAAAATTAATACTCTGGTTTATATCAAATGTGAGTTGTGAATTGTGATAAATAGTTTGAAAAAGCAGGTATTCTATATGCAGGATGAAGAGCATTAGCCCAGATAACAGGGCTGTGAGTACTGGTCTTATTGCACCTTTAACTTTAAGCAGCCTTTTAGTAACATCAAAGTTAAAGTAATTATTAAACACGTAGATAATCACCACTAATGTCAATCCTAAGTTTAATAAAAGGTCTCCTAGCGATGGGTTAATGGCTGATGAGGCAAAGAACCTGGAGTCAAAAAGGTCAGACTCAACTAAGCCCTTTGGAAAATCACTTAGAAGCATGATTGTCCTTAGCATGGTCAATGAAGCAACTAGTATGAGCAGACCTCTTTCTGTATGCTCATGCCGTAGTCTTCTCACAAAGGCGTATAACCAAAACACAAAGCCTATGGCACCCAGCGCTATCAAACCTGACACCGTATAGTTTAGGGCCACCCGATTTTGAATATAGTCTTGAGCAAACACTACCTTAAAGAGGCAGTGATTGTCTGAACCCAGACATACTTGCGCACCATCACCGTCATCAATCATGGGCATGAGAGTTAGTTTCTGATCAGAAAATATAGAAGTATTAAAACCCGACTGTACATAGTTATTGTCAACCTTATAATTATTGTACAAGGGTAAAATACTATAAATCTCATAGCTGGTGCCTGAGACTTCCCATTTACGTGCTATAAAATCTTTTCTTATGGTTTGAGTAAATCGATAGCGGTAGTCACCCTTTAAAAATCGGTATTCTGGTACATATCTATAGTCAGACCAATACTCCAATCGACTATCGCTGAAAACATAAAATGGATACCTCGTTGCTATATTGAGATTAGTAAAATCAGATGATTTGTTTTGTTCCACATACTCTAGCACATCAACCATTTGGCGCTGCATGGTTGCAATTTCATCGGCTAGCCTATTTTCAACTGACTTGAGATACTCTTCCTGATCCAGAGGTTGCCATTTGAGGTATGTATTCAGCACCAATCCACTCACAACTAATGCAAGTGAAATGAAAAGGATATAATATTTGACCGGTTTATATCTGGACAACGCGTAGTCTAATTTGTGACTTCACTAAATATAGCGGATTTTGACTAATTGATATATTTAGAATCAAAATCTATACCACCAAACCAATGAAGAAACAAGATACGTGAATATCTAAAAGTAAAGGGAAGTAAAATAATGGTAATTGCAGATACGGTGATCAGGTAATCCCATACATCAGGTTCAAATAAAACAGATAGGGCTATTCCTACTGCAACAAGTATGGCTACACCAAATGCGTAACTTACATACATAGCACCTATAAAAAAGCCTGGCTCAACTTCAAACCTTAAGCCACAATGCTGACATTTTTCGTTCATTTTTGAGAAACCAGAAAGATTCGTCATTTTATTTGGGAACATTTTTCCCTGACGACAACGGGGGCATTTACCTTGTAAAATGGCGCTTGTGCTGGAGTTTTTTTTCATTGGATTTGCTGTTCTTATACCAAAGATAACCTATAACACCAATTAAGAGATAAGGCGTTACAAAAAGATAAAGGATACCAAAATTTAATCCTGCACCAATGCCAACTTCACCATTACTCACATTATTTTCAATAGTCGCCCGGCACATCGCACACTGCGCCAATGATTCTACTGCTGTAATTGCAATAAGTACAAATACTAAACCCAGTGACTTTATCTTTTTCATAGCTTTAATTTAAACAGCGTAAATGCTGCTTTAGTTCTACGAATAATATGGACTTATCATTAAATAAACTACCACACCTGTAACTGCAACATATAGCCAAATAGGAAAAGTAATGCGGGCTAGTTTTTTATGCTTATCAAACCTTTTGGCCAATGCCTTTACAAAAGTAAACAGCACTAATGGGATTACTGCTATTGACAATAAGATGTGTGTGATAAGTATAAAGAAATAAACAGACCTGATAGCACCCTCACCTCCAAAAGATGTTGACTCACTTGTCATATGATAGGCTACATACATCAATAGAAAGCACGCAGAGAGGCCAATACACAACTTCATTAGTTGCTCATGTAAATTTACTTTTTTGTTCTTAATTGCAATTAAAGCGGCCACTAACAATACGGCTGTCAACCCATTAATTGAAGCATAAATTGGAGGAAGGAAAGAAAAATCATAACCTTCAATCTTAACTGTGAATAGGATCGCCACCGCCACAGGGATCACCACTGACAACGCAATTATTATTTTATTATATTTCCTCTCTACTGATTCGCTCATTTTCCAGCAAAATTTTCAATTCAACAATTAACCTATCAATCTCATCACGTTCTGTATCATAATATCCTCTAATTCTACTTTTAGAGTCGACCAATATGTATTGATTTAATGTATCAGATACAAACTGACATTGTAGCTTTTGGATAAATGTTGCAGAATCCAATGCATTTAGCTCCTTTATGGTAGAATCTCGTGTGTAAACTGAGTAACCAATGGCTCCTACTGTTTCAGAAAGTCTGTTCTTTACATTATTCATTTGAAGTAAATCAAACGCCTCCCCTTCTTCAAAAAACAAAAATACGCCCGGTAATTTTTCTTTGGCTAAACCTTCTACAGTGTATGTTTCAGAATAACTTTCACAATACGGAAAGGGGCTTGTAACGCCTTCACTATAATAGACAGGTATGTCAAACTTGTTTTCACCAAAAAACTTCAGGAAGAGAAAAATACAGATGGGTATGAGTAATATGGCTATTAGAAATAAGCCTTTGATATAGTTCTTCATGGTCTGATATAAAGAAGGCTAAAGTTTCCTTTAGCCTTCTTTTGTCAATTTATATTCTTAATTAGAATCTGGCATCATACAATGAGCCGCCTTCATAGATGAATGCAATAAGCATCCATACTACAAATATCATCGGGATCAATATTGACCAGATTAATACTTTCACTTCGTGCTTGAGGTGCATAAACTCACCAACAATATAAAAGGCTTTAACAATGGTAAGCGCAATAAATATTGAGGTTCTTGGAACACCCGCTGCCATCGTAAAAGCAAAAACGAATTCTATAGCTGTAACCAAGGCTAAAATACCGGCTACTTTCCATATTTTCTTTACTTTCTCTTTATCAACAGGCTGAACCTGTACTTGATTTGTTTCTTCAGAATGCATAATGTGCTATATTTTTAATGTTTTATACCAGGTAAAAGAATGTAAATACGAATACCCACACAAGGTCTACAAAGTGCCAGTAAAGACCAACTTTCTCTACCATCTCATAGTGCCCTCGTTTATCATAAACACCTGTAATCGTATTATAATAAATTATGAAGTTAAGTACTACACCACTAAGCACGTGCGTACCGTGAAATCCAGTAATAAAGAAAAATAATGCTGCAAAATCCGGAGGACCATATTCGTTCCATGAAAGGCCTGCCCCACCGCCACCAGTACCGGTGATGAAGTGTGACCACTCCCATGCCTGACAACCTAGGAAAGTCAAACCTCCAATAATTGTCCAAAGCATCCATTTCTCCACTCCCTTTCTATCCATTCTATGTCCGGCTTCTACCGCAAGCACCATAGTAACACTACTTAAGATCAGGATAAAAGTCATGATACCCACAAACACCAATGGAAGTTCAACTCCATGTAGGAAAGGGACTGCCTCAAAAACCTTCTCGGGTATTGGCCAGTAGTCTTGTGAAAATGTAAAGCTTTCCACCGAGCCGGTATAGGCTGGGTGAGCAAATCTTATCATTCCGTAAGTGACAAGTAAGGCAGAAAAGGTAAAAGCATCTGATAGCAAGAAAAACCACATCATGAGTTTACCATAACTTGCTTTTAGCGGGGACTGTCCGCCATCCCAAATACTTCTTTTGGGCTGATCAATTGTATGCGCGGTAGATGACATAAACGATTCTTTAAATCTTTAAATTAATGATTCAACAATAAAAATATAAACAAATAAATCCAAAGCCCATCTAAAAAGTGCCAATATGTAGCACACATCTGAATTTGATTCAGGTTTTTAGCATGAACCTTGTACCTTAAGGCCGAAATTAATACAATTATTAGAAAAATAATACCACTGACAAGGTGAAGTCCGTGCAACCCACTCAAAACATAAAGAAATGATCCTGAAGGATTACCAACGAAAAACACATTTTGGTCCACAAGAATACCCCAAACATAGAATTGCCCTATCAAAAATAGAACGCCCAGTGCGGTAGTAATACCAATGGCCAATTTTACCTGACCCAGTTCGTCTTTCTTGGCAGACAAGTATGCCCAATGCATGGTAACACTACTCAGTAATATTATCCCTGTTGTAACCCACATTGCGGTAGGCAATTCAAAAACAAGCCAGTTGCCTTCAGCTTGTCTCACTATATAAGCACTCGTGAGTGCCGCAAAAACCATTACCACAGTAATGATAAATAACCACAACGCAAACTTCTTAGGGTGCATTGAAAGTGGTCGCTTGGGCTCTTCTGTTAATTTAAAATCTGATGTCATATTCCTCTACACTTTATCCAACAAATACGCGATTTGCACTATTGGCAAATACAAAAACGAACCAAACATTATTCTTAGCGCTGATTGTCTGTTACCATTTTTCATCAATAAAAATGTCTGGCTTAAAAACAATACACCACAAATAGTGACAATAATTGCTGAGTCTATACCCGTTATACCAAACTTAGCAGGCAATAGCCCCAACGGTATTAAGAACAAAGTATATATCATAATCTGAAAAGCGGTGTTCATATCCTTTTTACCACCAGATGGTAAAAGTTTAAAACCAGCTTTTTTATAATCTTCATCTGCCACCCATGCAATAGCCCAAAAGTGAGGGAATTGCCAGATGAATTGGATGCCAAATATGATCAATGCTTCATAAGTAATACTTCCTGTTGCCGCTGTCCAACCTAACAAAGGAGGTAAAGCTCCTGGTATGGCACCAACAAACACCGCAATTGGACCTACACGCTTTAGCGGAGTATACACAAAGCTATATAGCACCATCGATAGGATTGAAAGCAATACCGTAATGGTATTGGTGCTTAGCATGAGTATTACTAAACCTAAAAGTCCAACAACACAAGCAAACGTCATGGCCTCACTTTTTGAGACTCTACCTGTTGGCAATGGTCTGTTTTGCGTTCTGGTCATTAATTTATCGAGGTCTTTCTCAATAATCTGATTGATTGTTATTGAAGCTCCAGAAACCAAAAATCCTCCAAAACACAACAACAGAAAATGCCCCCAGTCCATTATACCACGCGAGCCAAGCATATATCCAAAGCCACATGAGAATGCCACCAAAAATGACAACCTGAATTTTAAAAGCTCATAAAATGCCTTTGCCTTCTCTGCCATTAATGAAATGCTATATGTTCCATTAGTCATCATACTGCTATTGTTCTTTTACTACTTTTAAGCTGCAAAAATAAGAAAAACTGTAGGCCAAAGGCCACGGTGCCAAGTAATAAATGTACTGGTTGAATAGATGCCGGAAATCCAAGGTAGTTAAGTGTTATACCTGTAAAAACAGATAATAAGATTACTATCAACAATGAGCCTAAAGCACGTGAATTTAATTTCCTTTTAAACATAATATAGGCTAACACAACATGCCCCAGAACTATCAACCATGAGAATGACCTGTGTACTAAAAATGTAGTTCCCAATTGATTCACCCAACTTGCTCGTTGTTGGTATTCCAAAGAAGCTGCAACTACATCAATATTTTCTCTCACTTGTGTACCAAGTGCAATTTGTACCAATACACCGATCATACATAATACAACAAGCCACGGAAGCATTGTGCCTGATTCTTTATTTAACCTCCAGTTATTATGCGTTTGAAATACTAAATAGACCAGCAACGCCACAATAATCAGGGCAATAAACATGTGAATAGTAACCATCCAGGGCACGAGATTGGTAGACACTACAATTGAACCAATCCATCCTTGAAAAACCACAAGCACTAATGTGGAAAGGGAAATGAAGAATATGGTCTTATTACTTTTCAAAAATGGTATGGAATACAAAAAGGTTAGAATAATAAACAAACCTATAAGCACCCCTATCAATCGGTTAATATATTCGGTCCATGTTTTAGTAACGTTAAAATCAGCTTCCTCTCTAATGGATTTATCATTTAAGATGCTGTCTGCCGTTTCTTCGAAACCAAGGGCCGTTAAATATTTAGCAAAACGAATGTTTTTGTTATGCCTTTTTTCGCTGTAGATTTCCTTATAATCTGAGGGCAGTTCAGAAACAGCTGTTGGAGGAACCCATTGTCCAAAACATTTGGGCCAATCCGGGCAGCCCATTCCTGAGCCTGTGCTTCTCACGATACCACCAACGAGGATTAGGAAATATACAGCAATAAGAGTCGCCAGGCTAGCCCTCGAAAGGCGCCTGACTGACTTCTCTTTATTTTTCATCGATAACCACGGCATCATTACCTGCTCCTTCTAATTTGATCATCTCATCTTCGTGAGGCAAGTTAGATTCAGGAGTTTCTGAGAACGGAATATGCTGTGGAATAAAATCTTCTTTTGCACCGGGCTTACTGTAGTCATAAGGCCATCTATAAACCGTTGGGATCTCACCAGGCCAGTTTCCATGACCAGGATTTATTGGAGTAGTCCACTCCAGTGTTGTGGAGCCCCATGGGTTTGCAGTTGCTCTTCTTCCTTTCCAAATACTATAGAAGAAATTAAATAAGAATATAAACTGTGCAGCAAGTGTTATAATTGCCGCAATACTCACAAACATATTCAAATCTGAGAATGTATTGAATGAATCGTAGTTGGTAAAACTATAATACCTTCTTGGATATCCGGCAATACCAATATAATGCATTGGGAAGAACACCATGTAAACACCTACGAATGTCAACCAGAAATGGATGTATCCAAGTTTAGCATCCATCATTCTACCAAACATCTTAGGAAACCAGTGATATACACCCGCCATCATTCCAAAAAATGACGCACTACCCATTACTAAATGGAAGTGAGCTACTACAAAATAAGTATCATGTAACTGTATATCAATAGCTGAGTTACCGAGGAAAATACCCGTTAAACCACCTGAGATAAAGAATGATACCAAACCAATTGAGAACATCATAGCAGTGGTAAAGCGAATGTTACCTTTCCACAAGGTAGTGATATAGTTAAATACTTTTACTGCTGATGGTACAGCAATAATCAATGTCAGTAACATAAATATAGATCCTAAGAAAGGGTTCATTCCAGTTACGAACATGTGGTGTGCCCATACAACAAATGATAAGATCGCAATAAACAGCATCGATCCTACCATCGCTTTGTAACCAAAGATCGGTTTACGTGAATTAGTAGCAATAATTTCAGATGTAATACCTAGCGCAGGTAATAATACAATGTATACTTCCGGGTGTCCTAAGAACCAGAACAAGTGCTGGAATAAAATTGCACTACCCCCTTGATTAGGTAACGCCTCACCATTAATGTATATATCAGATAAGTAGAAGCTCGTTCCGAAGCTTCTGTCAAAAATCAATAGTAACGCTGCAGATAACAACACTGGGAATGATAATAGTCCAATAATTGCTGTCAGAAAAAACGCCCATATAGTTAAAGGAAGTTTTGAGAACGACATTCCTGCAGTTCTAAGGTTAATCACCGTAGTTATGTAATTGATACCACCTAGAAGGGTAGATACAATAAATATTGCCATGGCAGCTAACCAAAGTGTCATTCCAAGACCTGAACCATTCACCGCTTGTGGTAGCGCACTTAATGGCGGGTAAATTACCCATCCACCGGAAGCTGGTCCTGTTTCTATAAATAATGAAGTAAACATAACCACACTGGAAGCAAAGAAGAACCAGTAAGATAGCATGTTCATAAATCCAGATGCCATATCCCTTGCTCCAATTTGTAATGGTATAAGGAAGTTACTAAATGTACCACTTAGGCCTGCTGTAAGTACAAAGAATACCATAATGGTACCATGCATCGTAACCAGTGCCAGGTAAAACTCTGGGTCAATTTTTCCTTCAGGAGTAATCCATTCGCCCAGGAATGGTCTTAGCCATTCTAATTGAGCCTCTGGAAAACCCAGTTGAAGTCTGAAGATTACTGATAAAATTCCACCTAACAACGCCCAGAAAATCCCTGTGATCAGGAACTGCTTGGCGATCATTTTGTGGTCAGTAGTGAATACATAAGTAGTCCAAAAGTTACCATGATGCTCATGATCATGGTGATCATCATGATGCGTCTCCTCAGTTATGTGTATGTCAGCAGTTGCCATATCTATTCTATCTATTTATCTTATAATGATGCTTCTAATTCTGTATCTGACTCAATTCCAGCCTTGATTTTAGCTAACTCACGCTTCTCTGCCGGAACTTGCTCCAAATAATCTTCATTTAATTTCAACCAAGGCTGTTGTTCAGCCTTCCATGCTTCATAATCAGCTTCTTCTTCTATTACCAACTTTAGTTTCATAGAAAAATGACCTCTACCACAGATTTCTGTACAAGTGATAAAGTAATCAAACTCTGCATCGCCAAGTTCAGTCCGCATTTCTTCGGTCGTTTTGGTTGGAATAAATTTAAAATGTGTTGGCATACCAGGAACGGCATCCATTTTTACTCTTAAATGAGGTATAAATACACTATGTAGCACATCTCTAGCTCTAATCTTTAACAGTACCTCTCTACCTACCGGTAAATGCATCTCCAATGGCATGAAATCATCATAGGTATTTTCATCCTCCAGTTTCATTCCGAATTGGTTCGCAGCATCTATTCTTCGATAGTCATAGTCACCTAGCTGATTATCCTTCACTCCAGGATATCTTACCCCCCAGGCAAATTGGTATCCCATGATCTCTACTACTTCAGCATCATCAGATGCTGTACTTGTAATATCATTCCAGGCCTTTAAACCAGTAAATACTAGCACTGACAACACAATAGCCGGAACTACAGTCCACAGCAGTTCAAGTTTAGTATTGTCTGGATAGAATTTAGCTTTTGACCCTTCTTTATGTTGATACTTAAAACTAAAGTAAAATAAAAGCACGTTCGTTATTACAAATACTATTCCTGTGATAGCAGTAGTTACCCAAAAGAGTTGATCTGTTAACACTCCATGCTCTGATGCAACAGGCAATGTATAACTGTCAAAATAAGCCCATGAATACCAGAAGAAGAAACCAAATCCTCCCAACATAAATAATAGCATTAAAGCTGCATTTACTTTGTTACTACTACTTACCCATTTTTTATCTGTTCCTTTTACTACACTGACAAGCGTACTTATCCTAAATAATGTAAATAATATTATTAGAAGTAAGAGAACACCAATTGCTATGATAACTTCAAACATATTCCAGTTATATAATAATTAATTATCTATTTTGTTTTCAATTAAATATGATGGTGCAAACTTTCCTGCAACATCGGATGATTCTTCGCATACAACGGTGCTTTTGTTAAACTTTGAAGCGTAACAAACACAAATGCTGCTAAGAATATCATTGCCATACCTATTTCTATAAACCCAAATCCTCCATCAAACTGCATCACACCTGGCGTAACCATTAGGTAGAAATCAAACCAATGTCCTACAATTACAATTGGACAAACCAATTTAAGTAATGACATGTGTCTCTTCGCATCTCTCGTCATAAGTAACAAGAATGGCAAGATGAAGTTTAGAATAAGGTTTAAGAAAAATACCCATTTATACTGACTGGTCTCAATTCTTTGAATAAAGTAAACAGTCTCTTCAGGAATGTTTGCGTAATAGATTAATAAGAATTGAGAGAACCAGATATAGGTCCAGAAAATACTAAATCCAAAAATGAATTTTCCTATGTCATGCAGGTGGTTTGCATTTACTACTTTCAGATAACCATTTTGCTTAAGCATAACCACAATAAGCGTGATGGCAGCCAGGCCATTTACCCACCAGCTGGCAAACATGTACCAACCAAACATAGTACTGAACCAGTGAGGGTCAATTGACATCACCCAGTCCCATGCAGCAATTGATGAAGTCACTGCAAATATTACAAGGAATATAGCTGAGAACTTACGCGCCTTATACCAATGCTTAACATCGCCATCAAGGTCTTCGGCTAACATCTCTCTCTTTATCCAGATGAAGAACATGTACCACAGCACAAAGAATATTACCATTCTCAATACATAGAATAATGGGAAGGTACCTGCAGCCATTGGCCAGTACCAGAGACCTGCTTTACCCTTAATGATTTTATCACCACCCTCTTCAACTGGGAGATAAAGATCTGCGTGCGTCCAATGAAAAACATCCGACTTTACCGCAAACCAAGAAATAACCATTAGCACTCCTGCAATTGGAAGCCAATGTGCCATTGCCAGGGGAACTCTTTTCATACCTGCAGACCAGCCTGCTTGCGCAGCATA
Organism: Fulvivirga sp.; assembly: GCA_039970995.1. Classification (GTDB taxonomy): domain Bacteria; phylum Bacteroidota; class Bacteroidia; order Cytophagales; family Cyclobacteriaceae; genus Fulvivirga. The sequence goes on from JBDVKW010000001.1 coordinate 208,482, forward strand.
CTGAATGGCAATAAAGAATACACCAATAATTGCAAGTCCTGTGAAATAAACGTTGTTTATCCAAAGGTTTGAGAAAATTCTCTTTAGCCAGGTTGGACTACCATGATGTCCTTCCTCTTCTCCGTGCCCTTCTTCAGCAGTCGCGGTACCGTGCTCCTGATCATCTGCACTCGCGAGCATAGAATTTTCAGTAATGGTATTTAAGGCATGGCTTTCTTCTTCCCCATGTCCACCAGAGTTAGTTGTTAGTGCGCCTACTACTAAGAGCACCAAGCCAACAAGCCCAATAATAAAAAGAGTTCTTTTTGCTTTGGCGGTGAATGAAAATCTTTCTTCAGTCATTTCAATAGTTTATTTACAATTCTGTACGACTATAAGCCGTAATTATTTTTGAAGTTCTTTTACATACATGGCAATCTTCCATCTCTCTTCCTGAGAAATTTGAGAACCATGCGCTCCCATAAGTCCTTTTCCATGAGTTATTACATGAAAAATATGGCCTTCTGTGATATTTTGATAGGCTGCTCCCTTGAGGTTTGCAATACCTGCAAATGGAGGTACACCATCAGGATCACTAGCTGGAGGTGAACCCACAGATCCATTACCCTCAGCTTTAGGACCGTGGCAATGATTACAAAAGCGTGCGTAAAGCACATTACCATCACTAATCAATTCTTGTCGGTCTCCAGTCAATGGATTTTCAACAGCGGCTGCAGCCTCTAAACTATCTTTTGGTATTCTATAAGGAAGAAAACCATTTCTTCTTACCGAATTAGCCGGAGGAGTACGCATTGTCATCCTGTGATCATTCAGCGGGTTTGAGTTATAATACTCTCCATGACCATCACTATTAGCACCTAACAATTCGGCTGCTTCACCCGCACTTTCATCTACAATTTGAGAAAGTGGCTCGTAAGGTACTGAATGATACATATTCGGAGCGTATTCCAACCCCTGGTTATCCCCTTCAGCACCACAACCAGCTAATAAACCACCTGCTAACAGTATGGATGCAAACTTGATATGTCTATTCAATTTCATATTCTATAGAAATTCTTAATCTTCAAAATCTTTATCATTAACCTCTCCTGCCCCGCTACTGCTTATTATCTTCTTAATATCATCTTTTGCCAAATCATTTTTAGCAAGGTCAATAGCCATTACGTGTTTGTCATCAGTTATTCTGATATCATAAATTCTAGGTTTTTTATATGGCTTCAAGTCACTTACTATCATAAATGTACCTACCATACCTAATGCAGAAAGAAGTACTGTTAATTCAAATGTCACAGGAATAAAAGGAGGCAATGAAATAAAATCCTTACCACCAATAATCATTGGCCAATCGAAACCCAGCATCCACATTTGCATGAGTAATGCCAGTGATGTACCCAACAAGCCAAACATAAATGCCGCTATTGGCAGTCGTGTTCTTTTATACCCTAATGCTTCATCTATTCCATGTACTGGAAATGGTGAATAAACTTCATGAATCTTGACGCCACTTTCTCTTACCTGCTTGATTGCAGAAAGAAGCACATCTTCATCATCGTAAATGCCTAATACAAAGTTTTTATTGCTTTCCATCTTAATTACTTCTCTTTAAGGATGATGACTTAATAATACTTTTCACTTCGGCCATGTTGATCACCGGGAAGAACTTAGCAAACAATAAGAATGCTGTAAAGAACAATCCGAAAGTGAATAAATATACTCCCACATCATATACTGTAGGATAGAACATTGCCCAACTGGAAGGTAGGTAGTCTCTGTGTAGCGAAGTAACAATAATTACGAAACGCTCGAACCACATACCAATGTTTACTACTATTGAAAGTATGAAGGTTGCTGCAATACTTGTTCTGATTTTCTTAACCCAGAATAACTGAGGAGATATCACATTACAAGTCATCATTGACCAGTATGCCCAGGCATAAGGACCAAAGGCTCTGTTCATGAATGCATATTGCTCTGCCTCAACACCTGAATACCAGGCAATGAAAAACTCAGTTATATATGCAATACCTACAATTGAACCTGTGATGATGATTACAATGTTCATCAGCTCAATGTGGTTGATAGTTATGTAATCTTCTAATTTGAATACTTTTCTTGTTACCAACATCAGTGTAAGTACCATAGCAAAACCAGAGAAAATCGCACCTGCCACGAAATATGGAGGGAAGATTGTGGTGTGCCATCCAGGTATTACTGAAGTAGCAAAGTCAAATGATACAATGGTATGTACTGAAAGTACAAGTGGAGTAGCAAGTCCTGCTAAAATAAGAGCTACAGACTCATATCTCATCCATGTTTTTGCTGCGCCATCCCATCCAAAACTAAGTGCTCCGTATACTGCTTTCGATACTTTATTCGTAGCTCTGTCTCTAATAGAGGCAAAATCAGGAATTAAACCTATATACCAAAATACAAGCGATACAGTGAAATATGTACTAATCGCAAATACATCCCAAAGTAGTGGTGAATTAAAGTTTACCCAAAGAGAGCCGAACGTGTTAGGCAGAGGCAAAGCCCAGTAAAAACCTAACCAAAGTCGCCCCATGTGTAAACCAGGGAAACAAGCCGCACAAATTACAGCAAAAATTGTCATGGCCTCAGCTGCACGGTTAATCGACATTCTCCACTTTTGTCTGAATAGTAGAAGAATCGCTGAAATAAGTGTACCAGCGTGACCAATACCAACCCACCATACGAAGTTTGTAATATCCCAGGCCCAACCTACTGTTTTGTTAAGCCCCCAGACACCAATACCTTCCCATAACAGCATGAAAACACAGTACGTTCCGATACCTAGAGCAGCCAGAGAAATGGCCATACCCATCATCCATGATTTGGTAGGTTTTCCTTCTACTTGCCTGCATATATCTTCCGTGACATCATGAACGGTTTTTCCACCGGTAACTAATGGCTCACGAACGGATGAAGTAACTTGCATATTTAAATAGTTCTAAGTTCTAAGTTATATAGTTTTTTAGTTGACTCCGGCTTAAGCTTTAGTCTCTTCCTTGTCTTTGTTTCTAATCTTAGTCAAATAAGTCACATTTGGCTTCACACCAATCTCTTCCAATACGTGGTAGGCTCTTGGCTCTCCAATTTCAGTTTCGATCAGGTAGTCAGCGCCTTCTTTGTGATCTATTTGAAGCATGTTGTGAATTCTGCTGTCTTTATCATTCATGTCACCAAATACAATGGCATCAGCTGGACATGCAGAAGCACAAGCGGTAGTGATTTCACCATCTTTTGGTCTTCTACTTTCTTTCTTAGCCTCAAGCTTACCGTATTGGATTCTTTGAATACAAAGAGAACATTTCTCCATTACCCCTCTTGATCTGACTGTTACGTCAGGGTTCAACACCATTTTACCTAAGTCATTATTCATTGATGTATTCACATCTTCAAACTGACCGTTATCATGGTACTTGAACCAGTTGAACCTTCTTACTTTATAAGGACAGTTGTTGGCACAATATCTCGTACCGATACATCTGTTATAAGTCATTTGGTTGATACCCTCCGTACTGTGTGTAGTTGCAGCCACCGGACAAACCGTCTCGCAAGGCGCGTTGTTACAGTGCTGACACATCATTGGTTGGAATGTAACTTCAGGGTTTTCAGAAGCTTCTTCCAGACCTTTTAGATCTGAAGGTGCAGCATCTGAACTGTAATATCTATCGATACGCATCCAGTGCATATCTCTTCTATTTATAACTTCTTCTCTACCAACAACTGGTATGTTATTTTCTGACTGACATGCAACATGACAAGCACTACATCCTGTACAAGAGTTGAGGTCGATAACCATTCCCCAATGATGATTCTTGTATTTATGACCTTTCCATAAACTCAAGTTACCCGGGCTAGTAGCGCCCTCATCATCCATCCAGTTAGAAATTTCAGGTCTGTGTCTACCAGCAAACTCATCATTCTTGTATTCACCAAGTGTTGCTTCCTGAATCACAGTATCTCTACCCATGTATGTCTGGTGAGTCTGTGTTTGTGCAATCTGATACTTCTCTTCGAGTACTTCTATGGTAACTCCGCTCATTACATTGTAAGAAGAAGTTCCATTTAGTGTACTTACTAATGGGTAAGCATCCACTCCTCTACCATTGGCAACCTTACCTGCACTTGTTCTGCCGTATCCAACGGCTAAACCTACGGTACCTGCCGCCTGACCTGGCTGAATTAATATAGGAACAACTACAGACTTACCATTAACTGTAAGTTTGGCTTTGTTGCTCTTACCTTCAAATGCAGTTACACCATTTTCTCTCGCCCAAGATTGAGAAACCGTTAGGTAGTTATCCCAAGTAGCTTTAGAAATTGGATCAGGCATTTCTTGTAACCATGGGTTGTTAGCCTGAGAACCGTCTCCCATACCTATTTTTTGGTAGATGGCCAATTCAACACCATTGCCTTTATAATTTTTTACGATGGCCGCTGAAGCCGCACTTACGTTTCCAGCAAACGCCACTGCATCACCCTCTTCTTCAGTAGCTGGAACTTCCATGATACCATCATGCAATGCTTTATCCCATGCCATCTGGAAGTTACCGCTTAACGGCATATTTTGCTTCCAGTAATTCTGAAGGTATTCGTAATAATCTTCATTTTTACCTGCCCATGTCAACAATGATTGTTGCGCTTGTCTGGTATCGAAAACAGGAGTAATCGTAGGTTGTGTTAAGCTATAAGTTCCTTTTCTAGGATTAGCATCATTCCATGATTCCAGGAAGTGATGATCAGGAGCTGCATAATCTGCTAATGCTGCTGTTTCATCAGTTCTGTCAGAAGTTGCAATTTTAAGACTCACTTTAGCCAATGCATCCTTCAATTCTGCACCTTTAGCATGATTGTAAACAGGATTACTATTCAAGAAAATAGCTGCTCCTACTCTACCCGCTTTAGCGTCAGCGATAAACTTATCCATTGCATTTTCATTACCCTGACGGTAATTTAATGCCTTGCTCCAATCGATAGTTTGGCCATAGTTTGACAACATGGAATTGATGCCATTTACTAAAGTCTGTACGGCCGGATCGTTCGAACCAGCAACTACTATCGACTTACCTTTTGCTTTTAAAAGATCGTTAGCAGCTTTATCAATGTTTTTGTATTCACCTTTCGCACTTACCATTTGTCCACCTGTCTTGGAAGCAATGGCATTATATAAGGCAGCTACCGCTTTACCTTCATCTGAAGGTTTGATAGGTGTTCTGTAGTCAGCGTTAGAACCTGTTAATGAAAGGTTTGATTCGAATTGGTAGTGACGAGACATCGTCTTTTTGTTGCTACCAATTTTTCTAGTCTTACTGTATTGTTTCGTAAACTCAATTGGAGAAATCCAGGTGCCTAAGAAATCGGCACCAAAGCTAACTATGACATCCGCTTTACTGAAGTCGTAAGAAGGGATACTTCTTTGTCCAAAAGAGCTTTCGTTGGCGGCTAACATACCCTCCGCAGAGATCGTGTCATACATCACATGCTCTGTAGTTGGGTATTTTGCCTGAAAGTCTGCTATTACCTGCTTAGTAGTTGGGCTCAAAATTGTATTACTCACAATTTTAATTTGTCCACCCTGAGCAGCTACACTATTAAGTTTGTTAATAACTTCTTTGTCGAGCGTTTCCCATTTGGTTGCTTTGTCACCAATTTTAGGACCGCGAAGTCGCTCGTTGTCGTACATTGTAAGTACAGAAGCTTCTACCTGAGCGTTTACTCCTCCCTGACTGATGTTTGAAAGTGTATTACCTTCAATTTTGATTGGTCTACCTTCTCTGGTTTTAACCACGATACTACAGAAGTCTCCACCATTGGTGTAGGTAGAAGCGTAGTAGTTAGGAACACCAGGATCAACATCAACCGGCTTGTTTACATACGGAATGGCTCTCCTCACCGGGGCTTCACAGGCAGCAAGAGAAGCTGCTGCTATACCAAAGCCCATCATTTTCAGGAAGTCTCTACGATTGCTTCCTCCCCCTTCTTCATTCTGATTGATTGGTAAGAACTCTGGAAACTCCTTATCTGCATTTTTTACAAACTCAGGGTCGTTAGATAACTGTTCTATACCTTTCCAGTATGTCTTTTTATTATCGCTCATAATCTATAAATAGATAAATCTAATATTCTACTTTCTTATTTATTAATAGTGACACTTAGAACATTCAAGTCCTCCAATGTCTTCGACAGTCATAGCGTCTTTACTTTCTTCTTCATGAAGCTCAAGTAAATTGTCATAGTATTCATTTCCTTTGGCATTCACTTCTGTCTTTCTATGACAATCGATACACCACCCCATAGTAAGCAATGAATGCTGACGCACAACTTCCATTTCTTCTATTGGCCCGTGACATGTCTGGCACTCAATTTCACCAACTTCTACGTGCTGTGAGTGATTGAAGTAAGCCAAGTCAGGGAGGTTATGTATTCTCACCCATTCGATTGGGTCATTGTTTTCATACGCTGCTGTAAGTTTTTGAATTTGTGGTGAACTTGTTTTTACCTGTGAGTGACAGTTCATACAAATGTTAAGTGACGGAATGTTAGCACTCTTACTTTTTCTCACCCCTGTGTGACAGTATTGACAATCAATTTGGTAGTCACCCGCGTGAATTTTGTGAGAAAATGCTATCGGCTGCTTTGGCGCATAGCCTTTCTGCACACCTACTGCATACAGTTGATTGATTACTACTTTAAAAGCTATCGCAGTAAATAAAAATACTGTTAAGAAAATAACCGGCTTACTTTTAATGAATTTATCGAAATCAAAAGCTGGGTTAACAATTTTCTTGTCGTCTTCATCAAGGTCTCCTCTTTGGTTGAGGTATCTTCTGAGGATGGTTGTAATTAATACTAATACCACAAAGATGAGTATCAGGACTATGATCAGACCCACCATAATGGCATTTAGATAACCAGCCGGAATAGACTCTCCACCTGCTCCACCTTCACCTGCTGTCGCTGTAGTCGTAGCGGCTGTTGCTGGTCCTTTATTAGTCTCATCTTGAATATAGGCTAAAATCGACATGATTTCCTCTTCCTTGAAAGTAGGGAAAGCAGTCATTTGTGTTTTGTTATACTCATCGTATAGACTCACCGCATAGTCATCACCACTTGCAATTACTTTAGATGAGTTCCAGATAAATTCTTTGATCCACTCAATGGAAGGGGCCCTATTATAAACATCGGCCAAAGCAGGACCTACGAGCTTTTGATGAACCCGGTGACATGTAGTACAATTGGCTTTGAAAAGTGATTCTCCTTCGCTGATACTCGCTGCATCGGTAGGTATTCCATCATCAGAAGCAGCAGTTTCTGTGTCGGCTGCTTCAGCCTCTTGTCCGAATGATTGGTTGGAAATGAAGAGGAAACCTGATAATGATAATGCTAGTAAAACGCGAGTTAGTGATCTTTTTAGCGTCATATTTTGTGTCATTTATAACTCTTTTAGAGGGTATATCTTGTCTTGACCCGGGCACAAATCTACTATCGGAATGTTTTATTTCAAACATATTTTCAGCACCATTTACCTCACAATGCAACATTTGGCACATCAATACCGTAGCGAAGATTCAAAAACGTGTTTTTTATGCCAAAAACAAAATATTTACATCCTATTTAGAATATTTATAAATAAATAGAAGTAGTAAAATTGACATAAAAAAGGCTGCATAAGACAATCTTATACAGCCATCAAAATATACATTTAAAATTACTAAAGACAAAAAAAGGATGCCTCAAAGTTTAAACAAATGAGGCATCCTGCAAACCAGCGTAAGTGCCGGTGTCAATTAATTCACTTGAATAGTCTTTAGCCTATCTTTTTCTTATTGTAAATTATTATCCAAACGTTTTATTACTTCTCTCAATCGAGGACACTGATCTATTTATGTTCACTTTCGCCTACCGGGCCCTCACCCACCCCTTCGTTTACATCAAGGGTGTCATTTTTAACGGCCTCTTTATCTTCAATTGTACCTTTTTTAGGTCCACAACCTCCGATGACGGCAGTGCTCAAAAGTATTAATGAAAGTAAAGTGCTTTTTAAAGTTCTCATTTTAATTAACTATTTTATTCTGGCTGATTATATGAAAATTTTATGCCAATACGCAGCATTGTATTAACAGCCAATAGGCATTAAAATGTAGTGAATTATACTCTACGAATTGAGGAGCATACTATACTCTGAACTTTTATCAAATTGATGATTAATTACCTCAGAGCGATGTTGCACTTCAAAACTTTAATCATGCTTTTTACCATCTAAATAAAGCTATTATTGAAAATACGCTTTGATCAAATGATACTTTATACCTTTTCATTGTAGTAGATTTTATATAATTACTTGAATAAAAAATACTTACATATAGCAAAAATTCCACTAACACTTTTCTAAATTCAATTTGGCTTAAAAATTCATCCACACTGCGCTCATTTACATGACGAAAAAAACAAAAAAAGATAGCACGCCTAATTTTGAGGACATAGTCGAGTCATTAAGTGATATGATTTACGAACTCGATGAAAAAGAAAGGTTTTATTATGCTAACAGTATGCTTGAACGCCTTTCAGGGTACAGTAAAGAGGAATTAAAGAAGCTTCATTTTACAGATTTGGTTAAAAAGAGCCAAATTAAAAACTTGCAAGATTTTTATATTAAACAGCGTCTTGAACAAATTTCAGATACCTACTATGAGTTTATAATGGTGAGTAAATCTGGAAAAGAAATTTGGGTTGGACAAAATGTAAAAATGCTCTTCAAACCTGACGGTAAAGTAAAGTTTGTAAGATCAGTGGCGCGAGATATTACACACCTCCGAAAATTACGTCTACAATCTGAACAAAGAGCTAAAAAACTAGAGAAATCTATACAAGAACAAAAGGAGGTTAGAAAGGACCTAGAGGAAAAAAACAGACTCATGGATCTCATCCTCAATACGATGACAGATTCCGTGGTAGTTTTAAATGCAGAAGGAGAGTTTATTTTATTTAACGAAGCCTCTGAAGCTATCGCAGGCAAAGGTAGTACGGATAGATCTTCTGATGAATGGACTGAACATTACGGATTATATTACCCAGACAAAAAAACATTGATACCGACTGAAGAATTGCCCATGCTATTGTCCTTACAGGGAAAAGAGGTGCATAATTTTGAGTCATATATTAAAAATGATGAGAATACCGGGGTTTTTGTAAGGGTTAACACTCGCCCCTTAAGAGATGATGATGGTAGCATATTAGGTGCGCTAGTTGTGTCAACAAATATTAATGACCAAAAAGAATATGAAAACAGATTACGGGCAAGTGAGGAAAAATTTAGAGCTATTAGCGATGCCTCTCCACTTGGTATATTTGTTACAGATCAGGAAGGAGCTTGTGAATACACCAACGCAGAATATCAAAAACTAAGCGGTCTGAGTTTTGAAGAAGCATTGGGTACAGGTTGGGCCAATGCTATACATGAAGAAGACCGTGATCGTGTGTTTAAAGAGTGGAATAAATCTGTTGAAAATCAAGTAATGTTTAAAACAGAGCAACGGTTTAAACAAAAAAATGGTAAAGTCGTCTGGACCAATGTAAAAGCTGCTGCTATGACCATAAACGATAAGGTAGTAGGTTATGTGGGAACTGTAGAAGACATAACGGAAAGCAAGAAAAATCATGAAGCTCTACTACAGGCCAAAGAACTTGCTGAGAAGGCGTCAAAAGCCAAAGAAGATTTTTTGTCTACCATGAGTCATGAAATAAGAACTCCCCTTAATGCAGTTATCGGCATGGCTTACCTATTGCAGGATGAGTCTCCACAAGAACACCAAATTGAAAACTTGAATGCCCTTCGATTTTCTGCAGATAATTTACTTGTACTCATTAACGATATTCTCGACTATAATAAGATCGAATCGGGTAAAGTAGCATTTGAAAAAGTAGAGGTTGATTTAAAAAAATTAATCACAAGAATCAGACAATCACTTTGATTAAAAGCAGAAGAAAAAAGCATAAGATTTAATGCCATCTTTGACTCAGACATACCTAATGTAGTACTGACGGATCCTGTCAGGCTTAATCAAATAATTACAAATCTGGTATCAAATGCTATTAAATTTACTGAGAAAGGCTTTGTGAAAATCGAGGTGTTCCTTGAATCTGATGATGAAAAATCTGCGACTATTTCATTTACGGTCAAAGATAGTGGCATTGGAATAGAAAAAGATCAACAGGCTCATGTATTTGATCGGTTTACTCAGGCCGAAAAAGCTACAACCAGAAAGTATGGTGGCACAGGATTGGGATTAGCCATTTCCAAAAAATTAGTTGAACTACAAGGTGGGAAAATGCAACTTTCAAGTGAACCCGGGAAAGGAAGTGAGTTTTCATTTAATCTCACATTTGAAAAAGGAAAATCAGGTGCGCTATTAGATAACACAACTGAGCATGAAGTATTTCCCACAAGTCTTGCTGGCACCAAGGTGTTGATCGTTGAAGACAACCAAATCAACCAGGTAGTTGCTACTAAGTTTTTAAAGAAATGGAACATGTCGGTTGATATTGCCAATAATGGTCAAGAGGCATTAGAAAAACTAAGCAAAACTACATTTGACCTAGTACTAATGGATCTCCAAATGCCGGTAATGGATGGGTATGAAGCCACAGAGCAAATTAAAAAAGATAATAACTTGAAAGATCTGCCGATTATTGCTCTCACCGCTTCGGCATTAAGCGAAGAAAGAGAAAGTGTGTTTAGAGCCGGCATGGATGATTTTTTGACTAAGCCGCTAAATCCACAAGAATTATATACGAAAATAGCCCGTGTTATAGATAAGGAGAATTTAAGAATGAACGTGCCAGACATAAGAGCTAAAGAGAATCAGCAGTTATTTAATACTGAAACCGTGGAAACTCTGGCTGATGGTGACAATGAGTTTCTTATAAATATGTATGAATCTTACCTGGTGGAACTCAATCGACTACTTGATACCTATAATAATATTGTTAATGAGCATGATATTGAGCTTTACAAAGCCATGAAGCACAAACTCTCAGCCTCAATCGATCTCTTTAGTGCTAACCTCTTAAAGGATGAGGTATTGAGAACAGAATCATTATTGTTAAATAACCAACCTGCAAAACTTAAGAATAACTTAAACAACATAGAAAGACTAGTTGCAACTATTGTTGAGATCGTAGAAAAGAAAATAGCCAATCTCAAATAACTCTAATTTGAAACAATTTTTATTTTTGGTTTTTTGAATATTTTTTTTAAAAAAACACCTGGCTAAATGGCGCAGCCAACAGCCCAAATTATACTTATATCTAGCAATAAAGATTGTGCACTGGCTACCTTGTTGACAGTTATCAGCGCTGACTGGCGGCAAAAAAAGCAGAAAACAATATCATTAATAAAGATATCTATACTGAAAAGGACGGTAATTTTTTTGTAAAAGTTAGTTCTGTTAAGGTTAAAATGATGTCTGATCCGGTGTAAAGATATTAATATAGTCCCAAATGTGATACTGGAAAACTAGCTTGAAGAAGATCATTTAAAGATTCCATGATAAGCGTCTATAATCACTGGAAATACAATAAAATTATACAGGCGTACATTTTTATTGAAATATTAATTTTTTAGCACTTTAATTTACAATTATATACGTTAATTTATTAAATTTAGTAACATATGAACCTACTACTAACTTATGAAGTGTATTGCAGTTGATGACGATGCTCTTTTTTTAACCATACTGTCTGGGTTTATTAATAAGACAGAATCATTAGAACTCCTTGAATCATTTGAGAGTGCTGTTGACGCCTATAATTTTTTACAGAAAAATTCTGTTGATCTTATTTTCTTAGACGTAGAAATGCCTCAGATGAGTGGCATTGAGTTAATTGAGTCCTTGGAAAATCAACCGCAAATAATTATGGTTAGTAGTGAGCAGAAGTATGTGATTGATGCTTTTAACTTAAATGTCGCTGCTTATTTACTTAAACCTTTGGATAACTACTCCAAATTTTTGTCTGCTGTAAAAAAAGCGGAAGAAACCATGCACAGCCGTAAACGGAGCATGTTTGTGAAAGAAGAGCATAAGCTAGTACGCATTCACCTCGAGGATATAAAATTTATTGAGGCCTTCGGTGATTATGTCAAACTCCATACGGCAGAGCGTTTTCATATTACTTATACATCCATGAAAGAATTGCTAAACAAACTTCCTTCAGGTGAGTTTGTTCAAGTACATAGATCTTATATAGTGGCACTTGATCATGTTGCAGAAGTTGATGGAAATATGCTCAAGGTTGGGGATAAAAGTATTCCTATGAGTCGTGGCAAAAGAGATATAGTACTTCAGAAATTACAAAGCTAGTAGAAGTGTCGTGTTGATTGGAGTGGCTTAGCCATATATTCCTTTGACTAAATTTCAGCTAATTAAATCTACGGAGCTCAGTTTCCTTGAAATCAGCCAATTTACAATCAGCCTCTCTGATGCTGCGACAAATCCAAACCTTCATCTACTTTTAAATAGGAATATGATCCGGCCTGACTACTATTTAAATAGGCTTCCATCTTTTATTCGTTTTAGCATTTCACAGTATTAGTTTTCTTTTTTTATTTAATTAATGACTATTTAACTGCATTAAGCAATCTGTAAATTTTCTGTTTTAAGTCTTGAGGATGAAAAGGCTTGGCCAGCAAATCGTCAATTGCACTACTGATGTAGGCATTGTCATCGAAGGTAGCAAGTGACGCTGTAAGAGCTATAATTGGCACATTCTTTTTCTTTCTAATCCTTTTGGTAGCCTCAAAACCATCGATACCCGGCATTCTTAGGTCCATAAGTATTAGGTCATAATGATTTTTAAAAGCTAGTTTAACCGCACTTTCTCCCTCTTCTGCCACATCGTAAGCAATTCCCCATTTTTCTAAAAACTTACCTAGTATAATTCGGTTTGTAGCCAGGTCATCAACCAATAGTATTTTGACATTATCGAAGTCCGGGATGTACTCATCAGATGGTAGATTAGTGTCAACTGGCGCTTTTTTAAATGTTAGAGTAAACGAAACCTCAGTAATATTATTAATTGTCCTGACTATAAGTTCACCACCAAGCATATTTATTAAATCTCTGGCTACTGTGCTCTCACCTCCGTCTAATAAGTCCTTTAACTTATCAGATGGTAATTGTTTGTCGACAATTCCTTTAACGGAACTAGAAAAGTGAATCCTGTAATAATTATTGTGCTCTTCTCTCAACTCTGCCGATAACCGAATTTGATTATCTTTACTATTTCTCTTACTGAAGTCCACCAAATAATTGAGTACCTGCCCCACACGCTGCGTATCACCCATTACCAGCTTAGGGATTGAAAGGTCAAGATTCAGTTTAATTTTTAAATTAAATTGCTCCTCAGCTTCACTCTTAACTTGCTGTAAAATGCCATTCAGGTCAAGTATTAACTCCTGAGCTTCAACTTTACCTTCTTTAATATGCTGAAAGTCAAGCATACTACTTATCATACCATGTAATTGCTCTGCAGATTGATGTAGCTGACTTATGTTATTCTCTGTGACAGAACCTTCTTTCATCATTTCTGTTAAACCCAGTATTGTATTCATAGGGTCTAGCATCTCTTTACTCATAAGTTTAATAAGTTCATTCTTAGACTCTATCTCCTCCTTTGCTCTTTTCTCATTCAAGGATCTATCAAGACATGTTACTACCAAGTCACGAATATCAAGTAACGCTCTTTTCTGTTTTGATGTGAGTTTCCCTGGCTTACTATCGATCACACATAAGGTACCTAATGGATAACCTTGCGAGTTAATGACGGGAGCTCCGGCATAAAATCTAATGTTAGGTTCGGCTATTACCAATGGATTGTCTGAAAATCGGCTATCGTTTGTCGCATCTTCCACTTCCAGGATATCTTTACCTTCTATAGCTACATTGCAAAATGCTACATCGCGCGAGGTCTTATCGATATCAATACCATGTTTGGCTTTAAACCATTGTACATCTCTATCAAGTAGCGTGACAAGAGAAATTTCCGTGCCGCACACTTGTGATGCCAACTTCACAAGATTATTAAGGATAGCCTGACCATCCACTAATACATATGGCTGAATTGCCTGCAATCGTTCTTTCTCAAACTTCTGATTGTTAGTTTTCACGTTGATATATATGAAGTACAACACTTTACATTCTCGCTAATGTATAGACTACATATAACAAACTGTAAAATACTAGGTGAGTAACATGTTTTACTCGTTGAATGGTATCTCCTATGAAAAAGGAAAGTATTAAAAGATATGAAAAATGAATTGTGTAACTAAAAATCAATGGTAGATGGCCTTCCTGTTTGAAAGTCACTGATGCCCAGAGGATTCTGTCCGGTAAGATTAAAACCAAATTGTGAATTATCAGGAGGTAGTTCTGGATACCATGCTAATCTGATTTGGATAGTGTTGAATGCGAGGTTTTCATTTCTAAGTCTTATGCCAAGGCCATAACCCTGATACAGGGTATTTTTAAAAAGTTTGCTGTGCTCATTATTCACTACCGCGAAATCTAAAAACAGAAATGGTGCAAATCTAAATCCTAAAAAGTACAACGGTGTAAAAGCCACTGTTTCAGAAGAGAGGGCTAACTTACGCGTGCCCCTCAAAAAGGTATAGCTGAGGCCCCGAATACCATTTTCGTCATTGATATTAATAAACTCATTATCAAATCGATTGATCCCCAACGAATAGGATAGCCTGAAGAATTGTCTGAAGTTTAATCTATTGAGCCTATATAAAAAACTGAAATACTGTATTTGTAGATTAACCACACCTTGTTCAACTTCTTGATCTCGCATAAATCCTCCCAGTGACAACTGTGGTCGTAAATATCCCAACTTCCTGAAATAGCGGCCATAAGCCAGGCGCCATCCGAGATATGATCTACTGTAAAACTCATTTGTTTCTTTACCGGTAGTAAACTCTAATAAATATCCTTCAGGAATATCCTCAGTACGACCAAAACCCGCAATCAGACTACTTTTTTCATACGATCTTTTAGTAAGCCCAACAGAAAATAGATATAAATGCCTGTCAAAAAACTGTTGGTTAGTATCAATCGTAACTGTTGGTCTTGAAAGGTAATCGGTTCGGGCAAATCGTCCTGACAATTGTAAATTGACCCTGGCTCCTTCTGAAGACTCTTCAACAATAAATGATCTACCCAACCAAAAATCTTGTAAGCTATGCTCGGCATTGAATATGACAGTTGTATCTGCGAATATACGATTAAGCCTTCTTCTTTCTTTTATTACTGCTAGTCCACCCGCATATTTTGTTTCCGGAGTAATAAAGTTTCTAAACAGTCTTCCTCCGATCCTATCCAGCGGTTCGGAGCTGGCAAAATACAATTCTCCGGTAATAAAGGTTTTGTAAATATTGTTGATTGAGTATGTGCCGCTATAACCTACTTTAGGAGTGAAATCGTTGTCATACAAAAATTCATTATTAAATTCCTGGCCGAGACCCAGGAAGTTTTTATCAATGACAGCCACATCAAATGCATCCAAACTACTATAGCTGAACTCACCAGATATAGACCAGATATCTTTAATGACAATCAACACCTCAACAGCATCTTCACCCTCTCGTGAAAGAATGTAAATTCTGGCATCCTTCACATATGGCAATCCCCGTAAGACTCTCTCACTATCAGTCAGTAAATCCGGATC
This sequence comes from Fulvivirga sp., assembly GCA_039970995.1. Classification (GTDB taxonomy): domain Bacteria; phylum Bacteroidota; class Bacteroidia; order Cytophagales; family Cyclobacteriaceae; genus Fulvivirga. The sequence continues at coordinate 224,229 of JBDVKW010000001.1, forward strand.
AATCGCATCTCCTTCTTTAAAGAATACGTTGTTCTTTATGATACGACTCCTAGTGTAGCTATGCAGGTCATTTGCTATATTAATAGCCCAACTGTCCACGTTTTTGGTCGTATCATGGATACTGGTACCGAAGACTTCAAGTTTTTTGATGCGTATTTTCGCGATGGACCTACCTTCATACTTTTTATAATTACCATTTGATACCGTCTGACTTCCAGGATTTGGTGGTGCTATTGGCCGATTGGAAGGAGGATCTGTAAAAAGTAAGTCGTATAACTCTTTAGTAAATCTTCTTTTGTATAGCTTCTCCTTTAGTTTTTTATAGAATTCGTCACTTCTCTTACTTTCATCTCTTTTGAGTTTTATGGCAACACTATCTGGCAGTATTATCACAGTGTCGCGTTCTACATAAATCGAAGAGTCTCCTAAAATAAGAAAGCTCCTTCCTTTCACCTGTACGGAATCCATAGCCGCCTTTTTTGGCTTTTTCTGACCTACACATACTGTTGAGATCATTAGAAATACGATTAAATGGGCTATTCTCACTATTAAAGACTGAGGATTCTAAGGTTATTAACGTATAAAAAAAGAGCGTTGCATGAAATACCATAAAATAGTATCTCAGGCAACGCTCTAATTTAACGAACCCTGTTTCTAATTAAAACTACAGCTCGCCTCTTTCGGCCATTTTTTTCATCTTTTTATTTGCATAAATAGCCACCTCTACTCGTCTGTTTTGCTGACGACCCGCAGTAGTACTATTATCTGCAATGGGTTGCGACTCACCATAGCCTTGTGTTGTAAACCTTGGTGATGACACACCTTGTGCCAATAAATAGTTGGTAACAGCATTTGCTCTTTGTTCTGACAATTGCTGGTTGTACTCATCTGATCCCGTAGCATCTGTATGCCCCTCTATTAAAATGTTGGTGTTCTCATACTCATTTAAAGTAGCGGCCAAGTCGGCAAGGTTTTGCTTTGTAGCCGGACGTAAAGCATATGAATCAACATCAAACATTAAACCCGAGTCAAAAGTGATTTAAATCCCTTCTCCTACTCGTTCAACTTCGGCACCTTCCAGATCTTCTCGTAGTTGTTCCGCCTGCTTATCCATTCTTCTACCAATAAGTGCTCCGGCAGTACCTCCAATACCAGCACCTATGATGGCACCCAAAGCGGTATTATCAGATGAACTACCAATGGCTGCACCAATTGCACCTCCGGCAGCCGCTCCAACAGCTCCTCCTTTTTGGGTATTACTAGCCTTACAGCCAGTAAGCAACACTACTGCTGCCAAAATAAATGATTGCAAAGCCCTTAGACTACTCTTTCTATTCATCGTAATGTTCATATCTCTTTTAGTTTTACTTTTTTCTCATAATACCCAAAAAAGATACCAATCATATGGAGTGTGCCACATATGTGATTGCAGCCAATAAGTCATAATCGTTGAGTAATATTTTCTACAAAATGGTTGAATTTGTTACGGTCTGTGAGACACCGATCACTGAATAGATGCAAAGGCACAAAAGTAGCTTTCGCGCTAGTACAGCCAGTACAGAAGCTAGCTCAAAAGTTACCCGATGACGTGTTTGAAAGTTTATTGAAAAACCCTCCCTCTGACTCCCTCCAAAGGGAGAAAGAATCGGCTTCAATCACGTCATCTGGATTTGTACGTTTGAAAAAAGTTACTTCTCTGAGTGACGAATGGTCTAGACTTTTGAGTTAGCCTCATGGAAAGAATGGAAAGGGGCAAAATTTTCGCGACAGCATAAAATGGGTCATTTTACAGCAAAATGGTCTGTGAGATACAGAACATGGGTTGAATGTAAAGGCACAAAAGTAACTTTCGCGCCAGTACACTGTGCACGGAAAAATTTTTAGAATGGGTAGCCTATAGCTATATTGAGCAGCAGGTTTTCTTTGCGCCAGTCTTTGTCATCGATAGCAATGTCTTTGAATCTCCAACGTTCACCACGATCTTCTGTAGGTATACGTACGGGAAACGCTAAATCAAACCGTAACACAAAAAACTCTGCATCGAACCTGAGGCCGACACCAGCTCCAACAGCCAATTGACTTGCAAAATTTTTAGGGTCAAACTCACCACCAGGTCTCTGCGCATCTTCACGAAGTGTCCAGATGTTACCTGCATCAGTAAAAACAGCGCCTCTAAATGCGCCAATAATTGGGAAGCGATATTCAAAATTAGCTTCCAATTTAATATCAGCAGTTTGATCAATAAAGGTTGCAGAATCACTTACCTGATACTCACCTGGCCCAACAGATCGTGCTCTAAAAGCTCTGATACTATTGGAACCCCCTATGGAAAACTGTTTGGTATAAGGCAACGTGGTGGAGTTTCCAAATGCATAACCTACACCGCTGATTAGTCTAGTAGCTATTCTATGCCGTTTGGCAATTTGAAAATAATAGCGCACATCTATGTCGGCTTTTACAAATTGCGAATATGGCGATCCTAATATCTCATAGGGATTCTCATCCGTATTTTCCTCTTCCCTCACACTCGATTGCGCCACATGCATTAAATTACCCGAAAGATCGATATTACCATTAAAGTATAAATCGCTTCTAGATTCTCGATCTTTGTCATTTTGTGAGTTGTAATAAAATGAATAGGTAGTCCCTAAAATAAACTGCTCCTCATAGCTTCTTCTTAGCAAAGGATTTACATTAAGCACCGAATCAAATTCCTGTGAGACCTTACCCAGCTGTATAAAATTGATATCTACGGGGTAAAATTCATGTCTCTTGGTTTTAGTTTCGCGCCAATCAAACCCATAGGCAGCATCTATAGAGTTTAGGGTAAAGAAGTCTATTCTTTTTAGCGTTCTGAAACCAAGTTTTATTTTGGTTTGTGGAACAAATCGACTTGATCTGTTTCGAATATTAAATGGTGAAATGATTCGAGGTATAGTGAGCACATTTTCTAAGCCGATAGTATAAGAATTTAAAGGCTGGTTACCCTCGTTACCTCCTACCTGTACCTCATACCCTGCATTGAAATTAAGTTCGTATGATTCTGCACCTCTGAATATATTTCGGTTCTTAAATGTAGCTGTGAAATTGGGACCAACAAAACTGTTGGACTTTGACACCGCCTGAAGCTCCAATCTTATTGATTTCTTTTTATATGGAGACACATATATATTGGCATCCAACGCATTACCATGCTCTTCATAATCGATGTTTACATATTTAAACACATCCAGTTGTATGAGTCGATTTAATGTAATCAACTCATTTTCCTTACTATAGACCTCTCCCGGACGAATAGCTACTTGTTCTGTAATGATCTCTGGTCTAAAATCATCGTGCGGTTGTACAAAATGAATATCATTAGCTATTGTGGTATCGCTATTTAAAGTGCTGTCAGATTTATATGTATAGTTTGTAAAAAGATTTACCTTTTTGATGTTATAAACAGCCTTTGCATCATTTGGAGTGGTAGATTTAAGGTTTAAGAACATTTCTACCTGCTTGTCGCCAACGGTACTGTCAGCTCGAAATAATAAGTACTCATTAGAAAAATGATAATACCCCTGGTCTTTAAGTGCCTTTTCGAGTCTCAAACGTTCTGCTTTTAATTTATCCAGGTCGTAGCGGTCGCCAGGTTTAACTTCAGTGTCTGCTTTAAGTCCTAAAATCTTTTCGCTTAAAACACTATCGCTGATATCGAAATGAATGGTATCATATCGAAATGGCGTTGAAATGTTAGCCGTATAATGCACCTCTGAAGCGTGCTTACTTTCTTTCACCTCACTGATCACACGTGCTCCAAAGTAACCATTGTTTTTAAGCGTTGACTCTATTTGCATTTTACTTCTGGAAATGTCAACATCACTGATTAAAACAGGCTTTCTACCCAATTTGGTTTTTACCCAGTGCTTAAAACCTTTTTCTTTTTCTACTTCACCTGCCAATCCGTAAAACCATGGCCGTGGCCTTGAACCCAAAAGTTTGCTGTTAGGATCTGGCCTCAGCAATCGCTGAATTTCTCTACTTATTTCAGCATCATCTTCGAGGTTCTTTTTTTTCACATATTTAATTTCTGCTCCTTCATAAAATTTCTCACCTTCTGCGAGGTATTTATTGGCTGAACAGCCACCAAGTATTAAACTCACTAAAATCAGACAGGATAATACAGCATTTTTATTCTTCATCGCTCACCTCCTCACTCTTCTTAAAAAGCTCTTTGAGTGTATTGTAATCTCTTACGAAAATAACTCCTACTCCTGTTTTGGCTATTTCTCCCTGCAACAGGTTGTCGTATTCATTTTGCCTAAATCCAACCAGTCTATACCTGCCGTCTTCTGTTAATTTGTATTCTATTTTAATGTCACCCGCAAAATCCGAAACGCTCTTCTGTTGAGATTCACCTCCCTCCAGATCAAAATTGCCAGCTACTTTTACTACTACTCTTTCATCGAAAAACTGTTTTGAGAGACCTAATTCCAGCTCTGTACGACCTTCGGTGCCACCTTCTTCACTATAATCCTGGTACGATTGCAAATCGAAGGAGAGCTCAAGGCCTTTAATTTTGCTACCTAATCGGTTGAGTTGATTGCTTAAAATACGGCTGGCACTGTTTCTTGCTGTAGACTGGGCCAGGTTATTATCTCCACCACCAGATGAAAAGTCAGAAGTCATAAAGGTTTTGAACAGAAGCAATGAGAAAACCTGTCTATTGAGTACGGCTTCTTGTTGATTGATACCATTGAGCCAGGATTGGACACTAATAGGTGCAGACCCCTGTTCGGCCAATGCAAGCCTAAAACTTATATCAGGTGACAGTAGCTCTCCATTGAGGTCCAGAAAAACATCGAATGGAATTTTACGTCTGAAATCAGTATTTACTGGTGCTGCACGAACCGTGTATATCGCAGAAACATCCATACGAGCATTTAATGGATCACCCGTCCACAACAAATAGCTACCTGGTCGGATATCGAATTTACGCTTTACCAGGCTATAAAAGTTCAGGTCATAGGAGCCATCGTTTACTTCATAACGCCCTGTTAGGGTCATGTCTCCAGTAGGCCTCATGCCTAACGTAAGATCTGCATCACCTGATACGGTAAGTTTATCTTGAGTAATTGGGTCAATCACGACATTAAATGTGCTTGTGCTATTTACATCAATATTGGCTCTTAAGTCAATGCCACGAATCCAAACATCTAAAGTATCCGTGTCCTTTTCATTACTCTCACCAAAGAAGGGATCATTTTCTATATCCTGATCAAAGAACTCCACCACACCTCTTCTTTCTGCCACACTTATTTCTTCTTCAGGGATTACGTAGGTTACATCACTGCCATTGGCAATACCCAAATCGAGCCGCACTTTGGGGTTGTTTAAATCTCCTGTTATATCCGCATCTGCATTGATGGCTAACTTACCATACACTAACTGGTTGGCTTTTTCATCAGTATTGAGCACCTTGAAATTGTTGGCCTTCATTTTCAGTTTAAAATCATAACTGGCATAGTCTTGAGAGTTGATATTACCATCAAACCTTAACGTATTATTATCTTCATCATCAACTTTGAAGTCATTAAAGGATAGCCCTGAACGAGTAAAATCAATCGTTTCATCATTAATAAAATACTTGGTACCAATGTAATTTACTCTAAAGGCCACTTCATCTAAATTCAGATTTCCTTTAATATCAGGATCAGCCGCGGTGCCCGTTACTTTAAATTGCCCGGTGAGTTTTCCATCTAATTCAGATACTTCATTGGCTGCATATGCCTGTACTGTGGATATATCTAAACTATTTATCTCGGCATTCAGGTCGAGTTCAGTATTCGTTGATTGTGTAATAGTACCCTTAACTCCAATATCATTTCTTCTACTTTTAATACCCAGATCTACTGAAGTCTTATTAGCTGCATTTTGTGCCAGTAAATTGATGTTTCCTAATGTGTCTCCTTTATAACTAAACTGATTAATTTTTAAATCAGCCTTAACACTTCCTTTACTCATAAAATAATCAACATTACCATTGAGTACTCCACCAAGCACGTAATTTTCTGTTTCCTTGAATTTACCTAGAAAACTAAGGTCAAACCGGTCGAAATTCGTAACCAAAACCGTATCAGTTTGATTCTCTATAATGGTTTTGGCGGTTAGCTGCTGCCCTTCTCGTGAAATAGAGACATTTTCAACCCAAAAGTAATCCTCATAAATCTCCAGCCTATTTTCAGGGTGTACCTTCCACGAGTCATAATTGAGGACAAACTCACCGGGAATAAATTCGAATACAAAGTGATCATCAACCTGAGAAAGGGTTCCGCCAATATGATAGCGGTCTTCCTCTTCTTCGTTGAGTATTTTAAAGTCTGTTTTTATTTGATCGCCATCTATGCTCCCGAGCAGCCTAACGTTATTAAATTCAGAACTCGCTATAAACAATCTGTCAATGGCTGCTGTGAAATTTAGAGACTCCCTGTCAGAGATGAGTTGTACTCCTAATGAATCTATGACTGTACCTTTATAGTCGACTTTCTCAAAGTCCATATTAACATCGATCAGCCACTCTTCACTATTATATTTACCTTCTATTTTAACAGGAACAAACTCATTTAGACCTGGTACGAGTACATTGGTAAAAAAACCTGGATTTTTGAAATCAACATTAAAAACAAAATCCTGAGCTGGTAAATCCTTAAGCGTTGAAGAGTCAGATAAATAGCGTTGAAAGTGTTGTTTCAGCACATTAGGCAAAGTATTTAACTCAAAGTTTCCATTGAAACTCGCATCTAATACAGTTGACTTAAAGTTTATTTCCGTTAGTGACTCATTGCTCGAGGCTTTAAGTGAAATAGTATCAAGTTGATAAACTTCATCATCTTTTGCTATTGTAAGCCCATCTACCAATAAGCTACCATTTAATGTTTCGATGTTTTTAGCTGCTAAATCTGAATTGACCTTCGCCCTCAGCTTAAATGCTTCATTAGTAAATTTTAGTGCTTGCAAATTGGCTCTCTTTAAATCTAAATTGAAATTATATTTAGGAACACTATCACGCATATTAACCAGGCCCTTGAAGTCAAAGTCGAGGTTTTCGTCACTCATTGCAACGGTTCCATCAAAACGTTTGTCTTGAATACGGCCGTTGATATCAATGCTTTTGTATGCATAGTTGTTGTAATCGAACCTGTCGATAAATCCAGTCAACTTTGTATTCAAATTTTGAAGACTAAAGCCTCGGCCATCTACCAGGCCATTTAATGTTACTTCTCCCAACTGGTTGTTTGAAAGCAAGATTCCCACCTGTAATTGCTTTATGTCTATATCTCCTTTGTATTGATAAACTGAGTCTTGTTGCATTTTTAGGCTAAGCCCGTAAGCTATATCACCCAAACTTGATTGTACACTTCCTTTAGACGTAAAATCATCTAACCGACCATTGAAGGTGAGCTTGGACTGCAATTGCTTAGGTAGTTGTAAATTATCAGGCAGGCTATCGCCAATGAAGTGGTTTATATCATTAGCCGTGGTATATAATTCAATTTTATTAAAATTATAAGTGGCGTTAACGGCATCTGGCAAACCTTTAACCTCTCCAACAGCCACTAAAGATGTACTGTCAAGCCCCTTGAAATTTAATGACTGAATCGCTAACTGATCTATCGAGCCTTTGACATTGGCCGAAAGATTGAAAACATGATGAGGCTTAAGCACCTGAAAAAGGCTATCTAAACCCGGAACAAATGCAGTTAGATCATCAGTATCTATTTGAGCATCCTGCATATCTACATCAACTTTCAGTTTTGATATATCTTCAGCTATGCTCGCCAAACCTGGGTAGGACATATTAAAGTCTCCTGCGAGTTTTGAGTTGTTAACACTCAGTTTTAAACCTGAAACCTTTGCCTTGGTGTCAGTGAATTGCCAATCTCCCTGTAGTTCTTTCAGTCTCAACCCGCTTTTCTCGAAAGCACTCAGACTATTTATTTCCCCTTGTAAATCTCCATTCTCAAAAAAGGTATTACTCATTGAGGTATTAAGTTTTTGCACCCACATATGTAGTGGGTCAAAGCCTTTTTGCAAGCTATCGCCATAGCTATGGTATTTAAAACTGCTGTTTTCTAACGTGATGTTTTTTGTGCCTGCATATAGTGATATGCTACTTTCTGAAGGCATTTCAATAGCACCTGATGTGTTTGTGTCGGTTTGTGCAAATTGATCAACGAATACAGAGGTATTTTTAATGCTTATATCTTCGGCCAGGTATACGTTTTTATTAATATCCAACTCATCTATTAGCAAATCAAGATGCCCGACTTGATGATTGATTCTGATATTTGAAGATGATTCCTCCAGGTTAAACTTCACATTATCGAGTATTAATCGATCACCATCTATCGTAAAATTATTTTGAGTTTCATTGGATGCAGTTTGCTCATTAACAGAAGTTAATCCCTCAAAAATTTTTAACGATGCATCGGCATTTTGAAGCTTTGCTGTAGCAATTTTTATCGATTGTTGATTAAGGTCAAATGTTTGAAAACCCACAGACAACTCCCCAACATTGCCCTCTGTTGTAATCCCTGTGTAATGATCATCATACTTCACATATGCATCAGAAAGACTAACATCTCGTATGGAAAATTCGAAGGTTGAAGTATTTGTAGTAGTATCTTGCTCCGAAGTAAAACCATCGATAATAAACTGAAAGTTAAAAATACTATCAGGTCTTAAAATATTTGCTTTAAGACCATTGAGTGTAACCTCACTTAAGTGCAATCTATTGTCGAGGAGCGCCCAAAGATCTGTCTGCACCGTTAGGTAATCGACATTTACCAGGGTATCGCCTTGTTTGTCTTCCAGGTAAAGATGCTCTATGGTAATGTTACTGGGGAAATCAACATAAAGCCTATCAATAGATGCATTTGCATCAACTTTAGAATGGTAAAATGCAACAGCCTTTTGAGTGATATATTGCTGTACTTTGGGGAACCTTAATGAATAAACCAGGGCTACGAGAAGTATTAACACTATGCCAAACGTAAGGCCTAGTATCTTTACTATTTTTTTAAGTACACCTGATTTTTTTTTGGTCATTCTTTAGAATGCTATTAATAACAAATTGACTGTCCGTATAAGCCGAACAGTCAATTTATCTACGTGTTATCTAATTTTAAATGCGTTATTCTTTAATCTTTTGTTTCAACTTTTCTAACTGCATCTGAATATCGGAAATTAAATCCTTTGTTTCAGACTTTACTGTATTCCAGTTTTCGTCAGTGGCATTTTTCACTTCAGTAAGCTTTTTCTCCACTTCTTGCTTTTGCTTCTGCAACTTCACTTTAGCTGCTTCTAGCTCGGCCTTTGCTTCGCCTGACGCTTCTTTTAGGTCAGACTCCACTTTGGCCCTTTCAGCATTTACATCATCGAGAAACTCATTCAAGTCCGCTTCAAGTTCCTCTCTTTCCTGTTTGATGTTATCTTTCAACTCTGCAACATCATCCTTTACGGCATCTTTTGTTTTTGAGTCATTTGTGCAAGCCACTGCACTTAATCCAACTAATAAGACAACTATGATTTTACTTAGTTTTTGCATAGTCTTTTATTTATTTATTTTTCAAATTGATTTGCCTGTTTGGATTTTACTCCTCCTACATCCAGGTCTTTGTTAATAAAACTGTATTGCGAATCTACTACAAATGCCTGGTCATTCATATAAGCCACAGGTGTAGTGAGCAAGTCTGGGTTTTCTGTTAATAGTTTAAGCAGTTCCTCATCAGAAAAGCTCTTACCCTTTATTTCTGTCTTATACTTTTCGCTCGAATCGTCAACAACACCCTCTACATTTTTATTCAAATCAGAAGCTATTTCAGCTATTTGCCGCTCCGTAAGCTTGGATTTGCTGACATCCGTTGCGTTAAGTTTATGATCCTTCAAAGTTTCAGCGTACCCAAGGACTTCTTTATCCTTTTGCTTTTCACTGTTATATAGAAGTACAATTTCGTTATCCTTAGCTTTCATTTCTTTATGTTTTTAATGTTCTTGATTTGCTACTGTCAACGGTGTTTGCTCGATAGATTGACCTCCCTTAATTCCAAAATCCAATGTTCTGATTGGGAAAGGTATTGTAATATCATTGGCATCAAAGGCCTTTTTAATTTCTTTTATAGCTTCATTTCTAAATCCTAAGTAACCTGGCTGGTCAGGATACTTTACCCAAAACCTGATCATAAAATTGATTGAGCTACTACCAAATTCGTAATAGTCAAAAATCATATCTTCCAACCTGATGACTCCATCTATTTCCTCAATGGTTTCTTTTACCAATTTCTCAACTTTAGCGAGATCATCTCCATATGATACGCCAACAGCAATATCAATCCTTCGTTCACCTAGTACAGTGAAGTTTATGATAGGACTTTGCAAGACATCTTTATTTGGAATGTAAATTTCCTGCCCTCTAAAAGTCTTTATCACCGTCACGCGCAGGTTAGTACGGGTAACGATACCCATCATATCATTTACTTCTACAATATCTCCTAGCATAAATGGTCGTCTAAATGCTAAAATTATCCCTGAAAGGAAGTTAGATGCCACATCCTGAAAGGCAAAACCCAACGCAAGACCTACAACACCAACACCCGCTAATAATGAGGTGACTGCCTTTTCAAGCTTTAGCACCTCGAGTATAATGAATAAACCCACACCTACAACCACATAAAAAACTATGGTTGAAAATAGGTTGGATAGTGCTTTGTTACTGGAAGTTTTATTAAATATTTTGCCCGTGGTTTTTTGAGCAATCTTGGCGATAAGATAAAAGAATATAAACGCCAGTAACGCAACTGCCATGTTAGGCAGCATGGCTATTAAGGTGTCAATCCAACCGTCAATTTTATCCCAAATTTTGTCAGCCGGCTTCTCCAGGTTTTCGGTTATGTCTTGCATGGGTATAATTAAAATAAAATCCTGAGTGTGCTTATCTTACACTCAGGAATGAGAAATCTTATATTTATAGTGACTCAATTTCCTGTTTCAACTCTTCTTTCTTCTTACCTGTCTTCTGCTCTAACCTACCCAGTAATTCCTCTGCTTTACCTTCGGCATACATCAGATCATCGTCAGTAAGATCACTATATTTCATTTTTAACTTACCTTTTACTTCGTTCCAGTTTCCTTTCAAATTCAAATTCATAATATCTATTCTTGGTTTTAGTTTTTAATTTATTAATTCGATTCAATAGCTAAGATTTAGTTCATCTTAGCTTTGTCTTTTGCTTTGCTTATTGTTTTTCTGCTCAGGTCTGTATAGTCTTCCAACAAATCATTGTATTTGCTCTTGGCTTCTTTCAATGTGTCAGCTACCATATCACCTACAGTGTCTTTCAACTTGTCCGATTCAGAGCCAATCATTTTTCTTGTTTTCTTACCGCTTTGTGGCGCCATCAATAATCCTGTTAGTGCTCCTGCTGCTGCTCCTACTGTAAATCCGAGTAATACTTTTACATTGTTATTCATAATTCAATTGTATTTAAGGTTTTAAAATCTTTTCACTTTAATAAGTAGAAAATGTCGTACCAGATTTTTAAGATTCAAGAAAAGTGCCTTCAGCACTGAATTGATGCGGTTGCTAAAATTACTCACCTTCATTCTCGAAAAAATGGTGTGTAATTATTTCTACAGTCTGTAGAGCCTGACCGTTACAGTTGATAACAGAATTAAACACATTGTCGGATAACAAATGGCATAGGTTATGCATTAGTAAGGTTGAATCAAACATTTAAATATCATGTCTGAACACAACTTAAAAACTTTAGTAGAAGTACTCAATGATCTGAAAGATCAGGGTTACACCACCGATTTCAATTATGTAAATGGGCAGTTGGCCGCATTGGGCAGTACAGATAAATACAAACCCGAAGACATTATTATTAAAGAAGAGTTTCGGTTTGAAGGTGAATCTAATCCTGCTGACTCCTCAATTCTTTATGCGTTAGAAGCTAAGGATGGTACCAAGGGAACATTAGTCGACAGCTATGGTGCAGATTCACATACTGATCTGGAGGAATTTCTTAAAAAAGCTGATAATCAGGTAAATCTCTAAAACATAAAGCCAAGGTTCAGCATAAACTGATCATCTTCCTCAGACTTTGTATAGGTTGTGGTGAAAACCCACTTACCCAGTGGGTTAAACCATAGGCCTCCACCATACCCTGTATACCATTCGTCTGAGTCTTCATTGTCCACCCAAACGCGCCCCTGATCGAAGTGGGCAGAAATACCTACTGCCAAAGGCATATAGTAAAATGGAATCCGGGCCAATCTCACACGCACTTCGTTGTTGTTGTAAAGACTGCTTCTTCCAGTAAATCTATCACGTTCGTAGCCCCTTACATTTCCTTTTCTTCCTAAACCTCCATTGCCACCGATAGTATTTCCCTGATAGATGGCAAATCGGCCAGCATTGCTGGCACCACCAATACGTGACGCCAAAGTAATTAAGGTAGGTTCTTCAAAACTATAGTAGGCACTCAACTCACTTTTCAACTGACTGTATTTGCGATTACTATTATTTAGCTCTGCCTGCCAGGTAAATTCGGTCTTCCAATGAATACCCTTTTCCGGATAGATCGTGTTTTCAACAGTTTTAATATCCGCAGTGATTTTGGCTCCTCCAAAATGACTGCCGCTAAATATTCTAGGGTCTATTGATGAACCTATTACATTGATAAACTTATCAGTTTCTGAGTTTACCTTTACATATTGATAGGCCGGCCCAAGTTTGATTAGTGCATGATGTCCTGTCTCGAATGTGATACCGGGAAAAAATGTAACCTCACGGTATCTTATGCGGTAATAATTATCATCAAAGCTTTCGTCAACCACAGTTTCATTGCCCAATCCGTAAAAATTTGAAAAGTAATTAGGTGCTTTGACACTTAAATCAACATTAAACCCTAAATCACCTATTACACGTTTGAAATCACCTTCATAGTCAAAATTCCAGGCAAAGGTATTTGGGGCTACGTTTGCAGCGATTTTATGATTACTGGCATAAGGATCTTTTCTAAAACCATGCGTTGTAATCACCACGCCTCCACCTAAATACACACCATCATCTTCGTTAAACCCAAAGAAAACAGTAGGCCCCAGATAATTGTATTTAAAGCTTTTGAAATCGTAGCGATTAATATCCAGACTTTCAGAAAGCCTTTGCTTTACTTCCCTGCTTTCGGTTTTAAATGTTACTCCATCAGGGTTGTCGTAAATCACATTGTTTTTAGACCAACCATTGACAGACGAGCTATCATTAACAAAATCCATATCTTCCCCTCCTATGAACCTTATTTTAGGAGATTTATCAGCCTTTCCGGTAATCTCAATAAAATCCTCATCACCTCGGGCAAAAAGTCTTACCTCATCGGTTTCTTTATAATAAAATATTCTTTCGTATATCTTTTGTTTTTTCTCGCCCTCGTCAGAAGCGTCATACACGCTTACTTTGGTGCCTTGATCTGAATAGTCTACTACAAAATATTCGTTGTTGTCGCTACCCACTATGTCTACATCCTTAGCCAGGATTTTGTAATATCTTTTAGCAAACTCAACTAGATTATTTCTTCTTCCTATCAGGTTTTCAACTAAAAAAGGCCCATCATTTTTATATACCTGTGCTGGTAAAACGCCAACTGCTTCTTTAATTACATCATTGGTAAGTCTTCCTTGCAAGTCTTTAGCCATATCTACCCAGTCGGCTTGAGAAAGCCCAGTTAAAAACCGTCTGTCGAGATACCTGGCATTATGATTCAGACCTCCAATATCTCGAATTTCATCATCAAAGCTCTGAAATTTACGCAATGCCCATTTTCTGCGCGCCCACCAAGGAAAAAAACCATCAAACTTAAAGAATACATTATCCCTGTCTTCTGGTATAGGTCGATAATACTTGCCCCTATCATCTTCAAACTCTGCCCACCTAAATTGTCCATCGTGACGATCCCAGTCACCAACCCACATATCGAAAAGTCTAACACGTAAAAGTGCCTTTTCGTCAACCCTGTTTTCATTGTCATCTTGCAGCTCTTCCATCACTGATTCACTACTTACTGCATTTTTTGTATAACCAAAATCTTCGTAGTCAGACCAGTCTTCATCAGCATCCTGCTCAATCATGGCCAATACTCCGCCATAGTCTTCTCTATATTCGCCAAGCAAAGGTGTGTCTGGTATGAATACCATTTTGGGGTTCGTATGATAGATGCCTGCAGCATCTCCCAGTTTTGGCAAAATGAAAGCTCCAAAAGGGTGTGAAGCTGAGATCTGGTCCTGCACCACATCATCGGCAAAAGAGTATTGTAAAGGTAATGGCAAAGTAGGTGAAGGGTCTTTCTGAATCGATCTTAAAGAATACAGCTGACCGTCTCCTCCCTTAAGTTTAAGTGAGTACGTTTGTTGACCTCCACCTCTGTCTAATATTTCCAGGCCGCCTTTTTCTTTGGTAAAGTCTAAAACAGGAACGGTTATCGTGGTAGTCCAGGTATCTCTGTAATGATCGCCTAATAAGAATCTTTTAAACTTACCAGCCTCATAAATCTCGCCAGGTTTTACCATTACAGAGTCAGCCAATCGCCCCTCTACGTCTTGCTTTACATTTTCATTAAGCGAGTAAGGCTTCGGCATCACACGGCAAGAAGTGATTGCCACTGTTGTCAAGAACAGTAAGTAAACAGCATTTCTGAGCATATATTACGAGGCGTTGGTGTAAACGAAAATAAATACAAAGGCTATCACGGTGAGCGTAAGCCCTGTCATGAAAATATTATAAGAAACCGTCAAAAGTCTGTATTTTTCTTTCAACACGCCTCCCAGATTGTATAAGTCGACACTCATACTGTTATAAAGCCTTTCCTGATCGGCCTTGAGTTTATTCAGGTAGTTTACGAATTGCTGCTTGGGGATACCCAGAAAATTACCGAAGTACAATAAACTCATCTCATCTTCTTTCACCTTTTCAATGTCAATTTCTCTAGCAGTAACTTTTGGTCTGGCAGAAAGCACCGCAAAAACAACCGATGCCAATGAGCCAATTAACAAAATAAATATCGGTACGGTAAACCTAAGATTCTCTATAATGTAGCTCTTTGAAACTGAAAGACTCGCACCTGACAACGTTACGATTACAGATATCATGATGGTATTGATGCTGATCATCATATTGGCTTTTCCATCAGCAATAGCACTGAGGTTGATATGGTTCCTGTAATTGGCCCGGTATAATGTATCTATACCACGGCCCAAATCTTTACCTGTCCTGGTGCGGGTAGTCACCTTTCGGGCCTTTACTATATTCTTACGCTGCTTCTTGATGTTCTTGACCCTACGCTTGCCATACTCCTGCTTACCAGCTTTTGTTATAAAGTTGTTATTAATGAGAAACTGATACTGCTTTTTCTCCCACTCAAGCTCAGAGTATGACTCATCTAAATAACTTTCTAGTTCTACACGCAGCAATTCTCCTTTTCTAAAAAAGCGCTTACGCCCGATATGTGCCATGTCTGCATCATGAAGAATTTCTTCCAGCATATCATTAGGCTTGTGCCCCTTAATAGTGCTTTTTATTAAACGCTCGACTACTTTTTTCTTCTTTTCATCATAGTTTTCACCGTCCATAAACTCTCTGGCGTATTTCAGGCTTTCTTCTTCATGGCCGTTGTACTTCTTAATGTAGCCAGTATCATGAAACCATGCTGCCACTTGCAGCATTTCTAATTCAGAGTCACTCAGCTCACTTATTTCACCTAACTCCTTACTGATTTCAGCCACCTCATAAGTGTGTGATAAATTATGGTATAGGAGGTTTTCAGGTAATTTCTCTTTGAAAAGGCCCGTGACGTATGACTCCGCCTTAGATACTATTTTTGATTTTTCGCTCATAGGTGATTAATTGACCAATAATACTTTCAACAAGAAAATGTGTCTAATGTTAAAATTAATCCTTTTGTAACAACAAAAACAACTCCCTCCCGGCCCTGGGTTTGATCGAATTATAGCACCTTTCAAATACCTGAATATTAAACACATTCTCAAAAAACGGAAGGTATCCTGTTTTATTTCCTCCATACGGAGGGTGGTCATCAAATAAAGGATCATCAAATAAGACCCCCATGAGTTTTCCTTTCGGTTTCAATATTTCATGGCACTTTTGTACATACGCAGAACGCTCACTTGGGTGTAGCGCACAAAAAAATGTCTGCTCAACAATAAGGTCAAACTGTTCATTGATGGCGAAAAAGTCGATGTGAAGCAATTGATCATCAGGAAACGCTGGCACTTCTTTCTTAAAACTCTCTAACGGTAATTTTGATAAATCAGCAATGAACACATTTTTGAAGCCTTGCTCCCATAGGTATTTGGCCTCGTACGCATTGCCACAACCTGGAATTAATATTTTCAGGTCTTTATTTTCGAGTTGATCAAAATATTCTTTGAGAGGAATAGTTATATCTCCAGTATCCCATTGGGTGTAGCCCTCTTGGTATCGAGAGGTCCAATATGCTTCATCATGTACCATAAATATCTTATGTGGTTGTACTTATAAATTGACAAATGAAGGGCATTTCATTGACATATCTTAAATAAACAATAATTTTACGATCAATCTGTTTAAATAACTTTTATCTATGACCGAAAATAACAGTCAACAACCGGAAAAGTCTACGGCTAAAAAGAATAATAGAAATACTATTCTACTGATCATCTTTGCAGTAATCATTATTGTACAAGGTGTTAAGATCTATTTAGATCATCAGGAGAGTGTGGCTAGAGAAACGCTTCTCGCCTCTACAGAAGAGGAGTTAGCCACTACTATGCAGCGACTTAATGACATCAGCGAGGAGTTAAGTCAAAAAATTCGGGAGATAGATTCACTGGGTGGTGATATTGCAGAGTTGCAAGAGGCCAAAGACGAAATAGAGAGAGAGTTGGCAAGAACTCAAAAAGCCAGCAGAAGCACGATCGCTGCTTTGAAAGACAAGGTTGATGGCTATGAGTTGTTGTTAAAAGCCAAAGACAAGGAAATAGCTAAGCTTAAGGATCTCAATACAGAATTACTTACAGAGAACACCTCTTTAAAAACAGAAAAGAATGAACTATCTGATTCGTTGAGTCAGTTAAATACCTCTAAGGAAGAACTGGCTTCTAAAGTGGCGATAGCTTCACAACTGAAAGCAGAAAATATTCAAATACTGGCCGTAAATAGCCGTGGCAAAGAGCGTGATTCTCCATTTAAAAGCCGTCATGCAGACAAAATCAAAGTGGTATTCAATATCGCTGAAAATGATGTGGCTCCTATCGAAGGCAAGCAGATTATAGTAAGAATCGTGGATAGCAATGGACAGGTTATTTTTGATGTCACCCGAGGCTCTGGAACGTTTATGATAGACGGCAAAGAAGAATTCTTCACAGCCAGCCAGGAAATACTTTTTGACAACACGCGCCAGCAGTTGACTTTTGAATATGACAAAGGCAGCGAATACGAAGAGGGTTTATACACACTGGAAGTTTACACTGCTGATTACAAAATGGGCAGCAAGCAGTTTGAGGTGAGGTAATAATCAGGCGCGTTACATTAGATATTAGGCTCTAAGCCATTGTGAACAAATGAAGCTTTTTTTAAGTATAGGTCTTTTTTTCATTGTTTCTTGTATTGGTAAACATACTCATCAGGAACCTATTTTTGATCAAAATGAATTGAACTCAATCGAGTTAAGCTTCAAACGAGAGCTAGTATATAACATGCAGCTAGACACTAATAAATTAATAAACGTATCCATTGCACAACATGCTATAATAGACTATGAAGGATCAGTTGCACTAGCTTCTTATAAGTCCATTGACAATAAAAGCTTTTACTGTTTAATCGGGTTATTTAACAAGGACTACAATGCATTGCAAATAAACACACTATCGGACAGTGTACCTGTCAAATTTCATGGAGACTCTCTAGTCTTTAAAAATGATTCCCTTTATTTCTATTTTACTGCCAAAACTGACACATCAATTAACCAATTGGGTTTGAGATACTCGATTGATAAATAGAAATATAGCGTACAATACTAAATATGAACTTACTCTTGGTGTTGTCGTGACTTTCGGATACTAAAAAAGCCGATTCTTTCGAGTCGGCTTTTCATTTAGATAACTTTTTTTACTCTTAGTACAAGTTTCAGCCTTCTAGTAAACTATAAACTGTTCATGGGTGAGGCATATCAATCTCACCCTTTAAAAAAACAAACTCTATCACAGACACTTAAAAATAAGTCGTCCAACCAATTTGAGTGGTCGGACTTCCCCTACTTAAAACTAAAAAAGCCGACTCTTTCGAGTCGGCTTTTCATTTAGATAACTTTTCTACTCTTAGTACAAGTACTCAAGTGCAGTAACATCATAGTTACCAAACTCACCATCTTCGCCTGAGCTAAAGCAAGCAAGCATGATAGAGTTCATGTCAGCACCAGTTGGAGTACCAGGAACGTGAATAGCACCTACGCCACCATCACCTTCGTTTCCACCTGATCCACAAGAGATCGAACGGTCAAAGTAGTCAGTGTGTCTTAAACCAACTGAGTGACCAATTTCGTGAGTGATCACATGCTCAGTTACGTTAGTTCCGTAGCTACTAGTTCCAGAGTTGATTTTCACCCACTTGTAAGGGCTACCACCACTTGGGAAGCCGGCAGAACCACCGCCTCCACCACTTACTCTGTATACTACCATGTCTTTAGACTGGTAATTAGTACCAAAAGTAAGGTTGAAGTTTAGGCCTATGTTAAGCCTGTTGTAGTTAGCTACAGCCCACTGAAGTGCAGTTTGCATGGTGTTATCGAGACCATTGCTGTTGTTACCAGTGTATCCAATGATATCGATAGTGTAATTAGAAGAACTTACCAAGTTGTTAGTTCTGTACTGCTCACCAACTGGTCCTTCATGAGCAATCTTACTGTCTAACATCTTTCTAAAGTTCTCCTGAGCGATAAAAATATCACCCTCTAACATAAAGCCAGATTCTTCTCCACCACCAAGCGTTGGTTGCTTAGTAGCTTCGATGTCACTTACGTCAAAGCCAAGCTCAGTAAATTGAGACATCACTTCTTCAGTGACTTCTAACTTGTCAATTGGTTGTACTTCTTCCTCCTGCGTACAAGAGGTAAAAGTTGTTGCTGCAAATGCTGTTGCAGCGAAAAACATAACAGAAATTTTTAATTTCTTCATTTTTAAAATGGTTTAGGTTTACAGATTATTTAAATAGCTTCGTGAAGGTAGAATTAGTATTTGAGGAATAACAGATAGAATGGCGCTAAACCTTACATGCATTATAATAATCCGTATTCTATAGTAAATACGATACATTATTTGTTTATCTGCATTTAGCACAGACTTTTATATTTTTCAATATGTAACACTACTGTACACTCAACCTGTAAACACCATATTTTAGTTAAAAGATGGCCAAAATAAGACATGTATTTTTGATTTTGATTTTACTTTTCACTTTCCCATTTCTTGGAAAAGCACAAAAAACAAGCCTCGAGCATCCGTGGTCCGACTATATTATCACACAAAGTGATCAGAACAAAAAGCAAGAAACTTCTCTTTACTATCTTATAAACTGGACTGAAGTTTATGATCACTCAACAATTACATTAATAAGAAAGCTTGACCGATCATATGCTATCGTTAAAATCGACCCAAAATCCACTTGGAGCAAGAAAAAATGGTCTATCAACAATCAATGGAAAGTAAACAACCAATATAATTCACTGCCATCCAACGCCTTAAGCACCTTCTATATTCGCACATTAGATGAGAAAGCACTTTCTGTGGCAAGCTCAAGTAACCTTTCTATTATATATATCAATGAGCATACCCTTAA
>JBDVKW010000002.1:0-400210 GCA_039970995.1 Fulvivirga sp.
TTGACGAAGTATTAGATACTTACTTTCACTTTTGCTCTATAGAAATGACATGTGCAGAGCTGGCAAAGGCATTTTTGTTGTATGCTAACCATGGTGTCGTCCCAAGACAGGATAGGAAGATTATTACCAAAAGTCAATCTAAAAGGATAAGTGCCATCATGCAGACTTGTGGGTTTTATGATGAGGCGGGGGAGTTTGCTTTCAGAGTAGGTTTGCCCGGTAAAAGTGGTGTAGGTGGTGGTATTGCAGCCATATTACCAGAACATTATTGTATTACTGTATGGAGTCCTAGGTTAAATGAAAATGGCAATTCATTGATGGGTATGAAGGCATTGGAGTTGTTTACAACGAAGACGGGGACTTCGATATTCTAACTCAACAATCCTCCAATTGACAATCCTCTTCCTCGGTTTCAAACTCAAGCGTAGCATGTTCTACTCCTGCGTCATGCAGTAATTTTCTCACTTCTTTTTTTAAAGAAATTAGGTCTTTAATTTGATGGTTTTCATCTACGACAAGGTGTGCACTAAAGATATTTTGTTCACCCTCCAATGTCCACATATGACAATCATGGATTGATTTTACTCCATCAACATTTTCTATCATACTTATCAGCTTATTGATGGGAATATCTTCCGGAGTGCCTTGTAAAATGATTCTAAAACTCTGTTTCAGGTTTCTAAATACATTGAATAGAATAAATGCCGAAATACCTAAAGAAAGTAATGGATCAATGATAGGGGCATCATAAAAATGCATAATAATGGCACCTATAAGCACCGCCACCCAACCTAATACATCTTCCAAGAGATGAAGTGATACAACTTTTTCATTGATGGAAACACCTCTTTTTAATTTTAAGACAGCTGCTCCATTTACAACTACACCTAAAATGGCAAGGTATATCATGCCTTCAGTATCAGGCGTTTGAGGGTCTAGTATTCTCGGGATAGCCTCTGTAATAATAATTACAGAACCAGAGAGTAAAACTACCGCATTGATAATTGCGCCTAATAATGAAAATCGACCATAGCCATATGAGAATTTCTTTGAGCGACCTTTTTTAGAAACGTTTTGAAAATACCAGGATAACCCCAGGCTTAGACTATCACCCAGGTCATGCAAAGCATCAGATAGGATGGCCACACTATTGGTGAAGAAGCCTCCTATCACCTCAATAATGGTAAAGCCCAGATTGAGAAAAAAAGCAGCTTTTAAATTCTTCGTCTCATGGTGATGGTGATGACCCATAAATGTAAATCTAATGAGTTTAATAGTTCTCTCATAGCAATTTTATGTTGCCTGTGTTGTGCAGCCTTGTATATTTGTATCAACGCAAAAAAATACACATGCTAAGATTATTAACCCTTTTTCTATTCATAAGTTTTAATGCTTTATACGCCCAGCAATTTGAAAATATTGTTCTCGATACAGATGATGGAACGGGAAGAGCCCCATGCGAACCAAGCGTGGCTATTAATCTAAAAGATAGGGATAATATTGTAGGTGCTGCAATTTTAGACAAAGCTTATGTTACCACAGATGGGGGTAAAACGTGGAGTACAAAACAGCTTAATTCGCCTCATGGAGTATATGGAGATCCGGTGGTAATTTCAGATACCAAAGGTGATTTCTATTATTTTCACCTTTCAGACCCTACGGGAGAAAATTGGGCGAGTGAAGAAATCCTTGACCGTATTGTTTGTCAAAAGTCTGACGATGGTGGACTTTCTTGGTCTGAAGGTGAGTCTATCGGATATAATCACCCCAAAGATCAAGACAAAGAATGGGCCGTAGTAGACTTAAACTCAAATAATATCTACACCACCTGGACACAATTTGATGAGTATAACTCAGAAGACCCTAATTGCCAATCAAATATTTTGCTTTCAGAATCAAAAAATGGTGGGAAGAAATGGTCTGATCCTATTCAGCTTAACCAATTTTCTGGAGATTGTGTAGACGATGATAAAACGGTAGAAGGAGCCGTACCTGCGGTTGGACCGGAAGGTCAATTGATGGTGGCCTGGGCTTACGATAGCAAAATATACCTAGACAGGTCGTTTGATAAAGGGAAAACCTGGCTTCGATTTGATATTGATGTAGTAGATCAAGTAGGTGGCTGGACTTTAGATATCCCAGGTCTCAACAGAAGCAATGGCATGCCTATATTGGTTTGTGACAACAGTGAGACAAGATACAGAGGTTCATTGTACCTAAACTGGTCAGACCAAACCAATGGTGAAGATGATACTGACATCTGGTTTATGCGTTCTTTTAATTATGGAGATAGTTGGGAGCCAGCCGTGAGGGTAAATGATGATGAGCCAGGAAAACATCAATTCTTAAGTTGGATGACAGTAGACCATGCAACAGGTTACATTTATATTGTCTATTATGATCGCAGGGCCTATGAAGGCCTGGAAACAGATGTATACCTGGCTTACTCTACCAATGGAGGTCGATCATTTGAAAACATAAAGATTAGCGAAAGCTCATTTAGCCCATCTGAAGATGAATTTTTTGGAGATTACATAAATATCGCTGCACATGACGGTCGTATCGTACCCATCTGGACAAGAATGGATGATGGTAAAACAAGTGTGGTGACTGCTGTAATTGAGCAGGAAGAATTGCCAGGTGTAGATCCAATTGCTCGTTCGAAGAAGAAAAAGAAGTAGGCTGTAACAAAATCAAAAAGATTACAGTCTTGCTTGAAAGCTGAAGCATGAAAAAACTTATACTATCCTTCGGACTTGCTTTTAGCAATATCAAGTCGAACCTACTTCACACGCTTCTATCTGTTTTAGGTATTGTGATAGGAGTAGCCGCTTTGGTAGCAATACTTTCACTCATCGATGGGATGGAAAAGTTTGCACACGAACAAATTTCTCGAACGACCTCGATTGAGGCAGTTGTTATAAACACTGAAAGTTTTAAGAAAGAAGAAGGCCTTACCATCAAAAAAGATACTTTTGACTATTTCAGTTATGCGGATTTTAAAGCAATTTCAAGTGACCTGGCACATTTCAAGGCAAGACCATTTTACCATCAAAGTAAGGTGGATAAGATCCAGTTTGGAGGTAAGGAACAAGTGTCAAGAATTACTTTTTCTGATGTGAATGTGGCTCAGAAAGTTGTCGCTATAAATTATGGGAGATTTTTCAATAAGGAAGATATAACTAGTCGAAAAAGCACCATTATCAATGATGACCTGGCCCGGCTGATTACTTCAGATAGTATTGAAAGGCTAGTTTCACAGAACATATTTTATAAAGATAGTGCCTTTAATATTGTCGGTATTGTAGAGGACAAAGGCAATAGACCTCAGGCATACTTTCCTGTTACCCTTTTGACTGCAAGTGAAATTAAGGAAAGTCCACCTTTAGTTGTTTTTGAGGCACCTTCAGTGGAAGAAGTGCCTGCAATAAAACAGGAGGTAGAAGAATGGATCAGCAATAAATATGGTGAGACAAAAGATATAAAAGTCTCCACAAATGAAATGTGGGTAGAGCAGGCCAACAAGGGATTTTTAGTATTTCGCGTAATAATGGGCCTCATCGTTGGCATCTCCGTGGTTGTTGGGGGGATTGGCGTTATGAATGTACTCATTATTTCTGTGACAGAACGGACATTTGAAATAGGAGTGAGAAAGGCAATGGGTGCTAAAAAGTCTGATATATTAATCCAATTTCTGACAGAATCAATTGCTATTTCAGCATTTGGAAGTATGATCGGTTTGCTGATTGGCGCACTATTTACAATGGCAGCAGTCCCAATAGTAAAGCAACTAATCAAAATGCCTTTTGAAGCTGCTTACACTCTAAATACTTTCGTTGTTATTTCAGTGATATCGATTCTTATAGGCATCATATTCGGCACCTACCCAGCTATAAAGGCGTCAAGGCTAGATCCTGTGGAGGCGATTCGGCATGAGTGATTTTCCTAGATTCCAGATTTAAAATTTTTGAACCTGGAATCTAGAATTTCAAATTATCTTAAATAAAAGGAATAATAGCCTTCACGACCGGAACTGTTGACTCCTTCGATAATCACCCGACCTCTAATGTTTTCAAGTATCTCAACCAGACGCTCGGGCGTATTTATTTCATTTCGGTTGATAGAAGTTACTACAAAATCTTCTGTAACACCAACACGTTTGAGTAGACCATTTTCGATATTAAATACCCTCACACCATTGTTTATTTTCAGCAGGTCACGCTCCACTTTAGGTACGGTTTCGAATTGCGCGCCAAGAGCTTCTGAAGTGTAGATCTCCCGCTTCAAAATACTGGTTGTTCCTTCACGGTTGGTTAAAGTTACATTCGCGGTGTTTACTTTGTTTTCTCTTTTATAGGTAACAGAAATCTTATCACCAGGGGAGTGGTAGCTTAACTCTTCTTCAAATAGACTTTTGCTATCAATCACCATATTATCGACTTTTAATATGATATCGCCTTCCTGAAGCCCTGCTTTATCAGCAGCACCATCTTCCTGTAAATAGGCAAGTAAAACCCCTGAAATGTCCTTCGAAGCATCAATTTTAATATCTAATCTATTGGCAATTTCACTCGTAAAATCAGCTACTTCACCACCAAAGAAGGCTTTCTGTACTTCTCCATATTCGATCAGATCACCAACAATCTTCTTAACAATATCTATTGGTACAGCGAACCCATATCCTGCATAAGAGCCAGTTCTGGATAAAATCGCAGTGTTGATGCCAACCAGATTACCATTTTTATCTACTAATGCTCCACCACTATTACCTGGGTTAATGGCCGCATCGGTTTGTATAAAAGACTCTATCGGGAATTTTCCCTGAAGAATATTGATTTGTCGCCCTTTGGCACTTACAATACCAGCAGTTACCGTTGAAGTCAGGTTGAAAGGATTTCCTACAGCTATCACCCATTCACCTACGGCTAAATTTTTAGAGCTACCAATTGGAATGGCCGGAAAACCGTTAGCTTCTACTTTTAGAACAGCCAAATCAGTTGAAGGGTCGGTACCTACAAGTTCTGCTTTGTATGTCTTTTTGTTAAAAACAACCTCCAAAGCATCTGCATCCTGCACGACATGATTGTTTGTGACGATGTAGCCATCTCTACTAAATATCACACCACTACCACTGCTTATTCTGGTTTTAGAACTTGATCTATCAAAAAACCAATCGAGATAACTATTGGCATAGGTATACTCAGATATATTTTTGATGTACACCACACTTTGGGTACTTATGGCAGAGGCTGATACAAAATCTTCAGTCATGTCAGGGTTAGCTGTGGCATCACTTGGCAAATAGCCAGAATTCTTATTACTCACCTGAAAGCTCTGTGACGGTGATTCTATATAAGCTTCACTTTCTACTGGAAGTAAAGTAAAGAAAGTATAAGCCCCACCAAGACCTGAAATAAAACCGATAAGTACTATAAACAGTGTTTTTCGCATAGTTGACTTTTTTCTATCTGACTACAATAATTGTGCTGAAATATTTACGTGACAATTTTTCAGATGTTGTCTGCGCGGTGTTAAAAATTATTTTTAGTGTGGAGTTCAGTTCGAAATTGTAATTTTGAGATAACTCAAGGCAAAATAAAGTTATATGGGATTTAGGTCGGTACTGAGCAAGCCATTTGCTGCTTATGTTATGAAGCATCAAAAAAAGTGGATGGCCAATCCAGGATTTTATCAGGACAAAGTCTTTAATCAATTGATTAACAAGGCCAAAAACACGGTCTTTGGACAAGATCATAAATTTCAAGAGATCCAGTCTTACGAAGATTTCAAAGCCCGGGTGCCCATTCGAGATTATGAAGAGCTAAAGCCCTATATTGACCAAATTCTTGATCGAAAAGAAGATGTATTGTGGCCGGGGAAACCAGCCTATTTTGCCAAAACATCTGGAACTACATCTGGCACCAAGTATATACCAATTACCAAAGATTCCATGCCAAATCACATCAACAGTGCGCGTAATGCATTGCTGAATTATGTGTATGAAACGGGCAATGGAGATTTTCTAGATGGAAAGCTGATTTTTCTTTCAGGGAGCCCGGTTTTAGACCAAAAGGCAGGAATCAATACAGGCCGGTTATCAGGAATGGTAAATCATCATGTGCCGGGTTATTTGCGTACCAACCAAATGCCGTCTTACGAAACCAATTGTATAGAAGATTGGGAGGATAAGCTAGAGCATATTATAGATGAAACCGTTGATCAGAACATGACTTTGATCTCTGGTATCCCACCTTGGGTACAGATGTATTTCGATCGAATACAAGAACGCACGGGCAAAAAGATAAAGGATGTGTTCCCCAACTTTTCACTGTTTGTTTACGGGGGGGTAAATTTTGAACCTTATAGGGCCAAACTATTTGAATCGATTGGAAAACAAATCGATAGTATTGAGACTTATCCTGCATCGGAAGGATTTATTGCTTACCAGGACACGCAAACCGAAGAGGGCTTGCTTTTATTGGTTGATTCAGGGATTTTCTTTGAGTTTATACCAGCAGATGAATATTTCAATGAAAACCCAACCCGATTAAAAATTGATCAGGTTGAACTCGGGGTGAATTACGCACTCATTATCAATAGCAATGCAGGGCTGTGGGGTTACTCCATCGGTGATACGGTAAAATTTGTGTCTAAAGACCCGTATAGATTGATAGTGAGTGGGCGAATTAAACATTTCATCTCAGCTTTTGGTGAGCATGTGATTGGGGAAGAGGTAGAAAAGGCCATGCGGCTTACCTGTGAGAAATTTCCCGAAACAGAAACTATAGAGTACACTGTTGCACCGCAAGTGACACCTGCTGATGGTTTACCATTGCATGAATGGTATGTGGCTTTCGCTCAGCAACCTAATGATTTGGCAGCGTTCGAAAAAGAGTTAGATTTGCAGCTTCGCAATTTGAACTCCTATTATGACGATCTGATTTCGGGTAACATTTTAAGGCCACTGGAAATTAGGTCTTTACAAAAAGATGCTTTCATAGAATACATGAGATCTCAAGGGAAGTTAGGTGGGCAAAATAAAGTACCACGATTGAGTAATGATAGAAAAATTGCGGAGGAGTTAACTAGATACATACAATAGCGATCTAAATTTTGAGTGATAAAAGAAACATAGCAATACTAGGTTCCACCGGTTCCATTGGTACACAGGCACTAGAGGTGATCGATGAGCACGCAGATAAATTTGAAGTAGAAGTACTTACTGCTCAGAATAACTGCGACTTGCTTATCGAACAGGCCTTGAAATATAAGCCTAACGTAGTGGTCATCGGTAATGAAGATCATTATACCAAAGTATTTGATGTGCTTGACTCAAAGGATATTAAGGTATACGCTGGCACCAAAGCATTGGCTTCGGTAGTCGAGATGGATTCTATTGATTTGGTACTTACCGCATTGGTCGGTTACTCCGGGCTGAAGCCTACCATCAATGCTATCAACGCAGGCAAAAGCATAGCCTTAGCTAATAAAGAGACTTTGGTCGTAGCCGGTGAACTGATTACCAATCTTGCAGCAGAAAAGGGAGTAAATATCTATCCGGTAGATTCTGAGCACTCGGCCATTTTCCAGTGTATTGTGGGTGAGTTTCATAATCCAATAGAGAAAATTATTCTTACTGCCTCTGGAGGTCCTTTTAGGGGAAGAAACAGAGCAGAGCTTGAAAAAGTAACAAAAGCACAGGCCTTGAAGCACCCCAACTGGGACATGGGAGCTAAAATTACCATTGATTCCGCCACATTGATGAACAAGGGCCTTGAGGTAATTGAAGCCAAATGGTTATTTAGTTTAAAACCTGAGCAGGTGGATGTAATCGTACACCCTCAATCCATTATTCACTCAATGGTACAATTTGAAGACGGATCCATAAAGGCACAAATGGGCTTGCCTGATATGAAATTGCCTATACAATACGCCATGGGTTATCCGCAGCGTTTGAAATCTAATTTCCCGAGATTCAACTTTGTAGATTATCCGCAACTCACATTTGAACAACCCGATACAGATACTTTCCGTAACCTACACTTGGCCTTTGAGGCACTAAACAAAGGCGGCAACATGCCTTGTATTTTAAATGCTGCCAACGAAGTTGTAGTGGCTGAATTTTTGAAAGACCGTGTTGGCTTTTTAGAAATGTCGGCTATAGTGGAACAATGTATGGAGAAAATTGATTTTATAAGTGCTCCTGATTACGAGGACTACGTGAATACAGATAAAGAAACAAGAATTAAAGCTTTAGAACTAATACAATAAATGGAAGGATTAATAATGACGGCTCAGATTATTCTGAGCTTATCAATTTTAGTGGGTGTGCATGAGATGGGTCACCTGTTGGCTGCCAAGTGGTTTGGTATGCGTGTGGAGCAGTTTTCAATAGGTTTTCCTCCGAAAATTTGGGGCTTCAAATATGGAGAAACAGAATATAACTTGAGCTTAATTCCATTGGGTGGATTCGTTAAAATATCAGGTATGATAGATGAGTCCATGGACAAGGAACAAATGGCTCAACCACCAAAAGAATATGAATTTAGAAGCAAGCCTGCCTGGCAGCGACTGATTGTGATGCTTGGGGGAATATTTGTGAATGTAATTACAGGTATTATCATCTTTATATCACTTACCTATTATTTCGGAGATCAGGTCGTATCAAAAGATCAGGTGAATGCCAACGGTGGTATCATAGCCAAAGATTTAGGTAAAGAGATTGGTCTGCAGACTGGTGATAAAATCATCAAAATCAACGGTCGTGACTTCCAGGACTTTATGGACGTGATGGATACCGAAGTATTTTTTGGAGAAGGTGCTTACTACACTGTGTTAAGAAATGGAGAAGAAATAAATGTTTCTATTCCATCAGATTTTATTGAAAAATTAAACGATAAAAAAGCAGCCGGTAATTTTATCGAACCTAAAGTTCCAATCGCTGTTCGCGAGTTAAATGAAAATACACTAGGACAAAGGCTTGGTCTACAAGAAGGTGATATTTTCGTAAGGTTAGGCGGAAAAGATGTGGTTGCTGTCACGGATGTCAGAGATATCATTACATCATATACTGGAGATACGATTGAAACGACAATAAGAAGAGGTGAAGAATTGCTCACAATGCAGGCTCCAGTAAAAGGAGATACATTGCTTGGTGTAATGGTTGGTCTTCCTGAGGGTTTTATGACAACAGTAGAGTACGGCTTTGGTGAGTCAGTGACTATGGGTACCAAACAGGCATTTAGCGTGGTGTTTTTACAAATCAGAGCATTTGGTAAAATGTTTAGTGGCGAGCTCAATCCAATGAAATCACTGTCAGGACCTATAGGTATTGCGAAGGCATACGGAGGTGAGTGGCAATGGCAACGGTTCTGGAATCTTACAGGCTTGTTGTCAATGGTATTAGCATT
Organism: Fulvivirga sp.; assembly: GCA_039970995.1. Lineage (GTDB taxonomy): Bacteria > Bacteroidota > Bacteroidia > Cytophagales > Cyclobacteriaceae > Fulvivirga. The sequence continues at coordinate 9,411 of JBDVKW010000002.1, forward strand.
TATGAACTTATTGCCGATTCCGGCTCTTGACGGTGGCCACGTGATGTTCTTGTCTTATGAAATTATTTCAGGCAGAAAGCCATCGGATAAGTTTTTAGAAGGCGCACAAAAAGTGGGGATGGTATTGCTCCTGACCTTAATGGTATTTATTATAGGAAATGATATTTTTAAGTTATTTTAGGTAAATAGCGCATATTTCAATAAAAGTGGTCTGTAGCTTTCTTAATACGGGCCACTTTTATTTTATGGCGTTCCTTTCATATTAATAATCTATTAACAGAAAACCAGTAAGGTTTTTTATTTTAACCCCAGTATCCGTACCATGGTCCTCCTCAGACCAACAAGGCAAACCTTACAGGTTTCAAAAACCTGTAAGGTTTTTAATTTAAAAACCCACAGTCTGTGTCTCCACAGACCATATCATGTGCACTAAGAGCTACAGTCTCTTTTTGCCAAATTACTTCTCCGCCATCGCTGCTATTTGCAACTCAAGGCGTTTCATTTCCCTCAGTAGTCTATTGGTATTCATTTGCATCCAGTGCCATAGTTTAATGGCTGTAACACTTAGTATACACCAAAATCCTCCTGCACCATATAGCATCATTTCTCTTGTAGTCTCGGATTCAATAAATCTGACTACACAAAAAACAAAACCCGCAAACCAAGCGAAAGCCATAATTGTAGTCAGAATGTAGATAAACTTATTTTTACCCTGAAAAACGCCCAGCGACATTTCAAGTAAAGACTGTTCTCCTAGTTGATCATAAAATTCAGCCTCTTCCTTACTCAACGCCTCATGTATGATCTGGTCGATTTCTTCATTTGTCTTTTTCATAATATACCTCCTTGTATTTTTTCTTTAAATTTTCTCTTGCATAAAACAACCTTGACTTAACAGTGCCGGTTGGCAATTTTAAAATGCCTGCTATTTGCTTCAAGGATTGTTGTTCCAGGTAGAAAAGTGTGAGTATTAATTTTTGATCGGCCGGTAAAATTTTGAGTTGCCGCTCGACATTTTTCCACGGATCTTCTTCCGCCACATCTTCGACAATATCATCTTCTATCTCCGTTATCTTGAGTTGATGCTTCCTGATTATATCAATAGCCTTGTTGTGTGTGAGTCTGAAAATCCATGAGCTAAACTTTCTTGCGTCTTTTAACCTCGAAATATTTTTAAATGCAGCTACCCACGTGTCTTGTACAACATCTTTGGAAACATCAACATCATGTACAATTTTATAAGCAAATGATATGAGTCTTTTATTCCACCGATTTACTATTAAGCTGAAAGCTTTGGCATCCCCATCTTGCACTTTTAATACAAGCAACTCATCAAAAACGGCTTCCTTTTTAATCATTTTTTCAAAGATGTTTGACCTTAAGTCGGAAGGGTATTAGAAAGGTTCAACGAACCAAAAGAATTATTTTTCAGATTCAGCTCTGTAAATTTCAAATTCCACACGCCTGTTTAAGCGTTTATTTTCCTCTGAGGTTTCTTCTATGATGGGTTTTGAGCTGCCAAATCCTTTGGCAATTATCCGGTCTTCCTCTACCGAGCCGAAGTAGACCAGATATTCTTTTATCACATCGGCACGCTCCTGAGAGAGTTTTAGATTAAATTCTTCACGACCATCAGAGTCTGTATGGCCACTGATTCTCAATTCAAAATCAGGATTATCAAGGAGAAAGTCAGCTAACTTATCTAAATCGCCATACATAGGTGTGGTCAACTGGGCACTACCTTCAGCAAATTCAATCGATTCAAACTTGAGTCGGCTGGATATAGGTTCGGTAGTTCTGTGCAATTGCATTTCTCCATCCAGATAGAATATTTCTTCTATTCTAAAAAACTCCTCACCCTGTAAAATGAGTAGGTAATTATTGTTATTGATCAAGTCAAACTCAAATGTACCATCAGGGCGTAAAAATTTTGGGGCAACTTCAATTCCATTGTCAAGATCAATAATTGACACTATTCCTTTAAATGGCTCACCAGACTCCTCATCTACTAAAGATCCCTTGAGTGTGGTATTTGCTCCTGGCTGCGCTTCCATGGGCAATGGAAACGAATACAAATCCATGTTGGTCATACTTTTCTCGGCAGAACGAGAATAGTACAAATCTTCTGATTGTGAGTCGATGGTAAAATAAAATTCACTCCCCGGGCCGTTAACTAGGGGGCCAATGTTTTTTGGTTCTGTCCATGCTTTGTTGTCGTGATAAGACTTATAAATATCAAACTCACCAAAGTTGAGATTCTGCCCGTCTGAGCTAAAATATAGCAAATCATACACATGGTGGTAAAAAGGACTCACTTCAGAGCCCCTGGTATTTATTATAGGACCCGCATTTTTAGCCTTTGACCATGAGCCACTGTTATTTTTAACTGTATAATATATATCGGCCAGCCCAAAGCCACCTATTCTGTCTGAGGCAAAATACAGAGTATCTTCTGTGTGAGAAAGTGATGGATGTGAATCCCAGGCAATGCTGTTTACTTCTAATCCCAGGTTTTTCACTTCGCCCCAGGTACTATCTTGTTGCATTTTTGCTTCAAAAATGTCGCAATCACCATAAGAATCTGGTGAGTTACAACGAGCAAAGAAAAGTGTCTTTCCGTCTTTACTCAAAGAAGCACTGCCTTCATTATACTGCGTGTTTATTTCTTTAAACTCATCAGCCTTTCTCCATACATCATATACTTTTTTTGAGAAAAACAGGTCTTCGTCATGTACAGGATCCACACCTCTGAAATGGGAATTGCGCTTAGAAGTAAAGATCATAATATCATCATTACCACTCAAAGTGGGTGCATAATCAGAGTAGTCTGAATTTACCAGGTTTCCCATGTTAAGCAGCACACTACGAGGAGGCCTTAATGTGTCCACTTCCTTGCGGTAGTCAACTAATTCGTAATAATAATCAAGCGGCACATAGTAGTCCTTATCATTGGTTGTAAGTGAGTCGTAGTACAGTTCTATGCTTCTGATATCAATATCTTCCCGATGATGTTTGAGCACAAGTTTGTAGAGTAGCTTGGCTTCATCATAGTTACCATAAATTTCAGTGAGCTTGGCCAGGCGCCAAATCCAATAGGTATCTCGGTAAAAGTTTACAATGCCAAAATTTGAAATATAATCTCTCAATTCAGGGTATAGTTTCTCCCAGTCCTTTTGAGCGTCTAATTCTTTGATTTTCTTAAGTTTATTTTCTTTTGAGTAATAGGCAGTCTGATTGATGTTTGGAAAGAGAAATAAGTCGGATTGACTATATGATTTAATAGTATCATTGAGAGTCACTGTACCGCCCGACTTTCTATTTTTCTTTTTCTGAGCCAAGGTATCGGCATTTATAAAAAGAAATAGCATGGCACAAGCGGCCGTTAGTAGCTTTGTTAATTTCACAACCCGTCAATTTTCATATACTTTACTAAAGATGTTATAAAAATGCTTTTTTATCAAGGAAGTGGTCGCAAAGAAGTTTTTTGGCATAGGTATTGACATATTAGTACAAGCTTAAAAAGCTAACGAAAGAGGTGATAATGGTGTCATTTTGACATAAAATGCGTAATTATAGATATATGTTTCAGGAATTATTTTTATCAGATATAGTGCAGGAAGACCAGGAAGAGTTAATACAGATGATAAACCCGGAAGAGGGTGCCGAAATAAAGCAGGAAGACTTGCCTGACGAATTGGCAATTTTACCTATCAGAAATACAGTACTTTTTCCAGGAGTTGTGATACCAATCACAGTTGGTAGGCAAAAATCAATCAAACTTGTTAAAAAGGCTTACAAAGGAAGCAGGATCATAGGCGTTGTTGCTCAGAAGAATGTTAAGACAGAAGATCCGGGGCTTGAAGATATTTATGATATTGGTACGGTAGCCAAAATCATTAAGATGCTCGTGTTACCCGATGGTAATACTACCATCATTATTCAGGGCAAAAGCAGGTTTAAATTAGATGAAGTAACAGCTGAAGAGCCGTTTATCACGGCCAAAATAAAACTACTAGAAAGCAGCTTCAAAAAGAAAACCAGCAAAGAAACAAAGGCTGTTGTTCAGTCGTTGAAAGATGCGGCATCCAAAATCCTAAAGTTGAATCCTGAAATTCCTCAGGAAGCACAAATGGCACTTGATAACATCACAGATCCTGGATTCTTAACTCACTTCTTATCATCAAACCTTAATGCCGATGTAGCTGATAAGCAAAAGCTACTAGAAATCAACGATGGTATGACGCGAGCAACATTGCTACTCGAAATGATGTTGAAGGAGATTCAACTCCTTGAATTGAAGCATGATATCCAGAAAAAAGTGCATACCGATATCGATGCCCAACAGCGTGATTATTACCTAAGGCAACAACTAAAGGTTTTACAAGACGAATTGGGACAGGATGGCCCTGATCAGGATATAAATAACCTGCGTGAGCGTGGTAACAAGAAAAAATGGCCTCAAGAAGTTGAAAAGCACTTCAATAAGGAGCTGGATAAAATAGGCCGCATGAACCCTGCTGCGGCAGAATACCCTGTTGCATTAAATTATGCAGAGCTCCTGGTAGACTTACCATGGAATGAGTTTACTGAAGATAATTTCGACTTGAAGCGAGCCAAAAAGATTCTGGATAAAGATCATTTTGGAATGGAAAAGGTCAAGGATAGGATTATCGAATACCTTGCTGTATTGAAGTTGAAGCAAGATATGAAGGGCCCTATACTTTGTTTGTGTGGCCCTCCTGGTGTTGGTAAAACTTCATTAGGTAAGTCTATTGCTAAGGCTTTGAATCGCAAATATGTCAGAATGTCACTGGGAGGTGTGCATGATGAAGCTGAGATTAGAGGCCATAGAAAGACATATATAGGTGCGATGCCAGGTAAGATCATTCAAAATATCAAAAAGGGCAAATCATCAAACCCGGTTTATATTTTGGATGAGATCGATAAGGTGAGCTCAGATTTTCGTGGAGACCCGGCTTCAGCGCTCTTAGAAGTACTGGATCCTGAGCAGAACAGTAACTTTGCTGACAATTACCTTGAGGTGGACTATGACCTTTCTAAAGTCTTATTTATAGCAACAGCCAACTCTCTGGATACTATCCATCCAGCTTTGCGAGATAGAATGGAGATCATCTCATTAAGCGGATATACGTTGGAAGAGAAGACTGAAATAGCTAAAAAGCACCTTATACCAAAGCAAAAGAAGGAACACGGTCTTAAGGCCGGTGATGTGAAGTTTCACAAACAGGCTATTGCTAAAATCATTGATGGGTATACACGTGAATCAGGTGTTAGAAGTCTGGAAAGACAGGTAGGGTCGGTCATAAGGCATATTGCTAAATCCATTGCGATGGAGGAGGAATATAATACCACGATTACCTCGAAAGATGTCGTTGAGATTTTAGGGTCGGAAAAATTTGATAAGGAGCTTTATCAGGGTAACGATATAGCTGGTGTGGTTACTGGCCTTGCCTGGACGCAAGTAGGTGGTGAAATACTATTTATAGAGTCTAGTTTGAGTAAAGGAAAGGGTAAGTTGACACTTTCAGGGCAGTTAGGTGATGTGATGAAGGAGTCAGCCATGGCGGCAATATCATATTTGAAAGCCAATGCCGAAGACCTAATGATTGACCATAGAGTATTTGATCAGTATGACTTACACGTACATGTGCCTGCCGGAGCCGTCCCTAAAGATGGCCCAAGTGCGGGTATAACCATGCTTACTTCGTTGGCTTCTATCTATACGCAGCGTAAAATTAAATCTAAACTGGCGATGACCGGTGAAATTACCCTTAGAGGTAAAGTACTGCCAGTAGGTGGTATCAAAGAGAAAGTGCTCGCTGCAAGACGAGCAGGCATTAATGAGATCATACTTTCAGCCAGAAACGAGAGAGACATAAAAGAAATTGACGAGCGATACGTTAAAGGCTTGAAAATACATTATGTTGAATCTGTTGAAGAAGTGCTTGACAAAGCTTTATTGAAAGAGAAAGTAAAAAAGCCTATGACATTTACGTTTTCTGAAAACAAAGAGAAAGTAGCCTAAATGCAACCAAAAGTGCAGAAATGGTTAATTGTAATGCTTTTGCATTGGCCTGCAATCATTTTTGCACAGGTAGGTGGTCAGCGGTCGTTTGAGTTTCAAAATGTACCGGCAAATACCAGGTTAACGGGTCTGGGTGGAGTAAACATATCAATTGCCAATGAGGATTTGAATATGGTTTTTTCAAACCCGGCATTATCTGGCGATACCCTTACCGGTACAGCTACATTCAATTATCTCTCATATTTTGCCGATGCTAATGTGGCTTCATTTGCATATCAACATGACCTTGGTAAATATGGTAATTGGTTTATAGCCGGCACTCATTTTGACTATGGCGCATTTATAGGTAGAGATGCCTCTGGAGGCCAAACAGAAGAATTTAATGCAGGAGAAACGTTAATTCTGGTAGGTAGATATCATAGAGTTGGCAATATAACTGTTGGAGGAAGCTTGAAGTTTGTCAATTCATCTATAGATCAGTTTAGAGCTAATACACTTTCTGTAGATTTGGGAGGTGTTTTTCAGCATCCTGAAAAATCATGGAATATTGGTCTGGTGTTTAAAAATGTCGGTTTTGTCTTAGGTGATTATTCATCTACAAGTGATTCCAAACTGCCTTTTGATATTCAGTTAGGCACAACTTTTAAGCCTCAGTTTATGCCTTTTAGGTTTAGTTTTACAGCCTATAACTTATATCAGGGAGACATTGCTTATTTTAATCCCAATGCTGTAGAGGTAGAAGAAGAACCGGGCTTAGCAGATAAAATATTCAGACATGTAACGGTAGGTGCTGAATTGTTGTTATCAAACAATGTGAACTTCAGGATAGGCTATAATCATTTAATCCGTCAAGAGTTACGACTTGAAGAAACGGCAGGCGGAGCAGGATTTTCTTATGGCGTTATGTTTAGGATTAAATCCTTTGAGTTTAGTTATAGTAGAGGAGGGTACCACGCAGCTGGTGGCTCTCATAATTTTGGTATTGCTGCCAATACCAACAGCTTTTTTAGAAATAGAAATTAGATAGTTATGATAAATCAAGATACATATTTGACACCCAAACAAATTGTTGGAGAGTTAGATAAATATATAATAGGTCAGAATGATGCCAAACGTAATGTAGCAATAGCACTACGTAATCGTTGGAGACGTATGAATGTGAAGACCGATATGCAAGGCGAAATTGTGCCAAATAATATACTTATGATAGGTGCAACTGGCGTTGGTAAGACTGAAATTGCCAGAAGACTAGCAAGGATAGCCAATGCGCCCTTTACGAAAGTGGAGGCATCTAAATTTACCGAGGTCGGTTATGTAGGTCGTGATGTGGAGAGCATGGTGCGCGATTTAGTAGAGCAGTCTGTCAAACTAGTTAAGGACGAGAAAAAAGCCGAGGTGGAAACTAAAGCAGCTCAAATTGTGGAAGATATTATATTGGATGCGCTCATACCACCAATAAAAAATAATGCAAACACCACCTACCAACAGAAGAACCCTGCTTCAACTGATACTACTACGGGAGAATTGCCTCAAAGTGAGCAGGAGCTTAACGAAAGAACTCGAGACCGCTTTCGTGAAAAAATAAAGAATGGTGAATTAGAAGACCGTAAGATCGATATTAATGTTAAAAAGCCGGCAAATCCGGGTATGGGAATGATCGGTGGCGGCATGATGGATGAGTCATCCATGATCAATCTGCAGGAAATGATAGGCAATATGATGCCCAAAAAGGATAAAAAGCGGAAAGTCACTATTGCAGAAGCTCGAAAAATCCTCATGGAAGAAGAATCAGCTAAGTTGATTGATATGGATGAGGTAAAAGAGGAGGCCATCAAGAAGGCAGAGAATACCGGTATTATATTTATTGATGAGATTGACAAAGTAACTGGTGGCTCAAGGAAGAATGGAGGTAGCAGTGGTGCTGATGTAAGTAGAGAAGGTGTGCAGCGTGACCTGTTGCCTGTGGTTGAAGGGTCAACAGTAAATACAAAATATGGATTGATCAAGACTGATCATATTTTATTTATAGCAGCTGGAGCTTTTCATGTCGCAAAGCCGTCAGACCTAATTCCAGAATTGCAAGGTAGGTTTCCAATTAGAGTGGAGCTAGACAACCTTACAGTGGACGACTTCTTCCACATATTAATGGAACCAAAAAATGCCTTGACAAAACAATACCAGGCGCTACTTGAGTCAGAAGGTGTATCTCTCGAATTTACTGAAGATTCAATGCATGAGATCGCTGAGACAGCATTTCATATCAATACTGAGGTAGAAAACATTGGAGCTCGAAGGTTGCATACAGTGATGAGTCAGCTTCTCAATGAGTTTTTATTTGATGTGCCGGATAAGATTGGCCCAAATGCAAAGATATCTGTGACCAGAGATATGGTAAAAGATAAGCTTTCTGGCTTGGTTAAGAATAAAGATCTCAGTGAGTTTATCTTGTAAAAATGCAGACCATAGAACACCTTAAAGACAGGATTTACGTACTAGAAAAGCAATGTGCTTATCAGGCAAAGGTAATACGGAGATGTAAAAAAGTATTCTATTTTATGGGAACAATCATAGTTTTTTCCATCTTGACAAATGTATTTCTGTTGAGCAGCTAAACCATTGAAAAAGGTATTTTTTTATATTTTAACTTTTATACTTAGTCTGTTGAATTTTGCTCAGGCTCAAAATTCAACAGACAGTATTAGATCACAATACATCCACGAGTTCCATGATAGGTTTTATATTAAGCCTATTGTAACCGTTAGAAGCCTTTCTTTAGAACTTGCCGATAATGACAAGCAGGTGGCTTCATCAAATTATAAACCCAGTTCAAATAACTTCCTTGGACTGGGTTTATACTTTTTTGATTTGGGTATAGAGCTTTCCTTTAAACTGCCACAGGATGAAGATCAGGTACCTCCTGAAATTTTCGGAGAAACGGAATCAATTGATTTTCAAACTAACATATACGCCAAAAAATGGGGTGGCGACCTTTCCTATCAGGAGTATGAAGGAATGTACCTGGAAAACCCCAAAGATCACTCGAGTGCATGGCAAGATGGAGATCCTTTTCCAATCAGAAACGATTTGCAATTACGAAACATTCAGGCCAATGGATTCTATGTATTTAACCATGAGCGATTTTCTTACAGGTCTCCATATATACAAGCCGACCAACAACTCAAGAGTCAGGGGAGTTTGCAAGTAGGGTTGTTCTTTTCACACTTTAGGTTTTCTGCTGACTCTTCACTTATTCCAGCTTCAGCCCAGCCGGGATTTCCTCAAAATGCTAACGTTAGAAAAGCAAAAATAACCACACTTGCCGTATTGCCTGGTTATACCTATACACTCACATGGAAAAATATTTACCTCAATGCCGCATTGGCGGTGGGCCCTGGAAACCTTTGGACTACCTATGTAAATGATGAGTCAGAGGAGGAAAAAGTGGGTATAAGGCCTGTTGTAAATGCAAGAGGTGCGCTTGGTTATAACGGAAATTGGTATTTTATGGGCATTACTGCGGTCAATCAATTTGTGTCCAGTCGTATAGACAACCTCGATGTGAATAGCAATTCAGCTAACATCAAACTTTTCTTTGGTATCAGGTTCAAGGAAAAGGGGTTCCTAAAGAAGGAATTACTTTAATATTGCTATTTTTTATTTTTAGGAAAGTCGTAGAACAGACGCTGTCCTTTCCCTAACCCAATGTCTTTCCAACTCTCAACCTCAAAAGTACATGCAAAAACACCACAAGTAGGAATATTAAATATATCAGAATGAGTTAGCTCATTAGCAAAGTCAGTGAATCCCGGGTTATGTCCGAAAAGACATACCGTATTCCAGGTGTAATCAATAGATCGTACTACCTTGAGTAATAAATCTACCCCCGCATGGTAAATATCTTCGTCAGTTTCAATGGCCTCTTTAGGATAGTCCAATTTTGCGGCAATTTCCTTGCATGTGGTCAGTGCTCGATTGGCTGGACTGCTAAGCATTAAATCTGGAAATAAACCTCTATCGGCTAGCCTTTTACCCATTTCCGGTGCATCGCGTTTGCCTCTCTTATTTAAAGGACGTTCTGCATCAGAAAGGTCAGGAAACTTCCAGCTTGATTTTGCGTGTCGTATGAGGTATAGCGTTTTCATGACTTTGTGTTTATCCATCCGATGGCCAAAGCCATCGGATGGATTTTATCATTTCACCAATGGCTTATACTTAATTCTCTTAGGCCCTTCATCGCCCATTCTTTTCTTTCTGTCTTCTTCATATTCAGAGTAAGGGCCTTCATACCACTTTACTTGCGAGTTGCCTTCAAAGGCCAGGGTATGCGTACAGACTCTGTCAAGGAACCATCTGTCGTGAGAAATGATTACTGCACAGCCCCCAAAATTCTCTAGTGCTTCTTCAAGAGCCCTTAAAGTATTTACATCCAGGTCATTAGTAGGCTCATCTAATAAAAGAAGATTCGCACCTTGTTTCAAGGCAATGGCCAAATGCACACGGTTTCTCATACCACCAGAAAGCTCTTTTACTTTTTTCTGTTGGTCGCTACCACTGAAATTGAACTTACTTACATAAGCACGGCTATTGATTTCTTTTTCACCCAATTTGATAATTTCATTACCTCCTGTAATAGCTTCCCATACAGAATCTTCGGGCTTTAAATCATCATGCTCCTGATCTACATAGGCAATCTCTACGGTTGAGCCCACTTCAAAAGTCCCTGCATCGGGCTGCTCCTGTTCGGTGATCATTTTAAAAAGGGTTGTTTTTCCCGCACCGTTAGGCCCAACAATACCTACGATACCAGCCTTAGGTAAATTGAATTCCAGGTTTTCGTAAAGTAATTTATCTCCAAAAGCTTTGGATACATCATGGGCTTCTATGACTTTATCACCTAACCTTGGCCCTGGAGGGATGAATAATTCAAGTTTTGCTTCTTTCTCCTTCGCACCTTCGCCCACTAGCTTATCATAAGCACTGAGACGAGCCTTTGCTTTTGCATGGCGTCCTTTCGGTGTCATTCGCGCCCATTCCAATTCTCTTTCCAGCGTCTTTTGTCTCTTTGATTCCGATTTTTCCTCTTGTGCTAATCTTTTTTGCTTCTGCTCCAACCATGAAGAGTAATTGCCCTTCCATGGAATGCCCTGACCTCTGTCTAGCTCGAGTATCCATCCAGCTACATTGTCTAAGAAATAACGGTCGTGTGTAACAGCTATAACGGTACCTTTATATTGTTGCAAATGTTGTTCTAACCAGTGTACTGACTCAGCATCGAGGTGGTTGGTCGGTTCATCTAACAACAATATATCTGGCTCTTGCAATAAGAGTCTGCAAAGTGCAACACGCCTTTTCTCACCACCGGATAAGTTATCGATTATTGCGTCAGCTGGAGGAGTACGTAATGCATCCATCGCTCTTTCTAATTTATTGTCGAGCTCCCATGCATTAGCAGCATCCAATTTTTCCTGTACTTCACCCTGCTTTTCAATGAGTTTTGTCATTGCGTCAGGGTCTTCCATTATAGCAGGATCAGCAAATTTTTCATTTATTACTTCAAATTCTTTGAGTAAGGCAATGGTCTCACCAGCGCCTTCTTCAACAACTTCCTTTACTGTTTTCCCTTTGTCAAGGTGGGGTTCTTGCTCGAGCATTCCGACTGAGTAAGTGCCGTCAAACACAACCTCACCTCTATATTCTTTATCTATACCGGCAATTATCCGTAAAAGAGAAGATTTACCTGATCCATTAAGTCCTAGTACGCCTATTTTGGCACCGTAATAAAATGATAGGTATATGTCTTTTAATACATGTTTATTTGGAGGGTAGATTTTATTTACCCCGGCCATAGAAAAGATTATTTTTTCGTCACTCATGATTTTTATTGCAATTAGGTGTTTACAAATTTATCCCTTTAAGAATGAATAAGTAGATTAGGTAGATCAAAACTTAAGAGAAATTTTATGGAATACGCTAAACTTTTACTAAAATCATTACGTTAGCGCGAATAAATATTTCTGATGATATATTATGATTTTTATTTTTTGAAATATATCATTAAGAAGTTTGTTTTCATTTTTATAATTATAAATTTGCACCCAAATTAAACCGGTGTAAATAAAAGAGGTTAATTTATGTATTGGACACTTGAACTTGCATCATATTTAGAAGACGCGCCATGGCCTGCAACCAAGGACGAACTTATCGACTATTCTATTAGAACAGGCGCACCTTTAGAGGTGGTTGAAAACCTTCAGGAACTTGAAGATGATGGTCAGCCTTATGAAAATATTGAGGAAATATGGCCTGATTACCCTACAAAGGAAGATTTCTTCTTCAACGAAGACGAGTATTAAAATCTTGTAATCTTTACCGCTGACAAGAAAGCCATGTCAGTCCTGTTTTTTCCTGTTTAGTAAAGCTTCGGCAATTATCATGTCTTCTGGTGTAGTTATTTTTATATTGTCATAACTACCTTCAAAAAGCGATATTTTGTATCCTGCTTTTTCTGCAACGCTGGCATCATCTGTTAGACTTGCTTCTTCTCTGATCCTATACGCATTTTTAATGACTTCCAAATCAAAAGTTTGGGGTGTTTGTACTAATCTGTAACCTGACCTATCAACGGCTTTAGTCGTATCCTGATCAGTTTGTCTGATTGATTCCTTTAATCTTACAGCTGCTACAGCACACTTATGTAAAGCAGCCAAACGAAATGATGCGCCTATCGTATTGGCATCGACTAATGGCCGTACACCATCATGAATTGCCACTATCCCTTCAGTCGATGCAATACTATCCAATCCATTTTTTACAGATTGAAACCTGGAATCTCCTCCAGCAACAATAGTATGCTTCAATTCGAACTTGTACTTTGCTACCAGTGATTGCCAGATTTCTATTTCAGAAACTGGTAAAACCAAGACCAGATTAACTTGACTAGAGTATTTTTTAAAAGCTTTTAGGGTATGCATCAAAACAGGCAGTCCATCCAGTAGCATAAATTGTTTTGGGGTGCTACTGTTCATTCGGGTGCCTCGACCTCCTGCTACTATGAGTGCGTATTCTTTATGCTTCACGGTTAGTTGTTACTTGCTTTGGTGTTGTAAACATAATCTTTAAAAATGCTACTCCAAATACACCATAAAAAAAGCTCATTATAAATAGAGACCAGAAAAATGTAATCATCAGTGTTTTAATTAAAATAATAGTGCTATCAGGCATGTCCCTAAAAGTTTTATTGCCAGAACACCCACCATATTGACAGGTTCATTATGGAATTGAAAAATTTCCTGAGGTAAAAAAGAAAGTGTTACACCCAGCACTCCAGTAAATATTGATGATAATGTAAGTATTAATTTGTTCATATGGTGAAAGCTAGGTGAGCTTTTTCATACTTTCAACAGCAGCTGGGTGAATGGTTGTTAAGGTGGGTTGGTGGATGTTTATAAAAAAGAAGGGCTTACATTAAAAATAAATGTAAGCCCTTAATAATATCTAATGAGATTGATGCTTAAATGATTAACATGGCATCACCATAAGTTAAGAACCTATACTTCTCTTTCTTAGCGACTTCGTATGCTTTTCTGATAAGATCATAACCACCAAAAGCACAAGCCATCATCAATAATGTTGACTCAGGCGCATGGAAGTTCGTGATCATAGCATTACAGATCTTAAACTCAAAAGGAGGGAAGATAAACTTATCTGTCCAACCTTCTTTTATTTTTAATCTATCACTGGCAGAAACAGCCGATTCTAATGCACGCATGGCTGTTGTTCCAACAGCGCAAACTCGTTTCTTAGTGTTGATGGCGTTGTTCACCATAGCTACAGTATCTTCAGCAACTCTAAAGTTTTCTGAATCCATCTTGTGCTTGGTTAAATCCTCAACATCAACAGGTCTGAAAGTTCCAAGGCCAATATGTAATGTAATGTTGGTTCTATCAATACCCTTTATTTCCAACCTTTTTAACAGCTGTTGAGTAAAGTGTAAACCTGCAGTAGGTGCGGCTACTGCGCCAATGTTTTTAGCGTAGATGGTTTGAAATCTTTCTCTATGAAAAATATCATCTTCATCACTGGTTTCAATGTATTTAGGAAGAGGTGTCTGCCCTAACGTATCGATAGTTTTGTAAAACTCCTCATCTGTACCATCGTACAGAAAACGTATTGTCCTTCCTCTGGAGGTAGTGTTGTCTATAACTTCGGCAACTAGATCTCCCTCTCCAAAGTACAGCTTGTTGCCTACTCTGATTTTTCTTGCAGGGTCGACTAGTACATCCCAGAGGTGCATTTCTTTATTAAGCTCTCTGAGTAAGAAAACTTCAATTTTTGCACCGGTCTTTTCTTTGTTACCGTATAGTCTTGCAGGGAATACTTTGGTGTCGTTGGCAACCATAACATCGCCCTCATCAAAGTATTCTACAACATCTTTAAAGGTTTTATGTTCTATTTTTCCACTATCTTTGTGTATAACCATGAGCCTGGACTCATCACGATTTTCAACCGGACGTTGGGCTATCAAACCAGTGGGTAGATCAAACTTGAATTCTGATAATTTCATATTTAATATTACACTATTAAATAAACTATAAAAGGTCTCGCAAATTAGCTTGCAAAAATAAAAAATTCGCGGAATAAATGGGCGGAACTAAGAAATACTTTTCAACATAATAACTAAGAGGTGATTGTAATAAAACTAATATTAGAAAGCTTCAGGTTTGCCTGGAATGCACTTAAGATGAATCTACTTCGTACCATCCTCTCCTTGTTAGGTGTTACGGTGGGTATTTTTGCGATTATATCGGTTTTTACAATCGTTGATTCACTAGAAAAGAATGTGAAAGAAAGCTTTAGCTTTTTAGGTTCAGGAGTTATTTATGTTGATAAATGGCCATTTACTGCCGATAGTAATGGGGAGTACCGTTGGTGGGACTTCTGGAATCGTCCAAATCCTAGTTATAACGAGTTCAAAGTTTTAGAGGCTAATTTAACAAATAGCTCAAGTATAGCCATCTATGCTGATCGAGGCGATATTACTGCAAAAAAAGATAATAATAGTTTTACTGATACGAGATTGGTTGGAGGTAGCTACCAATACAAATCAATTCAAGAGCTGGACATAGATAGAGGTCGATATTTTAGTCGCATTGAAATACAAGCAGGCAGATCTGTAGCAATTATTGGGAATGAGCTGGCAACCGCACTCTTTCCTTTTGGACAAAATCCCATTGGAAAAGAAATAAAAGTAAAAGGTAAAAAATTCTATATCATTGGAACACTTAAACGAGAAGGCGAGAGCTTCCTAGGAGTTACAAGTAAAGATAATTACTGTATCATACCTTATGACGCATTTCGCACCATGTATTCAACAGGAACAGGAAGTGCCAATGAGTTAGGATCAACAATTGCTATAAAAGGTGAAGAAACAGATATTGGGTTAGTAGAATTGGAAGGGGAAGTTACTGGTTTGTTGCGATCAAGACGTGGGCTTAAGCCAAAGGAAGATAATAATTTTGCTCTTAATAGACCGGAAGCAATTGCCAATGTATTGTCAGGAGTATTTGATGTTTTTAGTATAGCAGGCTGGATAATAGGAGGCTTTTCCATTCTTGTAGGAGGCTTCGGTATAGCCAATATCATGTTTGTATCAGTGAAAGAGCGTACCAATATCATTGGTATTCAAAAATCACTGGGAGCAAAAAACTACTTCATTTTATTCCAATTCTTATTTGAGTCTATTTTCTTAAGCGTCATAGGTGGCCTGGGAGGCCTCTTGCTGGTGGTATTGATTACATTCATACCAATGGGCAGTCTCGAGGTATCATTAACGATTAAGAATATTGTGCTTGGCCTGGGAGTATCTGCAATTATTGGTACCGTGTCAGGCATAATTCCTGCGGCACTTGCAGCCAGGTTAGACCCAGTGATAGCTATTAGGAGTAGTTAAAGTATGGCTCTGCTTAAATCCTCTCCTGTTCTGGCCTCTCTCAATACGAACGAGACGGTAGCCTTTTATCGTGATAACCTAAATTTTAAAATTGGGTGGCATGATGAAAATTATGTGATCATTGGCCGCGATAAAATTGAAATCCATTTTTGGAAGTGTGATGATGAAGCATTCCCACAAAACACAAGCTGTTACGTGTATGTCGATCAAGTAGACAAGCTCTATGAAGAATTTGAGAAAGCCGGAGTAGTACATCCTAATGGTAAAATCGAAGACAAACCTTATGGTATGCGAGAGTTTGCCATTTTAGATATACATGGCAATATGATAAAGTTAGGAGAAGAATTGGATTAAGATTGATACCAATATTCTGACAAAAACAAAGCCACTGATATACATCGGTGGCTTTGTTTCTAATATCTATAATCTAATATCCAACTTACTCCTGTGCAGGAATAGGTTTTTCTAAATCTTCTCCTTTTATTTTGGCTTTTATTTTAGTCTCTAACTCTTCCATCAATTCAGGATTGTCTTCAAGTAAAGTTTTTACAGCATCTCTACCCTGACCTAGCTTGTTATTATCGTATGAGAACCAAGAGCCAGCTTTCTTAATTACCTCAAGCTCTACGCCAAGGTCAATGATTTCACCAACTTTGGAGATGCCTTTGCCATACATGATGTCAAATTCTACCTGTTTGAAAGGAGGAGCTACTTTGTTTTTTACAACTTTCACACGAGTACGGTTACCAGTTACATCACCAGCACCTTCTTTTATAGCACCAATTCTTCTGATATCAAGTCTTACGGAGGCATAGAATTTCAGTGCATTACCACCAGTTGTTGTTTCAGGGTTGCCAAACATCACCCCGATTTTTTCACGGAGCTGATTAATGAAGATACACGCACATCCTGTCTTATTAATAGTACCTGTCAGCTTTCTTAATGCCTGTGACATGAGTCTGGCCTGCAGTCCCATTTTGCTATCACCCATTTCTCCTTCAAGCTCACCTTTAGGTACAAGAGCAGCCACTGAGTCAATAACAATAATATCAATCGCACCAGAACGAATAAGGTGCTCCGTTATCTCTAAAGCTTGTTCACCACTATCTGGCTGAGAAATTAGTAGATTTTCAGTATCGATACCTAAGTTTTCAGCATATACACGATCAAAAGCATGCTCTGCATCAATAAATGCGGCAAGTCCACCTGCTTTTTGTGCTTCAGCGATACAGTGCATGGTCAACGTGGTTTTACCAGAAGATTCCGGTCCATAGATTTCAGTGACCCTGCCCCTTGGTATACCGCCAACACCCAAAGCAATATCAAGACTTAAGGACCCTGTTGAAATTGCAGGCACATCTACCACTTTCTCATCGCTAAGTTTCATCACAGCGCCTTTACCGAAAGTTTTTTCCAGTTTGTCAATTGTTAGTTTTAGCGCCTTTAATTTTTCGTCCTTTTCACTCATTTTACTTATCTTTTACCTTGGTACTCAAAGGGGTGAAGTTAATAAGTTATAGCTACAAATTTGAAGATGAACTTCAAAAAATGTTTACACATTGGGTGAAGTGTTTTTATATCAGCTTCTTTATATTGCACCTGTTTATGAAATTCACATTATCACTTATATTTTTTGCGATGGCAGTGCAGGTACATGCACAGCTAAATAATACAAGTTTTGACTGGTCCAGACCTGTTGAGGCTTCTGATTCAAGTAGATTTTCTTTAGGTGTAAATACTTTGGGTTTTACTAAAAACAATGAGTATTTCAATAAAATTGCAGATGGCTACACGCTTTTTGGCTATCAATTGAATCCATACCTGTCATACCAGCCCTTTGCAAATGCCCGCTTTGATGTAGGTGTATATGTGCAAAAAGATTTTGGAATAAATGGTTATGAAACTATACAGCCTACCTACTCATTTAAATACAAAAAACACGATGCCTATTTGATTTTTGGCACACTGGATGGAAGCGTTTCTCACAGGTTGGTAGAGCCACTTTATGATTTCGAAAAGGTGCTAGTCGACCGTCTGGAAAATGGCATGCAACTAGTTATGGATAAAGACAAGTTGTTTTTAGATGCCTGGGTAGATTGGCAAAATATGATTTATAAAGGCGATGATGAACAGGAGGAAGTTACAGGCGGAGTTTCTATAGATTATAAAATTCTTAATAAAGAAAACTCGACACTATCAATTCCACTGCAAGGGGTTGTATTTCATCGTGGAGGGCAGTTTGATGATAATCCAAATCCTTTAGTAACCTGGTGGAACAGCGCAGCGGGTATTAATTTTGAAAAACGTAGCACAGGTTGGTTACAATCTATTCGGTTTGCCTCGTACTATCTTTATTACAAAGATTTTTCCTTTCAAAAGCTGGGAATTTATGAAGACGGAAGTGGTGTTTATTTAAATGTTGAAGCTAAAACAAATTTCAATATGGAGTTTATGGCAAGTTATTGGCGCGGACATGAGTTTGTATCAGTAATGGGTGGCCAATTGTACCCTTCGGTATCTTCAACCTTTAAGTCACCGAACCATCTTGAAGATACCAGGGAGTTATTGATCTTAAGGGTTTTTCATAATATAAAAGTGGCTGAAAATCTACAACTATCTACCAGGTTTGAACCGTTTTATGACTTAGGTAATGAGAAGTTTGAGTTCTCTCATGGTTTTTATTTAAACTACACCACAAATTTCAAGTTCAAGAAGCGTAGTGCGCAATGAGGCAAATTGCATACTTTTTTTTAACGATTCTTATTGCATTAATATTTCACAATGCATCACTTATCAGTTATGGGGTAGGGCAGGCTGTGGGCCAGTTAAAAATAGTCTGGAATGCCCAACCAATTGAAAAATACCTTCAGCAAGAATCTGTGCCTGATTCTCTAAGGCAAAAGTTGGTTTTTATAGAAAAGGTAAGACATTATGCAGTCAATGAACTGGGTTTAAACGACAGTGAAAACTATACTACAATTTATGATCAAAAAGGTGAACCATTACTATGGGTAGTAACAGGTTGTAAACCCTTTAGTTTTGAAGCCAAACAATGGAAATTCCCCGTATTGGGCAGTGTCCCATATAAAGGCTTTTTCGACTTAGACAAAGCTTCCAAGGAGCTTGCACGTGTAAAGGATGAAGGGTACGATGCTGGCATCAGAACCGTTGGTGGTTGGTCTACTTTGGGCTGGTTTAATGATCCTATATTGAGTAATATGCTGCATCGAAGTAATGGAAGTCTGGCCAATCTAATTATCCATGAGCTGGTACACTCTACAGTTTTTGTAAAAGATAGTGTTGAGTTTAACGAAAATCTGGCCTCATTCATCGCTGATAAGGGAGCAATTGCTTTTATGAAAAATAAATACGGAGAAAGCTCAGATGAGTATACTGCTTATTTAAAGGAACTCAATGATGAGAAAGTATACGTTGACCACATATTAAGAGGTGTTGAGCAATTAGAAAGTCTCTATTTGTCAATTAATGACAGACCTATGGAAGAAAAAGAAGAAAAGAAGCGTTCGCTGATAGAGAATATTATGCAGTCTACAGATACTTTAAGTTTGTATAATAATAATTTTTTAACATTTGTAAAGGGGCAGGTGCCAAATAATACATATTTTATGTCTTTTATGCGGTATAGATCAAAACAGGATCAGCTTGATTCTATTTATTCAAAACGATATAATGCCAGGGTCAAACCATTCGTTGATTACCTGAAAAACAAACACCCATATTTGTAGAATGAATTGTAAACGGATCATATTGTTTTTTGTCGCTGCATTTATGCTGTCTTTTTCTTCCGAAAAGCCCAATGACTTTAGGTATATCCATAATACAAGTTTCAGGCAAGGTGAATACATCAAATACAAAGCACATTATGGGTTTATAAATGCGGCAGAGGGTGAAATGATTATCCATGATAACATCTACACAATTAATGGCAGGCCATGTTATAAGATCGATGTGTTTGGCAAATCTATTGGTATGTTCGATTTGTTTTTGCGCATAAGAGATAACTGGGGAACCTATCTCGATACGGCTGCAATATTCTCGCATAAATTCTACAGAAAAATAGAAGAAGGCAAATACCGAAAACATGAGATTGTCGATTTCAAACAGTCAACTCATAAAGCTCTTGTTAGAAGTTGGGATAGGCATAAAGAAATCTGGAAGCCTAAGGAAGAATTTGAAGTCCCTGGGAATGTGCAGGATATTGTAAGTGGCTACTATTATTTACGTACACTTGATTTTGATACACTAAAGCCAGGTGATATCTTAAAAATAGATGCTTTCTTCGATGATGAAGTGTATAATTTTAGTATTCGATTTGTCGAGAAAGAAGTGTTGAAAACGAAGTTAGGGAAGATTAACTCCATTGTACTCTCACCAATTATGCCTGAGAATAGCCTTTTTGATGGAGAAAATTCTATCAAAGTATGGATTTCAGATGATTTGAATAAGGTGCCACTCAAAATAAAGGCCGAGATGTTCGTTGGAGCTGTAGAAATTGAAATCACTGAATATCGCCAAGGGCCTCGTTAACTCAATGTTATTATTATGTTATGAGCTTTCCATTAAAGCAATTTCTCTCTATTTTTAATTTAAATTTGCGCTTGATTTAAATGGCGTAGAATTTTCCAACAAACCGAAAACAATATGGGAAACAAGCAAAATCACAAAGTGCTTGTTGTAGACGATGAAGAAGCGATTTTAGAGTTGCTCAAATACAACTTAGAAAAACAAGGTTACGAAGTTAAAACGGCTCTTGACGGTGTTAAAGGCGTTGAAATTGCCAAAACCTTTCACCCAGAGCTTATTCTACTCGATATAATGATGCCTAAGCAAGATGGAGTAGAGACTTGCCGGCAACTGCGTGAGATACCTGAATTAGCAGGTACATTTATTATTTTTCTGACCGCAAGATCTGAAGAGTACTCAGAAGTGGCAGCTTTTGACGTAGGTGCTGATGATTATATAACAAAACCAATCAAGCCAAGAGCATTGATGAGTAGAATCAGCGCATTTTTTAGAAGGGACTCGAAGAAAAACTCCGTTGCAAATCAGATTTCAATTGGCGACCTTACTATAGACAGATCGAGCTATACTGTCAAAATGAAGGACGAAGAAATAAGTCTTCCTAAGAAAGAATTTGAGTTGTTATTCTTCCTGGCTCAAAACCCAAACAAGGTGTTCGGAAGAGACGAACTACTTCAAAATATTTGGGGCTCTGATGTATACGTATTGGCCAGAACTGTAGATGTGCATATTAGAAAAGTGAGGGAAAAAATAGGTGAAAATCACATCAAAACGGTTAAAGGCGTAGGGTATAAGTTTGGTTTAAATTAATGTATGGTATTTAGTTCGCGCATTATAGCGCTATTACTAGCAGCGTGTATTGCTATAATTACTGCTGCCTTCTTATCATTATTTCCTGAGATTTCTAATACCGCACTGATTGTAGCTTTTCTCATAAGCTTCTCAGCCTCTTATATCTTAGGGTTTATTGTCATGGAGTTTTTGATTTTTAGGGAGATAAACAAAATCTACGATCTCTTTGAAAAACTCAAGAAAAGAGAACTCAAAACCATTGAGAAAAACAGGTCTAACCCACTCAATCCGTTAAAAAGGATCAATGAGGAGATCTATAGCTACGCTGCACTCAAACAAAAAGAAATTGACGAATTAAAGAAGTTAGAGGCTTTTCGAAAGGAATTTATCGCTGATGTGAGCCACGAGTTAAAGACCCCCATTTTTGCCGCCCAGGGGTTTGTGCATACCTTACTTGATGGGGCTGTCAAAGATAAAACGGTGAGAACGAAGTTTCTAAAAAAGGCCGCCAAGAGCCTCGATGGTCTCGATATTCTGGTACAGGATTTACTTACGCTCTCTCAGATAGAAACAGGTGATATTAAGATGCACTTCGAATATTTTGACATTCGTTTACTAACAGAAGAGGTTTTTGATCAGTTAGAAAATAAAGCGCATAAGAAAGAGGTTGAGCTTACTCTGGAAAAAGACTCGCAAAAAAAAGTGATGGTCTATGGCGACTGGCAAAGGATCTATCAGGTAATGACCAACCTGGTGAGTAATGCGATTAAATACTCTGGAGATGGTAGCAAAGTTAAGGTAAGCTATAAAGTCACTAAATCCTATGTCAATATCACCGTAGCTGATAACGGTGACGGTATTCCTCAAGAAGATATAGGCCGAATATTCGAGCGGTTTTATCGTGTCGATAAAAGTCGATCACGGGAAAAAGGCGGTACAGGCCTGGGCCTAGCCATTGTAAAGCATATTATGGAGGGGCATGACTCCAAAGTAGAGGTCAAAAGCAAATTAAATCAAGGCTCTGAGTTTAGCTTCAAATTATCTCCTGGTAAAGAAGAACCTTTGTTTCAGGAGTAAGATTTGACTTCAAGTCTTCATCTATTATCTTGATATCAACCCATAAAAAATAGATACCTTTGCGCCTCTATGGCAAAAATTAACTTCAAAAAGAGCATTATCTGGGAGAACGATGATTATTTGGTGATCAATAAACCACCCTTCGTCTCTTCTCTGGATGATAGAAATGATCAGACTACAATATTATCATTGGCAAGGGCATACCATGCCGATGCGCAACTGTGCCATAGGTTAGACAAGGAGACATCTGGTGTATTAGTAATCGCTAAAAACCCTGAAGCCTACAGGCACATGTCGTTGCAGTTCGAAAATAGGACGGTAAAAAAAGTGTACCATGCGGTGGTAGACGGCATACACGATTATAAAGACGTGAGATATAGCCAGCCTATTTATAAAATGTCGAATGGAGTCGTTAAGATAGACAAGCGTGGCAAGGATGCTGTTACCTATTTTCAAACATTAAAAGCCTACAAGGAGCACACGCTGGTAGAGTGTAAGCCCGTAACCGGCCGCATGCACCAGATAAGAATACACTTATCTTATCAACATTCCCCCATCACATGTGACTTACAATACGGAGGGAGACCTTTGTTACTCTCTAACATTAAGAAAAACTATAATCTAAAGAAGGGTACCGAGGAACTTCCTTTGATTAAAAGATTGGCACTTCATGCGCATAAAATTACTATAAAGCTTCTAAACGAAGAGGAAAAGACGTTTGAAGCAGAGCGCCCCAAGGATTTTAAAGTGTTGATTAAGCAATTAGAGAAGAATTCTTAATTCTACTCCTCTAAACATAACGATGTAGTAAAAAATCGGAAGGGTAGGGTTTAAATCATTTGTGAAAGTCATTATATGAATTACTTAAATTCATTTAAAATCTGGTATGTCAATCAATGCTAAATGAAAAAAGATGAGGATAGACTTTTGCTCCTATAAAAAAGGGATATATTTATTGAAAATTCACACTTCTGTTGGAAAGTTGTTAATTAAAAAATGTTTGTAGAGTAAAATGTATACAAGTTTATGACTTTAAGATTCATTCTGACATTGTTATGTTTGTTGCAATGTGCTTATTCCTTAAAATCTCAGGACCTAGAGGCAATAACGAAAGGTAAACGAGTAGTAGGTGGTAGTCTGGGACTAACTATTGTAAATGATGAGAATCCGGGATTTGATCCTAATGATAAAACTACTTTAGAAGAACGAGGCTTTTCGGTTTATCCTTATGCAGGTAAATTTATTAAGGATAAAATACTTGTTGGTACAAGTTTGTTTGCATCTGTTGGTGACAGTAAATTCATTGAAGATAATAGTTTTTTAACTCGTACAAGATCAAAAGAGTATCATAACTATGGGATTGGGGTTTTTATGAGAAAGTACTATCCATTAGTTGGTAAATTTGGAGCTTTTATTCAACCTGACGTGTTGTTTACCTTGCGGGGTAATGAAATTGACCGTTCAGTATTTGATAAAACAACTGGGATGCTTTCGACTGAAACTCCAACCAGAGTGGAAGGTTTTTCGATAAATACAGGAGCCAGCCTTGGTCTTTACGTTTTTATTGGAGAAAAATTTTCTCTTGAAACCAACCTCGGCAATCTATCTTTCAATTATATAAGAGAGGAGGATGAAGGCCAAAGTCAGGTATACAGAGACAGCAACTTACGACTAGAGTTAATTAATCAGATGTCTTTCGACAAAATAATCGTCTTTAATTATTTCTTTTAGTGATATGAAATTTTTCATGCTTCTCGCACAATTGTTCTTTATTACTTATGCTTTTTCACAGGAAGTAGGACAGCTTTCCAAAGGTTCGAAAGTTGTAGGAGGTGGGATAAGTGGAGAATGGATTTTAAGAGAGTACCCGACAAATTCTGATGGAACGCAAAATATAAATCGGAGATCATTAACCATTCGACCCGCTTCTGGAGAATTTATCAAAGACAAGCTCCTTCTTGGAGTAGAGATAATCGCTTCTATTGGTATTAAAGAAGAGAATATTAATAATAGCCTTGTTGAATATGAAGATAATGAAGAGTTTTTAAACTATAAAATGGGCATGTTCTTTGTAAAATATTTTCCTCTCATAAATAAATTTGGATTCTTCGCAAAGCCTGGAGTGAGTGTAAATTTTGAGAATAGGTTAGCAAAAATTAACAACTTTTCTCTAGTAGATGATCAGAATTCCTTTAGCAGAAAAGCTGAATTTCATTCTTTTGGTTTAAATGGGGAATTAAATTTTGGTCTGTATTTACTTATAGGAAAACAATTTTCTATTGAGACTAATTTGGGAGGTCTGGGATTTTACTACTCAAAGGAAAGTGAAACTGTTCAGGATGTGGATTTTGAGTCAAGTAATTTTAATCTAAGATTAGTAAATGAGTTGTCTTTAGATCAAATATTAACTTTAAATTATTTTTTTGATTAAATCAATCCAACTTCTACACTGCGGAATTAATAGCATGCATTAGCCGATATTCCGTGCATTAAAATAGCTACTATATTGGTTATGAGTTAATTTTTTCTTCCCTAGTTGGTGTTTAGATATACAAGTTTATTTTCCTTTTTCTCATGAATCATTCTTATTAATGATTGAAATAATGTTATTAATTCAAAAATAAGTTGTTATTGAATTAATAATTGTAGATATTAGGCCATCTAAGTAGGCACTCTCTCCACTAGCATTCCTCGACCTGAGGAAGATTTTATTTGGTATTACTTAATTTTATAAATGAATTCAGTTTTAAAAGTAGCACTTTTCGTTCTGACGATTACATTTACAACAGTTGCTATAGCCCAAGAATCCGAAATTCCACAAAAACGTTCCTTAGAAATTTTCGCAGGGCCCTCTTTGGTGTATAATCATAGTAGTGAAGAATTTGACCGGTATGGGAAAGCCAAATTATCTTACCATTTTGGCATAAATTTTAGACACCGAATTTTTAAAAGAGTTGATATCACGACAGCACTTGGGTTTAGTCGAAAGGGTTATAAAACTGCTTTTGAAGATATGCTTCCTCCAGATATATATAATAATCCACCAACAACTAACCTACCACCCGAACGCACAGAAGTTATGTCGAACTTGAATAATGACTATCTGATAGTGAGGTTGTTGTTAGAGACATCTTTTTTTAAAAGACAATTGATATTAGCAACTGGGTTATACGGAGGTAAACTAATAAAGTCTCAATTAACTGTAACTGAAAGTCAGAAAGACAGGATTGTCTATAAAAGTATCAATAGCCTAAAGTACGCTTATCAAGACTATGACTGGGGTGTGTCAATTCTAATAAGTCACGAATTCAAATCCGTTTTTCTCGAAGACTTTGGTGTACAAGTTGGTATGGACTATGGACTGATGAGTGTAATGGTTGATAATCCAACATATCAATCAAGAAATAACCTTGTTTTTAATCTATTTCTAACCTATAAAATATTATGAAAGCTTTATTGATGTCGGTTTTAATTATTTTTTCTCCTTTTTTAGCGGCTTCTCAGTTAACTATTACATCTGACACAGGTTCAGATAATTTGGTTTGTCCAGGAGAACAGACTAGATACACTATCAATTTACCTTCTAATGATAAATTGTGCTCCATCAATTGGCACATGTTAAAGGACAGGGGAATTTTTTAAATGGAGAGAATAATAAAGGGACAATAAGGATAATTTGGGATGATCAAAAACCCAATAAAGTCGAAGTACAGGCCATTGTTTATTATACAGATATAAATGGCAATTGTGATAATTTTGAAAGTGGTTCTGCTACTTTCACCCATATCCTTCGTTCTGTTTTACAAGAAACCATTCCAAATGTAAGCTCATCTGTCGACATTCCTTATTGTAATACAAATCCTGTCATTAATTTGTCCGCAGGCCCTATGTATATTAAAAATACGGGCAATATTGGTCAGCCACCACTCACTGAGGTTGACCTATACGATTGGGAACTACCGGCAGGCTGGCAAACTACCGATACACAAGAGAACGGATCCTTTTTTACTACAGTGCATGCCATTGAAATCGAACCTATCGATCCGAACACCTGTGCGCCTAGTGGTGTGGTTAAGGTTAGGGCCATAGCAGGTGGGGATAATAGTTGTAATGGGGCGGCAGTAAGTGTAAGTAGAATTAGCAATATATCATTAAACAGAATACCTCCAGGTTTTATTATCACGGCTCAAGCTGGCTTTAATGGAAATATTACCTGCGGAGATACTTCACCAGTAACATTCACTGCCACCGATCCGGGTTGTTCAGCAAACTATAATTGGAGTTATCCTTCGGGTTGGTCACAACAATCAAAAAGTGGTAATACAATCACTTTAGTACCTGATGGTAATTCTGGTATTTCAGGTACGATATCAGCAGAGGTTGTGCTTGCCTGTGGTACTGTCAGCTCAAGTAATTATAATGTTAATTTAATAGTACCCTCCATAGGACCAGTATCTGGGCCTTCTATCGTATGCACTTCTAGTAGCACTTTTTCATTAAATGATGATGTTCCCGCTACTGCAGTAAGTTGGTCGGTATCGCCTAGTAATTATGTAGTCGCCTCTAATGGTACAGGTAAAACTGCAAATATTGCTGCAAGGGAACCACATATTAAAGGAAATGCAGATATTACTTTTAGCATCTCAGTACCGGGGTGCCCTACTCGTACTAAAAGCAAGAGATTTTGGGTGGGTAAGCCAATGGCTCCTCCAGAAATTGGTCCTGATCACAATGGTGTTTGTAGAGAAGAAATTATCCAACTTTGGGTAGGAGGTACAGATGGTGAGGATACTGATGCTTATACTTATAATTGGACATTTTTTGATAATCAACCCACTATAACGTATGAGTCATTTAATAGTAATGCTTTAGAACTTTATTATTGTGATTATGGGCAAGCCGATGTAAGCGTTTCAGCCACAAATTCTTGCGGCACAGGATTAGCCAAAACTACTTCATTTGAGGTAAACCCTTGTGCCGGAGGAGGTACTTTAGCCAATTGTAATGGATCTGGAGGAGGTAGTGGTGGTGATGATGGTGGTGGCGATGGGTCTGGTGACGATCCTGACCCTTTACCAGAGGATCCAGGTTGTGGAGGGTTTATCTGTTTAAATTCAATGGAGGGTTCAATGAATGTTTATCCTGTACCTGTAAAGGATGAGTTAACATTGGAATTTGATTTTCCTCAAGAAACAATCACCTCTTTATCTATGAACAATCAAAATCCATTCAGATTTGAAGTAGAGCTCATACCGTTATACGATACTAATGCGCGACCGATAAAACTTAGGTTAAGTAAAGCAAAGCAGGTATTTGATACCCATATGCTGAAGTCTGGTATGTATGCATTAATTTTGAGAGGGAAAGGGGAAAGTCATCAACGTATAGTTGTTATAAAGTAGATGATTTTCATTCAAACAGGGTGGTGCACTACACTTTATTAAATATTAAGTAAATATTTATTACCACCTGTTGCATAAAACAATACTTACTTCTATCTTTGCAATCCCTTTTTCAAGGGGAGTATTATCTATTGTCAAAAAATAAAGCTTTATAAGCGTGGATACTATAAGTTATAAGACAGTTTCGGCTAACAAGGCAAACGTAGAAAAAGAGTGGGTTATCGTAGATGCTGACTCTAAAGTTCTAGGACGTTTGGCTAGTGAAGTAGCGAAAATTATTAGAGGGAAAAATAAGCCTGGTTACACACCGCATGTAGATTGTGGCGATAATGTAATTGTGATCAATGCTGACAAGGTCAGACTTACAGGTAAAAAGTGGACGGATAAGGTTTACATCTCCCACACAGGATACCCAGGAGGGCAGAGAGCTACTAACCCTACAGAAGTGAAGAACAAAAAGTCTTCAACAATTCTTGTAGAGAGAGCAGTAAAAGGCATGCTTCCTAAAAACAGATTGGGAAGTGCGTTATTCAACAATTTGCATGTTTACGAAGGAGCTGAGCATCCACACGAAGCACAGAAACCTAAAGAAATTAAACTAAGTTAATGGAAGTAATAAGTTCAATAGGAAGAAGAAAGACCTCAGTAGCTCGTATCTATATGAGTGCTGGATCAGGCAAAATTACAGTAAACGACAAGGGCGTTGAAGATTATTTTCCTGCAGGTATTTTACAGACAATAGTACGTCAACCTTTAGAGGTAGTTGATCAGAAAGACAGCTTCGACTTTAAAGTAAATGTTGATGGTGGCGGACCTGCTGGTCAGGCCGAAGCTATCAGATTGGCGATCTCAAGAGCTTTAGTAGAGCTTGATGAGGAAAATAAAAGCCCATTGAAAAAAGAAGGTTTCTTAACAAGAGACCCTAGAATGGTCGAGCGTAAGAAATACGGTCGAAGAAAAGCAAGAAGAAGATTCCAGTTCAGTAAGCGTTAATCCGCGAATTGATAAAGATTAGTAAATAATTAATTAATGGCTGATAAATTAGAGTATAAAGACTTACTAGATGCTGGTGTTCATTTTGGACACTTAACGAGAAAGTGGGATCCTAAAATGGCTCCGTACATCTTCATGGAGAAGAACGGAATCCATGTGATCGATTTAAATAAAACTATTGAGTGCCTCGACAAAGCATCTTATGCACTTAAGAACATTGTAAAATCAGGTAGAAAGGTATTGTTTGTAGCTACTAAAAAACAGGCACAAGATGTTGTGACTGAAGAAGCTAAAAGACTAAACATGCCATTCGTTACTGACAGGTGGTTAGGTGGTATGCTTACCAACTTTGCTACGATCAGAAAATCATTGAAGAAAATGTCTTCAATTGATAAACTGATGAAAGACGAAGCATATCTTAACCTTGCAAAGAGAGAAAGATTAATGATCTCTCGTGAGAAAGAAAAATTAGAAAGAGTATTGGGTGGTATTTCTGACCTTAACAGGTTGCCAGCTGCACTTTTTGTTATTGACGTAAAAAGAGAGCATATCGCTGTGAAAGAGGCTCAGAAGTTAAATATCCCTGTTTTTGCAATGGTGGATACAAACTCTGACCCAACAGGTGTTGACTTCCCAATCCCTGCTAACGATGATGCTTTTAAATCTATCTCTTTAATATCTGGCCACATTGGCAAGCAGATCGAAGAGGCCTTGATGGAAAGAAAGAAAGACAAAGAAGAGGCTAACCTTAAGAAAGAAGAGGAAGCTAAGAAAAAGGCTGACGAAAAAGAGACAGTAGAAGAGTCAAAATAGATACAAAAAAGTTATTGAAATAACTTTACCACAAAATTGAACATTGTCCCGATCTACTTTCGGGGTGGTGTTCAATTTTTGATTACAGACACAATCATTAACAACTATAAAATATTTTACCACTATGGCTATTTCAGCGAAAGAAGTAAATAAGCTAAGACAAATGACCGGTGCAGGAATGATGGACTGCAAAAAAGCTTTAACAGAAGCTGACGGAGATTTTGATGCTGCAATTGACTTATTAAGAAAGAAAGGACAAAAAGTATCTGCTTCCAGAGCGGATAGAGATGCTACTGAAGGTTCTGTTTTCGTGAAAACTAACGATGATAACACAGAAGGTGTACTTGTTGCGCTTAACTGTGAAACAGATTTTGTTGGTAAAAACGAAGAGTTCCTTGGTTTAGGGAATAATATCCTTAAAGTTGCTTTTGACAGCAATGCGCAGTCAATTGATGAGCTTAAGTCACAAAAAATTGGTGATTTAACTATCGAAGAAAAAATCACTGAGTTCGTAGGTAAGATTGGTGAAAAAATCGAAATCAGCGAGTTTGTTAGACTTCAGGGAGAAGCAGTTGTACCTTATATCCACGCTGGAAGTAAACTAGGTGTTTTAGTTGCACTTAAAGGTGTGAATGGCACCAACGTTGAAGAGGCGGGAAGAGATGTAGGAATGCAAATTGCTGCTATGAATCCTGTAGCTGTTGATAAGGATGGAGTAGATGATGCAACAGTTCAAAAAGAAATCGAAATTGGTAAAGAGCAAGCTTTAGCAGAAGGTAAGCCTGAAAATATCGTTGAGAAAATTGCTCAAGGTAAACTTCAGAAATTCTTCAAAGACAATACTTTGCTTAACCAGCAGTTTGTAAAGGATAGCTCACAGTCAGTACAAGCTTACCTTGACACTGTAAACAAAGGATTAACTGTAACTGAGTTTAAAAGAGTTGCAATTGGTTAATTAATATCAATTTGTTTTAATAAAAAAGGAGGCCGTCAGTCTCCTTTTTTTATTTTTATCAAATTGTGAATCTTTGTATTTTAATATACGTATATGGCATCATATAAAAATTGTATCAATATATGAAAAAATTGAATTTGTATGGATTGGTAATTGGATTGCTGGTCCTTACGGCATGTGGAGATGATGATGAGTCTAAAACTTCTTTTACGGTAGATGATGCTAAGCAATCGATGTCAAAATTATCTGCCGACATGAGTGCGGATATTGTTGACATTACCAGTGCACAAGGAGTTAATGCAGTGGGTGATCTTGTAGGCATACTTGAATTAAACGACCCGTTTGCTGGTAGATTGGCCAATGCTGAAGAGACTAAAAGTTGGTTTAAAAAACATGCGGTACTATTCAAAACAGTATTTGTTACTAAACCGACCACCAACGGCAGGTTAGCTGAAGAAGGGTTTGATTTTAATTCACACGTAGGTACTTACAACTGGAATCCTGATACCGAATCATTTGATAAAGTTGAAGGAGGAAGTATTATTGTAATTAACTTCCCACGAGAAGGATCGAGCGAAAATAATATCAGCTTAAGAATCACAGAATTCTCTGAAGAACAATTTGAAGATGAATTTGAGGTCTATTATATGCCTACAGCAATAGCTGCAGATCTATCAATAGATGATGTTGAGCAAATTGCGTTGGATTTTAGTGCTGCTTACAATACAAATGGCGATCCTGTATCAGCATCTGTTGCACTCTTTTTAAACCCATATACGTTCTCAGTTGCATTTGATGATACGCAAACAAAAACTGTTAATGGTAGCGCCTCTATTAAGAAGAACCAGGAAACAATCGTAGCTACTTCGCTTAAAGTTGATTTCCTAACTCAGCAAAAAGAAGATATTGATCTAATTGATGGGTTTGTTCAGTACAGAACAATAAAAATTCAAGGCAATGTAGATGTAAATGGTATTGAAAGTGCTGAAAATCCTGACCCTAATGAATTTGTAACATTAGCCCTTTTTGATGGTGCAAATAAAATAGGGGACATAATATTTGAAACCGAAATGGTGGATGGATATGAAGAGGATGTACCTTATGTAGAATATGCTGATGGTACAAAGGCAAAGCTTGAAGATGTTTTACAACCAGTGATTGAAGAAATCGAAG
This sequence comes from Fulvivirga sp., assembly GCA_039970995.1. Taxonomy (GTDB): domain Bacteria; phylum Bacteroidota; class Bacteroidia; order Cytophagales; family Cyclobacteriaceae; genus Fulvivirga. Next base: position 41,153 of record JBDVKW010000002.1, read on the forward strand.
ACTTTGAAGAAGAAGTCGAGGGTTGGTCTGCTGGATAATATCTAAACTAAAAAAGGAGGCTATTGGCCTCCTTTTTTAGTTTCTGTTTTTCTAAATGCTTGTGAAAAGGCATTCTTTATTTCTTTACCCGCCCGTTCAAAGCCTGTTTCAATTTCATCCCACTTGTCCTTGTGCTTTTCTTTGAACTCACCAAAATCCTTCTTAAGCGTCTCCTTATTTTTCTTAAGTTCTTCAAAGCGATCTGCATAGTCTTCTTTGGCTTTATCTGTCGCTTTATCCAGATCGGTCAGTAGTTCATCTACCTTCTTGCCAAATCTTTTAAACATTTTTTCGGCTTTACCTTCAGGTTTTCTGCCCATATTGGTTCAATTTTATTACTATCAATATTTATAATAATTACGTCTTTGTAACCATAAAGTTATAACTCTCTTATTATGAGTCAGAATCAGGATCCCATTTCAGCTATAGCTGAGCTTATTGAATCAAAATCTGCTATTAAACAACAAACATTCCGTGCATTGTGTCAGGTTTTTAAAGAGATGAAAGCTGAGGCAAAGGTTGTTGTCGATAAAATCAATAAAGAATTAAAATCTAAGGATAAGGACATTTCTATTAAGGTTGTTAATGTCAGTGACCATGAGTTTCATATCAAGATGGCGGGTGACTTATTGATATTTTGGATGCATACTAATATTGTCACCTTAGATTCTGGTCATGGTTTCAATAAGAGTGAATATGTACAAGAGTTACCTGTAAGAAAGTATTTGGGTCAAATCAATGTCTATAATTTTATGGCAGATTCTTTAACTTATAATCGGTTAAATGACCCTGGCTACCTGGTGGCAAGGCTTTCTCTAAACTTTGAAAAGCGCTTCTTAGTTGAGGGTGAGAAACAACTTAGTTTTATGTTTGACAATGTATCTCAAAATGAGATTAGCACTACGGATATGAGCATCATAATTCAATTGGTCTTAGCGCAGGCTATAGACTCAGATCTGGTTACCAGACCTTTTCCTGAAATACGGGCGATTACTTTGAATGAAAAGATTCTTAAAACACAAGCTTTGGGAGGTGGGTATAAAATTGGTTTTCAACTGGGATCTTCCGATCAAATAAAATAAACAGCCATTTATTGTATTAATGGTACGCAATAGTGTGTCGTATCATTTATATTTGTTAGGTGAGAATTTTGGTTAAAAAGTGGTTTCTACTGTCGCTCATAAGCCTTTTAATTATTGGCTGCGCGAGTAATAAATCAAAAAGATCGGGAAAGTTAAAGCCTGGTAAACCAATACCATGTCCTCAGAAGGATTGCTAAAGTTTATGAAGAGAATTGTAATAGCCATAGATGGATATTCGGCATGCGGCAAGAGTACAACAGCAAGAGCTTTGGCTGAGATATTAGGATATACATATATTGACTCCGGAGCCATGTACCGTGCAGTCACCTTGTATTTTCATAAACATCATGTAAAACTTACGAATGATAAGGAAGTGCGAAATGCACTTGATAATATAGAGATTGATTTTAATTTGAATAAAAAATCCGGAGTGGCAGATACATTTCTCAATAACCTCAATGTAGAGGATGAGATTAGAAAAATGTATATCTCTGAAAAAGTGAGTCCGGTGAGTAGTATTAAGGCAGTACGAGATGCCATGGTTGCCCAACAAAGGAAGCTTGGAAAAAGAAAAGGTGTGGTCATGGATGGACGTGATATTGGCACAGTAGTATTTCCTGAGGCAGAATTGAAGGTGTTCATGCAAGCCGATATTTATATTAGAGCCGGGAGGAGGCAAGCCGAGTTGTTAGAGAAGGGGCAACTGGTTGATTTAAGTGAAATCATGGACAACTTGCAGCAAAGGGATCATTTGGATACGACACGTGAAGAAAGCCCTTTGAAAAAGGCTGATGATGCGGTTGTTGTGGATACTACATTCCTGACTTTGGAGGAGCAAGTCGATGATATTTTAAATTTATCATTGGGCAAAATCCTTCAGGAAAAGAAAGAAAATACAAGTGGTGTTAATAGTTAATTTAATTAGTTCTAAATTGAAACAGAAGATTTTAATTGTAGGAAAATTTGTTAATTTTGCCACGATTTTAACGATAGATTTGAATCTTAAACTTAAGCATGTCTAAATTCATCAAACTAAGCAAAGGGTTTGATATCAACCTGGCAGGAAAGGCTCAGAATAAAATTGCTGAGGCTTCACAACCTGAAACGTTTGCCTATAAACCTACAAGTTTTCATGGTATTCGAAGACCGAAACTCACGGTAAAAGAGGGTGATAATGTAAAAGCTGGTACTCCAATTCTTTTTGATAAGAAAAACGAGAACATCAAGCATGTTGCTCCTGTAAGTGGTGAGGTTGTAGAAATAAGAAGAGGCGATAAAAGAAAGCTTCTCGAGATAGTAATCTTAGCAGATAAGGAAGTTGAATATGAATCATTCAACAAACACTCTGTTTCTGATATTGCTAATCTTAGTAGAGAAGATGTAGTTGCTAACCTTCTTAAATCAGGTACCTGGCCAAATATCACCCAACGACCTTACGGTGTAATAGCTGATCCGGAAGAGCAACCCAAAGCGATATTTATATCAGCTTTTGACTCTCACCCATTAGCACCAGATTACAATATACTTTACAAAGGAGAAGATAATTATTTTCAGGCAGGTCTTGATGTGATTAAAAAGCTCACTACAGGTCATGTGCATCTAAACGTTAGCACCGATCAAGAGGTGCCTCAAATGTTTGCTCATGCAAAAAATGTAGAGCTAAATAAAGTTTCAGGAAAGCATCCTGCAGGTAATGTGGGCATTCAGATCCATCATATAGACCCAATCAATAAAGGAGATATTGTTTGGACGTTGAATCCTTACGGTGTGATACAGATTGGGAAGCTTTTCCTTGAAGGAAAGTATGATGCCTCTAAAGTTGTTGCTTTAGCGGGTTCTGAAGTAAAAGAGCCTCAGTATTATAGAACTTATACAGGAGCTTCTATCAAAAAAATGGTAGAAAATAACATTAGTGGCGACAATGTAAGATACGTTGCCGGTAATGTACTCACTGGAGAAAAAATAACAAGTGACGGTCATATTGGTTACTTTGATAACCTGGTGTCAGTTATTCCTGAAGGGGATGAGTATGAACTGTTAGGGTGGATTAAGCCAACAACTAAAAAGCTGAGTTTCCAAAGAGCTTTTGGTCTATTGTCTTTCTTAAACCCTAAAAAGGAGTATGTTGTTGATACAAACACCAAGGGAGAACCAAGAGCATTTGTGCAAACTGGTGTTTTTGAGAAAGTGCTTCCAATGGATATGTATCCTACATATTTATTGAAGGCAATTTTAGCAGAAGATTTTGACGACATGGAAGCATTAGGTATCTATGAGATTATAGAGGAAGACCTGGCACTATGTGAATTTGTCGATGTATCCAAGCATGATGTTCAGGCCATTGTGCGTGAAGGACTTGATTTGATGCAATACAGTTAATTTATTTAAGAAGTAGCGATTTAAGATGAAATTTTTAAGAGATGCACTTGATAAAGTAAAGCCACACTTCGAAAAAGGAGGTAAGTGGGAGAAATTTTACTATATATACGAGGCACACGAAACATTGCTATTTGCCCCTAACCACACAACTAAGGCTAAAGGCGCGCAAATTAGAGATGCGATCGATATGAAGCGGATGATGATGACAGTGATCATCGCTATGATTCCATGTCTTTTGTTTGGTATTTATAACACAGGCTACCAGCATTTTATAGCTATCGGCCAGCCCGATGCAGCATTAATGGATATGATCTGGATTGGTGTTCAACAAGTAATACCAATTGTAGTAGTTTCCTATGCAGTTGGTCTTGGTGTTGAATTTACATTTTCAGTAATAAGAAGACACCCGATAAATGAAGGCTTCCTGGTTACAGGTATGCTTATTCCATTAGTAATGCCTCCTGATGTACCGTTGTGGCAAGTGGCATTGGCGGTAATATTTGCTGTTATCATTGCTAAAGAAGCCTTTGGTGGTACAGGGATGAACGTATTGAATGTGGCGTTAACTGCAAGAGCATTTTTATACTTTGCCTACCCTAGTGATATTTCAGGAGATGTTTGGACCTACATTGGTGAAGGCAGTCAGGCTGTAGCAGGTTTTTCTGGCGCAACACCTCTTTCAATTGCAGGTGATGCGGTAAGCAACGGACAAAATGTAGTGGCTTCATTAAATGCTTTTGGTGGCTCTTGGGCTGATGGAATCTATAGCTTCAACAACTTAATCATTGGTCTTTATCCGGGTAGTATAGGAGCTACATCAGTGATTATGAGTTTAATTGGAGCAGTAATATTAATAGCAACCGGAGTGGGTAGCTGGAAGATTATTACTAGTGTTTTTGCAGGTACGTGGATTATGGCGTTTATCTTTAATTTGATAGGGGCTAACGAATTCATGCTTATGCCAGCGCATTACCATCTGGTGATCGGTGGTTTAGCTTTTGGTGCAGTATTTATGGCAACAGACCCTGTGACTGCTGCTCAAACTGAAACCGGAAAATGGATTTATGGTTTATTAATTGGTATGCTAACTGTGTTGATACGGGTATTTAATCCGGCTTATCCGGAAGGTATAATGCTCGCTATTCTATTGATGAATGTGTTCGCACCGCTAATTGATCATTATATAGTAATTGCTAACAAAAAAAGAAGATTGAGTCGTGCAACAGTCTAATATATATGTAATCGTTTTTACAGCCATCATGACAGTCGTGGTGGGGGGAGTTTTATCATTTACTTCTCAGGTGCTCGCACCTGCTCAAAAGAAGTCGGTTGAGTTAGACACAAAAAGTCAAATCTTGACATCCGTGATGGACCGTGAGAAACTGGGTCAAATGAAACCGGAAGAAGTACTATCTATATATGATTCAAGAATTACTTCATTGGTTGTTGATATTGATGGCAATCAAATAGAAACAGACGAGGATGGTAATGCGATTGTGGCAGAGCAAGTGAATATCTTAAAGAATTATAAGAAAGATCCTGAAAACAGACATTACCCTGTTTTTAAGTACATGAATGCTGAAAATAAAGACAAAGTAGATGCTTATATTCTTCCTCTTTATGGTGCAGGTCTATGGGATAAAATCTGGGGATTTGTTGCTTTAGATAGTGATCTTAAAACTATTGCCGGAGTGGCTTTTGCTCATAAAGCAGAAACGCCTGGTCTGGGTGCAAGAATCGCCACACCTCAAATTCAGCAAAGATTTGTTGGTAAAGAGATTTATGATGATAGTGGTAATTTAGTTTCAGTGAAAATGGTCAAAGGTGAAGGTAATGCTGGTCTTACAGAACATCAGGTAGATGGTATGTCAGGAGCAACTATTACTGGTAAAGGTCTAAATGCCATGCTCGAAAATTACCTTAACTATTATCAGGGATATTTAAAAAAGACTAAGAATCAAACAACTGCTCAGCTTTAAGGCGAGCAGTTAAAAAAATATAGATTTCTTATGAGTACAGAAACTTTAGAGCAATCAACCGAAGAGAAAGTAGTAAAACAGCCTTCTGAAGGCCTACTTTCAAAGCGAAGAAAAAGGTTAATGTCAGACCCTCTTAATGAGGATAACCCGATTACCGTACAGGTACTAGGTATATGTTCTGCTTTAGCAATTACAATCAAAATGGAACCTACATTAATCATGTCTATTGCCGTGATTTTTGTTATTGTGTTTGCCAATTTGATTATTTCATTGATTAGAAACCTGGTACCAAACCGAGTTAGAATCATAGTACAGCTGGCTGTAATTGCGACATTAGTTACGTTGGTTAGTGAGGTACTAAAGGCTTATAACTATGAGATGTATAAAGTACTGGGTGCATTCGTAGGTCTGATCATTACCAACTGTATCGTGATGGGTCGATTAGAAGCATTTGCTATGGGCAACAAGCCTTACGACTCTATTTTAGACGGTATAGGTAGTGGGTTTGGTTACGCATGGATCATCCTTACAGTGGCTTTCTTTAGAGAGTTATTTGGTTCAGGATCTTTCTTCGATTTTAAAGTATTTGCAGCATTAGGCTGGGAAAACTTCCCAACAAACGGTTTAATGGTAGACTCAATCGGAGCATTTATGGTATTGGGTATCCTTATCTGGATACAGCGTTCAAAAACAGGTTACGTAGAACACTAATAAAGACAAGAAGATGGATTTAGTAAATTTAGGTATAAAGGCGATATTTATTGAGAACATGATCTTTGCCTATTTCTTAGGCATGTGTTCTTTCTTAGCTGTTTCAAAGAAAGTATCAACGGCAGTTGGTTTAGGATTTGCAGTAATTTTCGTATTGACGATTACTGTGCCTACTAACTGGTTGCTTCAAGAATATATTTTAAAAGAAGGTGCCCTTGCGTGGCTGGGAGCTGATTTTGCAAGTGTGAATTTAGAGTTTCTTCAATTTATCATGTTTATCGCTATTATCGCAGCAATGGTGCAGTTGGTAGAAATGATTATTGAGAAGTTTTCTCCCGCACTATATGGCTCATTAGGTATATTTTTACCACTAATTGCGGTTAACTGTGCTATTCTTGGATCTTCATTATTTATGGTTCAAAGAGACTATACTTTATCTGAGGCAACCGTATTTGGATTCGGATCAGGTATTGGTTGGTTGTTAGCCATTGTAGCGCTAGCTGCTATCAGAGAAAAGCTTAAGTATTCAAATGTCCCTGATGGCCTGAAAGGATTAGGGATTACTATGCTGATTACTGGTTTGATGGGCATCGCTTTCAAATCCTTTATTGGTATAGCGATTTAATATGACAATATTTAATAAATTGTAGGGCTTCATATTGAAGCCCTTTTTTTATGACCAAGTAGTTTTTAAAGCCATGAGTAAATTTACTATCAATCGTTTCCTTACATATTTCTTCAGGGGCTTATTATTCGTTGTTCCTTTTGCCCTTACGATTTACATCATATTTGAAACTTTGGAATGGATTGATGGGCTGATACCCATAGATATTCCAGGGTTGGGTTTTGTTATTGTGATAGCGGCTATTACATTTTTAGGTTTTGTCGCTTCATTTTTTATTACTCGTCCATTTTTCGAATATGTTGAGAAAAGTCTGATAAAAATTCCACTGGTTAACATCTTATATACTTCGATTAAAGATTTAATAGGTGCCTTTGTTGGGGATCAAAAGAAGTTTAATGTACCCGTATTGGTATCTATGGAGGAAACACAAACCATACTTAAAGTAGGCTTTGTTACTCAAAAGGATTTGGAAAGTATAGGCCTTCCGGGATATATTTCTGTGTATCTGCCACACTCATATGCCTGGTCTGGCAATCAGTTTATAGTAGAAAGCAAATATGTGAAACCACTCAATATGACGGCTACAGCCGCTATGAAATTTGTAGTTTCAGGAGGAGTTAGCGGACTTGAGTTAAACGATGAAACTAGTAAATCAGGCAATGACGCCTGATCCAATTAGCTCATCATTTTCATACCATACAGCGAACTGGCCTGCAGCTACTGCTTTCTGCGGCTCATCAAATATAATATAGAGGCCATCATGCTCCTTATGTAAGGTCGCCTTTTCTAGTGGTTGTCGGTATCTTATTCTGACGGCATATTCTCTGGACTCTCCTACCTGTAGTTGAAGGTCAGGTCTTACCCAATGAATATCTTCGTTAACAATAAATAAGCCTTTACGATAAAGCCCCGGATGATTTTCACCCTGTCCGGTGTATATAATATTTTCTTGGGTATCAGTACCAATAATAAATAATGGCTCTGGTGTACCTCCAATGTTGAGGCCTTTACGCTGTCCTATGGTGAAATAATGTGCACCACTATGCTCACCGACTTTCTTACCCATATCTTTTGTGTAGGTGTAGGGTTTAGAAAGTGTAGCCAAAGATTGAGTAGCTACACCATCATCCACTAACAATTCTTCATTGAAAACCGCATGATCGGCTGGAATTTCCCGTACTTCACCTTTTTTTGGTTTCAGCTGTTGCTGTAAAAAATCAGGAAGTCTTACTTTGCCAATGAAACAAAGTCCTTGTGAATCTTTTTTATCAGCCGTGATTAAATCCTGTTGCTTAGCTATTTCCCTTACTTCAGGCTTTTGTAATTCACCTATTGGAAACAGGGCTTTAGCAAGTTGCTCCTGATCAAGTTGACACAAAAAATAGCTTTGATCTTTGTTTCCGTCTTTACCAGCCAGCAGTTTGTATTGCGTTTTACCATCGACTTCTTCGCTAGATTTTCTGCAATAGTGTCCTGTAGCTATGTAATCAGCATTAAGTCGCATAGCGGCTTTTAGGAATATATCGAATTTGATCTCCCTGTTACAAAGCACATCAGGATTTGGAGTTCTACCCTTTTGGTATTCATCAAACATATAGTCGACTATACGCTCTTTGTAGGCTTTGCTCAAATCAATGGCTTGAAAAGGAATGCCTAATTTCTGAGCAACAATCATAGCATCGTTGCTGTCTTCCAACCAGGGGCACTCATCACTTATGGTTACGCTGTCATCATGCCAGTTTTTCATAAACATACCGATGACTTCATAACCTTGCTCTTTCAGCAAGTATGCTGCTACACTGGAGTCTACTCCTCCTGACATACCAACGACAACTCTTTTCATAGGGCAAAGATAGCTATTGTTTAAAGATTATATAAGACCTTTACTTATTGAAAAGTTCACAAAAGAAGACGAAAGTTAATATGATATTCAAAGACTTGTTGGTAGTTGAATTAGCATCCGTTTTAGCGGGTCCTTCGGTAGGTCAGTTCTTTGCTGAGCAGGGAGCTGATGTGATAAAGGTAGAAAACCCTAAGACTCAAGGAGATGTTACCAGAAGCTGGAAATCTGTTGATGAAACAACAGGTGATATCTCGGCCTACTTTTCAACAGTTAATTGGGGAAAACAATCATTAGCACTCGATTACAGTACGAAAGAGGGGCTTGATGTATTATACACAATACTAGAAAAGGCAGATATTGTAATAGTCAGTTTTAAACCTGGTGATGATAAAAAACTGAAAGTGGATTATGATAGTCTGAAGAGGGTCAACCCAAACCTAATATATGGGTCCATCACTGGTTATGGAGAAAATGATGATAGAGCTGGCTACGATGCTATGATACAGGCCGAATCAGGGTTTATGTATATTAATGGAGAAGCAGAGGGTTTGCCAACCAAGCTGCCTGTGGCTTTAGTGGATGTACTTGCGGGCCATCAGTTAAAAGAGGCTTTGCTGCTAGCATACATCAATTTCCTAAAAACAGGAAAGGGGCAAAAAGTATCTGTTTCGTTATTTGATACAGCAGTTTCATCGCTAGCAAATCAAGCTACAAATTGGTTGGTTGGCCATAAGGAACCACAACGAAAAGGCTCATTGCATCCAAATATTGCACCTTATGGTGAAGTGTTTACCACACGGGATGAAAAGTTGATAATTCTGGCTGTAGGGAATGATAAACAGTTTAAAAATTTATGTGAGCTATTAGAATTAAAAAATCTAATTGCAGATAGACGATTTGTTGATAATAAGTCACGTGTTACGTATCGCAATCAACTGCATCAAGAATTACAAGTAGTCATTAAAACCATGCAAGGCTCGAATTTGATCCAAGCGCTGAATCGCTATAAAATACCAGGAGCGGAAATAAAGAAAGTATCAGAAGCTATAAATGCATTTAAATCAAATTTACTTTCGAGTGATTCGTTGAAAGGTATACCTACTTTTGTCGGAAAACTTGAAAATCAGCCAAAATCCTCCCACTTTCTACCACCACCTCACTTTGGTGAGCACACCACATCTATATTAATGGAAAAAACAGGTCTAAATCAGCAAAAAATAGATGATTTGAAGCGCCTGAGTGTTATATACCTCTGAGACTGCATTTCCTAAATTTGATCCATTTTGACTCAATATTGTCCTTTTTTTAATAGGATGTAATAAAGTGGTGAAAAATGGTAAAAAGTGGTGGAAAGTGTCAAATATTTTTATATGTTTGTTTATTAGAATTAGAGCATATAAACCTCAATGGCATTTTTCACTAGCGAATATGAGTGCAAGATCGATGCGAAAGGCCGGCTGATGCTACCTTCGAAGATCAAAGCTAATTTACCAGAAACATCTGGTAATGAGCTAGTTGTGCGCAGAGGTTTTGAGCCGTGTCTTATACTGTACCCTATGGTAGAGTTTAAAAAGATCTATTCTAAGATTGCTGGGCTCAATGAGTTCAATGAAGAGTATAGAAAGCTTCAGCGGAATTTCTTTAGAGGAAGTGCCACTGTTGAATTGGATGGAACGGGAAGGTTTCTGATCCCAAAACTCATGATGGGTTATGCAGGATTGGAAAAGGATGCTGTTGTCGTGGGGATGGGTAATAAAGTGGAGATATGGAATCCTGAAGCTTATGAGGAACATCTGATAAGTGATCCGAGTGAATTTTCTAAGCTCGCTCAGAAATACTTAGACGATTAATTGCTTATGGCTAGCAATTACCATCGGCCGGTTATGCTCAAAGAATGCATAGAGGGTCTGGCTATTAAACCAGATGGAGTGTACGTTGATTTGACATTTGGTGGAGGGGGACACTCTAAGGAAATTCTAAAAGTATTGAAAAGTGGGCATTTGTATGGTTTTGATCAGGATGTTGATGCAAAAGCAAATGCCGAAGAGATAAATGAAAGTTCTTTCACATTCGTAGAGGCAAACTTTAGATTTCTCAAGAGATATTTAAAAATGTATGGGGTGACTCAGGTAGATGGGATACTTGGTGACTTAGGCATTTCTTCACATCAAATTGATGAAGAATCCAGAGGTTTTTCTACCCGGTATGATGCGGAACTTGATATGAGAATGGACCAGGCAGCAGATAAAACTGCCAAGGATGTGGTCAATTCATATAATCAGGATGAGCTGCACAAGATATTGGGCATGTATGGAGAAGTGAGAAATGCGAGGACACTTGCCGCAGCTATAGTGGCAGAGAGGGTGAATAACCCAATTAATACGACTGAGGACCTGAAAAATGTGCTAAAGAAATTTGCTAAAAGAGGTAAGGAAAATAGGTATTACGCTCAGGTGTTTCAGGCAATAAGAATTGAAGTGAATGAAGAGCTAAAAGTGCTTGAGGAAGTGATGGAGCAATGTGCTGAGGTGTTGAAGCCCGGAGGAAGATTGGTAGTGATGTCTTATCACTCGTTGGAAGATCGTATTGTGAAGAACATCATAAATAAAGGTAGTGCTGAAGGGAAGGTGGAAAAGGACTTCTATGGAAATGTGCTGAAGCCTTTTAAGGCAGTAAATAAAAAACCCATTGAAGCGCAACCCGAAGAAATTGAATTGAATAACAGAGCGCGCAGCGCGAAATTAAGAATAGCTGAAAAAATATAATGGCTACAAATACTTACAGAGTTGATAATCAAAGCGAAAAACGTAGTGTTTTCGCCAAGTTGGAAAAGCTTGTACGAATTGACGCGGTGTTTGAGCATGGCTTACCTGTAAAGTACTTGCCATATATTCTTTTCATCACAGTGATTGGCATTTTCTATATAGGGAACAGTCACTATGCTGAAAAGAATGTGAGAAAAATAGATAAACTAAAAAAAGAAGTAGAAGATCTACGGGCCGACTATACCACGCTGAAGGCTGACTATATGTATGCCAGCAAACAGTCGGAAGTTGCCAAAAAAATTGCTAAAAAAGGAATAACTGAAAGTTTAAGACCACCAGAAAAAATAAAAGTTACAGCAGGTGAACATTAAAAAATCGATATTACTGAGAGTTAGGGTGGCATTTCTCCTCGTGACCCTGTTCGCAGTAGCTATTGCTGTGAAGGTGGGTGATATACAATTTGGTGAGGGCGAAAAATGGCAGGAAATTGCCGATCAGATCACCTTCCAATATAGGAATGTAAAGGCTACCCGAGGAAATATTTACTCCGATAATGGCAGTTTGCTGGCAACAGATTTGCCATTTTATAAAGTAGCCTTCGATGCTACAATTGCTTCTCATGAAACATTTTCAAAAGGAGTAGACAGTCTTTCTTATTACTTATCTAAGTTTTTCAAAGATAAATCTGCAGAGAGCTATAAACGGCTTTTGAAAAATGCCCGAGCAGAAAACAAGCAATACCTTTTGATGAGTCGTGAGCAGGTTGGCTATCAGGACAAAAAAATAATGGAAGAGTGGCCAATTTTCAGAGAAGGTCGACTAGGTGGCGGAGTGATTTTTGAAAAAGTCGATAAGCGATTCAGACCATTTTCAAACCTCAGTAGAAGAACTATAGGCTTCATTAATGAAAATAACCGAGGAGCAGGGTTGGAGTATAGTTTCAATGACGAGTTGGCCGGTAAAGATGGTGAAGCCCTTTATCAGAAAATTGCAGGAGGTAATTGGAAGCCTGTTTTTGATGGCTCCCAAGTAAAAACCGAACATGGACGTGATATTGAAACCACCATCGATATCAATCTTCAGGATGTGAGTGAAACTGCATTACTGAGAGCACTTGAATATCACGAGGCAGATTATGGCGTAGTGGCTGTGATGGAAGTGAGTACTGGAGAAATTAAGGCTATCTCTAATTTAAGTAGAAATCCAAAAGGATATTATTACGAAAGATACAATCATGCGGTAGGTGGTCTTAGAGAGCCTGGTTCTACTTTCAAATTGGCAACTATGATTGCACTGTTAGAAGATACCAAAATCAGTCTTGAGGATACCATTGCCACAGGAGATGGAACTTACAAGTTTTACAATGATATCGTAAGAGATCATGAGAAAGGTGGTTATGGTACAATTACCATTAAGGAGGCTTTTGAAAAGTCTAGTAACGTAGCCATGGCTAAGCTGGTTGATAAGCATTTTCGTAGTCAACCAGAACGTTTTTTACAGCATATAGATAACATCGGTATTTCTCAACCACTTGGTGTACAAATCAAGGGAGAAGGTATTCCTAAAATCAAAAGACCTAATGACAAAGGTTGGAGTGGTATTACACTTCCATGGATGGCTTATGGCTATGGGTTGGAAATAACTCCATTGCAAACCCTGGCTATGTATAATGCAGTAGCCAACGGAGGTAAAATGATCAGACCTTTGATCGTGAAGAAAGTTAAAAGGGCTGATAAAACCATAAAACATTATAAGCCAACTGTACTGAATGAACAAATCGCATCCAATGAGACACTTGGCAAATTAAGAGTAATGCTCGAAGGTGTGGTGGAGAGAGGTACCGCTATGAATATAAGTAATGCCCATTATAAAATTGCGGGAAAAACAGGTACAGCTCAAATACTAGAAGACGGTCGCTACACACGCAAATACATCACCTCTTTTGTAGGCTACTTTCCAGCAGATAATCCAAAATACAGTGCTATTGTATTGATTAGGAATCCTAAGGGATGGAGGCAGTACGGTAGCAATGTGGCAGCACCTGTTTTTAAGGAAATAGCTGATAACATCTACTCAAGAGATATTGAAATGCATGCACCTATGTCTGATGAATTCATTGCAGAACAAGGTGTGTTTCCAGTGATCAGATCTGGGTTTAAAGATGAGTTGAAATTTTTGTGTAATGAGTTGGGTGTGTCGAATCACAATGCAACAGAAGACGAATGGGTGAAGACGCAGATTTATGGTAATGCTGTAAAATGGGTTTCTAATGAACCAAAAGAAAATCTAATTCCAGATGTAAAAGGCATGACCTTGAGAGATGCGCTATATGTACTAGAGAGTTGTGGGCTGGATGTGAAAATAAAAGGAACAGGCAGGGTTGAGGAACAATCACAGCCTGCCGGTAGACGAGCTTTGAAAGGTAGTGAAATAGTAATTAAACTGAGTTAATGGCATCATTAAGAGACATATTGTACAAAGTTTCTCTGGTTTCTACTTCCGGTAATATGGATGTAGCGATAGATGCCATAACCTTTGATTCTCGCCAGGTTAAGTCGGGGAGCCTTTTTATTGCGGTTAAGGGTACTCAGGTTGATGGCCATGAGTATATTGATAAAGCAGTTAAGGCCGGGGCGGTAGCTATAGTTTGTGAGCAATTGCCTGATGAGATCATTGAGGGTGTTACTTATGTAGCTGTTAAAAATTCTGCATCAGCATTAGGAATAGTTGCTTCGAATTTCTTTGAAAATCCTTCGTCAAAATTAAAACTGGTAGGAGTTACCGGAACGAATGGTAAGACTACAGTAGCTACATTGCTTTTTGATCTATATAAAAGCATGGGTTACTCAGTTGGCCTCCTTTCTACAGTTCAAAACCAGATCAACAAAAAAGTAATGGAGGCATCACACACTACTCCTGATGCAATTCAACTCAACGAGCTACTAGCGCAGATGGTTGACAGTGGTGTGGAATATTGCTTTATGGAAGTGAGTTCTCATGCGCTTTCTCAACATAGAGTGGATGGAGTGAAATTCAAAGGTGCGGTATTTACAAACATATCGCATGACCATCTTGACTATCACAAAACATTTGATGCTTATATAAGTGCCAAAAAGAAGTTGTTTGATGACTTAGATTCAGACGCATTTGCTTTGGTTAATGTTGATGATAAGCGTGGCCGTATCATGCTCCAGAATACAAAGGCTGAGAAAAATACTTTTGCGCTTAAAACTGTAGCCAATTTCAAGTCGAAGTTAATCGGTAATACTATCCATGGCCTCGAAATGGAAGTTGATGGCAAAAATGCCTGGTTTAAACTCATTGGCGACTTTAATGCCTACAATATTACTGCTGTATATGCATCTGCAGTGCTATTAGGAGAAGATGCTGACGAAGCTTTAAAACACTTATCACTTTTGGATGGTGCACCTGGGAGGTTTGAACAAGTGATTAATGAGGCCAAAGTCACAGCAATTGTAGATTATGCTCATACGCCTGATGCACTTAAAAATGTGCTTGAAACCATTAATGATTTCCGTACGGGAAATGAGCAGGTGATTACCGTTGTGGGCTGTGGAGGAAATCGTGATAAAACAAAACGTCCATTGATGGCAGCTATTGCTTGTAGTTTGAGTGATAAAGTGGTTTTCACTTCAGATAACCCACGAAATGAGGATCCATTGGAGATTATTAAAGACATGCAAGAGGGCATAAGCCCTGCGGATTATAAGAAAACTGTGATTTTGTCTGATAGAGAGGAGGCCATAAAAACAGCTTGTCTATTGGCGGATGAAGGCGATATCATATTGGTGGCTGGAAAAGGCCATGAAACTTATCAGGAAATCAAAGGGGTGAAGCATCCATTTGATGATAAAGATGTATTAGGTCGAATGTTAAACCTGTTTGCGAATTAGTATATGCTATACTACTTATTTGATTATCTAGAGAAAGAATTTAACCTGGTGGGTGCCAGCGTGTTCCAGTTTATCTCATTCAGAGCTGGAATGGCCGCTGTTATCTCTCTCTTTATAACCATGCTTATTGGTAAACGACTAATAAATTTCCTGAGCAAACAACAGGTTGGAGAAGATATAAGAGATCTTGGTCTTGAAGGTCAGATGGAGAAGAAAGGTACTCCTACCATGGGTGGTATCATCATTATTGCGGCCATATTAATACCTGTTTTCCTTTTTGCTAAGCTGGATAATATTTATGTGATGCTCCTCATTGGTATCACTTTAGGACTTGGTCTAATTGGCTTTTTAGATGATTACATCAAAGTCTTCAAAAAGAACAAAGAAGGCCTTGCAGGCAAATTTAAAATTGTCGGACAGGTTACTATGGGTCTTATAGTCGGTCTGACACTTTATTTTCATGACGATGTGGTGATACGAGAATACAGTGACGAAACTGTAATGGTTGAGGGGGTTGAAGTCAGAGAATATCAAGATGTAAAATCTACGAAAACAACAGTTCCTTTCTTCAAAGATAACGAACTGGATTATGATAAACTGGTACCATTTTTAGGCCATGATTTCACATGGGCCATCTATGTGCTCATCGTTATTTTTATTATTACCGCAGTGTCCAATGGGGCGAATATTACTGACGGTATAGATGGATTAGCGGCTGGTACCTCTGCCATTATTGGTCTCACATTAGCCATTTTCGCTTATTTAAGCGGCCGGGTTGACTTTAGTGAGTACCTCAATATACTGCATTTGCCAAACCTCAGCGAAGTCGTGATTTTTTGCACAGCCTTTGTAGGCGCGTGTCTCGGCTTTCTGTGGTATAACAGCTATCCTGCCCAGGTTTTTATGGGTGACACAGGTAGCCTCGCACTTGGCGGCATCATCGCCACTATCGCATTGGTAGTAAGAAAAGAGCTTATGATTCCACTATTATGTGGAGTGTTTTTGATAGAAAATCTTTCTGTAATTATTCAGGTCGGTTATTTCAAATACACAAAAAAGAAGTACGGTGAAGGCCGGAGAATTTTCAAAATGTCTCCATTGCATCATCATTATCAAAAAATGGAATTACACGAATCCAAAATTGTAACTCGATTTTGGATTGTAGGAATATTATTAGCAATCCTAACGCTTGCAACTTTAAAACTTAGATAATAAAATCAAAAATCGAATAACCATATTAGGCGCAGGAGAAAGCGGAACAGGGGCGGCCCTTTTGGCGAAAGCTAAGGGCTATGAAGTGTTCGTGTCTGACTATGGTCAAATTTCGAAAGAATTTAAGGCTGAATTGACCAAAGCTGAGATTCCTTTTGAGGAAGATAAGCACTCAGAAGAACTCGTGCTAAATGCAGACCTTGCCATAAAGAGCCCGGGTATTCCAGATGATGCTCCTATGGTTTCTAAGTTGCGTGATCGACACATTGAGGTCATTGATGAAATTGAGTTTGCTTCAAGGCACACAGAAGCAACAATAATAGCTATTACAGGGACTAATGGAAAAACCACAACTACTCTGTTGACCTATCACATCCTGAAAGAATCAGGACTCAATGTTGGGTTGGCAGGTAATGTTGGACATAGTCTCGCCAGACAGATGGTTGAAGATGCATTTGATTACTATGTATTGGAGCTCAGCAGTTTCCAACTGGATGGTACAACTACTTTTCACCCGCACATATCCATTTTACTCAATATTACACCTGATCATATGGACAGGTATGATTATAGTTTGGAGAAATACAGCGATTCAAAATTTCGCATTGCTCGCAATCTCACTGCAGAAGATCATTTAATAGCCTACACAGACAATGATTTGATTGCTGCGGGAATTGCAAAGCGAGATTTTACGGCTCGAATACATGAAGTTTCACTAAACCAAGAAGCAGGCACTTACTTGAAGGATGGGGAAATGGTATTTACTGCTGGATTGTCAATCGCACAGTTAGACACAGTGTTACTAGGTCCTCATAACGCCATCAACATGATGTGTGCTGTGAAGGCAGCAATGATCATCGGTGTGGGTGAGGCTGACATTAGAAATGCACTTAAGACCTTCAAAAATGCACCACATAGACTGGAGCATGTGGCCACTATCGATGATGTTTCATTTGTCAATGATAGTAAAGCCACTAATGTCGATTCGGTGAAGTATGCATTAGAAAGTTTCACCAATCCATTAGTATGGATAGCAGGTGGAATAGATAAGGGTAACGATTATGATCTGATCATGGAATCGGTCAATAGTAAAGTGAAGGCTTTAGTATGCCTTGGTAAAGACAATACAAAATTGAGAGAAGCCTTTCACAAGGAGATTATCAATTTACTGGAAACAGACAATATGAAAACTGCAGTGAGGTCTGCTATGGAGTATGCGCAGGCGCATGATGTGGTATTGTTGTCACCAGCTTGCTCGAGCTTCGATTTGTATAAGAATTACGAAGACAGAGGTAATCAGTTTAAGCAGGCGGTACAAGAGTTGAAAGAAGAGTTCGGACGAAAATCATTAAACCAATGAATAAGGTAAAGACATGGGTTGATGAACATTTGAAGGGTGATCCGGTAATCTGGGCAGTTGTCTTTGCATTGTCTATTATCAGTATTCTGGTTGTATACAGCGCTACAGGTACATTGGCATTTAAACGCATGAGCAATCCTGAAACCTACTTATTCAAACACACTGTGTTGGTAGGTGTGGGTCTTTTGGCCATGTGGTTTGCCCATAAGGTAGATTATAGATATTACTCAAAGATCTCGAGGTTTGCATTGTGGGTGAGTGTACCGCTACTGATATATACATTTACAAATGGAGTAAGCTTAAATGACGCTTCACGTTGGATCAACATACCAGTAATCAATGCTTCTTTCCAACCTTCTGATTTGGCCAGTTTAGCGCTGATCACAAGTTTGGCGAGCATGCTTTCAAAAAGGCAGCAAAATATCGCTGACTTCAAAGAGTCATTAATTCCAATATTGATTTGGTGTGGTGTAATCTGCGGACTTATTGCCTTAACTAACTTGTCATCAGCAATTCTTCTATTCCTGACATGCATGTTAATCATGTTTATTGGACGTGTACCGATGAAGTACTTAGGAATGCTTGTTTTTGTGGGTCTCTTGTCTGGTGTCGTTGCACTCAAATTTGGTGTTAGAGGCGAAACAGCTAAAAACAGAATTGAAAACTTCATTCAGGGAAAAGAACTTCCTTTTCAGGCCAAGCATGCACGTATTGCTGTTGCAACGGGCGGAGTGGTTGGTAAGGGTCCAGGTCAAAGTCAACAAAGAAACATACTCCCTCACCCTTATTCAGATTTTGTATATGCCATCATCATAGAAGAGTATGGCATGTTAGGTGGCGTAATTGTCCTCATTTTATACCTCATACTGCTATCCAGAGGGATGAAAGCAGTGTATAACAGTGAGCGAGCTTTTGGAGGATTGCTCTCTGCCGGTTTGAGCTTTGCCATTGTAATTCAAGCGATGGTAAATATGGGTGTGGTTGTTGGTCTCGGACCCATTACAGGTTTGCCACTGCCACTCATAAGTATGGGTGGTACCTCACTTTTGTTTACAGGACTTTCTATTGGTATAATCATAAGTGTAAGCAGGGGAGAGTTTGATCAGTCTTGGGGTACTCAGGGCAGTAAGGAAATTAAAAATATGGCCAAAGCAGCATGACAGCTAAAAAACCATATCGATTCATAATTACAGGTGGAGGCACGGGTGGTCACATTTATCCAGCTATAGCAGTCGCAGATGAGATTAAAAGCAGATACAAGGATGCTGAAATCTTATTTGTAGGGGCACAGGGTCGTATGGAAATGAGTAAAGTACCAGATGCCGGATATAAAATCATTGGTTTATGGATCAGTGGTTTCCAAAGAAGAGTAACTATTGAAAATCTTTACTTTCCATTCAAAGTACTTTTTAGTTATATCAAGGCTCGTGCTTTGGTAAGCAAATTTAAACCAGATGCAGTATTGGGTTTTGGTGGCTATGCAAGTGGGCCTGTAATGTTGGCAGCTCGGGGGAAAAACCTTCCGAGTGTAATTCAGGAGCAAAACTCGCATGCGGGTATCACTAATAAAGGATTAGGTAAGAAAGTAAATAGGGTTTGTGTAGCGTATGAGAATATGGAGCGCTACTTCCCCAAGAATAAGATTAGACTTACAGGTAATCCAGTGAGGAAGGATATTGTCTATTCTTCTCAAAAGCGTCAGGAAGGGATTACACATTTCGGCTTGAAAGAGAATCTGAAAACTGTATTGGTAATAGGAGGCAGTCTTGGAGCAAGAACGATCAATCGATCTGTGCTTGCAGGGGTAAAACGACTTGCTGATGCTGGTTATCAAGTGATATGGCAAACAGGCAGATTTTATTATGAAGACATCCTTCATAAAGTGGGAGGCATGGATTTGAAAGGTGTTCGTGTATTCGAATTTATCAAAGAAATGGACTTGGCTTATGGAGCTGCTGATGCCGTGATATCAAGAGCAGGAGCACTTTCTGTCTCTGAACTGGCGCTTGTTGGCAAGCCGGTAATTTTTATACCATCTCCAAATGTTGCTGAAGATCACCAGACAAAAAATGCCATGGCCTATGTCGGGAAAGATGCGGCCCTTATGGTGAAAGATGCAAATGCAGAAAAAGAACTTATAGATAAGCTGCTTGAGCTTTTAAATAATGATGAGAGACAAATGCAGTTGGGCGCCAATATTAAAAAATTAGGTAGACCCAATGCAGCTAAAGACATTGTAGACCAGGTAATGGAACTAGTGAAGTGAATATAGCGAACTACCATAACGTCTATTTCATTGGTATCGGAGGAATCGGAATGAGTGCCATTGCACGTTGGTGCAAACGAAGTGGCTACAATGTAGCTGGTTTCGATCGCACGGAGACCAACCTTACTACTCAATTGATTAAGGAAGGGATTAATATTCATTTCGATGATGAAGTAACAGCAATACCAGCATCATTCCTGGATGATAAAGCCAACACATTGGTAATTTATACTCCTGCCATACCGAAGTCACATAAAGGGTTTAATTATCTCAAAGACAATGGTTTTGAGTTAATCAAACGATCTGTGGCGTTGGGTGTAATTACACAATCAATGCAAACTGTAGCAGTTGCCGGCACCCATGGTAAGACAACAACTTCTTCCATGATTGCACACATTCTGAAATTTGCAGGGATGGATATTGCGGCATTTTTGGGTGGCATAGCTACCAATTATGAGTCAAACTTCATAGCCAATGAAACCCTTACAGATAATACCATTGCTGTGGTCGAGGCCGATGAGTTTGATAGATCATTTTTAACATTGAATCCAAATATAGCTGTGGTGACATCTGCCGATGCTGATCATTTAGATATTTATGGCGATGCCAATAGTCTGCAGTCGTCATTTAAAGATTTTATAAAGCAGGTTAAAAGTACTGGAGAGCTATTCATAAGTGAAAAAATAGCTGACCAGCTTGTTGAGCCAAATACAACTTTAAAAACAAATAAATATGGAATAAACCGGGGGCAATTTTTTGCCAGTAATATCACCATGAATAATGGGTTTTTTGTCTTTGATTATCGTGACGAGCTGCATAACATTGACGGTATACGACTTGGTGTCCCCGGTTTTCATAATGTTGAAAATGCCACAGTAGCCATTGCTGTAGCACTTAAATTGGGTGTTAGCCCTGAAAAGGTTAAAGAAGCTATTGCCGATTACTTAGGTGTAAAAAGAAGATTTGAGTTTGTGATCAAATCGGAAAAACTAGTCTTCGTTGACGACTATGCGCACCATCCGGTAGAAATTGAGGCGTTCTTAAAATCTCTAAAAGCACTATATCCAGACCGTAAGGTCACCGCTATTTTCCAACCGCATTTATTCTCCAGAACAAGAGACTTTGCTGATGGCTTTGCTGAGAGCTTAAGCCTGGCAGATGATCTCATTTTGCTGGAAATATACCCCGCAAGAGAAGAACCGATTGATGGGGTTGACTCCTCTATGCTGTTAAGCAAGGTGTCAGGTGATTCAAAGATGCTTTGCAGCAAGGAGGCTTTGGTGCAAGAGTTAGCCGGAAGAAAACTGGAAGTAGTTGCCACAATTGGAGCAGGTGATATTGATAAGCTAGTAACTCCTATAGGAAATCATTTAAAAGAACAATATCATGTTGCGTAAAATCCATTTTACAAATACCGCCAAAATAATAACAGCCATTGTAGTTGTTGCAGCAGTAATTGGATTTGCTGAGCGTAAAAACAATGGTAATGTATGTTCTGATATTGTTATCAAGATCGACAACCAACACAATAACTATTTTGTAGATGAGGCCGATATTTTATCTCTTATGACGGCAGGTGGTGAAGAGGTGATCGTAGGTAATACATTTGATGACCTCAACTTGAAAGCCATAGAGCAGCGAGTAAATGAGGAGCCATTTATAAGAGATGTAGAAATCTACAAAGACCTGAAAGGTAATATGCTCGTGCATGCAGAGCTCCGCAGGCCGTTTGCTCGTGTAGTTGGAGCTAAGCAACAAGGATACATAGCAATGGATGGTACATTTTTGCCTATTTCTTCCAACTATACCACCAGAGCGATCATCCTTTCTGGAAAGTATTTTGAGAAAAACAGTGAGCCATCACTACTGACTACTGCACAAGGAAAGCAAATTTTTGAATTGCTGAATTTCATCTACAACGACAAGTTTTGGAAAGCACAAATAGCTCAAATAGATGTGGATGAGGACTTAGATATGATAATGTACCCACAAGTGACAAAACAGAAGATTGAGTTTGGAACACCTGAAGAATACAAGGGTAAATTCAAGAAACTAAAAATATTTTATAAGCGAATTCTACCTCAAAAAGGGTGGAACTCCTATGAACGAGTGAATTTGAAATATAAGGATCAAATAATCGCTGAATAATGAGACAGAAGATATTAGATATGAGCAAAGAGAATATGAATGGAAAGGATCAGGAAAGATGTGCTCTAAATACTAATGTCTCAATACTAACTAATAACATACAACCACTAAAATAAATATTACAGCCATGGAAAATGACAAAATCGTAGTCGGCCTTGACATTGGTACAACCAAGATTTGTGCTATAGTCGGTCGCAAAAATGAATTTGGCAAACTAGAGGTCCTTGGAATGGGTAAAGCCGAATCAGACGGTGTTATCCGCGGGATCGTCACCAATATTGACAAGACTGTAAATGCGATTGAAAAGGCCGTGAAAGAGGCCGAAGATCAGTCAGGCATTGACATAAGAGTCGTAAATGTTGGTATTGCCGGACAACACATCAAAAGCTCGATTCATCATGGAAGCATTACCAGATCTTCCAATGATGATGAGATTACTGTTGAGGATGTTAACCGACTTACAAATGACATGTACAGAATCGTAATTCCACCGGGAAGCGAGATCATACATGTAATGCCACAAGATTATACCGTTGACTATGAAGATGGCATTAAAGACCCTGTGGGCATGTCTGGCGTTAAACTAGAGGCTGATTTCCATGTAATTACAGCGCAAACCAATGCGATCAATAACATCAACAAATGTGTGAGAAGAGCAGGTCTAGATATTGAGAATCTGATTCTTGAGCCATTGGCATCTAGCATGGCGGTCTTGAGCGAAGAAGAAAAAGAAGCTGGTATTTGCCTGGTTGACATCGGAGGTGGTACTACGGATATCGCAATCTTCCATGACAATATCATCAGACATACGGCAGTCATTCCATTTGGTGGTAACATCATTACTTCTGACATCAAACAAGGCTGTATGGTGATGCAGCACCAGGCTGAAACACTGAAAACTAAATTTGGGAAAGCAATTGCCGAAGAGGCAAGTCCAAATGAGATTGTGTCAATTCCAGGTATTAGAAATAGAGCACCAAAAGAGATTTCTATCAAAAACCTCGCACATATCATAGAGGCGAGAATGGAGGAAATCATCGAATTGGCGCATACAGAAATAATCACATCAGGTTATGAAAATAAGCTGGCAGGTGGAATAGTAGTAACCGGTGGTGGCTCACAACTGAGCTGCTTAAAACAACTGGTCGAATATATGACTGGTATGGATGCGCGTGTAGGGTATCCTAACGAACACCTGGGCAAAAGCAAAGTTGATGCTGTGAAGAGCCCAATGTATGCCACTTCTGTTGGTCTTGTTCTTTCAGGCTTTAGAGCCATTGATGAAAGAGAAAACATCTACAACGAAAGAAAAGCAAGTGGAAAAGTTGTGAGTCATAAAAAAGACGCAGCCAGAGGCGACTTTTTTAGCAAGATTCTCAATAAAACCAAAGGATTGTTGATTGATGATCTAGACGGTAAAAACGAATACTAAATAGCTATGAGGTGTGAGAATAATAGACATGAGATCCCTCAATACTAATATCTCAAATCTCAATACTAAGTGAACCACTAAAAATTATTGTTATGTCTGAAAATGCATATAAATTCGAAATCCCCAAACACCACAAATCGATCATCAAGGTCATTGGTGTAGGAGGGGGCGGTAGCAATGCCGTAAATCACATGTTTAACCAGGGGATCAAAGATGTAGAGTTTGTTGTCTGCAACACCGATTCCCAGGCACTCAAAAGCAGCGCTGTTCCCAACAAACTTCAGATCGGAGTAAATCTTACTGAAGGTCTTGGGGCAGGAGCGAACCCTGAAGTGGGTAAAAATGCTGCTTTAGAGAGCAAAGAAGATATTAGAGACCTGCTCGGTACGGATACCAAAATGGTATTTATCACAGCAGGCATGGGTGGAGGTACCGGAACGGGAGCTGCACCAGTAATTGCCAAAATAGCGAAGGAAATGGATATCCTCACCGTAGGAATAGTCACCTCTCCTTTTGGCTTTGAAGGTAAAAAGAAAACAAGTCAGGCCACTTTAGGTATTAATTCGCTTAAAGAAAGCTGTGATACAGTGCTCGTGATTCTCAATGACAAGTTAAGAGAGATTCACGGCAACCTATCAATAGGAAATGCTTTCGCGCAAGCGGATAACATCTTAACGACAGCTGCCAAAGGCATTGCCGAGATCATCACCGTTGCAGGTTATGTAAATGTCGATTTCCAGGATGTGCGCACTGTGATGTTAGACGCAGGAGCGGCTGTTATGGGCTCTGCAACTACGAAAGGCGAAAACAGAGCACAGCGTGCAGCAGAAGAGGCGCTAGCCTCGCCATTGTTGGACAACAGAGACATACATGGTGCTCAGAAGATCTTACTGTCAATTATATCAGGCGAGCAGGCTGAACTTCAAATGGATGAGCTTACCGAGATTACAGAGTACATCCAGGAGCAAGCAGGTGACGAAGCTGAAGTTATATTCGGCCACGGTGTTGATCCTGATTTGGAAGACAGCATCAGAGTAACTGTGATTGCCACAGGTTTTGATGAGCATCAAAATAAAGAACCAAGGGAAACCTTCAGGTCTGAAGAGGATGACCGCAGGGTATATGACCTTGACTCTACCAAGCAAATAGATCTTTTCAATGCGGACAATTCGGTAAACGAATCCAAAAAGGAGATTACAAAACGAAATGTAGACAACACTTCGTCTAACGACAACTCTTCTTTTGGAGAAAGAGGCTACTCATTCACGAGCCATGTCAACCATGAAGAGAAATCTAATGATGACTTTGAAGGCGACAACGATTTATTCGGCCTTGATGATGAGTTTGAAATCGAAGAGAGCAGAACAGACCAGCATATCAATGAAGATGGTATGATGGACGTGACTGATACGCGTGACCGACTTAAGAAACAAGCTGAGGAGCGTTTGGCCAAGCTAAAAGGCTTGAACAAAAGTGAGATGAACACAGATGAGTTTAAAGAGAAACTCGATGTGCCAGCTTACTTGAGAAAAGATGTGAGACTACAGAATGTACCTCACTCTTCTGAGCCTCACGTATCGAAGTATAATTTGAATGACGACAATCAAATTTTAGGCAACAATAAGTTTCTACATGACAATGTAGATTAATATAAATGGCTTAATAATAATTTTTTTTAATGATTCTGGTTGACATCTACAGCATTATAAAACCGGCTTACTCCAATTCGTAGTGGTTGTTGGTTGTAATTTTTTGGCCGGTGCTGTGATGTCAAATTTTTTACAGACTCCTGAGGTGCGCCTCGGGAGTTTTTTTATTTAAAGCTTTACTAAGCCTTTAAGGATTAGTAAGGTTTATGGCTTTATGTCTTTATCAATAGAATTAATTAAGTTTAAATATTTACAAATGACTGCAAACGGATAGTGTTTTATATTCGGTTGTTGGGTTTAAATACACCATAGTTTATGAAAAGAATACCCTTTGTTATTCTGCCGTTTTTAATTTTAGCTATTGAACTTAATGGTCAAGAATATCAAATGTATTCAGGTGAAAATACAAATTCATTTGTTAACAGAATATATGACAATCCAAATCTAGCTCATAGTATCATAGAGACTAGATTATGGAATAAAGAATATAAAGACATTTTAATATTTCGAGAAATCAATTCTTTGAATTCTGTTGCCACACTACTTCATCAAATAAAAAGAAATATATTTAAACAGATTCATATTGACACCTTAAATGGACATATTGAAGCTGTTTTTTACAGAGACATTACGAATTATTACAATGGAAAAGAATTAGCAATTCTAATTTCAGACGGGGATAATTGGGGTAAATGTTATTACATTGATTTTTATAATGTACGGGACTTATCAGTAGACTCTTTAAAAATTAATCATGCAGGACACTATGCTGGAAGTGGGTGTGATTATGTTGAGCCTGACGGAACAAAATGTTTTGCAGATTATGCTACTGTAGCTCAGTTTGACTTTTACCAATCATTAAAACAAGAACCAGAAAAACTTAGTGATTTTTCAAAAAGTATTATCAATAGGGGTTTAAATGAAGACCAACTGCTAAATGAAATTAGGAACTCTAATCTTTTCTCAGATAGATTTAAAAAAAGTTTAAAGATGAAAGATGTTGAATTATTAAAGAAACTTACCAATAAGGTAAATTGGAATGATCTTCATACTTCATCAGTATCTACTTGCAAAAGAACGGATAGTGTTACTGTCTCATTCAGTGAATCAGATAGTACTCCCAGACTGGAATACATTACTAAAGATTACTCTAAATGGTTACTGGATTCTATTCATTAATAAACTAAACCTACATTCTGTGTAAATCAAGGCTATGCTGCACGTTATAAGAGACTTTAGCATTTTGTAGAAATCCGATCAATCCCCCCCCTGACGCAAGCATCCCCCTGTGCCAATAAGGAGCTTAACTATTGTAATTCATTTCTATGCGAATAATCTTCATCTTTACAAAAAGACAATCGAATAGGAGCGGGAGTAAAACATGCATTGGATATTATTAATTATTGCGGGACTTTTTGAGGTAGCCTTTGCGGCATGTCTTGGAAAAGCCAAGGAATCGCAAGGGATTGAATCCGCATATTGGTACATAGGGTTTTTACTTTGTTTGGGCATTAGTATGTTACTACTTGTTAGAGTAACACAACATCTACCAATAGGCACTGCATATGCAGTATGGACTGGTATTGGAGCCGTAGGTACTGTAATCATTGGTATTCTGGTATTTAAAGAACCAGCAACATTCTGGAGATTGTTTTTTATTACGACTTTAATAGCATCAATAGTTGGTCTTAAGGTAGTTACAAATTAACCCGGAAATCAACCCCGTGGTTTGTGTCATCACAAACCACTTCTTAAAAGGCCTGTGAACACACAGACCTAGGTTGAGTGAATTAAGTTGCTGCTAGAACTCCACTAACTTCACGGTCTGCATTTTGGAATACCACGCTTTTGCCTTGATAGCGCTATCATTTCACCTGTATTAATCTCACTATCAGATCTATGTTTTGAAATACATTAAAAAATTATTGTAAAACAATAAATAAATAATGATATTAGATAAATAAATTTAAATTAAAGATTATGTCGAGTACAACAAATTATGTGTTTAAAGGCCTTCAAGTTGTTTCCTGGATTATTTTCATTGGATTATTAATTGATGCAGGAGGATTGATTATCAACTTTTTACTCAGTGTATTTAAACCAGAACTAGTTGGGGATCTATATCACCAATTAGATTTAAGAAATATGTATGAAAGAAGTAAATGGTCCTTTTTTGGAATGTATTCTTTTGTTCTATCAGTGGCTATATTAAAGGCACATTTGTTTTATTTAGTTGTAAATCTCATTCAAAAAATCAATTTATCTAGACCTTTCAACAACTTCGTTTCAAATCAAATAATCAAAATTTCTTATTATACTTTTGCAATAGGCATCATTAGTCATATCGCGAGGCAAACTTATAAATACCTCGAAAAGCACAGTTATGAGCTTGACAGGTTGAGTCAATTTTGGGTAGATAGTCAAGCATTTATTTTGATGGCAGCTGTTATCTATTTAATAGCCTATATTTTTAAAAAGGGTCTGGAAATACAAATTGAAAACGATTATACTGTATAAGTCATGCCGATTATCGTCAATTTAGATGTAATGATGGCAAGGCGAAAAATGTCACTCAATGAATTGTCTGAAAAAGTTGAAATTACACTTTCAAATTTATCAAACCTAAAGACAGGAAAAGCAAAAGCCATTCGATTCACTACTCTGGAGGCAATTTGCACTGTACTCGACTGTCAACCCGGAGATATTTTGGAGTATGAGCAGTGATGAAGGCCACTTAACTTGTTTGTGTCCTCAAATACTACTTTTTAAAAGGTCTGTGAAGACACAGACCTTGGTTGAAGTATTAACATTCACCGGGTGACTTGAAGTCACCCAGTGAATTATAGCTATTCTGTGTTCTAAAACTCCACCAACTTTTCAGCCTGTTCTTTCAATAAGGAAACATATAATTCATTGACTACCTCACCATTATTAAAATGGTCGTCTATGTGTGCGAGCTTTGGCTTTTGGGCCAATACATGCATGCCACAGTAGTTGAATATATCTGTAAGGTGGCTGAGGGCCAGGCCAGCTCCTTGTATGCCTGATGATACGCCTACTAAGGCACATTTCTTATCTCTAAAACTATTTGGAAACTCCAGTCCATCTATGAAGGCCTTGAGCACACCGGGGAAAGAGCCATTGTATTCCGGCACTACAAAAACAAATTTCTTACCCTCAGCCATCATTTGGCGGTATTTGTTAAACGCCTCATTTTTACCAGACATTTCGTACAACGCTGAAAAAGTGAAATCTTCTGGCAGTAATTGTAAGTCTATAATTTCAGATTCGGTCTTCAAGTCTTTTAATAGCGCCTGATAGATGAGGGCTATTTGGTAGCTCATGGAAGCCACACGATTCGTTCCTGATATGATATATACTTTATCTGTCATGCTAGTTTGTTTTGTCAATAAGTTTGCCAAGACCTTCTTCTGAAACATTAATATTCGAAGGTGTTGAGCCCGTATAAATTACGTTTCCGGCGCTAATTATGCGTCCTTGTAAGGTGGTAGCAGCATTTACGATCATGTCATTGGTGCCTCTCTGGAAGACATTAACATCATCAGCCACGAGATCCCCACATTCACATCTTCCGTCACCCGCATAAAAACCGACAAAAAGTTTATTTGTTACGCCAGATATGTAATAATTAGAGACTTCGTTATTGGTAATATTAAATGCATCATTATTTAAAGTGAGGATGAAGTCTCCAGAATTTTCTTCAGACATAACTCCTAATGAAGGGTAGGTAAGTGCATTGGCAGACTTTACCACTCCGCCACCGTTTTGTAAAATGAAAGTGATGTTTGGGGCGCTGATGTGCACTTTAGGCAATTCATAGGATCGAGACCAGTTGCAGTAATTATTGTTGGTAATGACCAGTCTGCCGTCCAAAACTTCTGTGGTTATCTGTGGCTCAAGGTTTTCTCCTGTTTCAATGGCTAGTGCATATGCTGAAGTATCGGTTATGATGACTTCAAACTCACCATTTATTTCAACTTCCGTAAACTCACTTACCGCTCTTGCAACGAGTTTTACATCGCCACTGGTTTTTAGGCAATCAATAGCATCAGGGCTATCGCATGAAGCGAAAAGTAATACTAATAGCGATATGTAGTAGATGCGCTTCATTATTTAAACCTCCAGCCTAATGCAAACTCCGCAGATTCGGCTTTCGCGAAATGCGACTTTACAGAAATACCTGCATATAACTTTTCTTTAAAATAGCGCCTCAATCCCAGTCGGAAGTATACAGGCTCAAAAGGTGTATAGGGTGCATACACGTAGTATCCGACCTGGCTCACTACAGAGTAATCATTCATTACTAATTCGTGACTTAGTCCAACTCCGATTCTGTTAAAATCAGGCCTTTCACCATTGAGATCTTCATCCACCTCTACTTCTCTTTTCAATGCCCTGGAGTGAAACCAATCTACCATTACACCAAGTTTGCTTTTATGATTCAACGTCTTGTCTGCAAGGCCACTAAATGTATAGAATGGATAAGTACCTACACCTTTGGTAATGGCTTCATGCATGCCCGAAGTAAAAGTGAAAGTATAGCCTAAACCCGATTTGTCTAATGGTTCGTCCTCAGGGTTAAGGTATTGCTGAGTGCTTGGTTTAAGTTGGTAAGAGATGCCAAAATTTGAGCTGATGACATTAATTCCAGAGTTGGGCTTTTTGATCGAGCCGTTAGAAAAATGAGTGAGTGTTAGCGTGGTGGTGAAGTTTAGCCGTTCTGTAATTTTGTATAAATATCCGGCTTGAAAGATGACGCCAAAACTCATACGAGTACTCAGTGCATTGTTTTTGTTGTTTTCTACCTTGTCATACTTATTGGTATGGTATCCTAATCCCAGGCCAATCTTATAGTTAAACTGACTCTTTGCCTCACGATTTTTTCTTAGATAAATCTGATAGTGAGGAATCAACGATAGCGTTTTACCTAACACCTCGTTTTTATAATCTAAATAAGTAAAAGTGAGTCCTACATCTGGGTAGTTGTAGCGCTTCTCCCATGCCTCATGCCCGAATGTTTGTTTATCATAAGTCACTCTAAACCCCACAGGGTGGTCTACAATCAGATGCGCAATGGCTGACTTATGCTTGAGTATAAATCCTTTGTAAAAATCAACACCAAGCATATTATTGCCTTCTCCGCGAAATTGTGCCGAAGCCAATGTAGGTATCAACAAAAATATGACGAGCAGTTTTTTCAAAAGTGTTCTTTTGCCGCGAAAATAGGCCAATTGGCTGACTAGTAAAAATCTTTGACCTTCTCCAGATCTTCAGGGGTGTCTATTCCGATGGAATGATACTGCGTTTCATTCACCTTAATGCTATAGCCATTTTGTAACCATCGGAGCTGTTCCAATGATTCTGCCTGCTCAAGGCTCGATACCTTGAGTTTGGTGATTTTCTCAAGCACATCTGTGCGGTAGGCGTAAATGCCGATATGTTTAAAGTAATCATGATTGCCTGTCCAGTTGTTTTTTGGTGCAGTGCGATTATAGGGAATGGGTGATCGACTGAAGTACAGTGCTTTTTGATTTTCATCTAATACAACTTTCACCACGTTCGGACTGAAAAGATCCTCTTCCTTGTCAATTTTTTTGGCTAATGTGGCTAGCTGGGTTGTACCATCAAGTAAATGTGCCAGCTCGGTAATTTGCTTAGGGTTTATGAAGGGCTCATCACCTTGAATGTTGATCACATAGTCGAAAGCCTCACCCAATGATTTATAGGCTTCAAAGCAGCGGTCTGTGCCGCTCTGGTGGTCTTCACGGGTCATTACCACCTTTCCACCAAAAGATGCAACTTCATCAGCTATTTCCGGATGATCAGTCGCAACCACAACTTCTAATAAACTTTTACATTTTGATGCCTGTTCGTAAACTCGCTGAATCATTGATTTGCCACCAATGTCTGCCAGGGGTTTTGCAGGAAATCTGCTGGAGGCATACCTTGCCGGAATAACGCCCAATATTCTCACTTTACTCATCAACTCTTACTTTTAAAGAAGTCCCTTCATCACTTACAACAATCACCTTTTTATCCTTGTCAATGTAATCTCCGCGTGTATAGGCATCATAAAGTTCTCCTTCAATGCTCACCTTTCCACTTGGTCTCAATACCGTGTATGTTGTGCCTTTCTTACCCAACATTGATTCTTTTTTGAAGTTGGAGGTGTAGCCTTCTTCTCGTGACATGGTGTCCGTTAAAGCTATTCTCGAGAAGACCTTGGTGTTTGTTAGGCGCACGCCCCCAATGAATAACAGTGCGACACTACCCAGCATTCCCGCCAGGGTGACTGATACTGCTAAGAACACTTTTTCAAAAGGTACAAATGTGAAATCGAATGTATCGTTGTTGAGCATTACCAAAACGAGCGACCCGACTGTAAAGAAAATACCCAGGATTCCCGCAATTCCGAACCCTGGTATTACGAATATTTCTAGCGCGATGAGTATAATGCCTATAAAAAATGCAATGATCTCCCAATTTTCGGCTAAGCCATTGAGGTAATAAGGTACAAAATAGAAAATGAGCGCAATACCAGCAGCAAGTATAGGGAAGCCTACACCCGGGGTTTGCAGTTCAAACCAAATACCTCCAACAATTACTAGGATGAGAATACCACTAATAAATGGATTCAAGAAAAAAGCAATGACTTTTTCGGTGGCCCCAAGTTTGAAAGTCGTGATTTCGTAATCTTCAACACCATTTACCTCCAATATTTGCTCGATAGAATTCATTTTTCCTTCACAAAAACCGTATTGTATGGCCTCATTAGTGGAAAAGGTGATTACGTTTCCAGCCTTTGAGATACTGTCGATCTCAATAGACTCATCCACCATGCCTTCTGCAATTCGCGGGTCACGACCTTTCTCCTCGGCCAAAGAGCGCATGGTACTTCTCATGTATGATTGGTACTTGTCAGGTGCTGCAGCACCATCGGCTGTTACAACGGTAGCGGCTCCGATATTTGAGCCAGGTGCCATATAAATGCTGTCACACGCAATGGAGATCAAGGCCCCGGCAGAAGCGGCATCTTTGTTGATAAACACCCAAACCGGCTTTTCAAAATTCAGTATTCTTTCTACAATATCTTTGGCGTCAGTCACTGCGCCACCATACGTATCCATTTCAATCACTACATAGTCAGCTTCTATTTCTTCGGCATGGTTTAGCGCAAGCTCGACATAGCGATTCATTCGTGGGTCAATTTCTGCCTTTATTTCCATTACCATCACTTTTGATTGTCCCAAAAGATTGATACTGATCAATGAAAAACACAGAAAGGTTAATAATCTAAGCATACTATATAATTACGAAATCTATCGCCTAATTTTGGTTAAATTAACGAATAATTCACATGGCGAGAAAGCCCCATCTTAAGTTTTCCTATCAAAGCAAAAACAATATCTGGAAGATTCATGCTTTCCCATCATCTGAGTTGCTTGTTTTAGAATTGAGAGATCAATCTACTTTGAAGGTGACTTTCGATGTGTTGACATTGGAAGGAAAGGTCCTTAAATATGACATCACCTTTGATGAAGATTGGTGGATCAGCGTGGCATACATGCACGAAAAGGAGTTCATATTTTACACTTTCGATGGCGCTGGAAACCCGGAAGTGAAGTCGCTATTGGGTTATGATCTGAGTAGTGATAGTACTGTTTGGGAAAAAGAGCCTTTTGATATTCAAAAATATGCCGAACAGAAAGACGCTAAAAAGAATATTTCAGTGATAAATCCGTTTCATTATACGCAAGGAGCTGACCACTTTAATACTGTTGCAGACTTCTTTAAAGATTTTTTAAATATTCATATCGTTAAGGGGGTTGATTATCTGGAACATGATTCAAACATATTGATTTCTTACTTTATTGAAGAGCATGATAAACTGGCAAACAAATTGCTGATTATCAATGAAAAGAAAGAGATTTTGCTCCATGAAAAATTAGGTAATTTTGATAACGGAATAAGTGATAATACCTTCTTCATTATTGATAACACGCTTATCTTTGTAAAAGGATTTAGGGATTTTTTTATGTACGATATATAACTATGAGATACATCTTATTCATCACATTTTTTGGTATTGCCCTGTCATCTTATGCGTCAATTGATACTCCTCTTGACTCTGTTGGTATAGAAGAAGTAAATGGGAAGAAGTATATACTGCATAAGGTGGAGTCAGAAGAAACTTTATACTCTCTTTCAAGGAGGTACAATGTGTCTATCCCTAAAATCATTGAAAGTAATCCTCCAACAGAGTTCGGGCTTGAGGTGGGTCAAATCATTAAAATTCCATTTTTAGATAAGCGAGTAAAGAAAAACAAGTCTGAGAAGGAGAATCCACGAGATGTGCCAAACAGGCAAGCTCCGGCTAGAAGCTTAACACATACTGTAAAAGCCAAGGAGACTTTATTTTCTATTTCTCGAATGTATAGTGTTACGGTAGACCAAATAAAGGATTGGAACAACCTTGAGTCTAACAGTATAGATATTGGCCAGGTGTTGATAGTGGGCACAGGTCAAAAAGATGATAGTGCTACCAAAGTAAATGATACTAAAAACACTGCACCACGGCATTCAAATGCGAAAACACATATTGTGGAACAATCAGAGACTTTGTATGCTATCTCAAAAAAATATAATGTGACCATTGACGAACTTAAAGAATGGAATAAGCTAGAGTCAAATGAAATAAGTATCGGTCAGCAATTGGTGGTTGGAAAGGGCGAAAAAACCGTGCAAATGAGCGACTCCTTAGTGCAAACAGGCGACAACTCTGAGGCAATGATTACTCAAACAGAGCAGGAGAAAGACGTGAAAGAGAAAAGGTCTATGGTGAACCCGATCATTACCGATAAATCTACTTCTGTCAATTTTGAGGAAGTTGTTGAATCGGGGCTTGCAGCACTTATCGAAGGCTCTGAGAATACGCGAAAATATTTAGCTCTTCACAGAACAGCCAAGGTAGGTACAATCATGCGGGTAAAAAATGAGATGAATGACCAGGAAGTTTTTGTACGTGTGTTAGGCAAGCTGCCAGATACAGGTGTAAATGATAATGTGGTCTTGAGAATTTCAAAATCTGCGTATGATAGGTTAGGTGCGATCGATAAAAAATTCAGGGTCACTATTACATACATTCCTTAATGAAGGATCAGCAGGCACTTCAAGCGTTTCTTGATTTAAAATACAATCAATACAACAATCCTGATTTTATCGGCCCTGACCCGGTTTCGATCCCACATCAGTATACATCACTTCAGGATATAGAGATTACAGGATTTTGGGCAGCAGTACTTGCCTGGGGGCAGCGTAAAACCATCATTAATAAGTGCAATGAGCTCTTCGCATTGATGGATCATGCGCCCTATGATTTTGTCTTAAATCATTCAGAAAATGACCTGAAAAAGTTATTGCACTTTAAACACCGTACATTCAATGCTACGGATACACTTTACTTTATCGAATTTTTCAAATGGTTTTATAGCGAATACGACAGTCTCGAGAAGGCATTTACCATGTCAATGAGTGATCAGGATAAGACAGTTGAAAAAGGCTTGGCCGGATTTCATAGCCTGTTCTTTAGTTTACCAGATTACCCTCAGAGAACTAAGAAGCATATTGCCACCCCGGTGAGAAATTCAGCTTGTAAACGCATCAATATGTTTTTGAGATGGATGGTCAGGCAAGATGAGCAAGGTGTTGATTTTGGATTATGGAAGCAAATAAAACCAAGTCAATTGATTTGCCCATGTGACTTACATGTCGATAGGGTAGCAAGAAAATTGGGTTTAATCACAAGAAAGCAAACCGATTGGCAGACTGCACTTGAACTCACCGAAAATCTAAGAAAATTTGACCCTAAAGACCCCGTCAAATACGATTTCGCACTATTTGGATTAGGTATTGAAGAGAAGTTCTAATTGAGCCGCCTAAAATCTCAAATCTAAAATCTAAAATTGAATTCACCATCCAGCCGGATCAGATCTCCAGCTTTCCAAAGTCTCCAGCTGTTCTTCTTTGATTTCACCTTGTTTTAAAGCTTCTTCTAATAAGAGATTGTAATCACTCAAGCAAATTAGTGGAATGTTAGCCTGCTCAAAATTATCTCTTGCTAAGTCAAAGCCATAAGTAAATATCGCTGCCATACCCATGACAATAAATCCGGCATTTTTAAGTGCTTCTGCAGCTTTCAGAGAGCTACCTCCGGTAGAAACAAGGTCTTCGATTAAAACAACTTTCTGGCCTTTGGTTACTTTCCCCTCAATCATATTTTCCATACCGTGCCCTTTTGGCTTAGAGCGCACATATACAAATGGGATGTCTAAAGCATCTGCCACTAAAGCACCCTGTGGGATACCTGCTGTAGCAACTCCACCTATCGCTTGTACATCAGGAAATCTTTTTTTAATGGCATCGACAAGCGCATTTTTTATAAAAGTCCTGGTGTCAGGGTAAGACAAGGAAAGTCTGTTATCACAATAAATAGGCGAATTCCAGCCCGAGCTCCACTTGAACGGTTCGGCCAGATTCAGTTTGATAGCACCTATTTCTAATAAAAGGGCCGCTATTTCACGACCAGTAGATTTAGTTTCTGTTGCTTCAACCATGGTGCGAATTTATTGATTAAAAAAACCAAATTCTATTGGCGTACCCATAAATTTTTGATTCATTTGTGCTTTCACATGCTTTAAATTTTTGCATGAACCTATTCATCAACGACATTCCGGTAATGATTATCAGGGCTTCAGAGAAACCTGATAAGAGTCAATTCAACCATATAATAAATGCTACTCATGAGCCGATAACCTTAGCTAAGCTATTGAACAGGGTATGGATAAAGCATGCCGGCCAGGAAGATATTGATAGATTGCTCGACCTTTTGGATACAACGAGCCCTCGTGGGCTTATCTCTTTGACTCTTACTGTGAATGATTATGAGCAGATTAAAGAGTTTATAAAGAAGAAATTTAAGGTGATAAAGGCTGCTGGAGGGGTGGTTAGGAAGGGTGATAAAATCCTGATGATCTATCGCATGAAAAAGTGGGATTTACCAAAAGGCAAATTAGATAAAGGTGAAAAAACTAAAGAAGCAGCGGTAAGAGAAGTAGAGGAGGAGTGTAACGTAAAGGTTGAGCTCAAAGAAAAACTGTGTACCACCTGGCATACTTATACCATGAAGCGTAAGAAGATCATCAAGCGCACTACATGGTACAATATGAAGGTATTGAAAGATGGCAACATGAAGCCTCAGTTAGAAGAGGATATTGAAGAAGTAAGATGGATGACACCTAAAGAAGTTTTTCATGCGCTTCAAAACTCATACAAGTCGATCACCTTTGTTTTCGATGAATACTTTAAGCACAGGAAAGCAAAAAAGGAAGCTAAATCGAATATGGTAAAAAATGGTTAACATCTCCACCATATTTGTGTACCTCTCGAATAATCGTTGAATTTACCGCAGCCAACTCTGGTGAAGTAATCAAAAAGACAGACTCTAAGTCATCATTTAAGTATCGATTTACCTGAGAGATGCTGTTTTCATACTCAAAATCTGTAGTATTTCTCAACCCCCTCAATAAGAATTTGGCGTCTAACTCCTTAGCATATGCGGCTGTAAGTTCATTATAAACCACTACTTCAATGTTTTCATGGCTTTTAAAGGTTTCATTGATCTTCTCAACCATAAAATCAATATCGAAATATCGATTATGCTTCTTCGTGTTGTGGCCTATGGCAATAATTACTTTGTCAAATAGTTTAAGCCCTCGTAATACGATATCTTCATGACCTTTGGTAAAAGGATCAAATGAGCCTGGGAAAATGGCTGTTCTTTTCATACTTAAACTATTTTAATCACAAAGATGCGTGCTGTACAAGTCAAAAAAGTGGTGATCTTGCACTTCATCAAAGATAAATCCGTATTCAAGATACTCAGGACGGGCACCAAACGAAATGTTTTTCACGAATTTATAGAATTCATTATAGTGAGGAGATTGCTTGCCAATATACCCCCACATGATTATATCGCTTGACTTTTGACTTTTATTCAAGCCTTTCATCACAAGCATGATATACTTGATGTAATCATTAAATTGCTTGATCGTAAACTGGTTGTAGTACTCTAGTTTGCCATTTTTAAGCGTAGTTACATGCAGCTTAAAACGGTCGATATACAGATAAATGGTGTCAGGCTTTGCACTTTTTGAGAAGTTAATCACACCTTCTATCAAAGCACTTGATTGGTGGATAAATCCCACCTCTGCATTGGGATAGAGCCCTCTAAGCCAGTTTAAGATACTTTTGTTAACAGCAAACACACAGATCGCATCCGATTTGATGTGCTTATAATAGAGGATTTCTTCTGTTTCTTCGTTTATTCTGCAGTTTAGTCTCAAATAGTCTGCAGCAGCATCTTTTACAAAAAGAGAAGAAGGAACCAGTGAGAATTTTTTGTTTTTGAAGGCTACTCTTACATTCTTCCAAAATCCGGCCATTAATAGGTGATGGTCGGCAAAGAGTGATTCGAGTAATTCCTGAAGGGCAGAGTAAGAAGATACTTTGGCTAAAACAAAATCTTCTAAAAGTAGGCAACGATTGTTTCTTGAATCTACTACTGATAGCTGTAGGTCACGAGTCCCTATTTGGATGAGAAGGTTGTAATGATGAAGTGCATCAACATCAAACTTCTCGTCCTTTATTTTCTTTATTAACTTGTAGCCAATCGTTGCCGTATCCAAATCTTTATTATTCCCAGTTACCTGTTGTAGTTACGTCAGTTTTTGATCCAAAACGAAGAGGCTTCTTATTCTTGGCCTCATTGTCTTCGTCACGAGCCGGGTTAAACGGCTTAGGATTTTTTACTTCAATAACATCTACAAGTACGCCATTTTTATCGATTTCTGCAGCGTAGATGTCAAATTTTACATCGTCATGGCCAGGAACATAGGCAATTCGATCAATATTTATGTTAGGATCAAATTTATTATCAACAATAGTCATCAAAAGATCACCTTTAATTACTTCGTCTCCAACAGCAACAGGCTCAACTCTGGTGATTGTTCCACTATTTTTAAACTTGTGTGTTACCATCTTTCCATTTTGATCTAAAGTGTATGCTCTGTTGCCCTGCGCTACCTGTGCACCTAGCTCATAGGCAAACCCTTGAAAGATACCATTGTTAGCGGCATTAATGTTATAAGACTTTTTGAAAATCCTCTCCTTGGCTGGAATGATACCCAATGTGTCAAAAGTCACAATCGAGCTGTCAGCTCCATAACTTAATGTTACAACTCTTTCTTTTCTCTGAACGATAGGAAAGCTGTCATATTTTATGAAATTGATCAATTTATCCCAGTCACTAGTATAGTTACCTTTTACTTCCTGGTATACGATCTGAGCTTCTTTGATGAATTGAAGCTTCTCAATAACTGCAGCCTCTCTAGACTCAATCATTTCACGCTCATCGATCGAAGATTTTATGCCGCTACCCAGGTAGTAGGCTAGTCCTAAACTTGCAAGTAAGAATATTATGGATAAGATTTTCGTAGTATTCATCTGTTAGGCATTTTTTTGATGCAATAATAAATATTTTGTGATGTAAAACATATTAATGAATGCGCTATTTTATGGAATTATCAACAAAATTTAAAATTACCACGCATATTTAAAAGAGATTTTACATCAGAAAGATTTTGTAAGCAGCTATGTAACTTGTCTTTGTTTATAACTGCGATTTCTTTGAAAGTCACAAATTTCACCTCTGTTATGATTTGTTCCTCATTATTGTGTTCCGGATCTTGGCCCTTTTTGAGCGTTCCACCTGTTTGTTTCACTTCAAAAAATAGCTCCACAGCATGCAGAGGTTTTTGGATGTGTTCGTTGCCAAACAGGAACCGCTTCACTTCAATTTCCAAACCGGTTTCTTCCATAAATTCTCTTTTCAAAGCAATTTCTGTAGACTCCAGATATTCTACACCACCACCAGGAGGGATCCATAGTTCATTATGTTTGCCAATCCCGGTATGTTTAATCAGTAATAATTTACCATTTTTTATACAAATTCCACAGACTCGCAAGCGAAGTTTATTGCCATAATTTGAAACGATATTCTTTTCCATAACACCAATATAACTACTTCCTATAAACTCTTGTATTCATATATTTGTGGCTATGACAAAAATGACTAAAGTCGATTTTAAAGCACGCATAGATAAATTTTTAGAGCGACAGCACTTTATGAAGCATATCGGCTTCGATCTCAATGTAATCGAGGAGGGAAGAACGGAGGGTTGGCTTGATATTGAGCAGAGGCATCATCAACAAAAGGGGTTTGTACATGGAGGGGTGATTGCTACCGTAGCAGATATTGTAGCTGGTTTTGCCGCTTATACAAAAGTACCTGAAGACCATCATGTGGTTACGGGTGAATTAAAGGTTTCCTATTTCAATCCAGGTATTGGTGATAGATTACACGCGATTGGGTATGTGGTAAAATCAGGTAGAAAGATCAATTTTTGTGAGGCTGAGGTTTGGTGTCACAATGGTGATAGTAAAAAGTTGATTGCTAAGGCATCTACTTCAATGATTACGGTATTCCCTGAAGATGTGAAACGCTAAATGCCGCTCGCTTCGGACATATTAGTTAATAAATTTCCTTACACACCTACTGATGGTCAGCTGAAATTATTTGCTCAGGTAGATAAATTCTTGAATGAGAAAGAACGACCTGTTCTGCTTATCAAAGGATATGCTGGTACAGGTAAGACTACAGTGGTGAGTGCACTCACAAAGGTGCTCCCGTTATTTAATTTTAAGTATTCATTACTGGCTCCAACAGGTAGGGCTGCCAAAGTAATGTCTTCTTATGCAGAGCGAATGGCCTTTACCATCCATAAAAAGATATACAAGCAAACGGCAGAAGATGGCGGAGGACCTCAATTTAAAAGTCAGCGGAATTATGCTAAAAATACAATTTTTATCATTGACGAGGCTTCCATGATCAATGAAGAGGGAGGTAGAGGTTTACTTACTGATTTGATCAATTACGTTTATACAGATAGCTCTAATAAACTCATACTCATTGGAGATTTTGCCCAATTACCTCCTGTAGGCCAGTCGGTGAGTCCTGCCCTTGATAAAGAGCATCTAAGTTTTAATTTTCATACCACAGTTTTTGAATCAGTGTTAACTGAAGTGACCCGACAGGCTGAAGGCTCAGGTATCTTAAAGAATGCCACCAATCTTAGGCAACAGTTAGATAACAAAAAGCCTTCAATTACGATCAGAACAAGTGGTGAAAAAGACATTTTTCGAATGACGGGTGAGCGGATGGAAGAAGGCTTGAGATATGCTTATGACAATTATGGAGTGGAGAACGCTATTATAATTTGCAGGTCAAATAAACTGGCTAATAATTACAATCAATATATTAGGAATAGAATTCATTTCTACGAATCCGAATTAGAGGCAGGCGAGTTTTTAATGATTGTAAGAAATAATTACCTGTATGTTCCGGGTGATACGCCAGGAAACTTTCTCGCCAACGGAGATTTTGTTCAAGTGGAGAAGATCGTAAACTTTGAAGATATGTATGGTTTACGATTTGCAACTTTGCAACTAAGTCTGGTAGATTACCCCAATGAGCCTAGTTTTGAGGCAAAAGTCATGTTAGATACATTACACAGTGAAACACCTGCCCTGCCACCCGAAGAAAATAAAAAACTTTATGAACAGGTAAAGGAAGATTACGCTGATCTGGCTACCGTCAAAGAAAGGAAAGAAGCGATTAAAAATGACCCTTATCTCAATGCGTTACAAGTGAAATTTTCCTATGCATTGACCTGTCACAAATCACAAGGGGGGCAATGGCCAGTCGTTTTTGTAGACCAGGGGTTTATAAATATTGAAGAAATAGATAAAGATTATGTGAGGTGGCTATATACTGCTATGACCAGGGCCACGAAGCAGCTTTTTATGGTCAATTTTGATCAATCTTTTTATCAGTAACTGTTAAAAATAAGTTAAAGCAACTCAATAAATCTTTTTTTAGAAAAATGCGTTGCATATTAGCGTAAAGGCAAGATTGTTGTATGTGTATGCAATAATATATATTTGTAAAAAATTAAATACAAGAGAAATATGAAGACGCTGGTAATTTTTGTTTTTAGCATTTTTACTATAGTTGGTGCAGTGGCTCAGGAAGCAGCCGAAGGAAGCAACACCTCAGGTCCGGTAATGAGCTTTGAGGAAGATAAGCACGATTTTGGTGATATATTCCAGGGCGACAAAGTGGAGCATGTTTTTGAGTTTGAGAATACTGGAAACGAACCATTGATCATCACGAATGTGCAAACTACTTGCGGTTGTACAGCACCAGAGTGGCCTAGAGATCCAGTAGCTCCCGGGCAGTCAGGTAAAATTAAAGTAGTATTTAATAGCACCGGTAAAATGGGCAGACAGAATAAAGTAATTACAGTTGTTAGTAATGCCAACAGCCCGTTGAATAGAGTTACTATCGTTACCAATGTGCTTCCTAAAAAAGAGGACGGTCAATAGAACTACTAATCATTAAAATATTGAGGCTTGTCTTTTAAAGACGAGCCTTTTTTATGAAATGGCCAGTGAGACACAGTCCAGACACGGGGTAAACCAGAGTCATCCGTAGGGTAATGTTAAAAAAGCGCCTATTTTTTGGAGATAGCACTAAATGTTAGGCTCAACCACCCCAAGATAAAGAAAACACCACCAATCGGTGTGATCGCCCCCAGCCAGGTCACTCCAGTAAAGCAGAGCATATAGAGCGAACCGCTAAAGATGATGATACCTATTGTAAAGAAGATACTTGCTCGCCTTATCCAGACATTATCTCTAAAGTGAAGTAAAAGGGCGGTTCCCATTAACGCCAGCGTATGAATCATGTGGTATAGCACCGCAGTTTCATAAGTGTCAAGTCTACCATTATTTATTAAATGGTCTTTAAGGGTATGTGCACCAAAAGCACCTAATCCTACCCCAAGAGCACCAAGTATACCTGCGATGGCCAAATATTGTGAGCTTCTTTTGTTCATGAGGCTAATTTCTTGCTCCGAAAATTTTACTCCCTACACGAATCATCGTACTACCTTCTTCTATAGCAATCTCATAGTCCTGACTCATACCCATAGAAAGCTCACTCATTGCAACATTAGCAGGGAGAGCCATGCCTTTGCATTTTTCAAACAAGCCTTTCAGGTATTGAAACTCTTTTCTTACACGGCCGTGGTCATCAGTAAAAGTTGCCATGCCCATAAGTCCTACCACTTTTACATTTTCATAGGTCTTTATTTGATCAGAACTCAGGAGTTCTTCTAACTCTGTTTCGTCTAACCCAAACTTTGACTCTTCTTTGGCAATATGAATCTGCAGCAGACATTCGATTGTGCGTTCATTTTTTTTCGCCTGTTTGTTAACCTCTTTAAGCAATCTCGGGCTGTCTATTGAGTGAATCATATGAACAAATGGAGCAATGTATTTTACCTTGTTTCTTTGTAAATGACCAATCATATGCCATTCTATATCATTAGGAAGTTGGTCAACCTTTTCTGCCATCTCCTGCGCTCGATTTTCACCGAATATTCGTTCACCGGCATCATATGCTTCTTGTATCATAGATACAGGCTTTGTTTTACTCACAGCAACCAACTTACATGGTTTATCGGATAAATAATTTTTGAAATCTTTGATATTGTTTTTGATATCCATATTATAGTTTTAAAATCACAGAGGTAATTTCATACAAAATAAAAGATTTTAAGCGACAGGCATGCCTTTATTAGGGACTTTATTAAAAAAGGGAATCAGGATAAGAGAGAGTTTAGAACAGGAGTATAGCAACCCTTTCGAGCTCCAAAAAATTGAGCTTAAAAAGCTACTGATCACCGCCTCCAATACGCAATTTGGTGAATACTATAAATTCAAAGAGGTGCTTAAAAGCTTCAAGAAAGATGACTATAAAGCATTTTTCGAAACTTTCA
Source organism: Fulvivirga sp. (assembly GCA_039970995.1). GTDB lineage: Bacteria > Bacteroidota > Bacteroidia > Cytophagales > Cyclobacteriaceae > Fulvivirga. Next base: position 84,595 of record JBDVKW010000002.1, read on the forward strand.
AGTCTAACGTACCAATACATAACTATAATAAAATCTATAATGACTGGTGGTCTAAAGCCAAACAAGGTAAGAAGGATGTTTGCTGGCCAGGTCGACTCAAATATTTTGCACTGAGCTCAGGTACCTCGGAGGCTAGCTCAAAGTATATCCCGATCACACGTGATATGCGAAAGGCCATTCAAAAAACGAGTATCAGGCAAATATTAACACTTTCAAAGTATGACCTGCCTTCAGAGGCATTTCAGGGAGGTATGCTCATGCTTGGTGGAAGTACACAACTCAACAATAGAGGTAGTTACTTTGAGGGTGATTTGAGCGGAATTCAAGCCGCACAGCTGCCATTTTGGTTCCAACATTTTTATAAACCAGGACGTAAAATTGCCAAAACACGTGACTGGGATGAAAAGTTGGATGAAATATGTAGGAAGGCTCCTGACTGGAATATTAATATCATCGTTGGCGTGCCTGCATGGATTCAAATTTTAATGGAGAAGATATTGGCTTATCACGAGCTGGATAATATTCATGAAATATGGCCAAACTTATCGGTATATGTGCACGGGGGAGTGTCATTTGATCCGTACAGGAAAGGCTTTGAAAGACTACTGGGTAGAGAAATTTATTATATAGAGACCTACTTAGCCAGTGAAGGTTTCATAGCTTTTCAAACTAGGCCGAATCAAAGATCGATGAAACTTGTGTTGAATAATGGCATTTTTTATGAGTTTGTACCATTTGTCGAGGAAAATTTTGATGAGAATGGCGAATTAAAAGAAAATGCCAAAACGGTGATGGTCGATGAAGTTGAGGAAGGTAAGGAATATGCATTGTTACTATCCTCTTGTGCTGGAGCCTGGAGGTATATCATTGGTGATGTAGTAAAATTCACCTCTAAAGCGGACGCTGAAATAGTGATTACTGGCCGAACAAAACATTTCCTGAGTCTTTGTGGGGAGCATTTGTCGGTTGATAATATGAATAAGGCAGTGCAACTGGTGGCTGAAGATCTAAACCTGGATATACCAGAGTTTACAGTGGCTGGCATACCGCATAAGACACTATTTGCACATCACTGGTATCTCGGTACAGACAACACCGATGTGGATGTTAATGTTGTAAAACAAAAACTAGATCAACGGTTGAAAGACCTTAATGACGATTATGCCGTAGAACGTAGTGCCGCATTGAAGGAAGTTTTTGTTGATGTGCTCCCTATCAAAAAATTTTACAACTATATGGAGTCTAAAGGTAAAGTTGGCGGACAAAATAAGTTTCCTCGCGTGATGAAGAAAACCCAACTGGAAGACTGGGAAGCATTCATTAAGAATTCTTAAACAATGGTTGTTGTCAATGGACTTATTTTTGGATTAGTATTGGCGGTACTCATTGGTCCGGTATTCTTTACACTCATCCAGACAAGTATAGAAAAAGGATTTAAAAAGGCGATGCTCGTGGCGCTAGGTATTGTGCTGAGTGATATCAGTTATATACTTCTGGCTTATTTCGGTGTCTCCAAATATTTGAAATCATCTGGTCATGATGCCAGTGTTGCGTATGTAGGTGGAGCTATATTATTAGCTTTTGGTTTATTTAATCTCATGCGAGCACGACAGCACATTGTAATCACTCGGGAAGCAATTAATGCTAAAGGATTTTTCCGTTACATCGTAAAAGGATTTTTAATCAATGGCATAAGTCCATTTGTTTTGATATTCTGGGTGGGTGCCATGAGTCTGGCAACAGCAAAGTACAAATACACAGGTGAAGAACTACTACTTTTTTTTACCGCTATTATAGTCGTTGTAATTGCTACCGATATGCTCAAAGCTTATTTGGCAACACGATTAAGGAAATTCTTCACACCAAGGCTTTTTAAAATTCTAAACCTCATAGTTGGCATTGCCTTATGCCTTTTCGGGCTCCGAATGCTTGCCTTTGAATTGGTTTAATCCTGCAAGACATTGGTGATGAAAGTTGATTTCAACAATATCCAGGCTAAGAAAAGAATAGCAGCCCACATGAGATAATAGCGATAAAAGTCTGTGGTGTCTTTGTATTTTGTTTCTTCAATTTCGGCTTTTTCATACGAGTCTATTAGCTCAAATACACTTTGCAGTGCCTGGTTATCAGAAACTCTAAAAAATTGACCCTCACCAATTTTGGCGATCTCTCTGAGCGTTGTTTCGTCCATCGTATTTTCTACCATGCGTGGGCGGCCAAAAAAGTCCTTTCCAAAAGGTACTTTACCTTCACGACCGATAGCAATGGTATATATCTTAATACCATAGGCAGCAGCAAGTTTTGCTGCAGTGATAGGGTCGATATTTCCTGCTGTGTTGTCCCCATCACTTAAAAGAATCATCACTTTTGATGTTGAGTTCGACTCACGCATGCGATTAGTTGACACAGCGATAGCACTACCGATAGCTGTCCCCCTGTTTTCTATCATATCAAAATCAATGTCCTCAATGTGAGCTTTCAGTAAGTCATAATCTGTGGTGAGGGGTGATAAGGAATAGGCGTCACCAGAGAATATCACCATCCCTATTCTGTCCTGAAACCGACCATCAATAAAGTCATTAGCGACATTTTTTGCCGCCTCCAACCGGTTTGGTTTAAAATCTTCAATTTGCATCGACTGAGAGATGTCTATCGTAAGCATGATATCAATTCCCTCAGTATATTGGACTACTCGCTGATTGGTTTTTTGAGGCCTGGCCAGTGCCACTATGAGAAGCGCAAAAATAACTGTTAGGATTAAATCAGGAATAATTCTTACCAGGTTGGTGGGGTTAGAAGAAATTTGACTCTTTGTTAATGCAACGGGTAGTTTTTGATTCAAAGAATACCTCAATACCCATCTTAAAATAATGAATATTGGTATTAGCGCCAGTGCAAAGAGTGCCTGACCAAACTCCCATGAATAATTGCTAAATGTAGATGGGTAAAACCACTCCAGAGAGTACCAGGGTATATCATCCATAAATTGCTCATCCATGCTTCACCTCCTCTACTTTTTGTTGATAGTGCTTAACCGCAAACTGCTCTAGGTTTGTGTAGTGATCCTCCAAATAGCTATCCAATTTGCCACTATATATAGTTCTGTCAATTCCTTTGAGACTGTCCGCTACATCTCCTACGTTTTCGTACCTGGTTAATACTTCTTTTGTTGTTAATTTGGTATAAGGCCTGTTTTCAAGCTTTTCCATATACTTTTTCCACACGAGTAGAATTGATTCCGCCAGCTGTCCTATAGGTTGGTTTTGTCTTGTTTTTAACTGGTTAAGCCTGGAAATAAACTTCTCATGATTCTTTTTAAGCTTCTTAAGTATAAAATACTTCTTTATTCTGCCACCAAAGACTACAATCACCACCACAACGATGATTACAAAAATAATTAACCCAATTATGAAATAAGGGTAATTGAATTGAAGTGGTACGTTGATATAATTGGTGTTTTCTTTCAATGGGGCTGCCTCGGCACTTACAGAGTCCGGTATTTCTGCTACAAGATGCTTGAATATTACCGAATCTTCTTTGGTATAAATTGCAGAGCTGTCCTTATCGTGAAGTACAAATACAGGTAGTTTGAGGTATTGTACACTATCTATTTCAAATGAGGAAATATAATAAACCGCACTATCGTAACTAAAACCCCCCACGGTTTTGGTAGGTTCAAAGGTTTTTCGCTCAAGCTCATAAGGTGAGAAATTATAGAGAGAATCCGGAAAAAGTATATCCAGGTCTTTTGGGTATTTCAACGAAAGGGCGAATCCTACAGATTCACCGATTTTAATACTGTCAGCAAGAAATTGACCTTTAGGGCTTATTTCCTGCGCATGACCAGCCGAAAAAATGGTTAATAATAATACTATCAGATACCTCCTCATGCTAAGTAATACTCTTCAGTGTCTTATTTCTAATTTTAAATAGTTTGAGAAGTTGAGGGACATAGTCTTCCTCAGTGTTGATGTTTATAAAATTGATTTGATGTTTTTTGGCGAATTTAGCCAGTTCTTCTTGATTTTGCTGATAATTACTCTTGATTTTTGATCTGAAATTACCAAATGAGGTATTCACCCATATGGTTTTATTACTTTCTTTTTCATGTACCGGAACTATACCCAGTTTTGGTAAGTTGGTTTCCCTTCGGTCTGTTACACGAATCATCACAAGGTCATGCTTTTTGGCCATACCCTTCAGTGTATGAAAGTAGTTTTCATCAATAAAATCAGAAATAAAGATCATTACACTCCTTCTTTTTATTGTATTAAGTGAAAAGAGGGTGGCTTTATTTAAGTCAGTTTTCTTCGATTTTGGTTTGAGCTTAACCAGACTGCTGATGATTTCATAAGCCTGTTTTGGGCCTTTAGCAGGTTTAACATACTTTTCCTTCTGGTCAGAAAAGCAGATTAGACCTACCTGGCTACCCTCTTTGGCTGCAGACAAAGAAAGCACACCACAAATCTCTTTCGCTATGTCTAATTTCTGTTTGCCCTCCTTGCCGATATCTTGTGAGGCACTCACGTCAAGAATGAAGAAAATAGTTTGTTCCTTTTCTTCTTTAAAGGTCTTTACAAACGTGCCGTGACCTTTTGCACTTACATTCCAGTCGATCGTTCTGATGTCATCTCCATATTGATACGAGCGTACATCGTCAAACTCCAGCCCAGATCCTTTAAAAATGGAATGAAAATCTCCCTGCATCTGGCTGTTGATAGCCTTTCTTATCTGGATTTCGTATTTTCGTAACTTCTTCAGAAGATCCTTCATTGGCCTGATTTTAGCTAGTTATTTTAATGCAAATTTCAACATTAATACCTGGTATAAAAATAGGTTTATGTAGCAGGGCAATTCTAATTATTAAAGGCTTAATTAAAAAATGATTTACAAATCACTATTGCAAACGAGTATTTTCTCAATATGTTTTATCGCACTGGTAGCATGTAAAGAAGATCGACCTGAAGGAATTCTCGATAAGGGAACCATGACCAATATCATCATTGATGTTTATATTGGGGAAGGCAAAGTAAGTGCCTTGAATGTCAAAAGAGATTCATCTCTGGTAGTATTTGAAGCTTACGAAAAGCTAATTTATAGTAAATATGCTGTCGAGAAAGAAACCTATAAAAATAGTTTAAGCTACTATTATAGCAATCCCGAGCAGCTGGATGAAATTTATGAAGCTGTGATGGATAGCTTAAATGTAAGGGAGCAAAAGCTCAAAGAGGATAAGGAAGCTGCTGACAAGAAGAATGAAACTCCAGCTGAAAAAAAAGACAATGATGATCAATCAGAAAGTAATTAATACTGTTGATAGATAATGTCCTTGTATCCTAAAAATATTGAAGAAAAGCTCAGTTTTGATCAGGTAAGAGCTCTGCTTAAAGTCAAGTGCTTATCTAATCTTGGTGTTGAAATGGTCGATAAAATGAACCTCAGCACTGATTTTGAGACTGTAGATAAACACCTTTCTCAGACCAATGAATTCTTAAAGGTTTTAAATTCTGAGGAAAACTTCCCCACCAGTTATTTTATAGATGTTACTCCAGCTTTAAAGAAGGCTAAAACAGAAGGAGCGTTTTTGAGCGAAATTGAATTACTGGATATTTCCCGCTCACTCGAGGCGATTGTAAAATGTATTACTTTTCTGAAACAGCGAAAAGATAGTTACCCTCAGCTGGCGGCATTGATAAATTATGTTGATTTTAACTTGGCTATCATTGAAGAGATAACCTCAAAAATTGATGACAATGCACAAGTAAAAAGTAATGCCAGTCCAGAGTTAAAAAAGGTTCGAGGCAGTCTGCAGACTCACTATGGAAAAGTAAAAAAACTTGTAGATCGTATATTTAGAGATGCTGTAAAATCAGGCTATGTCCCTGAGGGCGCTTCAATGACTGTTAGAGACGGACGTATGGTTATACCCATTGCCGCAGAGCATAAGCGTAAGCTTCAGGGATTTATACACGATGAATCATCTACAGGGCAGACGGTTTTTCTGGAACCTGCAGCAGTGTTGGAAGGCAATAATGAAATAAGAGAGCTTGAAAATGCTGAAAAGCGAGAGGTAATTAGAATTCTTACCAAGCTTACGGATTTGATAAGGCACAACCTCGAGCCCATAAAAGGGGCTTATAAATTCTTATCAAAAATCGACTTTATCAGGGCAAAGGCACTTCTGGCCAAAGAGCTGAGTGCAATAAAACCAGCATTACAAAAAGAGCAATCGTTTCAGTGGTACGAAGCAAAACATCCTTTACTGTTTTTGGCATTCCAAAAACAAGAGCGACAGGTCGTGCCCCTGACGATTGGTATGGATACTTCTCAGCGGCTTTTAATTATTTCCGGACCCAATGCCGGAGGTAAATCCGTTTGTCTGAAAACTGTGGGTTTGCTGCAATATATGCTTCAATGTGGTTTGTTGATTCCTGTTGACGAGACTTCAACAGCAGGCATATACTCAAATATATTTATTGATATCGGTGATGAACAATCGTTGGATAATGACTTGAGTACGTATAGTTCGCACCTTACCAACATGAAGCACTTCTTACGCTATGCTGAAGAGGAAACCATGGTATTGATCGATGAATTTGGAACGGGTACTGATCCGCAATTTGGAGGAGCCATTGCTGAAGCTATATTAGACAAACTTGTGAAGAGTGGATGCCAGGGAGTAATTACCACGCATTACAGCAATATAAAGCTCTATGCAGAAGATCATGAAGGTGTAATTAACGGTGCTATGAAGTTTGACATGGAAAACCTTGAGCCGCTCTATCAGTTGGAGATTGGAAAACCAGGCAGTTCGTTTTCGTTGGAGATATCTCGAAAAATTGGTTTGGATAGGGAAGTCATTGATTACGCAAAGCAAGCTATTGGTGGGAAAAAGGTTGATGTAGATGATTTGATACTTAAGCTCGAGAAGCAGCAGCAACAAATCGAGCAGCGAGATAGAGAATTAAAAGCTTCAGAGCAAAAGGTAAGGAGTCTGGAGCAAAAGTATAGCCGATTGTATGATGAGCTGGAGCACAACAAAAAGGAAATCATTTCAAAAGCCAAAAATGAGGCTTCTGATCTGTTGAGTAAGACAAACAAGGAGATCGAGAAGACCATCAGGCATATACGTGAAAATCAGGCACAAAAATCAGAGACTAAAAAGGCCAGAAAGCGCCTCGAAGAGCTAAAGACGAGGGTAGAACCAAAGGAGAGAAGCCTTAAATCTTATAAAAAGCCCGAAGTGATCGGTGGCGAAATTAAGAAAGGCGACCAGGTGAAGTTAAAAGACCAGGATGTAGTAGGAGAGGTGTTGGATATCAAAGGCAAAGATGCAGAAGTACAAATGGGGGCGCTTAAATCAATGATTAAACTGTCTAGATTAGATAAGATATCGAATCGCCAATCGAAGCAGATCAAAAGCAACCCAAAGAAGGCTAGAGGTATAGATTTGGCACAAAAACGTGCTAACTATTCTACAACACTAGATTTGCGAGGTAAGCGGGCAGAGGAGGCACTGCCTATGGTAGATAAATTTATAGATGATGCCTTGTTATTTGGCGTTGGTGAAGTAAAAATTCTTCATGGCAAAGGCAATGGTATACTCAAGGATCTGATTAGAAAGCACCTTAAAGGAGCAAGTTTTATTGCCAACATGGTTGATGAGCACATTGAGCACGGAGGAGCAGGTATTACTGTGGTGGAGTTGAGTTGATTATATCCTGTCGCGACAACCAAATCTAAAGTCTTTACAAGTGTTGTCAGGTGTTTCCACCTGACAATTCCACCTGACAACACTTCCAGATTTCTTAACCAAGCATCCAAATAAATAAGCACGAAAGTAACTTTCGCGCTAGTGAGACAAAAACTATCAGAAACAAAAAAAGGCCTCAATTGAGGCCTTTTTACTATATATGATTTCTTAAATCTTATTGCTTCACTAAGTTGAATGTCCAATCACCAGAAACTGCTTCTACACGACCATTTCCTGTGTGCGTTCCATCTTGAAAATTAAATGTCAAAGTCATGTTGTCACCAGATATTAGTACACCAACTACTAAACCGTCTCCAAGTCGCTCGATAGAAAAGTTATCAGCACTAGCTGGTGGTGTGTCATTGGTAAACTTCCATGTTCCATTTTCTGGCCAAGGTGACGCATTTTCTTGCCCATCTGTCGCCACGTAGGTACCGGATCCCTGGCCCGCAGCATATGTTATATTTAATGCAAAACTTGAGTAGGCATCAGTGCGATCATCAGATCCACCACTTCCATCATAAATAACTGCTCCTGAGGCTGCACTAACTGCCCATGTGCCTGCAAAATTAGCTCCTGCAGCATCTTCTGGAGTTATTCCTCCCCCGTCATCTTTCTTACAGCCTACAACTGCTAACATGGCTACTAATACCCCCGCGCTTAATAAATAAGATAATTTTTTCATTTAATCTATTAGTTTACACTTAATTGAACTCGAAATATAAAAAAGAAATTTAGCAAATTTACTAAATTCTGCCTGAAAATTAACTATTTAATCCTGATATAATGTTAATGTGGTGTAGGTAGTAATAGTAACCTTACTTATATTTCATTATATCAATAGTGTTGTCACAAAAGGTGTATTCATCGGGTTGATTAGAAGCCACAATTATCGTTTTATTTTCCATTTTATCTATTTGCCGTTTGTACCAATTAGTCCCTTTGACATCCAGGTTGGAGGTTGGCTCATCCAAAAGCAATAGGGGGCAATCGCTATAAAAAGCTAAAGCTAATTTAAGCCTTTGTTTCATACCAGAAGAGAACTTTTTTACTTGTTTGGCCCTCGCTTCAGCTAAATAAGAGATATTGAGCAACTCTTCTTTAGTAGCCAACGGCTTTTTAAACTTAAAATGAAAATCAATTGCCTCTTCTAAAGTAAACTCTTCTATTAATTCAAGATAAGGTGCTGCAATACTGATGTTGGCATATGCCTCTTCTATATCAACCTTGCCTTTATTGTAAGCAATTTCTCCTGAGCTAGGCCTGACATACCCGGATATTACCTGAAGTAAAGTGGATTTACCGCTGCCGTTAGGGCCTGTAATCGCATATTTTCCTCCAGTATCCAGTGAAAGGGTAAGATTTTTGAAAATGAGTTCCTGATTAAATCGCTTGGAGATATTTTTCAGGTCAATCTGCATAGCTCCTACGTAGGCTTAGTACGAGTAGCCTTTCATTACACCACGATCAGAACCCCTTATAAATTTAATGATTTCATCTCTTTCTTTGGATGGAGATAATTCTAGTTCGACAAGGTCCAGTGCTTTTGAGTTATTTAAGCCTTTCAGAAATACATATCGGTAGATTTCCTGTATCTCACTGATCTTTTCAGTACTAAACCCTCTCCGCCTAAGTCCAATGGAGTTGATACCACAATAAGTAAGTGGTTCGCGTGCAGCTTTTGTAAATGGAGGCACATCTTTTCTAACCAGTGAACCACCAGATATCATTACATGTGCACCCACCTTCACAAATTGATGAACAGCACTTGAGCCACCGATGATAGCAAAATCTTCGACAGTACAATGTCCTGCTATTTGCACGGCATTCACGAGTATACAGTTATTGCCAATAGTACAATCATGGGCTACATGTACATAGGCCATTAGCAGGCAATTGCTACCAATTACCGTTTTCATCTTGTCATCTGTACCACGACTGATGGTCACATACTCCCTGATAACCGTATTGTCACCAATGTGCGTTTCTGTTTCCTCACCTTTATATTTCAAATCCTGAGGAGTAGCCGAGATAGAGGCGCCAGGGTAAATTTTTACATTTTTACCTATTCGAGCTCCTTCAAATATAGTTACGTTGGGCCCAATCCAGGTGCCCTCCTCGATAACCACATTTTTGTGAATGGTTGAAAAAGGCTCAATTACTACATTGCGAGCAATTTTTGCCTGCGGGTGGATGTATGCTAATGGTTGATTCATGAATCTTTTCTTACGATGCTTGCTGTCATTGTTCCTTCACACACGAGTGTGTTGCCAACATAGGCGCGACCAGACATTTTTGCAATGCCTCGTTTGATGGGTGCCAGTAATTCACACTTGATAACAAGTGAGTCACCAGGTAACACCATTTTTCTAAATCTAAAGTTTTCTATTCCTAAGAAATACGTCCAGTAGTTTTCGGGATCTGGCACCGTATTAAGTACTAAAATACCGCCAATCTGTGCCATAGCTTCTACTTGAAGCACTCCTGGCATAACCGGATTTCCAGGGAAGTGGCCCTGGAAGAAGTTTTCATTAAGGGTTACGTTCTTTACCCCTGAAACGCTTTCTTCATCTAGATGAATGATTTTATCAATCAATAAAAACGGGTACCTGTGAGGTAAAATATTTGAGATTTGATTGATATCCAGTACGGGCGGCAAACTCGGGTTGTACTTCGGAGCATTTTGCTTCGAAGAAGTTTGCATGGCCTTTTTTAATTTTTTAGCGAAAGCGACATTCGCTGCATGACCGGGTCTTGCAGCTAATATTTGTGCTTTGATTGGCTTGCCGGCCAACGCAAGGTCACCCATTACATCAAGGAGTTTGTGCCTGGCAGGTTCGTTTTTATATCTTAACTCAACATTGTTGAGTATACCTTCTTTCTTAACTTCTACTTTAGGCTTGTTGAATAACTCAGCAATACTATCAAGCTCATGATCTTCGACTACTCTGTCTACCACAACAATGGCATTGTTAAGATCGCCACCTTTGATAAGGTTATTTTTATGTAGCATTTCCAACTCATGCAAGAAGCAGAAAGTACGGCAAGAAGCGATCTCTTTTTCAAACTGCGTGATATCAGTCAGTGAAGCATGTTGAGAGCCCAGGACTGGTGAATTGTAGTCGATCATTACCGTCACACGGTAGTCATCAAGTGGGAGTGCTGCTATTTCAACATCTCTTGATGGCTCTCTGTAGAAAAGGCTGTCTTGTACTTCATAAAAATCTCTTAAGGCATTTTGCTCTTCAGTGCCAGCTGTTTTCAAAATGTCAACAAACTGTTGAGAGCTACCATCCATAATCGGAGGCTCCGGGCCATCCAATTGAATAAGGACGTTGTCAATTTCAAGACCAACGAGAGCAGCAAGTGTGTGCTCTACTGTATTTACTCTGGCTCCACTTTGCTCGATAGTCGTACCTCTCGAAAGATCCACAACGTTGTCTACATCGGCATCAACAATGGGTTGACCCTCGATATCAGTTCGTTGAAACTTTATGCCATGATCAGGCTTGGCAGGTATGAACGTCATATTGGTTTCTACACCAGTGTGTAGCCCTACACCTGATAATGTAACTGACTTTTGTATTGTATGCTGCTTAATTTTCATGATTTTTCCTGAAATGACGGCAAATTTAGGACTTTTTCTTCAAGTTGTTTTAATCTGGTGTTTAAATCTGGAAGGTTTTTAAAATGTGCATAGGCACGGTAGTATTCCTTAACGTCAATAGCAGGGCTTCCCATCATTTTTTCGCCTTCGTTTTTAATGTTTTTACCTAGTCCTGCTTGTGCCCCTATAGATGTTTTGTCAGCGATAACAATGTGGCCTGCAATACCCACCTGACCAGCAATCACACAATTTTCACCGATTTTAGTAGACCCGCTGATGCCGGTTTGTGCTGCAATTACCGTATTGCTACCCACTTCCACATTGTGTGCAATCTGAATGAGGTTGTCAAGCTTCACACCATCTCCTATTTTAGTGGAGTCACCATGGAAAGTGGCACAGTCGATTACCGTATTTGCTCCGATATCTACATTATTACCGATAATTACATTACCCATTTGTGGTATTGTCTTGTAGGTGCCATCTGCTTGTGGTGCAAAGCCAAAGCCATCACTGCCAATGGTTGTGCCTCCATGGATAACACAATTACTACCAACTTTTGTATCGGCATATAACTTTACCGAAGTGTGCAAAATAGTGTTATCACCAATAGTGACGTTGTCACCAATGTAGGCATGCGGATAAATTTTTACATTATTGCCTATTGTCACATTGTTGCCAATGTAAGAAAAAGCGCCTCTGTATATTTCAGTTCCAACTTTTGAATCTTTACCTATAAATGAGGGCTCTTCAATGCCCGTTTTTTGATATGAGATGAACTTATGGTACTCTTCAAGTAGCAGGGTGAAGCTATTATAAGGATCTTTTACCTTGATTAATGATGCATTAACCTCTTTTTTTGGTTCGAAATCTTTGCCGATGATTACTGCACTGGCGTTAGTTTCGTAAATGAAATTTTCATATTTAGGGTTAGCAAGGAAAGAGATCTGCCCTTTTTTTGCTTCTTGAATTTTGGCTAACATGCTTATTTTTGCAGATCCGTCACCAACGACTTCTCCACCTAACATAGCTGCCACTTGCTCTACGGTAAATTCCATTAATTACACCTCCGTACTTTTTTGATAATTCTCACAAAGATACTGTTTTGGGGCAGCATAGATAGTGTTTTTTTACGATTTTGCTCATGGCAGTGATGTTTGGTAAATCAGCGGCCTGAGCTATATCTAGCACCTTTCCTTTCTTTGTAAGAATATTGATTTTTTGTCCTTCGGCTATATAGGCCTTATTTGTCACCTCTCCATAGGCAAGTAAAAATCGGGCATCCGATTTAACAATATCGTATTGGTTAACAATACCAGTTCTTATTTTTTCCAGCTCTTGTTTACTCAACGGCTCATTTGTAAGCTTTATTTTGAATAGCTTGCGATTAAGAAGACTGTTACTCAGCAGGCTTAATATTTTATCCTCACTGTTGCTCCACATTTTAATTGAAGCCCAAATATCATAGTCATCAAGTTGACCATACGTCTCCAATAGTTGAGGCTTTTGCTGAAAGTCCTCGATGGAAATATTCTCACTTAGAAATGTCTCAAATGAAGGGGTAGCGAAAATAGTTTGCCCTGATTTTACCAGTTCTTTGGCTCTGATGATTAAGTTGATAATCATCTTCTCGGCACTTACAGATGCTTTATGTAGATACACTTGCCAATACATGAGTCTTCGTGCATTTAAGAAGTTCTCTATGCTATAGATTCCTTTTTCCTCAACTACAATTTGGTCATTTACTACATTAAGCATGCTAATGATCCGATCCAGTCCGATGGCACCCTCAGAAACACCTGTAAAGAAGCTGTCTCTTTTTAGGTAATCCAGCCGATCCATATCGAGTTGACTGGATACTAATTGATGAAAGAATTTACGTTCATAAGTATTTTGGAACATTTTCAATGTTGTAGACAAAGCACCATCAAAAGCCTTGTTGAGGTATTTCATAAACTGAAATGAAATACTCTCATGTTGCACACCGGGCATCAGGCTATACTCTAAGGCGTGAGAAAAAGGGCCATGACCTATATCGTGCAACAGGATTGCAATTTGAGCAGACTCATATTCATGGTCATCAATTTCAATACCTTTACTTCTTAGGCTATCCAGTGCACGGGTCATGAGGTGCATGGCACCTATTGCATGGTGGAACCTGGTATGTAATGCTCCGGGATAAATGAGGTCAGTAAGGCCTAACTGTTTTATTCTTCTCAATCTTTGAAAAAAGGGGTGTTCAATGATGTCAAACACCAAATCGCTTTTTATATTGATGAAGCCATAAACGGGATCGTTAAATATTTTCTTTTTATTCAATCTATTGTACGATTATTGCGTTAGCTTTTAAAAGAATTAAACTCAGAACTATCAAACGATGCAAAGATATAAGATTTTATGGGCGGATGACGAGATCGATTTATTAAAGCCCCATATTCTATTTTTAGAAAATAAAGGCTATCAGATGACGCCCGTAAACAGTGGCTCGGATGCCATTGATAAAGTTGATAGTGAGCACTTTGATGTTGTATTTCTCGATGAGAATATGCCCGGCATGTCAGGGCTGGAAACTTTAACTAAAATAAAGTCGACTTCACCCAACCTGCCTGTGGTAATGATTACCAAAAACGAGGAAGAGCAGATTATGGAGGAGGCAATAGGGGCAAAAATTGCTGATTATTTGATAAAACCACTTAACCCAAGTCAAATTTTACTTTCTGTAAAGAAGATTCTGGACAATAGGAGATTAGTTACAGAAAAGACCAACCTGTCATACCAACAGGAATTTAGAAATATTAGCATGGCGTTTCAAGATGATCTGACTTTTCAGGAGTGGGTCGAAACGTATAAAAAGCTGATATTTTGGGAATTGGAAATTGATGAGACCGAAAATAAAAGCATGGCAGAGGTACTCACAATGCAGAAGGAAGAGGCCAACAATCGCTTTTCTAAATTCATCATGGAGAGTTACGAAAGCTGGCTGACAGACCCCGATGTGGATAAGCCTTTACTGTCTCATCAATTGATGAAAAAGAAAGTATTTCCACAGATTGAAGATGGTAAATCATTATTCTTTCTGGTCATAGATAATTTACGATATGATCAATGGAAGATTATTGAACCAGCCGTTACGGAGTATTTTAATGTGGTAGAAGAAGAAACTTATTACTCCATCTTACCTACGACAACCGCCTATGCGCGAAACTCAATATTCTCAGGGATGCTTCCTGCAGAAATGGAGCGTAAGCATAGCGATATTTGGGTAGGTGAAGATGTGGATGATGGTAAGAACAATTTTGAAGATCAATTTCTTGAGCGTCAGATTAGGAGTAAAAATTTAGATCTCAGTTTTAGCTATCATAAAATAAAAAAAGCAGCAGAAGGTCGACAGTTGGCTGATAATATCAACAATTTAATGACTAACGATCTGAATGTGATTGTTTACAATTTTGTAGATATGCTTTCTCATGCAAGGACGGATACAGCCATGATTAGAGAGTTGGCCCCTGACGAATCGGCCTATCGCAGTATCACTAAATCCTGGATTGAACATTCACCATTGTTGGATGCACTACGGTTAATAGCCGAAAAAGGAGGAAAGCTTATTATTACCACAGATCATGGTACAATTCGGGTAAAAAAGCCTTTTAAAATCGTTGGAGATAGAAATACAAATACCAATTTAAGATATAAACAAGGCAAAAACCTGGGTTATGATAGAGGTGACGATGTAATGGAATGTGCTAAACCAGAAAGACTGTCTTTGCCCAAACTCAATGTATCTACATCTTATGTTTTTGCCACAGAAGACCGATTTTTTGCTTACCCAAACAACTACAACTACTATGTGAATTATTACAAAGACACCTTCCAGCATGGGGGTGTTTCTATGGAAGAAATGATTATTCCAATAATTTCACTAAATTCGAAATATGGTAGATGAGCCTCTCAAACGACAGGAGCTAGTTTGTGAAAGTTTAGATGAAATTGATGAAGTAGCAGAACAACTTATTGCCTTTGGTCGTGACGTAAATATCTGGCTATTTGAAGGCGAAATGGGTGCCGGGAAAACTACTTTAATTAAGTCAATATGCGCTCAGTTGGGAGTAGAAGATACGGTAAATAGTCCTACTTTTTCTATTGTGAATGAGTATCAAAGCCACAACGAAGAGGTGATTTATCATTTTGATTTTTATAGAATAAAAGACGAGAGTGAAGCCACTGAAATAGGAGCTGAAGAGTATTTTGACTCTGGTGCTTATTGTTTTATTGAGTGGCCATCAAAAGTCGAAAATATTCTTCCTGAAGAAGTGCTAAATATTAATATTTCCGTTACAGGAAAAACTTCACGGAAGATACAATTAAGTCGATATGAGTAAAAAAGAGGCTTCAGGGTTTGCCAAACTAGCTAAAGAAAGTAGTCTGTACCCTCAGGAAAAGCTGCTGGCTGTAAAAAAGAGTAACCATTCCTTTTTTATTGGTATACCCAATGAGATTTCTTTACAGGAAAAACGTGTAACCCTCACACCGGATGCGGTGGCATTGTTGGTAAACAATGATCACGAGATTTGGATTGAAACCAAAGCTGGGGAGGGTTCTAAATTTTCAGACAAGCAATACAGTGATGCTGGAGCTAAGATTGTCTACTCTGCGGAGGAGGTGTATAAAGCCAAAGCAATTTTAAAAATTGAGCCGCCTACACTCGAAGAGATTGATCTCATGCAGCCGGGGCAGACATTGATTTCTGCAATACAACTGGGAAATCAAAAACCTGACTATTTAGATGCGTTAAACCGTAAAAAAATCACAGCCCTGGCATTCGAGTTTATTCAGGACAAAGTGGGAGGTATGCCTATTATACGGGCCATGAGTGAAATTGCCGGGAATACTGTTATGTCGATTGCATCTGAGTATTTGAATACTGCCAATGGAGGTCGGGGAATTATATTAGGAGGAATTACTGGTGTGCCCCCAACACAGGTTGTAATTATCGGAGCAGGTACTGTAGCAGAGTACGCGGCCAGGGCTGCGCTTGGACTCGGAGCAGAGGTTAAAATATTTGATAACCACATTTATAAGCTCAGAAGAATCAAGCATGCTTTGGGGCAGCAGATTTATACTTCTACCATAGATACAGTAACACTTGCTGATTCATTACGACATGCGGATGTTGTAATAGGAGCCCTACGGGCAGAAAAAGGTAGAAACCGATATGTGGTGACCGAAGAAATGGTTGCTGAGATGAAGGATGATTCAATCATTATTGACTTAAGCATTGACCAGGGTGGGTGTGTAGAAACCTCTGAACTGACCACGCTGAAAAACCCTATTTTTAGAAGCTATGGTGTAATCCACTATTGCGTACCAAACATAGCCTCCAGAGTGGCGCACACGGCTACTACGGCTTTAAGTAACATTTTTACACCAACTATTCTCAGAGCCGGTGAAGAAGGTGGTATGGAAGATATGATTTTTGCCCACGCTTGGTTTATGAATGGCGTATACACCTACAAGGGCAGCGTGACTAATCAGCACATAGCTAATAAGTTTGGGCTTAAGTATAAAGACTTGAGCTTATTGATGGCTGCGAGGTTTTAAAGAAGTTTAAGAAACCTATCAGGTTTTTGAAACCTGATAGGTTTAAGTTCATTACTGCAAAGCAGCTAAACTCTCTTCCAAAATCTTAATCTTGGCTTCAGCATCCTGACGCTTCTTTTTCTCCATCTCCACTACCTGCTCAGGTGCATTATTTACAAATCGCTCATTGCTGAGCTTTTTGTCAACTGCTTTTAAGAAGCCTTTGGTGTACTCTAATTCCTTTTTAATATCTTCCAGTTCTTGAGCTGGATCAATGCTATCGGCTAATGGTACGAAAAACTCGTCTCCTTCGATTACAAAATTAACAGCAGCTTCTACCTTTTCTTCAGTTGCTTCCAAAGTGGATAGATTAGCCAATTTGCTAATCATGAAACCGAAACGATCGAATTTACTGAAATCAGCAGCTTTCACTTTGAGCTCTAATGTCTCTTTAGGAGAGAGTTGCTTCGAACTTCTGATGTTCCTTACATTGCTGATGATGTCAAAAGCAATTTTTGCCTGCCCTACGATTTCCTCATCTGCAGATTCAGCTGTAGGCCATTCAGCAACAATCAGGTAATCCTGGTCATCTCTTTTTCTCAATTCCTGGTATAGCTCTTCGCTAATGAAAGGCATAAATGGATGCAAGACTTTTAAGATGTCTTCGAAGAAGTCTATGGTGGCGTTAAGTGTATGCGGATCTATCGGATCACCATAGTTAGGCTTCACCATTTCTAAATACCAAGAGCAGAAATCATCCCAGATCAGCTTATACACAGACATCAATGCGTCTGAAATTCTGAATTTCTTGAAATGAGCTTCAACTTCAATTAAAGTCTGATTGTACCTGGCTTTGAACCAGTCGATGGCCACCTGATTGGCTTCACCACTTAAGTTTTCATCAACATCCCAACCCTGTACCAATCTAAAGGCATTCCAGATTTTATTGGAGAAGTTTCTGCCTTGCTCACAAAGTTTTTCGTCAAAAAGTAAATCATTACCAGCCGGTGAGCTGAATAGCATACCCGTTCTCACGCCATCTGCTCCGTATTGGTCGATCAAATCAAGTGGGTCTGGTGAGTTGCCTAATGATTTAGACATTTTTCTGCGTTGCTTGTCTCTTACGATTCCTGTAAGGTATACATCGTTAAAAGGCTTTTTGCCAGTATACTCGTATCCTGCGATAATCATACGTGCCACCCAGAAAAATAAAATCTCAGGGGCCGTAACCAGCGTTGCCGTAGGGTAGTAGTAGTCTAATTCTTTATTTGCACCTTCTATGATTTTTCCTGTTTCCTCATCAAAGGCATCTTTGTCAAAACCATTAAAAACTGCTAGCGGGAATAACCAGGATGATGCCCAGGTATCCAATACATCTTCATCTTGCTTGATGTCAGCTGCTGTTAGGTTGTTGTTACCACTTTTTTCTTTTGCAAGTGCTAAAGCGTCTTCTGCAGAGTTAGCGACTACATAATCTTCTTCACCATCACCATAATAATAGGCCGGTATACGCTGTCCCCACCAAAGTTGGCGGGAAATACACCAGTCGCGTACGTTTTCCATCCAGTGGTTGTACGTATTTTTAAATTTGGCAGGGTGTAATA
Organism: Fulvivirga sp.; assembly: GCA_039970995.1. Classification (GTDB taxonomy): domain Bacteria; phylum Bacteroidota; class Bacteroidia; order Cytophagales; family Cyclobacteriaceae; genus Fulvivirga. The sequence goes on from JBDVKW010000002.1 coordinate 103,133, forward strand.
CTACCTCGTCTTCCATCACTGCGCTGTGCGCTTTTTTGGAAATTTCCTTCATGTTGATGAACCACTGCAAAGATAGCTTTGGCTCAACCACACTGTTAGTTCTTTCTGATCGGCCTATTCTTGTATTAAAGTCTTTTTCTTCAACAAGTAAGCCAGCCTCTTTAAGGTCTTTTACAATGCGTTTTCTTATTACAAAACGATCTTCACCCACATATTTAGGGAGCTCACACTTTTCATTGAGTGTACCATCAAAATTGATGGTGTCAATAATTTCCAGGTTATGTCTTTGACCAATTTCGTAGTCATTAGGGTCATGGGCTGGTGTCACTTTTAAGCAGCCTGTCCCAAAATCTAATTCCACATAATCGTCACCGATGATTGGAATTTCTCTATTGATAAAGGGTACGAGTGCTTTCTTACCTATTAAATGCTTATGTCTATCATCTTTAGGATTTACCGCAATAGCAGTATCACCCATGATGGTTTCAGGTCTTTGTGTGGCGATTACTACAAATTCGTCAGAGTCCTTGATCTGGTATTTCACCGAGTACATTTTAGACATCTCACCACCCTCTTTGTAGATCACCTCTTCATTAGAAATGGTGGTTTGAGCTTCTACGTCCCAGTTGACCATGCGTAAGCCACGGTAGATATATCCTTTCTTGTGTAGGTCGACAAATACCTTAATTACTGCCTCGTAATAATTATCGTCCATGGTGAACGCAGTACGATCCCAGTCACATGATGCACCTAATTTTTTTAGCTGCTCAAGGATGATGCCCCCATATTTTTCTTTCCATTCCCAGGCGTGTTTCAAAAATTCATCTCTAGATAGAGATCCTTTTTGAATGCCTTTCTCTCTAAGCATTTTTACCACCTTAGCCTCGGTAGCAATAGACGCATGATCAGTACCTGGCACCCAACAAGCTTCTTTACCTTCCATTCGCGCTTTTCTAATCAACACATCTTGAATGGTATTATTCAACATGTGTCCCATGTGTAGTACGCCAGTTACATTCGGTGGAGGGATGACAATAGTGTAGGCCTCTTTATCAGGATTAGGTTCAGAGTGAAAGAAACCCTTGTCCATCCAGGTTTTATACCATTTTCCTTCTACTGCACGGGGATCATATTTGGTTGAAAGCGCCATTTGTTGATATTAAGCTTGTTTGTTAATGAGTGCGCAAAATTATGAAAATTAACTTAGGGAGGAAAGGTTTTGTAATGCTTGAGAAAACAGATACAAGATCTATCGGTTAAAGTAATATTCAGGGTTGTACTACACTTAGATTTTAATTTTGTGTTATTAACTCTAACTTTGAAAAATTCTCAGAAGAAAAAACCAAAACAATGATAAAAGCGAATAATCCCGATTTGAAATCTTGGGTAGAAGTACCCGCAAATTCAGATTTTCCTATTCAAAACTTACCGTTTGGAATATTTAAAACTTCTTACCTGGAGCCAGCTGCAGGGGTGGCAATAGGTGATCATATTTTAGACTTAACCAATCTACATGAAAATGGCTTTTTAGATGGACTCGGTTTACCTGCTGGAATATTTAATCAGGGAAGCCTTAACGATTTTATCGGTCTTGGTAAAGAAAAAACAAGGGCAGTGAGAAATCGTATCTCTGAATTGCTGCAGCATGACAATGAAGAGTTAAGAGATAATAAAGCTGCCAAAGAACTAGCTTTAATTCCAATGGAAGAAGCTACCATGCAAATGCCAGTAAAAGTGCCCAACTACACAGATTTTTACTCAAGTGAAGAGCATGCTACCAATGTGGGTACCATGTTTAGGGACCCTGACAATGCATTACTACCTAACTGGAAACATATCCCAGTTGGCTATCATGGCAGAGCATCTTCAATAGTACCTTCAGGTGTTGATATTCACCGACCAAAAGGTCAAACGAAAGCTCCTGATGCTGATAAGCCATCATTTGGCCCATGTAAACGCATGGATTTTGAACTGGAAATGGCATTTATTACCGGAAAAGAGAATGGGTTAGGAAACGGTGTATCAACAGATAATGCTGAAGATTTTATATTCGGCTTTGTAATATTTAATGATTGGTCGGCTCGTGATATACAAGTTTGGGAATATGTGCCTTTAGGGCCATTCCTGGCAAAGAATTTTGCTTCATCGATTTCTCCCTGGATTGTGACGATGGATGCATTGGAGCCGTTCAGAACAGCCGGGCCAAAACAAGATCCCAAAGTATTGCCTTACTTGGAATTTAAGGGTGAAAAAAACTTCGACATCAATTTACAAGTTGCTCTGCAACCAGAAGGTGGAGAGGAAAATGTGATATGTAACAGCAACTTTAAGCATATGTACTGGAATGTAAATCAGCAATTAGCGCACCATACGGTAAATGGCTGTAATATGCAGGTAGGCGATATGTATGCCTCTGGCACCATTAGCGGGCCAACGCCAGACTCTTACGGTTCGATGCTTGAGTTAGCCTGGAAAGGCACAAAACCTGTGAAACTATCTGATGGGTCTGAAAGAAAATTCATTGAAGACGGAGATACCGTAATCATGAGGGGGTATGCTGAGAAAAATGGGTTGAGGATCGGCTTTGGAGAAGTAAGGTCTAAAGTATTACCAGCTAAAGAATCTTAATTATCCTACAATGCTAACAATCGATCCAAAAGAAGTTTCTGTACCTGAGCTACATAGCTACTTACTCGGAGCTATTGCTCCGAGACCAATAGCTTTTGCCAGCACAATTGATAAAGATGGCAGTGTAAACTTGAGCCCATTCAGTTTTTTTAACTGCTTTGGCGCTAATCCACCAATATTGATATTCTCTCCTGCTCGTAGAGGACGGGATAACACTACCAAGCACACTTTTGAAAACGTTAAAGAAACAGATGAGGTAGTTATAAATGTGGTCAACTATGCGATTGTTGAGCAAATGTCTTTGTCTAGCACAGAATACCCAAAAGGTGTTAATGAGTTTGAAAAAGCCGGGTTGACAGAAGTGCCATCTGTAAAAGTAAAACCCCCAAGAGTGAAAGAATCACCGGTGGCCTTTGAATGTAAAGTGCTTGAGGTGAAAGAAACGGGCACCGAGGGTGGGGCAGGCAACCTTGTAATTTGTGAGGTATTGCTGGCACACTTCAATGAAGGTATTTTAGACACAAATAAGAAAGTTGACCCTTACAAGCTGGATGCTGTGGCAAGGATGGGCGGTAATTATTATTGTCGTGCTCAAGGAGATGCCATTTTTGAGATTCCAAAACCTTTGAAAAATCTTGGTATTGGTGTAGATAACATGCCTGATGATGTGAAGAACAGTGCAATATTAACAGGCAACAATTTGGGGCGATTAGGAAATGTAGAACAGCTGCCCACTGATGAGGATGTCAAGGATTTTGCCAATGAACCAGAAATAACAGCAATAACCTCAAAGGAAAATCTTCATAAGTTAGCTCAAACGTATATAGAACGGGGAGACATTGATATTGCATGGAAAGTATTACTATCTTCCCGGTACCTATAAGTTCCGGCTATGAGAAAATATACCTTACTTGTGCTCTTACTGGTTATTATGCAATCAGTAAGAGCACAAGACCAAGACAGCACAAAACTTGAGAAAAAACTCAAGCTCATTCCTTTACCTGCTGTTTTTTACACTCCCGAAACTAGATTAGGATTTGGAGCGCTGGTATCAGGAGTATTTAATCTAGGTGATGCCTCCACCACAAGAAACTCTAACGCACAGGTATTAGGTGCTTATACGCTTAACAAGCAAATCATCTTACAGACAAAACACAACGTTTTTTCCAACGATGAAAAGTTTGTATATAATGGTGAATTGAGCTATTACGATTTTCCAATTCTTTATTACGGCATAGGTAATGATACAGAAGAAGCGTTTGAAGAAAATCTGGATTATAAGGTACTTATATTCAGAGAACGCGTTTTAAGGAAACTTAGAAAAAACCTGTTTGCGGGTTTACAATACAGGTATACTTACCTGTATGATTTGACGTATGAGCCTGAATTCTTAACAGAAGACAAAGAAAGACTTGAGTCTGAAGTGGGAAACAATGCAGGTATAGGCTTTTCATTCATTTATGATAGCCGTGACAATGTTTTGAATGCTTCTACAGGTATTTTCGCTGAGTTCTCTTCATTTTTTCACGGTTCGGCCATTAATGGAGATTATAAGTTCAACAGGTATACAGTAGACATTCGCAAGTATTATTCTATTTCAGACAATGATGTGATTGCTGCCCAATTGTTTGCGCAACTTAATACGGGTAATACCCCATTTAGAGAAATGGCATTATTAGGAGGTGAAACTATCATGCGTGGTTATTATAATGGCAGGTTTAGGGACAATCAACAACTCGCCTTCCAGGCCGAGTATCGTAAACAAATCATTCCATGGATTGGGGTAGTTGCTTTTGGTGGATTAGGTGATGTAGCGCCCAATTTAGGGGCTTTTGACTTCAGTGAGTTTAAGTATACAGTGGGTGGTGGCTTACGACTTATGGTTAATAAAGCTGACCGTCTAAACATCCGTATAGACTATGGAATAGGTAAAAATACAAGTGGCTTTTACTTTGCTTTTGCAGAAGCGTTTTAACTTTTTTTAAAAAAAATAGTAGAATTTCCCAACTATTTTTTATTACCTTCGTTATATCAATTGGTTTACAGGTTGAAAATAAATACTGATTGATTGAAAATGCCGGTGCTTTTAGTGCTGGCATTTTCTCTTTTATACCCACCCGAAAAGTTTCCTTGTTTAATAACCATACCAATTATTTTTCGTTTAAGCAGTACACTAAAACTTAGCTTATCATGAAAAATACATTACCCTTTTTTATCATTTTATTTTTGGCCTTTATAAGTATTGATGCCGAGGCCCAGAAAAAGAAAAGCCCAGCAGCCAATGCTTCTGGAGAAATCAATGGCGTTGAAGTCAATGTGGACTACCATCAGCCTTCAGCACACGGACGTGAAATTATGGGAGGCCTTGTACCCTATGGAGAAGTATGGAGAACAGGTGCCAACAATGCAACAACGATTTCTTTTAGCAGCGATGTAATGGTTGCTGGAGAGGAATTGGCTGCCGGTAAGTATTCTTTATTTACAATCCCTGGTGAAGATGAATGGACAATTATCTTCAATAGTGAGACCGACATATGGGGCACTCAGTATAGCAAAGACTCAGATGTATTGCGAGTAGAGGTTCCTTCAGGAGAGTCTGAAGATATGGTTGAAACATTTGATATCAGTGTTGCTGATAACGGTATTGTTTTGGCCTGGGAGAATACGATGGTAGAAATTCCAGTTGAAAAGTAATATTTAGTAAAACATCAAATGATTAGCCGTGCTTTTCGAAGTGCGGCTTTTTTTATGGATGAAGAATGAACTAACTTGAGGTGCAGAAGGCAACTGTCTGTTATGAAGAACAAAAAGAAGAAAGAAATTATTGGGCGATCCGATAAAGTTGATTTACCAGATTTGGATCTATTTGACTTGGATGCTAAAATTGATACTGGAGCATACACATCGGCCATACATTACCACCATGCAGAGGTGATTTATCGAGATGATGTCAAAGTCTTACATTTTACTTTACTAGACCCTAAGCATCCTAATTATAACGATAAGAGCTTCTACTTTAAGAATTTTGAAGAACGTGAAATAAAAAACTCCTTTGGAGATAGTGAGAAGCGCTTTATTATAAAAACCAAACTAAGGCTTTTTGGAAATGACTTTGAAACGGAGTTTTCATTAAGTGACAGAGGCGCATTAAAATTCCCTATTTTACTAGGTAGAAAACTTTTAAAAAAAGGGTTTGTTGTCGATGTTGCCAGGCATAACTTGTCATACGATTTAAAACAGAATTATTAAGCTCATGAATATTGGGATACTATCAAGAAACACAAATTTATATTCGACTCAAAGGCTTGTAGAAGCCTGTGAAGCACGAGGCCATACAGCAGAGGTGATTGATCACCTAAAATGTACCATTGTAATGGAGCAAAACAAGCCCACGGTACTTTATAAGGGTAGGTCGCTGGATGAGTACAATGCCATTATCCCGCGTATAGGTGCTTCAGTTACTTTTTATGGGTCTGCCGTTGTACGCCAGTTTGAAATGATGAAAGTATTTACAGCTGTCGAGTCGCAAGCTTTGATTAGGAGTAGAGATAAATTACGTAGTCTTCAAATACTTTCAAGAGCTGGATTGGGTTTGCCAAAAACTGTTTTTACAAATTATTCCCGAGAAACTGACGATATTTTAGATGCTGTTGGTGGTGCCCCCGTGATCATCAAATTACTTGAAGGAACACAAGGATTAGGTGTAGTGCTTGCAGATAATCGCAAATCTGCAGCATCTGTTATTGAAGCATTTCATGGTCTAAAAGCCAGGGTGATTGTTCAGGAATTTATCAAAGAAGCTGGAGGTGCAGACATCAGAGCCTTTATAGTGGATGGTGAGGTTGTAGGTGCTATGAAAAGACAAGCCAAAGAGGGTGAGTTTAGGTCTAACCTGCATAGAGGTGGGTCTTCAGATATAATTAAACTTTCAAGAAAAGAAAAAAGCGCAGCCATAAAAGCAGCAAGCAAAATGGGTTTAGGTGTAGCGGGTGTTGATATGCTTCAATCTTCAAGGGGTCCATTGATTCTGGAGGTAAACTCATCTCCTGGGCTTGAAGGAATAGAAAAAGCCACGGGTATTGATATAGCAGGAAAAATTGTAGAGTTTCTTGAGCGTAATGGAAGCAAGAAACCACGGGTACAAAAGGATCGCATTAACGCATAATAATCATGGCTGATATTATTATTGATGGTCATAAGGTACCGCCAGGGAAAGACATGCAGATCAATGCTGTGATCGGTAGGTTACCCACGCGTACTCCAATTAACATACCCGTATTTGTAAGCAGGTCTGCAAAAAAAGGCCCTGTTTTGCTGGTAATGGCCGGGGTGCATGGAGATGAGACCAATGGCATAGAGGTTGTCAGACGATTTTTAAAGAATAAATTTAACAAGCCATCTTGCGGTACCGTAATTGCCATTCCTGTATACAATGTCTATGGTTTTATTAGTCATTCTCGAGGCTTACCTGATGGAAAGGATTTAAACAGGTCATTTCCAGGCTCACAAACGGGCTCATTAGCGAGTAGGGTGGCGTATTTTTTAACAACTCAGATTTTACCAATCATCGACTATGGCCTGGATTTCCACACCGGAGGGAAAAGTCATAATAACTACCCGCAAATACGAGCTTTTTTTGAGAGTGAGAAAGATATGGCTTTAGCAAAAATATTTGGTGCTCCATTCATTATTCATTCCGGGTACAGAGACAAATCATTACGAAAAACGGCTGACAAAGCCGGTAAACAAATATTGGTTTATGAGGGAGGTGAAACGTTGCGTTTGAGAAAGCAAGTGGTAGATGTCGGCCTGGATGGTATTTTAAGAGTGATGAAGCATTTGGGTATGCGCCAAGAAGCACCTGAAATTAAGGAAGAGCCAATTATTATAAGAAATTCATCGTGGATAAGAGCCAAATATGCGGGACTTCATCACTTACTGGTAAGAAATGGAGCCAAAGTTGAGAAGAAACAAACTTTAGGGCTCATTACCGATCCTTATGGACAGTTTGAAAAGCAGATAAAATCTCCATCGGATGGTTATGTAATCGGAATTAATAATTACCCAGTAGTAAATATGGGCGATGCCCTTTTGCATATAGGTTTTACAAAATGATTATCTTGACATCTTAGATGAAAAACCAACTGGGATCATATCATGAAGAGGTATTGGAAATAGTTGAAGACTATTTTTTACCTGTAGCTTATCAAAAGCTTGATAAACATGCTGAGTTTATAACCCAGTATGATGCAGCACTAAAAGAGCTGATGGGTAATAACTATCTCAATATGCCTAAAAATGAGGCGCTTCATAGCTTTCTACTTTACAAAAATAAGGTAGAGAAGCTGGTTGAAGGAGAGTTCAAAAACAAAACTATCAATGATTTTGATACTGACTTTGGTGAGTTCAATAAATCCATTATCCTTTTTGTAGAGGCGATTGATGAGGCGATTGTACTTGAACAAAAGCCAGAACGCTTTAAAAGCCTGCCCAAAGAAACTCTTATATTAAAAACAGGTAAGTGGTTTAAAAGAGCCGGAAGAAATATCAGTGGCATACCGTTGTCAATTGCAAATGGAACAAGAAAACTATTTAAAAAGCCCGTCAAAGCCAGGCAACCTGCTACCCATCATGTAAGGCTTAGAAATCTCTCGAGATACCATTTTAAAGAACAACTATCTGCGGAGCTTGCGAACTTACAAAATTTGATTTCTAAGACAATTAGTGAGTCCGCCATGCTGCTCTGGCAAGTAGACGAGCAGATTACTATGGCAATGGACAACTACATCGGTGAAGACAAAGATGTAAGCCTTGCCCTTGAAATATCGCAGAAGATACCGGAAGCGCTTGAGTTGTTGGAAAAATGTAAGGTTGAACTAAAAGAACTAGCGCTAGAGTCTGTAAAGCAACAGGATAAACGATTCTTAAAGGCTACAGAGCGAGTAGGTACTTTTGAACTTGCTAATAGAAATTTTGGTCCCTCTAAGACAGCCAGAGTACATTATAGACTCAATCAAGGTTATAAGAATAACCAAAAGCAATGGGACAATACATTTGTAGTACTTTCCGATGACTGGGAAATTGACCTTGAGCTGTATGCTTTGATTTACTGTGGTCTGGAGGCATTCTATCATAATTACAAAGAATTAGAAGATCGTATTTCAAAGAATGTTGTCTCTGAGATTGATGGTATAGTCGCTGATGTACAATCTTATAAAGATGAGCTTACCAGCCTGACAACATCCTCTGACAGCGCAATAAAAAAAGCACTTGAAGAGCAACTTGAAAAAGTAAAGACACGGTTAGAAGATGATATTATAGCAAAGGCAACGGATGCTGTGTTGGCACAAGATTTACCAGCACTCATCAATGACATTGAAGCAAGCCTTAACACTGAAATGCAGCAACTCTCAGAAAAGAGAACACTGGTAAAAGGTGCTAATTTCGGGGAACCAATAAAGTCTTCATCGATTAGTTACATAGCACCTAAAGAGCTTATCAACTTTGAGTCATGGCCAAGGTTTAAAGAGGCTGGTAAGCAGTGTAAAGTCCAGATATCTGCAAAAATCAATGCACTACAGCAAGAGCTATCGCAGTTGGGACAAATTGCTGCATTTAATCTTGAATCGGCCATTTCGTTGGTTGATGATAAAGATGGTAAAAATGAGCCTCTGGATGTAGCCATTGAGGGGCTTGACAGAACAATTAAAAAGACAAATGCACTTAAGGAATTTTTGTCTGACATAAAGCATGCTGTAGCTGATGATCTGCTTACCAGTCTCAAAAAACTCAATGCGGAACTCGAAAAATTTACTGATAACGAGAATATTTTTGAAATACGTGTCCGTATTGCCAAAGCCAAAGCCATTGAGAGAAGTAAAAGACTGAAGCAAGAGTGGTTAAATAAGGCACGAAATCTATTGCCTCTAATTTGGAAGAAGACAATCTCTTTATATACTAAGGTGAAGGGTTTAATACAGGCTATATTCAAACGCTATGGCCTCTCTAAAGAGAAAACAGCTATATCTACAGAGATAGCGGATTTTCTGGCTGAAACAGAAAAATCTATAGAAAGATTACCTTTTGTATATCAGAGACTTTTTCAAAGCGTACCATTGGACGACAACAACTTATTTGAAGGAAGAAATGAAGAAATAGGTGCGTTGAATAATGCCTATAATAATTATATGAAAGGCCGCTTTGCCGCTACAGTAATTACTGGCGAAAAAGGATGTGGCATAACAACATTGCTCAACTTCTTCAAAAAAGAACTTACTACCTCATGTAAAGTTTACCGGTTCGATACTATAGAATTGTTTTACAGCTCAAAGTCACTTTTATCATTCCTCTCAACGAATTTCGAAATTGATCTCAAAGACGAGGAAGCTGTAGTAAAGTATTTAAATAAGGGTGGTAAGAAAATTATCATTCTTGAGAATATTCAAAAGCAATTTCTGAAAAAAGTAAATGGCTTTGACGCTATTACTATGTTGATGGAAATCATTTCACTCACAAGTAAAAATGTATTTTGGGTAACCACATGCACGTTGTACGCATGGAATTATTTAAATAAGACTATTGGTATTGGTGATCACTTCAGCTACCACATACCCATGAGAGAGTTTGATGATGAGATGATTAATAAGATCATTCATAAAAGGCATCAGGTAAGTGGTTATAATCTGCAGTTTGAGCCGTCTCCATCGCATTTAAATAATAAAAAATTTAAAAAGTTAAGTGAGGAAGGACAACAAAATCTGTTGAGAGAAGAATATTTTAATGATTTAAATAAAATAGCAAAAAGCAATATCAGCTTAGGCTTGGTATATTGGCTAAGATCTACTTGTGAGGTGTCTGATGATACCATTCACATTGCTTCATTAAAAGAGATGGACTTTAGATTTATGGAAAGCTTGCACTTATCAAAATTACATACACTCACTTATCTTCTATTGCATGATGGCTTAAGAGAAGAAGATTTTTCAGCATGTGTAAACAAAAGTGTAATCAGAAGCAGGGCTACATTATACCCTCTTTTTGAAGATGGGATTTTAACAGAAAAAAATGAGAGGTTTATTGTAAACCCGTTACTCTACAGGCAGACGGTTTCATTGTTAAAAACTAAAAATATAATTCATTGAGAAGCCTATTAATCATATTAGCACTGTCATTGCTTGCCGTAGGATCCTACGGGCAGATTGACCCCTCTGCTATCACCGATCAGACTCAAACGGTATCGGATACGGTCTCATCTTCAGGTGTTGATGGCAGCATCAAAGAGGAGATGCCACAAATTAAGGAGCTCATCTCTTTCGGAAAAGTGTTCTGGACGGCTGTGTTTCTATTGGTAGGTTACTTTGTCCTCAGGTTTTTGGGCGGCATACTTGGACGATTAGCCGAAAGAAGCACCACATATCGAATTACAATTAAGGGCCTTGTGCCTGTTGTAAAGATATCAGGGTGGGTTTTTGTGATATTCATCATCATTGCGGGTGTTATTCAGCCACCGATTGAAACGGTGATTGCTGTTACAGCCTCGGTAGGTATAGCCGTTGGTTTTGCCGCACAAGACATCCTCAAAAATGTGTTTGGCGGGATTATGATCTTGTTTGACAGGCCATTTCAGGTGGGAGACAAGATAGAAGTAGGAGAGCATTATGGAGAGGTGGTACAAATTGGTTTGAGATCAACAAGACTGATTACAGCAGACGACTCTTTGGTGAGTGTGCCTAATGGAGAGCTGATGAATAAATCAGTTTCAAATTCAAATACGGGAGAGGCCAATTGTCAAGTAGTGGCTGAAATATACCTACCTATTACGATAGACACTGAAAGTGTAAGAAAAATCGCCACAGAAGCGGCTCAGGTTTCTCGCTTTGTGTATCTAAACAAGCCCATTACAGTGCTCTTTTTCAATGAAGTAAAAGAGCGTAGATCTTATCTGAAAATGAGGCTCAAGGCCTATGTTTCCGATATTAGAAACGAGTTTATTTTTAAAAGTGACATGACCGAGATAGTCACGCGTGAGCTTATTGAAAATAAGTTGGTTGACCCTAAGGATTTGTATTAGATGATCACTCCGGTTGATATTCTTCAGGCCGTATAAAGTAAACTTCAACGATTTTTCCTCCAGCGACTTTGTACATGGCAAATACTTCCATGGCTGGCTGATCATTTCTGAAAACCACACTTTCATGATCTATGACAGTATTACCACTTACCATTCTATTTAACAAAGTGCAGTATAAGTCAGGTAGGTTATCAAACATATTACTATACCCTTTACGCATAGCTTCTTTTCCTCTTGTGGTAAGCTCAGCCGGGAAATTGTAAATCTTTACTGTATCACTATATGGTGCTAGAAAAGCATCAATATCGCGGTTATTATACCCATCAAGCTGTGCCTGTGCGAGTTGTTCTGGGTTAAGGTCCTGTGCCAGCAGTGCTCCAGATAGTGCCAGCATGGCAAGGGTAAGTACATGTCTCATAACCATTTCTTTTTCTTAAAATAAGCCAGCATACCTAAAAAGACGATACCCATAGCACCCAGTGCATAGAAATACCCATTTCCCATTTTTAGCTCAGGCATGTTTTCGAAATTCATTCCATATATACCAGCTATGAATGTCAAGGGTATAAAGATGGTAGCAATGATAGTTAGCACTTTCATCACTTCGTTCATCTTGTTGCTAATGCTGGTCATATACATGTCCATAAGGCCAGTGGTGAGGTCGCGATAGGTCTCAAAAGTTTCTATAATGTGTATGGTGTGATCATACACATCAGAAAAGAAACGTACGGTCTCCTTTGAAATGAAGTCATACTCCTCCTTGGAGATTTTACTAATGGCTTCTCGAAGCGGATAAATCGATTTCCTTAAAAAGATCAATTCTTTTTTTAAGCCTTGAATTTGCTGCAGCGTCTTTTTAGTTGGGTTTTCGTACACCTCATCTTCCAGGTGTTCTATACGTTCTCCAAGGTTTTCTATAATCAGGTAGTAACTATCAACAATGGTATCTATCAGTCTGTAAAACAAATAGTCTACATCTCTGTGCCTTGCTTTACTTCCGGGGTCTGTTTTTAACCTGGTGCGAAGACCTTCGAACAAATCTCCTTCTTTCTCCTGGTAAGAAATGAGAAAATCTTTACCAAGAACAAAGCTCATTTGCTCATACTCTATCAATTCAGGCTTGAGTGAGTTTAAAGTTTTTATGGTAAAGAAGAGATATTTTTCATAATCTTCTACCTTCGGCCTTTGGTCTGGGTTTAGAATATCTTCAAGCACCAGTGGATGTATATCAAACTGTTCTCCTGTGCTTTTTATGAGATCAATGTTATGGAGACCATCAATATTGAGCCAGTTTACTCTTTTCGGATCTAGTTTAGCGTAAATATCTTCCGGAACCTCGCTGGTAAGTTGTTCAAACTCTTTTTTATCATAGTTGATAAACTCAACCACCGATTTGTCGGTGACTTTCTCACCCAAATGCACCAATTGACCTGGTGGCAAGCCTGCCACTTTTTTGGTGCTTACAAAACCAGGCATGCTTATTTTAGGTAAGTGGAAATGTACGGGAGATTTAAGTTTCATCTTCTAAATAGCTTGAGGTTTGTTTTTAGCATCTTTATATACAATCGTTCTGTATGGGAAAGGTATTTCTATATCTGCATCGTCAAACCTCTTTTTTATACTTTTGTTCAAATCACATTTCATCATAAATCCTACCATAGGATCTTCGGCCCATACATAAGCCCTTAAATTCACCGAGCTATCACCAAAATCAATGAGTCGTACTACAATCGAAGGTTTACCAGCAGCTTTGTCTTCTTCAGACCTGTTGTCGAGCATAGCTGGGTGCTTAGCAGCTTCCTCTTGCATTATTTTGATGGCAAGATCTATATCAGAATCGTAGCTGATGCCAAATACAACATACATGCAAGTCTTGTCCTCATTTAAGGATGAGTTTACAATGGTGTCGTTACTAATGATGGAGTTTGGAATAACAATGCGTCTGTTTTCATAATTTCTAATTACAGTATGCCGGAGTGTAATATCCTCAACCTCACCCATATTACCTCCAGATAAAGAAATATGGTCACCAACCCTAAAGGGTTTGAAAAGCACAATAAAAATTCCAGAAACAATGTTGGAAAAAGCCGATTGTGAGGCAAAACCTACAATGGCCGCCAAGACACCTGCACTGGCAAATATTCCTACCCCGTACTGTTTAAGTTCAGGAATGTGATAGAAAATCACCATAATGGCAATTACCAGAATAATGAAATTCATCGCATTCATCAGGAAATTGTACTTGGTAGGATCGAGTTTCATAGACTCAGACATCCTACGCACAAATCTCCTCATGAAATACCGCATGATTCGAGATACAATAAATGCACCTATTAATATCGCGGCTGGAAAAATTAAGTAATCAATATAAACATGATCAATATTCATTATTTGCTGATTTTATCGAGGAAAGATAGTGTTTTATCTACTAATTGTTGACTATTCACTGGAAGTTCTTCTTCAGTAAATGGATGCTTTCCATTAAATACATGATCAGCATTTTCTATAATTTCTAACTTACTCTGTGGATTCCATTCGGCTAAGGATTTTGCTTCATTAAGAGGTACTGTAGGGTCATCAGTGCCATGAATATGAAGTATTGGTACGTTTAGATGCTCTACTGCAGATTTTATGTTAAGCTTGTTCAGGTTAGCCTTGTAATCTTCTACGATTGTATATTTCATTGGCATATTTTGTTTTGTACGGCCATTATACACGTAATGTACCTGATCTTTTGCCCATTTTTCCATAACGTCATCTGACCAGCGACTACCAAAATCGCTCACCGATGCCCAGGTGACCACTCCTGCAATGCGAGCATCTTCCTTTGCTTTGAGTAGAGCCAAGCCACCTCCTCGGCTGTGTCCTACAAGGTATATTTTGCTTAAATCTATATTTGAAATATTACAATCTGGTGAATGTAAATAGTCTAATACCGAGCCAACATCATTGAGCTCAATAGAGTATGTGTTTTTACTAAATACATCTAGATCAACAAAGTCGACTGGGTGATCGGGAGTAGTACCGTTGTGAGATAGGTTAAACTTAACAACACAGTACCCCGAATAGGCCAACTGTTCAGCAATACGACTCCAATGACCCCAATCTTTAAACCCCTTAAACCCATGTATAAATACGATAACAGGTTTTTGGGTTGTGTTGATGAGAGATCTTACATCCATTAAAATTGGTTTACCATGATCTGTATTTCTCAGTTCAATGTTATCAATAACAGTAAGTGGGTAAGTCATGTTAATATTTTGATTAAGGCGTTTTCGTAAGTATTATTGTAGCTCATTTTGTCACGCATGGCTTTAAGCTTAAAAGAAATAAAATCCCCGATATCATCTGAAATGGAGGAGTTTGAGAAAAAATTCCGATCCTCCATGAGGACCAAAGTCCTGCTTCTGGACAAAATAATGAGTTATATCGTAAAGCGCAAAGGAAAACAGATGCGTCCTATGTTTGTGTTTTTAAGCGCGGGCACTTGCGGTAAAATCTCAGAAGCTACTTACAGAGGGGCTTCGTTGATAGAGCTCTTACATACAGCCACCCTTGTGCATGATGATGTTGTAGATGATGCCAACTACAGACGAGGATTTTTTTCAATCAACGCGCTTTGGAAAAATAAAATTGCAGTGCTCGTTGGAGATTACTTGCTCTCCCGAGGATTACTACTTTCAGTTGATAATCAGGACTTTGATTTACTGAAAATTGTCTCTACGGCAGTGAAAGAAATGAGTGAAGGGGAACTTTTACAAATAGAAAAAGCACGAAATCTCGATATTACCGAAGAGGTCTATTACAAAATAATAAGACAAAAAACAGCCTCTTTAATAGCCTCTTGTTGTGCAGTAGGCGCCTCTTCCACGAGAGATGAGATGAGCTCTAACGGTTTTGGTGATGAGAAAGTAGCTCGTATGCGAGATTTTGGAGAAAAGGTGGGCATGGCCTTCCAGATCAAAGACGATTTATTCGATTATGGAGAAAGCGAGATTGGAAAACCATTAGGCATTGACATTAAAGAAAAGAAAATGACTTTGCCACTTATTAAAGCACTGCACTCTGCTACCTGGCTTGAAAAAAGACGTATAATAAGTACAATAAGAAATCATAGCCATAATAAGAAGAAAGTAAATGAAGTCATCGATTTCGTAAAGCAATCCGGAGGGTTAGAGTATGCTAATGAGGTAATGTATAGGTACTACCAGGAGGCAATAGATATTTTAGATGCATTTGAAGATTCAGAATACAAACATTCGCTTAAAAACCTTGTTCAGTTTACGATTGAAAGAAGTAAATAATGGAATTGAGAAATAAAACTGCAGTTGTTACAGGAGTAAGCAAGGGAATTGGACTTGCGACAGTTCAGGCATTGCTTAAAGAAGGAGCTACTGTGGTGGGATGGGGTAGAACTTCACCTGAAATTGAGAACGAAAATTTTCTTTTTATTGAGACGGATGTAAGAAATTTTAACAGTGTTGAGCATGCTTATGAAACAACAGTATCTAAAGTAGGTGATAATATTGCTGTGCTTATTAATAACGCTGGCTTGGGTTATGAAGGCTACCTCACCGATTTGGGTTTAGAGGAATGGCACCAAATGTTTGAGACCAATGTTGATGGTACGTTTTATTGCTCTAAAATGGTGGTTCCCAGAATGAAGGAACGTGACTTAGGCCATATTATTAACATCTCTTCCATAGCTGGAACTACCGGAATACCAGGTATGTCGGCATATTGTGCTACCAAACATGCCGTTAGAGGCCTTTCTCATTCGATGTACAAAGAGTTAAGAAACTTTGGTATCAAAGTAACATGCATCTACCCTGGGTCTGTTAAGACCAACTTTTTCGATGATATCAAATCAGTGGAAGCTAACGACAATATGATGATGCCGGAGGATATTGCTTCAACTATAATACATTGCTTAAAATCAAGCGGCAACTACCATCATGTAGACATTGAAGTAAGACCACTGAAGCCAAAGGGGTAATAGAGTTTAAGAAGTAAGATTTTTGAATTCAGAGAAAGTCAGGTGTTTCCACCTGATTGACTGTGTCGGGTGGAAACACCCAACACCGCAGAGAGAGTGTAGTCAGGTGTTTCCACCTGACTTTGTCCTGTCGGGAGCAAAGTCCGACACTGCTGTTATCTCACCCTTCGAGTACCTCAGGGTGACAGCAGTATTTAAAACAATTTTTCTAATTGTATTATGTCAGGCTGAGGCTCTCGAAGCCTATTTTGTAGGTATTTCCACCTTGATTAAAGTGTAGGATGGAAACTTTCAATAACGCAGAGAGTGTGTAGTCAGGTGTTTCCACCTGACTTGTTCTGTCGGGGCGAAGTCCAACACCCCTGTAATCTCTAAAATATTTTCTAATCTCTAACCTCTACTTACGCCACTCTTTCCTTGCCAGCTTCCATGATAGCATAATGCTTAATCTCTTCATAAGATTTATCATCTAGCATGTCCGAAGCGGTTCCACTGTTAGGTAGTTCTACATTTCCTTCACTGCTCCACCATTCGTTAGCCTTTGCTCTGGCCTCAGATTTATCTACTTCAAATAGATGTATGTAAGAGTCTGATACCATCCAGGGTTTCTCAATCGTGCTGTGCTTATCAAAAATCATTGACCGCATTTGCGTGGCCGTATTGTCCTGATTTTTGAAATGTGAAATAGTGTAAGACATAGTTTCAGGCTCAGTCATGATATTGTCCCAGAACTTTTTGGATGAAACTACCTCCGATGTGGTGAGTAAATACCCAAAACCTTCTTCAATAGGCTCCTTGCTTATATCACAAGTGGCATTTTTGGGTTTCTTTTTCTTACCGAATAGCTTGTTGATAAATGACATTGTTGTTTTGTTTTGAGTTTTGACCAATTAATTGTTGTTAAGATACTGTACGACAGTTTTAACCACAAGGTTTAATCATTTCGTAGCTTATTTTTCGATTCTAGTGCCTCATAGCGTGTTAAAAATTCATCTAAACGATCTGCAGGTAGCTTCTTTGCTATTATTTTTTTATCTCGATCCAAAATATAAATGGTTGGAGTAGTCATGGCGTCATATAATTTTTGATAGGGCTGAGTAATCGTTCTAGGGCCGTTGACAGTGATCCAGTCCATATTCATGTCTTTAATGTACTTTTTCATTTTAACCATGGAAGTGTCTGCAGAAACAGCAAAAACCTCAACATCGAAACTCGAATTGTTGTAAAACTCGACAAGTTTTGGAGTTTCTTTTTTACAATGCCCGCAATCAGGATCAAAAAAGTAGATTACTGTATAGTCGCTTGTAATGTCGTAAAGTGATTGTCTTTGTAAAGATTCATCCAGCATGATGAGGTTTGGTGCGGGTTTGCCAATCAGACTATTTCTCAATTGATCGGCTCGATCTTTAAGGTTCTTTTTTAGCTGTTCATTAGCCCAAAAGTCCATCTCTCCGCTGGCAAAGTATTTGTCAAATAAATGAACATATACCTCGTCTAAGCCCATGATTTCAGGGTATTGGTATTTAATCACTGCAGACCAGACTGCGTATTTATAGGTATCTTCATTTGATTTGGCCTCAGCTACCAGTTCATCTATTTCTTTTTTCAATGAATCAGGATGTTGATAGACTAATTTATCGAGGTAGGTGTTGTATTTTTCTTTATAAATAGGATTGGGTAAACGTAACATAATTGGGTCTGACAAGTCGAAGTTGTCCCAATAGTGTGCTTTGTAATATTCATATTTGTATTGCTGTTCATCTACACCAGCCGGAGCATCAGGCACATCAATATTCGTATTAGCCTTGTGCATTTTAGCTGTAATCGTGTTAGGATACTTCTCTATGATTTGTTTTTGATGAGCACTCACCTCTTCATTGAGCTGAGTAAGTACTTCTCTTGCCTGAGCTTTGGCTTCAGCACTAGCCGTGCTGTCTCGCATAGTTTCTACATAAGGTCTGGCCTTTGCATTTTGAGCAACATTAAATTTAATATCATCAAAGTAAATTTGGTTGTCTAAATCACCTTCAACAACCATGTTTTCTGCATAATCCGGCATCTTAGTCTTTAAAGAAAAAACTTGATCATCACCTATAGCTATATCAAAAAGTCTGCTTTTGCCTAAAACAATAAAATACATCCCCTTTTCAAGCTTTCTGTCACCCTGAAATACAAAAGTCCCATTGCTATCAGCCTGTGCGGTGTCTTTCACATAAGTACTTTCTCCATAGAAGTTACCCAATAGCACTGTGGTATCAGCCAATCCTTCAATGGTGATATTAATTTTGTATTGCGCTTGCGATTGGGTGAAGGCAAACAGAGCAAACAGCAGAAAAATTGAACGTTTTATCATAAGTTCGATAAGTAAATATCCTTTCTATATTAGACTAACAAAAAGTGTGCACTAATTTAGCCTTTAATCATTTTATCTAAAAGCTTTAAGCACGCGGTTACCATTAAGCCTAAAATAGTTGTCTTTCTTATATACAGTTAATTAGATTTGTCGTTGATTTATCGCTATGTCAATAAAGGTCAACCAACTCACTAAAATTTTCGGAGAGCAGAAAGCACTTGATGCGATTTCCTTTGAGGCAAAGGAAGGTGAGATACTCGGCTTTTTAGGGCCCAACGGTGCAGGCAAGTCTACCACCATGAAAATAGCGACTACCTATTTGCCTCCTACCACCGGGCAGGTAGAGGTATGTGGGCTAGATGTTGAAGAGCATCCTTACCAGGTAAGGGCAAGCATTGGTTATTTGCCAGAGCATAACCCACTTTATTTAGAAATGTATGTGCGAGAGTACTTATCCTTTATTGGAGAAGTTCATGGCTTGGGAGGTAAGAAACTTAAGTCTCGTATTGAGGAAGTAATCAAGCTATGCAGCTTGCAAAAGGAGCATAATAAAAAGATTGAAGCGCTATCTAAAGGCTATCGCCAGCGTGTAGGGTTAGCACAAGCATTGATTCACGACCCAAAAGTATTGATACTTGATGAGCCCACCACAGGGCTTGACCCCAACCAGATTATCGAAATCAGAAACCTGATAAAATCGATAAGTAAAGATAAAACTGTGATTTTCAGTACACACATCATGCAGGAAGTGCAGGCCATGTGTGATCGGGTAGTAGTAATCAACAATGGTAGGGTAGTAGCCAATGATAGAATAGAAAACCTAAAGCCGACAGATCAAAGTAAAGTGATCATTAAGGTCGAATTCTCAGAGGCTGTAAAAGTGACTGACTTGGAAGCCATTGAAGGAGTAGTTGCTGTCGAACAAAAAACTGAAGCCGCATTTGTTTTAACTTGCGTAGCAGACCGTGATATACGTCCGGCTATTTTTAAGTTTGCTACTGAAAAGGGCGTTTCATTGGTTGGCTTAACTCAAGAAGAGGTTACGATGGAAAACATATTTCAGGATTTAACTAAGTCTGAGAAATAGTATGCTACAGGTTTTATCTAAAGAAATAAATAGCTTTCTCAACTCACTTATTGCTTATATCGTAATAAGTGTTTTTCTCACAGGCATCGGCTTATTGATGTGGGTTTTTCCGGAAACTTCTGTACTTGATTATGGCTATGCCAATATGGAAACAGTATTTGCCCTGGGTCCATACGTTTTTATGTTTCTCATACCGGCTATCACCATGCGTTTGTTTGCAGAAGAGAAAAGAGCCGGTACCTTAGAGTTGCTGCTAACGAAGCCGCTCACTGACTGGCAAATTATACTTGGCAAATACTTATCAGGTGTAGTTTTGGTCATTTTTGCATTACTCCCGACACTAATTTATTATTATTCGATCTATCAATTGGGTAGCCCAGTTGGTAATATCGATACAGCCGGAGTGATGGGGTCATATGTTGGGTTGGTACTGTTAGGCTGTGTTTTTACCGCTATCGGGGTCTTTGCCTCCATGATCAGCACCAATCAGATTGTCTCGTTTATCATAGCTGTTTTTCTAAGCTTTATCCTATACTCAGGCCTGGAATCTGTGGCTGCTATTGATGTCTGGGGCAGGTTCTCATTGTTTTTTGAGCAAATGGGCTTGGCCTTTCATTATAGAGCTATGAGCAAAGGCCTCCTTGATACAAGAAATATAGTTCATTTTTTCAGCTGGATTGCAGTAATGCTGATGTTCACCAAGTTACTTTTAGTAAGCAGAAGATGGTAAACTGGAAGAGCAAACAATTAGAAGATTTTCTTAAGCTGGCCATAGGGTTGGTTGTTATACTTATTGTCAACCAATTTTCTGAAAGGTTTTATCAGCGATTTGACTTAACTGAAGAAGGCAGATACTCCATCAAACAACCTACGAAAGAAATTCTAAGAGATCTTGACGATGTAGTATATGTAGAGGTTTATCTTGATGGGGAACTAAACGCTGGCTTTAAGAGACTTAAAAAAAGTATTGAGGAAGCATTAGAAGAGTTTAGGGTTTACGGAGGAAGTAATATTCAGTATACTTTTAACGACCCTACGGTGGCCATGAGTCAGAATGCCAAAAACGAATTCATGCAATCTTTGATTCAAAAAGGTATTCAGCCAACAAATATTATTGATAATCGCAATGGACAACGTGTAGAACGACTGATCTTCCCAGGGGCAGTAATCTCTTATGGAGGCGTTGAAAAAGGGGTGATGCTTTTAAAAGGAAACCAATCACTATCCGCAGAACAAAAGCTTAATCAGTCCATAGAAAATATTGAATATGAGCTGGCTTCCACCATTCAGCAGCTTTCAAGTATTGAGAGACAATCCGTTGGTTTGGTAGCTGGTCATGGTACACTTAGTGAAGTTGAGTTGGCAGGACTAACCAGCAGTCTGAGAGAAAAGTATTTAGTAAAGTCTGTAAATCTTAATGAGGCAATTAATGTCAATGCATTGATTTTTACTAAACCCACCATGCGGTTTTCTGAAAGAGAAAAGTACCATTTGGATCAGTACATCATGAAAGGTGGGAATGTACTTTTTTTACTTGATAAGCTCCGTGCAAATATGGATAGTGCTGTTAATGAGCATAACTATTCATTTCCGATTGAGCTGAACCTCGATGACCAGTTGTTTAAGTATGGAGCCAGGATAAATAACAATTTGGTGCAGGATAATTCGTCAGGTGTTTACCCGATAGTGGTGGGCAACATGGGCGATCAGCCACAGGTACAGCTGATGCCATGGCCTTATTTTCCATTAATCAATAGATTCGGAGATCACCCTATTACAAAAAATCTCAATGCCATTGTGGGCAGGTTTGTAAGTACCGTAGATACTGTTGCTGTATCAAACGTAAAAAAGACACCAGTGCTTTTTACGTCTGATTACTCAAGAAGTGTAAATGCACCGGTGAAAGTGTCTATTCAGGATTTAAGGAAAAACTTAACGCCTGATATGCTCAACCAGCAGAATATTCCGGTAGCATGGTTGCTTGAAGGTAAATTCCCGTCATTATATAAAAACAGATTTAAGCCAGAAGGTGTCAATACAGAAAACTTCATTGAAGAAAGTAATACGCAGGCAAGTATTCTGGTAGTTGGTGATGGTGATGTGGTAAAAAATGATGTTAATCCTAAAAATGGACAGCCTCAGGCATTAGGTTTCGATCCGTTTCTCAACGAAACATTTGCCAATGAAGAGTTTATTCTAAATGCATTGGCTTATATGATAGATAGTGATGGGCTGATTTTAGCTAGAAACAAAGAGATTAAAATCAGGCCTTTGGACACTGTAAAAGTGGAAAATGAGCGATTGAAATGGCAGTTGGTCAACCTTGTGTTGCCGGTTATTATTCTACTCGTATTTGGTGTGGTAAGGTATTACCTGAGAAAGAGAAAATACACTAAAACTTCTATTGACTGATGCAGGAAAAAAGAAATAAAAAGCTGGTCGCACTTTTATTGACTTTGATTGCAATAATGGTTGTTTTATATGTAATCAAAGATGAGCCTGACAGAATAGATATTGATCGTGAGGTATTTGCTTATGACGATCCTTCACAAATCGATAGGGTAAGTATTGATTTAGGAGAGGAGGTAGTAGTAGAACTTAACTTTGATGGCACAAGATGGTTGGTTAATAGTCAATACAAAGCTGACCCACAACGTGTTAAAGTGCTTTTTGCTGTGCTAAAACAAGTCAGGGCCAGAAGGGCAGCAGCCAGACAACAACAAGATAGTTTGCAGAGCAAGATGAGTACCGATGGACAAACAGTTACATTTTTTAGTAGTGGTAAGAAAATACATGAATTTGAAGTCATTGGCAACCCAGATAAAGGCCTCACTTTTATGTCTCAACCACAACAGGATATTTATGTAGCCGAAATTCCGGGCTATCGAAGTTATCTGGCCGGTATCTTCGAAGTAGATGAACAGGGCTGGAGAGACCCACTGGTATTTGATATTAACTGGAGAAATATTCAATCAGTGCATATGATTTATCCTAACCAATCAGAAAGCAGTTTTGTTGTAAGCTTTAATGATGGCGATTACAAGATTAACCAGTTGCAAAAAACTGATACAACAAAACTTTTTGACTTGCTCGATGAAGTTTCCAGGTTGTATGTAAATGATTATCTCAGAGAGTCGGAGGTGGAAGGCTATGCTTTGCAAAAAGACACTACCATAGCCACTATCGCGTTGGTTGATGTTGGTGGAAATTATAAAACACTGGAAGTGTTGGGCAAAATCGATGGAGAAAATACTCACTTGGTTAAAAAAGATTCTTCAGATTTTGGTATAATCTCCTCAGAGATGTTGCGGACAGCACTGAGGCCCAGAAGATTCTTTCAAATGCCTAAAAACTAACGGTGTAATAAAATGACATCGCATTTCCTATAAATGATTTTATTTTTAACTTTACCGAGTTTAAAAATGAAACCTTACTAAGCTTATCATATCGTATGAAATTTATTGTCTCATCTTCAGTCTTACTAAAGCAACTTTCGAGCATTAATGGTGTGATCACTACAAACCCTGTAGTACCTATTCTTGAAAACTTTCTATTTGAAATAAACGAAGGTTCGCTTACAGTGACTGCTTCAGACTTGCAAACTTCAATGATCACTGAACTTGAAGTAGAGTCTAAAGAAAGTGGAAGTATTGCAGTACCTGCAAGAATTTTGCTTGAGACCCTTAAAAATTTACCAGAGCAGCCTGTGACATTCTCAATTGATGAAGAAACTTACAGCATTGAAATCAGCTCTGATAATGGCCGATATAAGCTAGCCGGTGAAAATGCTACAGACTTCCCTAAGGTACCAACTGTTACGGATGACTTTTCTGTTACCATGTCGACAGACGTTTTAGGTAGTGCCATTAACAATACGATTTTCGCAACTAGCAACGATGAGTTGAGACCGGCTATGACCGGGGTTTACATGAACCTGACGGATACTAATACAACATTTGTATCTACAGATGGTCATAGGTTAATCAGATACAGAAGGGTAGATGTTGCCTCAGACAATGGTAATGCTATTATCATCCCAAGAAAGGCATTGACACTTTTGAAAACAACATTGCCTTCAGAGAATATGGAAGTGGCTGTTGAGTTCAACGTGTCTAACGCGTTTTTTAGATTTGGCAATATCCGAATGATCTGCCGTTTGATCGATGAGCGTTTCCCTGACTATGAAAACGTTATCCCTGCTGATAATAACAACAAAATGACCATCGACAGAAGTGAGTTTTTAAGCTCTCTTAAGCGTATTGCCATTTATGCAAATAAAACTACCCACCAGGTAAGACTAAAAATAACTGGTAGTGAGCTTCAGATTTCTGCCGAGGATTTAGATTTCTCAAACGAAGCCAATGAGCGCTTGTCATGTGAGCATGACGGTGGAGATATCGAAATAGGTTTCAATGCAAAGTTTTTGATTGAGATGCTCAACAATCTGGATACAGATAAGATTGAACTACTACTTTCAGAGCCAAATAAGGCAGGTTTAATCTCACCACAAGACAAAGATGATAATGAAGATATCCTTATGCTTGTGATGCCTGTAATGCTTAACAATTACGTTTAAACATACGGCATCAAATAGGTCGTTGCATATGATATAAATCAGAGCCCAACCCTCGAAAGTTGGGCTTTTTGCTTATAGGCATAAATCCAAATTTTGCATAAAAGTCCTGGGCATGTTCTGAAGTCAAGACTTCTATCTTTTTAACATTAAAGTTTCGTCTTAAGTCTTCTATACAAAATGAAACAAGTGTTTTTCCGAGTCCTTGTCCCTTATATGCAGGATTGATCATATTCCAAATCAATCTCCCTGTATAATCTGAATAAATATACCCGCCTGCACCAGCAAGATTGCCTAGTGACTTGATTATGTAGTAGGTGCTCTGATTTTTATCTAAAAATGAAATGAAGTCGTTGAGCTCTGCCTTCGAGTAAAAAGTAGGTGTGTTTAAGGTGAATATCTCCTTAAGTTGCTCTTTATACTCCTTAGTGTAGGGAAGTATGACCATAGCTCAATGCGTTGATGCATTAAGTTTATAAAAAAATAGCTTATTAAATAGTTAATTCTTAAAAAAAAGTAAACCCTGGTAAGCGATAATGAAATTATCTTACCTAAAGCGCTTTATCATAAGCCTCAATTGACTTTATCACCAGATCAACGACATCTAAATAAAAATCTGCATTGATATTCTCAAAAATATCACTTGGCTGATGGTAATCCTTATGGTCTTCTACACCAAAATAAATGAATGGGATTTTCTTTCTGTGAAAAACTCGATGATCAGAGGCAAAGGTCCAGTTGTCAGAACCCTTATATTCAGGACTATCGTGCCCAAATTTTAATGTTACTTCACTATCTAGTTGCTCAAGAGGAGCTTTTAGTTGCGGGTAGAAATAGGTACCACATGCGTAGATGGTATTTTCATTGTTATGAGCAATCATATCAAGATTTACATTAAGCACAATATTTTCCTGCGCCAAGGGAAAATTGTCTAGCATGTACTGTGCTCCAATAGAGCCGATTTCTTCAGCATCCACAGCAACTACTACAATTGTATGATTGTTTGAATTGCTCTTGAAATGATTTGCTATAGAAAATAAGGCGGCCGTACCCGAAGCGTCATCATCTGCTCCATTATATATCTTACCATTTTTTACACCCAGATGATCCAGATGTGCGGTTACAACAATAATTTTTTCTGTTTGCCCTGGAATCAAAACAGCTACATTATTCCCCTTTTTACCTTTATGGGTAAAAGCCTGCTTATAGCTTTCTCCGAACGCTGGCTTGAGGTCCAAATTTTTAAACTGTTCTTCTATATAATCCTGAGCTTTGAAGTTGCCCTTTTCACCAAAGCCTCGACCTTCCATTTCATCACCTGAAAGTACTTTAAGGTGTTTAAGCACATCTACATCCTGAGCTTGTAGAGCAGAACTAAAGAAGGTCAGAATTATTAATATATATCGTATCATATCGAATTCATTTTTTTCAAATCTAATCCATTTATTTACAAAACTTGCACTACTCGTGTACAGTATAACCCACTCGTATAGTATGCCTTAGGCTTCGAAGCCCTACTCAATTACCTTCATAAAAAAAGCATATGAAAAAATTATACATTTTATTGTTTGCAGCTTTGCTACTTGCTGGTCATACCGAGTTGCAGGCGCAAAAGAAGAAAAAGAAAAAAGGACAGGAAGAAGAGACTCAAAAACCTAAGTCTAAGGTTAAGGCTTATGGTGATGTAATTACTTCTGATGCAGTGACTGATGAAGGTATTATTGATTACCATAAGGTAGACAATAAGTACTACTTCGAAATTCCTGAAAATCTATTAGGCAAAGAGATTTTAATTGTCTCTCGTATTTCAGGCCATGTAAAGGGTCTTAACTTTGGTGGTGCTGGTATGAAATCAAGACCACAGCAGGTCATTCGCTTTCAGAAGAAGGATGATCAGATACTGATGCGATCAGTCTCTTATAATGCCGTAGCTGATGAAGAGTTGCCCATCTATCAGTCTGTTGTAAATAATAATTTTGAGCCTATCATTCAGTCTTTTAAAATCGAGACTACTAATGAGGATGAGAAGGGCTATGTAATTGATGTGGAAGAGTTTTTTACCACTGACATACCAATGATAGGTGCGCTTAGTGAAAACCAAAGAAAAAACTTTAAAATATCATCTGTTGATAAGTCAAGATCAGTGATTAGCTGGGCGAAATCTTTTCCTGAAAATATTGAAATCAGGCACATTCTTACTTACAAAGGGTCTGAATTGCCAGATAATCAGCTGACCAATACTTTGTCCATAGAAATGAATCAGTCGATGATTTTACTGCCTGAAAACCCAATGGTACCCAGGTTACACGATGACCGTGTTGGCTTCTTTTCTATCAACCAGATTGATTATGGTCTTGATGAGCAGAAAGCTGCGTCAAGGCGGTTCATCACTCGTTGGAGACTTGTACCTAGCGATTGGGATGCATTTAACGCAGGCGAAGCTGTAGAGCCAGTAAAGCCCATAGTTTATTATATCGACCCTGCCACTCCCGAAAAGTGGAGGCCATATATTAAACAAGGCGTTGAAGACTGGCAAACAGCTTTTGAAAAGGCAGGTTTAAAAAATGCAATCATAGCTAAAGATGCACCAACCAAAGAGGAAGATCCTGATTGGAGCCCTGAAGATGTGAGATATTCAGTAATTCGCTATATCTCAACCGATATACAAAATGCACAAGGACCACATGTGCATGACCCAAGAACTGGTGAAATATTAGAAAGCGATATTTTGTGGTACCACAACGTAATGAACTTATTGAGAAACTGGTTCTTCGTACAAACAGCAGCTGTAAACCCTGAGGCTCAGGGTATAAAGTTTAAAGACGAGTTAATGGGTGAACTGATTAGATTCGTTTCAGCCCATGAAGTAGGTCATACATTAGGCTTTCCTCACAATATGGGTTCAAGTGTAGCTTATCCGGTTGATTCTCTTAGATCACCGACTTTTACTGCTACACATGGTACTGCGCCTTCTATTATGGATTATGCCAGGTTCAACTACATTGCACAGCCAGAAGATGGCGTTACTAACTTCTACCCACAGTTGGGAGAGTATGACGACTGGGCTGTATGGTATGGCTACAGACCAATCCCAAATGTGGTGACGCCTGAAGATGAGAAAGAAACATTACACAATTGGGTATTAGACAAGGGTGATAATCCTTTGTACCGTTACGGTAGACAGAGGGGAAACCCAGTTGATCCCACCGCTCAGACTGAAGACTTAGGAGATGATTCAATGGAAGCTTCTAAGTACGGTATTGCTAACCTCAAAAGAATCAATGAAAATCTTACTAAATGGGCCATCTTAGATGGTGAAGATTATGATGAGTTGGAAGAGCTTTATGGTCAGGTTGTTGGACAATACAACCGATATATGGGCCATGTAACGTCAAATGTGGGTGGTGTATATGAATACTACAAAACCGGAGATCAGGAAGGTGCAGTTTATACGCACGCTACCAAAGACAAGCAACAAAGAGCGGTCAAATTTTTGAATGAGCAGTTGTTTGCCACACCTACCTGGTTGATCAATGAACAAGTGTTGAATAAAGTGGAAGAAGCCGGTATGGTAGATCGAATTAAAGCGCTTCAAACAAGAACATTAGGTCGTCTTGTTGAAGAAGATCGTTTGAAAAGAATGCTTGAAAATGAAGCCTTAAATGGAAGTGCTGCTTATTCAGCAAATGTGATGTTTACAGACTTACGAAATGGTGTATATGGTGAACTGGCTAGCGGTAGAGCGATTGATACTTATCGTAGGAATTTGCAAAAAGCTATGGTGGAGGAGCTAGGCAAATTGTATCTCCATGAAGATGATGATATAAAGACTACAGATATACCTTCGATGGCCAGAGGTCATTTAAATGCTATTAAAACTCTCGCCAGAACTGGAGTAAATCGACAATCAAGAGAGGTTAACAAGTTCCACCTTCAATACCTTGTGGATAGGATAGATGATATCCTTGATAATAAGGGGAGTTGAGTTAAAAGGTGATTTTAGTATAATAAAAAAGGGGAGCGCATGCTCCCCTTTACTTTTAGCCTTTTACAATTACTTTTCATTGTAAACATGTACATCTCTTTGAGGAAATGGTATTGAAATTCCTTCTTTATCAAATTCTAGCTTCACTCTTTCCTGAAAATCCCAGTAAACACCCCAATAATCGTCTGTTTTTACCCACGGGCGTACATTAAAGTTAACTGAGCTATCACCTAAACCACCTACACGAACACTTGCTTCAGGCTCTCCTAAAACACGATCATCGGCCTTTATCAATCGCTCAAGTACTTCTTTAGCCTTCTTGATATCATCATCATAGCCAATACCGAATACCATATCCACACGTCTTTTTTCCTCAGCAGAATAGTTGGTTATTGATTCATTCGAAAGCTTACCATTTGGAATAATAATCCTTTTGTTATCGGGGGTCATTAAAATGGTGTTGAATATATGAATAGCATTTACTGTTCCGCTGTACCCCTGAGCTTCGATAAAATCACCAACCTTAAATGGCTTTATGGTGAGTATAATTACTCCACCTGCGAAATTTTGAAGTGTACCCTGTAGCGACAGTCCTATGGCTAAACCTGCTGCACCAAGAATAGCTACAAAGGATGTCATCTCGATACCTACTGTGGAGAGGACACTAAGTATTAGCAATACCAGAAGTAAATTGTAAAATAAACTCTTGAGAAAAGGTTTGAGCGACTCATCAACATTTCTTTTTACAAGTACTTTGTTGAAAGTTTTTGATAGAAATCTGATGACTTGAAGACCGATTATCAGAATTACCAATGCCTTTACAAAGGCGATGGCAAGTGGTATTCCATTGTGGATGAGAAATTCCTTGATTTGTTCAATGTCCATAGAGAAGGTTTTTGGTTATTTAGTTAATTCTAAGACAATTTAACAAAAAAGGTGAACTATTGTTCCATGCGCTCTATTTTGGCACCAAGGCTTCTTAGACGGTCGTCAATATGCTGATAGCCTCTATCAATTTGTTCCACGTTGAATATGGTGCTTTCACCATCTGCAGAAAGTGCAGCAATTAACAATGAAACTCCAGCTCTGATGTCCGGAGAACTCATTTTTATACCCCTCAAGGCTTGCTTACGATCGAGACCAATAACGGTAGCTCTGTGTGGATCACATAAAATGATTTGTGCACCCATGTCGATAAGTTTATCAACAAAGAAAAGTCTACTCTCAAACATCTTTTGGTGTACCAGCACGGTGCCTTTGGCTTGAATGGCCGTTACCAGTACAATACTCAATAAATCTGGAGTAAAACCAGGCCATGGTGAATCAGCAACAGTCATAATGGAACCATCGATGAATGTCTCAATTTCATAATGCTTTTGTGCAGGTACAAAAATATCATCACCTCGAAGCTCCAATTTTATTCCGAGTCTTTTAAATACATCAGGGATCAATCCCAGATGTTCTACACCAGCCCCTTTGATAGTCAACTCAGATTGGGTCATGGCTGCAAGGCCTATAAAACTACCTACCTCAATCATATCTGGTAGCATAGTATGCTCAGTACCTCCTAAAGCATCCACTCCGTGGATTGTAAGTAAGTTTGATCCGATACCTTCAATATTGGCACCCATGCCTATCAACATGCGGCACAGTTGCTGTATGTAAGGCTCACAGGCCGCATTGTAGATTGTAGTTTTACCCTCTGCTAATACTGCCGCCATTAGTACGTTGGCCGTACCTGTAACAGAAGCTTCGTCAAGGTGCATATAACAGCCTTTAAGATTAGAAGCGTCAATGGCGTAAAAAGCATCTTTGGATGAGTAATTGAATTTTGCGCCTAGCTTTTCGAAGCCTAAAAAGTGTGTGTCGAGCCTTCTTCGTCCTATTTTATCTCCACCCGGTCTTGGAATTTTTGCTTTACCATACCTGGCCAATAAGGGACCAAGAATCATGATGGAGCCTCTCAGTGAAGCGGCTTTGGTTTTAAATGCGTCTGACTCTAAATAGTCGACATTGATATTTTTTGCTGTAAAGCGGTATGATTCAGAATCTAACTTTTCTACCACAGCACCCATTTCGCCAACCAACTCGATGAGTTTATTAACATCCCGTATGTCGGGAATTTTATGAATCGTAATAGATTCAGGGGTTAAGAGAGTGGCTGCTATTATTTGTAGAGCTTCGTTTTTGGCACCTTGTGGTATGATCTCACCTTTGAGTTGATGCCCACCTTCGATTCTGAATGAACTCATTTAATTTCTTCTTCTGCGGTTGCTGCCTCCTTTACTACCACCTCTACGGTTATTAGATTTTCCACCAGAACGGCTACTTGTATTTGTGCGCTTTTTGTTTTTGTACAGCCTCTCGAAAAGGTTGTCTTCTCTTACTTTGTCAAGGTTTATATCTAACTCACCGCCAGATATGGTTTTAATGTTTTCTAAGATTACACTATCGTCAATCACTTCTTTGTTCCATGTGCTGTAAAAACTTTTCATCAGCTTACCGATGTAAATGATGGCATCTTCACGCTCCTGAGGGTCTTCTTTGGCGGCAGCCTCTTTCACTAAAAGCTCAATATTTCTACCGTAGTGTTTGAATTTGATGCGGTTACTCAAATAATCAAGACGTTTTGGCTTTTTTGTAAGCACCTCTGGCTCCGGCACAGGATATGGACTCTCAACATCCAGTTCAAATTCAGCCATGATGAACAAGTCATCCCACAATTTTTGTGTGGTCTCCTGAGTCTCTTTGAATGAAGGCGTTACCTGACGCATTAAGTCGATCAAAGTGTGGGCGTAGGCTGTGCGCTTTTCTTTGTCCTCAATGGTCTTTAAGTATTTTACAAGCTTTTGAACGTTTCTCCCGTACTCTCTGAGAATTAGTGGAGGTTGACTAGTGTTATAATCCATGAATGTGAAGTTACCTATTAATTAGGGTGTATCTTAAGTTTAGCAAAACTAAGTAATAATGTCTTTTCTCCAAAGTCGTCAAATTCAACCTTGGCTTTTCGGTTAGCACCGCTTTCGTCCATCTCTTTTACTTTACCAAAACCAAACTTCGGGTGTTCTACTTTCATGCCTTCCTGCAGACCAGTAGTATCGCTTGGCGCGAAATCGGCTGAAGGCTTGTAGTTAGTTCTCTTAGGTATTGGTTTTGATGTGGTGGTTTTACGCATACCACTGACGAAGCTTTTCGCAAAGTTGCTGCTGCTTTCATCTGTAGACGATACATTGCTGAATTTCGTGCTTACTTTGATGAAATCAGGGTCTACCTCGTCAATAAAACGGCTTGGCTCACAATTTTTTAAACGACCGAATCGGTAACGACTCAAAGCGTAAGATAAGAAAAGTTTGTTTTTAGCCCGTGTAATGGCCACATAAAACAACCTTCTTTCCTCTTCAAGATCAGCGCGTGAGCTGAGCATCATTTGTGATGGAAACAGGTCTTCCTCGAGACCCACGATGTATACATTTTCAAACTCAAGTCCTTTGGCCATGTGTATGGTCATCAAGGTTACTTTGTCGTTATCATCATCGTCATCATTATCCAGACCAGTAATTAAGGCTACTTCCTGTAAGAAAGAACCCAAACTTTTATCCTCTTTTTCAGGGTCATCGGTAAACTCCTTAATGGCGTTGAGCAATTCCTGAACGTTTTCGTAGCGGTTGAGGCCCTCTACGGTTTTGTCTTCATATAACTCTTTGAGTAACCCTGAGCCTTTAGCTATTTGACTTGCCGCGTCATAGGCGTCTTGCTTTTCGATTTCAATTTTGAATCGCTTGATTTTAGTTACAAAATCAGAAACTGCGTTGGCCGCACGGCCAGGTAAGAAAGAGTTAATGTTAGTAAGCACTTCCCACAAACTGATGTCATGATCATTAGCGGCTACAATAATTTTATCAACTGATGAGGCGCCAATACCGCGCTTCGGGTAATTGATGATCCTACGCAATGACTGCTCATCATTGTGGTTGATCGTAAAGCGGAGGTAAGCCATGATATCCTTGATCTCTTTACGCTGGTAGAAAGACAACCCACCGATGATCTTGTATTTTATATTCATGCGCCTCAGCGCTTCCTCAATAGCTCGTGACTGGCTATTGGTTCTATAAAGGATCGCTACATCTTTGTTGCTTGTTTGAAATTGCATTTTTTCCTCGAAAATCGAAGATGCAACAAGTTTACCTTCCTCATTGTCGGAAGTGGCTTTGATGAGTTCAATCAGGTTGCCCTGGTCATTATCTGTCCAAACTTTCTTTTTGAGCTGGGCTTTGTTTTTATTGATTACCGAGTTGGCAGCATCTACAATCACTTTGGTAGAGCGGTAGTTTTGCTCCAGTTTGATTACTCTTAAATCGGGGTAGTCTTTCTCAAAGTTGAGAATGTTCTGAATGTCTGCGCCACGGAAGGCATAGATACTCTGCGCATCGTCACCTACTACTGCGATATTTTGCCTTACGGCAGAAAGTTTTTTCGTGATGAGGTACTGTGAAATGTTCGTGTCCTGAAACTCATCGACCATTACGTATTGAAAACGCTGCTGATACTTATTTAATACATCAAGATGTTCCTTAAATAGTACATTGGTGTTGAAGAGCAAATCATCAAAATCCATAGCTCCGGCTTTGAAACAACGTTCTACATAGATTTTATAAATACGGCCCAATTCGGGCTTCATATTTTGCTCGTCATCTGCCTTATAAATCGGATTGCGATTATACTCCTTCCATGAAATAAGTCTGTTTTTAGCCCCGGAAATGCGGTTGAATACCACATTAGGCTTATAGACCTTATCATCGAGGTTCAGCTCCTTGACAATTGATTTGATGAGTGACTTAGAGTCATCAGCATCGTAAATGGTGAAATTGCTCGGGTAACCAATTTTCTCAGCCTCAGCTCTGAGAATTCTGGCAAATACTGAGTGAAAAGTACCCATCCATAGGTTGCGCGCTTCTGTGCCTACTACTTTCTCTATACGATCGCGCATCTCTTTGGCCGCCTTGTTAGTAAAAGTAAGTGCCAAAATATTGAATGGATCTACATTCTTTTTTTCTATGAGGTAGGCAATTCTAAAAGTCAGTACCCGGGTCTTTCCTGAGCCAGCACCGGCTATGATCATGGTTGGCCCTTCTGTGTTAATTACTCCTTCTCGCTGCGGTTCGTTGAGGCTATTGATGTAGTCCATTAAATACTGAAATTGTCGATGCTATAAAGCTCAAAGTTACTTGATTAAGTTCTAAATTCTAGTTGGAACATTCGAAGTTTACTTCATTTCTCGTATTAGCGAGAGAAGTATGAACGAAGAAATCTGGTATTAAAATATTCCGGTTGAAAAACAGCTCTTCACAAAACCACCGGATGGACTTTTAGCCACCCGATGGTCTTCGCCCCTCAGGTATTTTTGTTTCAGGGTCTCTCAGGTTGTAGCCGTCATTTCCCAGCGCAGTCCCTCTCTTAATTAAATTTGAAATCTCAAATCTCAAATCTAGAATCCCTAAATATCCCTTATCTTTGCAGCTATGATCGAGCTGGACAAAGTGATTTTATCAGACGACATCAAAGAAAAATTCTTTGTGTGTGACTTGAATAAATGCAAAGGTGCGTGTTGTGTAGAGGGAGACTTAGGAGCGCCTTTGGAGGAGAACGAACTGTTGATAATGGATGCGATCTACAAAGAAGTAGAACCTTACCTTTCTGAAGGGGGCAAAGCGGCCATCAAAAAACAAGGCAAATACATACTGGACGAAGATGGTGACTACTCCACCCCAACCATTGGAGGAAAGGAATGCGCCTATGCCATATATGATGACAAAGGCATACTCAAGTGTGGTATTGAAGAGGCCTATAACGATGGCAAAATCAAATACAAAAAGCCGATCAGTTGCCACTTGTACCCCATCAGGTCTAAAAAATACGATGAGTTTGAAGCGTTAAACTACGACCAATGGCACATCTGCAGCCCCGCGTGTTCTTTGGGTGCAGAACTGAGCGTGCCGGTATACAAATTTTTAAAAGATGCCCTTACCCGTAAATACGGTAAGGAATGGTACGCCAAATTGTGCGAGGTGATTGAGGGAGAAGAAAAGGAAAGTTAGTTTTAATACCACCCAGGGTCTGTGTCTCACAGACCCTCATTTAGTAATAAGCACAAGCGGACGCTTGCACTAGTTGGAGCCTAGTTGCACTTACGTGATTAAAAGTGAGTAAAGGCATGAATGCTATATGATATTAGCACCTATAACTTTATCCAGTGCCGAGTTAATAAATTCAGAGATGCCTAGGTTAAGGCCGAAGCCCGTTACTAAAGCCAATACATTAATTATAATTTGATTGTTGTAGTTCTTTGTTCCTTTAAAAAGTTTAACCGTTGCAGGGATATTAAGGGGAACAATCACAAAAAATGCAAATGTCATTTGAGCCCAATTGAATGGTCCAAAAACGTGTTCATATGAAAGTAAGTCAAGTATGGCATATGCCATTATAAAGTATGGATATATTAGAGTTAGGTAATAACCAATTTTATTATTCCACATAAATGCAATTAAGGAGATTAGGATCAGTATTGGTTCGATTAATAGTCCGTGATATATGACGTCTGACCATAAAATTTCCAATAGTGGTATGCTTTCATTTCGAGAATAGTCTATAATGAATAATCCATATTGCTCAGTTGCAGTTATAATTAATTTTATGAGAAGAAATGCTGCTGCAACAGCATATAAGGTGTAACCAATCTTTTTATTCATATGTAGAAGTAGTGCAGTTCAAATAGATGCTAACGTACTTGTGTATGACGCTGCGCGCCACCTGTACTGACTTGCAGTGAAAGTAGTGAAATCTTTTGATATCACGAGGGGTTTGCGGCATGCTTGTATGTATGGGTAATGGGTGAGGAGCGAATTACCACTACCCAGGGTCTGTGTCTCACAGACCCTCAGTTTTTAATTAGGCAAGAAGCACAAGTGGACGCTTGCGCTAGTTGGGGACGTTTAGAATATAAAATTTAGTTTTCATTTCTATTCTTTATTATTTCATCCACTTCTTCCTCTATTCTCATTCTATATTCATTCCCATAATATTGTCGGGCCATAGAATCGAGTTTGTCCATGTAGCATTCCAGGATTGGTTGCGCCTCTGGACGAACAACTACAAACTTAAGTTTAACTCTCATTAGAGAATCAAAAGTATCACTAGTCATTGGATTAGCGTCTGATGAGGAAAAATACAGAACCGAATCTATTTCATTTTTTACAAGTCTATTAAAGCTATCTACAGCTGCTTGACCTCCTTTTTCACATGTTGTCATCCCGAGGTAAAATGCCGTACGATTCAGCATTTTGGTTTCATTTTTGTTTTGCTGCCCATATGCATAAGCGCAAATTAAAACAAATAGCATTGTGATATTTAGTTTTATTGACATCCTCCTTTTATTATTTCTGTATTATGTATTTTGGTATAATCACTTCTTTGTTTTGAAGTTAGTAAAGTTGTCACACACAAGGGTTTGCGTCTCACAGACTCACAGCTTTATTCCGTTTTGTAGGTCTTAATCAATGGAGATATTTGTTGCCTGTCTCGCAATCATTACCCATTGGCTATTTTTATACATCCAAATATCTGTAAACCGTCTTTTTTCTGTAGTTCCAGTCTTACCAGTTAAACCAGTGGGCATTACTGTTTCTAATCCCATTACAATTCCGATATTTTCAATAATTCTTATCTCGTCAATTTTCTGCTCGTAAGAGGTATAATCAATATACCCAAGTTTTAAAGCTTCCATAGCCATATTTAAGTCAACCACACTATTACTCGGTGCATTAACAATTAAATCATCGGCAAGTATTTCTCTTATTATGGTTGAATCCTTTTCAAGAATCCCTTGTACTTGCAGTTGTTCCAATGTTCTTATTTCGTCTACCGCAGAAGATTTATTTAAATCGTCATTAGTCATAAATTCAGTGACTAATGAGTTTTTTTCAGATTGCATTTCGCATGTCCAACTATCTATCCACCATCTTCCATTTTCATAATGAAGTTGAATGCTATTCAGTCCTCTGATATTTGATTCAATTACTGGGTCAGTTCGTATTTCAAACGCACTCCAAACTTGTGCTATATTCCCATGTTTGCTTACTTTTCTTTTAAGTTCCTTTTCGTAAAAATCCTCTTTCGGTGATAATGCGATCGGTATATATTCCGCTTCAAGAGCATGCGATTCCGCTTTTCCGTTTTCGTCCAGCCTTGTGATTACAGCATTTTCTGAATGAATATATTTATCTCTCTCAAATTCCCAGGGGTCACTACTTGAACCCGAAACAACATCATAATATGCATTGATTATCGCATCTATTGATTTCACATCTTTCGCATATTTTTCTTCGGTCGTTTGTCCGGAAGTTGAACTGAAAGCAAAAATTATGCTTAATGATGTTAGAATTAATTTCTTCATATCGAGTGGGTTTCAACTTTTTGCTAACGTACGTGTGTTACGAACTGATTAGCAGTGAAAGTAGTGAAATGTTTTGATTCATTAGGGATTTTGCGGCATGCTTGTTTGTATGGGAAATGTGCGAGGAGCGAATACCACTACCCAGGGTCTGTGTCTCACAGACCCTCAGATTTTAATTAGGTAAGAAGCACAAGTGGACGCTTGCGCTAGTTGGGGGAGTAAAGGCATAAATGCTATATGATGTTAGCGAACTACTTAGTTTCAGTAGTAAAATTCACCAGTTCATGGCTTCCAGTTTTAGCCTCGACCTTAATGGATCCGGTAGTTTTATTATATAAAGTTATTCTTGGGGTTTCGTAGGCATCATGATGTTCGAATTCAAGCAATGTAGTTGTACTTAATTTATTCAAGTCAAGTGACACCAATTTATAGTCAGTCCTTGATTGTTTGAAAAATAATAGGAGTTGTTGTGTTCTATTGAAGTGCAAATCAGCTTGATTCTGCCTGACATTCACGAACCCTTCTGAAGAGAATAATAGTGAATCGATCTGAACATCATAAACATTAATAGATGGCTTTGAACTATAGAGTACATTTCTCTGCTCGAAAATCAATTTGTTAGAATTCATAGTCCACCAGAAAGATGGAGGGAGAAAGTCGTGAATAACTGATTTTGTTGTGAAAGTAGTGTCATTAGTTCTGGTGTCAATCAAGTGATATGTGAGTTCGGTATTTGCATCACTTAGACTGCGTCCAATCTTTATAATCTCATAATTACCGTTAGGAGAAACGATCTTGTCAGAATCAGTCTGAACAATCAGTAATATTATGATGATTAGGGTTCTCATGTGTGCTCGCTAACGGCTCTGGCTAAGGCAAGTGCGGGATTTCGAAACCGAATCTTTGTCCGCCTACCGTAAATTTATTTAGTTCTGATATCTTCATTTTTAAGCAGTCAACCCGCATTTGATATAGCCCATGTTGCCACTGGTTTTTTATTTTTTCCCTTTCCATCTTTTATCCAATCTGGTCTTTAGTGATTCTGAAATATTGTCCAAAAATTCGCTTCCTTGTTCTGTCAGCTCGATTGATAATATTTCGTTACAAGGATACCACCAATATGGGTTGTTGAGCAATTTGTCGTATTGGTCGGGGGCAATTGTTTCAATCTTAGAATTCAAGGAAAAGTCGGAATACTTTTCTAATGTAACGAGACCTTCATTTAA
Organism: Fulvivirga sp.; assembly: GCA_039970995.1. Classification (GTDB taxonomy): domain Bacteria; phylum Bacteroidota; class Bacteroidia; order Cytophagales; family Cyclobacteriaceae; genus Fulvivirga. The sequence continues at coordinate 141,500 of JBDVKW010000002.1, forward strand.
TATTTCAGTCAGCAGAGTTCGGGCAATTCTGTACTTATCTTCAATTGTCAGGTCGTAGTTTCCCAATTCCCATGTAAGTTCATAAATCCCTGGATTCCCCTCTTCTGCATTACAGAGAAAAACGATTCTTTCTAATTCCAAGTCAATATTTTCTGTCCGTCCATTCATTTTTCAAATTGGTGGCAAAATATGGCTAACAACACCTTAGGCTGTCATACAATATTATTTAAAATATATAAACTAATACAAAGGTACATACAAGCTCATTCGATATTCCAGGATATTGTCATTGCCAGACTCTCCTAGCTCTGAGATATTGTCGAGGTAGTCGGTCATGGTACCATAGAAGCCTGCTTGAAGACCTATGCCGAAATCGTTAGGTAAGTAATACATGGCACCTAGTTTTGTAGGTAGCATAATACTGGCATTACGATAAGTTTCATTATCTGCACGGGTGTTGTTTTGCTCTAGCAAATCTTCACCAAACTGGTCGGTAGGGGTGAAGCGAATAAAACCAATACCTTGACTCAGATACACAATGTAATTGTCTTTTTTGATCAGGTTTATATGCAAGTCGTAGTTGGCATAGAAGTAGGTGCTTTTAAAAAAGCGGTTGGGTGTTTTGTCTGGCACCGTGGTAGTAAAGGTTCTGTTTTCTCCAGAAACACTTCCAAATCCTAGGTTAAAACCTCCATTCAACCTTTTTTTCTTGTTGAACTGTATGCCTACATGAAAAGCAGCCGAATATTGGTCATATTCACTGAGGTCTCCTTTGTAGCTCACCATGCTAATACCGGTGTGCACCCATTTTTGCGGGAGCTGTGCATGTACGAAAGCGGCAGCAAGTAGTAAGGGTAGGAGTATGCCCAGTTTTTTCATAATGGAAAAATAGCGAAATAATTCTGATTGATGAAACCTTCTGCAGCCGTCACTTCGTATCTCAGCGGATAAAACTGCTCCAATTATCGTCATTTCGACAGCATGGAGAAATCTCCAGTCGTCATAGGAGACTTCTCAGTCATACTTCCTTCGAAGTGACGATTTATAACGAAAAGTCGTGCCACCACTCCAAGTGGTAGCACGACTAGTTTTAAAAACCCATCGGACGGGCTGTAAGCCGCCCGATGGGGCATAAAAAAAGCCCGAATTGCTTCGGGCTTTAGATCTATTGCTTTATTTGATTACTTGCCTTTTAAATCAGTGAAATCAAAGTCTTCTAAGAACTTGGTAGTAAAATCACCTGTCTTAAATTGCTCATCATCCATCAACTTTAAGTGGAAAGGAATGGTTGTTTTTATTCCCTCAATCACAAACTCGCTAAGAGCTCGTTTCATTCTGGTGATCACTTCTTCTCTCGACTGGCCGCTTACAATCAGCTTAGCAATCATAGAGTCGTAGTTAGGAGGAATAGAATAACCAGCATATACGTGGCTATCGATTCTCACCCCATGGCCACCTGGCATATGCAGGTTAGTGATTTTACCTGGAGATGGTCTAAAGCCATTGCCCGGATCTTCAGCGTTGATTCTACACTCCATCGCATAAAGGTTGGGCGTGTAGTTCTTACCTGATATTTTGATACCAGCAGCTACTTTGATTTGCTCTTTGATCAAATCGTAGTCAGTTACTTCTTCTGTAATTGGGTGCTCCACCTGGATACGCGTGTTCATCTCCATAAAGTAGAAGTCACCGTTTTTGTCTACCAAAAACTCTACGGTACCCGCACCTTCGTATTTGATCGCCTCAGCAGCTTTTACAGCAGCTTCACCCATTTTCGCTCTAAGCTTAGGGAAGTGACGCATTACTGGTGAAGGTGTTTCTTCCAATAACTTTTGGTGTCTACGCTGGATAGAGCAATCACGCTCAGATAAGTGACATGCCTTTCCTCGGCTATCACCAACTACCTGTATCTCTACGTGTCTTGGCTCTACAACAAATTTTTCAAGGTATAGTCCGTCATTACCAAAAGCAGCACCAGATTCCTGTCGTGCATCGTCCCAAGCCTTTTTAAAACCAGACTCGTCTTTTACGATACGCATACCACGGCCACCACCACCGGCAGTAGCTTTGAGTATTACAGGATACTTAATCTTTTTAGCGATTTTAATTCCTTCTTCAACGGACTTTAACAATCCTTCAGAACCAGGTATACAAGGTACACCCGCTTTTTTCATCGTTGCTTTTGCAGTAGCCTTATCACCCATCTTGTTGATCATGTCGGGTGAGGCTCCGATGAATTTTATATTGTATTCAGCACAAACAGCACTGAATTCAGCATTCTCGGCCAAAAATCCATAACCCGGGTGTATCGCATCCGCATTTGTGATTTCTGCAGCTGCAATGAGGTTAGGAATGTTGAGGTAAGATTCACTACTCGGAGCTTTACCAATACAAACTGCCTCATCGGCAAATCTTACATGTAAGCTTTCCTTGTCAGCAGTAGAGTACACGGCCACCGTTTTGATGCCCATCTCTTTACAAGTACGGATGATCCTTAAAGCGATCTCCCCTCTGTTGGCGATTAATATTTTTTTAAACACGGTATTGTAGATTTAATGTTAAAATTAATTACAATGCACTTACTTCTTTTGTTTAAGAAGGGTCTACTAAGAAGAGTACCTGATCGTACTCAACAGGAGATGCATTTTCTACCATTACTTTTACAATCGTACCAGATACTTCTGTCTCGATTTCATTGAAAAGCTTCATGGCTTCTACAATACAAACGGTTTGTCCTTTTTCGATTTTGTCACCTACAGATACAAATGGAGGTGAGTCAGGGTTTGGTGTTCTGTAGAAAGTACCAATCATAGGTGATTTAACTTCTACGTAGTTGCTATCTCCACCTGAAGATGCTTCAGCCTTAGGGGCTTCGCTTGCAGCAGGTGCTGGCGCAGCGGCAGGTGCCGGAGCTGGCGCAGCAGCTACAGGAGCTGGTGCACTGCTTTCAACAACTCTTGTCTCAGCATCTCTTTTAATAGCTATTTTTAAGTCTTCAGTTTCAATACTTACCTCATTAAGGCCAGATTGTGAAATGAAGTCTATTAGATCTCTTATTTCTTTGGTTTTCATGTTAAAAGCAATTTTCGTAAAACTATTTTTTAATTTTTTACACGCTCAACATATGAGTTGGTACGGGTATCAACTTTTATTTTATCACCTTCATTAATAAACAAAGGTACTTGAATTTGTGCTTCTGTTTCAAGGGTTGCAGGCTTTGTTGCATTAGTGGCAGTATCGCCTTTAATACCTGGCTCGGTGTAAGTGATTTCCATTTCCACAAATGGAGGTAATTCACACCCGATTACTTTTTCTTCCTCGGCATGAAATAAAATATCCACTTCTTGGCCTTCTTTGATTAATCCGGGGTTTTCTAGCAAGTCTTCTTGCAAGGCTACCTGCTCAAAAGTGCTGCTATCCATAAAGTGGTAGCCCATGTCATCTTTATATAGATATTGGTGCTGTCTCCTTTCAATTCGAGCAGTAGTCACTTTATGCCCTGCGCTGAAAGTGTTTTCAATCACTTTACCAGTTGTTAGACTTTTTAGTTTGGTTCTAACAAATGCAGGTCCTTTTCCTGGTTTAACATGCTGGAATTCAACGATGATATATAAGTCGTTGTTGTATTCTAAGCAAAGACCATTTTTAAAGTCGGCTGTTGTTGCCATAGTATATTTTAAAAATTTTAGACTAAGTTACAAATAGACCAAATAAATGCAATTACCGCCTTAAGAGTTATAAGCCCACTTAAGGAAAATAGAGCCCCAGGTAAACCCACCACCAAACGCAGCAAGTACAAGGTTATCTCCTTTCTTAAGTTGTTTTTCGTAATCCCACAGTAAAAGAGGCAGGGTGCCTGCTGTAGTATTACCGTATTTTTCGATGTTCATCATCACTCTGTTATCCGTTACACCCATTCTGTTGGCAGTAGCATCGATAATACGTTTGTTAGCTTGATGTGGTACCAGCCAGTCAACATCATCGGCTGTTAAGTTGTTGCGCTCCATGATTTGAGCAGCAATGTCTGCCATGTTAGTCACTGCAAATTTGAATACTGTGGCACCGTCCTGAAAAACGTAGTGCTCACGTGCATCTACAGTTTCATGGGTAGCTGGGTAGCGACTTCCTCCGGCCTTCATTCTTAAGAAGTTTACACCGTTTCCGTCACTTTTATGAATTGAGTCAATAATTCCGTTTTCTTCTTCAGTAGCTTCCAGTAACACTGCACCTGCACCATCTCCGAAGATAATGCATGTAGCTCTGTCGGTATAATCGATGATAGAAGACATTTTATCACCTCCTATGATTACTACTTTTTTGTACATACCTGATTCTATAAACTTACTACCTGTGGTAAGTGCGTATATAAAACCAGAGCATGCAGCTCCTATGTCATAACTAAACGCGTTGGTTGCCCCTACATTTGCTGATACTATATTTGCAGTAGAAGGAAATGGCATGTCAGGTGTGATGGTAGCGCAGATGACTAAATCAATTTCCTCCGGGTTGGTATTGGTTTTTTCAAGTAATCCTTTCATGGCTTCGGTTGCCATTACAGATGTACCCAAACCCTCTCCCTTTAAAATCCTTCTTTCTTTTATACCGGTTCGGCTGGTGATCCACTCATCGTTAGTATCGACCATGGTTTCCAATTCTTGATTGGTTAATACATAGTCAGGCACATAGCCATTTACTCCGGTTATCGCGGCTTTTAGTTTAGCCATGTTAAAATTGATTTTTATTCTGCAAAGTACTCTTTAATCTTCAGGTGTACATTCGAATCGGCCATCTTCTGACCAAGCAACACCATGTTTTTGATAGCCATTGGGCTAGATACTCCGTGTCCAATCACTACATTTCCATTGACGCCCAAGATAGGACTTCCTCCAATAGCTTCATAATTAAACCTGTCGAAATATGCGTCTTTGATCTCCCTGGTTTGTAACATATCAAAAAATGACTCGGCCATTTTAAGAATTACATTACCAGTAAAGCCATCACAAACGATCACATCGGCTTTGTCATTGAAAAGGTCGCGACCCTCAATGTTGCCCACAAAGTTGATTTTTTTATTGAGCCTGAGGTGCTGATGTGCTGCCTGAGTTAGCAGTGTGCCTTTTTGTTCTTCTTCTCCAAGGTTCATCAATCCGACTTTTGGGTTGTCGATATTGAAAACATGTTTAGCATATAAAGAGCCTATCTCACCAAACTGATAAAGCACATCTGGCTTACAGTCAGCATTGGCTCCAACATCAATGATAACACCAAATCCCCCATTTTCTTTAGGTACAAAACCTGCAATACCAGGCCTGATGATTCCCTCGATAGCCTTAATGGTGAACATAGCCCCTACATGCATAGCTCCAGTATTACCAGCGCTACACAAAGCATTAACTACTCCCTGCTTTAGCAGGCCAAAGCCTACGGGGATACTGGCTGTCGGTTTTTGCGACAGCGCTTTGGTTGGGTGTTCGCCCATACCAATAACCTCATCTGCATTGAATATCTCAATGTTAGATGAGGTTATGCCAAATTCTTGAATTTTTTGCTGGATTAGATCCTTCTTTCCCACCAAGACAATGGTGGTATTGTCAGGAACCTCTTGTGCGGCTAACGCAGCACCTTTGACCGTACAGTCAGGTGCATAGTCTCCGCCCATTGCATCTAATGCAATCTTCACACGCAACTGGTTAAGCCAGTACTTCTTTCTCCATTACAACTTTACCTTTATAGTAAAGTTTGCCTTCGTGCCAAAATGCTCTGTGAGGCAAGTGAAATTCTCCCGTTGTAGGGCACACAGCTAAATGCTTAGCCTCAGCTTTGTAATGCGTTCTTCTCTTATCTCTTCTAGATTTTGAGGTCTTTCTTTTAGGATGAGCCATTTTACTATTTTTATTATGTTATTTTTTATTTCAAATCCCGAAGCTTTTGCCATCGTGGGTCAATTGCCTCGTCATTAGATTTATCACTTTCTTTCTCAACGTCTGAGCTATAAATAAGCTCGTCTGTATCGTCTTCCCCCTCAAATCTTGGGTGAAGTCTCTTCATTGGTATCGAAAGGCCAACGAACTCGTAGATATACTGCGCAATATTTATACGCTGTCTATCTCGAGTAATTACACTTATTTCATCATCGATCTCTTCTTCCTCTTCTCCATATTTCAATATTAGCCCTTTAGACTCATTTATTGAATAGTCAAATGGATCTAAGGAACGATCGCAAATCAAGCCAACTTTAAGGTCCAGGTCGAAATTTAATTCGATTAATCTCTCACTTTTAATAAGCGTAAGATTTACTTTACCTGACCCATTTTCGACTAAATCACCATCAAAGGCCTTAAAAAAAGAATCACCAATTTCAAATTGATAATCGTGAGAGCCTTCTTTTAGCTTAATTATGTCGATATTAAAGTCTTCCAGTACGTTCTTCACAGTCGTTCCCACCAAATTAAGGTTGCAAAGTTAAGAATATAATTCTAATTAATAAAAAAGAAGTTCTAAGGTTTTTTATTAGTTCTTATGTGAATTCATCAAACATAATTTGTTTGAGATTCTCCTTAGGGTGTTTGTAGATTTCATTTTGCAAAAAATCCACAATACTCTTATTAAAACCCAGTTTAATAGCAACGTTACGACAGAAATTTATTTCGCTATCAAATATTTTTTTATCAATGAGCATTAAGTCTACGCAGCTATATAAGTATTCAAATTTCTGATCATCAGACAGCGCTCCAAAAGATTCGATGGGTTCAGGGTTTTTAATGAGCTCACGCACACTTTCTGAAGGGAATTTTCTCTTACGGGCAATTTCAAAAATCTTTTCTCGTTCAACACTTGAAAAATGTTTATCAGCTTCTGCAAGTTGTATAAGAATGTTAAGCTGCTTGCGAGTTACAATGTCCATCAATTGGTTTTTCGTGGTATCTCGTTAAAAGTACATAATCTCAAAAAATAAACATAGGCCAACGCGATATAGTTATAAAACCTTTGGTAATAAATGTTACCATTAATTCTTTGAAAGGAGTTATTCTTCTTTGAGATGAAGCTTTCTGTTCTTACAAATGTCATAAGCCAGTAATATTGCTTCACGCATAGACCCTTCGTTCGCCTCATTTTTTCCTGCGATGCTGTATGCCGTTCCATGATCTGGCGAGGTGCGTATGATAGGTAGACCCGCTGTGTAGTTAATCCCCCTTTGAAATGCAATGGTCTTAAATGGGATCAGACCTTGATCATGATACATGGCTAAAACACCATCAAATTTCTTATAATCACCTTTTCCAAAAAAGCCATCGGCAGGGAAGGGACCGAAAACCAAAGTTCCTTTGTTTTTAAAATCTTTTACCACAGGCCTTATAATAGCATCATCTTCACTACCTAATAACCCTTCTTCTCCGGCATGAGGGTTTAGTCCCAGTACAGCGATACGTGGTTTTGAGATGCCAAAATCTTGTTTTAAAGACTTTTCCATAATGGCCAGCTTGGTAGCTACTTTTTCTTTACCTATTGCTGTTGCCACATCTTTTAGTGGAATATGTCCTGTGACAACTCCCACACGTAAATCTTCTGACGTTAAAAACATCAAGCTGTCCTTTGTGTCAAAGTGTTTTGTAAAAAACTCCGTATGTCCGGGAAAGTCAAACTCTTCGTTTTGTATGTTGTGCTTATTGATAGGTGCGGTAACTACACCATCTAAAATTCCAGCCTTTAAATCTTCAACCACAGTTTTTAAAGCCATATATGACGCATTGCCTGCTTCTTTGGTAATCTGCCCTGGACTTATGTCTACCATTTCTTCCCAGCAGTTAACCACATTCACCTTTTTAAGATGCAGGTTGTCTTTGTCTTTTACCTGGCTGTAATTAAAATCTTCAGCACCCAATGCCTTTCTATAATAAGCCAGCGTTTTAGTACTTCCATAAACAACAGGTGTGAAATAGTTGAGCAATCGATTATCTCGAAGCGTTTTTATGATTACCTCAGGACCTATGCCATTAACGTCTCCAATGGTGATTCCTATGACGGGTTTACTGTCGTTTTTCGATTTACTGCTCATTATTTTTATATCTTTACCGGCTATATTTTAGTGGCAATAAAATTAATTATTGCTGCAATTTAAGGCATTTCTACTGATTCTAAAAAAGGCATGGTAAAACCTAAAAAACATCTTGGTCAACACTTTTTGAAAGATGAAAATATCGCTCAGAAAATTGTAGAAGCGCTTAAATCAAAAGACATAAGTGTCTTGGAAATAGGCCCTGGTACAGGTGTGCTAACCAAATACCTCAAAGATATTTATGGTGCTGACCTGGTTTTAATAGATATAGACACTGAGTCGATCGATTATTTGAGGCAAAATTTTGATCTGCCAAAACAGAACGTTTTGCAAGCTGATTATTTAAAAGAGTCTTTAGAAGGAAAGCTGAGTGAGCAATATGCAGTCATTGGTAATTTTCCTTACAATATATCTTCCCAGATATTTTTTAGAATTCTTGAGCAAAAAGATGCCGTTGTTGAAGTAGTATGTATGCTACAAAAAGAAGTGGCCAAACGTCTGGCGTCACCTCCGGGAAATAAAGACTATGGAATTTTAAGTGTTTTACTGCAAGCATATTACGATTTTGAATACTTGTTTACCGTGCCTCCCGATGTGTTCAATCCACCACCAAAGGTAAACTCAGGCGTTATTCGGTTAGTCCGCAATAATGTGAAGTCACTGGATTGCGATGAAAAGCTATTTAAAAAGGTTGTGAAACAAGGGTTTCAAAATAGAAGAAAGACATTGCGCAACGCACTAAAACCTCTAAATTTACCGGTTGAGGTTGTGAAATTAGAAGTGTTAAACCGAAGGGCTGAAACATTGTCTGTGTCGGACTTTGTATCGCTTACAAAACAAATAGAGCAGTGGAGCAGATAGTACAGTTTGAGCTTAATAACGAATTTAGGGAACGCTTTCAGCAAGCGGTTGACGAGCAGGATATTGAATTTATCAAACAAACACTGGATGGAGTAAAGCCTGCTGATATATCATCTCTACTGCATGAGTTTGATACTGATGATTCCAAGTATGTTATTGATTTGCTTGAGTCAGAAATTCGTGCTGAGATTATCAACGACCTTGATGATGATATTAGAGAAAAGTTTCTAAAAGCTTTTAACCCTCCTGAGATCACCTCAATTGTAAATCACCTTGACTCAGATGATGCCGTAGATATTTTAAACGAGCTTCCTGTAAAAGAAAGGGAAGAGGTAATTGCTGGCCTTGACAATCAGGAAAAAGAGGCTAATATTTTAGACCTGTTGCGCTATGAAGAAGACGTAGCGGGCGGTTTGATGGCCAAAGAGCTAATCAAAGCCAATGTGAACTGGACAGTAGTGCAGTGTATCGAAGAAATCAGAAGACAGGCTGAGAATGTGCAGAAACTATACTCTGTTTACGTAGTCGATGATAATGAAAGGTTGTTGGGAAGGGTGTCATTGAAACGTATTATACTTTCTACTGATAAGACGAAAATTGCTGATATATACACTCCAGACTTAGTAGCAGTAGAAACTTATATGTCTGAGGAGGAAGTGGCTATCATCATGCGTAAATATGACCTTGAAGCGGTGCCGGTGGTAAATGTTCAAGGAAAGTTACTCGGACGAATTACTATAGATGACATAGTTGACGTAATCACAGAGTTGGCAGAGGAGGAAAGACAGCTGATGGCTGGTATTTCAGAAGATGTGGAAGAGGATGACAGCGTGTGGATGCTTACAAGGGCCCGACTGCCCTGGCTGCTCATAGGTATCATTGGTGGTATTGTTAGTGCCAAATTCATGGGTATCTTCGAAGATGACCTGTTGAAGGTGACAGCAATTGCTTTCTTTATACCTTTGATTCAGGCTACTGGTGGAAATGTAGGAATTCAATCCTCATCGATAGTTGTTCAGAGCCTGGCTAATCCTTCTGCCTTTTCAGATGGTTTGTTTAAAAGGTTGTTGAAAGTACTTTTAGTTGCTATTCTAAATGGCCTGGTTTTAGCACTATTGGTATATGGAGTTAATATTTTATTAGGAGGCGAAGTTAATTTATCCCTGGTTGTGTCTCTAGCCCTTTTTTGTGTGGTGTTAATCGCATCATTTATGGGCACCATTACACCACTCATATTAAATAGGTTTGGATTTAATCCTGCATTGGCATCTGGTCCTTTTATAACCACCACCAACGACTTGCTTGGTTTAGGTATTTACTTTTACATCGTCCATTTGTTACTATGAAGTGTTTGATTGTTGATTTTATGCATGAAAGAACCGTTGAGTTTTTTGAAGGGATAGGTCTTGAATCGACATACAAACCCGAGGCAAATAGGGAGGAGATACTTAAAATAGTGGGCGATTATGAAGGCCTTGTAATAAGAAGTAAAACTCCTGTTGATCAAGAACTAATTGAGGCTGGATCAAGACTTAAGTTTGTCGCAAGAGCTGGGGCAGGTATAGATAATTTAGATGTCGATACACTGCAAAGCAAAGGTATAGAAGTAATCAATGCCCCAGAAGGTAATAGAAACGCACTGGCCGAACATACTATTGGGTTGCTGATGTCATTGCTTCACAATATTGTTAAGTCAGATAAAGAGGTAAGGAAGTCTGTTTGGGACAGAGAGGGCAATAGAGGAGTAGAGTTGGCAGGTAAGACGGTTGGTTTACTTGGCTATGGATATATGGGGCAGGCGTTTGCACAAAAATTACAACCTTTTGGGTGTAACGTGCTTGCCTACGATAAATACAAAACAAATTATGGAGATAGCTTTTGCAAAGAGGCTTCGCTAGATCAGGTTTTTAAGGAGAGTGATATTTTTAGCATTCATGTACCTTTAACTGGAGAAACTAATCAAATGATAGATGAAGAATTTATCAACTCATTTGAAAAGAACATTTATATAATCAATACAGCTCGTGGTGAAGTACTCAACATGGCGGATAGTTGTAAGGCTTTAAAGTCAGGCAAAGTTATTGGTATGGCTTTAGATGTGTTGGAGAATGAAAAAATAGAGACATTAAGTGAAGAACAAAAATCAAATTTTCAATATTTAATTCAATCTGGAAAAACAATATTAACCCCACATGTCGCTGGATGGTCTTATGAATCTTACGAGAACATAAGTAAGGTGTTAGCTGAAAAAATTGCTGCCTTTAAGAGCAATATGACTTAATTTATTACTTGAACTAGTTAGTTTATTGTAGCTTTAACTTTTACTTTTAACCTCATTTTATTAATATAGGTATTCAGACTCATTAATTTTCTAATAAAGGCCTCGATGCTAAAGAATCAGTTTAAGAAATTTAGGGACTATTTAAATTCAATATTGGAAAAACCAATTTTGACTTCTGCTATAGTTCTTGGTCTGCTTGCTATAGTAGTTCTAGGATTGAGTCTGCGTTACTACCTTGATGATTTTGATTCCTTTTTCGGTCAGGTAATGGCTGAGGCACACGGAATGTTGTTTGATATTGCCGTTATCGGTATTCTTATCTTCTGGCTAAATAAAAGTGGTGAAATGCGCCAGCGTATAAGAACTTATAAAGATGAGATTGATGACTTCCGTCTTTGGGAATCAGAAGAGGCTGCCTTTAGAACCGTGGGTAACATCAAAAGATTGAATAGACATAACATAAATGAGATCAACCTGGTGAACTGTCACCTGGCGCGAACCAATCTCAACTATGTGAATTTGTCTGGTTCTAATTTAAATTCGGCAGACATCACCAATGCATTTTTAATAGAGACCAACCTTGAAAATACTCGCTTAAATCAGACTAATTTAGAAAATTCAAATCTTAATCAGGCCAATTTACGTGCTGCGTACGCCAGTGGTGCTAACTTTAAAGATGCGTATTTAATAAAAGCACAGTTGGAAAATGCCTTTTTGATTAAATCTAACTTTAGAAATGCATTTCTAATGGAGGCAAACCTCAGGAACTGCTATTTAACCGGGGCCGATTTTGAAAACGCCAGTTTATACAAAGCAGATTTGAGAGGAGCAAAAGGACTGACTGTAGAGCAGTTAACCAAGGCCAAAACGCTCTATTTGGCTCAATTTGATGAGGAAATTCTCAATCAGATAAAAACAAACATACCTGAGTTGGTAGGTAAGTAATTATTGTTTGTTTTGGTACAACACCAATAAACATTTAACTTTGTAATTCAAATAAAGGAAGAGAACTAAAGCGGTTTCACGTGTCTGTGGCCGTTATTTGTTTTTTATATAGACTACAATTAAAAGGATCATATAATGAGTAAGGTGGCATATTATACTAAGGAAGGATTAGACAGACTCAAAAATGAGCTGAATGAACTTAAGACCAAAGGTAGGTCTGATATTGCCAAGCAAATTGCTGAAGCAAGAGATAAGGGAGATTTAAGCGAAAACGCTGAATACGATGCCGCAAAAGATGCTCAAGGGCATCTGGAAGCAAAAATTGCTCAACTTGAAGAAGTAGTTGGTAATGCGCGAGTTATCGATGAAGGATCTATTGATACCTCAAAGGTTTCTATTCTTTCTAAAGTAAAAATAAAGAATAAGAAAAATGGTGCAGCATTTTCATATATGCTAGTTTCTGAAGAGGAAGCTGATTTAAAAGCCAATAAAATTTCGGTCCAGTCTCCAATAGGTAAAGGCTTACTAGGTAAGAAAGAAGGTGATAGTGCTAAAATTCAAACACCAGGTGGTGAAATTGAATTTGAAATCATTGAAATTGGGTTGTAATGGCTAGCTTATTCACAAAAATTATTAATCGAGAAATACCGGGCCACATTGTGGCCGAAGATGATAATTACATTGCTTTTCTGGATATTAATCCGCTGGTAGAAGGTCACTGTCTGGTTGTCCCTAAAAAGGAGATCGACTATATCTTTGATATGGAAGATAATGACCTGGCAGGTTTAAACGTTTTTGCCAAGAAAGTGGCCAAAGCAATTAAGGAAGCTATTCCGTGTATAAGGGTAGGAGTGGCTGTAATTGGTCTGGAAGTACCTCATACACATGTGCATCTTGTGCCTTTAAATAGTATGGATGATATAAATTTTTCAAGACCGAAACTGAACCCTTCACAAGAGGCCCTTGCAGAAACATGTGAAAAGATAAAGACTAAGCTTTAGTCTAAGAAATCAATATCTACGTTATAGGGGTATTTCATAAGTGCCTGCAAAGCGCGATCAACAGTAAGTCCTTCAAATAACACAGCATAAAGAGCCTCAGTAATAGGGGCTCTTACTTTATAGTGCTCTGCGAATTTTTTGGCAATTCTAACTGTGTTAACACCTTCAGCGACTTCTTCCATACTCTTGATTATTTCTTCAAGAGATTCTTTTTGCGCTAACCTATAGCCAACAGTAAAGTTTCGACTGTTTGAACTATTGCAGGTGGCCACAAGATCTCCAACACCTGCCAAGCCTACAAAGGCATGAATGTCTCCGCCCATTGCCTTGCCGAGGTATATCATTTCAACCATACCACGACTTATAAGTAGTCCTTTTGCGTTTTCCCCTAATCCTAATCCGCTTAATGCACCAGAGGCAATAGCTATGATATTTTTAAGGACTCCGGCAAGTTCAATACCGATGAGGTCGCTATTTCCATAAACCTGAAATCTATCATTTCTTAATAGTCGTTCTCCAGCTTTGATTACTTCATTAAAGCGGCTGGCTACCACTGTAGCGGCAGGTTGTTTATCAGCCATTTCACGTGCTAAATTAGGCCCAGCCAGGCAGCCAACTCTCACTACAACACTTTCATCCATTATTACTTCGCTCATTGTGCGAATGTTTTCTTTTGCAAGGTGTTTTATAGATTCAAGCGTTTCCCCCTTAGGCAGTGAAAGGTCAAGGCCTTTTGTTCCATGAATCAGCATATGATACGGGTGAAGGTATGGAGATAGCTGCTGCATTACAGTTCTGAATGCAGAAGAAGGAACGATAGGAAAAATGACATCACAACTATTGGCGATATAACTCAAATCGCCCGTGGGAATAACGTTTTTATGCAATTGATGACCCCTATGCATGCGGGTCTCAGCTATTTTTTTAATGGTTTCACTATCACGTGAAAACAGTAGTACTTCACTTTTTTCAGCAAGAATATTGGCAATGGCTGATCCAAAACTGCCAGCACCAATTACTCCTACAGGTTTATTAGAAGAGTTTTTCGAGGTCATAGCCATCCATTCTGTTATGATAGTAATACAAAGTATTGAGGTCTTTAGTCAATATGGATTTTGATTTATCCATCATGAGAGGCCGTCTTACATGGTACATACCCACGTTTTCAATGCCTATTTTAATCACCTCATCCACATCTCCTTTTAAGTGAGCCGCAACGTTCACCTTATTTTTCTTTTTTAGTTTTAATACTCTTTTTCGACACTTAGTAAAGGCCTTTTTAAATTCCTCGTAGTCAATCTTAAGATCTTCTTCAGGCAACCGTAAGAATTCATATAAGTCGAGCTTCTGATACTTATTCTTCCAAATTCTAAACGCAACAAAGGCTACCAAATGGCTGGCAAAAACCCTGTTTATTCTATGAAACTCTTTAACAATTACTTTACTCAACTGGCGGGTGTATTCAGCCTCTCTTTGTTTGTCGATGGTAATTTTTCCATCTGAAACAAAATAATCACGCAAATCGATGAAACGCCCCTGTTTATCAATACTTCGACCTTCGTCATCAACATAGTTACCCATTAGGTCAAGCGCTTTGCCTATAGAAACCGAAATGTCTGATCCCTTCGTAAAAAATTTAACCAGAAATTTAATCATCTTAAAAGATGAAGAATACTCATCACTTTCTGAGTAATACCGCTCCTGACCTTTTTGCTGCAGATATTCATTAATAAGACTAGGTGCCTCCAATACAAAATTGTAGTTGATCGTAACAGGCACTATAAATATTTTCTTTGCATCTCTGTTTGGATGATCCATGAACAGAGTACGTTGAGCTTCCATTGCGGTACCGAGCAGACCAAGCTTAAGGTCGTTTTCAATTTTACCAGACCTGGACCGTGTGCCTCCGGGAAAAAACAAGCTGTGGGCGCCTCTTTGGATGGCAAGGTTAGAGTATGTCTTTAGTGTTTCAAGATAAATGGCATTTTTCTTTCGCCTGTCTACCTTGTATGCACCGAGACTATTCATGAAATAGGCCAGGATTTTAATGTTAAACAGGTTTAGACCCGCTCCGTAGATAAATGCAGGTAATCCAATTACATGTATAATCCAGCCGATAAGTATGGAATCGAGGTTGCTAAAATGAGTGGGTACCATTACGACAGTGCCTAATTTGGCAAGCTTTCGTATTTGTTTGGTTTTACCCATAACCTGCACCTTGTCTCTAAGGGAATAATCGCTCCTGAAAACAGCACCGAATCGTTTTACCCTGGTGGCGTTTAGTAATCTGGCAAAACCAAATTTTATGATCTCACGCGCAAGTTTATACCTCGATTTTCTAAAATTTCCAGCGATTTCATTCGCGTATCGAGAGACAATACTTCTTACAAGCTCTTCTTCACTTTGTTTGGAGTTCTCATCACTTACCAGGTCTACAAGCTCGTCTTTTACTTTATCCCAAAAGTGATATTCATCAGGTGGATCTACTCGCCACGGATTTTGCTTAATACGTAATCGTTCCTGAAACATGGTTGTTTCAATTTCCTCACGCAATTCACTTTTTCCGTTATTGATCTGACAGATTCTTTCAACCGTTTCCTGTACTACCTCTTCGACAAATTGTTTTCGATTACGACTAAGCTGTACTACAGGCCAGTCTTCGGTGCCAGGTAATATGGGTTTGTAGGATTTACTTTTAGAATCGCCTTTTGGCTTCATTCAACCTCACTTTGGTGAGCTCAAATATAGAATAAAGAGATCAATCTAGCTATCGGGAGTAATTATATCTTCCTGCGAGACTAAGCCTTCTAATATGGGAACCATCAAATGATCACGCTTAACCAATTTAAAGTTTTGCGGAATTGTAACAGGGTCAATGGCATACAATAGTTCGTTATGCCTTTGTGTTTCTTCAAAATACAACAAGTCAGTAGGCTCGTTGAAGTATATCTGCCCCTGATTAGTTAATTGTTCTTTTTGTTCTTTTGATAAACTGAAATAGAAAACTCTCCCTTTGTCATCAAATTTGTACAATTGTCTGGCGTACTTGGCAAAAGCAAATAAGTTGGGAGTAGGCCTGCTTATGAAGTAATCATAGTCCTTTACGGCTGTGGTAATAGTAATAGTCGGAGAGCCTTCATATCCATAATACAATGTGAGAAGACCAATAACCAGCATAGTAAGAAGGGCCCAGGGATTTCCATAGTCATTTAACAATGCCAAGGCACTTAATGGTGCTACTACACCCCCGGCTATCATTGGGAAAAGGAGCAGTTTGTGCTTGAACTGGATATCTTTAATGGCACTTAATTCATAACGCTCCAAACGCCCTCTATAACGTATAAATAATGTTGATTTAGACAAAAAGCATTTATTCTTCTCATCGCCAAGTCTGGCTATGTAGCTTGTGGCAATTATTGCCTGATCTTCGATATGCATTACAAATGCTCGGTGGCTTTAGCTAACGATATGTTCATTTCTCTGAAGCGATTCACAGCTTCAGAAATAAATGTTTCATTTAAAATGTCATCAATATCGCTTTCTGCAAGGATATCCATTTCATCAACCTTGTAGGTTTGTTCAAGATCTCCTTGCTCAAGTTTTATTAAATATTTGGCGTTCCAATTAAACACTGTGATTTTACACCTGTCGTTATTTATTTCTCTTACTACTCTCATGACAATTTATTGAATCTTTAAGATATGATTTTGCGTTCTTAGTGAGGATGTATGCGCATGATTTTTGCTTAACAATTTAAGAATAATAAAAATTGTAACTAATTGAGTAAATTTAATGTTCAGTTAATTCAACAACATAAAACTATTTTTTGATTTGAATTCTAATTGTATTTCCCGGTGTCTTAAGTTTTGCACAGTACTTCTGTTTATGCTTTTGAGTGTGAACCAGGTCAATGCTACACATTTAAGAGCAGGGGAAATCATCGTTGAGCGTATAAATTGCCAGGCATTAACTTTTAGGATAACTATTGTTGCCTATACAGATTGTGAACCGGCAAATCCTGTATTATTTGGAGAAGGATTTCTTGATTTTGGTGATGGTAGTGACCCTATACAATTACCTCAAATTCAAAATGTTGAAAGGTCGGATCTTGGGGAAGGAGTATGTACAGCGCAATTTACCGTAGAGCATACTTATGGTTCTGCAGGTATTTATAAAATTGGTTATACTGAGCCGAATAGAAATGAGGGAGTATTAAACATTGATAACTCTGTAAACACTACGTTTTATGTTGAAACAGAAATCAACATTGATCCTTTCTTAGGTTGCAATAACTCACCCGTATTATTAATTCCACCGATAGATAGAGCATGTCCAGGAGTAGCATTCTTTCACAACCCCGGTGCTTTCGATCCTGATGGTGATAGTATTTCTTTTGAGTTGGTTATCCCTAAAAAAGAGTTTGACACCGAAGTAGATGGGTACTTACCTATTAATAATGCAAGCTTTTACGACAACTTCAACCAGGGTAATGAGAATTTTAATGGCCCGCCTACATTTGATATCAATCCTGTTACAGGAGAAATAAAATGGGATGCACCGGGCTTTGTGGGTGAGTACAACATAGCTTTTATTGTAAAAGAATGGAGAAAAATAGGGGGGCAATATTTTGAATTGGGGTACGTAACTCGCGATATGCAGATTATCGTAGAAGATTGTGATAATGAGCGCCCTGAATTAGAAATTCCTGAAGATATATGTGTAGAAGCCGGAACGCTTATAGATGAGACCATTTTTGGAACAGATCCTGATGATCATGACGTAAAAATTGAAGCATTTTCTCAGGTATTTGATTTTGGAGCAACTGTAAGTCCCAATGACGGACAGTTCTACCCTTCAAACCCACCAGCCGAATTACAATTTACATGGCAAACAGCATGTGCCGATGTGAGAGAGCAGCCGTACCAGGTGGTATTTAAAATAACAGATAACCCCGATGAAGGTCCTAGACTTGTTTCTTTTGAAACCTGGAACATAACTGTAGTAGGCCCAAGTCCTGAAGTGACTTTGCTTGCACAGGAAGGGCAGGGGTTAAGGCTAAACTGGGATTCTTACGCCTGTCAAAATGCTCAAAATATAGAAGTTTGGCGCAGAGTTGAAAGCAACCCATACACCCCGGATGAATGCGAAACCGGGATAAGAGAAAATGCCGGATATTCACTTATAAATACTTTGCCTGTAAACGCTACAACATATAAAGACAACGACCTGGCAGCAGCTGCAAAATATTGCTACCGTTTGGTAGCCTCATTCCCCGACCCGCAAGGAGGGGAGAGTATTGTTTCCGATGAAATTTGCTTTGAGTTCGTACCTGCTGAGGAACCTATTATTACTCATGTGTCTGTTGAAACTACTGATGAAAATGATGGTGAGATATTAATAGTCTGGAGAGAGCCGTTTGAATTGGGGACTTTAACACCTCCTTATACTTTCAAGGTGTTGAGAGCAAATGGTCAAAATGGGACAAACTTTACTTTAGTTGAAACCTTAAATCCGGCATCAACCGTTGACAGTGTATTTACTAGCTTTTTCTTTAGAGATACAGGTTTAAATACACTCGACAATGCATATAATTATCAAATTGCTGTAGTTGATCCTTCGGGAGCCGGAGGAGGCGAGGATATACTTTCTGCACCTGCATCTACGGTAAGAGTGGAGCCTACTTCTCTGTTTGAAAAAATTCAGTTGGATTGGTCGGCTATGGTGCCATGGTCAAATAATATACCTACACCTCCTGGTAGCGAACACTTGGTTTACCGAGGGTTGGAAGGTACAGCTGAGGAAGATTTACAACTTATTGCCAAGGTTGATGTAAATCAATATGGGTTTCAGTTCACTGACTCGATTGATATAGATGACGAATTAGTCTATTGTTACAAGATTCTGACCAAGGGTACATATGGTAATCCATCGATTCAGGGGCCAGGATTACGGCCTTTGTATAATTTTTCACAAATGATATGCGCCCAGGCTAGTGATACTATTCCTCCTTGCGAGCCTGTTGTATTTATTGAAGGGCCTAACTGTGAAAGTTTAGCAGAGAGTTTCTGTAACGGATCTACTCAGGTTTATAGAAATACAATACAATGGAGTACGGAGTTTATTGGTGACTGTCAGGATGATATTAAGGATTACGAATTGTACTTTGCTGAAGAAGTTGGAGGTAATTTTGAATTGTTAACGACAGTAAGAGATACGTTTTTCATTCATCAGAAAAATAATTCCTTTAAGGGATGTTATCGCGTCAGAGCCATAGATCGATCTGGCAATCAAAGTGAATTTAGCGAAACATTTTGTGTTGATAATTGTCCGAATTATGAGCTACCAAACATAATTACACCTAATGGAGATGGCTGTAATGACACGTTTAGAGCCTTTGGAGATGAGAGTAGCCAATGCGGCAATGGCGATGTTGATGTTACACGTTGTGCAAGATTCGTAGAATCAGTACGATTTACGGTTTACAATAGATGGGGACAGTCTATCTTTACTTATAACGGATCTTTAGGTTCAGAAGATGATATTTACATTAATTGGGATGGACGTGACGAAACGGGTGCGGAAGTACCCGCAGGTGTTTATTATTACCTTGCCGAAGTAGTTTTTGATGTCGTGGATCCTTCTCAAGCCAAACAAGATATTAAGGGATGGGTACACGTAGTACGCTAACTCATGATACGATCTTTTTTGACGGTGTTTGTAATCTCTGTAACGGTGCCATCAATTTTGTTATAGACAGAGACAGTAATAAACGCTATAAATTTGCATCCCTTCAATCGGAATTTGCGCAATCGCAACTTCCAATTTCCACAAGCTCTATAGACAGCATTATTCTTTTTAAGAAATCAGGCGATATCTTATATAAGAGCAATGCGGCACTGGAAATTTCCCGGAATCTCAAGGGACTATGGCCTGTTCTATACATTTTTAAAATTGTCCCTCGATTTATACGAGACTTTGTGTACGACTGGGTAGCAAAGAACAGGTATAAATGGTTCGGAAAGCGTGATACTTGCCGCATGCCATCACCAGAACTCAAAGAAAGATTTTTAGAAGCCTCTTAATTGATTTAATTTAGCAGGCCAATCAACTAAGAGAATATTTATGACAGCATATGTATTTCCCGGACAGGGGGCACAATTTACAGGTATGGGTAAGGATTTGTATGAAAACAATCAAAAAGCCAAAGAGCTATTTGATAAAGCAAATGACATACTTGGTTTTAAAATTACAGACATCATGTTTGAAGGAACCGCTGAGCAACTTAAGGAGACAAAAGTTACACAGCCAGCTGTTTTTTTACACTCAGTAATACTAGCCGCAACTTCAGAAGGATTTTCACCTGATATGGTTGCGGGCCATTCTTTAGGAGAGTTCTCCGCACTTGTTGCTAATAAGACCTTGTCATTTGAAGATGGGCTGAAACTGGTTTCTCAACGTGCTTTAGCCATGCAAAAGGCATGTGAAGTCAATCCTTCGACCATGGCAGCGATATTAGGCCTGGATGATGATGTGGTAGCAAAAATATGTGAAGAAATAGATGAGGTTGTAGTAGCGGCTAACTACAATTGTCCGGGTCAGTTAGTAATCTCGGGATCAAATAAGGGTATTGAAATAGCCTGTGAAAAATTGAAAGAAGCTGGTGCACGAAGAGCTTTGCCATTACCAGTTGGTGGTGCCTTTCATTCTCCATTAATGGAGCCAGCAAGAGAAGAGCTTGCGGCCGCAATTAAAAATACAACCTTTAGCAATCCAATTTGTCCGGTATATCAAAATGTTAATGCTCAACCGTCTGCTGATGTTGAAGTAATTAAGGAAAACCTCATAGCACAACTCACAGGACCGGTTTTATGGACTCAATCAGTGCAAAACATGGTCAATGATGGAGCAACTAAATTTATTGAATGTGGTCCTGGTAAGGTATTGCAAGGCCTCGTTAAAAAAATAGCCTCAGAAGTGGAGGTTGATGGTTTGTAAGTATTGAATTTCGTGAGGTGAGGGCATTGCCTTTACCTCACTTTTTTTACTTCTAATGCATCTTCGCACTGTTCTAAAAGTTGCTGATTCGTTTTATTCAAAATAGGATGAATAAAATCAGCATTTAACTCAACTAATGGTATAAGCGTAAACCTACGATCCGGAATTCCCGGATGAGGTATCTGTAACTCATCTGATGTATGGATTTGATGTTGGTAGTATAGAATATCAATGTCAATTAGTCGTTCCCCCCATTTTTCTTTTCTAATACGCCCCATGTCAGCTTCAATTTCATTGATTTTCAACAGCATTTGCTCTGGTGTGAGTTCTGATTTTATTTCAATGACTTCATTTAAGAATGAAGGCTGTTCAGTAATACCCCAGGCAGCTGTTTCATACGTATTTGATTGATTAATAATGACTCCAACTTGCTTATTTATAAGCGCTTTGGCCTGCGATAGGTTGTATTTTTTATCACCTAAATTGGTGCCTAAAAGTAGATATATTCCATCTATCATAATATCAGCCAAAAATAGGAACACCACCTTTAAATATGTGTTTATACTAAGTAATTTTGATTTTTATAATTGTATCTACTATGAACTTCTTAAAGAACATATTATCGACACTGATCGCCTTGATCGTGTTTTCAGCCATTGGAATATTTTTATTCATCATAGTTATTGGCTCATTGTCGGAGGAGCCGCCAGTTGAGGTAAAAGCAAACTCGGTGCTTCATTTAAAGTTAGATAAACCAATATCTGAGGTTGAGTTTGAAAATCCGTTGGAAGAAATTCCTGTTTTTTCTTCAGCACCAAGTACAATTGGACTCGTACAATTAAAAGAAGCGATAGAGCATGCTAAAACTGATGACAATATCAAAGGCATATACTTAGATGCGCCATATGTGATGGCAGGTATGGGTATGCTACATGAGCTGCGTGCCACACTAACAGACTTTAAGAAGTCAGGTAAATTTATTGTTTCGTATGGAGAATTTTATACTGAACCTTCCTATTACCTGTCTTCTGTATCAGATATGGTGGCTCTACACCCAGAAGGTGATCTTGAATTCAACGGGTTGGCAGCCAATGTAACATTCTTTACTGGCATGTTTGAGAGGTTGGAAATCGAGCCACAGATTTTTAGAGTTGGAGAATTTAAAAGTGCCGTTGAACCGTTCATGAGAAAGGATTTAAGTGAAGAAAACGAACTTCAGTTAAATTCTTTATTAAGTGGCCTGAATAGTAATTTACTTGACAGTATAGCTTTGAGTAGAGGCATTGACAAAGCAAGGCTACAGGAAATTTCCATGGAAATGCTTGTCAGAAATCCTCAAAATGCATTTGAACTCAAGCTGGTTGATAGTCTTTTTTATAAGGATCAGATGATCTCTTTAATAAAAAGAAAAAGTGGAACCGCTTCTGATAAAGATGTTGAGTTTATAAAGTACACAGATTATAATAAGAGTTTTTCTAACTACAAGCGCTCTGATAATGAAATCGCTGTCATCGTTGCGTCTGGTGATATCGTAACAGGTAAAGGAGATGTTAACACCATCGGGTCTGAAAAGTTTGCCAAGGAAATAAGAGAGGCAAGAGAAAATGATAAAGTTAAAGCTATTGTGCTCAGAGTAAATTCGCCTGGAGGTAGTTTTATTGCTTCAGATGTGATGTGGAGAGAATTAAAATTGGCTTCCGAAAGCAAGCCCGTAATTGCATCTATGTCAAATTATGCAGCCTCTGGTGGTTATTACATGGCTATGGCATGTGATACAATTGTGGCACAACCTACAACTATAACCGGTTCTATCGGAATTTTCGGGATGTTATTTAATGCACAGGGCTTTTTAAATAATAAATTAGGGATTCATCACGATGAGGTTTCAACAGGAAAATATTCTAATTATATCACGCCTACACGTCCATTGACCGATCAGGAGAAAAGGATCATTCAAACCGATGTGGAGCAGGGGTATGAAACTTTTGTATCTAAAGCAGCAGCAGGTAGAAATATGACGGTTGAAGAAATTAAGGCAATTGCGTCAGGTCGAGTGTGGAGCGGTGTGCAGGCTAAAGAAAATGGATTAGTGGACATATTGGGAGATTTAAAGATGGCCATAAATATTGCTGCGACTAAGGCCAATCTGGAAGATTATAAAGTAAAGTATTACCCTAAACAAAAATCATTTGTAGATCAGCTCATGGAAGATTTGGGTGGTGGAAGCAGTGCAAAAGCTATGAAAGCAGAGCTTGGTGAGTATTACATATATATAGAAAACATTAAAAAGGTACAGCAAATGAATGGTCTACAAGCAAGATGGCCTTTTGAAGTTGAAATAAATTAATGAAGAGTCTGTGAGCTTTGCGGCAGATGTGTTTATTTTGGAATAAATGTATAATTCATTAATGGAGGCTTCAAATTAAGATACTAACTAATGAGTGCGATAAGAAACGACTGGACGAGAGAAGAAATTACTGAGATTTTCAACGCTCCGATCATGGAGCTTATATATAGAGCGGCAACCGTTCATAGAGAGCATAATGACCCTTCAGAAGTACAGGTGTGTACTTTGCTTAGTGTAAAAACGGGTGGATGTCCCGAAGACTGTGCTTATTGCCCTCAGGCAGCTAGATACCATACTGACGTAAAAGTACATAAGTTGTTGCCAACTGAGGAAGTGATTTCTAAGGCTCAGGAAGCCAAAGAGGCAGGGAGTACAAGATTCTGCATGGGTGCAGCCTGGAGAGAAGTGAGAGACAATCGTGACTTTGACCGTGTATTGGATATGGTCAAAGGAGTAAACGATATGGGCATGGAAGTGTGTTGTACACTTGGAATGCTTACTGAAGAGCAAGCTTTAAAACTTAAAAAAGCAGGTTTATACGCATACAATCATAACCTCGATACAAGTGAGGAACATTATGACGACATCATTTCAACGAGATCTTATGATGATCGATTGGATACAATTGACAATGTAAGAAATGCGAAGATCTCCGTGTGCTCGGGTGGAATCATAGGTATGGGAGAGAAAGAAGAGGATAGAATAGGTATGTTACATACACTGTCTACAATGGATGAACATCCTGAGTCTGTACCCGTAAATGCACTTGTGCCAGTTGAAGGTACACCATTAGCGGAGCAACCAAGAGTATCGGTATGGGAAATGATTAGAATGATAGCTACGGCTAGAATTTTAATGCCTAAAGCCATGGTAAGATTATCAGCCGGTAGAGTAAGAATGAATATGGAAGAACAAGCATTGTGCTTTATGGCGGGGGCTAACTCTATTTTTGCCGGAGATAAATTGCTTACTACACCTAACCCGGAAGTGGTAGAAGACCAAGAGATGTTCCAAACACTCAATTTGAAGCCTAGAAAAGCATTTAAGGGTGAAGCTTCAGTGAAGTTCCAACAGATACCCACTGCAGTGAGTTAAGGTTTCCTGGAGTAATAACATTGGATAATGTTATGCTCGGCTTTCTCAGAGATAAACTTAAAGCCATGTTTCTTTAGCAGCGCTACAGAGGCATGGTTTTCTTTATTTACAATGCCAGTCAATTTGGATATTTGCTTTATATTTTGTGAGCTATCAATCATAGCACCTATCATTTCACTGGCATAGCCGTAGCCCCAAAAGGGCACCAAGAGCCCATAGCCGACTTCTAATTCTGAAGTAGATAAATGGGTTAGTTTGGCTATTCCGATAAATTGAGACTTGCTATACACTCCGTAAAACCCAGGGATTCCCTTTTCTTGGTTGACTTTGATAATTTCTATAAACCTGTTTTCAGCTTCTTCTGAAGTCATCGCACGACCCTTGATATATCGCATGACTTGATCATCAGTATACCAGGAGAGGCAATCATCCTTATCTTGCTCGGTAAATTTTTTATATGTCAGTCGATCAGATTTCACTCCAGCTAAAATAAAAAAAGCCATTCGTCAAATTGACAAATGGCTTCAATATTAATTCAGGGAATGACTAAACCGTCTCGTTTTCTTTATTCGCCATTCTCTTTCTTGTGTTTTCGTCAAGGTAAATCTTTCTCATTCTTATTGACTTAGGAGTCACCTCAAGATATTCATCTTTTTGGATGTATTCCATAGCCTCTTCTAGAGAGAATTTTTTAGCTGGAGCAATCTTAGCGTTATTATCAGAACCTGAAGCTCTCATATTTGTAAGCTTTTTACCTTTCTGGATATTAATTACCAGATCGTTATCTCTTGAGTGCTCTCCAATTACTTGCCCCATATATAAATCTTCACCCGGATCAACGAAGAATGTACCACGATCCTGAAGTTTATCAATGGAGTAAGCAGTTCCGGGGCCAGACTCTATACTAATAAGTGAACCATTGATACGGCCGCCTATATCACCTTTATATGGTGCAAACTCTCTAAAACGATGTGTCATAATGGCTTCACCCGCAGAAGCGGTGAGCACATTATTTCTAAGACCAATAAGTCCACGTGCTGGTATGTCAAATTCTAAATGTTGTAGATCGCCCTTAGGTTCCATCACTTGAAGTTCAGCTTTTTTCTGTGTAGCCAACTCAATTACTTTACCGGAATATTCTTGCGGTACGTCTACTACCAGGTGCTCTATAGGCTCACATTTAACGCCATCAATCTCTTTGATAATTACTTGAGGTTGGCCTACTTGTAATTCGTAACCTTCCCTTCTCATCGTTTCAATAAGTACTGATAAGTGGAGAATACCACGTCCAAACACATTAAACTTATCCTCAGAGCTCGTTTCTTCAACACGTAGGGCCAGGTTCTTTTCTGTTTCTTTAAAAAGCCTGTCTCTTAGGTGTCTTGAGGTGACATATTTACCCTCCTTACCGAAGAATGGGGAGTTGTTAATAGTAAAAAGCATACTCATCGTAGGCTCATCAATAGCAATACGTGGTAACGGGTCAGGATTTTCGTATTTTGTAACGGTGTCTCCAAGATCAAACCCTTCGATTCCTATTAAAGCACAAATGTCACCTGAAGAGGCTGATTCTACTTTAAGTTTACCAAGGCCTTCAAAAACATGCACCTCTTTGATCTTCATTCGCTTTACCGAACCATCTTTCTTACACAGTCCGATGTTATCACCCTCCTTGATTGTACCTCTGTTGATTCTACCAATGGCTATTCTACCAACGAATGAAGAGAAATCTAAAGATGTGATTTGCATTTGAGGGTCACCCTCATTGCGTGGGGCCTCAGGTATCTGATCTACTATTGCGTCTAAAAGCGGGAAGATGTTGTCGGTCTCATTCTTCCAATCAGTGCTCATCCAACCGTTTTTAGATGAACCGTATAAAGTTGTGAAGTCTAATTGTTCTTCTGTAGCGTCCAGGTTGAACATTAAATCAAAAACCTGCTCGTGTACTTCGTCAGGGCGGCAGTTTTCTTTATCTACTTTGTTTACAACTACAATTGGCTTTAAGCCAAGAGACAATGCTTTGCTAAGTACAAATCGAGTTTGTGGCATGGGGCCTTCAAATGCATCTACTAAGAGTAGTACACCATCTGCCATTTTTAACACTCGTTCAACTTCACCTCCGAAGTCCGCGTGACCAGGAGTATCAATTATATTTATTTTAACATCTTTATAACGTACAGAAACGTTTTTAGAAACGATGGTAATACCACGTTCTTTTTCTAGATCATTGTTGTCTAAGATGAGATCACCTGTCTCCTCGTTTTCACGAAGAATCTTTGAGGCGTGAATAATTTTGTCGACCAAAGTTGTTTTTCCGTGGTCAACGTGTGCGATAATC
The DNA here is from genome assembly GCA_039970995.1 of Fulvivirga sp. Lineage (GTDB taxonomy): Bacteria > Bacteroidota > Bacteroidia > Cytophagales > Cyclobacteriaceae > Fulvivirga. The sequence goes on from JBDVKW010000002.1 coordinate 168,419, forward strand.
GCTACATTTCTAAGGCTTTGCATAATGCGTAAAAATTAAGCCGCAAAGTTAAGTAACTAAAGCCAGAAAGCAGTTAGTTCCCTGATAATTAAAAATTTAATAAAGGTCTGAATATTGATGTAAGATTTGGTAGGTAAAGTGTCGTATTAGCACAAAACCTTGAATTGAGTTTGCAAAAGGCATGCAGATCTCCCATGACCTCAAAATTAATTTTAAAAAATTGAGGTCGTTTTTAGTTAAAAAGTAACGTTATGCCACTAAATATTGGTGGCCTTTTATATCCTGGACGATCAGCAGATTCTGATTAAATTTAATGCAACCATATAACAAGGTTGTGCACAATCACAAGTTAAAGCTTGCAGCAGTGCTAATCAGAGAAAGCTTATGCCGTCTCATTAATTACAGTTTCTTAATCGTTGATAAGCTCAAAGGAATGTTTGCCAAGCTCATCTGATCCATCAGAGTTTAAATAATCGAAACTCAATACATATGCTCTTGCTATCAGTATTATTGATAGTTGTTAGCTGTTGTTAACAGCTGCACTCAACTACGTTGTTTCAAAGTAGTAGTGAGCGCACGAAAATTCTTAGGTCTCAGTAAATCTATTCTGAGATACAGTGGATGAATCCACCTCTCATTACATAGCACTGCACGAGAGGTGCTCATTCCAATGTTTAGTAAGCCAGGACTGTTTATATTAGTCCCACTGATCTTCATCCTCCATAGCATAAGCACTCATTGGCTCATTTGCTGGAGCATCTACAGTTGTTTCAGTGTTTCTGGTTTCTTTATTCACAGTAATAAATGCGAATGATATAATTACTGCGAAAGCTGCGATTACTATTGTTATTTTAGATTTCATTGTGTTGTATTTTTTAGAATTGAAATGTTAAGATTAGTCCCATTGGCCTTCATCTTCTTTTTCTGCCACATCCCCTTTGTTAGTTGTTTCTAGTTGATCCGGCATGATTTCTTCTTCTTCACATGCTGAGAAAATACCCATAAATGAAACAAGAGCGAGAATTGTAAATAACTTTTTCATAGTATTAATAATTTAAGTTGGTTTAAATAATATTTTTTGTTTGTTATTAGTTCTTATCTTATCTTCCGAAATTGGAAAAAATAGATGTATGTTAGCTACTTATCTATAGACTCAAAATTGAGTGTAAGTATTGCTTTAAGTGATCAATATATTACATTATATATCAATGACTTATAGGGCTCATTTTTCGCTTAAATACTTCTAAGATCAAATTTGAAACAAAAACTCACACAATTCCACTTAATCTTCACTAATACCTTACTTGGGTACTTAAAGCTTGTATTTACATTAATTTTATTCGCAAGTTCAATTGAAACTGGCTACACTCAAAATGTTCAGAAGTGGAAAGAGGTTTTTGAAAATGAGGTAAAAGATCAGCAGTTAGTTGCTTCTTGGGAGTTGTTTAAGCATTACCGAACTATTAATAAGGATAGTGCATATTTTTATGCCGAGTTGAACAATCGATTATCATTAGAGTTGAGTGATACGCTAAGTATCATTAAATCATTTAATGCTCTAGGTTATTTAAATAAGGAAGATGCAAATTATGCAAACGCCATTAATAACTATGAAAGTGGATTGGAATTAGCGCGTTTAGCAAATCATCAAAATCAAATTAAATTTTTACTTAATAATTTGGCCTTAGTCCATACATATTATGGCAACTATGACAAATCCTTAAGTTACCACTTTCAATCATTGAGAATAAGAGAGAATGAAAATGATTTGAAGGGTATGGCTGTTGCATATAATAATATTGGTCTGGTCTACTATCAGGTTGGAGATAATGAAAAAGCATTGAGTTATTTCAATCAGTCACTTGAGCTGGAACGTTCCATAAATGGTGGTGGTATTCAGGAGAGTCTGATAAATATAGGGTTGGTAAATACTAGTTTAAGTAATTATGATGAAGCTTTGAAAGCTTATAATGAAGTAATTGAAATATGCACTGAAAATGATTGTGTAGATCAAGTACTGCTTAAAGCTAACTCAGGCTCGGGAATAGCCTTTATTGAATTACAGGATTTTGGCAATGCAAAGATACGATTTTTGGTTGCTAGAAATTTGGCTATTCAACTAGAGGATATTGTAAGTCAAATAATCACGGATTATTACATTTCAATAATATTTCAAAAACAAAATAAATATGATTCAGCATTCATTAAGCTAAATGAAGCATCAAACCTAGTTAAGTCAACCGATGCAAAGGCTTGGAAGATGGAAATTGATAATTTGTATGCTGAGTTATATGAGGAAAAAGGGAATTATGAGAAAGCTTATTTGCATAAAAATAGATATAGTCTTTTGCGCGATAGTATTTATAACGAAGATTTAATTAAGAATCTCGCAAACATCCAACTAGACTATCAGGAGGCGCAAACTCAAGAGATCATTGCTGGAAAAGACACCCAGATCAAGCGTAGAACGCAAATCAATCTCATGCTGGGAGGTATTACCATTCTCATCTCAGCGTTATTGTTTATCCTCTATAAAAATATTCAACTTAAGAAAAAAGCAAATCGAAGATTGGCAGAAGCTAATGAGATTATTGAGCATCAAAATAAGGAGCTTACCAATGTAAATGCTGTGCTTGAAGATCGTGTGAAGGAACGAACTAAAGAACTGAAAAAGACTAACGAAGCGCTTAAAAAGTCTAATGAAGAGTTGGATAACTTTATCTATAAAACCTCTCATGATATAAGGGGCCCATTGGCAACACTCATGGGCGTTTGTAATATCGCTCAGATAGACGTGAAAGATCAAAAAGCGTTAGATTATTTCGACAAACTAAGCTTAACTGCTACAAGACTAAATGAAATTCTGTCTAAGCTGTTGACTATCAATCAGATCAATAATACCGCACTTCAACCTCAAAAGATATATGTAGCAGAGTTGGTTGAGAATTTGGCCGCTGAACAAATTATGAATTTCAAAAATCCGAAAATTGAAATTAGTGTTGATATTGAGGATAGCCTAAACCTTACCAGCGACCTGGATTTGTTAAGAGTAATTTATGGTAACCTCATCAGCAATGCTATTAAATTTAGAGATACTTCAGATCGTAGAGACTCATTCATCAATATAACAGCGGCTAAATCAAATAATTTCATTGAGTTTAATATCAAGGACAATGGAATTGGCATCAACGAAACTGAAACCGAAAAGATATTTGAAGTTTTTTCTAAAGCCACGGATATCGCAGACTCTTCCGGTATTGGTCTATACCTTGTGAAGCTGGCAGTCGAAAAGTTATCAGGCTCAATTAGCTTCGAACAGACCGAGGAAGGCTATACTGCCTTCAAAGTAATCCTTCCTGCTTAAATACACGTTCTCTATGTGAGGTTTTGATTTCTTTTTTTGATAAATTAAAAGGCTTTGCTTTAGTGATTAAGTAAACCGTTTGGTGTGAGAGTATTCTTAAAAACCATATTGTTAATTTTTGTTACCGGGTTGGTGCAAGCTCAAACTGATAGTTTGCTCAATGAATTGTCCGGGTCTACCGGTAAGGAAAGGATCGAGATCTTGCACTTATTAATTATTAACAATTGGTTGAATTACCCTGATGAGGCCATAAATTATGCGAACGAAGCAATTATTCTGTCAGATTCAATCAATGATTTACCGCTTGCCTCGAAGTCAGCACGACTGAAAGGAGGGACACATTATTACTTAGGTAATTATGATTCTTCGCTGTTTTACAATAAGAAGGCATTGGATATGTCAGTATTGACTGGTGATACGGCACTCATCAATAATGCGCACAATAACATTGGGCTGGTCTACTATGCCATGGGTAGTTATCAAAATGCTTTAGAAAACCTGTTGAGAGCCTTAAGTTTAAAAAAGGCAATGGGCGAAGTATATGGAAGGGCACAAACCATAAATAATATTGGCTTGGTATACAATAAACTCAAGGATTATGGTCATGCCAGAGAGTACTTCAATGACGCACTAGATTTCTCTACCAAGCATAATGATTTAAACCTCCAGTTATACTCTCTAAATAACATTGCAGGTACATACCTGGCGCAGGAAATGCTCAGCAAAGCAAAAGAGTATTATGAGCGTGCACTTTCTCTGAAAGTTGATAATAAGAATTGGAATGCCGTTACGCTAAGTGGACTCGCACAAATTTGTCAAAAACATAAAGATTGGAGCACTTCAAGAGATTACTTTCGACAAGCACTTGATTTGAGAAATGAGATCGGAGAAAAGAATGGTATTTCAGAAATATATTATTTCTATGCCAAAGAAGCCCAAATAAAAGAGAACTATGATAGTGCGCTTAGCATGTTGAAAATTAGTCAGGATCTTGCAGAAGCTATTGGATCAAAGGATAGGATGTTTGAAAATTTCGAATTGTATGTAGACGTCTATACTCAAAAGGGCGATTTGCAAAAGGCCTTTGATTACCAAACAAAACTTCTTGGTCTTAGAGATACCCTATTCAATGAAAATATGGCTAGAAACTTAGCAGATATACAGCTTAAAATACAAGATGAGGAAACAAGGGCATTACTTTCTAAAAAGGATGAGCAAATTTCTGAAAGTAAAAAAATCACGATATTTCTGATCATTATCATTGGTCTGGCAATTGTAATCCTGATCATTATTTTGGTGGCGCTGAGGCATAATACCAGGGTTAATAAATTACTCGGGCATCAAAATCTGGAGATAAGCGAACAGAAGGAGCAGATTATGCTCCAGAAGGAAAATCTTCTGGAGAAAAATATAGCCCTGGAGAAGGCTCATGTTTTGATAGAAGAACAAAACAAAAAGCTTGAACAATATAACGAGCAATTGCAAAAGACTGTTGATGAAAGAACCAATGAATTGGAGTTAAGAAACTACGAACTCAAAATGGCAAACCTTGAGCTTGATAACTTCATTTACAAATCATCGCACGACATAAAGGGGCCACTGGCAACACTAATGGGGGTGTGTAATGTTGCCTTAATAGATGTTAAGGAATCTAAAGCAAGAGAGTATTTAACAATGCTATCCCAAACAGCCAACGGATTAAACGATATATTGTCCAGGTTAAAGACAGTGAGTGATATCAATAGCCTTAACCTTAAGGTAGAAAAAATCGACTTTAACCATATCATAATTAACTGCGTTGAGCAGGTGAAAAATATAGAGGGGATTGACGATGTCAAATTAAAATATAAGATAGAAGACCACCTTGAATATAAAGGAGATCCGGTACTAATGGATTTGATTATTTTCAATATGATTCAAAATGCCGTGAAATTTCAGGAGGGCAATAAAAACGACCTTGTTGAAATTGATATAGCTTATGAAGATGATAGGCTAGTCATGCATTTCATAGATAATGGAATAGGTATAAACCAGAAAGATGCTGATAGTATTTTCGAAATGTTTTCAAAGTCAGCCGAAAAACATCAGTCTATCGGATTAGGTCTCTATCTGGTTAAACAATGTGTGCAAAAACTTGGTGGAGAGATCATGCTAATCAATGACAAAAAGAATCAAACACATTTTAGGGTTGTCTTACCAAGCTTCTAATTAGTTTCAGATAACCTTTTAATAATCCACAAATTCTTTATTAATCGTTTTATCTTTGCCGTTGAATTTTACAAGCCCAATGGAAAAGATAAAAAGACATACCATAACCGCAGCATTACCTTATACTAATGGTCCTGTACATATTGGACATTTGGCTGGTGTATACGTTCCAGCCGATATTTACGCCCGATACTTAAAAGGTAAAGGTGAAGACGTGTTGTTTGTATGTGGCTCTGACGAGCATGGTGTAGCTATTACATTACGAGCTAAAAAAGAAGGTGTAACACCCAAAGAGATAGTTGACAAATACCATAACCTGATCAAAGACTCATTTAAGAAATTTGGTATTGACTTCGATATATATTCAAGAACTTCTTCAGAAGAGCATCATAAAACATCTTCTGAGTTTTTTAAAAACTTGTATCACAAAGGTGTCTTTGAAGAGAAAGTTTCTGAACAATACTATGATGCCGAAAGTAAGATGTTTTTGGCAGACAGGTATATTATTGGTACTTGCCCGACCTGTGGCAATGACTCGGCATATGGTGACCAGTGTGAGAAATGTGGCTCTTCGTTGAGTCCGAGTGAACTGATTGATCCACGGTCTGCCTTAAGTGGTAACAAACCAGAATTGAAGCAGACTAAACATTGGTTTTTGCCAATGCAGAATTATGAAGCATGGCTGAAAGAGTGGATACTTGAGGATCATAAGGAGTGGAAACCCAATGTTTATGGGCAATGCAAATCATGGCTTGATAATGGCCTAAACCCCAGGGCTATGACTCGTGACTTGGACTGGGGCGTACCAGTGCCAGTCGAAGGAGCCGAAGGTAAGGTACTTTACGTCTGGTTTGATGCACCTATAGGCTATATATCAGCCACCAAAGAATGGGCTAAAGCCAACAATAAGGATTGGGAACCTTATTGGAAAGATAAAGACACACGTCTCTTGCATTTTATTGGCAAGGACAATATCGTATTCCACTGTATCATTTTTCCAACCATACTCAAGGCAGATGGAAGTTATATACTGCCTGATAATGTACCTGCCAATGAGTTCTTAAACCTCGAAGGTAATAAAATCAGTACATCAAAGAACTGGGCTGTTTGGTTACATGAATTCTTAGAAGAGTTACCTGGTAGAGAAGACGTGCTTCGCTATACACTTTGTGCGAATGCCCCAGAAACTAAAGATAATGACTTCACCTGGAAGGATTTTCAGGCACGTAATAATAATGAACTTGTAGCCATCTTAGGTAATTTTATAAACAGAGCGGTGGTGCTTACTAATAAATACTATGACGGGGTTGTGCCTGAGAGAGGTCAGTTATTTGATATTGACAAAGATCTCATTGACAAACTACAGCAGGCTCCGGCCAAAGTCAGTAAAGCATTGGATAACTTTAAATTTAGAGATGGTCTTATTGAGTTCATGGACTTAGCGAGGTTAGGTAATAAATATCTGGCGGATACAGAACCATGGAAACTCAACAAGGAAAACCCTGAACGTGTAAAAACTATCATGAATATTGCATTGCAGATAGCTGCTAATATATCAATTCTGGGAGAGCCGTTTTTACCAAAATCGATGATCAAACTATTGTCGATACTTGGGTTGGAAAAACTCAAATGGAGCCAGGCAGGTAGTCCTGACTTGCTTGAGGCCGGACATAAAGTAAATAAAGCTGAACTATTATTTGAAAAGATTGAGGACGAAGTAGTGGCTAAGCAAGTTGAAAAACTTGAAAGCACTAAAAAACAAAATGAAATGGAAAACGAGACCAATATAGCACCATTAAAAGAAGAGATTACTTTTGACGATTTTATGAAAATGGACATGCGTGTAGGCAAGGTGCTTGACGCTGTAAAAGTGCCTAAATCAAAGAAGTTGTTAAAGTTGACAATAGATACAGGTGTCGATAAAAGAACAGTACTCAGTGGTATTGCAGAGCATTTTAGCCCTGAAGATGTGATTGGTAAGCAAGTGACTGTTTTAGCTAACCTTGCTCCAAGAAAGATGATGGGCGAACTGTCTCAGGGGATGGTGTTGATGGCAGAAGATGCTGAAGGTAATTTGAAGTTTATGGAACCATCGGATGTGGTTAATCCCGGGTCAACGATTAGTTAAATGTTGGTAACCATCCGATGGCTAGAAGCCATCGGATGGTTACTTGTACTTCCCAGTCTTCTCCTCAAAGGTCACATTGCCATCTTTTCTAATATGTAGTTTGATATTTACAAGGAGCTCAAAGGCTCCTGAGGAAAGGGCTGCTTCCTGTGCCGCTTTTATTACTTCAAAAACTTTATCATAAGGCCCCTCAATCACGGTTTCCATAGGAGTGACCTCATACTTTAGGCCAGATGCCTGAATTACTTCGATGGCTTTGTCTATAATGCCATAAATGTCATTACTCTCTGATCTTGGAACGATTTGTATCGCAGCATTGATATTGTGTGTTGTCATTAGTCGTTGAATTGATTCATGGTACGTTGTATACCAATAGTGCCAAAACCTTTGATCATTTCTATGGCTTTGTCCATTTTATCAGGTAGCTCACTAAATTGTTCTTCTGAGAAATTACTAAGCACGTAATCCACTTGCTGGCCTGCATGGAAGTCATCACCAATGCCAAACCTTAAGCGTGCATAGTTGCTGCCACCGGTCAACTGCTCAATGTTTTTGAGGCCGTTGTGACCAGCCGCAGATCCTTTGGCTCGCATTCTTAGGTTGCCAAAGGGTAAAGCTATATCATCCATTATGACTAACAGATTCTCTTTAGGTATTTTTAGCTCCTGGAGGTAATAATTCACTGCTTTTCCACTCAGGTTCATAAAGGTAGTAGGCTTTATGAGATGAAACTGTCGGCCTTTAAACTTAAACTCTGCTTTGTCTGCATATCGTGCAGGAGCAAAGCTTAATCCTTCCTGATCAGCCAGGCGGTCTAAAACTAAAAAACCAATATTGTGTCTTGTGAGCTCATACTTTGGGCCAATGTTGCCCAAGCCGGCAATAAGGTATTTCATTTGATTTTAATTACTTAAAAATAAAAATAGGTTAAAAATTAGCGATAAAAAAAATCCTGCCGCAAGCGACAGGATTTAAGTTTTATAAAGTTGAAGGGTGATTTATTCTTCTCCTCCTTCAGCTGGCTTTTCGCCACCTTCTCCTTCTTCACCGCCTTCAGCAGCTCCTTCTTCACCTTCAGCTCCTTCTTCAAGCTCTTCTTCACCTTCCTCATCTTCAGATGCTCCTCTAAGCGCTCTTGGCATTTCAACCACAGCTACAGAAGCAATCTTGCTATCAAGGATATTGAAGTTTTCTTCAGTGATATCTCCAACTTTTACTGCCTTACCAAAGTCAAGTGCTGTAATGTCTACAGTTACATACTCAGGCATATCTTTTGGCAATGATTGGATTTTCAGATATCTTCTTTTCTTAATTAGCGTACCACCTTTTTCAGCACCAATAGAAGTACCTTCAAAGTGAACAGGAATGTCCATTTTGATAAGTTTTCCTTTGAATAACTGAAGGAAGTCAACATGAAGAATAACTTCACTTACAGGGTGGAATTGAATATCCTGCATGATTGCTTCGTATTCTTCACCTTCTATATTTAAGTGCACAAAGTGCGCTTCATCAGTGTATACTAAGTCTCTAAACAGAATCATTGGAGCATAGAAATGCACCTGGGCATCGCCTCCATAAAGTACGCAGGGGACATTTCCTTCAGCTCTTAATCCCTTAGCTTCGGATTTGCCGAGATTTGCTCTTTTATACCCTATAATCTCGAGAGTTTTCATTGTGTTATATATTTAGTTTAAAATGTATACTTAAGAATGAATGAACAATGAGCTAATTGACTCATGATCATGGATTTTTCTTATTGCCTTAGCAAATAGTGGTGCTGTAGACAACACTTTTATTTTCGATGCCGATTTATCTTTAGTTAAAGGCAACGTATCAGTTACTACCAATTCTTCAAGAATTGAGTTTTCAATATTTTCGTAAGCGTTACCTGAAAGAACAGGGTGTGTTACAACCGCTCTTACAGAATTTGCTCCTTTATCTTTTAACAATTGGGCTGCCTTGCACATTGTTCCACCTGTATCGATCAAGTCATCTACCATTACAACATCTTTACCTTCAACGTCACCAATCAGTCTCATAGATGCTACTTCATTGGCTCTTTCACGATACTTGTCACAAACCACAAGCTCAGCATCGAAGAACTTCGCAAAGCTCCTTGTTCTTTTCACTCCACCCACATCGGGAGAGGCAAAAATAAGGTTGTCTAACTGAAGTGATCTCAGGTAAGGGATGAAAATGGCTGATCCATCTAAATGATCTACCGGTATATCGAAAAATCCTTGAATTTGGTCTGCATGTAAATCACATGTCATGATGCGATCAGCTCCTGCAGCAGATAGTAAGTTGGCCATCATTTTAGCAGCAATAGCTACTCTGGGCTTATCTTTTCTGTCTTGCCTGGCATATCCAAAATAAGGAACTACAACTGTCACATACTTGGCACTTGCTCTTTTAGCAGCGTCAATCATCAGAAGCAATTCCATAAAGTTGTCAGCAGGAGGGAAGGTTGACTGAATTAAAAATACATCACAACCTCTTACAGACTCTGTGAAGAATGGAGACATTTCTCCATCGCTAAATTCTTGTAATGTAACCTCTCCCAATGGCTTGCCATACGACTCGGCAATTTTAGTAGCCAGATACTTGGTTGATTTACCTGAGAAGATTTTTACAGAAGACATAGTATTTAGCGTTTTCTTCAAATAATTAAGGGCGGTCCTCGGGACCGCCCCTTGTTGCCCGACTAGGGCTCGAACCTAGACTCTTCTGGACCAAAACCAGACGTGTTGCCAGTTACACCATCGGGCATCGTTTTATCCCTGAATTTGGGATGGCAAAGGTAAAATTATTTTTTATAAAAAGTAAAGAAGGAATAAAAAAAAGTTACAAAGTTCTTCGGCTTTGTTTCTTTAGTTCTTGTTGTTGCTTTAAAAAGTCTTGTGAAAAGAATTGATATTTGTTTAATATGGATTTAACGGCATTTTGTACATCGCGACTATCCAGCAAATCTACAGTACTATACTTGTCTGTAGCATAGCCTTGCCATATTGATGCGTTTTGCTTTCTGTCAAAAAACTGAATAAATACGGTGCCTTGTTTAATGGGTACATTTAATTTGTTGTAGTCAAGGTCTCTTTCCTGCCTTTTCATCCACTCTTCAATCTCAGGTTGATTGTACCCGCGCAAATTCAATGAATCTACAAAAACACTAAAAGATAGCAACAAGTCGGGCTTTCTTTCTTTTTGCTTGTAGCCTAAAAATTCCATGTGAGATTCAATTGAAGAGGTGATAATTTTCTTGAGTCTATCATTGACAAAAGTGCGTTGGTCATTCTGTATTACAAAATCAAAGGTGTCGTATTTGTCAAACCGACCACGATAACTGTAGTCGTATTCTACTGGTAGTTCTTGTGTAAGAAAACAACCGGTTAGCAAGACGCATGAAAGTAAAATCGATAAAGTATATTTAATTGAAGCCATAAGATTAATAAGTTACTGAGATGTATCTCAACTAACAAATCTTTGGCAATCAAGTTTTTATGTTTGTCGCCTGTTTTACAGTTGTTCTTCAATCCAGGTCCTTGCATTGACAAATGCTTCAATCCATGGAGAAACTTCATCGTTTCTTTCGCTTGGGTAATTGGCCCAGTTCCATGGGTAAAGCGATCGCTCCAGGTGAGGCATTATGGCCAAATGCCTGCCATCTTTTGAAGAAACTGCAGCTGTCGCGTAATCAGAGCCATTTGGGTTAGCAGGATACGCGTCATATGCGTATTTGCTTACAATATTATAAATGCCCTCATCTTCTGGTAAAACAAATCTACCTTCTCCGTGTGCTAACCAAACACCTAGCTTTGTATTAGCAAGTGACTGAAGCATGATATTGTTATTTTCAGGTATAGTCACATTAACGAATGAAGATTCAAACTTACCTGATGCATTATGATGCATTTTAGGATGGTTTTTGTTTCCTGGGTAAAGTAATCCCAGCTCCATCATAAGTTGGCAACCATTACAAACCCCTAAACTCATTGTGTCTGGCCGCTTGTAGAAATTATCAAGAGATTGCTTTGCTTTCTCATTATAAAGAAAGGCGCCTGCCCATCCTTTTGCCGAACCCAGCACGTCAGAATTTGAAAAACCTCCTACAAATACAAGCAGGTTGATATCACTTAAATCTTCATTTCCACTGATTAGATCAGTCATGTGAATGTCTTTCACATCAAAGCCAGCCAAATGCATGGTCCAGGCCATTTCTCGGTCGCCATTTACACCTTTCTCTCTGATGATGGCTGCTTTTATTCCTGTTTTATCCTTTCTGTTGATATCAAGGTTGTAAGACGATAACTTACCAGTAAAATCAGCTGGGAATTTGTATGCAAGTGGCTGCTTTTTGTAGTTTTCAAACCTGGCTATCGCGTGCTCTTCACCACTTTGTTTCTTATCAAGCAGGTAAGAAGTTCTAAACCAGGTATCTCTAAGTTCATCAACTGCTAAAGCGTATGAAGCTTCCCCATGCTTTATTTTGAGTGTCCTTTCTTTGGTTACCGTACCGATTTCATAATAAGACAGATCACCTAATTTTTGTAAGGTATCATCACTTGTTACCTGAAGGATAACTCCAGGTTTCTCACTAAACAGAAGTTTTATTAGATCGCTTTCAGGAAGAGTAGAAAGGTCAATTGACATCCCCAGTTCATTTGAAGGAAATGTCATTTCTAACAATGCTGTAATAAGTCCACCGGCTGAAATATCATGACCTGCCAGTACATCACCATTGCTGATTAATTGTTGAACTGTATTGAAGCAAGAGGCAAAGTAGGCGGCATTCTTTACCGTTGGAGCCGTAGTGCCCAGCTTGTTTACAGTTTGAGCAAAGCTACTTCCTCCTAAATGGAATTTGTCCTGTGAGAAATCTATATAAACTAATTTGCTATTAGGCTTATCCTTTAAGTCGACACTGCAAATTTTACTGAGATCGTTTACTTCACCCACAGCACTAATGATTACAGTTCCTGGCGCATAAACCGTTTTACCATCGGGGTACTTCTGAGTCATCGACAGTGAATCTTTTCCTGTTGGAATATTGATTCCAAGGTCAATGGCAAATTGACTTACACTCTCAACGGCCTCATATAATCGGGCATTTTCCCCTTCATTTTTAGCAGGCCACATCCAGTTGGCACTTAGAGATACACCTTTTAAACCATGCGTTAATGGTGCCCATACAAGGTTTGTCAAAGCTTCAGCTATTGAAAGTTTTGAACCAGCATCAGGGTCAACTAAAGCTGATACGGGTGCGTGACCAATGGAAGTAGCAACGCCACTGCTTCCTTTGTAGTCCATAGACATGACGGCTACATCGTTTAATGGCAGTTGTATAGTACCACAGGTCTGTTGCTTAGCTACTTTTCCAGTGACTGACCTATCCACCTTGTTAGTCAACCAATCTTTACAGGCGACAGCCTCTAATTGTAACACAGCATTGATGTATTCAACTAGTTGTCCATTGTGATAAGTAACTTCGGAGAAGTTTGATCGAGAAGCTTTATCTTCTAAAATGGTTTTTGGTGACGAGCCAAACATGTGCGAAAGATCCCAATCGATAGGGTTTTTACCCGTCTTTTTGTTTTCAAATTTGAAATGCCCGTCTCCGGTTACATCTCCAACGGTGTACATTGGCGCTCGCTCACGTTTGGCAACCTGTTCTAAAGTGTTGAGATCCTTCTCATGCATTACAAGCCCCATTCTCTCCTGAGATTCATTGCCAGCTATTTCTTTATCAGAAAGTGTTGGATCACCCACCGGGAGCTTTTCTATATTAATCGTGCCACCTGTTTCTTCTACTAACTCTGATAAACAATTCAGGTGACCGCCCGCTCCATGATCGTGAATCGATACAATGGGGTTATGTTCACTCTCAGCCATTGCCCTAATAGCATTCATTGCCCTTTTTTGCATTTCAGGGTTTGACCGTTGGATAGCATTGAGCTCAATGGTGTTGCCAAACTCGCCAGTAGCTACAGAAGAAACGGCACTACCTCCCATGCCAATTCTGTAATTATCACCGCCAAGAATTACAATCTTATCACCTTTTTGAGGCGTATCTTTCAGGCTATCTTTCATCTTGCCATAGCCGATACCTCCCGCAAGCATGATTACTTTATCAAATCCGTAGGTCTTGTTATTTTCTTCATGCTCAAATGTGAGCACGCTGCCACAGATAAGGGGTTGGCCAAATTTATTGCCAAAATCACTAGCTCCGTCAGAAGCTTTGATAAGGATGTCCATCGGAGATTGGTACAACCACTTTCTTTCGGAGACTGCCTCTTCCCACTTTCTTTTCTCAAGACGGCTGTAAGATGTCATGTAGACTGCCGTGCCTGCCAATGGCAAACTTCCTTTACCTCCCGCTAGTCGATCTCTGATTTCACCACCAGAGCCAGTAGCGGCACCATTGAAAGGTTCAACCGTTGTTGGGAAATTATGAGTTTCCGCCTTGAGGCTTATCACTGTATCAATTTCTTTGGTCTCGAAAAAGTCAGCCTGGTGTTGTGTTTTTGGGGCAAACTGCTCTGCAATAGGGCCTTTTACAAAAGCCACGTTGTCTTTATAAGCAGAGACTAGAAAATTATGATTTGCTTCGCTAGTGTCTTTTATTAACCTGAATAGTGACTTAGGTTTTGGTTGTCCATCAATGATAAACTGCCCATTAAATATTTTATGTCGGCAATGCTCAGAGTTTACTTGAGAAAACCCAAATACTTCCGAATCTGTAAGTCTACGACCTAACTTTTGACTCACTCCATCCAGATAATCAATTTCTTCCTGACTTAAAGCCAGTCCTTCTGCCTGGTTATAAGCTGCAATATCTTCGATTTCAATGACCGGTTCAGGGTCATGTTTGATGGTGAATAAATCCTTATTTAAGTCGTGGTAAAGCACCTCGAGCATAGGGTCATGCTCAACCTCAGCGTTTTCTACCTGCAGAAACTTTTCAATTCTAATCAATCCTGCAATGCCCATGTTTTGAGTAATCTCAACGGCATTTGTACTCCAGGGCGTAACCATTTCTTTTCTTGGACCAATAAAATATCCTTGCAAGCTTTCGCTAGTACTAATCTCTGCATCTCCGAAGAGCCAGCGGAGTTTGTCGAGGTCAGTGGGTGTTAAAGAATTGTTTGTTGAAACTGCGTAAACAGTGTTTTGGGGAGCAAGAAAAAATTTGATCATGAATGGGAGATTTGAGATGGTCTAATTTCCACCGCAAAAGTAATTAAAAAACAGAAAGAAAGTACTGGTGATAAAGTCTAAAAATGCTTTTCGTATTTCTTATCATCTTTCCAAAATTCACGACACTTCTCAATATGCGATTCGCGAAATTCTTCGTCTTTCTTAAGTTCTTTCCATTCGCCCATACCGAGTTCTTCACAAAGTTTGAAAAAACGATCTCCCTGCCCTTTTTTCTTATCCATGACCATTGCACTTAGAAGTGGTCTTTTGGCTTTATGTTCTGCTCTTGAAATGTCGTCTAATATTTCACCTAAGAGTTGCTTTTCGTGTCTGATATCCAGATTTAAGCCCAATTCACACTGATTTATTATTCTCCGATACGAAATGGGTCCACCATCAGTTCTGCAAAGTTGAATCAGCTTATTTCTAATACGTCCATCCATTAATTAAAAAAGTAAATTGTAAGCAACAAGGTGGTTAAATTATTCGATTTTTTCTATTTATTCAAAACTCTGCTATTAAATCAGTTTGCTGGCTGGTTCTTTTAATTAAATCATTGTGTCCAGATTCGATAGTAACAATTTTATAATTGTTTAGTTTGCGTAGCAACTTACCCATGCCTTTTTCAGTTATGATTTTATCATGCTTGCCCAGCACCATAATTAACCTGATATCATTTTTATTTATTATTTGAGCCAGTTCCTGCATTTGAAATACAAAATCTTTGAAGACTACCCATGAGTAAAAAACTCTCCTTCTTTTTTTTGCGGAATTCATCTGGCTTGCGGCAAATTTCGAAATACCTTTATCGACCAGTCGTAGTTTTCTGAAAAAAGAAAGTAGCCCGAAAAATCGCTGTGGTCTTACGATCATACTTTTAAACAGACTTTGAAACACAATAGGGTAGGTGGCCAGGTTGTACCACATACTTGTTTTAATGCCATCAGGTGCCAACATGATTAAATGAGCCACTCTATTCGGTATCATTTCAGTAGTTGCCAATACAAACTTACCCCCCATACTAAAGCACAACATTGAAAAGGAATTTATATCGTGTTTTTGGCAGAGATTTAAAATTATGCTTCGCCAAACTTCTTTTGTTAAAGCTTTGCCAGAGCTGAGCCAGTGACTTTTACCGTGATAGTAAATATCAAAACTGTAGATCGTGTATTTATCTTTAAGCTTGGCAATTATTGGGTCAAAAGCACTATAACTTTGCCCGAAACCATGAAAAGTTAAAAGTACTTCAGCACCATCACCTGATTTTGTATAGTGTAATCGTGAATCTTCGTAGTCTAAAAAGTGCGATTCATGCATTGAAAGCCCCATTTTAAAATTTAACAAAAAATTTACACCGAAAGCTAAACAAAAAATTCTTGTAAGCGTAGAAACTATGGGCACAATGGAAACTATTAAAATACAAATAGTTTCCATAGTTTTGCTGGAAATTAATTAGAACGTGGAAGAAGTAAAGAAAAGGATAGTTATTGGTGCATCGGAGTTATTCCAAAAATATGGAATAAGGAGTGTTTCCATGGATGATATTGCAAGGCATCTTACAGTATCTAAAAAGACCATTTACCAGTATTTTAAGGACAAAGAAGAGATTGTTACGTTGGCCTTAAGAGCACACATGGAAATGGAGATGAAAGAATATGATGAGGTATTTGAGTCTTCGTCTAACGCAGTTGAGGAGTTGGCAATGGTATCGAAGTGTATGCGAAAGGACTTTAAAGATATGAATCCCTCACTGCTTTTTGACATGCAAAAATATCATCCTAAGGCATGGCAAATATGGCTTGATTTTAAAAATGAATTTATTAAAGGTCATGTCAAAAGCAATTTAGAAAGAGGAATTAAAGAAGGTTATTACAGGTCTGATATTGATCCTGAGGTGATGGCCATCTTTCGTGTTGAACAGGTGCAATTGGCTTTTGACGATACATTATTCCCTCAAGACAGATTTAATTTTAAAGATGTGCAGATGGAATTTTTTAACCATTTCGTTCATGGAGTTGTAACAGAGAGAGGCTTGGCGCTCTTTGAAAAATATTTAGAGAAAACCTTAGAAAAAGAATAGATATAATGAGATTAAAAATCATAGCAAGTTTCGCTTTTTGTATAGTGGCGCTCAATGCAATGGCTCAGGAGCAAAATCAGATTGCATTTTCTCTTGAAGAAGCCATTGACTATGCACTCAAAAACAATACAAATATTATTAATAAGGAGTATGAAAAAGAGATAGCTGAAACTCAGGTTGGAGAGACACTCAGCCAGGGATTACCTCAGGTAAATGCATCAGCCAATCTAAATTACAACTTTGAACCTCAGAAATCACTGTTGGATTTAAGCACGTTTGACCCAAATGTTCCTGAAGGAACAGAGCAACCGGTGAGTTTTCAACAAAAATATGATGGTAACATCAGTGTCTCATTGAGCCAATTGATATTTGATGGTTCATTCTTTGTAGGCTTAGAGGCTTCCAGAACTTTCAAGGAATTGTCTACTAAAGAGCATATTAAAACGCAAATAGATGTAACCGAGGCTGTTTCGAAGGCATATTATAATGTGCTTGTAACGCGTGAACGTTTACAGCTATTAGAAGTCAATTTATCGAGGATTGATACATTGTTAGATGAAACTCAAACAATGTATGAGAATGGGTTTGCTGAAAAGATTGATGTAAACAGGTTGAAGGTTCAGTACAACAACCTTAATGTGCAGGTTAAGAATACGCGCCAACTGTTAGAGGTGAGTGAAGATATGCTTCTTTTTCAAATGGGAATGCCGGTTAATAACACAATAGAATTAACCGATAAGCTCGAAGAAGTAACTTTTGAACCTGTGGATGACGCAGCGTTTAATTACTCTCAAAGAATAGAATACTCTCAATTACAGACAAATTTGGCACTTACAAATCTTGATATGAAAAATAACAAGGTTAAGTACATGCCTACGCTGTATGCTAATGCAAACTATGGTTATAACACACAGACTGGCGAGTCTAGTCAGTGGTTCAAAAGCGATAGATGGCTTAATTATGGTTTGATAGGGGCAACCTTAAGTGTACCTATTTTTGACGGTTTTCTGAAGAGTAATAAAATTCAAAAGAACAAGTTGCAGATCAAACAAATCGAACGGTCATTCGACCAGCTTGAAAATTCTATCGATTTAGAAATAAGACAGGCCAAAGTGAATATGGACAACAGTATAGAGGATATGGCTGCTCAAAAAGAAAACATGCAGTTGGCCGAAGAAATCTATAGTGTAACAAAAATAAAATACCAGGAAGGTGTAGGCTCCAACTTAGAAGTTGTAGAAGCTGATGCCGATTATAAAGAAGCACAGACTAACTATTATAACGCATTATTTAATGCACTTATAGCCAAGGTAGAGTTAGAAAAGGCTTACGGTAAACTATTAGATAATAATTAAAGACATACTTCAAAAAAGAATAAACAACCAAAAGATGAGAAATAAATCAATATACATGTTATCGTTACTTGTCCTGCTTGCGGCATGTGGTGGACAGGAGGAAGGCCTTGAAGAAAAGAAAGGTCAATTAACTGAGCTCAAAGCGCAGGTGAAAGAATTGAATAGTAAGATTTCGGAATTAGAAAAAGAGATTGCGAGTGAAGACACCTCCTTTGCTTCAAACAAAACAGCAACCCGAAATGCTGTTTTGGTGACAACGTTGCCCGTTGATAAGAACAATTTTCAACACAAGACGGAAGTTAGGGGCAGCGTAGAGTCTCGTAAAAATGTAATGCTTACGCCAGAGATTTCTGGAAAGATCAAATCAATTCAGGTGGAAGAAGGCCAGAAGGTAATTGCCAATCAGGTACTGATGACTTTAAATGCAGATGTATTGAGAAATACAAAACGTGAACTGGAGACCTCACTGGAGCTTGCTGAAGCTGTATACAAGAGACAGAAGAACCTTTGGGATAAAAACATAGGCACGGAGATTCAATATCTTGAAGCAAAAAACAAGAAAGAATCATTAGAAAGTAAGCTGGCAACAACAAACTCACAGATTGCACAGTCTGTAATAAGAGCACCTTTCTCAGGCGTGATTGATAATATACCAGCAAAAGTTGGTGAAGTGGCCGGCCCGAGTAGTCAGCTGGTACGCATTGTAAATCCAGATGCTATGTACATAAAGGCAGATGTTTCTGAGAGATTCTTAGGAAGCTTTAGCAAAGGCGATGCAGTAGAGATTTACTTTCCGTCACAAGGCAAAGAGCTTTCTAGCACAGTTGCTTCAGTCAGTGGAGTAATAGATCAAAATAACAGAACTTTTACTATCGAAGTAAAGCTACCAAAAGTCGATTTTGTTGTTAAACCTAATCAAGTAACAGTGCTAAAATTAGTTGACTATTCAAATAACAGCGCCATTACTGTTCCTACCCGCATTATTCAGGAAGATCAAAAAGGCACCTATGTGTACGTAGCGGATAATAAAAGTGCTAAAAAAGTACACATCACAACTGGAGTGACTTATGAAGGAAGAACTGAAATTCTAGCTGGTCTTATGGGGAGTGAAGAATTGATAGATAAAGGTGTAAGAGAATTAACAGATGGAACATCCATCAAAGTGAGCAAAGAATCAGCTGAGTTAGCTTCTAATTAAATCTTTGAGATAAAAACTAACATGGAAGAAAAAGATAAAAAGCAGGCAGAAGAAATTCAGGATAAGCAATTTAAACTTACCACTATAAGTTTAAAGAACAGGACCACTGTGTTCTTCCTTACCTTTCTTGTGGTTATCATGGGTGTTACAACCTATCTGACTTTGCCAAAAGATAGCTATCCGGAGATTGAACAGCCAATAGTCTATGTAGGTACGCCTCACCCGGGTAACTCTCCGATTGATATGGAGAACCTTATAACACGGCCTTTGGAGAAAGAGATCAACACGATTGCAGAAGTTGATAACATTAAGTCTACTTCTGTGCAAGATCACTCAACGATTATAGTTGAATTTACCGCAGAGACTGATATTGAAGATGCACTTCAAAAAGTGAAAGATGCTGTTGATCGTGCAAAACCAGAACTTCCTCAGGACCTTGACCAGGACCCGAATGTGTTTGAGATGAATTTCTCTGAGTTTCCGATTATGAATATCAATTTATCTGGAGACTATCCTTTGGAGGAGCTCAACGAATATGCAGAATACCTGGAGGATGAGATTGAAAAGGTGTCGGAAGTATCGAAAGTGGATATTAGAGGTATTGACGAGAAGGAAGTACAGATAAAGGTTGATCCTTATGCCATGGAGGCGAGGCAGGTAAACTTCGGTGATATCGAAGATGCCGTAATGAGAGAAAATGTGACTATGTCTGGCGGTAACCTGCTTGAAGATGGTATGAGACGTGCTATTCGTGTAGTTGGTGAGTTTGATGATCCTAAGCAGCTCGAAGAAATTGTTGTTAAGAATGAAAACAACAAAATTGTTTACCTCAAAGACATAGCCGTTGTTGAGTTTGATTATAAAGAAAAGGCTAGTTATGCACGATTAGCTAAAGACCCGGTGGTAAGTGTGGATGTGGTGAAGAGAAGCGGAGAAAACCTGCTGATAGCCACCGAAAAAATTAATGAAGTGTTAGAAGAGGCAAAAGCAAATGTTTTGCCAAAGGACATGAAGATTTCCATTACCAACGACCAGTCAGAAATGACTCGTGAGATGGTGAGCAGTCTTGAAAACAACATCATTTCAGGTGTAATCCTGGTGGTGTTGGTATTGTTGTTTTTCCTTGGTTCGCGTAACTCGTTATTTGTTGGTATAGCTATTCCGTTGTCCATGTTTATGGCATTCTTAATACTCGGAGCCTTTGGTATCACCATTAATATGATGGTACTCTTTGGCCTTATTATGGCGCTGGGTATGCTGGTTGATAATGGTATTGTGGTAGTGGAGAATGTATACCGTATGATGGAAGAAGGCTATGGCCCCATTGAAGCTACTAAAAAAGGTGTTGGTGAGGTAGCCTGGCCGATTATTGCTTCTACAGCTACTACACTGGCGGCATTCTTACCATTGGCATTTTGGCCAGGAATGATGGGTGAGTTTATGAAGTACTTACCAATAACCTTGATTATAGTACTTACTTCTTCATTGTTCGTAGCGTTAGTGATTAACCCTGTATTGATATCAACTTTTATGAAAGTAGATACCTCTGGACAGGGTAAACATAAAGTCCACTTAAGAAATATAGCCATACTTATTGGAGCTGGTATTGTGTTTTTCTTACTAGGAGTTATCTGGTTAGGAAACCTACTTGTGTTCTTCGGGTTGCTATTTTTACTCAATGTTTATGTGCTGACACCAACTTCAAACAGGTTTCAAAAAATATTCTTACCATGGCTTGAAGGTTACTACGAACGTTTTGTGACCTATGCTCTACAGGGTAAAAGACCATACGCATTTTTCTTTGGAACAGTAGGTATGCTTGTAATGGCCATTGTATTGATGGGTATTTTTACCCCGCAGGTGATTTATTTCCCAATCAACCAGCCGAAATATGTAAATGTATTTATAGAATTTCCGATCGGTACAGATATTGAGACTACCAATGAGTTTACCAAGAAGATAGAAGACAAAGTAATCAACATTGTTGAGCCATATGATTTTATGGTAGAGTCTGTATTGGCTAAAGTTGGACAAGATACTTCTGATCCTAATGACCCTTCAGCATTTGGTCAATCGGATACACCAAATAAGGCCAGGATCACGGTCAATTTTGTTGAGTTTAACGAACGAAACGGAATACTTACCAGTGATATCATGAGTGAAATCCGTGAAGGGATTGGAACATACCCAGGTGTGACCATGACAGTTGATAAAGATGCTGCCGGACCTCCCGTAGGTAAACCTGTGAGTATTGAAGTTTCCGGTGAAGATTATAATAAACTTATTTCTTTGACAGAAGACATGAGAAACTTCATCAACAAGTCAGGGATTGAAGGTATTGAAAAGCTAAAGATCGACCTTGAGACAGGCAAGCCTGAAATGATTGTGGATATCGATCGTGAGAAAGCCAGAAGGTTTGGACTTTCTACCCAAATGGTGGCAGGTGAGGTAAGAACTGCGCTTTTTGGAAGAGAAATATCAAAATTTAAACAAGGTGAAGATGACTATGAGATACAGCTAAGGCTGCAAGATCGCTACAGGTACGATGTAGACGCGCTGATGAATAAGAGTGTGACGTTCAGAAATCAGACTACTGGAAATATTCATCAGGTGCCAATTTCCTCTGTAGCCAAAGCAGAGCTTAGCTCCACGTATGGCTCAGTAAGGAGAAAGGATCTTGACCGAGTAATTACGATTAGCTCTAATGTATTGGAGGGTGCCAACCCTACAGAGATAAATAATGAAATAAAAGAGCTACTTGCTGATTTTAACATGCCGGCTGGCTATGAATATAAGTTTGGTGGGGAGCAGGAAAAACAAGCTGAAGAGATGGCTTTTCTTAGCAAAGCGCTGATGTTGGCAGTGTTTCTGATTTTCTTAATTATCGTTTCTCAGTTTAATAAAATTACAGCTCCGCTGATCATTATGACTTCGGTTGTATTGAGTACGATTGGTGTTTTTATGGGCTTAGTGATCTTTCAGATGGATTTCGTGGTGATTATGACGATGATTGGTATTATTTCATTGGCCGGTATTGTGGTAAACAATGCCATTGTATTGATTGACTTTATTGAGTTGATCAGAGACAGAAAGCGTATCGCAATTGGCGATAGTCGATTGCTTACAATAGAAGAGATTAAAGAGGCCATTATTGAAGCAGGGAAAACCAGGTTACGCCCGGTACTATTAACTGCTTTTACTACTGTCTTGGGTCTTATCCCATTGGCGGTTGGTATCAATGTCGACTTTTTCGGTTTGTTTACATCGTATAGCCCGGATTTCTATGTGGGTGGCGATAATAAAATATTCTGGGGACCTATGTCCTGGACAATTATATTTGGACTGTCTTTTGCTACTTTCCTAACACTCGTAATTGTCCCAGTAATGTATTTATTCTTTGCTAAAATCAACAGAAGACTTGGCTTAAGCTAGCTATTGGTTCGTAGTTCAAAGTTCTAAGGAAAGACCTTAGAACTTTGAACATGGAACTAGACCTCTAATTCCCAGAATTTGAACAGAATACTCTTTATATCGATATTATTTACAGTCCTGTTTCTGATCGACTGGTATGTTTACAATGGCATAGTGGTATTGCTCAGAAACGCCTCAGAAACAACCAGGGCTGTAATTAAATATGTCTATTGGGGTATTACCGCATTGACTTTCCTTACTATCATTCTTTATAATTTCGGCAACCCTGATTGGTTTAAAGGTGCTTCCCGTAGTCTGATATTTACTGGAATTTTTATCAACTACTTTTCTAAAGTATTCGGAGCGCTATTTCTGCTCATAGATGATGTCATCAGGCTAGTCAAATGGCTTATGGCTTATTTCAAAAACCCTGAACCAAGTGGAGAGGGAAGTGCCATTACCAGGTCCGACTTTTTGGTAAAAACAGCAGTAGTTGCCGGATCTATTCCCTTCTTAGCAATGAGCTGGGGGATTATTTCAGGAGCGCACGATTACCGGATTCGCAGAAAGACTATTTACCTGCCTAATCTACCCAAATCTTTTGATGGGATTAAAATAGGCCAACTTTCTGATATTCACTCAGGTAGCTTTTTTAATAAGACAGCTGTTAAAGGTGGTGTTGAGTTATTTATGAGGGAGAAGCCGGATATTGCTGTGTTTACAGGCGATTTAGTAAACAACGAAACTTCAGAAGTTGAGGACTACATCAATATTTTTAATAAAGTAAAGGCACCATTAGGAGTGTATTCAACAACTGGTAATCACGATTATGGTGACTATAAGAATTGGTCGTCACAAAGTGCAAAAGCTCAAAATTTTGAAGACCTGAAAGAAGCTCACCGACTGATGGGGTATGACCTGCTCATGAATGAAAATCGCATCATTGAAGAGGGTGGTGAGAAACTGGCTATACTGGGAGTTGAGAATTGGGGAGCAGGAAGGTTTGCTAAATATGGTAAGCTGGATGAGGCCTATCAAGGCACTGATGAAGCTGCAACAAAAATATTACTATCCCACGACCCTAGCCATTGGGATGCTCAGGTGAGGCCCAACTATCAAAATATTGATTTGATGTTTGCGGGCCACACACATGGCTTTCAGTTTGGCGTTGAACTAGGTGATTTCCAATGGAGTCCTTCGCAGTATGCTTATAAGCAATGGGCCGGATTGTATTCTGAAAATAATCAGCACCTCTATGTAAATCGTGGCTTTGGCTACATTGGCTATCCTGGTAGGGTAGGTATGCCTCCCGAGATTACAATAATTACGTTGAAAAGAGCTTAGTACTCTCTCTCTACGCTGCCTCTACCATATATTTTCTTTATTACATTTTTGGTTTGGCCTTTATGTTTAATTGAGCCACTACCTAGTACTTTGGCATCAAGGCTTTCCGTTACTTTAATTTCACATAACCCTGAACCACTAACGGTAACTTCTGCTTTAGTAAGCTCGCAATTATACGCCCTCATAGCTCCTGAACCGCTAATTGTAATTTTATTATTGTCAGCGTAGCCTTTTACTTTTATTTCTCCTGTTCCACTTATTTCAGAGTTTAAGTTCCGGCCTTTAACATCAACATCAATCGATCCAGAACCTGTTACAGCAAGGTTTAGGTCATTTGAAGCAATAGAGTTTTGTCCTACTATTTTACCACTACCATTTACCTGCAGGGTCTTTATGTCCCTCATGCTTATGGTCAGTGTCATCTCTGGAGAGATTTTGATATTATCAATTTTTTCCCAAACACTTTTGTTTTTATTGTCGTCCTTACGCTCTACATTGACATGTAGTATGCCATCTTCAACTTTGAATTCACTCACCTCAAATATCTCAGTGAGCGCTACGACTTCTACTTCTTGTTTATTGGTTTGCTTAAGGTTTACTGTATACCCTGAGTTTACATAGATACTATGGAATTCGGGTAAGTCTAATTTTTTTGAAGTTACTTCAGGGCCAATAGGCGCATAAGCGGTTGAAACTATAAAGGCAAGAAGTGTAATTAACAAGATTGGTCGTTTCATTGGATTTGGGTTTATTATTTTGCAAATGTACCATGCATAATTTACCTAAAAAAAGCCAAATCTGCCAATGGCGCTATGTTTCGATCAATCTTTTGTCCAGTCGTCAGATGACGAGACACCTAGTTGGCCATTTTTGTATTCCATGATAAAATCGAGCATCACTTCTGTTCGACACCCCTGGAATTGGGTGTCACCAATGCTCTTCATTAAAATCGGATATGATTTTCCATATTCTCTGTTAAAACTCACGATGCTTCCATCTTTTTCTATCAGAAAACCCCATTCAATTGAAATTTCGCCCTTTTTGCAAGATTTGGGAGCAAACCCAAAAACATCATATTTATAAATACCTGTGCCATCGGCATTGAGCTGGAGAAATCCCGTTTTCCGACCTGCATACTCACCGATGAATTTTTCAGGAACATCGTAAGTGGTGTTTACCTCCTTACCATTGTATTCAATTATTCTAGTCTTGTCATTAATGATAAATGACAAGACTATGAGTAAAAGTGGTAGCGTTTTCATTGTTTAGAAAGGCAAATCATCATCGGCAGCATCGTTGCTATCTACCCAACCAGGTTCTTCCATCTGATCCATGCCCTGGTCAGCTTGTGGAGGAGGAGGGGTCGAGCCACCAGCTGATTCGGTTTCGAATTTCCAGGCCTGTAATGAGTTAAAATATTTTACTTCTCCCTTAGGATCAGTCCATTTTCTACCCTTTAAATTGAAGAAAACATTCACCGTATCGCCAACATTAAGACCGTCTAGCAGGGTACACTTGTCTTGAATCATTTCAAATTTCACATACTCAGGATACTGAGGATTTTCAGCATATTCTAGTACAAACTCTCTTTTTTTGAATGTGTTTGAAATGTTTTGAGTATCGAAGATTTCGAGAATTTTGCCCGTTACGTTCATAATATTGATTTTAATTTTTTAGCCGTCTGCAATGATAACTGCCTTATCTTTTTTTTCTAAACAATGCAGTAAATATTATAACGAAAATTACTGCGCCCACTACAATTGCCAATAAAGATCCGGCATCTATTAACTCTACTGCATGCATAAAACTCTGTTTAAGTCTTTTGTAAAGTTACAATGGCAGAGGTGCAATCAAAACTTTACTCTTACTTGAAATTTTACATCAGTCTTTTTGTTTCCATCTATTGCTTCAAGTCCTGAGCTGATGGTATCCCGATCCCGGTAATGTGTCCGGGCAATTCGCGCGTAAAGATCAATTTTTCTTGTAACTCCATACTGCAACAATATATATTGCCTGGTGCCCACACCGAAATAGGCAGGTATTGAGAAGGCGTAAAGTACATCACGTTCATAGGCATACTGTCTGTTTTCAAAATCTTCAGTATCAAATAAGGCAAATCTTGTACTGAGCTTAAAATTCCAGAAAGTAGCATATAAGTCTTGCATAATAGCATAACCTTTGGTGCGTTGGTTATTAAAGTCATAGTTGCTAAACTGTACTCGGGATTTTAGGCCAAGGTTATCATTTACTTTTAAGTCTAAATTGATAAGGTAATTTCTTTTGATACCGTTTAAAGGAAAGTGGATAGGCTCTTCCTGACCACTAGGGTCATCCATTTTTGATTGTTGTCTATATTGAGCATAAAGGAGTGTACCCCTTGATGGCTTATAATTAGCGCGAAGCAAGTATTCGTAACCACTCGAAGGTGCATTGATTCCAAAGCGTAACCAAGGAAATGTAAATTGATCAAAATAAGCGCTGAATTCGTATTTTCTCGTAGGTCGATATTTAAGTCCCCAATATAATCCCCTTTCATTGATGTTTCTCGTTGAAGACTCGCCAAAAGATTGCCCATAAAAGCTGTGAAAATCTTTGTCGTAGTTTCTTAGCACTATAGATGTTTCCAGCTTTGGGGTAAGACTTACTATTGCTCCTCCAACGGCACCAATGCCACCATTTTTTGATCTTGCAGCTTCACCAAAAAGACTCACATTTTGCCAGTTGTAGTTATAAAATAACCCTACATTGTAATTGTTAGTACCACTGAATTCAAAGGTATTATAAAGCGTATTGTTCCTTATTAGTGGTACTTCAAAATCATTAACAACACCCGTTAGCCCTATTTGTAAATCCTTCTGTTTGTTTTGGTAATGGATTACACCTCCATAAGTCTGTTCTAGTATGTCACCTTTAGCATCGATTTCATTTGGAGTTCTATGAAACCCTGAGCTTTGTATGCTTGTAATAAAATCTTCGATGCTTTCAGCACTGTCTGCCCTAACGATGGCATCTTGATTTAGCATGGAGTAAAATCCCGTAACCTCTATGTTTTTCCCGGCCTGATATGTAGAAGCCGCACCTCTGAAAAATCCCGTTTCTATGACTGAGGTGTAAGGTCTAATGCCTGAGTTAGACCTACGTACCGTAGTTATGGTTTCGCCACCTTTACCAACATTAAAGCCTGCGCCTAGTAAAAGGCTTTGCCCATATTGTATTTGATAATCACCGACTATTAGGTTTTTTAATTTCCCTTTGTTTTGAAGTTGAAAGTGCCAACTGTAAAAATCAGCTCCATAGCGATTGGTTTCAGCATCCCATGTGTATGCTTCACCTGCGTCTTTTTCGGCAGTAAATCCTATGCTGAAGTCTCTGGTATGGCTAACTCTAAATCTGGCGTAGTGCTTGCCAGAACCTCCCACATATCGCGAAGGAGGAGTTTCTCCTGCATGTATTACAGGGGTAGTATACCCTTTTTTCTCCTCTAAGGTGCGCTCATATCGTAGTAAAAGGTAGTTGTTACGTTCGCTGAATATACGTTTTAACAATGGCCGATTATCTGCGCTCAAACCATCATCTCTAATGGTTACAAAAGGTAAAAAGCGATAAATAGTGGTTTTGTCAAAACCTGGAATGGCTTGCAACTCATAAATGCTAAGAAGTGCGCCATATTTTTCTCGGTAGTCTAAAAAATTATTGATTTGGTAGTCTGATAAAACGAAAAGTGATTTTAGATCTTCCCGGTCTGCTATATTGAGATTTAAAGGATCAGAATAATGGAGTAACAGCGCTTCGTATAACTCGTCATAGCTGGCATCTTCATCTTGAAATGCGAAAATTTCTTCAACAAATTGCTGTATGTCAATTTCCTGCAATGGGTATTCCTGGCCTACCGAATTTATTACAATCAGTAGAAAAAGGCTGATTGTGAGAAAGCGTTTCATTGTGACTGTTGAATTTTAAAAAGCACGGCCGCCTGATGGCTATAGCCCAAATTGCGATCTTTAGTCACAGCATAATCTACCTGCAATCGTCTGGTTTTAAAGCCCATGCCAGCATAGTTTGTAAATGGCTCGGTATTGACACCAATCCTTACCGCCAACTTAGATAGGATCATATACTCCATGCCTACTCGCAAAGTGGCATCATAATCTAAATCTTTTTCAGCCTCAAGGTTTAAATGAAGCTTATCCAAAGGTCGATAGGATAGCCCCGCATTTAGCAGCGTAGGAGCACGTTCATCGGCTAACTCAGCTATCTTGGCTTGATTTATATTTCGCACATATGCCCCGAATAAAAGCTCCTCTGTAATCGTAGCGACACCTCCAAAATCAATCATAAATACACCATTGCTACCAAAACCCTCTATGTTGTATTGTAAGTAGTTTGCTTTAAAACCAAGACTTGCTATGCCGAACTTGTTGCTATAGGCTAGAGATACAATCTGCTCGTTGTATAGGTCATCGCCAAACCTGAATGCACTTACGCCAACTGTGCCAACTTTGATATTGGTGATTATGCCAGCGCCCATTGAGTTAAACCCTTCAATACCATATTTATTCTCAAGGCCGAAAACTGCACTTAATTCTTTTAACTCACCCAAACCAGCAGGATTGTTAAATAATGACCAGGCGTCAGACTCAGTGGCATATGCATACCCCATCCCAGCAGCTCTGGCACCAATTTGTGACTGTCCATTTTGGGCAAACGAATGTGTGAAAACACCTAGTGAAATGAGAAGAACAATTAGATATTTCAATGGGCTGTATTTGAACGAAATAATTTTTAAAGTTAGTAAAAGTTGAAGTTAGGGACATAATTGCACATCTTAAATCTATGCTAAAATATTTGGTGATATGCGTTATTGGCCTTCCTGCTAACCTTTATGCACAAGACACAACCTATTATGCAAATGGAGAAATCAAAAGCCTTGGTAGTCATTCGGGGGGTAAGAAAATTGGTAACTGGGTTTACTATTATTCAAATGGAGAGCTGCTTGCCACCGAAACATTTAAAGCGGGCGAATTACACGGAGAGGTCAAGTACTTTAATGAGGATGGTGTTTTGATCGGTGTTGAGCAGTGGAGTGAAGGCTTACTTACCGACTCGGCCAGTTATTATTACAATAATGGTCAGGTTGAGAAAGTAGGCGTGTACAAAGAGGGCCTTTATGAGGGAGTATGGAAGTTTTACCATACCAATGGTCAACTAAAACGGGCAATGAATTATGAGAATGGCTCACCTCATGGAGAATGGCGTTTTTTCAATGAGCATGGCATATTGATTCAGGAAGGGCGATATGTCGAAGGCAAAGAAAGTGGAGAATGGAAGTTCTACACTGATGAGGGTAAACTAGAATATGTTGGGTCCTACAACGATGGAGAGCGTGTTGGAGATTGGTTTTATATAAATGAAAAGGGGAGAAAAAAGAAGGTTGATTATTAAAATAGTAAAACTCCGATTCTTAAATCAAAGTTATCTGCGACATGACCATGCGCTTTTAATGATGTACCTACCTGAATCCGGTCACCAGCTTGATATAACAACTCATAGCGCTGAAATACATCCTTAGATGTAGCCGGAAATGGACGGTACAGATAAAAACCAATTTGTTGGTTAAAGGTAATTCTACCAAACACAAAATTGTGACCGATGAGAAGGTTAACTAAGTGATGGTCATAATCTTCATTCATTCGATCTGCGGCTTCTTTATGGGCTCCATTTGAAATTAATTCTACGCCTGCATTTATTGCATTGGTCTGAGTAAAGTGATAAAGAGCTCCTCCAGTTACACCAATGAGCAGTTTACGCGTGTTTTCATCTATCGCATTACCTTCTACTTCAGGCAAGGTACCAAACAAGCGCAAATAGTAAAGCAACTTATTTTTATTGATAAGGCTCTTCTCCCTTTTTTCCAATGGACTTCTTTCAGGCGAATAACTCAACCCTACACTGGCTGTGGGAAAATTCATGCCCTTATTGGGTTGCTTCATGCCTCCATTTGATATGTGATTATAGTTGGCAGAAGCTGATATTGTATAATGTTGGTTTAACTTATAATTTACGTTTAATGAGGCCTGAAGAAGAAAACTGATTGGGGAGCTGTAAAATGTGTTGCTTGGGTTTGTTTCAGCATCATAAACCTGATTAAGGTAAGTAATACCAATTCCTGCTCTGAAGCTATAAAACAATCTATTTCCAAAGCTTAAATATGGTTCAGTAAAATAAATCAGGTTGTACGAATTGCCGAGTACACCTGGGTTTCCGTAGTTATAAAAATTAAATGAGAAACCTGTTTGCGTATAACAATTGCAGTTGTTCCATGCCTTTTCTGTAGCCTTCAACCTACTCCACTCCAGTTGAACGCCCCAAGGCGTGGTTTCTGAAATAGACTTTAGTTCAGATGAATGAGGTAGTATAAAGCCCATATGGGATCGGACACCATAAAAGTCAAACGATTGACTTAATACACTATTTGATATGATGAATAAAACTAATGTAAAGACCCAATGCGCAGTGATTGTTTGAAGAGGATTCAATTAAAACTCTTTTTTCAAGTGGAAAAAGAAACCGCTGGTGCCTTCACGTGTAAATGAGTATTCAAACCTAAGTACCGTATCGTAATAGGTAACGAAATCAATGCCAAAACCTGTGCCCCCGAGATAACGATTGGCAAGCGTTACATTTTGTTGAGTTTCTTCGTATCTGTCAATGTTCTCAACATAACCAAGATCGACATATGTCTTTATGTAAATAGATAGAGGAAAATCTCTAAACTGCTCGATAGGAAAGAAGCCAAGCCTGCCTTTAATATTCAGTATTCGCTTTTTTAAAGTGGTTCTATTTAAGAAATAGTTTTGGCCTTCTATTAAGAATAACTCATAGCCTCTTACAAAGTCATTTTTGTATCCCAGTGCTCCCAGTTTTGTGTAAGGCTGTTTATTGGGTCCACTAAGGTAAACGGATGAGTAATTGGCAAGAAAAAATCCTTTATTCAAGTCCTTATACTGCGTATACATAGCTCGTATGTCAAATTGGTTGACATCGTTGAAAAAACCTAATCCTGATTTTGTCAATTGTAATTCGAGCTCATTTCCACGCAGTGGATAGGATACAATGTCTCGTTTGTCTCGCTGAAAGGAGTAAGACACCTCAAAATACCGTTGTGTAGTTTCTCCGGGCTGATAATAATTGTCATTTAGTACAACGATCGTATCATTTACAGCATTGGAGCTAAAGCTAATGTATGCTGAGTGCCTGGTGTAAAAGCTATTTCTAAACCTGTATCCTATAAAGAAATTCCTTCGCGTTCTAAGTAAATCTTCTGAATCAAGGAAAACTTGCTTATGATCTGTAGTTTGTACGGCTATATTCTTATTTTCCGAATAATCAAAGCCGACCGACAAACCATGTCTTTGAGAGGCATCTATATATGGAATGCGATAAGTAAGGCCAAACTGACGCGTATAACCCAGTTGAAATAATAGGTTTAAGGTTTCATTTCTACCGCGAAAGTTGTTTTGATAAAGCTTTACGCCATAATTGGTACGGCTAAAATCATGATTTTGATTTGTCCACCAATCGTTAAGATTTCGATCGACTATTGAGAATATCGGAACCGGAAAAGTGTACCATCTTTCTTTTACCTCTATAACGATGTCTACTAAGGTGGGGCTTAAATTAAGCATCGAAATCTCCACTGAGGTAAAGAGTCGAAGATTTGTAATTTTATTTTTTTCCTGAATCAGAATAGACTTGAGGTCATCTTCCTGATAAATTTCACCGGGGGCAATGTCGAGTTCCCGCAGAATGATTTTCTTCTTAGTCTTTTTATTGCCGACTATAAAGATTTTATCAATTCTTACTCTGTTATTGAGCGTAGAGTCGCTGGTTATATAATTGCTATCCGATGCCGATAGATTATAGTCGGCAGAAGGAGAAATGAATAATAATGATAGCAGTAGTGTCAGCATGCCTTCCCACAATTCGTGCTGTTACGCTCGAAGTCACAATTGTATAAGCTATAAAAATAAAAATTACTTCGAACAAAACACCATTTGATTGCAAAAGGTGCAATTCGTTATTCTATTTTGACCCTACCTATTTTTAGAGACCGTAAAAGAATAAATACACCGGCAATAATTAACGGAATGCTTAATATTTGCCCCATATTAAAGGCCATCCCGTCTTCAAAAGCCACCTGATTTTCCTTAAAAAGCTCATGAACAAAGCGAAGACCAAACAATAAAATAAGGAAAATACCTAAAAGGAGCCCTGGAGGTGTTTCTTCTTTATACCTTGTCCATAAGTAAAACAACAAGAAAAAGATCATTAAAGAAGTCGCAGATTCATAGAGCTGTGTTGGGTGTCGTGCAATGCCATAGGTGTCAACATTGGCCTGATAGGTACCATCTTCAGATTGAGACAATGTATACGCTAAAGCTCTTCCTTCTGGCTCATCTATATGATCTTCTATATAACTATAATCAGATAGGATGCTTTTAAAACGACCCTCCATATAACTCCTCACGCTGGCTTCAGTCCTTAAGTCTGGGTGATCTTTCAGCTCTACATGGATCGTCATTGGCACATGCCCATTGTCATTGAGTTCACCATCTCTTTGTGCAAAATCTATATCAGCAATTGGGCTTGTAGGCCCTGAGAAAACTTCTTTTATGTTGTTGGTAAACACCACACCATAAGTTGATTGTGAAGGCAAACCATATATCTCATGATTCATAAAGTTTCCGAAGCGTATGAGACAGCCAGTTAAGGCGACTACAATTACAATTCTATCTACCACCTGAAACCAGTTTTGCCCAGGTCGGGTGATCTTTTTAATCCCTTTAAAGCTAATGTCATATTTGGTGTATAACCACAGCGCAAACAAAATGCCGAATGCTGCTCCATGGCTGGCTAGGCCACCTTCCCAAATCTTTAGAATATCGATTGGATTGGCTAGATATTTATCAGGTTCGTAAAAGAAAACATGACCAAGTCGTGCCCCTAAGATGGTGGCTACAATCATAAAAACGGTGAGCGTTTCTACATCTTTTTCAGGCTTCCCCTCTTTCTTATACATGTAAAACATGATTTGCTGACTTATTAAAAAGCCAAGAGCAAATAAAAGCCCATAGTACCTTACCGATCTATCAAAAAATGGAATTGTAAAGAACTCGGGATCGACACTCCAAATGATATAGCTTAAAAATGACATGTGGCAAATATAGTAGTTAGAGGTTAGTTGTTGTTATCAATCAATTAGTATTTAGCTCTTTTAATTCAGCTTCAAACCCACTGGAAAGAATTGGGAATCGACACCAGGTTCTTGGATCTACATTGAAATCATCCAGGTGAAAAGCAGGAGCTATACGCTCACGTTTCCATTGATTTCTAGACCAAAGCCTGAAGAATTTTGTGATATGAGCTTTTAGTAGCTTTTCAGATTCAAGATTTTTAGCGGCTAGCGTGTTATACACTTCTAGTGGTGATTGCTTATCTCGAATAGCCAGTCTTTCTATTTCAACAATTACCGCATAAGGCATAAGATCAGCTTCATCGGTTTGAGTGTTTTCTAATGGCCTAAGTTCTGCTGAGGGGCTTAAGCTATTTACATAGCTCAATGACTTGTATCCAAGATGCTTCTCAGCCCATTTTAGCCAATGAATGATGAAATGCTTATCCACAGCAGCAATGGGTGCGATACTTCCTGAGGTATCTCCGTCCATGGTGGTATACCCTACATCACCTTCACTTCGGTTGGAAGTAGTTAACAGCAAGCAGTTTTTCACATTGGCCAGCATCCAAATAATAGGAGAGCGTGCCCTGGCTTGTATGTTTTGCAAGGCAATATCATCTGTTTCCCAGGTCATAGGTCTTCCTAAAACAGCCTCCATACTACTTGTGTAGTCTGTAACTTGTTTATCTATTGACCATTCGTTGTAGGTAGCTCCAATTTCTTTGCTTAGCTGTTGCGCTGCTGTTCGAGTTTCTTTTGAGGAATTGATAGTGCTTTGGTAGGCACAGTGTAAAATATTGCCTGTGATAAACCTGACGGCTTCATTTTGCTCCATTTGTCGTGCCTTACTCAACTCTTTTTCAAGGCCTATTTTTGAGATAAATGCCTCAGTGCCTAAAGCTCTTACCCCTCTTTTTACCATTTCGGCAACCAGTAGGGCAGTAGTACTCGAGTCTGCACCTCCACTTAAGGATAACACAAACCCTTTACTTTTACTCTTTCGCATGTAGTCAAATAATGCCAATGAGGAGGCCTTAACAAATTCAAGCTCTTTATCCCTGTCAAATTCTTTAAGTAGGCTGCGAGTTGGGGTTTTACTAAATTCAATATCAATGGATTGTACAATTACATTTTCAAACGAAAGCCAGTCGTTTCGTAAAAGTAAGGCACCTTCTTTTGCAACCAGAATTTCACCGTCATATATCATACGGCCTGCTTCATTGCCTAGTAAATTGGCATACAAGTAGGTGCAATCAAAAGTTTTAGAGCTATTGACTACCAAAGTTTCCCTGTCAATGGATTTACCCATGGCAAAGTGACTTGCACTTGGGTTGAGTATTAATTGGACACCCCGCTTCTGTAGTCTGTACCCCGGGCGGTCAACGCGCCAGGCATCTTCGCAAATCTCGAAGCCTATTTTTATACCATTAAGCTCGTAGGTAATGTCACCAATAGGTATTACGTCTCCATCGATCTCTATTTCCTCTAGTCTTCCAACTTGCCATGGAGTGAACCATCGGGGTTCATAATGTACGCCATCCAGAGCCATATTCTGCTTGACATACATAGCCTTGAGTTGCTTGTTTTGAATAACACAGGCCGTGTTGTAAGTAGTGTTTTGATGTATATAAGGCAAACCGACAACTACAGTTATATTGCTACACCATGCCTTTATTTCGCCAAGACATTCTAAGGCTTTTTGGCTCACCCAAGTACTTAAAAAATTATCTTCACAGCCATACCCGGTAATGCACAATTCAGGGAAGCAAAGAAGCTCTACATCATCTTTTTGCGCCAGCTCAATAGCCTCTCTAATGTTTTTGAGATTGTTTTCCCAATCTAATGGAGTTTGATTTAACGTTGCGCCTGCAATCTTAAGGTTAGCCACACCAGTGATTATTTTGTTCGAGCGAATATCGCAATCTTTATTTTAACTTCAATAGTTCACAAGATTTTTCGGAGGCATCTTGTTCAGCCTTTTTCTTGCTATGTCCATATCCTAACCCCAGCGCCTTATCATCAATAAAAACCTGAGCGGTAAACTCTTTATGGTGTTTATCTGTGGTTACATTTACAATTTCAAAACGTACATTTTTGTTTGCACGTTGTGCAAATTCTATAATTTTACTTTTATAGTTGGGGTCAGATTTTACCAACTCGGTTATATCGAAGTAGGGGATGATAAGTTTACTAAGAATGAATTTTTGACAATAACGATAACCTTTGTCAAGGTAAACCGCACCCACCAGCGCTTCCAGCGTATCTCCATAAAGTGACTTGTGAGAAAGTTTGCTTTTTTTTGACTTATCGTATTGCACTAGTTGGTTAAGGCCTACTTTCTTGCCTAATGTATTGAGCGCCTCTCTATTTACAATACGTGACCTAACAGTCGTAAGAAAGCCTTCATCCTTAAAAGGGTATTTTTTGAATAAATAATCTGCTATAACAGCACCAAGAATGGCATCGCCTAAGTATTCAAGTCTTTCGTTAGATTCTTTAATGCCACTACCAGATTTTTTAGCTCGGGAGGTGTGGATAATAGCAAGTTGATAGAGCTGTAAATTTAAAGGCTTACTACCGACAATATTTTTTATTGCAGTAATAAGCCTTTTATCATTTGCTGATCTTATTCTAAAAAGATTTAAAAAGCGCTTTGCAGCACGATTCACCAGCGTTAAATTTTTCTGAAAATAATTGATGTATTGTGACCACCGAAACCAAATGTGTTGCTAAGTGCAACATTTATGGTTCTTTCCTGAGCTTTATTAAATGTAAGGTTTAGCTTACTATCCAGCTCATCGTCATCAGTAAAATGATTGATGGTCGGAGGTACGACCCCTTTATTGATGGCCATTACCGAGGCAACAGCTTCTATGGCACCAGCAGCACCTAGTAAGTGACCAGTCATAGATTTTGTTGAACTAATATTAAGGTTGTAAGCATGGTCACCAAATATCTTTTTGATAGCAAGTGTTTCACTTCTATCACCTAATGGAGTAGAAGTACCATGTACATTAATATAATCTACCTCATGTGGTTTGATATTAGCATCAGCCAATGCATTGATCATCACATTTGTAGCTCCCAAACCTTCTGGATGGGGTGCTGTAATATGATATGCATCTGCTGACATACCGCCACCAATGATTTCAGCATAAATTTTTGCGCCTCTCGCTTTTGCGTGCTCATATTCTTCAAGAATTAAAGCACCTGCGCCTTCACCTAATACAAAACCATCACGATCTTTATCAAAAGGTCTTGAGGCGGTTTCAGGAGAGTCATTTCGCTCTGAGAGTGCTTTCATTGCATTAAAGCCTCCCATCCCTGCCTCAGTCACGGCTGCTTCACTACCTCCGGATATAGCAATATCCATATGTCCTAAACGGATGTAGTTCAATGCATCAATAAGGGCATTGGTCGCAGAAGCGCATGCAGAAACAGTCACGAAATTAGGTCCGCGAAAGTTATATTTTATAGAAATGTACCCGGCACTAATGTCTGCGATCATTTTAGGAATAAAGAACGGGTTGAAGCGTGGTGTGCTGTCATTATTGACATAGCTTCTTACCTCTTCCTGAAATGTCATGAGACCACCGATACCAGATCCCCATATAACACCTGCTTTATCCAAATTGATGCCTTCAAGATCGAGTTTAGAATCTTTAATGGCTTCGTCAGCAACCACAAGTGCATATTGAGTAAAAGGATCCATCTTACGAGCCTCCTTTCTATCAAAATGATCTTCTGCATTAAAGTTTTTTACCTCGCAGGCAAACTTGGTTCTAAATTTTTCGGCATTAAACCGGGTAATAGGTGCTGCACCACTCACACCATTTTTCAATCCGTCCCAGTATTCTGAGGCGGTATTGCCAATGGGTGTTAAAGCACCTATGCCGGTAACTACTACTCTTCTTAAATTCATAAAAGAAGTTTAAGTATGGGGTGAAATATGGTTTAAAATTATTTTACGTTCTCTTCCAAATACGAGATAGCCTGTCCTACAGTGGCTATGTTTTCTGCCTGATCATCAGGAATAGAGATGTTGAATTCTTTTTCAAATTCCATAATAAGCTCAACAGTATCTAACGAGTCAGCTCCCAAATCATTGGTGAAACTTGCTTCAGGAGTAACTTCTGATTCTTCAACTCCTAACTTATCAATGATGATTGATTTAACTTTTTGTGCTATTTCAGACATAGTTTGTAATTATTTAATAGTTAAAATATCTGCAAAGAAATGCATTAAATGTATTAATGTCAAACAATTTAATTATTCTTATTCCGGCCTCTAATTAGGCCATAAAACTTTAAAAATACTGATTTTTACGTATTAATTTTACCTACAACTTATGAAAAAAACACGACTTATTGTTGAATATGATTATGAGTTTGGGTTGTTGGGAATTATTTCGTCTGTCAAATTCTATAAATTGGCATGGGCAATTAACAACAAACTGAACATAAATTTAATCAAAGAGGAAGATTTATTGTTAGATATAAAACGTAACAAAAATGTAACATTTTCAATCTACGGATTCCAATCAGAATATAGTAGCTTACAGCTTTATAGGAATAAATGTGAGGGAGGTGAAAATGAGCATCTCATACCAGAAATGTCACATTTAGACTACATCATCAAGATTGATGAGAATTCGCAATCGTTTGCAATAGAAGAAGTTTTAAAAGCACTGCGTGAAGTTAAATGGATTGAATATATTGCGTTGATAGACGTAGACAGTTTAATGTCTAAAGACAATTTTTTGAATTAATATGACGAGAGAAGAAATACATTTTAACAAAACTAAAATTATAGCCACAGTAGGTCCTGCCTCTAATAGCAAACCAATGCTGAAAAAATTAATGGAAGAGGGGGTTGATGTATTCAGACTTAATTTTTCTCATGGTACTCATGAAGACCATAAGATGGTAATCAAGAATGTGAGAGAATTAAATGAAGAACTGGGCACAACAGTAAGTTTACTTCAAGATTTACAGGGTCCTAAAATAAGACTTGGCGAAGTTGAGAAGAAAATAAAAATTACTCCTGGTCAACAATTCGTGATAACAACTGAAGAAGTAGTTGGTAATGCTGAAAGAGTTAGTACGGTTTATCAGGACTTGCCAAAAGATGTGAAAAAGGGAGATGTTATACTTATAGATGATGGTAAAATTGAACTTATCGTAAAAGAGGTAAGGCAAAAAGAGGTTGTTACTGAAGTAAAATATGGAGGCAAGGTGAAATCAAGGAAAGGCCTTAACCTGCCATTTACCAAAGTTTCGGCACCATCTCTTACAGATAAAGACTTAAAAGACCTTGAGTTTGGCCTTGAAAATAATGTAGATTGGATTGCGCTGTCGTTTGTTAGAAACCCAGATGATATTATCAATTTGAGGTCGCTTATAAATGACAAGAAGAAACACTCAAAAATTATCG
This sequence comes from Fulvivirga sp., assembly GCA_039970995.1. Taxonomy (GTDB): domain Bacteria; phylum Bacteroidota; class Bacteroidia; order Cytophagales; family Cyclobacteriaceae; genus Fulvivirga. Next base: position 207,369 of record JBDVKW010000002.1, read on the forward strand.
CCAAAATTGAAAAACCTGATGCAATAAAGCATATTGACGCTATCATTGAAGAAGCAGATGCGGTGATGGTTGCCAGAGGAGATTTGGGTGTTGAGATATTTATGGAAGAGGTGCCAATGGCACAAAAAATGATCGTAAGGAAGTGTAATGAGCTTGCCAAGCCTGTGATTATCGCTACTCAGATGATGGAAAGCATGATTGAGGCACCAAGGCCAACTAGAGCTGAAACAAACGATGTTGCCAATGCCGTGATGGATGGCGCTGATGCATTGATGTTATCAGCTGAGACAGCTGCTGGGATGTATCCGGTCGAGGTTATACGCAGTATGGTAAAAACAATAACAAGTGTTGAGCGACAGGCTGCAGTGTACTTCAGACATGATGCGCTGGATGAGTCGGATCCACTCTTTTATAACAATACACTGGTCTTGACAGCATGTACGTTGGCTAAAGCATCAGGAGCCAAAGCTTTGATTGGTATGACTCAGTCAGGCTATACCGCCTTTAAATTAGCTTCACACAGACCAAAGGCTGATATTTTTATATTTACCAGTAACAGGCCACTACTTAATACCATGAACCTCATTTGGGGTGTACGAGGATATTACTACAATAAGGAAGTCTCTACTGATGATACTTTTGCAGACGTGGAAGATATCTTAATTGATAAGGGGCATATCAAAAAAGGTGATGTGTTTATCACAACAGCAAGTATGCCGATACATGCCAGAGGAAGAACCAATACGGTAAAACTCAATGTGGTGGAGTAAATATTTAATCAAATAGATTTTAATACTATGGTCGGGCTTTTGGTTCGACCATTATTGTTTCTTCTTTATCCACCACGACAGCCCCAGGCGGATCGCCTTTTCTTTTTCTGACATACTTACGTGGTGTTACAATTACCGGGCACAAGGAGTCAGTCTTTCTTTTGGAGTGGTAGGCCGCCATTGCAGCGGCAGATAGAATTACATTTTGAGGAAAATTTCGACCTGACTGATGCTTGATAAGCACATGAGAACCACTTACATCCTTTGCATGAAGCCATAAGTCTTCCTTGTAAGCATATTGCTGAAGCATTTTATCATTGCTTTTTGCATTCTTACCTACAAAAATTTTATAACCAAACACCTCATAAGTGTTAAAAGGCTTAGCAACGAAATCCTCACTTTTTTCATTAAAGTCAAGACCGTTTGATTTAGTGTACTGTTTAAGCGCTTTGAAATTATCTATTTCTTCCAATGCGAGCAGATGCATTTCCATGCAGTCTACCAGCTTTTCTTTTGATGCAATACTTGCTTCAAGGTTAGAGATCTCTTTGGATTGATTCTTCGACTTTCTGTAATATACCTCAGCATTTTTCTGAGGAGAAAGTGTTTTTTTTAAGCTTATTGTGATAGGCTCATTGTCATGGTAAAAGTTTGACAAAGTCACCTCAGGTGACCCAGATGGTATTTTATGGAGATTTGCCATAATGATGTCGGCTAGCTGGCTATAGCTTTGCCCATGTAAAAGTTTGTGGTGTCTGTTTTTTGATTTGGTAATATAATTTTTACTCTGTTTAAGAACTTTATTGATCTGAGTAACCACAGCGTGTTTGAGCTCTCTCAGTGATGAAGTTCCAATTTTTGTGTTAAAAAAATTGTTTATTGCATCGATCGGGTCAGTATGCTTTTGTATAGACTGGTTAGAATCCAGGAGACTAAATGCTATCTTATAGTTGTGCTCAACGATATAAAATGAAGGTTCGTTTAACTCCACCAAAACCGACTGTACAAGTCGCCATTTTTCTTCAAGATTTATTTGATCATAATCTCGTTCTTGTAGATAACCTAAAACCTCCTTACCAAAAGTAGGGTAGAGCAGCTTAAGGTCTCCGTCCTGCTTTAAAAACTGATCTTTCGATTGGTCGATAGGCCGATCCAATGTTTCAATTTCAATTACGAAATCTTTCTTTAGTTTGCTATTGAAGACATTCTGTACCTGGCCTTTCTCATCAAATGAAATGATATTTGATCGATTACCGTGGAGTTTAAATAATAACTTCCAATCATTAGAAAATGTGAATGCAAAGCATCTTTCATTTTCAAATTGCTTTATTTCTCTGACGGTTAAGCCATGAAATGATGTGAATAAGTCGACACTATTTTTGCGAGCCCGGTGAAATTTATCAGGAAATGCAAGACAACAGAAAGAAGGATCTAAATGTGCTTTTATATAAAATTCCTCCTCGTTTCGGTCAAATCCGAAGATGAGTTCATTTTTTTTTTGGGTAAAGCATTCGATCAGTTCTGCGCCAATTAAGTGCTTACGAATCGATTGAGTAAGATGTTTTAGAAAGTAATAGTTGTTATGCACGCATCAAATATCGATAGAAAGGCCGTCATAAGCCAAATGTATATTATCTGGAAGGCTTTTTTCAATGATTTTATGTTTGCCCATTCGGTGACTTATGTGCAAAAAGTACGTTGTTTCAGCACCTAAATCTTTAGCCTCTTCAATGGCTTCTTCCAAATTAAAATGCGAAATATGGGGTTCTTTTTGCAGGGCGTTTAAAACGAGCACTTTGGATCCTTTTATTTTCTGGCGCTCTATGTCAGATATATGATTGGCATCTGTAATGTATGTGAAGTCGCCCACTCGATAACCATAAACAGGTAAGTTTAAATGCATTACTTCAATAGGAGTAAATGTGACGCCTTCAATTTCAAAAGGTTTATTTTGTATTTCGTGTGTGGCTACTTGAGGTATGCCGGGGTATTTTTTCTCAGAAAATATATAGCTAAACTCACGTTTGAGCTGCTCAATAACCTGCGGACGTGCATAAACAGGCATATCTTTTTTCTGTCTAAAGTTAAAGGCTCGAATATCATCCAACCCAGCCGTATGGTCTTTATGCTCATGCGTATAGATTACAGCATCCAGTGTATTAATCCGTTCCCGTAGTATTTGTTGTCTGAAATCAGGCCCCGTATCAATGACAAAACTTTTATCATCAACCTGAATGTGTACGGATGTTCTAAGCCTTTTATCCTTAAAGTTTAAAGATTGACACACCTCGCATGTACAGCCTATAACAGGCACTCCCTGTGAGGTGCCGGTGCCTAGAAAGGTAACTCTCACAAGTTTAATTCAATTTGTGAAAGCTCATGATATAGCTTTTTGTTCTTATCACTCAATTGATCTTCTTTGACCTCAACACTTTTGATGATATCAAGCAAACAATTGATCTTACCATCTACGGCAAAATATTTATTAACGATTATGATTCTGGTGTCTTTAAGTATACACCAGCCAGATGTGAAGTTGCCTCTTTCGTAACGTAAAATATAGTCAGTTTCGGCAATAAGGTCTTCCAGTTTATTTAAAAAGTGCTTTGAGTATTTGATTGACATCAGGTGTATTTTTTTACCGCATTCACCAGGGCGTCATAGTCTAAAGGTTTGATGAGATAGTCATTGATACCTACTGCATCAAAATCCTCTTTTACGTAATTTTTATAGTTGCCAGATATGGCAACTATCGGAATGTTGGCCTTTTTTTCATCTTTTAATTCTCGAATTTTCTTAGCAAGGGCCATACCATCGATACCTGGTAAGATTATATCTAGTATCACGATGTCATAGTCTTCACTCTCTATTTCTTTGAGAACTTGGGTGCCAGATTTTACTCCCTTAATACTATAGCCCTGTCCTTGAAATATTTTTTTGGACAAAGTTTGTATCACAGGACTGTCATCTGCAAGTAAGATTTTTTTAGACATTTTTAATTATTTTTAATTAACAGAGATTTTAAGTCTGCTTTAAAGGCACGGTGCAGTGCTTCGAGTTTTCTTATCGAATCATCAAAAATATGATATTTTTTTTGTTTTAATTCGTTTTCAAAGAATTCAGCCATTTCAGCCATTTTTGAGACTCCTAATGTGCCTGCATTACCCTTTAAGGTATGTAAAATATTTAAAACTTCCTTAATTTTTTTTTGTTGGAAATGCAGCTTCATATCAGAAATCTGGTGATCACATTCACTATCAAATTCTTTTAAAGCAACTTCTACTATTTCTTCTCCACCAAATTCTTTCAATTTATTTAAAACCGATAAGTCAATATTGCTAAGGTCAGTATCCTTTTTTTCCTTATTAGACTTCGTACTAATTACCAACGATTTTTTTGTCCATTTCTCAAGCTTTTCAATGAGTACTTTTGGTTTTATTGGCTTTGAAATGTAATCGTCAAACCCCTGCTCGAGGAATTTTTCTTCATCCCCTTTCATGGAATAGGCTGTCATAGCTATGATCGGTGGTGCCGCACTGCCCAAGAGCATTTTAATGTTTTTAGTAGCCATGATACCATCAATATCAGGCATTTGAATGTCCATTAAAATAGCATCAAAATTGATGTCTTCCACTAGCTTAATGCAGTTTGCCCCACTAGCGCACAAGGTGATGTCACTATTAGCATTTTTTAAAATGGCAGAAGCTAGTTCCAGATTAATCTGGTTGTCGTCTACTACTAAAATTTTTGGTTTGCCTTCAAGTTTTAAGTCCCTACTTTCATCTTCCTCCGGTCTTATTCGTGTGAGTGAAGATTCGAAAGTGAATTGAAACGTACTGCCTTGCTCGGGTGCAGAAATCACATCAATGTTTCCTTTAAACATTTTTACGATTTCTCGTGAAATATATAAACCAAGGCCTGTTCCTTTAAAAGCTTTCTTACTGGAGCTATCTACCTGTGTAAAACTTTTAAAAAGCTGGCTTTGATCCTTTTTGGAAATGCCAATTCCGGTGTCTTTTACCTGCCCCATAAGTTTTACCCATCCGGTATTCTTCTTTTCAACCAGGTTAAGGCTTACTTCAATGGCTCCTCCCTTAGGTGTAAACTTGATGGCATTTGATATTAGATTTGAAAATACCTGAATGATTTTTGTCTGATCACTAAATATGAAAGCCGGAGTTTTAGGGTCTTTTGTTATCGTAAACTTTATTTTGCTGCTTTTTGCCTGCTCATTATATAGCGAATGTATTTTGTCTAACATTTCATCTATTTCTACAGGCTGGTTGCGCATAGTCATTTTACCGGCCTCGATTTTTGACAAATCAAGCAGGTCATTAAGTATGTTAAGCAGTATTTCAGATGAGTTTCTTAGTGATTTTACATGCTTTTTTTGATCCGTATTAAGATCAGGTTTATCAAGCAAATGAATCATGCCAATGATGCCATTTAAAGGTGTGCGAATTTCATGACTCATATTGGCCAGAAAGCGCTCCTTCACCTTCAAAGATACCTCTGCCAATTCTTTGGCTTCTATAAGTTGTTTGTTTGTTTTGGTAAGTTCAGTAATGTCACGTGCAACCCCTTCAATATAGATGGGTTTGTTTTTGTCATTATACACAAGCCTCACATTACATATACAAGGTATAATATTCCCAGATTTGTGAACAATGTCTACCTCAAAGTTTCTAACCCTTGTATCAGTCGCCAGACTCCTTAAGAGTGACTTGGTTTTAGCCTTATATAGATAGTAGTTTGTGATATTTTTTCCGAGTAATTCTTTCTCCCGATAGTCTGTAATATCTACAACTGATGGGCTGAGCATTACAATTTCACCGGCAAAATTGCATCTGAAATAAAGGTCTTGAAATGACTCGAAAATATTACGAAACATACGCTCACTTTCGACAAGCGCAAGTTTTGATTTCATTTTTTCAGTAATATCATAAGCCAGGCCTGAAACACCGCTGATCTCACCAGAAGACTCATATATAGGATTTAGAAAGACCTCCTTCCAAAATGACTGACCTTTTGACTCAAACTTAATCTCAAAGTTTAGCGACTGGCCAACGAGTGCTTCACTATACTTTTTTTGCCAAAATATTTTTTCTGGATAAGTGTGGAGATCATCATTTTCCAAAATGCCTATTTCATTATTTGCGAAGTCGCTCATGAAATAGTTAAAATAGTTTTGGTTAAATGAGATCAGATTAAATTTTTGATCCACCGCCCATATGATCAGGGTACCCCCCTCCAAAATAGCCGTAGTAATACTATTTTTATTTTGAACCTGGGCAAGTTTGTCCTTAAGGTCTTTTACCTTATCGCTTAAGTCGCTATTTTTCTGATCTTTCATCTATTCGAATCAATAACAAATATAGGCAAATAGGATATCCTAGTTGTGAACTTTTAATTTTGCATTGCAAATTTTGTGTTAATGGTAAATGACAAGTATTTATTAGTAGTAGTGGGGGCAACAGCGGTTGGAAAAACAGCTACATGCATTAAGCTTGCTCAATCATTTAATACAGAAATTGTTTCAGCAGATTCCAGGCAGTTTTATAGAGAGATGGAGATAGGAACTGCAAAGCCTGATGAAGACGAATTAAATGCTGCAAAACATCATTTTATTAACTCACACAGTATCACCGAAGATATTTCCGCAGGTCAGTATGAGCTCCTTGCATTAGAAAAACTGAACGAACTGTTTGAAAAGCACAAATTTGTAATACTTACGGGTGGCTCCGGTTTATATATCGATGCCGTAACTCAGGGTTTTGCAGATATTCCGAAGATAGATCCCTCTGTGAGAGAAGAATTGAATACTGCTTTTGAATTACATGGTATCGATCACTTAACAGAACGATTAAAAGCATTGGATCCAGACTATTATGATAAGGTGGATAAAAAAAACCCACACAGAGTCATGCGTGCTTTGGAAGTATGTATTGGTACAGGTAAGCCTTATAGCCAACAAAGGAAGCCTCCAAAAAAGAACAGACCTTTTCAAATTATTAAAATAGGCCTTGAGCTACTTCGTGAGGCGCTTTATAAGCGAATAAATATGCGTATGGATAAAATGATTGAACAGGGGCTGTTTGCTGAGGCAAAGCAACTTGAACCGTACAAAGACCATAATGCCTTACAAACTGTCGGGTATAAAGAGATATTTGATTATTTCGATGGAAAATACGACAAAGAAGAAGCGGTTAGGCTTTTGAAACGAAATACAAGGAGGTATGCAAAACGTCAAATGACCTGGTTTAAAAGGGATCAGGATATCAGATGGTATAGCCCGGATGACTATCATAAGATTATTGCATATGTCGAGTCGGTGACCTAATGGTCTATAACTGGCATAAAGTTTGAAATTATTTTAACTTAGGAAGTGTTAAAACCGTATATGAGGAGCATGAAAAAAGAATTAATTTATATATCAGTTATTGGATTACTACTTGTGTTTGTTGGGAGCTCGGCTTTTATAAATGAAAATGTAGAAGCTGAAGAAAGCCCGGTGAATTGGATGAGCTTTGAAGAGGCCGTTGAAAAATCTAAAACTGAGAAGAAAAAAGTATTTATTGATGTGTATACTGACTGGTGTGGGTGGTGTAAAGTGATGGATAAAAACACGTTTAGTCAGGTAGACATAGCTCAATACCTTAATGAAAATTTTTACCCTGTAAAGTTAGATGCCGAGCAGAAAGAAGATATTGAGTTCAGAGGCCATACATTCAAGTTTGTTGCTTCTGGCAGAAGAGGCTATCATCAGTTAGCCGCTTCATTGTTGAATAATAAACTGAGCTACCCTACAGTTGTTTTTCTTGATGAAGAATTTAATATGATACAGCCACTACCTGGGTATCAAAAACCCGAGCAGTTTGAAAAAGTGATTAAATTCATAGGAGGAGATCACTATAAAGACACATCCTGGCAAGAATGGGAGAAAGATTTTGAATCAGAACTGAACTAGTTGAAATTCCTGTAGGCCATCGAGCAGATGGCCTTTTTCATTCCTTCATTTTAGGCATGGTCATATTATACTTGATGGCAATTATTCTTATTACAACAATTATGAAGGTTGTAGCCAGGTAGTTGTAATTAGGAGCCATGCCCAGTTGGTTAAATGAGAAAAAGGCTATTGCGCCTGCTAAACATGCTGTGGCATAAATTTCTTTTCTAAATATCAAGGGTATTTCATTGCACAGTGTATCTCTTATCACACCACCAACAACGGCCGAAACCATACCCATTACCATAGCTAATGCAGGATGTAGGCCCATGTCGAGGGCTTTTTGCATACCACTGATAGTAAATAATGCGATACCTATTGTATCAAATAAGAAAAAGGTTCTTCTAAGGTTTACTATATATTTTCTAAAAAGTAAGGTGAAGGGAACAGCCAACACAATGGCTAGTGGGTAGTAAGAATCCTGAATCCATGCAACAGGATAGCTGCCCAAGAGTACATCGCGGGTTGTACCGCCTCCAACGGCAGTCACAAAACCTATGACCGTGGCACCAAAAAGGTCCATTTCTTTTTTGGCAGCTACACGAATACCGCTAATGGCAAATACAAATGTACCAATCAGGTCAAGAGAATATAGTAAGTCCATGACACTACTCCTTTAAATGAGCATCATAGTTAATTTTATATTCAGAAAATAAAAAGTAAAAGAACATGATATTTCGCCACTCTTCATCCTGTTGAAACTCAAACCGGTTGTTTTTGTGCCTATTTTCTATTTCAATACGATGTTTATCCACAAATTCAAACATACTTAGGCTGTCGTATGGGTCTTTTTGATGAAGATTCAGAGAAAGTCTGTTACGGGGTCCAATAATGTTAGCAAAATCCCTAAAACCACTATAAACAATTTGCCTTAAGAAATTACCTGCAGGGTAATCATCGGTGGAAGAACACTGTATTTGTACTCCATATTTAGAATGCCAAGCAAAAGTTTTAGAAGCCGTGTTTTCCTTTTTAAATGAAGCTCCTGATGCATTGAGTATCAGTTGTTCTAGTAAAAAGGGCTTACCTGGTTCCGTCCCGATGTGTTTTCTTGCTGCTGCACAGGCTGACTCAATAAATGAATTGGTTAATAAGCTATCACCTTTTTCTACCGTGTATATGTTTTGGGCTGTACTTAGGTGGGATACAAAGGTGAGTATCACACAATAAAGTAAAGTGCTATTCATCCACTTGCTCAATGGGTGTCTTTGCTTCTTTTGATTTTGTTGGAGCCGTGATGTCATCTACCAATAAAAGCAACATTAAAAAGAGTATAATGATTACTATGAATACAAGTTTTTTTCGATCGTTGTATAGCATATCTCTAATACCTGAAGTGCTGTAATACTTCTTGTATTGATCCATAAACCGATCGAAGTTTCTATAACTACGAACAGTATCCATAGAGGGAGAAGGGGCGTTTATTTTTACCTTTATTTTTGTCATCTCAATGATACCTTACTTCACTTGCAATCTTTTTGAGTTTCTTCAGTATTCTATAAGTCTTGATTTTGGTGTTTACTTCAGTAAGACCTAATAAATATCCAATATCCTTAAACGACCTGTTTTCAAAAAACCTAAGTTCCAAAAATTGTATTTCATGATCACTTAATTGCTCTAACAATACAGGTACTAACACATTAGGGTCTATTTGTGGTTCCTGGTAATCGATTTCGCTGATCAACTGGCCGATGTTCTGATCATCTATATTAACAGCTCTTACAACTTTTTTCTGCTGACGGTAGAAATTATTTACCTCATTGATGGCTATTTTATAAAGCCACGCAGAAAAAGGAACCCCTTGAAACTTATATTTCCCTATATTTTTAAGACATTTTAAAAAAACTTTCGAGGTAATATCTGCAGTCAATTCAAGATGGTCTACGCGCTTATGTATAAACAAAAACAACTGATCATGATATTTAAGATATATTGGAGCAAAATGTTCAGGGTTTTTCTGACATTTTTTGATGATCTCATACTCAGCAAGCACTTCTTTTTCTGTGCGATGGTAGGCACTTGCTTCTACAGTATAGAAAATTTGCTGAAGAAAATACTGAGCGATCTCTTTGATTGCCAAATAAATAGAAGGCAGACTTGCGGTATTTTGCTCAGGTTGTAGGGTCGAGGTTAAGAACATTATTTAAAAGATAGCATCTATTTTTGTATAAGTAAAATATCCGGCCTTCCTGTCTTCGGCTCAGTTGGCCGGATATTCCGCCTTTTAAAAGTAACACCTGTTCCACCACAGACAGATGTCAAACGCTGTTATCGGAAATGAATAACACACACATAATGCGCAGGCAAGAAAAAGGTACACTAATCCCTTGATTTTTTATTGGTTAGGCTTTTGTCTAACTTTGCACTTCCTTGAAAATCAGGGAAAATAGCAATTTAAGAATAAAGAAAAATTATTATGTCAGAAGCAAAGAAAGGCGACAAGGTAAAAGTACATTATACAGGAAAGCTAACTGACGGCTCTGTATTTGATACATCACAAGACCGTGAACCTTTAGAATTTGAAATAGGAGCGGGAATGATGATAGCTGGTTTTGATCAAGCTGTAACAGGAATGAAAGTAGGAGATAAAAAGACTGCTGAACTTTCTGCTGAAGAGGCTTATGGCCAGAAAAATGACGAAATGGTAGTAGAAGTGCCTAAGGCGCAACTTCCAGAAGATTTAAAGCCTGAAGTAGGACAACAACTTGGTATGCAACAGCCAAACGGCCAAAACATTCCTGTAGTTGTGACAAAGGTTGAGGAAGAAACTATCGAAATAGATGCTAATCACCCATTAGCGGGAAAAGACTTAGTATTCGATATAGAGTTAGTTGAAATAGGTTAATCTAAGATAACCCTTAAATAACAAAGCCATCTCGAGCAATCGGGATGGCTTTTCTTATTTCTACACGAGTACAATTATTCCTCGTCTGATTTATTTTCTTTTTTCACTTTAATTACATCAAGTGCATTTAATGCTGCTCCAAAAGCAACAAGGCAGGCTACAATGGTTATAAAAAGGTTTGCTCCGTCACCGACATATTGTTCCATGGTATGTAGTATTTTATTTGATAGCTATAATTTGTGTCAAATTTAAGTGGTAGGTATTTGAAAAGGAAATTTCTTGAAGAATATTCTGTTTTTGAATTGTTCATAATACATCAAGACAATTTGAGCCATTATTTACGTTGTTCTTTTTTCTACTAAAAAAGCTAATGGATGAATAAATCAGATCATTTTCAAAAGTTGGAATGGATGTATTTACATGCAGCACCCATCAATGAGTTTTACAAGCCTTCAATTACTATAGATGAAGGTAAAGCTGTAATTGAGATTGACAGCCATAAAAAATATTTTCATGCGGCCCATGCTGTGCACGGGTCGGTTTATTTTAAAATGCTCGATGACGCAGCCTTTTTTGCAGTAAATTCAGTGGTGAAGGATGCTTTTGTATTAACCACAAACTTTAATATCAACCTATTAAGACCAGTGATTTTTGGTAAGCTCAGAGCAGAAGGTGAGTTGGTTTTTGATGCAAAGAAAACTTTTGTGGCCGAAGCGAAACTCTACAATAATGATGACAAGCTAATAGCCACAGGCTCGGGTACGTTCGTAAAAAGTAATATTGAACTTAATGAAGATGTGGGGTATAAAGAGTATTAAATTTCTAACTCCGATTTGTTCTTCTTCAGTACTTCGATAATAAAGTTAATGTGATCAGTAAGGTCTACTTCAAGTAGCTCAACACCTTTCTCAATCTCATCACGCTCAACCTTTGCGGCAAAACTTTTTTGTTTCAGCTTCTTCTTTACTGATTTGGCCGTGAGTGTATCAATGCCTTCTGGCCTGACATGGCAACAAGCAATGATAAAACCTGTGAGCTCATCACAAGCCAGCAGTGCCTTATCAAGGTTGTTGGTGTAGGGCACATTCCATTTGGTGTAATGAGCAGAAATCGCATGGGCTATCTTATCTTCACCCAGAGACCTGAGTTTTTCTACAATAAGATCGGGATGTTTGTCTGGGTATTTTTCATAGTCGGCATCATGTAACATACCGGTCATTGCCCATTCGGTGGGGTCTTCTCCAAACTTGCTAGCATAAGCTTCCATTACAAGTTCAACACTTCTGGCGTGTCGTAAGAGGCTTTCACCTTCGGTCATTTCATGTAGAATGTCTTTGGCTTCCTGGTAAGTCATTTCTTATAAAAAGTACCTTTTGTTTTCTTTCTCACAGCAATAAAAATAAAACCCGCAGCAATGATAATAATGGTACCCATCAATCCTAGAATAATTACGATGCGGCTATTCTCAATTTGCAGTTCCTGAATTTCACGCTCACGTTTCATCATTTCTAACTGCTTCTCTTTTTGCTGTAGCTCGAAGGCTACTTCTAATTGGGCCATGCGTCTACTGCTTTCCTCATTATAAACATGCTCCTTAGCCTGGTCGTAAAGCAAGCGTGTTTCAAAGGCTTGTTTGTAGTTTCCTTGTTGGCTATATACTTGTGAAAGCGACCGGTAGATTGCTCTTAAAATGGGGTATGCATTCATTTCTGAGGCAATTGCTAATGCCTCATTTTGATAACTCTCAGCTTTGTTTAACTCACCTCTTTTTAAATAAACTTCTCCGATATTAGAAAGCGCAAGAGCCTCGCCATATTTGTTTCCATTCTTACGTTCCATCTCCAGCGAGCGGTTATAGTAGTTGAGCGCCTCATTTAATTCGTTACGGTAGAAGTAGATATTCCCAACATTACTAAGTGGATCGAAGACCCTTTCTTCTGCACCCAATGCAAGCGACAGGTCAATGGCCTGTGTATAGTATTCTAAAGCCTTATCCTCACGACCTTTATCACTGTAAGCATTTCCAATATTATTGAGGGCGCCAACCATTTGCTGTTGATTGTCTAGTTCTTTAAATATCTCATATGACTCAATAAAGTAAATCAACGCACGGTCAAAAATATCTTTCAGAGAGTAGACGGTACCAATATTGTTGAGGGTAGAAGCAAGGCCTTTTTTGTCATCTATTTCAGTGCTTATTCGTAACGATTCGATGTAGAATTCAAGTGCCTGATCGTATATTCCTTGGTTTTTATAAATAACACCAATGTTATTTAAAGCAGCGGCTTTACCTTTTTTGTAATTAAGCTCTGTAGCTAAATCAAGCGCCAGTTTGGAAAGCTCCAGTGCTTTTGTCGGGTTGAGTTGGTTATAATAAATATTCAACTCGTTGAGCACATTTACGCGCTCTTCATTTTGTGCAGTTTCAAGCTCTTTTTCAAGACTATCGAGCTTTGTTTGTGCACCTGCATTTAGACCAAAACATAAGACAACTAGGATAAAAAACGTTTTACGCATTTTAAATTGGTAGTTTAATCTTAAAGTTAGCATTATAATTTAGATAACAGAATACTACAATCAGATTGTGTTTACCGCTTAAATAATATATTTTCAAGGGTGTATGCATAAGGCGTACATTAGATTATTATGAAAAAAAGATTGATAGTTTTAGCATTTATACTCCCTGTGATGGTCTGTGCAGGACAGGAAAAAGAGTACAATGGGGAGGAAAAAGAAGTTTATAAGGTTGTCTTAAATGTTTTTGACGCCATGAGGGCGGGTGACAGCACCATGCTTGGTAAATCGTTTATGCCTGATGTGCAAATGTTTACGGCTACCTATGATAAAGAAGGAAATCCAATATTAAACCAAGGCAACTTACACCAGTTTAAATTAGCAATAGGCAGTCCGCATGAAAAAATATATGACGAACCCATTTGGAATACAGAAATTAAAATCGATGGTCTGCTAGCTCAAGTGTGGACAGATTATGCCTTTTATCTTGGAGACACTTTTAGCCATTGTGGAGTTGATGCATTTCAACTATTTAAAACCACAGATGGATGGAAAATATTTCATTTAACAGATACACGGAGACGTGAAAATTGCGATATTCCAGAGCATATCAAAAAACAGAAGAATTAATATGAAGAGATTACTGATACTATTGTTATTCGCCTTAGGTACTTCAGGCATATATGCCCAGGAGATCACAACGATTATACTTGTCAGACATGCGGAAAAAGGTTTTGATGAAGCAGGAGATCCTGATCTAACTGAAGAAGGCGAAAAAAGAGCGAGTGAACTCCAGCGCGTGTTGCAGGATACAGAAATAGACTTTATTTACTCAACACCTTTTAAGCGTACTAAGCAAACAGTAAAATTCCTCGCAGAAGCTCGTGATTTGGAAGTGCTTGATTATAATCCCTTTAAGCTTGATGATGTAATTAGCATTATCAATGACAATAGAGGAAAGACAATACTTTTTTCGGGCCACTCAAATACAACACCAGTCATTCTGAACAAATTGGTAGGAGAAGATCGCTATCGTCAATTAGATGATAAAGATTATGACAACTTATATATTGTAACGTATTTAAGCTCGGAGCAAGCAAAAGTTGTCAGCCTTGAATATGGGGAGGACAGTGAGATGTAAGGTCTGGTAAAGTTTGACTGTGATTTCACAGCCTTTCCCATCTTTCTTTAGTTATTTGATAAATCAAATGGCCTTTATACTCAAGGTTTTCATTTATAGTCATACCGTTTTTTGTAGCCACTTTTTGTGAGCCGATGTTATCAGGGTGAATCATTGAGATAATGACATCGGCCATTTTGTTTTTAAAAGCATAATCTCGGCAAAACTTTGCGGCTTCAATCGCATATCCATTTCCCCAATATTGCTTCATGAGTCCATAGCCAACTTCCAGGTATTTTTGATCATTGATGTTTTGGTGTAGCAGGCCGCACATACCTATTAGTTTGTTATTAGCCTTGGCAATTAACCCAGCCATGCCCACATTATAAGTTTTATAACGCCACAGCTGTTTTTCGATACCTTTAATGCAGTTGGTTTCCGGGTCGTGCTCAAACATGTAGTATTTGGTCACATCTGGATCTCCATAAAATTCCATTAAGGCTGTTTTATCGGCCATGCTTAGTCTTCGAAACACTAAGCGATCTGAGGATAAATTATCTAAGAGCAAGGTGTTATTTTCTTGAATGCATGGCTACTCTGTTGCCTTCAGTATCCATGAATAAACCCATAAAACCAACATCTTCGGTAATTAGCTTTTTCTCTTGAATTACCTGCCCACCAGCTCCTTCTACACGGCCTAATTCGATACTCAAGTCACCTGAGTGAGCAGTGAAATAAATGAGGGATCCATTGCTGGTTGGTTTGTAGAAATCGGGATAGTGCACCAAAGAACCAGCAGCACCTTGTCCGTTGTCTATCCAGGGAAACCAGGCCATATCAAGGGGGCCCATCGTATTCCTTGATAATTTGAAGCCAAAGACAGTTTCATAAAACTTAATAGCCCGATCCATGTCATTTACCGGTAGTTCAAACCATCCGACAACGTTGTTTTTGATATCCATATGCTTGAGAATTTGTTTATGGAATTTACTAAAAATATTACACAGTCATAGCCAGGTGGATTCCCCAGCCAATTCCACCTAATACAACCAGTAAAATGATGAGTCCTACTTTGGCGGATATCGTTTTTCTTTTTTCTTCTAATACTTCATTGGGAGCCTGAGGGATGTCCAGCTTGTTTTCCAACATATTTTTGCACGTGAAAGCTTCATCTAATCTGTTAAATGAATCTATTCTTACTTCCGTATCAGAAGCTAACAAAACAACAGCATACTTTATGCTAAAACTCGAGGTGCCGGGGGAGGAATTTTGATTCGAATTACGGCTTACTTCTTTTCTTACATTTACCTTATGGAAATCTGATTTGTGATATTCCTTGTGCACAAACGGTATTAGAAAGCCTTTTGTGACTTTTACATTACCTCTGCCAGGGTCAATGGCTACTTTATAGATGTAGCCAAAAATAAAGAATCCAAAACCGCCTACGAAGTAGGCAAAAAAGTTAAGGTCAGCAATTTCAAAATAGCCAAATAGAAATAATATAAGGCCGAGAGCCATAAACGCAATACCCGTTGTTTTTAATAGTTTCTGGTGGCTGGGATATTGCAATTTTCCGCTTTCCATTATCGTGTTTCGCTATAGGCTTTCAAAGCCTTCTTTACGGTGGTTCTTACCTTATTTTTTACGATTGGTGTGTAACCAAAGAAAAGACCAAACGGACCAAGTGCCATTTGTGACCATTTCCAAAAGTTAAAATGATCTTGATGGGAGATGATTTTACCTTGTTCAAAGGTGAATTCGGCATCTATTTTATTGTGTACCTTACGACCGGTCTTTGAGAAGGTATACTGCGCTTCCCAATGTGCACCGCCCTTATTTCCATCGACCCACACTTCAGAGAAAGTTATTGATAGGTCTGTTGCACGGCTTAAGAGCATACGCCACATGTTTTTAGCTTCAGAACCTTCTAAAATGCCAAATGCCGGATCTTCGAATGTGATGTTGTCGGCATAGTGTTTTGCCATACCTTCAGCATCGCCTCGTTGAAAGCACGTATAAAAGTCGATTATGATTTCTTCGTTGGTCATTAGAAAAACATTCTATCGAGGGAGTAGCGTCCTCCACCTTTATAAAACAATAAAATAAATGCGGCCATATAGAGTAACGCTTTCTCTTTGTTGGCGAGCGGATCGCCTCCATGTGAGATAAATGCGGCCACAGCCATCGCAATTATCAGTGGAATAGAGGCCAGGCGTGTAAAAAGCCCAAACATGATGAGTAACGCGCAAATAAATTCGGCAAATGCAGCCAACACGAGCTATGGCCCTTCACCAATGCCAATTGGATTGGCAAACTGGAAATTGCCTTCCAGTACTCGCATAAACTTGCCATAACCGTGGGTGAGCATCAATCCACCAACGATCAATCTGAATATCAACAAGCCAAGGTCGACATTGTATTTTTTTCTTACCGAATTTTTTAAAAAGCTCATGTCTTAGAATTAGGTTGAAATAACTAATCAAATATAACGCTGTTTTTCTAGATTAGAAGAACCATTGATCAAGTCTTGCCTGTGAAAAACCATAATTTACTCATAAACAAGGGCTTAAGCTGGTTTAGAACCAAGGGTTGGGAGGCATTTCCTTTTCAGCAAGAAGCCTGGCAGGCATACCTCAACGGGCAACATGGGTTGGTAAATGCACCCACAGGAAGTGGCAAGACCTACTCACTTGTCGTGCCTATTCTACTAGAGTTTATACGTGAGAAAAGCAGCGGTAAAAACAACGGCCTACGTGTATTGTGGATTACACCCATAAAGGCCCTGGCCAAAGAAATTGCCTACTCAGCGGGTAAAGCTATAGAGGGTTTAGAGGTAGATTGGCGGGTTGCCGTAAGGTCTGGAGATACCTCTACCAAAGAGCGACAGCAAATGAAAAAGTCTCCGCCAGAGTTTCTCATTACCACCCCTGAAAGCCTGCAGCTTATGTTAGCCCAGAAAGGGTATGAGCAATATTTTAAGCATCTCCGGGCTGTAGTTTGTGACGAATGGCATGAACTAATCGGCTCAAAAAGAGGCGTGCAAATGGAGCTGGGGCTTTCAAGACTTAAAGTCATTTGTCCGCAACTGAAAGTTTGGGGGATATCGGCAACCATTGGTAATATGGAGGATGCTGTAGCAGCCTTACTGGGCGAAAAGGCATTGAATGAGCAATACACCTTAGTGAAGGCTGATATCAAAAAAGCAATAGAAGTAGACTCAGTATTGCCGGATGAACTTGAAACGTTACCGTGGGCCGGTCATTTAGGCACACAGTTGCTCGATAAAGTAATTCCCATAATCAAACAGAGTACCAGTACCCTCATATTTACCAATACCCGCTCTTTTGCAGAAATTTGGTATCAGAAACTACTCGAACGAGCACCAGAGCTGGCAGGTATAATTGCTTTGCATCATGGCTCTATTAGCAGAGAGTTGCGTGACTGGGTCGAAGATGCCTTGCATAACGAACAACTTAAAGCCGTTGTCTGTACTTCCAGCCTCGACCTGGGTGTTGATTTCAGACCGGTGGAAACTATCATACAAGTCGGCAGTCCGAAAGGGGTGGCGCGTTTTATGCAGCGAGCCGGTAGGAGTGGGCACCAACCTGGAGCGCTGAGCAAAATTTACTTCGTGCCAACACATTCGTTGGAGCTCATAGAGGCAGCCGCCATTCGTGATGCCATTACAGAAGGTTTGGTAGAAGATCGCATTCCTTACTTACGTTCATTCGATGTGCTCATTCAATACCTGGTAACGTTGGCTGTTTCTGATGGCTTTAAGCCTGATGAGATTTATAAAGAAGTTAAAAGTACTTTCTGCTACAGCAGCATAGAAAAAGACGAATGGCAATGGCTACTCAATTTCATCACCACGGGAGGAGCTTCTCTCACAGCTTATGATGAGTTTAGAAAGGTGGAAGTCGAGGAGGGTATTTACAAAGTAACCAACAGAAGAGTGGCCATGAGGCACCGCATGTCAATAGGCACTATTGTGAGTGATTCCTCTATGAAAGTGAAATATGTAAGTGGAAAGTATATTGGAACCATTGAGGAATGGTTTATATCACGTTTAAATCCGGGTGATGTATTTTGGTTTTCAGGGAGAAACCTGGAGCTGGTGCGCATCAAGGACATGGTAGCTCAAGTAAGAAACAGTAAGAGAAAATCAGGCGCTGTGCCTTCCTGGCAAGGCGGGCGAATGCCGCTATCATCACAAATGTCAGTGATGCTGCGCAAAAAGCTTGATCAAATAGCACGCAGTGAAGATACAACCGACCCTGAAGTGCATTTTTTAAAACCGCTGATGGCACTTCAAAAAGAGCGGTCTTACTTACCCAATAGTGAAGAATTTTTGATAGAGTACTTTGAATCAAAGGAAGGCTTTCACGTACTGATGTATCCGTTTGAAGGACGCTTTGTACATGAAGGCATGGGCGCGTTGCTGGCGCATCGCATCGCACGTATTCAACCCATTTCGTTTAGCATGGCAATGAATGATTACGGCTTCGAGCTACTATCTGACCAGGAAATACCTATATATGAAGCATTGGAAACTGATTTGCTGGGTGTTGATAACCTGTGGCAGGACATACAGGCCAGTATCAACTCGGTAGAGATGGCACGCAGGCGCTTTCGAGATATTGCGGCCATTTCAGGCCTTGTGTTTAAAGGTTATCCGGGGCAGCAGATAAAAGACAGGCATTTGCAGAGCTCATCACAGTTGTTTTTCGATGTTTTTCAGGATTATGAAAACGAAAATCTATTGCTTATGCAGGCTTACGAAGAGGTTATGGACTTTCAGTTGGAAGAGGCCAGACTACGAGCAGCACTGGAGCGCATCAACCAGCAGAAATTTATTGTTACCGAGCCTGAAAAGCCTACACCCTTTTCATTTCCCATTATGGTAGACAGGTTAAGAGAAAAATTGACCTCGGAAAAACTGGCCGATCGTGTAAAAAAAATGCAGTTGCAGTTCAAATGATTATGAAATTATTAAGACTTATTATAAAAATAGGTTAAATTGGATGGCTCAAATTATAAGTGTCTAACTAAAATTAAAATTTATGGCTACAATTACTATTTACTTAACTTACCAATCGCCAAACCTCATGTGGAGAAATGATCCTTCTGAGGAATGGAAAGTTATGGAAGAAACAAGCGTAACTGCGGATACATCTGCTGGAGATACAGTAAAATGGGTTCATGATGATACTATCAGGAAAATTGTTAATATTAAAGTAGGAAGAAAAAACAAGACTTCAACGCCAGGCTATAAGTGGAAAGACATATGGTCTCAAAAGCCCAAAAATCAAAACGATTTTGTGGGTATCGTGAGTAGCAGCATGCATGAAGGCGATACAGACGGATATGATATTACAGTTCAAACAGTTGCAGATGGAAATGTTACAGTCGATCCAGGGGTGGATGTTACAAAACCACCAAAGGAATAAAGGACTTAATTTGTCAAAACTGAGGGTAGCCTTTTTCATTGGGCTATCCTTTTTCTTTTATCAAATATCGGCACAGACCCCTTATCTAGATAGCTTAAGAAACATAGATCAGTCAGGAAAACCAGATACGGTAATTTTTCAGATTTTAAACTTGCAAGCAACTCGAAGTGACTCACCAGATTCAGCCTTAAAGTATAGTAAAAAGTTCTATGAACTTACGAAAGAAGTAGAAGGAGATTGGCGTATGAGGGCACTTCAGACTCTAGGTAATGCGTACGAAGAAATTGGAAATCATGAATTAGCCATTAAATATTATTTTGAAGCATTAGAAATAGCCAAGACTATTTCTAACTCAGATGAAGCCATGATGAGTATAAATATTGCTGATACTTATACTGGTATAGAGGCTTATGAAAAGGGCAAGTTAAGTTATCATACTGCAATAAATATTTTTGAACAAACGCCATCATTAAGTAATTATGACTCCACATTTCTGACAGCCTCTTATGTAAATTTAGGGGATTTATACTTAATACAAGAAGCATACGACTCAGCTCTACATTACTTTCAACAAGCACAATACCTGGCTGAATTACTTGATAGGCAATATTACCTGGCTATAATAAGAGGAAATATAGCCATTGCTTATGCTAATCTCGGTAATGATACCAACGCAGAAGATGAAATATTAAAGGCAGTTACCTTTTTAGAAGGTCAAGGAGAATGGAATACTGCGGTAGAATTTTTACAATATATGGTAGATATCTATCGTGAGCGTCAAGAATATCAAACAGCGGCTAATTATGCCACCAGGGGCTATGAGCTAGCCAAACAACATGGGTATAAAAGAGAACTGCAGAATATCAGCTTTAAGCTGTACGAGATAAAGAAATTGCAGAATGAACCATCGGAGGCACTAAAATATCATGAAGTGTATGCTCAGTATCGTGATAGTGTTATCAATAGAGAAACGATTCAAAGAATAGCTGATCAAAGAACCGAGTTTGAAGTTGGTCAAAAACAAGCCGAAGTAGACCTACTTACCGCAGAGAAGCGTACGCAACAAGTAATTCTATTTTCTACAGCCGGAGGAGCCTTGTTTGTGGTGATTTTACTCGGGCTGGTTTATAAAAACTACCGTGATAAAAATCGCATAAACAAAGTGCTGGAAGATCAAAAGGCGCAGTTGGAGGCGCTCAATAGTACTAAGGATAAGTTTTTCTCTATTATTTCACATGATTTAAGAGGCCCGGTAAGTGCTTTCTCAGGCATTACAAGACTTATCAAGCATGCAGTACAAAATAAAGAGCATGATGATTTAATAGAGATATCAGACCATATTGATGAGTCTGTAGAACATCTTTCAGGATTACTTGATAACCTTTTAAGTTGGGCGATGCAGCAGCAAGGTCATTTTCCAAATGTACCTGAGAAACTCAATTTGAAGGCACTAACTAGTGAAATCAAAGGCATATTCTCCAATATGGCAGATGCCAAAAAAATAGACCTGAAAGTAAATGTGCAAGATGGAATCAACCTTTGGGCTGATAAAAATACTTCGATGACAATTCTGAGAAACCTGGTTAATAACGCCTTGAAATTTACAAAATCAGGTGGCGAAGTAAAGGTAGCCGCAGAGCAGCATGAAAATATGGCTGTAATTACTGTGAGCGACACAGGTATTGGCATGTCAGAAGATAAAATAGAAACACTTTTCCAGCTTCAAGGTACTAAAAGCGATTTTGGCACTTCAGGAGAAAAAGGCCTTGGACTAGGCTTACAACTGGTCTATGAGTTTGTAGAGCTGAATAATGGAACCATAGAGGTGCAGAGTGAAGAAGGAAGGGGTACTCAATTTACCATTCAATTACCACTGTTTGAGTCTGTTAGTCAGGGCTTGCTTCATAATTAAGTTATTCAACTCTTAACGATTACCGACTTTTACAGCTTCTTATGTAAGAGGGCTTACAATTAGTCTATGATTTTGTCGAAATGTACAACTGCACCATTAAGGTGGAGAAGAAGGAAACGGAACAAAATTTAGTGTGTGGTTACCGCTTTTTGATAGGGTAAGTGAGGAGGCACCAATTTAAAGTGCATATATTTTATAAATTTCTCTTCCGAGATAAAATACGTATAGAGCAATTAGGAAAATGCCTGTCCTTTTGCCCATTTTCCATTTCCCTATCAGAAGTGTAAGAAAAATAAACACAACGGAGGCTATGAGTAGTACGACCGACTCAAAAAGGCTACTGGTGGAAGTAGATATCCCGTCATCAGTAAAGGCAAGGATTAATAGCCATGGAAGACCTAACCCAATTAGAATATCAAAGATGTTAGAACCAATAGCATTACTTACTGCCATGCCGCTTCTTCCTTGTTTGGCCACTATTACTGATGAGATCATATCCGGTATGGATGTACCGATGGCAAGAACAGTTAAAGCGATGATCACCTCAGGGATGTTTAATATATGAGATATGCCAATGGCACTTTCTACTAAGACCCAGCATAAAAATGCAATTGCCCCAATGGAGAATAAGAACGTCCACCAGTAATTTTCTTTAGGAGGAAATATGCGATCCAGTATTAGGTGAAGAGGTTTAAATATTATTTTCCAACCTTTTAGCGAATCATCTATAAAAGGTTCGTCATCATCCATAATGTCACCGTCAGCAAAATTAAAAAGTAGTTTTCCATACCGTACGGCTAATACATATAAAATATAAACACCAACCATGATTAAGCTTTCCAGCAATGTGACCGCACCACTTTGTAGCACTAAGAATAATATCACTACCGCGACTAAATAGAAAAATAAGTCTCTAAATACTGGCTGCCAGATGAGTTTAGCACTTCTTACCATGGCTGAAGCACCAATGATCACGAGAATATTAAATAATGCTGAGCCCACAATTGTACCAATACCAATTGCTTGATGATCACCAGCTCTTACCAGTGATATGATCGCCACAAACAGTTCAGGGGCACTTGAACCAATGGCCATCAACGTGGCGCCAGCCATTTCGTGTGAGAGCTTTAGCTTAGCAGCAATCTTATCTAACGACTCTACAAAATAGTGATCGCTGATTCTTGCTAATAAATAAAAAGAGGTGATTAACGCTATTATAAACCCAACTAAAACCATAAATGTAATTTAATACATTCAATAAATTTCTTAAAAATTTATTTAAACAAGCTTTAAATTTATCAATCTCAACCGTCACATACAATATTATTTCGCTGATTAATTAAATTTGTTTGAGTGAATGATATTGTAAACATAAATGGTCATGCTCTAACATTACTTCCATCAAAATCAATTTTTCTGGCAGAAGAACGAATTTTGTTGCTTGCCGACCTTCATTTAGGTAAAATTAATCATTTCAGAAGATCGGGCATCGCAGCTCCAGCAAGACCTAATGAGCAAAACTTAGAACGACTGATTAGTGAGTTACAACAGCAAGAACCCAAAAGAGTTATTTTTATGGGAGACTTATTTCACAGTCACTACAATGAAGAGTGGGAAGTTTTTGGTCAGGCGTTAAGAAGTTTTCCTGATATTTCTTTTGAACTGGTTATGGGCAATCATGACATTATGAGCGATTACCAGTACCTCAAGCATCAGTTGATCATTCACCCTGATCCGATAGCAGTAGGTGAGTTAATACTTTCTCATGAGCCACTTGAGAAGATACCAGATGATGTATATAACCTGGCAGGACATATTCACCCAGGGGTTGTATTAAGAGGCAAGGGGAAACAGGGAATCAAATTACCGTGCTTTCTTTTTGGGGCAATACAAGGATTGTTACCTGCATTTGGCTCATTTACCGGTTTAGCTAAACAAAAGCCAAAAAAAGGAGATCAGGTATTTGTTGTTGTTGAAAATCAAGTGATTAGAATTGAAACCGACATCCAGTAACCAACAACCAGTAACCAGTAACCAGCCACCAGCAACCAACAACCAGCAACCAGCCACCAGCCACCAGTAACCAGTAACCAGAGACACAAGAACCCAGTTGCCCATCTCTTCAAAATTTTTTTTAACTACCTTGTAACAAATCAATAAACCGGTCGTCTCCCTATTGAAGCATGAGTTTAGAAACATTTAAAATGCGTGTATTACCTGTAAAAGATAAGCTTTATCGCTTTGCTTTCAGGTTTCTCAAAAATGAAGATGAAGCACGTGACATAGTGCAAGAGGTGCTTATTAAGGTATGGAATAAGCGAGATGAAATGCACCATTTAGAAAATATGGAAGCCTGGTGCATGCGCATAACCAGAAACATGTCCCTGGATAGGTTGAAATCTAAACAGTATAAATATACCGACAGTCTTCAGGAAGGCTTCGATATGAGTGGCGGAGAGGAGCAAACTCCTTATCGCAATGTAGAATCAAACGATACGATGGCAAATATAAATAGGTTAATAGCATCATTGCCTGAAAAACAGAGGCAGGTAATCCAGCTCAGAGATGTAGAGGGCTACAGCTACAAAGAGATTGTAGATATCCTCGAGTTGGATATGAACCAGGTGAAAGTAAACCTTTTTAGAGCCAGAAAATCGATAAAAGAAAACTTAGTAAATATAAACGCATATGGACTTCGATAAAATAGAGCAGTTGTTGGCGAAATACTGGGAGTGCGAAACCACTCTCGAGGAGGAGCAAGAGCTTAAGAAGTTCTTTAATAGCACCCAGGTGCCGCCTCATTTGAAAGAGTATGTGCCATTTTTCACCTATCTGGAAAGTGAAAAGAAAACAGGCAAATTAGATAATGTCTTCGATAAGCAAGTAATAGATAAGATTGAAGCATTGAGCAAGCCGAAAAAAGGCAAAGTAGTAAAGCTCTTCTATGATATGGCCCGTGTGGCAGCAGTTGTTTTAGTAGTAGTTACAGCTGGGTATTTTGTGAAAGAAGAGTACATCGATAAGAAAGAAGAGGTTAAGCCTTACCTGACAGATACGTTTGAAGATCCGCAGGCGGCTTTTGAAGAAACTAAAAAAGCATTGCAAATGATCTCAGCCAATTTTAAGAGAGGCAGAGAAGAAGCAAGAAAAGTAAGTGTGTTTAACGATGCACAGCAAAAAGCAAAAGATATAGATTCAGAATTATAAAATGCATAAAATAAGAAAGAAGATATGAAAAAGGTAATGATAATAATGGTGGGAGTAATGTTAAGCATGTCACTTCAGGCACAAGATGCCATCACCAAATTTTTTGGAAAGTACGAGTCTGATGACAACTTCTCAAATGTGAGTATTACAAGCCGCATGTTTGGCCTATTCACAGACCTCGAAGTGGAAGATGAAGAGGATCAGCAGGTGCTTGATGCCATCAGTAAGCTGGAAGGGCTTAAAATATTGGCCAAAGATAATACAGACAATGGCAAGGCGCTCTATAAAGAAGCGTTGGCTAAACTTCCAAAAGGCGAATATGATGAGCTAATGAGCATCAGGGATGAAGACAAAGACATGAAGTTTCTGATTAAAGAAAAGAATGGAAAAATAAGCGAATTGCTTATGGTGATGGGTGGTAATAAAGAATTTTTCATACTTAGCCTATTTGGGGAGATAGATTTGAAGCAAATAGCCAAAATCTCTAGCGCCATGGATATCGATGGGCTTGAAGGGTTGGAAAGACTAAACGACAAGAAAAACTAATTCAATAACAATAAATCAATTTTTAACAGGTCAAAAATTCAACAATTATGAAAAGAACAGTAGTAATATTATTCGCAGCAATAGTTTCAGTATCAACAGCTTTGGGACAAAGCAAGACGATTGAGAAGTTCCATCAGAAGTATAAGGATGATAGAGATGCCAAAGTGGTCTCATTGAGTGGAGGGTTATTCGAATTACTTTCAAACATAGCCTCTTGGGATGAGTCTGATGAAGAAGCGCAAGCGATTAGCCGCATTGCTGATAACATCAAATCAATGCAGATTCTTTCTATACCGATGTATAAGTCAGGGTTCAATGTTTCTGACATCGACAAAATGAGAGACGATTTGAGTAAGGAGAATTATGAGGAACTGATGACGGCAAGAGATGGTTCTGACAAGGTGTACTTCCTTACACAAGGTGATAATGATACCGTAAAGAACATGCTTGTGTTGATTCAGGAGAAAGAAGACTTTGCCGTGCTTAACATCAACGGAAGTCTGGAAATGAAGGACTTGTCATACCTTGTGAAGCATCACAAAGAGTGGAAATAACGTTCACAATTCATCCATAGTTGATCACTCGGTGGTGAAAGCCATCGGGTGATTATTTTCATTTATTAAAACTCAGAACTAATGAAAAAGCTTTTAACGCTAGTGCTTATAGCCCTACCATTACTTACAGTAGCGCAAAGCAAAACGACAAAATCACTTCAGGATAAGTATGACGATGCCTTTGGCCTGTTTTTCTATAACAATACGTTGAATATGCTCAACCAAACGGACGATGAAGATTTCGCTGAGCTTATCAAGGATATTGACAAAATGAAATTTTTAAGAATTGATAGAAAAGCCAATAAAATTGAGCAGTCAGAAATCAAAGACCTTATTGCTGACTACAAGGATGAAGATTTTGAAGACCTTATGACCATGAGGCACGAGGGTATGAATGTGCAGGTATACATTCAGGAAGATGATGGAGTAACCACCGGTCTTGTTTTTGTCATGACTGATGACGAATCACTTTCTGTATTGGATGTAAAAGGGAAGGTGCCCATGAATCAGCTCGCCAACCTTATTTCTAAAGTCAAGAGCATAGACTAGCATTAAACTGCAACTACGCCCGCTTGTCATGCATGATGTGACAAGTGGCGTATATTTTTTTATATTCGTCCACGAACCTATCAATTAACATTTTGGAGACAGTTTTATCTATTAAAAACCTTACAAAGCACTATGGGAGAGTCACTGCGGTGAAAGAACTCTCGCTTGACGTGCAGCGAGGTAACGTATTTGGAATTTTAGGCCCTAATGGCAGTGGTAAAACCACAACCTTGGGCATTTTATTGGATGTGATTAACAAAACCAGTGGAGACTTTTCCTGGTTTGAGCAACCCCCTACAAAAGAAGTAAGAAAGCGTATTGGGGCCATTTTAGAAACACCAATTTTCTACCCTTATTTATCGGCTACCAAAAATTTAGAGATTGTAGCAAAGATCAAGGGCGCCCCTGTTGAGAATATTGAGCCGGTGCTTAAGCGTGTTGAGCTTTTTGAAAGAAAAGATGATAAGTTCAGGACCTACTCACTCGGAATGAAGCAGCGCTTGTCAATTGCATCTGCACTTTTGTGCGATCCTGAGGTGATGATTCTGGATGAGCCAACCAATGGGTTAGATCCACAAGGGATCGCAGAAATCAGAAACCTGATTAAGGAAATTGCCAAAGATGGCAAGACGATTATCCTGGCGAGTCATTTACTCGATGAGGTGCAGAAAGTGTGTTCACATTTCTGTGTATTGAAAAAAGGTACTTTGATATACTCTGGAAGTGTAGAGGATGTAAATAAAGGAGCGGCCACCGTAGAAGTAGGTGTTGAAGACGAATCGGGTCTAATGGAAGCGTTAGAGGGTTATGAGGCGAGTACAAAAGTCGAGAGAGATGAGAAAAACTTTGTTGTCACGCTAAAAGACGGTACCAGTGCCACTGAGTTAAATGCCTACCTCTTTAGTAAGGGCATCACCGTATCGCACCTACTGACTCAAAGAAAGAGTCTTGAAAAACAATTTTTAGAACTGCTAGCCGAATCAGACAATGCTTAGATTACTTAAAATAGATTTAATAAAGCTCTCTAATTATAGGGCTTTTTGGGTGCTTAACATTCTATATGGATTGCTCATTGTAAGCATTCCTATATCAGTGATGGAGTTTTTAAAGTGGTTGAAAATTCAGGGTGCAGACTTTGATAATTTCGATCCACTTAAAATACCGGTATTATACTTTCCGGATATTTGGCAAAATATAGCCTATGTCTACACTTTTCTCAAGTTTTTCCTGGCGATAGTAGTGGTAATTTCAATCTCAAATGAGTACACCTATAAAACCATCAGACAGAATGTAATAGACGGTTTGAGTCGGGTAGATTTTATAAAGTCAAAATTGGCTACAATTCTGTTGCTCTCTATTGGCTCAACACTGTTGGTATTCATGACAGGTTTGTTGACAGGCCTCATTTATACGCCTGATGTGGAAATCGGAGAAATGTTTCAGGGTATACAGTTTGTATTTGGTTATTTTCTGGACTTGTTTGCTTATTTGGTATTGGCATTTTTGCTTACGGTGTTGCTTAAAAGATCGGCACTTACAGTATTCATTTTACTACTGTTTTCACCAATCGAATATGCAATAACAGGTAATTTACCAGAGGCTTTAGAATTTCTGATACCATACTTCCCTTTACATGCCATCAATGCCTTGATTACATTTCCTTTTAAGAAATACTGGTTCCAGGAAATTCAGGATTATGTGGCGCTGGAGGCCGTTGCTGTAGTGTTTGCCTACATTGCGCTTTACATCTATGCCATTAAAGCAAAACTCACTAAGAGTGACTTGTAATGATTAAAGTTTCAAAGTGGCGCCAAAGCGTGCCACTTTGAAACCTTTCTTTATTATCATTTTATACTTTTCGCTTTCAGGGTTCAGCGCAGGATTAGTATGGTTGAAATGTATAAAATGAATTTTACTTTTCTCTTCAGGTGACAAGGACTCAAACAACTGCATGCTTTCCACAATAAAAGGATGAGGTATCTCTGAAATGTCTCTGTAATTCACTTCTGCGTTATCGAAAAAGGTTGCATCTATAAAGGCATAATCAACTTTTTTGATTTCTTCCACTATGCTTTGCTTCCACTTACCCCATTTGTTGATGTCCGGAATAAACAGTACTCGTTTATTGGGTCCTGCAATGATGTAGCCCACTGTTTCAGAATATTCGTCTCTGTGGGGTACTATAAAGGGAGTCACATTTAGGTTTGGAGAAAGGGCAACTGCAGTTTCATTGGTCAAAGATTGTAGTGCAATGTTTTTATTTGTCACAAGCTGTTCCCAAGGTCCGTTTTGCTCAAGGAAGGCTTTCATTTTTGGCATCGTATAAACTGGAGCTTCTTTGGCACCCAGCGCTTCCCTACCTAAATACATGAGCCCTGTGTAATGCCCAATGTGTGCATGTGTGAGAAATATGCCGTCAGGTACACCAGTAGTATTACTTAATTCATTTAAAAGTCTCATCTGACTAGGGAAGTCGGGAGTTGCTTCAAAAAGATAGCGCTTGTTTGTGGCGTGATTTACAACCCCAAGCGCCACCACTTTTCGTGTATTATCAGGTTTTGCGAACATATCGCTACAACACGTTTTTTTACAACCAATATGTGGTGAGCCCCCATCCTGAACTGTGCCTAATATGATTAACTCAACGGGTTTTTCTTGAGCGTAACCATAAGTAATTGTAAACAGCAGGGTGCATAAAAGTAAAATATGCTTAGTCAGTTGCATCACTGATGGATTGGGTTAAAAATTTTTCAAGATCCTGAATGAATTGTTTTCTTTCCGCTATGTTACTTATAGAACCTTTGTAAGTTTTGATCTCACTTAGTTTAGGGAAACTCAATTTTCCATTCACATAGCTGTAAGATATCATTAAAACCAAATAATTTAAAATCAAGATTAAGTATTGGCCTGCATTAGTTGTTGTGGGTGACAACCCGATTTTTTCAGCAGTTCTTTGATTGATAATGTAGGATGTGCCCTCAATGGGTCGGTCATCCATACGCTTCATCTCATAAGCAGCTATAAGATTCAAAAGGCCTCTCAGGTAGCCTATAATTACTATTTTCTTTCTTGATGATTTGGGAAACTGATTGTTTAGGACAAAAAAGTAATCGAAAAGTGTCCCTCCATGGATGATAATCTTCTTTTGAGTATCCTGTGTAATCAACAAAGGCGATTGATATTGCAATGTGCCACTGGTGATACCTTTTGGCGTATCGAGAAAGGGTGCGAATAGCAAAATGATAAAGGGAACAATACATACAAGTAGATAAAACTTGGTTGCATATATCAGTGCGCAGGTTGTCAGTAAAATGCAGACAAGCAGTACAATAACTTTCGCATAGTATAATTTCTGCTGCTTTTCGGTCTTCTTATAAAAATTATGCGTTAGATTCATTAGCTCAAAAGTAGTAATGGTAACATGGTAAAAAAATATTTGAAACTTATAGATAAGCAGATTGCCAAGTTGGATAATGAAGATTTCGATTTAGAAGCATGGAAGAGTTCTGCTGCTTATATTCTCAAGATGATTTTCGGTGCTGATGACTCTAAAATCAAAGAAATTGAAGGTCTTAAAATTGATTATAGCAGCTGGGCATTAAGAGACGCAAGTTCGACCTATCGGCCTGAGGAAATGTGCAAAAAGAAAGGCCGTGAAATCATGGAAATTGCCAAAGATGAACTGGACTTGAATGGTGTAAAGTCTAAAGATGCGGAATTGATGGTACGATTGAAGGAGCAATTGACTGAACAGCAATTTGAAAAACTCACCAAATCTGAAGAGGACAGTAGGACAGTATTGAAGTCATTGAACAAAGACCAACTGATAAAACTATTGATGCCTCTTATTAAGCATTAAAGGCTTTGCCAGATTATTTTCACGGCAGATATTTTGCCCGTTTCAAGACGTTGGTTGCTTGCCACTTTAAAACCATTTTTAAGATAAAACCCAAGCGGAGATTTATACGTCTCACCATTTGCTTTTCGATAGTTGTTATGGTCAATTACCCAGCCTGAAAGATATGTAGCTGTTGATTTTGCTTTCGAAAGCATTCGACTACCCCATCCTTTATTTTTAATGGATTGATCCAGGAGCATAGCAAACCAACGAGCGTTATCTCTATCGAATTCAAAATACCAACCTTTAACGATTGACTTATCCAATAGTAACATATGCTTTTGATTGATCAAAGGTTTTAAGTACAAATCGAAACCATCTAAGTCTCCGTGCTGCAACTGAATAGGATATTCGCTGTTCCAGATAGCGAGCAATGATTTCTTTGAGGTGGAATCCAAATCATTTACTTCTATCAGCTTCAAAATCGCATCAATTTGTACCGAATAAAATACCAATGCTTATCTCGAGACCAGTAAAGTCTACTTTGGAGTCAGAATAGTCTACCGTTCTTGTTTCAAGTGGCCCAGCCATCGGTCCACCAGTGTAGGTGCCATTTAGGCCAATGTCGGCATCGCCTATAAAATAATTACCTTCTAGTGAAAGACCCCACTGTCGTGTTACTCGTACAACATATTCGGCACCAAAAAAGAAACCCAGACCAATGCCATGGTCGTAGTCAAAGTCTGCGTTTGCTACCGCCCAGCCTTCAGCTTCTCTAATGGCTTTATCGATATTGCCATAATTGAGCTTGTTAGCAAATCCATAAAACCCAAATCCACCACCTTTAATTCGAAACTCCTGCACATTGCCCTCAAACTCAAGCACAAGTTCTAGAGGTACCATAATCGTAAAGTTAGGTCCTAATAGTGGCTCTTTGCTTTCGAAGTCTTCTATATCAATAATATTCAGGCCAGCCATGCGGTACAAAGAAAAACCTGTTTGTAAGGCAAAAAACCTACCCACATCAACACCAATACCTCGGATAGAAAACGGGCTGACTGGCGTAGAGACGTAGCCATTTTTAGGAACAAAATATGAAAAAGAAAGCCCGACCTCTTGAGCATTGCTCTGGCTTATACCAGCTATGAGTAAAATAATGATAATAATATACCGCTTAAATGACTTAAACTTCATCATAAATAGTTCGTTTGGTTATTATGGAATTTGATTGATAACTTCCCAAATCAATCAGATGTTGAATATAACAGAAAATAAATGAAGACATTATTTAAAAGCCTGTCAATTTTACTTATTGCCTCTTTGGCAGCTTGCACGGCAAAGGAGCAAAAGGTTGCGGCAGATATGGTCATTCAAGGGGGCACTATCTATACCATGAATGAAGATCAACCTACGGCAGAAGCAATTGCTATCGTTGATAATAAAATTGTTTATGTGGGTAATGTGGCTGGTGCCGCAAATTGGATTGATAAAGCTACACGTATTGTTGAGCTTAATGGCAATACGCTTACACCTGGCTTTATTGAAGGGCATGGCCATTTTATGGGCTTGGGCGAAAACGAGTTGAATGTAGATCTCCTCGAAGTAAAAAGTTATGATGAGCTTTTAGATAAAGTAAAAGAAGCTGTTGATGCAGCCAAACCTGGTCAATGGATTACAGGCCGTGGCTGGCACCAGAGTAAGTGGGATCCGCAACCAGAGAAAATAATTAAGGGCTTTCCTACGCATGACCGTTTGAGTGAAATATCACCTGACAATCCTATTTACTTGAAACATGCCAGCGGCCACGCAGCCATGGCAAATGCCAAAGCGATGGAAGTAGCAGGTGTGTTACCCATGTCAACTGAGAGTTTAGAAAACCTCGAAGTAGAAGGTGGCGAAATCATAAGAGACGAGTTAGGGAATCCTACGGGAGTATTTAACGAAACCGCTCAACGACTCATTGCGAAACATATACCCGAAACAACTGAAGAGAGAAACAAACAAGCATTTAAGCTGGCAGTAGAAGCTTGTCATAGAAATGGTATTACAAGCTTTCATGATGCAGGTATCGGCAGGGAAACTATTGCCCTCTATAATGAAATGAGAGCCAATGATCAAATGGGAGTAAGGATTTATGCTATGCTCACTGGCTGGGATCGTGAGTTATTAGAGGAGTGGTATGCGAGAGGAATAATGGTCGATACAGTTCATTGGCTTACCATCAGGTCTATTAAACTTAATTGTGACGGAGCTTTAGGTTCCAGAGGCGCATGGTTGTTAGAAGAATATACCGACAGGCCTGGTCACTTTGGCCATGAGACATTGCCTATGGAGTTCGTTGCTAAGACAGCTAATAAAGGATTGAAAAACGGATTTCAAGT
The DNA here is from genome assembly GCA_039970995.1 of Fulvivirga sp. GTDB lineage: Bacteria > Bacteroidota > Bacteroidia > Cytophagales > Cyclobacteriaceae > Fulvivirga. The sequence goes on from JBDVKW010000002.1 coordinate 240,061, forward strand.
ATGTGCCCATGCCATTGGAGATCGAGCGAACAGAGAGATTTTAGATCGTTATGAAAAAGCATTTATTGCAAATCCTGATTTAGCAGAAGATCACAGGTTTAGAATCGAGCATGCACAACACCTACACCCGGAAGATATACCGAGGTTTGCCGAACTTGGTGTAATACCAGCGATGCAAGCCATACATATGTCTTCAGACAGGCCTTGGGCCATCGATCGACTTGGAGAAAAGAGAATTGTAGAAGGCGCTTATATGTGGCAGGCTTTGTTAGCGTCTGGTATACCTATTGTAAATGGTACAGATGTGCCTGTGGAGCCTATTGATCCAATTGCCAGTTATTATGCCAGCGTAACACGGCAGACATTAGAAGGCACACCAGAAGGGGGTTATGAGCCAGCACAAAAGATGACCAGAGAGCAAGCTTTAAGATCTTATACTTTAGATGCTGCATATGGAGCTTTTGAAGAAGAAATAAAGGGGTCTATTGAAGTGGGGAAACTGGCTGATTTTACTGTTTTCTCACAAGATATAATACAAGTACCTGATAATCAGCTATTAGAAACAGAGGTAGTAATGACTTTTGTAGATGGTTCGTTGGTGTATGAAAAGAACTAGACTTGTTTTATCGTCAAATATTAATGATCTTAAATGCGCAATTCAATTAACCTAGATATGAAACAAATGAATTTAATAGGGTGCCTGTTATTGGCATCTGTGATGTTTATTACATCGTGTGAGTCTAAAAAGACCTCTGAAGAAGCAAATGATTCAACGGAAGTAGCCACTGAAGAACAAGTAGAAGCTACTGATGATGAAAAAGATGATGCCCCGATTGCAAGTCCAAGAAAGAAGGCTGAAGGAACAATAGATGGAGTAAGTGTAGTTATGGACTATGGTTCTCCGGCTGTTAAGGATAGAAAAATCTGGGGAGGATTAGAAGAATATGGAGTTGTATGGAGGGCTGGTGCCAATGAAACAACAGCGGTAGAGTTTGGTAGTGATGTGATGATCGATGGCACCCGTGTTGAAGCTGGGAAATATGGCATTTATATGATACCAAACGAAAATGCTGACTGGATTGTGATTCTTAACACGGATTGGGATAGAGAAAAACATGGTTCGTGGGGAGCATATAACTATACTGAAGAGAACGATGTGCTACGAGTGGAAGTAAGTCCTGAATGGTCTGAAGACAATCAAGAAAGACTAACATACACGGTTGAAGCCGATGGACTAGGCTTTGCCTGGGAGAAAGCCCGACTAAAACTGCCGGTTAGCAAAGCATCAGCAGAGTAATACTTGTTACAAAATGAATAATCAAACCGCTTGACATTTTGTTAAGCGGTTTTTTTACTTAAATCTATGATTAACATAACCGAACCAACCCTCATACTTAATGAAGAAAGGTGTCTGCAGAACATTAAAGCAATGGTTGATAAGGCTAGAAGGCATGGCATCAAACTCCGACCACACTTTAAGACACACCAGTCCCATGATATAGGCAGGTTGTTTAGAAAGGAGGGCGTGGAAGCCATTACAGTATCTTCAGTTAAAATGGCACAATATTTTGCCGAAGACGGGTGGGATGATATCACGATTGCCTTCCCTGTAAACCTCAGAAAGTTAGAATCGCTTAATGAGCTAGCAAGCAAGATTACACTTAATATACTGGTGTCGAGTCAGGAAACACCTACATTACTAGCCTCTGGGTTGAAACATGCGATCAATGTTTATATTGAAATAGATTGCGGTAGCAACCGGTCAGGTTTTAGGTTTGATGACATTGAGACGATACAAAAAACGAAAAAATCCATTGTTGAATCAGAGCTGTTAAATTTCATTGGTTATTACTCACATGCGGGTCACACCTATGGTGCCAGGTCAAAAGATGAAATTAATGCCATTGGATCCAAGGCATTAAATGATTTTACAAGTATTAAAAAAATAGATGGTAGTGATGTTGAATTTTGCTGGGGTGATACTCCATCTTGTAGTGTATGGGATGCTTTTGAGGGTATTAGTGAATTGAGTCCTGGTAATTTCGTCTTTTATGATGTTATGCAAACTCAGATAGGATCCTGTGAATTTAGGGATATTGCTGTAGCACTGTGTTGTCCTGTGGTAGCCAAGAAGAATAATGAACTAGAAGTGTGTGTGCACGGGGGAGCAATTCATTTTTCTAAGGACTCTATTACGAAGGATGGTCTGGCAATCTTTGGGATTCCAGTGGCAAATGATACTTGGGAGCCACTTACCGGAGCTTTTGTGAGGGCATTATCACAAGAGCACGGCATTGTGAAGTTATCGACACATGATTACAAAAGCTATAAGGTAGGTGATGTTATGTATATTTTGCCCATCCATTCTTGTCTGACAGCCGAGGCTATTGGGAGCTATCTGACCATTCAGGGTGATACGGTAAAACATATGTCACAAAAAAACCGTGATTAACACGGCTTCCTTTATCTCATTTTAAGTATTTCTGTACTTTCTTTTTTAAATGACTCCGATCTGAAGTAATAGAAGGGTCACTGAAAATTTTGGATGAAAGCTCACCGATAACACCTTTTTTATAGCCAAGGCGCTGTGCAATATCTTCGCAAAATACGATTTCACTTTTAAATACTTGTCCATCTATTTTCATCAATTGCACAATATTATAGAGGTATTCAAACTTCTGATCATCGGTCAATGTATTCATATCACCTATAGGCCTTTTAGGGTTTTTCAACATATCCTCAATGTCTTCTTTGCTTACCCCGTTAGACTGGCCAATCATTTTTATAAGTCTGGCTTCTTTTTCAGCAACTTCGTTATCGCTTGCCGCCAGTTGTATCAGTACGTTTAATTGTTCCTTAACCATTTTTAATGATTTATTATTACAATGCTTTTATTTACTTTACGCTAAAGATATCAATAATGTCGAACCAATATAATCAAAATTTTGATAAATATAATATCAATATATAAATGGAAGAATGTCAAGATTGGTGGTTTGATCATATAGACTACTTGATGGTTAAATTAATATTTCAAACCTACATGCAACTGTTACGTTAGTTGTATGTCTTTAGGTTGTAAGTATTACTCGGAGATAAATTTTAAATGAGATGAATAGTATGAGAAGATTGATAGTGATTGCTTTGGTGCTCTTAGCTGGTATTACCAAGGCTCAGGAAACTGAAGAAAGAAAAGTTTCTTCTTTTGAAGAAATCAGAGTTTCTCAAGCCATTACAGTTTATTTAAAGCCAGGAACTAGCGAGAAAGTAAGGGTTGAGGCGCGGGGGATATCTCTTGATGAGGTACTAACGGAAGTATCAGGCTCAAGGCTTAAAATTCATTTAGATGATGGAAATCATAGAAACCATTCGGTAAAAGTCTATGTAACCTACAAAAGGCTTTCTGGCATTACAGCCAGTTCAGCTTCTGGTGTGTTTTCAGAAGGCGTAATCAAAGGAGAAGATTTGGATATTTCTGTTTCGAGTGCTGCGGATGTAGAAGTGGAGGTAGATGTTATTGAATTGGATGTAAGTGTTTCCAGTTCAGGCGATTTAGAAGTATCTGGTAAGTCTAAATATTTAACCATTAGTGCCAGCAGTGCAGGCGGTGTTGATGCTTATGATCTTGATGCCAGCATTGTAAAGGTGAGAGCTAGTAGTGCTGGTAGTGCCAAAGTAAGCGCCAGTGAGGAGATAGATGCTCGTGCGAGTAGTGGGGCAAGTATTCGCTACAAAGGGAGTCCTAATAAATCCCAAACCGATAGTAGCAGCGGAGGGTCTGTGAGAAAATCAAACTGAAAATAGGGTGAATCGAAAGGTTCACCTTTTTTAGACTATTACAAATTAAACGGAGTCCTAATTCTTTCCTCTTGAAGATTCAATTCAAGATTTAAGAGTGCATTATTAAAATTCTTCTGATAGGATGCATCTACGTGTTTCCTGATCCTTATTTTCCAGTTGTTATTCTTTAAAGAAAAGTTAATCATACTCTGATTTTTTTGGGCATAAACGTAATACAAGCCCCCTTTGTTCCAATTTTTTATAGTAAATATTTAGAAATGGTAACCACTTAAGCTTTACTATAATAGAATATTTTGGATAATCATTTCGCCAACGAGCACTGTCAGCTGTTATTTCTAGTTCCGCCCACCAATTTTCTATTTCTTTGTAAGCTTATGGATCAAAACAAACTGTATAGAGAAAATAATTCCGTTATCAATACTCGGTTAGGCAAGTATATAAAAACAATCGCCAATTATTTACCAGGTGGACTTCCACGATTTCTTGTATTGCTGTTGCCCAGTGCTGGCTTATATATAGGCGTTTTTGTGTTTAATTATTACCCCTTAGGAATGTCAAATCATTGGTTTGCCCCGATGTTGGTTTTCTTTTATGTGTTGTTAAGAGCTTTATGTAGTCAATACCTACTAAGTAATAAAATGTTTACAGCGAATGCCGAGATTGTCTTCGGAGGATTGAACATTATTAATTTGGGGGTTATTACCACAATGCTTATAAACCTCTTTGCAATTAATGAGTTGAATTACCTTATTTTTAGTTCGTTGGGCTTAGTATGTGCTTCACTTACATATTACAAACAATTTAAAACAAGTATTTTAATTATTCCTCGTATTGGGCAAACAGAGTTACTGCTAATTTTAGCATGTATCGTATTCTTGAGTAATCTTAAACCTGCTAATGATTATTACAATCTTCCGATAGGTTCATTTATCTTATTTGATGTAGTTATTCTACTAATCTCATGCGGGTTTTTGTTATATGCTTTACGCTTACTTGTGGTTACAAAAAATGTGACTTATGGGGTGTGGTTGTTCATAGGGTCAATTGTCATTACAACCATATTTGCAGCGCTGTCTCTTTCTTTGATACAAGCTATTATTGTCATCACTATCTACTGTGCTTCATATGCTATAAAGTTAAAAACAGCAACTTTATTAGACGGTCTGGAGAGAAGTGCGGGCCTCTTTACACCATTAGTATTAGTCACTGCATATTTTATGGAAAGCCTGTACCCACGAAATACCTTTATTATTCTCATGGCTTATTTAGGGTTTAGTTTGTTAATGTTCTGTTATCGCACCTTTGCCCGACAGCAAACTGCTAGCGAAGAGGAATAGTAATTGTGAATTTAGAGTATTGATAAAGAGTACTCTCCATCTCAATCGATCCCTGGATCTTATCCAAAGCTAATTTGGTTATGTATAAGCCCAGCCCACTGCCTTTGGACTGATCAGAACCCCTAAAGAACATTTCAAAAATTGAGTTTCTGTGATCAGGATTTATACCTATTCCATTATCAGCAATTTGAAAATGGAATTTGTCGTTTTCTTCAAAGCACATTATACTTACTTCGTGATCTTTATTACGTTGTCTAAAAATGAGAGCATTTTCTATTACATTCTCGAGTATGATTTTCAATAGGTACTTATCGGACTGTAGCGAAAGTTTTTCATCAATATTAAAGGTATATTTTGTTCCCAAATCCAGGAATTTAACTGCATTTCTAATTTCGCTTAGCAAAAATGGAATGTCAATAGTCTCAAATACCACGTCTTTATTCATAATTTCATAAGCGTGACTTAGCTTGGATAGTAGCCCCTGCATATCAAGTGCAGCACGCTCAATGAGATCATAGTACTTAGTGTTAGAGCTGTCTATGGCTTCTAATTTTGCCAAGGAGGTAAGACCATGGATTCTGCTAATAGGACCCTTAAGATCATGAGACGCCCTATAAATAAAAGTGTCAAGCTCCTTATTTGTTTTCTTCAGTTTAATGAGCGTTGCTTTAATCTTTTGAGTTCTCTGATCAACCTTTTTTTCAAGATGTTGATTTAGTTCTTTTAGTTTTTCATTGATCGTAAGTATCTCTTCCTGAGATTGCTGTAATTCAATATTTTTACCTTGTATCTCATCTTTTTGCTTTGATATTTCTTTGAACTGATCTTTGAGTAAAAGGTTTTGCGACTCAATTTCCTTTTTCTGACTAATAACCTCAAAGGTTCTATCAGCTACTATTAGCTTCAGTTTTCTTCTATGCATCCTGACTCGATAGGTGTAAGCAAGGCTTACAAACCAAACGAATAGAATACTTAGTATGACAAACCCGGTATACGCCCAGGTGGTTTGATACCATGGTGGTAAAATTGTAAACTGATAGGTAGCGGTGCGCCCGATTGTGTCATAGATATTTTTAGACTTCACCATAAAGGTGTAATCACCAGCGGGTAGATTGGTGTACTCTTTTTTAGTCTCAGTGCTCCATTTAGACCAGGTTTGATCATTGTTTTTGAGGTAGTAGCTGTATTGATTTTTATTTGGTAGCTCATAGGATGTGGCAGCATACTCAAACATTATATTATTATGAGAGTAAGGTAGGCTTAAGATTAAGTTCTTCCTTTGTTCAGTGGTTATGACAGGTGTTATGTTGTTATTATTATAGATGGTATAATGCCCTGCATGTATTAAAGAGTCACTAGTAAATATCCTATTTATTACTGTTGAAAACGGCTGATTATAGTCTTTCTTAGTTAATGGATTGTACTTGAATAATCCTTCGCTGCCACCTACCAACAACTCACCATTTGGTTTGATATGAATCTCTGTAATTTCCATATCGGGCAATCTTTTAAATGGTCGATACAAGCGTTTGTATTCACCGTTGGGTTGTATTTCATATTTTTCTAATTGATCATATAGGCCATTTTGAAAAGTGAAGTAAATATTTCCAGAGTCATCTTTTTCTGCATGTTTAATATGCCTGGTAATTTTCAGGTCAGCATTATATGGGATAAATTTTGTAGAGTCAGGATTTTTATTTTTGAATTCATATAATCCTTTTGACGTAGTAAAAAGTAAATTATTATTGTGTTTTAAAAGATGTATTTCCTCTACATCAGGAAGACCATTTTGTTGATCATAAAGATTAACTGTTGGCTTTTCGGTTTCGATATCAGATATGACATAAACCCCTTTATATTTAGCTGTCAGTACAAAAGACGATGAATTGAATTTTTCAATATCTACCCAAGTTTCTCTAGCGGAATAAATATTTGTGATTATATCTGAAAAGTCTGCATTGATAGTTGAAATACCAGAAGAGTGAGCCGCTATAGTGTTCGTTCCCATCTGGATTGTCAATGGGTACATTAACCTATTGTTTAAAGTCTGAACACCCTTTGAATCAATCTTAAAAAGACCATTTACAGAAGAAATCAATGGTTGTTGTTTGAATTTCTTTATGTACCATATTCGATCAGTAAAATTGTTGTCTTTAGTTAATACATTATTCCTGATTTTATACAACCCTTCCGTTGTGCCTACCAATGTAAGAATAGAATCAACAGTGCAAATTGACGTAATAGTCCCAGAAATACTTTCTCTGTTAAATGTTGTCCAAGGTGAATTTACTTCGATAAAGGCTATTCCTTCTTGCATAGCCGACCAAAGACCACCGTGGTGGTCTTTGTGTACATTCTTAATTGCATTACTATATAGTCCCGATTGTTTATTTATCCTTTTCAGAATGTGAAGGGCACTATCAGATAATAATATTCCTCCATTGAGAGTTGCGAAAGCGTATTTGTATGAAGGTAAATTTAGAATAGTGGCTCTGTTAATATTTGTAGTATTAGATTCATTTGATTCTAATTGACCATTGTAGTATGATAATAGGCCACTTTCACGGGTAATAAGACTTAGCGCTTTGCCATTTTTATCATTATTAATAATGATCAGATGATCACTAGCAATGCTTGAGGTGCCGTTTAGTGCAGTATACTTACCCTCTTTTAACTTTATCAGTCCTTCAGGTTCTTTTGTTAGGTACAAATTTGCATTTAAACAGCTTGTGGTTGTATTAAATTTACCAGACTCCGCTGGGATCTCTTCAAGGTCCTGACCATTCCATTGATAGATCATATCGTTGGAAACAAAAAAGATAAAATTATCGCAAGAAGTAATATTCCAAATAGGGCTGGTTCTTTTTTCTAACCTTTGGGAGAGAGATTTTAAAACCAAAGCACCATTTAATCCGACATCAACATATCCAAAATCCATATTTGAACCATAGTATATTTGCCCTTTGTCTTCATGTAAACTGATTAATGGTGATGAGCTGGGTGTATAATTCCATTGCGCACCGTTATATGTAAGGAGACCCCCAAGATTAGCATAAAACATAATATTGTCATGTCCTACAGCAATATCCCAGTTAGAATTTGATGCCTTATAATCTTTTTGTCCAAAGTTATTAATGAATAATTCATCAGTTTGTTGGCCAAACACGATTGCTTGGAAATGAATGAATATTAAACAAAAGATTGCTTTTTTTAGCATAAAAATAGCCCACCTTAAACAGTAAGATGGGCTAAAATAAGATGGGCTGATTTTAAATAAAAGCCTTTATGTTTTAATATTTACACACGCCTGATAGATTGAATATATTCTGGTGTATATTTTTGAGCAATGGTATCATACCATTTTAACAAAGTTTCAGGCCCTAGCTTATCATAGATTACGCTATATTGTTTTTCTACTTTTTGCTGATGTCTGCTAATTACTTCTGAAGGGTTATTTTTTAGCTCTTTCTCGATCATCATTTTTTCAGATGGTGGAGTCGGATTGTGGTGAACCAACTTTTTGAAGTTTTTAATGCAGAAGTTGTAGTACTGCTTTGTGTGAAGAATGAAAGTATGCCACATCTCATCTAAAATAAGCAGTGGCCTATCAATGAACAAGGCGTCATCTTCATTTTGAGCAGCAAGCCAAAGCCATTTTTTAGTTTCATTAAAAATTTCAGTTGCTTCTTCTAATGTCACATCATACCTCTCTACAAAGCACTCAATGATTCTTTGCTCATCTTCGCATGCTAAGGTTTCCATATCGTCAAGCTCATCTAATATAGTCATAATCTTGATATATTAATATTGATAAATAGTGAGAAATTCAGATGTCCTAAACATTTATTTCTTACTAAATCAATTGTTACTAAAATGATGAGCAAGTTAGGCAATAAGTAGATGCTGTTGATTTATTCAAATTTTTCTTAGCTAATTTATTGATTAATTCAGCTTTAGATTGTGTTTTTAATGTAGTAGTAGATTTCATAATAATTGGTTTACTGATTAAATAATGATTTCGGGTGCAAGTTTAAGAATGCAAAATATTAAAACCAAATTATTTTTGATAAAATTAGTAAAGTACAATTTCTTTGAATTGTTAAATTTCTTGAAAAAGTTAAATTGTATTGAAATTTAGCAGATTATTAAACTTTAATTTTGTTTAAAAAAAATCACTCTTGCCTCAATCTTATTTTAACTCGTTTAACTTTATGGCCTTTGTTTATTACTTTTATCTAAGCATGAATATTCAAGTAGTCTGTCATCGTTTGCAGTGTAACTTTTAATGAAAGGACTAAAATTTCTAATCTTCCTCGCAGTAGTTTTTATCTTGATTGTATTATTCATGTTGCCGTTTTATTACAGCAATATTACAGCGGTACTTTCAGATTTAAATGCGGGTACACGTTCGCTTTCCACGGTCTACACTGATGCTACTGAGTATATGCAACATATGGATAGCTGGAGTATCCTCGGCTTTGTTTTTCTGGCATCGTGTATTATGATCATACACGGTATTGTCGACTATTTCTTACTATACCGGCTCAATAAGTTTTATTCTGGAACTTTCGTATTGGATGGGCTACTCTGGTTGTCGAAAAGGTTGTTAAGTCTTTTGTTCACGGCACTATTATTTATGTTTTTATCAAACCTATTCGTTGATTTTTTTGTGAATATGCGTATAGCAGGTAAAACTGAAGAAATCAAAAAGGACAAATACACGGTGCTACTTTTAGGCACCAATAAATTTTTACAAGATGGTAAAAGTGAGAATGTATATTATACCTATAGGATTGATGCAGTGCATGAGTTGTATGAGGCTGGGTATATTAAAGAAATTTGGGTAAGTGGCGATAATAGCAACGCAGCTTATAACGAACCACAAGACATGAAAAAGAGTCTTGTAATGAAAGGAATTCCAGCTGATATTATTAGAATGGATTTTGCCGGATTTAGAACACTGGATTCTATCGTCAGGTCTAAAGAAACTTTTGGTCTGCAAGAAATTTTAATTGTAAGTCAGGGATTTCATTTACAAAGAGCCATTTTCCTGGCTTATCATTTTGGACTAAGTGCTATTGGCTATGAGGCTAAAGGTAATATGAATTTGGCTATGTTTGTAAGAGAACATTTGGCAGTTCCTAAGATGGTATTAGATATTGTGGTTCTAAATACTCAACCACAGTTTGGATCTACTGGCGAAAGAAGGCAAATAAATTTTGGACAAACCGATTTGGTATTAATGTCATTTGTATTGATCCTTTTTGCACTGGGCTCGTTTGTTTCTTATGATGCATTTGATTTTGGAAAATAATATTGCCGCTTAAATGCATTTTATTTTGATTTATAGTAAAAAATGTCAAAGTTTATTTCTTTAATCTACTCCGATGAAAAATATTTCTAAAGCACTAGTAATTATTCTTTTAAGCGCGCTTGTATTTAACCTGAAAGCGCAAAAAATTGAGCCGATTCCGGTAAAGCAATTTTATAAAGACAGAGTAACCAGAAACCTTCAGTTTTTGTGTAAAGAAGAACAGTGTTTCGATAATGTTTTGATAAACGATCGCGGAGTATATGTTTACCCTACAAACAAAAAAATAAGCCGACCTCAATTTGTACTTTACTGGAGAGAAATGCCTCATTTTGTTCAACTGTTGGATGAAAAAACAGATGAAGAAATCATCGATATACTGGAACGTAAAGGAGAGCACTATTTTTATGGAATAAAAAATTCTCATGTCGACCCGGCAAGATACCCGGTGAGTGAAATGCGAGGGTTGAAAGTAGCTATTGACCCTGGCCATATGGCTTCAAATTTTGAGGAAGCACAATTAGAAAAGAGATACGTGAAAGTGGAAGGTTCGTATTTTAATCAGCAAGAAGACATTACATTTTTTGAAGCCAATCTGGCATATACTACAGCACTTTCACTGGAGAAAATTCTTGAAGAAAAAGGAGCAGACGTAATGCTCACGCACGACTATGGTAAGAGTGCTTTTGACTTAAATTTTGAAGAGTGGAAGAGTACAACAGATTATAAAGAAGACATACTTTACGGCTATAAAAATGACTGGTTTAATAGAGAAAAATTTGATTATTTAATGTCAGGAGAGGCACCCGACTTTATCCTCTTTCATGATGTTTTCAGAAACCTTGATTTTGTAAAAAGAGCTGAAAAAATCAATGAATACGACCCTGATATTACACTTGTTATTCATTTAAATGCGAGTGAAGGTAGTAGAAGATATGATGATAAGTATTTGCCTCCGGTAAGCGAAAACTATAGCATGGTTTTTATACCGGGTGCATTCCTTGGGTTTGAGGTAGACGGAAAAGATCAAACTGATCAGCGCTTTGAACTACTTAGACTACTTGTGTCGTATGACCTTGAAGAATCTGATGTTTTTGCAAAAAATATCATTGACGCATTACACAATGATTTAAATGTCGATGCTTTGCCTTCAGAAAACGAATTTGAATTTACATCTAAATATTCCATAAAAAGTGATAAATCTGATGGAGTATATCATAGAAACCTTTATCTCACCAGGGTTGTAGAAGGACCAATTGCTTATGCTGAAGCTTTGTATCAGGATAACTTTGATGAAATTCCGCTTTTAGGTAAAAAAGATTTTCAAATAGGAGGCATCACAACCAGTAGCCGAGTAAATGATATTGCAAAGGTTTTCTATCATGCCATTGAGGAGTGGCTCAAGTATAATAAAGAGTTCTCAAAGCAACTCGATGCGTTATACGAGGATCAATATGGTGATGAAGCTGAGTTTGAGGAAGACATCAAGGCACAGAGTAATTCTAAAGAAGACAATAAGTAAGCATTTATGAGAAGACAAGCAGGTGTAGCAACATTAATACTGCTATTAATAGTTGCTGCAAGTGATACTTATAGCCAAAAGAATGTACAGCGAGATAATTTTTTATGGGGAACATATAACCTGACTAAACCATTAAAAGGTGGTACAAAGGTTTCTCTTTCAGCGCAATCAAGAAGATTTATATTACCAGACAGGCAACATCAATTTAAGGCAACAGCATTAGTTACCCAATCCTTAAATAATGGACTCACGATAGGCGGAGGATTTAGCTATTTTCTACAGGCGCTTCCTATTGATCGAAATGATGTAGTAGTGGTGAGACCTGAGCTAAGACCGCATCAGGAAGTTTCATACGGATCTGAATTGGGTAAATGGATGATTAAACACCGATTTATGGCCGAAGAACGCTGGATCAGAAATGTGGTAAATGGAGATCTTGCTGATGACAATGAGTTTTCGATGAGACTTCGCTATCGCTTGTTATTGGAAAGAAGTTTGGGCGAGGAGAGCACATGGTCAGGAATAATAAGCTCGGAGGCGATGTTTAATGCAGCTAACTCAAATGTTAACAATATTTTTGACCAGAATAGGCTTTATGTTGGATTGAAAAATAAGGTATCAGATCACATCTCTTTCGATGTTGGCTATATTTATTGGTATCAACAGTTTCCATCAACTACCGATTACGCTTCATTCCATATTCTAAATCTAGGCGTAAATCACACCCTCTAGATAAAATAAATGTTTAAACATTGAAACATTACAATTGATTGCTCGTTCATTAAGTATTAATCAATGTTTAAACATTAATATTAAGAATGAGCAAAGCAAAATTATTCCAACCGTTTTTAGAAAATGGGTTGGAACTTAAAAATAGAGTGGTGCTGGCACCACTTACAAGAAGTAGAGCAATAAATAATGCCCCCAATGATCTTATGGCTGAGTATTATGCTCAAAGGTCAGAAGCAGGTTTGATAATCACCGAAGGTACCTCACCTTCGGCTAATGGTTTAGGATATCCTAGAATACCCGGAGTGTTTAGTCAGGAGCAAATTGATGGCTGGAAGAAAGTAACGGAAGCGATTCATTCCGGTAATTCCAAAGTATTCCTTCAGATAATGCATGTAGGCAGAGTAGCACATGAAATCAATCTGGGCGAAAATGGAGAAGTTGTGGCTCCAACATCCAAAACTATGGAAGGAGAGATGTATACCGATGAAGAAGGTCCTCAGCCTCATACTCCTCCAAGGCTAATGACTTTGCAAGATATAAATCAGGCTAAGGATGAATTTGTAAGAGCTGCAAAAAATGCCATCATGGCTGGTTTTGATGGTGTTGAAATACATGCTGCTAATGGCTACTTAATTGAACAATTTATTAATGCTGAAATCAATGAGCTTGACAATGAATATGGTGGAAGTGTAGAAAACAGGAGTAGGTTTTTGATTGAAGTGGCCCAAGAGATAAGTGAAGCGATAGGCTCAGAAAAGGTGGGTGTACGTTTATCGCCACACAGCCCGTTTAATGCAATGCCAACTTATGATAGCGTTGATGACACTTATGAATATATTGCCGCGGAGCTGGGTAAACTGAATATTGCATATGTACACATAGTAGATCACTCGAGTACAGGTGCCCCAGCAGTACCCATGAAATTGAAAAACATTATTAGGGATAACTTCAAAGGCGTTGTGATTCTCAATGGTGGATATGATAAAGAACAAGCAGAAGATCATATTCAATCTGGTTACACACATTTAGTTGCTTTCGGTCGGCCGTTTATAAGTAACCCTGACCTGGTAACAAGGATGAAAGATGAGGCTCCTCTTAATGAACTGAATCCTCATACTTTGTATACGCCAGGTGCTGAGGGGTATACAGATTACCCAACTTTAAAAGAGGAGAGTGTAAAGGTCTCCTGATATTCATTTTGAATAGATTATTCACAGGTCACCTGATAGGGTGACCTTTTTTTATGATAAAATAAGGTAAATACGATCATATTTGGGTTAAAAAATACCCTATCTATTTTAAAATGAACATAAATTCGTAATTATAGGGTTGAAATTTACCCTACCTAATTAAAAATAGTGTATCTTCGAGCCGTATTAAGTATAACTTAACCCAATTATGGCTCACTTACGATTCAAAGCGTTAGAAAAAGCAAACAACAGACCTAAAATTAAGGTCGAGATTGAAGGTAAAATTTCTGATTTTTTCGGAAAAGATGTTTTTGGCTTGCAACAAATGCAGGCATTACTGTCGCCTGATTACTTTAAAAAAGTAAAAAATGCGATTGCAGAAGGTACCAAAGTTGATACTGACACGGCTGATGCAGTAGCTTCTGCGGCTAAACTGTGGGCTATGGATAAAGGAGCTACACACTTCACACACTGGTTTCAACCACTTACTGGAGCTACAGCAGAAAAGCACGATACGTTTTTCGATTCACTCACAGGTCTGGAGAATTTTAAAGGGAGTGAGCTAGTACAGCAAGAACCTGACGCTTCCTCATTTCCAAGTGGAGGAATAAGGAGTACGTTTGAAGCTCGTGGTTATACTGCATGGGACCCTAGCTCCCCAATGTTCATTTATGGTGTTACACTATGTATTCCTACCGTTTTTGTTTCTTACACAGGTGAAGCACTCGATAACAAAGCACCACTTTTAAAAGCAGTAGAGGCTGTTGACAATGCGGCAGTTAAGGTTTGTCAATTGTTTGATAAAAAAGTAACCAGAGTAAAAGCTACCCTGGGTATAGAGCAAGAATACTTTGTGATTGATAAAGCGCTGTACTCAACTCGTCCAGATTTGGTGATGGCAGGCAGGACTGTTTTTGGTCACAATCCGGCAAGAGGACAGCAATTAGATGATCACTACTTTGGTTCAATTCCACCTCGTATTTACGATTACATGAAGGATTTTGAGCAAGAAGCTCTTAAACTGGGTATTCCTGTAAGTACACGTCACAACGAAGTAGCGCCTAGCCAGTTTGAAGTGGCACCGGTATTTGAGGATATTAATGTTGCCACAGATCACAACCAGCTATTAATGGATACCATGTCAAAAGTAGCTGAAAGGCATGAGCTGAAAGTGTTGTTCCATGAAAAGCCTTTCGCAGGCCTCAATGGTACTGGTAAGCACAACAACTGGTCATTGATAACTAATACAGGTGTAAATCTTTTTCAGCCAAGCAGTAGTGCAAGAGATAACCTGATGTTTCTAACATTTTTTGTTAATACGATTAAAGCGGTACATAAATATGCTGATCTGTTGAGAGCTAGTATTGCATCAGCAGGAAATGATCATAGGCTTGGTGCAAATGAAGCACCTCCGGCAATCATGTCTGTATTCATTGGTTCTCAACTCAATGCCGTACTGGATGAGTTAGAAAGCCGTGGGAATGTGAAAGTAGAGAAGGGTGATAACATGTACATGAAGTTGGGTATTGATAAAATACCTCAAATAATATTAGACAATACGGATAGAAACAGAACTTCTCCTTTTGCTTTTACTGGCAATAAGTTTGAGTTCAGAGCAGTTGGAGGGAATGAAAATTCTGCTTCTCCGATGACTGTTCTTAATGCTATTGTTGCAGAACAACTCACTGACTTCCATAATTTGGTAAATAAGGAAGTGAAAAAAGGAACAGAAAAGAAAGTAGCTATTGTGAATGTATTGAGAAAATACATCAAAGAATCTAAGGCGATTAGATTTGAAGGCGATGGCTACTCGGATGAATGGGTGAAAGAAGCAGAAAAAAGAGGATTGTCAAACATTAATGATGCTCCAAGAGCTTTTGATGCTTACCTCAATAAAGACTCACTTGATCTTTTCAGCAAACACAATGTATTGACTCCTAAAGAGCTGGAAGCTCGAAACGAAATCAGATGGGAGAGTTATATCATGAAGATTCAGATTGAGTCTCGTGTGATGGGTGACTTGGCAATGAACCATATTGTACCAACTGCAATTGCTTATCAAAACAAGTTGATTAAGAACGCATTGGGCTTAAAAGAGCTAGGGGTTAAAAATGGCGAAGTGTTAAATACCATTGAAGTTATTTCGGATCACATTGCCACTATTAAGCGTGAAGTTCACAATATGATTGAGGAGCGTAAGCGACTCAATAAGATTGAAGATAATCGGGAGAAAGCCATTGCATACTGTGATGATGTTAAGGAAAAATACTTTGATAAAATCCGCTATGCAGTTGATAAGTTAGAGCTTTTGGTTGATGATGAGGATTGGCCACTGGTGAAATACAGAGAAATGCTATTCTTAAGATAGTTGTAACTCAACAATAAGAGAAACAGCCATCAGTTAATTGATGGCTGTTTTTTTATATTAAAGCAAACCAAATGGTGTCACCAGGCTTTAACTGGCCCACAATGTTTAGGTCCTCTTTTATTATAGTAGCTATGCGAGGATAACCACCCGTAGTTTGTGCATCTTTCATGAGTATAATTGGCTGCCCTTCATTGGTTATTTGGATGGTACCTGGAATAATTCCTGAAGAGATTAACTCAGAATGGCTAGTGTAGTTTTTGAGCCTTGTGGACAATCTATAACCCATACGGTTTGCCTCTTTAGATACCAAATGACCATATTGTAAAAGCTGATTGAGTTCATGCTTGGAGAATTGGTTTATTTCTGGCCCTTTGGTGACTCTTACCCTCACTTCCTGTGGAAAAATCATGCTCTGAGAGGCCAATAGCTGCTTTAATGAAGGTCGAGTAGTTTTTATATCAATCGTGTCTTTTTTTTTGAGGATACTATGTGGGGTAAAAATATTGCTATAAGCGCTAACACTTTGAAGCCAATCTGGCACAAGCCATTCCCCGCCTACAGCCAGGTAACTGCGACAACCATATTTACATGCTCCAAAAGTAAGAATATCACCGTCCGAAATTGTCAGAGTTTTATTTAACGCAACTTCTTTATTGTTGATTTGAGGTGAGAGGTTTGCACCAGTTATGGCTATAAATCCATTGCCTTGAAATTCAATTTCAGGCCCAATAAGTGTCATTTCTAAAAGGGCAGAACCAGCTTTATTGCCAACAAGCCAATTGGCTCCATCAGCTGATTTTTCATCCATTGGGCCTCCAAAAGGAACGCCTAGATGCTGTTGTCCTTTACGGCCTTTGTCCTGAATGGTAGTTTGTAATCCCGGTTTGTTGATATGTAAGGTTAACTTACTCATTGGTTATTTCAACTTCGTAGCTACCTTGTTTGTAGGCCTCTTCAAGCTTTCTAAACTTGTCAATTCCGATTGGGTAGCATTGCACCTGATCACTGGGTTGAAAGAGAAATGGCTTTTCTGCTGACTTTTGAATAACATCAATTGGGGTTTTTCCAATAATTTGCCAACCCCCTGGGGCATCGGTAGGGTAAATACCCGTTTGGGCACCAGCAATAGCTACACTTCTACCTTCAATTTTTTGCCTGGGCTCTTTTTTCCTCGAGCAATGTAAAATTTCATCGGTTTTGCCCATGTAGGCAAAGCCAGGAATAAACCCCAACATGTACACATGATATGTCGTGCTTGTATGTACTTCAATGAGCTCCTCCTTAGTTATATTTTTATCACTACATAATTCAGCTATGTCCAGACCAAACTGCTCGTCATAGCAAACCGGTATTTTTAATAGACGATTTGTATTAGCAGCCGTCCCTGCATTTATGTTGGCTTTAATAAACTGAGTCAGGGCTTTCTCAATTATGACTTGTGGATTGTAACCTACAGTAAGTGAGTTATACGCTGGGATAAGAAACTCAATGCCATCCAGGTTTTTGAGTCTATTATTGAGTTGTATTACCTTTTGATTGATGGAGATATCAATCGACTGTTTGAAATTGACTAAAAGGGCCGACTCACCATATCTGATAATATCGATCATTTGGTAGCGATACTTTCTATAAGAATTTGCTCCTCTTCAGCCATCTTTCTGATAGCCTTTAAAATTTCAACAGCATTGGAGTTGTCACCATGTATGCAGACACTGTCTGCTTTCAATGGCACCCAACTGCCGTTTGAACTGCAGACTTTGTTATTAATGCAGATGTCAAGCACTTGTTTGGCAGCATCTTCAGGGTTGTCAATTACCGAACCTTCAAGAGACCTGGACATTAACCTGCCATTTGGTGTGTAACGCCTGTCTGCAAAGGCCTCTTTTATAAAGCTTATGTCGTGATCCTTTGCAACAGTCTCAATCGGACTGCCGGTAAGTCCCATAAGCATAAGGCTACTATCCAGTTCTTTAATAGACTCACATATAGCTTGAGCTTCTTCAATATTTTCTGCTGCTGAATTGTACAAAGCGCCATGAGGTTTCACATACGTAAGCTTGCCTCCAAGGCTTTCGGTCATTCCTTTAAGTGCAGACACCTGATATTTTATAAGAGCTTTTAGTTCATCATTCCCCAAGTGCATTTGTCTTCTTCCGAAACCTGCCAAATCAGGGTAGGAGGGGTGAGCGCCAATGGCTACTTTATATTTTAAGGCTTGCTTTATTGTGTCTTCTATGTGTAATGGGTCACCACCATGAAAGCCACACGCAATGTTACATGAGCTTATAAAAGGGAAAATTTCTGCGTCATTACCGATTTTGAATCGGCCATAACTCTCACCCATATCACAGTTAATATCAATTTTAATTCCACTCATTACAATAAACCAAATGCTGATAAAACACTTTTAGACCCCAGGCCTAGTGTTATTAATATAACAATTATGCCTATAAAATTCACCATTTTATGGTTCACATGTTCACCCATAATCTCCTTATCATTTACTACCCAAAGTAGGAATGAAGCAACAATTGGCAAAAGCAAACCATTGGCAACCTGAGCAAACAAAATGATTGCTGTCGGCTTAAGACCTACAGAGGAGAATATAATTCCTGTCGCAAGTACCACAAACCATATGATCCTAAATTTCTTTCCTTTAAGGTCGTATTTCCAACCTAATATTTCTGATGTAGCATATGCCGCTGCTAAGGGTGCAGTTACCGATGATGACAAACCAGCTGCAAGGAAACCGAAACCAATAAAATAAGAAGACCAATCACCTAAAATTGGTTGCAGCTGTTTTGATAGGTCACCCAGGCCTTCTACAGTCCCATTACCATTCTCAAAGGCAATTGCTGATGTAATTAAAATAGCCATGGTAATTACGCCACCAAGCGTGACTGAAAGTACGGTATCCCATCGGGCCAAGGAAAGTTGAGACTTATCCTTCCATTTTTCTTTTACAGAAGAAGCATGCAGAAATAGATTATAAGGCACAACTGTGGTACCAATAAGGCCCATGACCATAAGGCTGGCATTTTCTGGTAATGTAGGTGAGAATAAACCATTGATAATTTTACCTACATCAGGCCTCAAAAGAATGGCTGAAACAAGAAATACAACACCCATCGTGCAGACCAGTACAATGAGGGATTTTTCTATGAGTTTAAACTTTCCACTGAATAAAAGCATAAATGCAATTAGCCCAATAACTATTACCAGTGGATTGATGTAGTAGTCCATAGACCAGGTAAATCCTAATATCGCTCCGGTAATATTGCCTGCCTCATAGGCTGCATTACCTATGAGTATAGCTCCAATTACCAGAATGATAGTAGCTATTTTTAAAAATTTAGTTTTAGATTTTTTCCTAAGTGCTTCGCCAACGCCCAGACCGCCTACTACACCCAGGCGAGCTGACATTTCTTGTAAAATGATGGTGGCAACGATTGAAAATAATATGGCCCAAAGTAAGGTGTAACCAAAACCTGCACCTGCGAGGGTAGCGGTTGTTACAGTGCCAGGGCCAATGAAAGCTGCGGCTATCATAATGCCCGGGCCAAGCTGCTTCAGTTTTTTTAACATAATGTAGCACTCAATTGAAAAGAGTGCTTAATATAAGGAATAGTTAACTATTGACATTGAGCAATGCCTAATCTACAGATAAGTATATTCTATCACTGCAGTATCTCGCTATAACGACTCTGATCATTTAATACCTCAATGGCAGTGATTAACGCCTGATCTTCATCAAAACTAGACTCTACAGCGCCTCGTTGAAAATAATACCTTGAAGCGATTTCCTCTTCCAGCAATTCTTTTATTTGATGTTTGAAATCATTCAAATCATTGCTTTTACTCTCGCTTAGGGTTGCTTTGAGGTTTTTGAGATGAGTGGCGATGTCCTTATAGTATTTTTCCTCTCGGGCATCTTCTTTGAGCTGTGCCAAATGATGCTCCACTTGGGTAGTATAGCTGTAGTCCTTATCTGAAAGCCAGTTTTTAAAGTCGTTATACTCCTCGTCACTCAACTGAAATGTCTTTGAACTGCTGATCTCTTTGTGCTCATAAAAGTACTTAGTAGCATAATCGAAAATCAAACCTTTCGTGTACAATGTATAAGCTATAGGAGACAGTTCTTCATTTGTTATATCCAGATCAGGATCTATACCACCACCATCATACACAATCCGATTATTAGCCGTTCTAAACTCATTTTTCAATGAATCTGGGACTTTGCCCACACTGCCGTCTTCATTACGATGACTATAATCTAAAGCTTGAATACATCTACCACTTGGTGTGTAATATTTTGCTGTGGTAACTTTAAGTTGAGAGTTGTAGGAAAGAGGCCTCGTGATTTGAACCAGACCTTTGCCAAAAGATTTTTTACCAATTACAATGCCCCGATCATAATCCTGAATTGTACCCGCAACAATTTCAGAGGCTGAAGCACTGCCACTATTTATTAGTACGACCAATGGTATTTCAGTATCAACCGGGCTGTTAAGCGTTTTGTATACGGTATTGTTTTCCGTAATCTTTCCTCGTGTAGATACCACCTCTTTACCTTTTGGGATAAACACGTTTGTGATATTTACTGCCTCCAGCAATAATCCTCCAGGGTTTCCTCTAAGATCTAATATTATTTTATCGGCACCTTTCTCCTTTAAGTCTTCTACGGCATTGGCAACTTCTTTACCCGCCTCCATGGTGAACTCAGTCAGCTTAATGTATCCTACGTCATCAGCGGCCATACCAAAGTAAGGGACGTTGTTTATTTTAACTTTCTCACGCTTAAAATTCAACTTGAGCGGTATTTCATTTCCATAGCGCAAAACTGTGAGAGACACAGCAGTATTTGCCTGCCCTTTCATCAGTTCGCTGGTTTCTTCACTAGACATTCCGCGAATATCTATGTTATCTATTTTGATAACTTCATCACCAATTTTAAGACCATTTTTTTGTGCAGAATAGCCATCAAGCACCATAGAAACTTTGATTTTGCCTTCAACACGTGTAGTCACAGCACCAATGCCACCATATTGCCCGGTGCTTTGCGTTCGGAAGTTTTCTATGTCATCTTCAGGGATGTAATTTGTATAAGGGTCAAGAGAGGATAGCATCGCATCTATGCCTGTTTTGATCACCTTATTAGGATTCACCTCATCAACATAGAGCGCATTTACTTCTTTGAAAAGTGTGGCAAATATGTCCAGGTTTTTAGCAATCTCAAAGTAACGATCACTCGGGTTGTTGAAGGCCAATACACCAGCAGTAAGTACTAGCCCGACAATTATTATTCTAAACTTATAAAGCGTCTTCCTCATCCTCTAATTATTAAAGTATTGTTACTCAATTTGAGCGTATTGTTTCTAATATACGTATGAAGTTGTTTTATGATGTGAGAATCTCTTAAAAACATGATCAATGGTACTATAACTTTTCTAGCGTAGAAAAAATTCATAAAAAAGGGTTTCTCAAAAATGAGAAACCCTTTAGTTTTTAAATTAGTGATGGTTTAAAGAATTGACATACCTTCATAATAAGCTGATTCTTGTAATAACTTCATGTCTCCATTTAATTGCAAATAACCACCATAACCTGTTCTCACTATAGCATTTGAATTTCCACTGGCAGAAACAGATATATTCAGTGTAGAATGACCCAATATGGCTGAGGTCATCTGAAGTAAAATTCTTACTCCGTTGTCATCTTCAGAGAGTTTATATTGAGACACCTTGCCTGTTACGGTAACGCCTCCTAATCCGTTATACCCAATCATAAACGGGTTGGCAGTTTGAATAATTACCTCGTTACCATTTAATTTAATAAAGTTGGTGTTAGGCGAAACAAATTGACTAAAAGTATTTTTACCTCGCAATGTATTCGCTTCAATTATAAACATGCTGTCCTGAGCAGCCTTTTTAATAGTTTCCAAATTGGTCGCTAAGACCTCTTTTTTCTGTTCTTTCTTAGACTTTTCTGTTTCAGGTTTTGCTTCCTGAGCCACAACAGGGCTCATTGTTAATAAAACAAACACTACACTGAATATTGTAAGTCTTTTAATTGATTTAAGTTTCATTATAGTCCTCCTTTGTTACTATAGATTCAAGAAATATGCCAAAGTATTTGTTTGGTCTATAATTGTCGATATTCAAGAATGAATTAAAGTATAAGTTGGATAAATAAAAAAGAGGACTTTTAAGCCCTCTTTCTTGATTAATACTGTTGTTTGCGATGTGGTTATTAATCCACAGCCTTAAGCTCGTATTTAATATTTTTATGCTTGGCTGTTTCTTTAAAATTGTTCAGAATTTCTTTCACATCATAATCGATGTTTTTTGTTTTCGAGCCATCGATAACAACATCAGAGTTTTCAGGGATATTTCTTAGCGTAAGAAGAATACTACCTTTATTGATAAATGTCACTTCTTCTGCAAGTTTGATGTTAATTTTCTTCCCTACTTCACCATTGCCTTCACTTTCGAAGTGATATGGTGTTTTGTAATTGTTTCTTAAAACAAAGAAAATAGATATCACCATACCAAACCCAATACCTGTAAGAAGATCAGTAAATAATATAGCTACGATAGTGACTATAAATGGTAAAAATTGTCTCTTACCCAAAGTGAACATTTCCTTATAGAGAGAAACTTTTGTCAGTTTATAACCTATTACTAAAAGTATTGCGGCCAATGATGCCAGTGGAATTTGATTCAATAAAAATGGAATAAGGATTACTGATAATAGTAAAAGGGCACCATGGATAATTGTTGATAATCTGGATTTTGCACCAGCATCGATGTTGGCTGAGCTTCGAACAATTACTGAAGTCATTGGTAAGCCACCGATGAGTCCGGAAATAATATTTCCAACTCCCTGGGCTTTAAGCTCTCTGTTCGTTGGTGTAATTCTCTTTTGTGGATCAAGTTTATCAGTAGCTTCGATACATAAAAGCGTTTCGACACTAGCAACTATGGCAATAGTGAAAGCTGCTACATAAACCTGCGGGTTAGTGAGTACACTAAAATCTGGTAAAGTAAACTGACCAAAAAACTCAGTGGCATCACTTGCTACTGGAATGTTTACCAGGTGGCTAGGCTCCATGTAAAATTCCGGCATACTTGTTTTGAAAATGCTGTTGATTATAATACCTGCTATTACTGCTACCAAACCACCGGGAGCCAGTTTAAAGAGTGTATATTTCTTCATAAATGGTCTGTCCCACAAAATCATAATTGCAAGACCAATAGCACAAATGATTATTGCGCCCACACTCATATAATTAAAAGCATTTATGAGTTCTGTAAATGTGTTTTCTCCATCAGCCTGATTGAAGAACATATCTCCCTCATAGTCGGCATCCCATCCAAGTGCATGCGGTATTTGCTTCAAAATTAGGATCAGGCCAATTGCTGCCAGCATCCCTTTGATTACTGAAGTTGGGAAATAATGACTGACAATTCCAGCTTTCACAAAACCGAGTGTCAATTGGATAATACCAGCTAAAACTACAGCTGTGAGAAATGCAGGCCATGAACCTAAAGTTGCTATGGCAGACAATACGATAACTGTTAGTCCTGCAGCTGGGCCACTTACGCTAACGCCTGATTTGCTTAGAAATCCTACTACTAAACCACCTATAATACCAGTGATAAGGCCAGAAAAGAGTGGAGCACCTGATGCCAGAGCAATTCCCAAACAAAGAGGTAGCGCAACAAGAAATACTACTAACCCTGAGGGAAAGTCACTTTTTATATATGAAATTAAATTTTTAGCCATCTTAATGTTAAATGTTTTTATAAAGTAAATATTGATATAAGGTAGTACTCATTACATGATGCTACCATATATCTATTGATTGATTACTTGCTATTTCTTATGCATAGCATGTAATCATAAGGTTGAAAAATTATAAATGGATTATGCCCGAGGTGGAGGAGAGTTTATCTCCAGGTGATAATCTTTGACATTGAACCAATATGGAGATTGGGTTAAGTCATAATTTATATAATAATGAGGTTTAAAACTCATTACTGTGAAACTGAGGTGCTTCTCTTCTTCTTCAAATGTAAGTGAGCCACCGGGGACCTGTGTTTCTGGAATTACATCTTTACCAGTAATAACAAACTCAGCGATAAATTCTACCACGGTTTCTATTTCGTTAATATAAGTAAAACCATTACCCATCTTGCCAAGCAGCATATCATTTTGGTTGAGGCTTATGTTAAATACCTGCAGACCAATAGCAAACGCTAAAATTTGGGTTGATATATTTTTCTTTATACTCACAACGATTAAAGAACGCAAAGCTAACAAATTGGTTTAAAAAAGTTTTGAAAAAATTGTTAATGATAGTAAAACCAAATTATTTAGTGAATACTATTTAGAAATATTCTAAATAGATTACTTTTGTTTAGAATAATTCTAAACAATGTCACAAAGACCTATTCATGTATTCATTTCAGCAAGCAATTATTTAACCTCAGAAGGTATCGTGGCTATGGTGGATAGTTTACCTAATTATAAACCAAGTATTGCTGCAGTTGGGCAAATCAATGAGCAACTGACATCTTCATCAGATGCTATTGCTGTTTTGGAGATCCCGGCAATGGATGAATGGTTTGTAACTCAACTGAAAAGAGATTTGTCTGAGATTTCTCATCGTGTATTGGTTGTAATCGAAGATGTATCAAAATCTGGGGTAAGTCAATTGTTAAAGAGCGGGTTTAAAAATATTATTACTAAATGCTGCAATAGGGAAGAAATTATAGCAGCAATCTATGCTACAACACGTACTGAACAATATTTGTGTAATTGTGTAATAGAAGTTCTTACCAATCCTGATAAGCAACAAACAACGGCTTTGGGTCAATTATCTCCACGAGAGCGAGAGGTACTGGCACTTATAGCCGATGGGTTAAAGACTAATGAAATTGCCGAAAAGCTTTTTTTAAGCGTTCACACTGTTAACTCGCACAGAAAAAATATGCTGAAAAAACTAAATCTTAAATCTCCTATAGAACTAATTGTATACGCGGTAGAGAATAATATACAGTCTAAGTAGCTAGTTATAATTCAATTTTCGCAGAATGCGTTAGTAATGTATTACCGGTATCTCCCTTTATAATAAATTCGAGTACACCTTTTTCCCAATCGACCGCCAGGAGCCCGTAGTTTTTAGCAATGACTAGTTCACCTGTCCTGTATTGGTTTGGCTCTTCCCAGACTTCACTCCAAGTATGAGTTAAACCACTCGATGTAAAATCGTAAAGCTTTTTATCGTTGCTTAGCTCAATCTTCGAAAGTTCGGCAATATGTCGATCTCCACTAATGACTACCGTGTTCTTTGCATTAGCCTTTTCAATGAGATCAAGTAATCTTTTTCTTGCCTTAGGAAAATTGGCCCACTTTTCGAATCGATGTTCTTCTGCGATTACTTGTATGCTACTTGCGATTATATTAAGATCTGCAGTGCTATTTTTAAGGTTCTTCTCAAGCCATTGCCATTGCTGCTCACCTAAAATATCACCTTCGTGGTTTACAATATACCGGCCGTTGCCAGTTGTGTCTTTTGCTAGCGTATCTCTGAAATACCTTGTGTCCAACAAGTAAATTTCGATATCATTCCCATCATTACTGAAAGTGTAAGTTCCATACGCTCCATCGTGTTGATAAACTTCATGTGTTGTAGGAACATCAAAAAAATCTAGTAATAGCTGCTTGCTACTGTCTTTTTTAGCGTAATACTTTCCTCCATCGTTTATGCCGTAGTCATGGTCATCCCACACCCCTATGATAGGAGTAGAGATCATCAGTTTTTGATAGCTATCCCTGCTCTTTTGTCTATCATATTTTGCTTTGAGCAATGTCATATCCTGGGTATCTCCATAAATTACATCACCCAAAAAGACGAATAGATCAGTATTTTCTGCAGTAATATTGTCCCAGAGTTGCTCATCGTTGTTTTGATGGGAGCAAGATCCAAAAGCAATTATGGTTTTCGTCTGCTCATTTTCTTTGGTAGCACAGTCAAACCAAATGACAATTGACAAAAGTAAGATGACTGAATTTTTCATAGCGAGACAAATATACCTCAATAACTGAATGATAAAATAAACTACATTTTATGGATGAGAAGGCTTCGTTAATGGGTAGCAAATGTTCATTGGTCAAAAAGCAATAACACATAGCAACAGATGCCGTATAATAAATCGAGCAGCTCATGCTGTTAAACGGTCAAAACTCAAAATAAATACACAATGTCGTACAAAGCGAAAGCGTTGCTTCAGTGGATGCTAATAATACCTATTGCATTTCAATTTTTGTATCTGGGATTTCTAAAATTGAATGGTGACATGGCATCAACCTTTTATGTTTGGGGGTATACAGTTCCATTCATGTATTTAATAGGATTGGTTGAAGTGGTTAGTGCAGCGGGATTGTTCTTTCAAAAATCTCGAGTAGCTTCAGTAATTACTCAGCTTATCATCATGCTTGGTGCTATATACACACATTGGGCATTCTTTCAATATTTTGAAATACTCATTAACATCGGTGTTATTGGGTTATGCACAATTATATTGTGGCTTGAGAGAGAAAAAATTATGGTACCGGAAGAGTCTAAGCGTTCTTCATTACCTTATTAATACGCCTTGGCAATACACTCACCATAATTATTCAATGCTTTTTTAGAAGCCTCCTCATCTGCTTCATTCATAGTGGCACCATTTTCTTGCTTGGTATTAAACTCAATAAACCAACTTGTCATAGTTTCGTCATAACATTCATCGATTTCTTCTGATGCTATCACCTCACTAAACTGTGTGGCGGCACTCTGATTGTAATTGGTAAAAAGCAAAACAAATCCAAAAATAAAGATGGCAACTACGCCAAATGCTGCTAGTGGATATTTCATATTGGTAAACTTTAGTGTTAATTAAATTTAACGAAAATCAGTGATTTTTGGATGTAAATAGCTGATTATTTGTGGGTTGATATATTCAATTACTAAGTATAAAGTTTTATCAAAGAATTTTTTTGAGATTGTTTTTATAGACATATTTGCGATTGTTTTAGTTAAAAAAGAAGAAAAATTATGAGGTATTTATTAGTACCATTTTTACTCTGTTTATGTATTATAGCTAATGCACAGGAGAGAAATGAAGACACAAGTGGAGAAATTATCACCGTTGATAATGATACTCTTTTGGTTGATTTAAAGCTTAATAAAATTAATGCTAATTCAATTGAATATAGATTGAAGAATTCGGTTGGCTCATTTAAAGAAATGCAGGCTAAAGAAATATTAGTTGTTTACAGCAGGCGAGCGGCATATTTTGGAGTAAACGTAAATGGTAGTAAGAAGCTGGCGAAACGAATGGTCAACGGCCCGATAAGCGCATTTGAAGTGCAGGATGATTTAACAACGCTATATATATTACAAAATGAGGCTGAAGAATTTATTATTTTAAATAATGATAATTTTAAAACTAAAATTAAAGAAGAACTCGATAATTGTATCACGCCAGAAGAACTGGAAAGATTATCATTTACAAAGAAATATATTGAACAAGTTGTTTATAGGTATAACGCATGTAGATACCCAGAGAGGTTTGAGCCTGTAAAAATAAAATCACAACCAAAAATAAAGTTGGTGTTGGTTGCTGGGTTATCAGGCTTTTCTGTAAAAAACAGCTCAGATATTATCTACAATTCCGCGGGAGATAAATTGGTTATCAATGACGGTCTTAATTTTACATACGATGTTGGCTTAGATTTTACTTTTGAGTTATCTAAGATGGTTTATGACATAGGTTTCCATTACACGCCCTATTCTTTCAATGCCACTAGTCAGTATGGAGAAGGAGAGATTACTTACTCTTTTTTGGCATTACCACTTGCCATACGGTATAAAGTTCAACCAAATTTCAGCTTAGGGTTAGGTTTCTCGGCTTATTTGGGCTCAGCTTCTATTTCTGATGAAATTAACGCAATTAATACTGACATATCCTCTACCACGATAGGTTTTGGAGAAAATCCTGTAGCCGTCAACTTTGAAATAACAGCGGAATATATTATTCAGCCTAAATTAAAGCTAGGGCTTCGACTTATCAGAAATAATTATTCTGGAACTGGAAGCCTTGAGTTAGATGGATATTCAACCAACTTCTCACTTAAATACGTCTTGAGTAAATCAAAATATTAATAAATGAAATCTACCATTTTACTTCTTCTTTTGTCAATTGTATTTTTTGAGTTATCAGCTCAATCAGATTACATTGTTTTAGAGAATGATACACTGTATGGAACAGTAAAATTGAAAGAATCTACCCGTGTAAGTAAATTGTTATTCTTCAATAATGAAGGTGATAAACTAAGTTATAACCCTGAAGAAGTATCCAACTTTGTATATCGAGGAGTGCCTTATGTTACCGTAAGTGCTCCTTTAAGTTATAATACTGCTTCAGACCTACAAACCAAAACATCTGGAGTAAGGGAAAAGCTTTATTTTGCCCGTCAATTGGTCGAAGGTGATATGGACCTTTTAGTACTCCAGGAGTATGGTGTGCAGGACAGGTTTTTAATTAACCAGTCGGATACAACCATTTTTTTACCCCCTAGTAATGTTCAACAGCTAGATACTTATAAAGGAGTGGCAAGAAGGGGTACTAATGCAAGATATTTTGCCATATTAAAAGCTTTAATGTGGAAATGTGAAGAAGCAATAGAACTATTATACAACTCAGGATATAATAAAAATGATTTGACTCAATTAATAGATTTTTACAACTCATCCTGTACAGATAAAGCATCTATAGTATATGACAAGAAATCCAAGGTAGAAAATATTAATGGAGTAACATTTAAGTTTAGCCTGAACCAATCTTCACTGGATTTTGAAACAAGCACGCTTATTCCAATTGATTTATATGAGTTGGGCCAAATCGATTATTCGAGTGAGTCCAGCTTCTCGTTTGGGTTAGGGTATATATTCATGAGATCCAACGAGTCTATCACTTCCTTTGAGGGTGATATAAGCTATACAAGCATTTCTTTCAATGAAAACCTGGTGACAGAAACCGATTTAAGCAATATTAAAGTGGGTCTTAATATGAGGTTTCATCCTGTAAGAATTGGATCTGTAGCACCTATGTTGAAGATAGGGTCATATGGCTCATTCTTTACTAACCCTAACGATACTTTTATAGAGATACAAAATAGTAATGTTGGCAATACATTTGATGATGTGCCTGTAATTAAGAAGGATGACATCATCTCCCCAGCATTTGGATTTAATATTGGAGTCGGATTGTTAAATATTACACCTTCTGATAAAGAGTTTGGATTAGAATTGCGCTATGACTTATTATTGAGTCAAATAGTTGAGAGCATATCAAACTCTTATAATAGCTATAGACTTGTACTTAGCTATAAACTTTAATTTATCGAAAATATAAAGTAGAATAACCTTACGTTATACCTCTTCTAATACAGCCCTTGGTTTTCTAACCTTGGGCTTTATTTTTTTAATAGGCCTCTCTTTAAATGAAGTGTTTGTTTGTTGCTTCTCCTGATTTTTATTTCTACGGCCAAGCCAAACCAAGAAGCCGGTGACTGGCAATGAGGCACACAATAGACTTATGATAAAGGCAATGATTTTTCCTCCGATTCCTCCAATGGCACCCACATGTATGTCGTAGTTCATTCTTAAAACTTTCTCGGCCAAACCCGCCTGACTGTATTTGCCATAAATACTGTTTGGGTCAAGTTCTTCACCGGTATACTGATCGAAAAATCTATAATCAGAGCTATAATATGTACCCGATTGCCGTGATACTTCAACATAAATGCTGGCACTGTCAGAAGCTGGGTAATGTAACTCAATGTTTGCATAGTCTGGCTCTTCTTTCATCACCTTTGGAATGAGATTGTTGATTACCAGCGTCTTATCCATTTTTTTATCAACTGGAGTGTGAGGTATGACAAACCTTGGGTTTTTATCTCCGCCCCAGGCGAGGTAGGTAACATAATAAACCCAGTTAAACGCCATGATAAGTCCACTGAAAGCTATGACTAGTGCAATAGTGGAAATATAGAACCCCAGCACATTGTGAAGGTCAAAGTTTTTTCTTCTCCATCGTGTTGTTGGTTTCCATTTAAAAGAGAATCGTTGTTTGCGACCTTTTTTATTTTTTGGCCACCAAAGAACAATGCCTGTGATAAGCATAACTAAGAAAACCATAGTGCCATATGAGGTGATTTGTTCACCAATGGCTTTAGGTAGCCAAAGATAAATGTGCCCTCGAAGTACAAACCAAAAGAAACCCTCACGGTGATTTTTTACTTCTAAAATTTCTCCAGAGTAAGGGTTGAGAAAAATCGATTGATAAAACTCAGGTTCTGCCTCATAAAAAATAACTTCTATTGGTTCATCCTTTTGACCATAAGCTGTTCCGTGAATATGTTTATCAGGAAATACCGATAAGGCCACTTCTTTGGCTTTCAAGGGAGTGATGAAAGGTTTTTCTTGCCGTTCTACCTTTCGCTCCCCTTCAATGAGTGTTGTTATTTCTGCTTGAAAAACCCACAAACAGCCTGTAATTGCTATAATGAATACCACAAGACCAGAGGTAAGCCCCAGCCATAAATGTAATTGATGATAGATACTTTTCTTGGTGGATTTTTTCATAGCAATTAATGGTGAAATATGTCATTCCAAACTTGATCTAGAATCTCTTGTTAGAGACCTTAATCAGGTTCAGAATGACTTGCATATTGTGATTATATTATTCTGTTAATGACAGGATCGCTTTTGCATAGTTGCCATCGATCGTGGCTCCTTCGGTAGCTGTGCCGCTTGCCACATCTATGATGTAAATGCCTGCATAATCACTATTATTTACACCCAGGTAAAGTTTCGTGCCTTCAACAAGGGTCGCACTAGCCCAGCCACCGCCTGACTTAGGTACATCATTTAGCATTGTAAATGATTCTGTGTTGAGATCGAGGATACCTGTTTCTAACAATGGTGTATCTGAAGTAGGTGCATAAGATGCCCATAAGAAATCTCCATTGGTTTCTTCTTCCTGGAGTACACGTACAACGGCTTTTCCATTGGCAACATAATACATATCATTAATCTTATACCCACCGCTGATGGCTTCAAAATCTATGTGGAATGATGGGTCAAAATCAGTTTCCCCGCTCTTGATTCTTAGCACACCCGAATTTGTAGCTGGTACAGGTGCATAACCACAAGCAAGAGATGATGGTGAGAATGTGTAGATGTCACCATTTTCTGCCATTTCAAGCGCATTAGCTGTATAATAACGACCAATGTTTGGCGCACGATCATCTGTGATTATTTTCTCTAGTTCAAGCTCTGGGTAGCTAAATACAGCTACTTCTGCCTGGTTGGCCATGGGTGTTGAAAAGTCTCCTTCTGCTGAAATGTGGTAATATGCTATAAAAAGCTTGTTTCCTCTTACTTTTGCATCGACAGGGAAGGCAAGCAGGTTGTTTTCCTCATCGTTGCCAAAATCTGAAGAAACTGTTTTCTCAATAGCCATAGTATTGGTATTAACAAGATAAATTTTCTTGTCGCTTAACCCTTCTCTGGCTGATCCTACTATGATCATAGTGCCTTCATCAACAATATCATAGGCGTAAGTGCCCAAATCGGTAAAGAAGCTTTGCCCTTTGGTAAGTACACCATCTACATTTTCGTAGCTCACAAACTCCGGGGCTGATGTATAGCCCGTTACAATGATTTGGTCTTTTCCTTGAATGAAAGACATCCAGGCCGGCTGTTCAAAGCCATTGCCTACTGGTGATACCGTGCCTTCATCTAAAGAAGTTGCTGGGGTAAGTACATCTGTCGCAGGATCTGTTGCTGCTTCAACGCCAACGAAATAATCTGTCTGAGCAATAGATGGCTCATCGTCAGAACATGCCACAAACAATGTAGCTGTTACAATTAGTAAAGAAAGTAAATATGTGTTTCGCATTTTTAAGTTAGTTTAAAAAAAATCTGAGTTTTAAATTAAAGTTTCGTCCAGGCCGCAGTTGTTGAAAATTGTCATACAACTTGGCATCAAACACGTTGATTATGCTGAATGACAAGTTGTACTTCTCTTCCATCATGGAGTATACAAACTCAATGTCGCTGGAAGTTTGAGAGTCAACTACTGCCTTTCCCGCACTGGCCAGGTTAGGCCATCTGAAGTAAAATTCATGTGTATAATTTTGTCTGTATGTCAGAGAATAATGATCGTTGGTATTAAACAGCGCGTTATTTCTATAAGAAAGATTCAGGTTGCCAAAGAGGTATGGCATGTTGGGTAATCTCCAGTTTTCTTCATCGCGAGCCTCGGTGTAGCTTCCATTAAAAGTTACTACCCACTTTTGATGGGTCGAGTAGCCGAGACTTAGGTCTACACCTTTAGTCGTAACTTCAGTTTTATTGAGCCTTCTGACTATTATCCCCTGGGGTTGAGCAAAAATGTAATTGTCACCGTCTCTGTAGAATCCGTTGACCGATACATTGGAGCTGCTATTTGGCCGTGTAGAAGTGTAGATAAAGCCCAGGTTGTAGTTATTACTTTCTTCTGGCTTGAGTAGAGGGTTGGGTCTGTTATTGAGTCCATCTCCAAAAAGCTCATTTACTTCTGGCAGCCGTGTAGCCTGCTCAAAACTTGCCTTAAACTGCCACTTTGGTAGCTGATAAGTACTGGTAAAACCAAAGCCCTGATAACTTTCATCTTTGGCAATAGCAATCTGCTCGTCTCCAGAGTAGTCTGATTCCCAGCCTTCGACCCCGTAGTTATAGTATTTGCCAAAAAACGTATTTTTTAACCTGTCATCCAGCAATGTGAGGGTATAGCTCGCAGCCATTATTTGTTTCGTCAAATAACTGGGGTTAGAAAACCTAGCGCTATTTTCTCTTTTAAATGGATCTGAACCCTGAAGCGTATGTCGATTTAGGCTGTAGTTTATGGTTACACTCTGAGTGGGAGCCAGTTGGTATTCAGCGTTTATGTTGGCCAGGTAATTATCCGTGTTCATGGTGAACAGCGTCTTTCTATTCTCGATTTCACCTGTGGTGTTGTCCGTTTTCTCTACCTTGTTACCAAACCAGTCATACCTCACGCTTGCGGTGTCTCTTTGTAGTGATTCAGAAAATACCGCAACAAAATATGAGTTGAGTGAGAGCCCTTTGGTAAATAAATCTTGTTTGTTGAATGTTAAATTAGTGATGAGTTTTTGTTCTTCTCCAGCTACTTCACCGTAAGGAATTTTAGCCACTCCCGAGGCATATTCTGGCTGTTGCAATTCTTTATAATTGTCAGAGTACATAACACCTGCCATCAACTGATCGGCAAAGTGGGTACCGGTAAACCCAGCCTCGAACCAAGCCATTTTGCTCTCATAGGCATCATGAAAACGTTCGACCCAGATTTCTTCTTCTGCCTCCTTGCCGGCAGTCAAATCCACAGGCTTAATGGGTACCTTGTAGTTGTTTTCAGAAAAATTGTAGAAAGACTTTAAGCGTGTAGTAAATCCCGTTTTTTTATCTCTGTACTGTGCGTTAATTGAACTCAGATGAGTACCAAAAGAACCTATGCTATATGAAGCATCTAAATAGGGTTGTAATGTGCCGTTGGTAATGACATTAACCGCTCCGCCCAAGGCATCAGATGATAAGTGTACAGGCACTACACCTTTATATACTTCAATACGATTGATGAGGTTAGCAGAGAAGTTGTTGAGTGATAGTGATGAGCCGAAATAATCCATCGGCACACCATCGAGAAAGATTCTTACCTGGTTGCCAGAAAGCCCATTGAGTGAAAGGCTAAAGTCAGAACCAACCCCACCAGACTGGCGTATGTTTACCCCGGAAATTCTTCCTAATATGTCATTTGCATTGGTAGAGAGGTTTTTAAAACCTTTTGCCTCTACAACTTCTACAGCATACGCCTCTTCGCGCACCAGGGTGGCTTCAGACTTGGCAGTGATGATAACTTCATCAAGTTGGTGTGTGTCTTCTTCAAGCACAAAGTTGACTACCAAAGAACGGTTAGTTTTTAGATTGGCTATTTTGAAGGCCTTAGTATAACCAATCGCTGAAGACTGTAACTGGATGGTTCCCTTGGTTGAGATGTTGTCTAATACATAACATCCATCAGTACCCGCTACGGTGCCTTTTGTAGTACCATCAATTGATACTGTTGCACCTACTATTGGCTCCCCAGATGCAGCTAATATCTTACCTCTAATGGTGGATTGTGCATGGGTAATTCCTATTGCAATTATGATGTTGATGGCTAGCAGAGCGACCTTTCTCATTATTTAGAATGATTTTAAATAGAGATGCAATGTTATACTTCCGTCTGACTTTTGCCAATCAATCGCTCTGATGATTTAATAAATGAGTGCAAAATCACTACCTCTGGCTAGGGGTGTATCACTAGAACTAGTGAAAGTGGTAAGTACTAATGGAAAGAAATCACTATATTTCTAAACAACCATCAATCATAACTATGAAAAATATTCTTGTGCTACTATGCGTAATTATTGTCTCATGTTCTCCAAAAACAGAATATGACATCATCTTAAAAAATGGCTTGATCTACGATGGCTCAGGTGAGTCATCATATGCCGGTGATATTGCTATCAATGGTGATACCATTGTAGCCATGGGAGATTTGAGTGCTGCCGTAGGCAAAGAAGTAATCGATTTAAAAGGAATGGCAGTGGCACCTGGTTTTATCAATATGCTAAGCTGGGCAAATTCATCGC
Organism: Fulvivirga sp.; assembly: GCA_039970995.1. Taxonomy (GTDB): domain Bacteria; phylum Bacteroidota; class Bacteroidia; order Cytophagales; family Cyclobacteriaceae; genus Fulvivirga. The sequence continues at coordinate 275,129 of JBDVKW010000002.1, forward strand.
TAATCGAGGATGGTAGATCTCAAAGCGATATTCGACAGGGCGTTACACTGGAAGTTTTAGGGGAAGGGTGGTCTATGGGGCCACTAACCGACAGCATGAAAATTGATATGAAGGAAGATCAGGTGGATATTAAATATGATATTGAGTGGACTACGCTTGGAGATTACTTAAAGTATTTAGAAGATAAAGGAATATCAACCAACGTTGCTTCTTTTGTAGGTAATGGCACTGTCAGAGAGTATGTTATTGGTATGGATAACCGGCCAGCTACGGAGGAAGAGTTAACAGCAATGAAAGAACTGGTAGATGAGGCGATGAAAGAAGGCGCAGTAGGCATTTCATCCTCACTGCTTTATGCGCCCAGTGGTTATGCCAACACAGAAGAATTGATAGAATTAGCCAAAGTCGCTGCCAAATATGATGGTATGTATATTTCTCATATTCGTAATGAAGGAGATAGATTATTGGAAGCCATTGACGAGTTGATTACAATTTCCAGAGAAGCGGATATTGCGGCAGAAGTTTACCACCTCAAAGCCTCTGGTCGAGGCAATTGGCATAAATTAGATTCGGCTATAATGATGATTGACCAGGCGCGACAGGAGGGACTTGCTGTTACAGCCGACATATATACCTATCCTGCGAGTTCGACAGGCTTGCACGTACAATTACCCGATTGGGTAAGAGAGGGTGGAGTTGAAGCAACCATTGAGCGACTTGATAATACCAATTTACGAGAACGTATTTTGAGTGAAATTGAATTTTCTAACCCACCTGAAAGTATATTGCTGGTTGGCTTCAAAAACAAAGCACTTAGAAAATACATAGGCATGCGACTCACCGAAGTGGCACAGGAGCTGGGTAAATCGCCAGCTGAAACTATGGTGGACCTGATTGTGGAGGACGACAGTCGCATACAAGTAGTTTATTTCTCTATGTCGGAAGAGAATATTGCTAAAAAGGTGGCTGTGCCCTGGGTGAGTTTTTGCTCAGATGCTGGCTCCTATGCTACGGAGGGTGTTTTTCTTAAGCAAAGTACACACCCAAGAGCCTATGGTTCGTTTATTAGGGTATTAGGAAAGTATGCAAGAGATGAACAGGTGATTTCATTAGAAGATGCAGTAAGAAAGTTAGCCTATCTACCTGCTCAGAACTTAAAAATTGAGAAAAGAGGGTTGTTAAAAGCCGGTAACTATGCCGATGTTGTTGTTTTCGACCCTACGAAAGTAAAAGATAATGCCACTTTTGAAAAACCACACCAATACGCAGAAGGCGTGTTGCATGTTTGGGTCAATGGCTCGCAAGTGTTAAAGGATGGTGAGCATACTGGCGCTATGCCAGGTAGATTTGTAAAGGGGCCGGGGTTCAAAGAAGTCACTCTTCAGTGATCTAAATAATTTCTCACGGTAAATCGGATTGAAAAATATCTCTAATGCCTAAATTTGATTTTATTACCGGCTAACATTTGTGTGATGGATACGAATATTAAGTTTGAAATGCGAGAAAATTACCTATACATCAAGGGGCATGGTGTTAGGAATAGTCTTTCAGAAATGATGGAAGGAGCACTTAAGCTTGCCTCAAAAGCGCAAGAATTGAAAGTGTACTACTTACTTATTGATTATCGAGAAATGCAATACAATGTGAGCCACATAGATGCTTTCAATATTTTACGCCTTTATGAACAACAGGCCTACCTGTTTAAGGATTTGACGGTTTCAGTAATCACAAATGAACATGATATTGAAATGGGTAAATTTTTTGAGTCATTAACCCGCCAGCGTGATTTCAACTACAAGGTCTTTCTGAACGAGAAAGAAGCAGAAGATTGGCTTCATACAGAAATTAAAGCTAAGAAAAGGGCCTAGTTAATTAAGACTTCTGGGAGCGAAAGTAGATAATTACTGCTTATCTAACATTAAATAATCAGGTTCGGAAATGGGTGAACGCGTTTCCAAACTAGAGTTAAATATATCCGTTTGTAATAACCACTTATCATCCTCCTTTCTATAAAGAGCTACAAATTTGCCTATGTCAAGGAATTCTTTTGTTGTATCTCTCATTACATATTTTCCCCTCGCAACCAATAAGTCGCCTGATGCTTCCAGATCCATTAACTGCAATTCGATGGTATGCATTCCCCTTATCGACACCGTATGCCAAAAGGAAGCTATAGCTTGTGTTCCTTTAATCGGGGGAGAGCCTGGAGCATAGATTACACCATCAGTACTATATAATGCAGCTGCCCCAGCCCAATCACCCTTGTTGAGTGTTTGCACTAGCTTGTTCTCAATGCGGATTATGGCGGCCCTTGCTTGTTGATATGGCGTTCCTTTATCGTCACTTGATAGGATAACGCCCGCACCTTTTGAATTAATAATTGATTTATCAGAAAATTTTTCTATCAAAAACTGTTCTACTGCTTCAAAAAATAAATCAGGGTCATCAACATGAGGAAAATGACCTGAACCAGAGAATTTAACAATTCTACTGTTTGGGAGGCTTTCCTTCCATTCTTCAAAGGCTCCAAAAGGTTTATAGTCTCGATCACCAGCTAATACTAAAACAGCTGCTTCAATTTTCGCTAATTCTGGAATAATGTTTCTTTTTTTTATGGTAAAACCCATATAACCTAAATTAGGATTTAGCATGTTTGCTTGCATAGAATTACATACATCTCCCCACATCCTACGAGCATGAATTGCAGAAGGATAATAGTATCGCGCCTCTAAGGCATAATAATCCCAGCAACTTTTAGTAGAGTCAACAGGAGAATTCTTGAATTTTTTCTCATTTTGAGAGTAAGCAATTGCTGTCACACTATCCATTTTGCTCGAATAATTACTTTTCCAATTAGTTAATGGAGAGGGGTTTACTAGTATCATTGATTTTACTCGATTGGGATGTGTGGCAGCGTAATGTCCAGCAAGTAACCCACCTTTTGAATGACCTAATAGATTGATTTTTTCAATATTGAAATATTTTCTAACGGTTTCTATATCATTTATATACTTACTAAAATTTAATCTGGCTGTATCCTTAACGAGAGTTGAGTATCCAGCTGAGCGTTGATCGTAAAACAACAACGTGTGATGGGCAGCCAACGGCTTAATATCTGACAAGAGGTAGTTGGAGTTATAAGGCCCTCCGTGAATAACCATGAGCGTATCTTTTCCTGTTCCTACTATATTATAATAAAGTCGAACAGAGTCTTCTGTGTTTATATAACCTTCTGAAGTGTTTAGCTTTATGGTTTGTGCTTGTGTTACAATGGCAGTTGATAAGAAGAATAAAGTATAGGTCAGAGATCTGATTGTCGAATTCATTGTATTAAGATAGTTTAAAGGAAAGGGAGCCGTTATAAATCATTAAGTTGACAACTGTCAAAATCAATGAAGTTTATTACTATTAAGATTAAATGCTTTCACTAGTCATCCTAAAATAAAACAAAAAAGCCTGACAATCATTAGATTATCAGGCTTTGTAGTACCCAGGGCCGGAGTCGAACCGGCACGACCGAAGTCATTGGTGTTTGAGACCAACGCGTCTACCAATTCCGCCACCTGGGCTTGTTTGAAATTGGGATGCAAATATGTTGAATCCTGAATTCAAATACAATAGCACAAGACAAACAAATCACTTAAACCACAATATGCCTCCTATTAGAAAAGGCTACAGGTTTTTCTTTAAATAAGGCCTTAGTTTGCTTCCATACCCCTTTAAATAATTCGGAATGTCGGTAGTTATCAAGGGCCTCATCATTTACCCAAATACTATAAGTAGAGAAAATGTTTGGGGCATGGTAGTCTCTATGTAGCTCAAGATGCTCGCAACCTTCAAAACCATTGATTTTTTCTTTACTTGCTTCAAACACTTTCAAAAAGTCATCCACTTTGTCTTCCTGAAAGGTCATTCTTACTATTCTTATTAACATAGGTTAGTAGTTAGTAGTCAGTAATTGGTATTTTCCCACCAGAACCCTGAAACCAGTAACTAGATGCCAGACACCAGCCACCAGTTATTCGTCAAAATTAATCATCACCGGGCTATCATAAGCTAAACCGAGCAGCTCTGATGCATTTCCCTGATTGATGCCTATTTCCAAATAATCCTGGTCATTAAAAATAATGAATACATCACCCGCATCAACTTTATTGATGTTCTCATGTATGCGTCTGCTGTTTTCTCGGCCAAAAGTAATATTATATGTTTTTTGCTTGCTGAGAATGTCAAAGGTCGTCTTGTCAATGTTTGTAATCAGGTTGCCGTAATGGTCAACTCTTATCACATGGCCGGCAATCAGGCTTTTATTAGCCTTTAGGTGTCTCCCAAGGCTCTTTTTAAACTGATCCAAAGGTTTACCGATACTTTCAATAGCATCACCGTTGGCGAGTTTTACAGCTGCAGGAGCAAATATTTGTTTGGCCCTAAAGCTATTACCAGATTCGTTTTCTTCGGGTAATACTGCCTGACCTTCCGCTTCATGATCGCTGATTAAACCCAGTAGCCCATTGTCCGTACCAATAAAGTAATGTCCTTCCAGTTTTATAGCAATACATTGATCTCCCGGCTGTCCTGCTGTATTTACCCCAACAATATGTACTGTTCCCTCTGGGAAATCTTTAAAGACGGCTTTAAGTACATAGGCGGCATGTGCAATATCGCAAGATTCAATATTATGGGTGATATCGATAATATTGATGGACGGATCTAATGAAAGTATTTTGGCTTTTACGGCAGCTACATAATGGTCACTCTCTCCAAAATCTGACAAAAATGTAATTATGGCCATATAAGCAGTCCGATGATTTTTTAGTTTGTGGTGTTAAGCCAACTATTTGACTTAAAATAGTGTTACTTTTTGTGCGACACCTGTTATTGAGTATTTTTGTAGAACAAAATTAGTTAAATTTTACCCACATAAAATTTCATTTAAAATTAATTAGCATTTGGTAGAAAAAGTCATCACCCTTGAAAATATTTCACTCATCGACTTCCTCGGTGTAGAAAATAAAAATATTAAAGAAGTTGCCTCAGCCTTCCCAAAAAGCAAGATTGTCTCACGGGGCAACGAAATTCGAATCAAGGGCAGTACTACCGAGATTCTAAAAATCAACGACATTATAACTTCTCTCATGGAGCACTACAATAAGTATGGCAAAGTGACAGAAGAAAACGTGCAAAACTACCTCACTAAAGAAGCTGAAGAAAAACTCCCTGAGGAAGAAGAGGTGCTTATTTATGGTACTAAAGGTTTTACGATAAAGCCCAAGACCATCAATCAGCAAAAGCTGGTATATGCCGTAAGTGATAACGATTTGGTATTTGCACTCGGACCTGCCGGTACGGGTAAAACATATATTTCAGTGGCTTTGGCTGTAAAAGCACTTAAAAACAAGCAGGTTAAGAAAATCATCATTACACGTCCAGCGGTTGAAGCTGGGGAGACGTTAGGATTTTTACCGGGTGATTTGAAAGAAAAACTAGATCCATACTTAAGGCCAATTTACGATGCGCTTTTCGATATGGTGCCATCTGAGAAGTTGCGCTACTACATGGAAAACAACGTGATTGAGATTGCTCCTTTGGCCTATATGCGTGGGCGTACACTCAATAATGCCTTTATTTTATTAGATGAGGCCCAAAATACGACCCCCTCACAGATCAAAATGTTTTTGACAAGAATGGGTCCTAACTCAAAAGTGATTGTTACTGGAGATACATCTCAAATCGATCTGCCTAAAAAACAAAAATCTGGATTAATCGAATCAGCTCGAATTTTGAAGGATGTCGAAGGAATCGGTTTTATAGAGCTTACAGGCAAAGATGTGATCAGACATAAGATCGTAAAGGATATTATTTCTGCCTATGAAGATCATGAAAACTTAGACAAGTAATGATTAATGTGAAGCATGTCGATACAGATCAGGAGTTGAATGAAGCCTTTTTTATAAGAGAAAAGGTTTATATCGAAGAACAGCAAATAGACAGAGCAGACGAGTTTGACGAGTTTGATAAAACTTCTGAACATTTCATCGCTCATGAGGCAGAAGTGCCTTGCGGCACAGGACGATATAGAGAAACAACCGAAGGCATTAAGCTGGAAAGGTTTGCCGTGTTGCCAGAGTTTAGAAAAAGAGGGATAGCTAGCCTTATCATCGAGTCGATGCTGGAGCATATTAAAGTAAATCGTACCGGTGAAGTAAAACTGTACCTCAATGCCCAATTAAGTGCCATGCCACTTTACTCCAAATTTAACTTCAAACCAGAAGGTGAGCGATTCCTGGAGTGTGATATCGAGCACCAAAAGATGTCAAGAACGTTGTAAATCTATATGTTGCGCTGGGTACCATATGCCTTTGTGAGAATTACATTCTTCTTTGTGCTTGGTATACTATCAGCCATTTACTTTGGTGATTTCTTGTCAATTAATAAAGCTCTACTGCTCTTTGGGGGATCTGCTTTGCTATATTTTCTCTCAAAACTCTTACTTACCAAACGTTATTTCTACTCCTCAAGCTGGGTACAGGGATTATTCGCATTTGCTTCAATTTACTTGTTAGGTTATCTCAATCTTACAATTCAAAATGAGAGTCGGCTCGATGATCACTTGTTGCATTACCAAGGCATAACACACTATTCAGGAGTGGTGGATAGGCCTGCTGAGGAAAAAGAAAACACTTACAAGTATGAAGTAGAAGTTCATTCTGTGAAAACTGATTCATCTAGCTGGCATGCAGCCAAAGGGAGGATTTATGTGTACGTAGACAAGCAAAGTGATTTACTTGCTTATGGTGATATTATCATTGTTAGTGGTGCTCCTTCAGAAATATCCCCACCCATGAACCCTGGTGAATTTAATTATAAAAGATTTCTCACGTTCAGGAATGTGTACCATCAGGATTATCTCACCAATGACTTTCGCAAAATTGGTCATGAGAAACCGAATTTAATACTAGCCAAGGCTTTTGAGGTAAGAAAAAAAGCATCAGTTGTTTTAGCAAAATATATTCCTTCTGATAGAGAAAATAATATTGCTCAAGCCCTGATGCTGGGCGTAAAAGATGGCATAGACCGAGATACAGAAAATGCTTATGCGGCTTCAGGAGCCATGCATGTACTTGCAGTATCGGGTTTACATGTAGGTATTATTTACGGCATCGTATTACTTCTTTTTAAACCCTTCCGGAAAACAAAAATCAGCAATATTTTACTGGCCATTGTAAGTTTGGTGGTGTTGTGGAGCTATGCTTTGGTTACAGGTTTTTCGCCTTCTGTACTTCGTGCAGTAACGATGTTTTCATTCATAGCGGTGGCACAGGCTTCTGGTAGAAATACCAATATTTACAATACGCTGGCAGCTTCCGGGTTCATCCTGTTGATGTTTAGTCCGTATTTGATCATGTCGGTAGGCTTTCAGCTGTCATTCCTGGCAGTTTTTGGTATCGTATATATTCAGCCCAAACTCTATAATGCATGGTTAATAGATAATTACCTTCTAGACAAAATATGGGCTATTACGGCCGTCTCAATTGCAGCCCAAATAGCAACTGTACCGTTGACGTTGCTATACTTTCATCAGTTTCCGACTTTCTTTCTGGTGTCAAACCTGGCCGTAATCCCAGGAGCATTTATTATTCTATGTATGGGCCTTTTACTATTAGCCGTGAGCCCAATTCAGGTACTCGCTGGTATTGTGGGTTGGCTAATACAAAAGGTAATATTTGTAGTCAATTACACAGTTTTCACCTTAAGTGAAATACCTTTTAGTCAGATTGTTGATATAGAAATCACCACACTGCAATCGTGGTTAATTATAGCTGGGATAATGTTTACTTTATTTCTTTTTGAGCGCAAGCGCTTTAAATATATAGCCTATGCGTTAGTCACAGCTGTTTTATTTGCCGGTGTCGAATGGCAACAAACCTTAGCTGCAGAGAGCAATCGATCGATTGTGATTTATAGAGTGAACAACCACACGGCTATTGATTTTATTGATGGAGCACAAAGTCATTTATTTACAGACTCAACATTTAGTAAGGATCGGGAAGGGTTGCTTTTTCATGTTCGGCCAAATCGCCTCTATTCGGGTATCGTAAATCACAAAATTTCACCAACACTTCCGCAGCAAGATACAGCCACATTTAATGCGCTTAGTTGGAAAGGTGTAAACTTGTTATTACTAGACAAAGTTGATTATGACCTTGAAGGTTTAAAATCAAAGCCTAAGTTTGATTTTATAGTCTTAACTCATAAATACAATCGAGACATTCAATGGGTCGAGGAGAATTTTGAGTTTGAAGAGATTATTTTTGACGGATCTTTAAAATGGTATTTAGCGGAAAAACTCAAAGAAGAGGCTGATTCGCTAAATGTTCCTTATTATTCAGTCTACCATAAAGGAGCTAAAACAATTAAAATATAAAGTAGAATGGAATTCATACAATACGAAGTAGATAGTAGAATAGGATATATCACCCTCAATCGCCCGGATAAACGCAATGCACTGAGTTATGATGTGGTTACTGAACTAAAAGATGCTTTCCGTCAGGCGGAAGCCGATGATAATGTGAAGGTAATTGTGCTAAGAGCCAATGGTAAGGCTTTTTGTGCAGGTGCTGATTTGGCCTATATCCAACAGTTGCAAAAAAACACTTACGAAGAAAATCTTGAAGATAGCAATCATTTGAGAGAGCTATTTGAGCATATCTACACGATGGGCAAAGTCGTAATTGCTCAGATTCAGGGTCATGCCATTGCAGGTGGGTGCGGGCTAGCTACAGTATGTGATTTTGGGTTTACCGTACCAGAAGCCAAATTTGGATATACGGAAGTGAGAATCGGCTTTATTCCAGCCATTGTAAAGGTTTTCTTGTTAAGAAAAATTGGAGAAATGAAGGCCAAAGGGCTTTTGCTTACTGGTGAATTAATAGATGCGGAGCAAGCTAAGCAGTACGATTTGGTAACAAAAGTAGTTCCTGCTGATCAATTAGAAGGCACAGTATCAGATTTTGCACAAATGCTGATCACCAAAAACAGTGGCCAGTCTATGGCACTGACAAAACAAATGATTGCCGAAGTACAGTCGATGAATGTAAAAGAAGGCCTTGATCATGCAGCTAAAATGAATGCTAAGGCACGTGCGACAGAAGATTGTCAAAAAGGGATTGCCTCGTTCTTAAATAAAACTCCCATTGAGTGGTGATAGGGAGTGATTAAACTAGCATTTTCTAATAAATACATCTATGAGCTTCCTGAAGGGCATCGATTTCCTATTGAGAAATACGAGTTGGTAAAACAGCAGTTGGTATATGAAGGTACCATTGCAGAAGAACAAGTGTATGACCCGGGATTAGCCATTGAGGAGCAAATTTTGAAAGTTCATACACCTGAATACTGGGAAAGCTTAAAAACGCTCTCTTTAGATAGGAAGGCGATTAGAAAAATAGGATTACCTGTCACTGCAACTTCCTTAAAAAGAGCACAAAATAGTGTAGCAGGGACAATAACAGCTGCTCAAAATGCTTTAAAAGATGGTGTTGGGATCAACCTGGCTGGCGGTACGCACCATGCGTACGCAGATCATGGGGAAGGCTTTTGTGTGCTGAATGATATCGCTATTTCAATTAAAGATCTTATTACCATCAATGAAGTAAACAAAGTACTCATTGTAGATCTGGACGTGCATCAGGGTAATGGCACGGCCAAGATATTTGAAAATGATACACGTGTATTTACTTTTTCAATGCATGGAGAGAATAACTACCCTTTGCATAAAGAAAAATCTGATCTGGACGTGGCACTACCACTCAACTGTTCTGATCAAATTTACCTGGAAAAGTTACATCAGGTATTACCTGATCTCATAAAAACTGTTAAGCCAGATATAGTATATTTTCAGGCAGGTGTAGATGTGTTGGCCTTTGACAAATTAGGTAAGTTGGCGCTTTCCAAGAATGGTTTAAAGCAAAGAGATGAGTTTGTAATTAATGCATGCTACGAAAAACAGATTCCATTGGTGATCACAATGGGTGGCGGTTACTCACAAAAGTTAACCGATTTAGTCGATGCACACTGCAACACTTTTAGAGCAGCCATATCCTCGTACCATTAAAAATTGTACGAAATAACAATAAATCTTACATTAAGTTAATTTTGGCCTTAAAATTGATGCTTTTGATTGTACTATTTTGTTAATTAGGATTTTAATCTAAAGTAATCATTATGAAAGCGATTCAATTTTTTAGCACAATGGCCGTGGCCATGTTGTGTTTTATAAGCTCAGTTTCAGCCCAATACAGTGGAGATACCTGGGCTGCTGTGCAGAGCAAAGGGTCTGGTACTGTGTCATTTGCCTATGTAGAAACTCCCGGATTTGTATATAAGCAAAACGGCCAGTTAACAGGTATCTGTGTTGACATTATGAAAGAGTTTGTAGCCTATGTGAATAGAACCAAGGGGGTGAAACTATCAACCAAGTATGTAGGTGATGGCAGTAGCTTCAGCGGTATGTACAATAAAGTAAAAGCAAGTAATGGTGGTGTTTTTGGCTTAGGCAATATCACTATTACTGATGCACGTAAAGGGGAGATCAAATTTAGCCCTCCATTTATTACCAACTTTGCTGTATTAATAACTCCCCCAAGTGTTTCAACGCTATCAAATATGAGTGGCATTTCCAATACATTTGCAGGCCTTACAGCCTATACAGCAAAAGGTACACTCAATGAAAGAAGGCTACTCGATATTAAAAATAAGTATTATCCGGGCATGAAAATTTCTTATGTAGCTTCATCTCCTGATGCGCTTAATAAAGTCTTAACGGACAGTAAATCATTCACCTATCTGGATGTAGCATTCTATCTTGATGCAATACAAAATGGTAAGTCTGTGAAGCGTCACCCTGTTGGAGATCAAGGTTCAGAGAAGTTTGGTTTTATCATGCCAATGAATAGTGATTGGCAGCCATTAATGGACGAGTTTTTTGCTCAAAATGGAGGCTATTCCAATTCTGTGGAGTATAAAAAGATATTGGCAAAGCACCTTGGAAATACGGGTGTGAAGCTGTTGCAGTCTGTGAAGTAAGCAAGGAATTAATTCTATCTCAAAAGGCCGTTTCATGAAACGGCCTTTTGCTTTTTAATCATAAGAGTATCCACCCCCGCCATCGGCTTCTAGTTGCACACCTAAGCCTAATACCATACGATTTACAAAGTTAAAATAGGCCACTACCAAAGCGGCATCTAAAATTGATCTGTCATCAAGACCTGCTTTCTTTAGTTGACTAATGATATTCGAATCCTCGATGCCTGCTGGATTTTTTGTGAGATAAGCTGCATAAGTACAAAGGGCCAGATCCGTTTGATTCAGGTCAATTTGAGTGTAATCTTCAGTGAGCATCTCTGTTTTATGCTCATCTTTCCAGAAATGATTGAGGGCTTCTGCATGATGCTTAATGCAATAGGGGCATGAGTTATTAGATGAAACCACGACAGCCATCATTTCCCTTTGATAGCGTTTCAGTGGAGACTTGCCAAACATAATCGTCATATAAAGATCCATATGGTTGACTATAGACTTTGGATTTAAACTTTGGATTTTGTGTACTTCAGCAAGTTTGCCTCGCTTTTTCACAAGGTCATCATAAATAGATTTTAGTTCACCTTCAGCATTTTCATGTGCAATTACATCTATGTAGGGCATCGATTTTTATTGTTTCTGTTTATTGATGGGCAAATTATTTAATTTGGTTTAAATAGTCATGTCATTAGCCTTACATTATGCAATTTCAAATTAATCAATGAATTCTCCACAATCCATATTGAAACAATATTGGGGTTATGACCAATTCAGAACCTTACAGGAGGATATTATAAATGCTGTACTGGAGGGTAATGATACTCTGGCACTTTTACCAACTGGAGGGGGCAAGTCTATTTGCTTTCAGATGCCTGCATTGATAAAAGAAGGGGTGTGCATAGTTGTAACACCTCTGATTGCTCTGATGAAAGATCAGGTAGAGCAACTTAAGAAACGTGGCATTTCGGCCACCGCAATTTATTCTGGACTTAGCAAAAAGGAAATTGATATAAAGCTTGACAATTGCATTTATGGCGAGACTAAGTTTTTATATGTTTCTCCAGAAAGACTCAAAACTGACCTGTTTAAAGAGCGCCTAAAAAAAATGAAGGTCAGTCTACTGGCCGTAGATGAATCTCATTGCATTTCACAATGGGGGTATGATTTCAGGCCGGCATATCTTGAAATTGCTGAAATACGCGAGGTCATTCCTGAAGTTAATGTTATAGCACTTACAGCCACCGCTACCCCGGTCGTGCAAAAGGATATTGTTGAAAAACTTAAGTTTTTGGATGGGCATAAACATTTTCAAAAGAGTTTTGCCAGAGCCAATTTATCCTATGCGGTAAGGAAAGAAGAAGATAAAGAAAGAAAACTGCTGGAAGTACTCAAAAGTGTGCCAGGTACCGCGATAGTATATGCACGCACCCGGAAAAAAACTAAAGAGACAGCCGCCTTTCTACTAAAAAGAGGCTTTTCTGCTGATTACTATCATGCCGGTCTTTCCCATGAGGAGCGTGTACTTAAGCAAGACAATTGGATTAAAAACAAGATAAGAATAATTGTTGCCACCAATGCTTTTGGTATGGGTATCGACAAGCCAGATGTGAGAGTGGTGGTACATATGGATATCCCAGATAATCTTGAGTCATATTATCAGGAAGCGGGTAGGGCCGGTAGAGATGAGAAAAAAGCGTTTGCTGTAATTATTTATCATAAACTTGACATTGAGATGCTTAAAGAGCGTCTTAACCAGGAGCATCCATCGGTTGATTATTTAAAACAGGTGTATCAGGCCCTTGCTAACTATTATAAATTAGCTGTCGGTAGTGGTGAGTTTCAAGGGTTTGATTTTGATGTGCATGAGTTTGCTGAACAGTATAATCTCAATCATTTGGAAGTCTTTTATGGATTAAAAAAACTAGAGGAGGAGGGGCTCCTTCAACTCAATGAAAGTTTTCATAGTCCGTCTCAGGCTCATATTTGTGTTGATAATAATGAATTGTACAAGTTCCAAATAGCCAACGCTACATATGATGCGTTTATTAAAGCTATGCTTCGGCTGTACGGTGGGGAATTGTTTAATGGATTTGTCACTATTTCAGAGATTCAAATAGCTAAATTATTGGTCACATCTGTCAATAACGTACAAGCGGGTTTGAGAAAATTGGCTGACCTTGAGCTCATCATATATGATGAAAAGAAAGACAAACCTCAATTGATATTCACTACTCCCAGACAAAACGTAAAGGATTTAAGATTAAATACTGCACGATTAAAAAACAGGGAAAAAATGGCTATCGAAAAACTGGAAGCCATCATCAATTATGTAAACGCTGACCATAGATGTAGGACACTCATGCTTCTGGAGTATTTTGGGGAGGTAAGCTATGATAAATGTGGAGTATGTGATATCTGCGTAGCAGAAAAAAGAAAGAATCATGCGCAAAATGAGACTAAGTATCACCAACAAATCAGGCATTTAGTAGAAGAAGAGGCGCTAACTATAGATGAAATTGTAGAGCAGATCAACCCGAAAGATCAGGAGGTTTTCCTTGATGTAATTAGAGAAATGGTAGATGCTCGTGAAATAAAATATGATGAAAAATGGCGATTGGTAGTAAGCTAAAAAATGGTCTCTTATACGGCACGATCGTATTGCTCAATTGTTTACTGATTGGGTGCAGTCCGGTTGAAAATAATGAAAAATCAAACTTGAAAGCGAAGTCGTCCAAAGTAAGATTTAGCTATGCGATTTATAATAATACACCACAGTTTGAAGATGAATACATGTATGATAAGCAGTTGAAAGAGGGTGTTAAAATGAGTTTAGACAAACTAGAGTGGTATCATATCGACTGGAACGAGAATGGCAATTATTTCGATGTCGGTATTGATTATATTGGAGTGAAGTCAATTTCAGATCAAAAGCCAATAGTTGACTTGTTAGCATATGATAATGTTATTAATTGCAATGGAAACAGCTATCGCATATCAAAAAAGGAGAATTTTCGTCAGGCAAATTTGTTGGAAAAAACGCAGCCCTCATCTCTGTACTATATCAATAAATTCGTTGATATTCCGTTAGAGAGTGGAACAATCATTTCCGAAGAAGTACTGTCGGGCTATGATAAAACTATCATTTATTTCTGGGCTAGTTGGTGCAAGCCATGTATCGAAAAGTTGAGCTTTTACGAGCAGAATAAAGAGAAATTAGCACAGCAAAAGATTCAGGTGATACCTATTTATGCCAAATCTAGCCGTAATTCTATTGAGGAAATAATGAAAAAAAAGGGGTTCACATTTGAACCCCTTGAAATCTCACAGGAAAGTGCTGAACACTTTAGGTTAAATGCCTTGCCTCAAAGTTACACATTCAATGAGGAAGGTTTATTGATTAAGTAGCTTATCCCAGAGCTTTCACACCAGGCAGCACTTTTCCTTCCATATATTCTAGCAAAGCGCCACCACCTGTTGATACATAAGATACTTTGTCCCCATAACCCAGACTATTGACCGCTGCGGCTGAGTCACCACCACCAATGAGAGAGAATGCACCATTTTGGGTTGCCTCTACAGTGGCTTCAGCAATGCTGATTGTGCCATTGGCGAAATTTGACATTTCAAATACGCCCATTGGTCCGTTCCAAAGTACAGTTTTAGAGTCTTTAATGATGTTTGAGAACACTTCACTCGCCTGAGGACCAATGTCAAGTCCCATCCAGCCATCTGGAATGGCCGTATTGCTCATAACATCGGTATTAGCATCATTGGCAAATTTATCTGCAATAATAGAATCAAACGGTAACTCGAGGTTTACGCCTTTTTCTTTTGCTTGTTTGATAAGTGATTTTGCAAGCTCTAATTTATCTTCTTCAACCAAAGAAGAACCTATCTGTCCGCCCATGGCTTTGAAGAAAGTATAAGACATACCTCCTCCAATAATGAGGTTATCTACTTTGTCGAGTAGCTTTTCTATGATAAGGATCTTATCGGATATTTTCGCTCCACCCATGATGGCTGTGTAAGGCTTGTTGGCCTTCTGCAATACTTTATCAGCATTAGCTAACTCTGCAGCCATAACATATCCAGCAGCCTTTTCTTCAAAATATTGCGCCACAATACTTGTGGAGGCATGCGCCCTATGAGCTGTGCCGAAAGCATCGTTGATGTAAATATCTCCATGATTTGAGAGTTTTTTAGCAAAAGACTCGTCACCTTTAGTCTCTTCTGGGTAGAAACGAAGATTTTCTAAAAGAAGCACTTCTCCAGGAGCTAAATTAGCACTCATTGCCTCAGCTTCCTCTCCGATGCAGTCAGATGAAAATTTTACTTGTGCATTTAGTTGATCAGAAAGATCCTTAATTAAATGCTTTAATGAAAACTTTTCCTCAGGTCCGTTTTTTGGTCTGCCTAAGTGCGACATAAGTACTACAGCACCGCCCTCAGATAATACTTTTTTAATGGTCGGTATAGCAGCTTTGATACGTGTATGATCCGTGATTTTGAATTGATCATTTAGAGGAACATTGAAATCAACTCGTATGAGGGCTCTTTTTCCTTTTAAACTTAAGTCGTCAATAGTTTTCATTTTGCTATATATGTTTTAAAATAAGTATCATTTTTTAGCGGCAGCTCTTTTGAGTCTGTCATTGATGGCTCGTCCGAGGCCATGGTCAGGTACTAATTCTGTAAGTATTAAGTCTATTTCTTGTTTGTCCAGATGTCTAAGTGCGGCAAATAAGTTCTTAGCCGCCTCAGTAAGATTACCTTCAGCAGATAGAGTCACCTGTTTTTCTTTAGCAATGTTGGGTATTTCATTTTTGAAAGAAATGGCTCCCACATGACTAGACTCACCTAACTCTTTCTGCAATGCAGCTATATCTCCGATTACAACAGGTTTCCCGGGAGAGTAATGGCTGGCAAGCATGCCAGGGGCCTTAGGATTTGAAGTAGAATGCGGCTTTAAATCAACTTTGCCAATCAGGCTTTCAATTTTTTCTTTACTAATGCCACCTAATCGATGAATAACGGGGCGTTCCTCATCAAAGCCAACAATGGTTGATTCAATACCTACTTCGCACGCACCACCATCTAAAATATATTCAATTTTGCTACCTAATTGGTCTTCTACATGTTGAGCACTTGTGGGGCTTACATAACCAAATGGGTTAGCACTTGGCGCTACTAACGGAAATCCCAGTTGTTCGAGCAGGTCAAGTGTTAGTTTTTTATTTGGAATTCTAACGGCTACAGTACCCATACCTGAAGTTACAAGGTCTGGAATGATCTCTTTTTTCCTTAACAGAAGTGTTAAAGGACCCGGCCAGAGTCGTTCTGCTAGTATTTTAGCTGCTTCTGGAATATTACTTACATACTTATCTAACTCGTTAAAGCTATAGGTATGTAAAATCAATGGGTCAAATGAAGGGCGATTTTTTGTGTTGAAAATTGAAGCCACTGCTTCAGCATTTAAGGCGTTGCCGGCCAACCCATAAACGGTCTCAGTTGGTAGGCCAATAAGCTTACCTTCTTGTAAAATTTTAACTGCTTTATTTACGTCTTTGCCTATTTCTGCCATGGCACCGCAAAAGTATTAATTTTTTCAGGCTGAGGTTATTATTAATTATATATATTTAATTGGAAACCAAGATATTCATTCTATGAGCAACAAATCAAGATCTACCATTCGTCTAGTGGCTTTAATAATTATTGCTTTAGCTGTTTTAATGAGGCTTTCTATCGTTGTGATACCCGCCATCGACCATTACGATTTTTGGTTGGTTGTGATAGCATCGGTTATGTTATTGGCAACATCCAAATAAGTACGTAATTCAAGATAATATTACATGCATAGGTTATGTAGGCATTTTGATTTTCCACCTAACTCATACTATGCTATCTTAGATATTGAAAGTTGACTGTTAAAGTTGCTTTCATGGTTACTTAGTGTTTTTAAAGTTTAAAAGGGGGCTTTGGAGAGAGGGCACCCCTTTTTACTTTATATCCCCGCACATCATTGAACCATCTATCTAATTATCACACAGCCACAATTTAGAACAGGCCGCACCTACGGTGCTTGTTTTGTATTGGCATTTGCTATTAACAGTAAGCCCCGCTGGGTCTGAAATGGATTGCAAGAGCATGACACATTATTAAGAGTAGGGTGATGGATATAGCTTCGAAGAACGCTACTACTTATAGCAGCAGTTAGGAAAAGAAGCTCCGTTAGGAGCGGCCTATCAATAGCTCATAGATTGATTTTTTAAGCTACGTTAGGAGCGACCTATAATTATGAATATGTTGTTCAACTATCGGGTTGTATAGCAACAGGTCGCACCTACGGTGCTTTCTTAATTTGCCTGATGATTTGCTATTAATAGTAAGCTCCGCTGGGGCTGAAATAAATATTAACGCAATTATTAGTGGCTGACATGTTCAACTCCGAAGAAAGCTACAATTTATAGCAGCAGTTAAGGAAAGAAGCTCCGGAGGAGCTAACTGTTAATAGACCATGAATCTATAATATTGGCAAGCTCCGATAGGAGCGACCTATAATCAAGCATGAATATCATGAGTTAATAATTGTGTTAATATCGGTTTAAACTGGGAATAGGTCGCACCTACGGTGCTTTTCCTGTTTCATTAAATTTTCCCCATTAACAGTAAGTCCCGCTGGGGGCTAAAATGAAGAAGTTAAGCACACCTTTATTAAGGTTGGGCCGTTAGGATCAGCTCTGAAGGAAGACTTTCTAGTTTTTTAGTAACTGATAAATAGAAAGCTCCGTTAGGAGCGACCTATTTTCATGCATGACTATCATGTTTGATAATTGTGCTGATAACGGGGCGCAAATTGGAACAGGTCGCACCAACGGTGCTTTTCTTGTTTCATTAAATTTTCCCTATTAACAGTGGGCCCCGCTGGGGCTGTATAGAGAAAGTAGGCTTCTTTATTTGGGTTGGATCTAGCGGTTCGGCACTGAAGGAAAACGCTTCTATTTTTAGTAACAAATAAAGAAAACGCTCCAGAGGAGCGTCCTATCAATAGCCTTTTATCAATTTTATACCAAGCTCCGTTAGGAGTGACCTGTTAGTTTAATTCTTTAGTAGGGATTTTCGCCTCGTTTTCTCAGCCATTCGAAAAATGGAATCATTCTCGCCACATGTTTTAATCAACTCCTCATAAGTGAGCCAACCGAGGTTCTTAGACTCATTACTAACAACAAGCGGCTCTTGTTCATCAGCTTCAAAAACGAATCTCACATCATAATGCAAATGTTCAGGGTCTTGCTTACGTGCCGGAATCGTATGAATATCGATATCAAAAATGTCCTGTATTATCAATTTAATTGATTTGAGGCCAGATTCTTCTAATGCCTCATTGGTAGCCACATTGATGATGTCTGAATCGCCATCGGCATGCCCGCCTAACTGCAACCACCGATCAAGTTTGTGGTGGTGGGTCATGAGAAATTTGGTGCGGTCATGATTTACAATCCAGGCCGAACCTGTGATATGCCCCTCAAGTAAGGTGCGCTCAAAGCAGTCGGGATTATTTTTGATAAAGTCCAAAAAACGAACCCTGAACTCTTGCTCAGCTTCGAATTCAGGGTTGTAGTTTTCTAATTTGTTAATTAGAGCTTGTCTATGCAAAACGCAATTATTCTATAATGACGGTGATTTTATTCAGTTTTCCCTCCTGAAGGGTGTCAGTTTGTACACCTGCACCAATGTTGTTTTTGTCGCCTTTCTCGGCATTCACAAAATAGATGATTGGCTCAAGGTCTTTAAATTTTACATCACCTTTATCGTCAGTCATTTGTACATCTGTAGCGGGATTCTCTTCATTTCGGTAATCCTCTTCAGTTTTGAAAAGCTGAACAGATACCCCTTCTTCTACATTCCCCAGTTCATTTCTGACGTTAATTTTCAAGTTTGTCTTAAAAAGTTGATCGCTTTTAAATGCCATAGCAACACATAGTATTACTAAAGCTGACAATATCCTTTTCATGTTGTTTTTAATCATTGATTCGTTTGTAGTAACAAATTTATCGAATAAGTGTTATTCCACCTCTTCTTTCTTGTAATTCTGCTGTTTCTTGCTCAAAAGAGCTCTTAAACTGTACTTTAAAAGCATAGGCTCCCCCTTGAACGGGTCTGCCAGGGTCATTATCGTATCCACCATTCCAGCCTTCGTTCACCATGAAATTCAGGTCACTTGACTGAAATACCAATTCACCCCACCTGTTGTATATGAATAATTCAAACTCATCATTGGCTACCAGGAATGGAAAAATTGTCCAGGTTTGATTGGCTGAAATAGCACTGTTCGGTCTAAAAGCCGTTGGTGCATTCACCCTTGGTTTACAGTCTTCAATGATATTGATTTCTGTAGTCGTCACACAACCAAACACATTGGTAAGTTCCGCAGTGATACGGCCATTGGTTCTTACCTTGAGTGTATCGTTTTCAAAAACATAATCTGGATCGTTATTAGAAGCTAATATCTCATCTCCATTGCTGTCAAACCACCTGACGCTGGTAAACCCGCTTGGGTTGTTGTCAAGAAAGACTGAATTCTTTTCTTCAGCTTGCTCAAACCCGCAATAGGTGGCTGCGCGCACATACGGACTAGGATCTGAAGAGCCGAAAGAGACGGTAATTAGCTCTGCTACAGTACACGGGCCATCAATATCACCCGGAGCCACAACCACATATTCAAGGGATTGGTCTCCACCACCCGGGTGGTCTATCCTAATGGAGTCGTTATTGCCAACAATAGTGTAGTTTGGTATTTCATTACCCACCGTTCCATTTACAAATTCATTGACTGTCACAGGTTGATTTGTATCTGTGGTAATATTAAATACTATTGGTTCCTGATCACAAGAAGGATCAATGGTATCAATCGTTAGGGTATGATCTGGTGGTAAAGTGATTGTAAGCGTATCACTGCTAGTACAGCCTGCGTTGTCTATTAACCTAAAATAGTAGTCACCAGAGGCTAAACCACTCACTGTTGATGACGTTTGATCCCCACTGCCTACCAATACATCGGGAGATACTGTACGTAATTGCCAGGTATAGGTAGCAGGTTGCATGGGGCCAGTGAGTTGAAATTGTGCCTCACCATTCTCATCATTACAATCTGCTGCAGATAATTCAGAGCCCACTAATGTATATGGTACCGGATCGTTGATCGTAAAATTAAAAGTGCTTGAACATGTGCCAGATGTAAATGCTTCGGTAACAGTAAGTGTGTAAAAACCAGCACTTAAGTTATTGATTGTTTCTGTTGCCGGACCGTTAACTGTGGTAGTGGGTACAGCAACGGGCCCTGCAATAGAGTAGGTTTGCGTGCTGTTGGCCGTAAACTCGATGTCTACAATCGCATCATTAGCCCCACATACTGATGGCGGTTGAACGACTGTAATCGGGCCTATAGTTGGGTTTGGGTTAATCACAAAAGGTAGTGGTGATTGATTAGTTGTAGGAAATTGTTGAGGATTACAGTCATTTAATATAAATAGTTGTGCTTCATAGCTCCCCGGGTTTTGTGTAGAGTTGAATATCCAATTGGGATCTCCAGAACTTAGCGTATCAGAAGTCACTATTTGATTTCCAGACGAATCAAAAATAGCAATAGCATACCACTCAATTTGAGGATCAGGTAAAGGATTCAGTACAGTAAAAGTTAAAGGGTCACCTTGACAACCGTTTAGGACAGCTAAGCTTGGTGAAGGAGTATTACTACCATTCCGATCAACAAAATTAGGTAAACCTAGTTCACTCGTTCCACCTGCCCCTACATTTGGGAAATCACCTGTGGTCATCACAAAATCTGGTGCTGTGATATCGTCAGGGTTATTAATACTTCCCAGCGTGGTAGCTCCTTCTTTAGCCACATAAACGGATCCTAGAGGACCTTGTTGCAACGCTCCAAACGTAACAGTTCCATCTGAAAATACCTCTGTCTTAGAATCGATGATATATTGAGTATCAGTTGTTGTACCAGTCAAGGTGGTTGTATCTACTTCCCAACCTATAATTTTATTATCAGGTCCAATTATAGAAGCGTACAAGTTATTGGTAGAGGGTGAAAATTCTACTCCATAAACCTGACCTGTTTCTTCCGTATCCAAAGTTAATACGTGAGTAATAGCCCCTGAACCAACATCGAAGTTGAAATAGTCGACATAGTTTTCAGTGGGGGAAATAGATAATGCAACTGCTAGTTTATCCCCAGACAACCTCATATAGCCTCTTGCACTAGTGGCGGTGGCTGTATGTATCTGACCGACATTACTAAATACAGGAGCCCCAATACCTTGTGCTACTAGTGGATAAGCCCTGAAGATATCATTACCATACTCATGGACGATAACCCAATTGGCATTTCCTGTGATTCGCTCTGTACTATTATTAAAAAGAGTAGTGATTATAGGGTTTCCACCACCATCACGAACCAAGTCGCCATCTCCATCCAGCATTTTTAGGTCAAACAAGGCATAGCTAAAGTTGTATTGGGTGGCTCCAGTGGTATTGGGCACCTCATTTGTGAAAAATAAGAAATACTGAGTGGCATCAGATGGGTTCTCAACGATAAAAATAGATTGGGTAGCATTATTATTACCACCTAGATCTGTGGTTAATTGATCCCCGGCTTTATTGTAGACCTCCATACCGTCACTGTAAAGCAAAGGATCACCATTAGCATCACAATAAATTGCGCACCCTTCTAGAGTAGTTAGATTATTACCTCCGTTGTAGTCAGGGTCTCCAAAATTAACAGGTTGGATAGGACCTGGATTTTGCGTGTCGAAAAGTGGATTAAAATCTAGGCCTGCATTATTACCGAAATACCACACAAAAGCAAAGCTATTTTGTACTCCATACTCAAATACTTGTTGCTCCTGATACACTTCGCAACCTGTGTTTGGATCTGTGGCTACCACATAATAGGTTCCTGGTACGTCAAATGTGGTAGTGGCATTGGCTTCAGCCGCTGTTTGGTTAGACCATCGAATGGTAGCTCCACTGGCATTGGCTCCTGATGCAGTAGCTGTATACTGCACAGGGAA
This sequence comes from Fulvivirga sp., assembly GCA_039970995.1. Taxonomy (GTDB): domain Bacteria; phylum Bacteroidota; class Bacteroidia; order Cytophagales; family Cyclobacteriaceae; genus Fulvivirga. Next base: position 297,289 of record JBDVKW010000002.1, read on the forward strand.
GTCTTCAGGACACCAGTATTGCTGTTGCGGGTCAATTTGAAGTGTTAAGTCAAAGTCTGTAATCGTTATAGGTTTGGTCACCGTTTGAACTGAGCCTCCTACTGTTACGCGCATAGTCACATTATAGGTGCCGGCTGTGGTATAGGTAAAAGAACCACCAATTAGAGGGATAAAATTTCCATCCTCTAAAAAGTCCCACACTATGGTTCCGATATCTGGCGCAACTTGAGGGAAAAAATAAGTAGGTGTGTTGGTACATCCTCCAGAAACAACAAAATCAGCCTCAATAAAAAATTGGTATGGAGGTAGAAATGCCGGAAACTGTTGCCCTTGAAAGTCTACATTATTTGGAAATACCAATGGGTTGTAAAGCGTCTGATTGACATCATCATTATTAGGGTCTTCTATTCTTCCAACCAAAAACTCGCCAGCTGCATTTTCATATAAATGGTATATAGTCGTATCAGCACCATATTGCAGACCAAAACTGTTAACAATTCCATTGGTGAATATGGTGCTATCTGCAATGGGGGTTTCTGTAACATTTACTCGCTTGAGCTCATCGTTAGGGTTGCCAAAATTGCCTGAAATGTACAAAAACTCTCCTGTGCTGCTCCACTCAGTATCATAAATACCAGCAGTAGTTACTGTACTTAAGTCAATACCCGAGTTGGTTAATGCCCCTGTGGCTAAATCAATATTTAGAATAGCAATATCTTCAACCGCATTGCTCGGAGAAACAGCAATCTGGTTATTTGCTGAGCTATAAGAAAAACTTGCTACATCTGTGGGCGCTCCTGCAATAGGAATTACGGTTGTATTTATGCCAGCACCATCAATCTGCGTGACATTGTAGTTGGTAGTGCCTTGCTCATGTGTGATAAGCCAAAACCCATTTTGCTGGTCATTTGCTATAGCAATCATGCCTTCAGAAAGCACCGTTGCAGGTAAATTTGGGTCAATTACATTGGTGCGGGCCGGGTCAATATCTCCATCTGGAGGTAGAGGAAAAGCATTGTTTCTAAATAAGTTTTTATCATAAACTGTGCTTCTTATTTGTCCTGCATTATCTACGTGAAAGATAAAATACTCACTCGTATCGGCATCAGCAGGGTTAAGCGTTACCACAGCTGATTGATTTCTGGTTGTGCTACCTATCAGGCTTACCAACTGGGTGTCATCAGCAGCGTAAACATCTACACCATCAGTATAAAACAACAAGGCTCCATTCAGATAGTCAGAGGCTACAGCGCCACCTCCTGTGCCTAAATTATTAGGCAAATTGATGAGCTGAGGAGTCATATCGGGCTTGGTAAACTCTATGCTGTTGGCATTGCTACCAAAATGCCAAAAGATATCCCTGTTTTGACTTTGAGCAAAAGAAGTTAGACCAACTAGAAAAAAAAGGACACTGCGAAAAATTGCTTTTGGCATGCTATAATCTATTAATTCGTTTATAAATAACTACGATCAACAAGTTCTGATTGTGTTACCTACAAGAAAAATCTTAAAACAACGAGTACTAATTTATACAATAAACAACAAAAAGCCGTTAATGAAGGCAGCCTGCTGACATATTTTCTTTTTTTGTCCGCTGGGCATTATTTTAAGTTGTTTTAAGTGATCTGTGTTGCGATACAACTTTGTTTCTTTATTTTTGGTTGTATTTAATAATTGATTTTTAATTCCTACTTTGCTAATTAGAGCAATTATCGGACTAAAGTTGATGAGAAAACTTTTATTACTTTCTATCTCTCTATTGATGCTGCTGGCACCAGATGAGGTAACTGCCCAAGACCCGCAGTTCTCACAGTTCTACGCAGCACCATTATACCTCAATCCTGCTTTTGCAGGTGCTACGCAACAGTCCAGAGTTGGATTGAATTATAGGAACCAATGGCCGGCCATTGAGGCCAATTACATTACCTTTTCTGCTTATTTTGACACTTTTATAGAAAGTAAAAACAGTGGTATCGGTCTTTTGATGATGCGTGATGCTGTGGGTGGCTTAAACTCAACAACTGTAGGCTTACAATACGCTTACCAATTGTATATCACGGATTGGCTTACCTTTAGACCTGGTTTTCAGGCAGCATGGTTTAATAGGAGCTTAAACTTTAGCGACCTTACATTTGGCGATCAATTTGACCCTGCAACGGGTGATATAATTACGCCAACCAGTGAAGGCTTTAGCAATACGAGCAAAAGCTTTTTAGATTTATCTGCTGGGGGTATCTTATATACAAAAAATGTCTTCCTTGGAGTTACTCTTAACCATTTAAATACACCCAATCAGGCATTCAGCGAAAGCGCCAATCCAAAAGAATTACCACGAAAAATGTCAATTCATGGTGGTTTGAAGATACCATTTACCCCAGGTACAGTTGGTAGCGGCTTATATGCCAGACCTCAGGAGAGAAGCTTAACTCCTACATTTCAATACAAAACACAAGGTGAGTTTGACCAGCTGGATTTAGGACTCTACCTAACACTGGAGCCTATGATTATAGGAGCCTGGTATAGAGGTTTGCCTACAAAAGGTGTTCAGGGATTTAGCAACAATGAGTCAATTGTGCTCCTGCTAGGTTTTACCAAAAAAGGTGGCCAGGGAGATGTATTGAATATAGGCTATAGCTACGATTATACAATTTCACAACTTGGTTCTGCCAGTGGTGGTGCACATGAACTGTCATTGTCCTATTCCTGGTCAAATAAAGACCCGCGCAAGCCGCCAAAGCATGTAATGCAAATCCCTTGTCCTGATTTTTAGGATATCGATAACCTCGTAACTTTGTAATACTATGGGAAGAAAGAAAAAAGACAACTGGAAAAACCGGGAGGGTGTGGTATATTCTACCAGCGATAATTTTGATTACGATTACGAAGGACAGGAAGAACAGGAAACCTTACCCGCTAACCAACAAGACTTACGTGTGCAACTCGATAAAAAGGCCCGTGGAGGCAAACAGGTAACACTTATTACAGGCTTTGTAGGTACTGAAGATGACTTGAAAGATTTGGGCAAAACACTTAAGTCGAAATGTGGTGTTGGTGGTGCTGCCAAAGATGGTGAGATTTTAATTCAAGGCGACCTCAGAGATAAAGTGATGCAGGTATTGGAAAAGGAAGGGTATAAGGCTAAAAGGGTAGGGGGTTAGGCTTCGAAATTTAACACCTTCCAGGTTTCCAAAACCTGGAAGGAGTATGATGTTTCAACCACCACTCAGCCATTCTTTGAACGGCCCTACTTTGTCTCGGCTAACAATAATTTCCTTATCAAATTCTAATTTAGGGATAATTTTTAACCGGCTGTTGGAGTAAACGATTACGTCCTGGATGGCTTCTATATTTACAATGTAAGAGCGGTTTACTCGATAAAAAAGTGAAGGGTCAAGTAACTCTTCCAGTTCCTCAAGTTTAAAGTCAATAATAAATTTTCTATTCTCCGAGGTATATAAATACACGTTTCTTCCCTCTGCATAAAAAAATTCAGTGATACTCGTGGTGATCGATTTGATATGCTCACCCAACTTAACCATAAACCGGGTTTTATATGATTTTTGTTGAAGTTGATTGAGTGCGTCCTTTAGATGATGTATATCAGGCGATTGAGTAGATAAACTGGCTTTAAATTTTTTCAACTTGTCCAGCGATTTGCTCAAATCTTCAAATGTGATTGGCTTCAATAAGTAATCTATGCTATTAACTTTAAAAGCATCTATGGCAAATTCATCGAAGGCGGTAATGAATATGATGGGTTTCTTTATTTCCACTTGTTCAAAAATCTCAAAGCTTTTGCCATCAGTGAGCTGTATGTCCATGAAAATGAGGTCTATCTCATTTTGATTTGATTGTAGCCACTGAACTGCTGAAGCTACTGAAGCAAGTTTTTCCCGAACTTCAATACTACTATCATATCGCTGCAGATATCGCTCAAGTTTCTCTGCCGCAGGCACCTCGTCTTCGATTATTAATACTTTCATAAAGTCAGGCTACTTCTTCTTCCTTTAATTCCATCAAAGGTATTTTAAAATAACTAAAATCATAAGCCTTTACTTTCACCATGGGCTTTTCCGTATAGTAGCTGTATGATTTCTGAATGTTTTCCAATGTGCTTTTACTTCTTTCATCAGCAATAAGCTTATCGTTTAACTTACTTTGAATTACGATGTAGCCATCTTCAGGCTCCAGATAGAGCTTAATTTGTAAAGGCGTGTATTTATTAATTATTGTATTTCTAACAATCGTTTCTATCAAAGTGGGAAAAGTCCCAGGCACTACAGGTGTATCCGTTGCCTTGATGAGGCATTCTAGCGTGATGTGATTTTCGTGCTTATAATTAAGCAAATGAATAACATGGTTGACGGCTTTTAATTCATCACTCAGGGTAGAAAGCTCTACCTTTCTATGGCTCAAAATATATCGATAAATGCCAGATAAATGATCAATATAGTCTTCAGCTTCTTCGGTGTTTCTATGTACTAGTGTGATTAATGTCTCAAGTGCGTCATAAAGTAAAAGTGGGTTGACTTCATTTTTAAATTGAGCTAGTTCTGCCTCAACTGATTCGGTTAGCAACCTTTCATTTTCAAGCCGCTCAGCATTCTGCTTGTACATGTATATGTTGCTGAAATAAAGCAAGTTGAAAAGTAAACTGCTGACCACATAAATGCTATTAAATACAATGAGCTGAGTCTCGGTGATGCTAAACTCAAGTACATATTCGAAATAAGCCGATATGGCTATTGAAATAACAATAATCGACAGAAAAATACCCGTTGCGGATTGCAATAGCATTCTATTAACGGTGCTGAATCCTGAAGGGAAAAACTTATCATTAATTAAAATATTGAGCCTTAGTACTTCTGAAAGCAGGTAACTCAACCCGATACAGGCATATACCTCCTGCCCCATGAAAATCTCCGAGATCTGACTTACATCATTGTTGATTAAAAGTATGAGTAAGTAAATAAGTACCCCATATACAGGTGGTACCAGCAATCTGAAAAATGGATTATGTATAAATATCTTTTTCATCAGGCTGATCGTGCGATTTCATTTTTGATTACTGGTAACTGCACAGTAAACTTATCACTGTTCTCAATTTTTATTTTCTTATCGGTAAAGTACCCATACCGCTTCTTGATGTTTTCCAGCCCCACATGAAAGGAGCTTACATTGGCAGGTGTAGCCGTTTTGGTATTTGTAATCTTTATATCTGTGTTATCTATTGCCGATATGTAAATGTTAAGAGGTTGGTCTTTACTAATTACATTGTGTTTTACTGCATTTTCTACCAGCATCTGAAGTGTAAGCGGGGGTATTTTACTGTGTAGAATATTCGTAGGCAGGTTTATTTCAAGATGCAGGTTATTTTGAAACCTGACCTGCAAAAGGTAATTATAAGATTTTACAAACTCTATCTCGTCTTCCAAAAGCACAAACCTTCTTTCATTATTAGCAAGTATGTATTGGTAGGTTTGGGCCAGTCTCCTGATAAAATCCTCAGCCAACATCGTGTCTTTGTAAACGAGCGAAGAAATCGTGTTCAGACAGTTAAATAAGTAGTGCGGACTAAGTTGACTTTTCAGGGCCTCAAATTGTAATTGGAGTTGTACCCTTTGATTTTTAGCCGCATCAACATGTACAACCGCATATTGGTTGTAAGAAAATAAGGCAAAATAAATAATAGTATAGACAAGTGAGGCTATTACAGTGATGATCAAAAGTTTGATCATAGGTACCTGATGTTCTGTCAAAAGCATCTCAAGATCAAACTGATCAAAGTACAAACCAAAAAATAGGTAAGCACCAACTGCCATTACAGTTAATGACATAATAATATTGCTTATAAAGCCAAGCAATAACCTGGAGCTAATATGATCCTTCCATGGCAGCCATTTGTTTAGCTTTTTATCAGAAAGATATATGCCAAAACCAACAAAATTGGCTAAAACGATACTTGCTAGTAGGTAGATGAAATAGTTAGGTTGCCAAACAAGGTACCCCACTTCACTATATAGCAAATAGATGAAATATACTATACCAATAAAGGTTGAGACTAAAAACCGCAATCGGTATTTACGCATGAGCTCGTATAGTTTAAATAAGTAGGCCATGATAAGTTCAATCTAATCAATTTAGTGATTCTTTTGAAGCTTATCATGACCAGTTGTTATTGGTAAGTTAGTCTATGGCGCGCATGGCACGACCATAATAAGTATCAGAATTAATACTTTTAGCAGCTGCTCTATAGGCATCTTTCACAGATTCATCACTTCTTTTAACAAGAGGAGCAATCGACTCCAATGCACTTGCTGTATAGTAATCTGAGCTAATGTTGCCAATTGCTTTTATGATTGATATCAAACTCTCTTTGGAAAGGTTGTCATTTTTACTAATCGATTTAATGGCTGATGAAGCATAGTGACTTGATCCTAAGCCTGTAATGGCATTAGCAATCTTTTCTACAGATCTTGAAGATAGGTCTTGATTTTGCATCAACTTGGACAATACTACTGAGGCATAGTGGTCAGACGAAAGTTTCTCATCTACCAAATCTATCATTTTAACTATAACATCTTCATCTAGCTTATTTTCAGCCAGTTTTGAAAATACGCTAGCCATATAGTAATCAGAACTCACATCTGATACTGCAACGATAAGACTATTATATGAGCTGGATGATAATCCTTTTTTATCTAACGCTTTAGAAAGGATTTGCGACTGGTAGTAATCAGAGCTTACATCCTTGGTGGTTTCGATTACTTCAGCCAAAAGTTCTCCATCAAGATCATCTAGTTCCAATACCCGAGTCAATAAGGATGCCTGGTAGTAATCAGAACCTATCGATTTACTGGCCTCCATAATTTTCGCTAAAGACGAAGCACTGGGTTTGTAACTATCTAGTGCTTCTTTTAAGACTACAGTAGCATAGTAATCAGAACCTATTTTAGTGGCAGCTTCAAAATAAACATCTGCAGTGGCATCATTTTTTAAGAATCTTGAGGCATTATCTTTTAATATTTCAGCCAAATAATAGTCAGAGTCTAGCTCATTGGAGATGCCTTCGATGGCTTTTTTAAGATCGTTATTGCTAAGCCCATCTTTGGCTAACAGCAACTTACCATAGATAGCCACCACATAGTTGCCATCTAATCTTCCAATCTCATTGATTACAGCATCGACCCCACCTTGCTTAAAAAACCTATCTACTCTGCTTTCTGCAGCTATACCTGTTGACCTTACAATTTCAGGTAATATTTCCGCTAACCATTTTCTACCCGCTGGTTCCCATTCGGTTTTTGTTCTACCCTCATAGTATTCTCTTCTCAAAGATCCGCCAGAGGCTGCCTCGACTAAAATTTCACGCTTACTGCCGAAAGTTGTCTTACTGATTTCAAGATAGCCACCAGGTGAGATACTTTTTATGTCCTTATCGTCATCAGTTACTTCTATTTTTCCTTTATACTCAATATTGAAACTGCTTAAGCCGGACTTGCTTGTATGTTTCCAGGTGTTGTTATTTTTAGTGATTACGATTCGTTCCTTGTTGCCATCAGATTTAATCACCGTTTGAGCAACACCTGAGGCACTTATGACCAATAGTGCCGCAAGAATTGCCCATCCTTTTATTTTGAGTTTTTGACCTAAATTTTTCATAAAATTATTTTTAATGTGACTAGCCCTGCAGTGGCGTTTACATGTTTATACGATACAATGATGCCCACAAGTTGTCATACAAACCAGTGTAATGTATTCAATTGTAAGATCAATGTAGTGAATTGCAAAATGCCTGAAGTGAGCCAAATCATTGGGAGCACGTAATCATTTAACCGTTCATGTATATTGCTTTACGGTTGCTTCATATTTTGCTTACCTTCAATCCTTTATTAACCTAAACACACAATAAATGAAGCGACTTCACAATGCTGTAGTATGGAAGCTCGTGATCATACTGTTTATCGGGGTTTTGCCCTTAAGTTTGTATGGTCAGGATGAAAAAATTGCTCCCGTTACGGGTACATACGCCATTACCAATGTGAATATTACACAGGCTCCAGGCCGAACCATTCAGCTGGGAACTGTTGTAGTGAAAGATGGTATGATTACGGCCGTAGGCAAAACGGTTTCTATTCCCGCTGATGCTAAAATCATCAAGGCGGATTCAATGTATTTATACGCTGGTTTTATTGACGGCCTCTCTCATGTAGGTGTTGATATGCCAAAAGAAGAGGAGGATCAGGATGTTGATGATCCCAGCAATCCCCCTAATGATATTGCAGGCATTCAGCCTGATCGGGATGTAAGAGGGCTGCTAAACCCTGCTGATAAATCGGTTGATGACTGGCGCAAGCTGGGATTTACTGCAGCACATGTAGTGCCCGAAGGTAGAATGCTTCCGGGATCAGGAGCTATTGTATTGCTTTCAGGCGATACGCCTGACGAAATGGTGTATAGATCCGGAACATCACTGTTTAGCCAACTGCGTGGGGCATCAGGTATTTATCCAAATACTGTTATAGGTGTGATGGCAAAATATCGCGACCTATATAGAAATGCCAGTTATGCAAAATCATACAAGCAACGATACGAACAAGATGGTGCAGGTATGGAACGCCCAGTATCAGATAGAGTGCTAGAGGCATTTTATCCGGTAATAGACAAGCGCATTCCTGTAGCGTTTAAGGCAGAAAGTGTACTTGACATTCAGAGAGTTTTTATACTAAAGAATGATCTTGGCTTTAACCTTATGCTTGGAGAAGTGAAGCAAGGCTGGGATGTCATTGATAAAATTAAAAGCGCAAATGCTTCCGTTTTTCTTTCATTAGAACTGCCTGAACTAAAAGAAGAGAAAGAAAAGGACTCTACTGATACAGACGAGGGAGATACTAAGAAAGAACTTACTGCTGCTGAAGAAGAGCAACAACGACTGGATGCAAGAAAGAAAGAAATGATTTTGAATCATTACAAACAGCCTGCTTTATTTACCGCTAACGGTGTGAAATTTGGCTTTTCGACCCTTGAGGCTAAAAGCAAGGATATAAAATCAAACTTGTCGAAAATGGTCGAAAATGGTTTAAGTGAAGATGCAGCACTCACTGCCCTGACAACTGCGCCTGCACAACTTTTAGGGCTTTCAAACACCATGGGTACAGTAGATGCCGGCAAAATTGCCAATCTTGTTATTTCAGATAAACCTTATTTCGATGAAAAATCGAATGTAAAAATGGTTTTTGTTGATGGTAAGTTATTTGAATACGATGATAAGCCGAAAAAGAAAAAATCAGATGGTGAGGACATAGATCCTATAGGTAGTTGGAGCTATTCTACTGAGACACCTCAGGGCACGACAACAGGAACACTTAAAATCACTGGCGAGGCAGGTGATTATTCTGGTGAAATGACAAATAGCCAGACTGGAGAAACTACGAGTATATCAGATATAGCTATCAGTGGAACTAGCATGACCTATAGTTTTCAGATAAATGCGGGTGGTAATATGCTTTCAATCAGCGTTTCTGTAACTATTGATGGGGAGACATTTGATGGCACGATGACCGTTGGCTCTTATGGAAGTTTTCCGGTTGAAGGAGAGAGAATTCCAGAACAATAAAAGACTTAAAGATTAATATCATGAAAAATAATATCACATTAATTCTTGCATTGCTTTTGGCATTTGCCGCTTCGGCACAGCAAAAAGGCGATGTACTCATTAAAAATGGAACGGTACTTACCATTACCAATGGTGACCTGGCCGAAACCGATGTTCTTATTAGAGATGGTAAAATCTCTAAAATAGGGAAAGGCCTTAAGGCTCCCTCAGGAGCAAAAACAATTGATGCTACAGGCATGTATGTTATGCCAGGAATCATCGATGCGCATTCACATATTGCCTTAGATGCAGTAAATGAGGCTACAAGCCCTGTTACCGCAGAAGTATTTACCGGTGATGCGGTTGACCCCTTAGATGTGTCTATTTACAGAGCGCTTGCAGGTGGAGTTACCACTTCTCATGCTATGCATGGCTCGGCCAATGCGGTAGGGGGTCAGTGCGAGACAATCAAGCACAGATATGGCACAGTAGATCCTGAAGCTTTGAAAATGAAAGGCGCTCCAAGAACAATTAAGTTTGCTTTGGGAGAAAACCCTACCAGGGTACATGGTGCAGGTAATAATATGGTACCAAGAACTCGTATGGGAGTAGAAGCAGTCTTTAGAAATTCATTTTCAGAAGCTCAGGAATATATGGCAGCCTGGAATGAATATAACGTTAATAAAAGCAAAAAAGGGTTTAAAGGAGCTCCTCCTAAATATGACCTTAGGCTTGAGACGCTGGCGGATATATTAAAAGGAGAAATCATCATACATTGTCACTCTTACCGAGCAGATGAGATTTATATGCTTATGCAGGTATGCAAAGATTTCGGTATCAAAAGACTTGTATTTCAACATGTAAATGAAGGCTTTAAAGTAGCCCCTGAATTAGCTGAATTTGGTGCTGGTGCATCAGTATTTGCAGATTGGTGGGCTTATAAATTTGAAGTGTATTACTCTACGGCCTACAATGCGACTATTCTTTCTGAAAATGGAGTAGTTACCTCAATTAACTCAGATTCTGGTGAATTGATCAGACACCTGTATCATGAGGCAGCAAAGACTCAGAAATATGGTGGTTTGACAGATAAAGATGCACTATCCATGATTACAATTAATCCAGCTAAACAATTGGGAATTGAGGACAGAGTAGGTTCGATAGAAGAGGGTAAAGAAGGAGATATAGCGATTTTTAATAATCATCCTTTATCAATCTATGCTATACCGATGTATACCATCATAGATGGTGTGTTGCAGTTTGACAGACAAAATGACCCGGATGACATGCGTATCTATGTGAATCCGGAAGAAAAAATTGATGTGACATTTTCGCAAAATGATCATACAGTTGATAGATGTATGCAAGGCACCGAATTTTTATTCAAAAACTAATGAGCAGACCTATGAAAAATTTAAAACACATATTTATCGTATTTCTACTGGTTGCTTTTAGTATTGAAGTGTCTGGTCAAAATGCCAAAGGAAAAACGGGCACTTTTGCTCTCACCAATGCAACCATAGAAACAGTTACGAACGGAACGATCAATAATGGCACAATTGTGATAAAGGACGGCATCATTGCTGAAATTGGTGCTAATGTAACCATCCCTGATGGAGCCGAGCAAATTGATTGCAGTGGGCAAACTATTTATCCTGGAATGATAGAGGGCGGAGGACGATTAGGACTTGTGGAAGTAAACTCTGATCCGCGTACGAGAGATTACAATGAAATCGGTGATGTAATACCTCAGATGAAGGCATTAACTGCTGTAAACCCTAATTCTGTTCTTATACCAGTAACAAGAGTGAGCGGGGTGACTACTTCACTTGCTGTTCCTGCCGGTGGTTTATTTCCAGGTACTGCTTCTTTAGTAAACCTACATGGCTATACGCCAGATCAGATGTATGCAGGTTTTGAAGGTATCGTTATGAATTTCCCAGCTACTGGAAGAAGCAGTCGATGGGATAGGAGATCGGATGAAGAGATTAAAAAAGAAGCGGAAAAAGCTTTGAAGAAGCTCAATGAAGTGTGGCAAAGAGCCAATGAGTATCATCGTATTGATAGTTCGCTTAAAGCTTCGGGCAATGCTGCAAAACTTGAGTATTATCCTGAAATGGAGGCTCTACTACCTGTAGTGAGAGGTGAACGGAAGCTTTTAATTGAGGTCAATGCAGCCGATGATATCGAAGCAGCCATTGAGTGGGTTTCTGACAAAGACATTGATGTAGTATTTACAGGAGTATCTGAAGGTTGGAGGAAAGCCAAGGAAATTGCTGAGGCTGATATTCCTGTAATAGTTGGGCCCGTTTTAAGCATACCTAACCGACAATATGATAGATATGACAGAGCTTATACAAACCCTGGCGTAATGCAGAAAGCTGGGGTAAAGGTAGCGATCAAATCTGGCGATGCCGAGAACGTGAGAAACCTACCTTACAATGCAGGCTTTGCAGCTACATATGGGATGGGTAAAGAAGAAGCATTAAAGGCGATCACTATTATTCCAGCCGAAATATTTGGCGTGGACGATAAACTAGGTTCACTCGAAAAAGGTAAAAGCGCAACACTGTTTGTGACAGATGGAGACCCTTTTGAAACAAAAACACAAGTGAAATATGTGTTCATTGAAGGATGGATGATCCCATTAGAGAGCAGACACACCAAACTTTATGATGAATTCTTAAATCGTCAGCCTGGATTGGAGAAGTAATTGATTAATGAATTCACCGGGTGACTTTGAGTCACCCGGTGAATATTGTATATGGTTGTCATTGCGAACAAAGTGAAGCAATCTGTTGAAACTTGATCACTTCATTCTCTCGCGATGACACTTTTACAACCTTTAGATTGTATTAAGGCAACGATGCTTTAAAACCTGCGTAGTCATCTCCACTTAATGTGGTATCGCAAGCAAGTGCATCTGCCTGGGCATTTATATCTGCCACTCTATTGGCTGGACTTGGATGAGTACTCAAAAATTCTGGCACCCCACTACTCTGACCTGTTTCTTCTAACTTTTCAAAAAATGAAGCTGCACCATTGCATGCGTAATGCGTTGCGGCAAGATATACTACAGATTCGGCATCTGCTTCTTCCTCAAATTCGCGACTAAAGCTTAACCCTGCCACAGTACCAGCCACCTGACCGGCAATGGTTTCAAGCTGAGAGGCATCTTGTCCTAAAACCACACTTAATAAAATCTGAATACCATACATTTTTTGAAGATTACGGCTCGTATGTCTTAAATCTGCGTGCGCCACCTCATGACCAAGCACACCGGCAAGATCATCAGCATTATCGAGATATTTTATTAAACCTGTATACACATAAATGTAGCCACCGGGAGTAGCGAAGGCATTTAAGGTGGAGTCATTATCTATTAAAGTAACTTCCCAAACAAATTCATCTCTATAGGTTACCTCACCGCTATTTAAGATTTCATTTACCATACCATCGAGATAAGCATAGGCCTCAGGATACTCACTGCGACTCATCAAATTGAAAGTTGTATCATTTTCAATTTGCTCACTTACCTGTGCTCCAAGTTCTTTATCATCATTGATAGAAAAAAGAACGACATTATCGTTTTTGTCGCAAGCAGCCAAAAAGATGGTGAAGAAAGCACTATAGACTAATAGTTTGATTGTGGTGTTGATTTTCATTGTTTCTTTTTCTTTGTGATTGTATAGTTAGTAAGTAAAAACTATGCCAACATATGTTATTGTAAAACATTAACTAATCAAAGGCAATATTAGTTATCTCTTTTCTGTAAAAGAAAATAGTATTTCCACATTAGGCGTACTATTTTTGCGCCATGGCAGAACAAATACTGATTTTAGATTTCGGCTCTCAATATACTCAACTTATCGCCAGAAGAGTCCGAGAGCTCAACGTTTACTGTGAAATCCACCCTTATAATAACCCTCCAGCACTAACAGATGACGTAAAAGGTGTAATTCTTTCTGGTAGCCCATGCTCAGTAATGCAGGATGATGCCCCCAATGTTGATTTGGAGGCCTATAGAAAGAAAGTGCCTGTACTTGGTGTATGCTACGGTGCGCAACTCATGGCAAAAAAGAATGGTGGGGATGTTACTCCATCTAAAGTGCGTGAGTACGGCAGGGCTAAACTCTCAAAAGTTGATCAGCACAATGAATTGATGAAAGAGATTTCAATCGATTCTCAAGTATGGATGTCACACGGTGATACAATTACTACCCTCCCTGATGACTTTGAACTTATCGCAAGCACGCCATCCGTTCAGGTAGCTGCCTATAAAATAAAGGATGAACAAACTTTCGGTATTCAGTTTCACCCCGAAGTAACACATAGCCTTGAGGGTAAAACAGTATTAAGAAACTTTGTAGTGCACATTTCTAAGTGTGCTCAAGACTGGACGCCTGATATCTTTGCAGAAGTTACTATAGAAAGCCTCAAGAAGCAGTTGGGTAATGATAAAGTGGTAATGGGCCTATCAGGTGGAGTTGATTCTAGTGTTGCTGCCACGTTGATTCACCAGGCTATTGGTGAAAATCTTCACTGTATTTTCGTAGATAATGGCCTTTTGAGAAAAAATGAGTTTGAGGATGTTCTTGATTCCTACAAACATATGGGACTAAATGTCAAAGGGGTTGATGCGAAGTCAAGGTTCTATGAGGCATTAAAAGGATTAACAGATCCTGAGGATAAAAGAAAAGCAATTGGGCGCGTTTTTATCGAGGTTTTCGATGATGAAGCACACAAAATTAAGGATGTAAAATGGCTCGGCCAGGGTACGATATACCCTGATGTAATTGAGTCTGTTTCTGTGCAAGGACCTTCAGCTACAATTAAGTCGCATCATAATGTGGGTGGCCTACCGGATTTTATGAAACTAAAAGTAGTAGAACCGTTGAATACGTTGTTTAAAGACGAAGTGCGATTGGTAGGGAAAACCTTGGAGATAGATCAGGCAATTCTAGGCCGTCACCCATTTCCGGGACCGGGACTTGGTATTAGAATATTAGGAGACATTACTGCTGAAAAAGTAGCGATTTTGCAGGAAGTGGATCACATATTTATTAATGGTCTTAAAGAAAACGGATTATATGATGAGGTTTGGCAAGCTGGAGCGATTTTATTGCCTATACAATCAGTAGGGGTCATGGGCGATGAGCGAACTTATGAGCAAGTAGTAAGCCTAAGAGCAGTAACCAGTGTGGATGGTATGACTGCCGACTGGTGTCATTTACCTTATGAATTCCTTTCTGATATATCTAACAAGATAATAAATACTGTAAAGGGTGTTAATCGCGTTGTTTACGATATTAGTTCAAAACCACCTGCTACTATTGAGTGGGAATAAACCTATTTTATGAAAAAGACTATTTTCATTATCTGTCTACTAATTGGCTTTGGTAGTATTCAAGCTCAGGATGAGCAGTCCGACTATCAAAAGCGTTACAACGGAGCCAAATTGTTCTTCACTCAAGGCAATTATGCTTTGGCGATGGAGGCTTTCAAGCCATTAATACAGTCAGATGAAAATAATCCTTTCGCAACTTATGCCTCGTTTTACTATGCCCTATCAGCCTACCGCGAAGGGTATTTGCCCATGGCGAAAAATATGCTCTTGCAGATCAAACAGTTGTATCCCAAGTGGTCTAAGCTCAATGAAGTAAATATTTGGTTGGCTAACATTTACTTTGAAAATGAGGAGTACAACAGTGCGTTAAACGTTTTAAATGAAGCAGATGATGAGGATCAAAAGGAATTTGTGTCGTCTCTTAAGCAATATCATTTAAATAAAATCAAAAGTCTTTCAGCGCTGAAAAACCTATATGAGAACAATGATGACGAAGCAGTATTGGCACAGGTATTAGCCAAAAGGATTTCAGCACAACCATTGGCCGAAAGAGATCAGGAATTATTGGAATCGTTGATATTAAAATTTGACCTGGATAATGAAGCACTTAATGTGCCTGTTATTACAAAATCGATCTTTAGAGATGAATACAAAGTGGCTGTAATGCTGCCTTTTATGGTTGAGTCATTGGAGCCCGTGGATAAGCGTCAGGTAAACTATATCGTTTTGGATTTTTATCAGGGCTTGCAATTGGCAGTTGATAGCCTTAAAAGTATCGGAATCAACATAAATTTACTTGCTTATGACACAAAGCGCGATAGTACCGAAACGGCTAACATTTTAGCTAAGGATGAACTAAAGGGTATGGACTTGATTGTGGGGCCTTTGTATTCTCATACTACATCATTGGTGAGCGAGTTCGCTTATAAAAATCAAGTAAACGTTATTAATCCTTTCTTTCCTGATTCTGATATAGCAGGTAATAACCCGTTTTCATTTTTATATAAGCCAAGTAGCGAAACATTAGGTCTTAGAATGGCGGATTTTGTTAAAAACCGTGTAAGAAATAAAGTTGGGATCATTTTCTATGGGGATAACAAGCGAGACTCAGTATTGGCTCATACTTATAAACACGAAATGGAAAGGGATAGCTTCAATATTATCATCTCAAAAAAAATAGAAAAGGATAGCTCCCGGGCCATTCTTGATTTATTGCTTATCTCTGATGAAAAAATCAAAGAGGCAGCTACAGAAGAAGCAAGAGAGAAGTTTACCATAGGCATAGATAGTGTAGGGCATATATTCGTGGCTTCTTCTAATGACCTCATTTCATCTAAAGTGATAAGTGCGGTAGAAACCAGAGGTGATTCTATTACTGTAATAGGCTCAGCAGATTGGATGGAACTCCCAGCTATAAACTACGATGCATATGGTCGCTTAAACGCGATACTCTATGCTCCGGGCTATACCATTCAAGATACATTGGGGTATGAGCAATTCCGAGAAAAATATGTAAAGAGACATAAAAAATCACCCTCAAAGTTTGCCGAGGATGGCTATGAGGTGATGATGTTGGCAGGTCATAGTTTGTATCAATATGGCAAATACTTTCAAATAGGTTGGAATCAGGTTGATTACCTGCCAGGCTTTATTTCTTTAGGTTATGATTACCGAGATTCAAACAACAATAAGTTAGTGCCTGTGTTAAGTTTTGAGGGTGAAGAAATGAGAATTTATTTAAATAGAGAAGGAACTGAAGATGAAGATAGAGAACAGTAAATCACTATTTGCAAAAGCACAAAATTTTATTCCAGGAGGCGTTAATTCGCCAGTCAGAGCATTTAAAGCAGTAGGGGGAGATCCGCTTTTTATCAGAAGTGCCAAAGGTGCCTTCATGTATGATGAAGATGATAATAAATACATCGATATGATCAATTCATGGGGACCAATGATACTTGGTCATGCACATCCCCAGATTGAAGCAGCAGTGACCGAAGCCGTAAAATCCTCTTTATCATTTGGAGCACCTTCAGAGAAAGAAATAGAGATTGCTGAGCTCATCACTACAATGGTACCTTCAATAGAAAAGGTACGCATGGTAAACTCAGGTACAGAAGCCACAATGTCGTCAATAAGACTTGCCAGAGGCTATACCGAAAGAGAGAAAATTATAAAGTTTGAAGGTTGCTATCATGGCCATGGTGACTCTTTTTTAATAGCTGCAGGTAGTGGAGCCATGACAATGGGAACCCCAAACAGCCCCGGAGTTACGCAAGGTGTGGCGAATGATACCTTAACAGCTCCATTTAATGATATTGAAGCGGTAAAATCACTTGTCGCAAAAAATAAGGATAATATAGCGGCCATTATTCTTGAGCCAGTACCTGGCAATATGGGGTGCATTATTCCAAAGAAAGACTTTCTTCAGGGTTTAAGAGATATTTGTGATCAGGAAGGCATTGTACTCATATTTGATGAGGTCATGACCGGTTTTAGGCTGGCAAAAGGTGGTGCCCAGGAAGTATTTGGAGTACGACCTGATATTACAACGCTTGGGAAAATCATCGGTGGTGGTATGCCTGTAGGGGCATATGGTGGAAAGAAAGAAATTATGGATTTTGTATCTCCATCTGGACCCGTTTACCAGGCAGGTACACTGTCTGGCAATCCTGTAGCAATGGCAGCAGGTCTGGCAATGCTACATACCTTAAATGACAACCCGGAGATCTATACTGAGCTTGAAAAGAACACAGCCAATATTGTACGTGAGTTAAAATCAAGTTTACAAAAGTTGGGACTTAACTATACAATGAATCATATCGGATCGATGTACAGCCTTTTCTTCACTGATCAGGAGGTGATTGATTTTGAAACAGCTAAGACTTGCGACACCGCACTATTTGGAAAGTTCTTTCAACAAATGCTAAAAGAAGGTGTCTATCTACCTCCTTCTCAATTTGAAACGCTATTTGTTTCTACAGAGATAAAAGGAGATACATTGAACCATTTGGCTGAGGCAAATCATAAAGTACTAGAGCTACTACATTCTTAAAATAGCAGCAGGGATACAGCCATTTCTAATAAGAAAAATAGGAATATACTGAAGCAGTATATGGCACCTACAATGTTAAATTTTATGAAGGTTTTAAACCAGCGTTGCTTATATACTTTTAAAAAGGATATAAACGCATAAATGGTAACTATTAGAAACGCAATCATATTAAGTATTTCACCAGCGTCTTCGTGGGTGATGATGAATACAGTAAGTAAAATAAATACTCCATAAACGAAATAAGCATAGGTATGTAGATGCAATGCATGCACCAAATGTTTGATATACAGCTGGTTTCTTCTTAAATAAAGGAGCTTTAATATCAATGCGAAAATAGGTATTAGTACCAACATCATTAGCGGAAAATTCTTGACGATGTAGGAAATGATTTGTTCTTTATCGGCACGTGTTACCCTAATGGTCTGAATCGCCATTCTTTTATCAAAATAGTCTAGTTCTCCGAGATTTAACGAGTCATATATTTGTTGGTCACTTAACTCGTGATCTTTGTCAAGTTGTTTCACTTTATCGGTATCAATTCTGGATATAATAAAATCATCCTCATCATCTTTGACCTTGGATTTATTGAGAGTAGTATCTTTTTTTACTTTCAATAAATAAAGTGAGTCTGGTTTGAAGATATAAAGGCTGTCCGCTATCGAGTCCCCAACAGCTGTTCTTATCCTAACCTGAGAGGCAGTGTCTATGGTGGAAAGGAAGATTCTTAATTCCTGAAGATCATTTTCATCCAGCTCTTCTTTTAATAAGCTTCTCTCTCGACCGGTAAGGGCTTTGGCAATTTCTCTACCAGTACTATCGTCTAAATTATCTATGCCCTTAAGTAAATCAAATTGATCTGAAGTTTTGATTACCGTATCGTCATTATTTTCATTAGCGAGGTCTGTTGCGGCCAACGTTACCATGAAAAAATAAAATATGCTAATGATCAGGTATAACCTGATGGGGTGGGCATAAGTGGCTCTTTTACCAGAGATATATTGATTGGTGAGGTACCCTGGTTTAAGAAAAAAGGGTTTGACAGTTTTGCCAAATTTAGAGTCTATAGCAAAATAGGTGCTGAAAAAATCACCTACGAGCGTGCCAAATGACACATTATCATCATGGTTACCTTGGCCGCAATTGGGGCAATAGTTGTAGACTTTATCTAATGTAAACCCGCAATTTAGACAGCTGTTGGTCTTCCGATTAATTCTCATTTCAATGATTATGAAAGTTTAAATTAATATTAATAGTGGAAAATAAATAAAAAATCACGACTTTGAGTTACCAAAACCAGTCTTAGCCGATAAATTACATACTGTGATGGATGTACAAATTGATGTTTGTGCGCATTTTTTATTAGTTTTATGGTTTAAATTGCAGATATTTATCAAGAGATCAATTTTTTAATATACAAGTTGTGAAGAAGATTCTATTTTTTTTAATCGTGCTTTTCGGGGCCAATGTATTCACAATAGCACAAAATCGTTCAGATCAAAACCCAGTTACCTACGAGGAGTTGTACGATGAGCCTTATGCTATCAATACCCTGTTTGTTCAATTTCAGCCAATATACGGAGAGCTATTTACGGCAAATATTAATGCCGGCTTTGGTTTAGAGGCTACCTATTTTCATAAAGACAAAATGCGTTTCAATGCGCATGCAAGAAAAACCTACACTAAGAAGTTTGACCTTGTGAGAGATATTGCAGACAACAATAGCGATGTTGATAATGAGCCGGCCGTTTATAATTATTTTGAGGCAGGGGCAACTTACCACATCAAGGATTTTGAGGAGAGCTCTAAAACATCCATGTTTCTTTATAAGAAAAGTTATAAGGGTAGCAAGTGGGCAGCAAGAGTTCCAATAAATGCAGACATACCCTGTAAGGTAAGAAAAATCTATGGTGCACGATTAGGAGGCTTCTTTTATGATACTTCTTTAGACCTTAACAGGATTATGGAGAACCAGGGCAAAACAATACAGGCGTTGGAAAGTGAAGACGGTCAAACATTACCTGTTACACGCCCATCAAACAGCGAAGAAGAGTTTCAGGCATTTACCAATATGTCTGTAGGTGGTATTTATGCCGGTGGGTCTATGTCATGGATTAAGAATATTGCTGTCGATTTTGATAACAAATATCAGGAAGGTGTTGATGATTTAATTTTCACAGTATTTCTTGACCTATTGGTAGCACCTGCTATAAGTGTAGACGATGTTTCATATCAGGGTAATAGCTTTTCTTCAGAAGCTATCGATACCTCGATTATTGGCTTTAGAGCTGGTATGGAAGGTAGATTTAACAGAACCTGGGGATGGGCTTATGGTGGAGAAGTAGGTATGCGTCCGGGCATAAGCGGAAGAGGCTTTTATGCTTTAGTTAAGATTAGTTTCCCGGTATTTAGCACCAACTTAAATTACTCAGTCGAGGCATTTGGCCGATAAAAGAAAACAAAAATTAAGATACTTAGGCTAAAGCATGTATAGTGTTTTAGCCTTTTTTATTTTTACATCATGTCGATTTTAATAAAAAACATCAAGGGACTTGTTCAGGTAAGAGAGCAAAACGTGAAGTGGGTAGCCGGTAAGGAAATGGACCATTTGCCAGTACTTGAAGATGCCTTTCTATATTTAGAAAATGATAAAATTGCAGATTTCGGCAAGATGAAAGACTGCAAGTTAAACGAGGCCGATGAAATTATCGATGCCACAGGCCGCTTTGTATTTCCAAGTTTTGTTGACTCCCATACACATCTGGTATTTGCAGCTAGTAGAGAAGAAGAGTTTGTATATAAGATCAAAGGTATGTCTTATGCAGATATAGCGGCAAAAGGAGGTGGTATCCTTAATTCAGCGAAAAAGCTGCAGGCGACATCTGAAGATGAACTGTTTGAAAGAACCTTGGTGCGTGCAAAGGAGATTATTTCATTCGGTACGGGAGCAGTTGAGATTAAAAGCGGCTATGGATTGACTACAGAAGATGAAATAAAGATGTTAAGAGTCGCCAAAAGAATAGGAGAGGCTACAGGACTTACCATTAAGACTACATTTCTCGGTGCACATGCTGTACCTAAAGAAACTACTAAAGAAGCTTACCTCGATAAAGTTATAAACGAAATGATCCCGGCAGTGGCAGAAGAAGGATTGGCTGACTATGTTGATGCTTTCTGTGAAGAGGGATTTTTTACTCCTGAAGAAACCGAAAGAGTGATGGAAGCGGGCAAGAAACATGGTATGAAGCCCAAAATCCATGCAAACCAATTACATATTTCTGGGGGTGTGCAAGTAGGAGTAAAGGTCGGTGCACTAAGTGTTGATCATTTAGAAAGTATGGGGGATGAAGAAATAGAAGTGTTGAAAAATACTGATGTAATGCCTACCATGCTTCCGGGAGCGGCATTCTTTCTTGGTACAAGTTACCCGCCTGCAAGGGCGATGTTAAATGCAGGTTTGCCTTTGGCCTTAGCCACAGATTACAATCCAGGGAGTGCGCCATGTGGTAAGATGTCACTGATGCTTTCACTGGCCTGTGTTAAAATGAAAATGACTCCGGAGGAAGCAATAAACGCTGCTACGATAAATACAGCCTATGCCATGGAAGTATCTGATACACACGGCAGCATTACAAAAGGCAAGTCAGGAAGTGTTTTTATTACAAAAGAGATTCCATCAATAGCCTTTATTCCATATTCATTTGGAAGTGAGCTTATCGATAAAGTTATACTTAATGGTAAGCTAATGTAGCTTATTGTTCCACTTTAGATTCGAATGTAATATCCGCTTTTAGTGATTCGGCCACAGAGCAATACTTTTCCAGCGAAAGTCGAGTTACTTTTTCAAGCTCTTCATTGTTGGCATCAGGCGATTTTAAAGTAAAATTCATTTTTATGCGGGTAAAACCGCGTGGGTGATCTTCTTTTCGTGTTCCTTCAGCCGTAATAGTGAGGTCTTCTACTTGTTTTCTTCTTTTTTTAATCATTTGTGCTACTTCTACGGCAACACATCCACATAAAGCGGATAATATCATTTCCATAGGAGATTGGCCGGTTTTATCTTCATCCTTCATGTCGATAAAAACTTTGTTACCCGCATCATTAAACGCTTCGTACTCGTGATCTGATAAGTATTTAGTAGTAATTTTCATAGTAAATGTTGCTTGCATCAATTGACAAGCGAAGATACTTGATAGTAGGCGTATTGAGAACTATGAGAAGTGCTTTTTGAATAAAGTCTTGAGGTAGTCAGTTGTGAGAGGTTTTGGCACATACTCTTTTACTTGCGCGTATGTATTGGCTTTATCAATATCATCTTTATAGACTGATGATGAAAGGATACAAAGAATACTATTTGATTGTACTTGCTCTGGAATAATCTGATTGTATTGATCAAGAAAATCCCATCCATTCATAACGGGCATATTGATGTCAAGAAAAATCATTGCGGGAAATTGTTCCGGATTATTTTCACTTACTTCTTTGAGGTAGTTGAGCGCTTCTTGTCCGCTCATACAAGATTTGATATTTTCAACTATTCCCGAAGCTGAAATTACCCTTGTATAAATGAAGTTGGAAATATCATCATCATCTATGACGAGCACATTGGCCAATTTATCGATAGATTCTGTCATTTGTTAATGTTTAAAACAAACGTTGAAAGTAGTACCCTCACCAATCTCGCTTTGAACTTCTATATACCCTCCCAAAGCTTCAATTTGTGATTTTATTATATATAATCCAAGACCTTTTCCTTCCTTATTTTCATGAAATCGCTGGTACATACCAAATAGTTTATCTCCATGACGCTTTAAGTCTATCCCTATTCCATTGTCTATTACAGAAAGGCAGGTATAACCGTCCTCAGTATTTATGCTTTTAATTATGATCTCAAGCGGTTTATCAGATTTATACTTAATAGCATTTGAAATAAGATTTTGAATGATACTGTAAACAGTGGTCTTTTTAGAAATTACTGATGGAACTTCGCTAAAATCTTTTTTTATAGTAGCCCTGGCATCACTTATTTGTGTTTCAAGACTGTTAGTTATGGCATTTACAATCTCTTCAAACTTTACTTCAACCAACTCAGATTTTGTCTCGTCTTTTACTGCAACTAATTGTATTAAATCATTAAGTGTTGATTTTAGCTGATCGATAGAAGAAGTTATTTTACCTAGTACCTCATCTTTTTCTTCTTCAGTAAATTCTTCTGACTTGTATATTTGTAGAAGTGTGTCCAGGTTTACTACCGGAGCTCTTAAATCATGAGATGTGATGTACGCAAATTGTTTAAGTTCAGCATTGGTATTGGTTAATTCTTCGGTAGTTTTAATTAGGTTTTTCTCATCTATTTTACTTTTCGTGATGTCTCTAACCACAGAAAGTACCTTGCCTTTGGCGTATTTAACTATCCGGGCTTCATAATACTTTAACTCTTCTTTTATGGTGACGGAGTACTCAAGAGTTTGTGGTTGTTTGGTACGTTCTGCCTGACGACTTTTTTCTACATACGACTCAGATATTTCCTGGTCAAAAATTTCGTTAATATTTTTTCCAATAAAATCGTCTTTTGGTAAAATCAGCTGACTCGGATCAGAAAACTGAGCATCCAGAAACTTACCATCCGTTGTTGTTATAAATAGTAAGTCAGGAAGTGCATTTACAAGTGCCTGATTTCTAAGGCGACTCTCCTGAAGCTGGTCTTCGGTAATTTTCCTATCTGTAATGTCTTGCATTGAGCCAATCACCTTAACAGGTTGACCCACTTCGTTTTTTACTAATTCTCCTTGCGATTCAACATATCTGATGGTCCTATCTCTGCGAACAATCCTTTTGTTGAGCTTATAGGGAATACCTGTTTCGATGGTCTCTTGAATAGCCTTTTGAGTTTTCTCAATATCTTCAGGGTGTATAAAAGATGCACCTATTTCGAAAGTTGGTGTAAAAGCTCCTGGTTTTTCTCCGCAAATTCGATAGTATTCATCAGACCAAATTACTTCACCTGATTCGAGATGAAACTCCCAACTACCTAAGTGTGAAACTCTCTGAGCAGCATCTAAACTCTCTTTGCTTTGCTTAAGTGCTTGCTGTGCTATCATTACATCGGAGATGTCGGTTACTACACCTTCTATAGAAAGTAATTCTCCCTCTTCATTATATAATGCCTGACCTCTTTCGTGTAAATGCTTAAGTTCTCCTGATTTAGTAAATATTCTGTAGTTAATGTCAAACTGCTCGTTTGTATCAATAGCTTTCTTTACAGCTGCCCGACTCTTTAATAAGTCTTCAGGGTGAACCACTTTCTCAAAATATATTTTGCCTTCACCAAAGAATGCATCAGGTGTGTATCCGGTAATTTCTTCAGAACCTGAGCTAACAAAACGCATGCTATAGTCTGGAGGAGGCCCACAGCTGTAAACCATACCAGGCAGGTTTTGTATTAATGTATTTAACCTGTTTCTGCTGTTGGCGATTGCCTCTTCAGCTTCTTTCCTTGCAGTTATAAATTCAGTAAAAAGAATAATGCCACCAATCTCGCCATGTGCATTCTTCCAAGGTGTATTTTTCCACCTGAGCCACTCTTTTTTACCATTGGCTTTAACAAAGGAATCATCTTCACGTGATAGTGTTTCCCCAGCAAGTGCTATGCTATGGATTTTGCGCCATTCATCCTTAACGTCAGGAAATATTTCGTAATGATTCAGACCCACAATTTTGTCTGGTGTCATTTCTTGATCCTGTACCCACCAGTCAGAAATATATTTTTCACTACATGCGATATAATTCATTTCTTTATCAAACATCGCAACCGATACTGGCATGTTATTAACAAAGAATCGAATCTGCTCTTCTGAATTTTCTAATGCCTGTAGAGTCCTTTTTTGGTGTGTAATGTCATTAACTATGATAAGTACTGCATCACGACCTTTGTATTCATAGGGTATTACGGTAGACTCACCCACCATTTTACTGCCATCAAAACAGGTAAACTCCTGCTCCATTACTGGAGCAGGTTTGCCTGTTAATTTTATCTGCTCTAATCGCCCTTTTATTAGGGCCTCTTTTTTGGAGTCATGAAAATGTGAAGTATTTAAACCAATGAGTGCATGAACAGAAGGAGCTTTTATAAGTTTTGCGCTGGTTTCATTTGCGTATAAGATGTTGCCATCATAGTCTTGAATTAATATGGCGTTGGCCGTGTTATCGACCAGTTTTTTATTAAACTCATTACTTTCAATGAGTGCCCTTTCGGCATTAACAGACTCGGTGATATCTGACGAAAATCCGGATAGTCGCTCGACTTCACCTGACTCATCTAGCGCAATAGTACCCCAGGTTTTTAAAGTCTTCTTATTGTCTTTTCCAGTTATTATTCTTTTTGTAAATGAAAAGGTTGATTTACTTTCAATGGCTTCGCTAATCTGCCTTTGGACAAGATCTACATCTTCAGGATAAATGTATTGTCTGTAATTTTCGAAAGTGCCATCGAAATCATCCTCATTTAGTTCATAAATATGATAAAGCCCGGTGGACCATGTGATCTCTCCAGTAAGTAAATTATAATGCCAAACACCAATATTAGCGAATTCCTCCAGTTCCAAGGGGAGGTTTGCTATAACTGATAAGTCACTGTTTGGGCTCATTTTATAAAGAGGTCGATTTCAAATATACAAAATATCAATTATTAACACCTTGACCCACAAACAATAAACACCACTGTTTGTTGACATGGTGTATGATTGAAAAGGCCAAAATACCATTGTTTCCACTCCCTATTTTGCCTATACCAAATGAGAGAGTCCCTTTACATATTTTTGAACCCAGGTACCGGCAATTGGTAACTGATGTAGAATCAGGTGAAATGTCATTTGGCATTTATTACTCTCACGGCCTTAACAAAGATAGACTTGGTGCTTTAGTAGAACTTGAGGCGCTGGTGCAAGCCTACGACTCGGGTAAATCGGATATTGTGGTGAAATGCACCGATACATTTATTCTTTCAAATTATTATAACAAGCTTACTCCAAAACTATATCCCGGAGGAATTATCACTCCTCTAAACGCTACAGAAAATGTACAGGTATCGGACAGTTTGCTAAGTAACTTTAGGGAGTTATTAATCATGCGAAAAAGAACAGATATAGATGGTAATTTTGATATTCATGATATTGCCAATGAGCTTCAACTTAATATCGATGATAGACTTAAGTACCTGAAGTTGTTGGATATTAAAAAGAGAGAAGCCTTTCTTAAAGAAAGGCTTCGTTATCTAAAGTTTATTCTAAAACAAGAGGCAAAAATCAAGGATAATTTCTTCCTCAATTGAGTGCCTACATATTTCTTCTGTACTGCCCACCTACTTCAAACAAGGCCTGAGTAATCTGTCCCAGAGAACAAACTTTGCAGGCTTCCATCAGCGCTTCAAATAAGTTTTCGTTTTTAATGGCAGCTTCCTTCACTTCGTTCAATGTATTATCACAAGCTGTTGCATAGTGTTTGTGAAGATTATTGAGCATTTCTATCTGATACTCTTTTTCTTCTTTGGTCGCTCGTATTACTTCTTGAGGCACTATAGTAGGGGACCCTTTCGAACTCAAGAAGGTATTTACTCCAATAATTGGATACTCTCCCGTGTGTTTCAATGTTTCATAGTGCAAGCTTTCTTCCTGAATCTTACTTCTTTGATACATGGTTTCCATGGCACCAAGCACACCACCACGTTCAGTAATGCGGTCAAATTCAGTTAGTACAGCTTCTTCTACAAGATCAGTCAACTCTTCAATAATAAATGACCCCTGCGTAGGGTTTTCATTTTTTGCTAAGCCTAACTCTTTATTGATAATAAGCTGTATCGCCATGGCACGTCTCACAGAATTCTCTGTAGGTGTAGTTATAGCCTCATCATAAGCATTGGTGTGCAGTGAGTTGCAGTTATCGTATATGGCGTAAAGAGCCTGTAGAGTTGTTCTTATGTCATTAAAATCAATCTCCTGAGCATGAAGCGATCGGCCGGATGTCTGTATATGATATTTCAACATTTGAGACCTGGCATTGGCACCATATTTCTCACGCATTGCCTTTGCCCAGATTCTTCTGGCTACGCGCCCTATTACTGCATATTCAGGATCAATACCGTTAGAAAAGAAGAAAGATAAGTTTGGCGCAAACTTGTTGATGTCCATACCTCTGCTGAGGTAGTATTCAACATATGTAAATCCATTGGCTAATGTGAATGCCAGTTGAGTAATAGGGTTTGCTCCAGCTTCGGCTATGTGGTAGCCCGAAATTGAAACTGAATAGAAGTTTCTAACATTCTCATTTATAAAATACTCCTGGACATCACCCATTAACCGTAGGGCAAATTCAGTAGAGAAAATACAGGTATTTTGCGCCTGATCCTCTTTTAGAATATCAGCCTGAACTGTACCTCTTACTGATGAAAGCGTCTTTACCTTGATTTTTTCGTACACCTCTTTAGGTAATACCTGATCGCCAGTCACCCCAAGAAGCATAAGTCCTAATCCATCGTTGCCGTCAGGTAGTTTACCTTGATATTGAGGACGAGTAACGCCTTTTTCATCATAGATTTTGTCAATTTTCTTTTCTACTTCTTTTTCAAGGCCATTTTCTTTAATGTAGATTTCGCATTGCTGATCGATGGCCGCGTTCATAAAGAAGCCCAAAAGCATCGGAGCAGGACCATTGATTGTCATAGATACCGAGGTCATCGGGTCTGCAAGGTTGAATCCAGAATAAAGTTTCTTGGCATCATCCAGGCAGCAGATTGAAACGCCTGAGTTACCTATTTTACCATAAATATCTGGTCTGTAGTCAGGGTCATTTCCATACAGTGTTACAGAGTCAAACGCTGTAGATAGCCTTTTAGCCGGCATATCAAGGCTTACATAATGAAATCTTCGGTTGGTTCTCTCTGGCCCACCTTCACCAGCAAACATCCTGGTTGGGTCTTCACCTTCTCTTTTGAATGGATATATTCCTGCTGTATAAGGATACTCTCCAGGCACATTTTCCTGTAAACTCCACCTTAAAATTTCACCCCAGCCTTCGTATTTTGGCAACGCAACCTTTGGTATTTGTGAGTGAGAAAGTGATTCAGTATGTGTCTTTATTTTTATTTCTTTGTCACGTACTTTGAAGGAGTAAATGGGGTCTTTATATGTTTTAACCTTGCCTTCCCACTCTTCGATCAGTTTTTTATTTCTAGGGTCAAAATCGAGTGAAATCTTTTCAAATATCTCTTCCAGCCCTTTTATTAAGCGGTCTTTATCTTCAATTTCAGAATCTTTAAGTGTCTCCACTGACTTTCTTAACCCATATAGCTTCTGTGCAATTTTACATTGCTCATCTACCCACGTGTCGTACGATCTATTATTTTCAGCAATTTCAGAAAGATACCTTGTTCTTTTTGGTGGGATCACAAAGATCTTTTCAGACATTTCATCTGTAATCTCGAAAGTAGAGGCTAAATCTTTGGAATTTGTTCTTTCCACAATTTTACCCATCACTTCCTTGTACAGCCTGTTCATGCCTGGGTCATTAAACTGGGAGGCGATGGTGCCATAGACAGGGATGTCATCATCACTTGTCTCCCATAATTGGTGATTGCGCTTGTATTGTTTCTTTACATCTCTCAGTGCATCCAATGCACCACGTTTATCAAACTTGTTGATGGCAATTACATCAGCAAAATCGAGCATGTCAATTTTCTCGAGCTGAGTAGCGGCTCCATACTCTGGTGTCATTACATATAGACTTACATCTGAGTGATCTGTAATTTCTGTATCTGACTGACCAATTCCTGATGTTTCTAAAATGATAAGATCAAACTTGGCCGCCTTAAGTACTTGAATAGCTTCCTTAACATGTTTAGAAAGCGCCAGATTACTTTGTCTTGTAGCTAATGAACGCATATAAACGCGATCATTTTTTATGGCATTCATTCTAATACGATCTCCAAGCAGCGCCCCCCCTGTTTTACGCTTGGAAGGATCGACTGAGACAATAGCGATTGTTTTATCCTCGAAGTCAGTTAAAAATCTTCTGACCAACTCATCTACCAACGATGATTTTCCGGCACCACCTGTGCCTGTTATTCCTAAAATAGGAGTGGTGATTTTATCAGCAATTTTATGAACCTCATTAAGATCGCTTTGAGATTCTTCAGGGAAGTTCTCTGCGGCAGATATCAACCGAGCTATGGACTGGCTATCTTTTTTCGTCAGATTTTTTACCTCACCATTTAAGTTGTTGCCAGTTGGGTTGTCGCACTGTTTGATCATATCATTGATCATTCCTTGTAAGCCCATTTCCCTGCCATCGTCTGGTGAGTAAATTCTGGTGATACCATAGTCGTGAAGTTCCTTCACTTCATCTGGAAGAATAACACCACCACCGCCACCAAAGATTTTTATGTGTCCAGAGCCCTTCTCTTTCAATAAATCATGCATATACTTAAAGTACTCAGTATGCCCACCCTGATATGAAGTCATGGCAATGGCTTGTGCATCTTCCTGTATGGCAGTATTTACTACCTCCTCAACACTTCTATCATGCCCTAAATGTATCACTTCACAGCCTGTAGCCTGTATGATACGCCTCATTATATTTATTGCCGCATCGTGACCATCAAAAAGACTAGCAGCTGTTACAATTCTTACTTTATTTTTAGGCTTATAAGGAGCAACTTTTTTCATATAAAACGCTTTTTAAATTACTATGAAAGCTTACTGAGAAATTAAACTTATTGGGTTGCAAAAGTACTCATTAAAGTGTGATTTTGCTAACAGCTGTAAGCCTTCCATCGCTCAATCGCGTAATCCATTAAACGAGTCGAAGTGCCCGCTCAGCGAGTAAGAAGCGCACTGTATCTAATTATTTTATAATAAAGTATAACGTTAAGTATAATTGACTAACCATTATATAAAAAAGGGCAATAGGATAGGAAATGTTACATATGTACTGTCATAACATGAAATTATTTTTTATTGCACTAAAACAATATTATTTTATATATAAATAAAAACATCCCCTCGATTTTGAAACAATACTTACTAATAATTATTTGTGCTCTATGTTGCTTAAGTAGTTCTTTGGCGCAGGACGTGGTCTTATTTGAAGATTTTGAAGGAGTAGCACCTGGTTGGAACAAATCTACACCTCATACTAATGAATGGTACTTATTAAGCCTAAACAGTAGTTATACTACTGGCTCTGGTGCATTAGCCGTTTCTAATGACGGTACTAATAATGTTTATAGTAATGGAGGGACAGGTTCAGCGGCCTGGGTTGCTCCTAATTGGCCAGTAACTGTTACCTCTGATGAAATAAAAATACAGTTTGATTTTAGAGTGGAGGGAAGTATTTCTGATTATATGAGTGTTTATCTTGTTGATCTGGATCCTGGCACTACAGTACCAACACCAGCCAATCTGAATGGAACCAATTCTGTTGGAATAGCTACAGGACTATTCAATTATACCAATTGGGTACGGGGGACTATAACCTTGAGCGCTGCTAACAAATCTTTTATTAACTCTTCAATAAATAATACTCTATTGGTTTTTACCTGGGAAAACAATACGATTATAAGAACTCAACCTCCCGGAGCTATTGATAATGTGCTCATAACAGCAACCTCAAGTGCTTCACCTCCATTGTCAGGAGATTACCTTGTTGGGAGAACGGGTACAACTGACTTTGGGTCAATTGCGCAGGCGGTGTCATACCTAAACGCAAATGGATTATCAGGAGATGTTAACTTTTATCTTACCGATGAAGAGTATACTACTGATTTCGAAATTTTTCCTTTGGAGATTGGTGATGGCACAACTAATCCTTTTCCTGGGATGGGTACCTATAATATTACATTTAAACCTGACCCTGCTACAAATCCAACACCTACAATTACAAAATCATCCAACTCCTTTACAGGTAATACCGATAACCATGGTGTATTTACCTTGTGGGGGGTAAGTAATGTAACGTTTGATGGCTCTAATACAATCGGTGGTACAAGTAGGGATCTCACTATTATTGATGATTTGGCGGGAAGTGCTTCTAATGCTCCAATGGCCATCTATCTTGCTGGCGACAATGAATCTGATGTCATGGAAAATATTGAAATTAAGAACACAAACCTTTCAACCTCTGACCAAACTTATGGGTATGGAATCGTAGCAGGATTACATGGTACAATAGTTACGGGTCACTTCAGTGATGAGGCAGTTTTTAATAATATTACCATTGAAAATAATAGCATAAGCCGTGCAAGAGAGGCCATTCATATAGATGGGGCAGATAGAAACGGTATCGGTGGATTTAATAGTACGGCCTATGCCACTAACATTGATATCATTGATAATGAAATGCAATTGACTACAACCAATGCAATTCAGGAGAGAGGCATTCACTTACTTGGTGTAAATGGCGGTAGCGTTAGTCAAAACACACTAGGTAATTTTGATCAAACAGATCTCAATGCTGATGTTGGCATTGTCCTAGATCATAACACTCAAAACCTTGTAGTGGAAAGGAATGAAATTTTTAACCTTGGCTTTGATGGTAATACCACAAGTAGCCTAAGCGCACATGGCATTGATGTTTATACGGGGCTAGCCAACTCCGCAGTAACAATCAAAAATAATGTAATTAGAAATGTATCTGGTAACGGGGCAAGTTCAACGGCAAATGCTGGGTATTTTAACCCGGCTGCTATCTTTATAGGCCTTGGTGGTGAAGTAGGTCAGTTACAGACTTATACTCAATCTGGTTTTGATGTGTATAATAATTCGATTTATTTATTTGGCGAAGAGATGGACTTTCTCACATCGGTGTCAATGGGGTTGGCTGTTGCCGACAACACTACAGGTGTAGATTTTAGAAATAATATTATCAAAAATACACTTGGCGGAGCCTCTACTTTAGGTGGTAATGCCTCAGCGCTGGCGGTATTTGCACAAACAAGTGCAGCTCAGTTCAGCAACCTGAACTATAATGGATACCATATTGATGCCAATACATCTTATACCAACAATTATATTGGTCTGATAGGGTCTTTGGCTGACCTGCTAACTGATGCCGATACAGACATGGCCTCATGGAGATTAACAGCCTTAAATGAATCAAGTTCTTTTCATGGAGACCCTGGTTATACGAATACAACCAATTTACTACCTGATAATACCAGTTCAAGCAGTTGGAATGTTCATGGCATGGGGCAACCAATTACTGGTGTTGATAATGATTTTACAGAAGCCACTCGCCCTACAACGGTAGGAGAAGGAGCACCTGATTTAGGTGCTTATGAATTTACAATTAATCCATCTACAAACCCTCCATCGGTCAATACACAACCAGGCCCGTTAGCAACGCTAACAACTTATACTTTTAGTCTAAATGAAAGACAATGGGTAGAAATAGAGTTTAATGCCGGATCAGATCTCCCTGACGACTTAAGTGTACAGTTGTATAGTGGAGACTGGCCTGCAGATGTCATGTCGTACAATGTGTTTAATTATTATATTGACATATCAGCCACGGAAAATGGCAATACCAACTATGATTATAATATCAAATTTTTTTATGATGAATCATACCTAGGTAGTGTGCCTTCGGAGTTAGAGCCATCATTGGAGTTAACCAATGATGCAGCTATATCAGGTATTTGGATGGGAAAATCAACTACAATTAATACCACTGAAAATTCAATGTCTGCTAACAACTTAGATGCTTTTGGTAGATTTAGCGGAACAAGTGATGCGAGTCCATTACCTGTCCAGTGGGCAGCAATCAATGCTTATGAAAATGGGGGAGTGAATATATTAGAGTGGTCTACAATGACAGAAATAAACAGTGACAAATTTATAATTGAACAGAGTGCAGATGGCATTAACTGGCAGCAAATAGGTACGCTAAAAGGGTCTGGTAATACCAAAAATTGGAGTACGTATGCTTATGAAGATAACAATCCTTTATTCCCTATAACCTATTATAGAATCAGGCAAGTAGACTTTGATGGGGAGTATTCATATTCATCTGTAGTAAGTGTTACCAGAAAGTTAGTAGCAACGTCTATAGTGACTTATCCTAATCCTTTTCGTGATAAACTCACAGTTTATAACCTGCCTGAAGCAAGTGATGTTGAACTATCCGTCATGGATTTAAGTGGATCAGTTAAGTATATGGAACAAAAGGATATACAATCTTCTTTAGAGCTGGACTTATCTGGGCTGAAAGCAGGACTGTATATTTTACAAATCAAATATGCAGATCAGATATTTTCACGTAAAGTGATTAAAACCAGATAGTCTAATGTAACAATTCTCTCAATTTGTTCAGTGCCTCCTGATTTTTAGGACTATTTATATTATCGATGAGGCTCTGTTTTTCCCGACTTGTAAGTCGCCAACTTAGCGAAGCACGTTTTGTATTTTCCATCCTGAGGCTATCGGATGTTGACAAATTTAGTGTGGCATTGTCTTCAGGTTCATACTGTATATCTACCCTTGATATAGTTCCATTATACCATGATCTCGCATATTCAATTTTATTGTCATTATTAATGTCCTGAAGACTTTCAAAATTTTGGTATATACTACTTATTGGCAGAGTGAATCTCTCAAAAAGTGAGATGTTTTTTTCTGCTTCTATTTCACCATCTTTCTCAGAATCTCGAATGGATACAATGATAACACCACTTGTATTTTCAGAGATCCAATCTTTAAAAGCGTACAAAAACCTTACTGCATCGGATATGCCAAAATTATCTGTAATTCCGGCATCCATTATCTCCATAGGTGGGTCACTTGGCAATGTAATATTTGGGGTAATGTAAGGAAAAGTGGCACTCATACGTAAACCACTTAAAAATCTGAGGTTCTCTGCCCCATGATGTTCATAAAATCTTAAGAAATCAATTCCATCAACTTTGTCTGCGCGATAGGCTGAATCACCAGCATTCATCAAGTAGCTCACATGGTGTGGTGAAATGTATAGTTTACGGCCATCGTTAATGATAGTTGGAGCCATAATCAGCATAGGTATATCAGCATTCATTTCTGGTTGATAATAGTCTGATATAGTCTTGTCAAGTATATATCCTGTATTTTTATTGAGCTGTTGTTCGAAAGAGTAGCCTCTGTCTTTTCTGTATTTATAATTCTTGTACTCAAATTTTTGAAATCCAACAAACATATCATTCATGAGCATGCTGAAAATAATTGCATTAAGATTGTCACTTGCAATTTGATCGAGATGTTTTTTACTGTAAAGATTGGTTTGTTTATCAGACTGCTGTCGTAAATAAAGCTCACGGAAATAACCTGCCCCTATAAGTCCTCCAGATGCACCAGTAATGAGCATGGTGTTTTTGATCAGTGCACCTTCAGTAAGGCTGTCAGCATTTTGCAATACGTTGAGTGTCCATAAGGCTGCTCTTTGTCCACCACCGCTGGTGCAAAGAAAAACCATTTTTGGCTGTTCCGTAGAATCAAACTTTGCTCTCCAGTTATTCAGTATTTTAAGTGTGTTTACTTTGTCTTGCCTACGATAATTTTCTCGGCTTCCTGCATTTACTTTTTGAAGGGTGTAAGGCGTGGGCTCTTTTTCATAATTCAAGCCATGCGCCTTGTATTGTGTGTTGAATAAATTTTCTGCTACCAAAAAATTTATAATTATCAGCAATATCAGAGCAGCGGAACCTGACCAGTTGCCAAACCAATAGGAAAATGCTCCTGCAAACATGACAAATATGGTGAGGAATAAAATTACGCTAGCTGCGGCCGGCAATTGAAAAACTTCGTAATCTTTGAAAATTCCCATCAATAGAAGCAATACGAAAATGAGTATCTCAATAATTACAAGGTTGAAATGATTTTGATCAAACACCTGCAAAATAGTATTGCGGTCGTAGAAGCTTTCTTTACTTACAGGTTTCGACTCAAAGTTTAGGTTGAGATAGCTATCGACCTTGATTTGTTTTTTTCGAGCGATATTGAGTTTTTTCATGGCACTCGCACGTGTGGCCTTAATGTTTTGCTTTAATTTTTCATCTAGTTTACACACCACATACTTGAAGATGTCTTTATTAGTAAACCAGAAATACAAAAACAATAGGAGCGTCATTACCACATACCCGGAGACCAATCCTAAAATGTCTATGAAAAGCTTGTCAGCCTCAGAACTCTCATTAGTTATCTGATAACGGATGATATTTATGACATAAACAAATAGAAAAGTGAATGGTATGATGCTATTGTTAAAACTAAACACTGTAAAAGGTCTAGGTACAGTACCTAGAAATGAGAAGCGATGTGCATCGACTATGTAAGTTGTAATATGAAAGGCAATACTAAAACCCGCTAAAGCCACACCAATAATAAAGTAACTACTGAAATTTACTTCATTGATATAAACAGGATCTAAAAACAGGTAGGGGATACCCAAATAGTTACCAAAATTACCAGAGACAATCAGAAACAGGAAAACCCAGCACAATAACAATACCTGATTTCTCTTAAAATGATTGATCAGCAACTGTATTGGGAGTGAATTAAAAAATGACTTTCCCAGGTCAAAAAATTGCGCTTTCATTAGATCAATTTACGAATTTTTTTTGCTGCCAGCATATAATTCGTATTCCAATAAACGAGTATCTATTTTGCCATTGAAAAATTCGATTCTTCTTTTTGTTTTCAGGCCAATGTTTTTAGCCAAATCCAGGTTGCCAGTAAATATATATCCCAGATAACCTTGTGCTTTTTGTTTGAGGAAATCACCCATTTCTTTATAAAGAAGAGCCAATTCAGTTTCTTCGCCAAGTCGTTCGCCATATTCCGGGTTGAAGAAAATAACCCCTGGCTCATCGGGCATTTGCGTTTCTCTAAAATCACATTGCTGAAAATCTATCAGATGGTCTACGCCTGCTGTTTGCGCATTTTGCTTTGCAGCTTCCAGAGCCATCATACTCATATCGCTGGCTACAATTTTAAAATCTAATTTCTTATTTTTTCTTTCCTTGGCTGACTTTCTTAGCTCCATATATTCATCCCTGTTGAAAAGGTTGGTGTGCATGAAGCCGAAATTACTTTTGAATAATCCTGGAGCAGTATTAGTAGCAATCAAAGCTGCTTCTATTGCCAATGTGCCACTTCCACACATAGGGTTGATAAATGTACTCTTCTGGTCCCAATTTGAAGCTAGTATTGTGGCAGCTGCCAAGGCTTCCATCATAGGTGCTTTAAAAGGGATCTTTCTGTAGCCATGCTTGGCTATGGTTTCGCCTGATGTATTGATATAAATGCTGGCATCATCCTCTATCCAGTGCAAGAATAGTACAGTTTTATCTGTGTTAGGCCCCGAGTCTGGTCGCGAACCTTTCATTTTAGAAATTTTATCAACTATGGCATCTTTGGCGCGCAAATTGGCAAATCTGGTATCAAGTATTTTATCATTTCTAACAAAACCATTGATATTGATATATCCTCTGTGATTGATAAGGTCATGCCATTCGATCTTATAGATTTCCTTATATAGATCATCTGGCGTGGCAGCCTTAAATGACTTAATGTGATAGAGTACACGAGTTGCTGACCTCAGGTGTAAATTGAGCAACATGGTATCGTGATACGTGCCTGTAGTCTCTACTCCAAGCTTGCTGGTGACCTCAGCTTCATAACCTAATGCCTCTAACTCTTGTTTAACAATTGCTGTAGTTCTGGGAAGGCAAGTGATAACAATACGTGATTCGGTCATGAAAAACAGCTTTTGATTAAAATGTAAAACTAAACCAAAACCATTATGAAAAACAGATTATACCATTCTATTCTCACAATTTGTCTTATTGCCTTGGTATTTGGGGCGTGCAGTCCAAAATATGGGGCACATTTCAATAATTCAACTAAGTTTTATGAGACACCAGCATTAGAAAAGAAGAAGAATTTGACTGAAGTCAATAATGCGGTTGAACCACAACAGCTTGAAATTGATAAGCAAAAATTAACCGCGAGTAAGGCACCCGTTGATTTACCTGAAACGCCTCCTAAAGTAAAAGAGTTGGTAAAGGAATACGAAGCTAAGGCGGAGGCTATCAAAGCAAAAGAGTTGCCAGCAAAAGAAGAAAAGAGAGCCTTAAAGAAAGAGAGCAAAAAGGTAAAAAAGCAATTAAACAAAGAGCTCAAGAAGAATATCAAAGCACTTAAACAGCAAGATGCTGATGCAGACTATGTGGTAATGATGATATTGGCAATTATTATACCTCCATTAGGTGTGGGTTTGACCTATGGAATTACCGGAGAGTTTTGGTTAAGCTTAATACTAACGATCATTTTTTGGCTACCAGGGGCCATATATTCAGCAATTGTAGTTCATAAACATTTTAGAGGCTAGGGCTATTGTAAATAAAGAAGGCTACTCAATTTGAGTAGCCTTTCTTAATTGTTTTGACCTAATAACTTAATCCATATTTTCGGATTTTGCCTTAGCGCCTAAATACTCTCTGTTCATTCTGGCAATGTTTTCGAGGCTAATACCTTTAGGGCACTCTGCTGAGCAGGCGCCAGTATTGGTACATGCACCAAAACCTTCTGCATCCATTTGAGCCACCATATTTTCTGCGCGTGTCTTGCTTTCTACTTTTCCTTGTGGAAGCATGGCAAGTTGCGAAACTTTGGCACTTACAAATAACATGGCCGATGCATTTTTACAAGCTGCTACACAAGCTCCACATCCAATACATGTTGCAGAATCGAATGCCTCGTCAGCTACTTTTTTAGGAATAGGAATTTCGTTGGCATCAGGTACACCACCTGTATTTACTGAAACATATCCACCTGATTGGATTACTCTATCAAAAGAGCTTCTATCAACAACAAGATCTTTTATCACAGGGAATGCCTTAGCTCTCCATGGTTCAACGGTAATGGTGTCACCATCTTTGAAGGATCTCATATGCAATTGGCATGTGGTCGTTTGTTGTGGACCATGTGGCTTGCCATTAATGTACATACTACACATTCCACAAATACCTTCCCGGCAGTCATGATCAAAGTGAACGGGGTCTTCTCCCTTTTCAACTAATTGCTCATTGAGTACGTCAAACATTTCAAGGAATGACATGTCCGGAGATACATCATCCAGATTGTACTTATTAAAACCACCTTTATCGTTAGCGTTTTTTTGTCTCCAAACTTTGAGTGTAATCCTCATTTCGGTTATTGTTTATAATCCTATTCTTATTTTTTGATATGCGAACTAAAAGTTCCTAGCCTAAATTTTCAAAATTCAAAATTCTAGATTCAAAATTCCAGCTTCTAACATCTACTTATAACTTCTTTGCGTTAATTTAACATTTTCGAAAACCAGATCTTCTTTATTAAGGGTCTCTGGTTGCTCAGGTCCGTTATACTCCCAGGCAGATACATACGAGAACTCATCATCTTTTCTTAAAGCCTCACCTTCTTCAGTTTGTGACTCTTCTCTAAAGTGACCCCCGCATGATTCAGATCTGTTGAGTGCGTCATCGATCATCAATTCTCCAAGCTCTAAGAAGTCAGCTACTCTGTTGGCCTTCTCAAGTGATTGATTTAACTCTTCGTTTTCTCCAATTACTTTTACGCGTTCCCAAAACTCTTTTCGAAGCGTCTGTATTTCGCCCTTAGCTTTTTTAAGACCTTCTTCATGACGAGACATACCACAGTATTCCCACATGATATGGCCCAATTCCTTATGGAATTGATCTACTGTTTTATCTCCTTTGATGTTAAGTAGTTTATCAATCTTCGCTTTTACATCAGCTTCAGCCTTTTTAAAGGCTTCATGATCTGTAGAAATTTTATCATAAGGCGTTTGCGCCAAATAATCACCGATGGTGTACGGAATCACAAAATAACCATCAGCTAGTCCTTGCATCAACGCACTTGCACCAAGTCTGTTGGCACCATGGTCGGAGAAGTTACTTTCACCAATCGAGTACAAGCCAGGGATGGTTGTCATTAAGTTGTAATCCACCCAAAGGCCACCCATTGTATAGTGTACAGCAGGGTAGATCATCATTGGTGTTTCATAAGGATTCTCACCAGTAATTTGCTGGTACATGTCAAATAAGTTGCCGTACTTACCTTCGATCGTACTGCGACCGTCTCTCTTAATGGCATCAGCAAAGTCAAGGTAAACTGCCAATCCAGTTTTACTCACACCTCTTCCTTCATCACATACATACTTCGCATTTCTTGATGCTACATCTCTCGGCACGAGGTTACCAAATGATGGATATTTTCTTTCTAAGTAATAATCTCTTTTATCTTCGGGTAAGTCTGTAGGTTTCAACTCACCTCTTTGTATTTTTTCGCTGTCAGCTTTGTCTTTAGGCACCCATACGCGACCGTCATTTCTGAGCGACTCAGACATCAATGTTAATTTAGATTGATGGTCGCCTGAAACAGGAATACAGGTTGGGTGAATCTGAGTGAAACATGGGTTAGCAAAGAATGCTCCCTTTTTGTGTGCTCTCCATGCGGCTGTAGCATTTGATCCCATGGCGTTGGTAGAAAGGTAGAATACGTTGCCGTACCCACCTGTTGCCAATACAACGGCATGTGCACTATGAGATTCTATTTTACCTGTAGTGAGATTTCTTGTAACAATACCCCTGGCTTTGCCATCTACCATCACAAGATCCAACATTTCAGATCTGGCATGTAGTGTTACTTTACCATTGGCAACTTGTCTACTTAAAGCGCTATAAGCACCAAGTAACAACTGCTGACCAGTCTGGCCTCTGGCATAGAACGTACGTGATACCTGAGCACCACCAAACGATCGGTTGGCCAATAGGCCGCCATATTCTCTTGCAAAGGGTACACCCTGCGCAACACATTGATCTATGATATCTACACTTACCTCTGCAAGACGATGTACATTACCTTCTCTTGATCGGTAGTCTCCTCCTTTTACAGTATCATAAAATAATCTAAAGATACTGTCACCATCGTTTTGATAGTTTTTAGCAGCATTAATGCCTCCCTGAGCAGCAATACTATGTGCTCTTCTGGGGCTATCCTGAAAACAAAATGCTTTTACATTATAACCAAGCTCACCAAAAGAAGCTGCAGCAGAAGCTCCTGCTAAACCGGTACCCACTACTATAATATCGTATTTACGCTTGTTGGCGGGGTTAACCAGTTTAATATTGAATTTATGTTTTGACCACTTTTCGGCTAAAGGCCCTTCGGGTATTTTTGAATCTAATTTCATACTAATTCAATTACAGATTATTTAAGTACATAATGATCGGAATGCATGCAAATAACGCAGGTACAATTACTGCAAATGCATAACCGACTACTTGTATTGCAGGGTTGTATTTAGGGTGGTTGAGACCAAGCGTTTGGAATGACGACTTAAACCCATGGAAGAGATGAAACATCAATCCGAGCATGGCTACAACATATAATACAACGTACCAAATTTGTGAAAATGATGCATTAACAACAGCATACAAATCTTTAACTTCTTCTCCATCGTAATTCACTTTTGGTATTCCGCCCCAATGCATTTCATACCAAAAGTTCTTAAGGTGTATTACCAGGAATATGAAAATGATTGTACCCAGTATACCCATGTTTCTTGAGCTCCAGGTGCTATTTGTACTTCCTTTCGTAACAGCATACCCAACTGGTCGCGACTTTTTATTATGCACAGTAAGTATAATTGCCCATACAATGTGTGCCAGGAAAGTAGCATACAGCAGGTAAGACGTTGTTTTTATGATTGGGTTTGTGGTCATGAACTTAGCATAAATATTAAATGCTTTACCACCATCATCCATCAATAGCTGAAGGTTACCAGTAAGATGAACAATTAAAAATATTATCAGAAATAAGCCTGTGAGCGCCATTAATACTTTGCGTCCCAGGGTGCTTGACATAGCGTTAGTAAACCAGCTCATTGTTTAGATTCTTCAGAGTTTAGATGTGTAACAAACAAACGTTGCCAAAGTTACACGCCAACCAAATAGCAAACAACAGAGACTTTTATTTTAAAAGATTCTAAATAAGAGGAGGGATTAATTAGAAAATAAGCTCGAAAAGAAAAACAATAACACCGATTAGAAAAACTAAAGCCGTAAAGAAAAGGTCGCTTCTAATCAGTCTTTGGATGTGTGTATTTATCGTTTTCATAATTTTCATGATTGTCATATTCTCATGCCAACTAATTGACAACAAGTGTGCCGTAACTTGTAAGTAACTGAAAAACAGATATATACATAATTTTACACTTTATTTAATTTGAGATGTAGTCTATAAAATGGAATAAATCCCATAATGAGACTAGTTATTATTATAGATTATATTAGGTTAGCTTTGTCGTTTTAAAGAACAATCTATGTCATTGAGCCCTGAAAGTATCCTCATTATCATTCTAGTTATTATTTCTGTTGATTATGTCTTCGAACAGTTGCTGGATTACATCAACCTGAAGTCACGGAGGACAGAGCTTCCTGAGGAGATTAGTAATTTTTATGATCAGGAGAAATACGCTAAATCACAGCGTTATCATAAGACATTAAGCAAGTTTTCTTTCCTGACTTCGGCCTTTAGTTTTGTGCTCTCT
Organism: Fulvivirga sp.; assembly: GCA_039970995.1. GTDB lineage: Bacteria > Bacteroidota > Bacteroidia > Cytophagales > Cyclobacteriaceae > Fulvivirga. The sequence goes on from JBDVKW010000002.1 coordinate 338,911, forward strand.
TTTGTAATTCTTGCTTTTGGTTTTTTTGGAGAATTGGATGCTATTCTAAGGCCTTATTTTGAGAATCAAATTGTACTAGCTCTGATCTATTTTGGTGTCTTATTCATAGTTTCTGATATCATTAACATTCCATTTCAGGTGTATAGCACATTTGTGATCGAAGAGCGATTTGGTTTCAATAAAACAACGGTCAAAACTTTTATTGTTGACAAACTTAAAGGCTATATACTTACCTCCATCATTGGAGGGCTACTTATGGGCACCTTGCTTTATTTGATTTTAGAAATTGGTGCTGATTTCTGGTTGTATTTCTGGATCATAGCCGGAGTATTCATATTGTTTATCAATATGTTTTACACTTCGCTTATTCTTCCGCTATTCAACAAACTCACACCCCTGGAGGATGGAGAGCTTAAATCAGCTATTGAAGATTACAGTAAAAAAGTTGATTTTCCCCTAGACAATATTTATATCATCGATGGGTCAAAGAGGTCAAAAAAGGCTAATGCTTTTTTCTCAGGCTTAGGAAAGAAAAAGAAAATTGTTTTGTACGACACATTGATTGAAAATCATACCACAGAAGAATTGGTAGCCGTTTTAGCCCACGAGGTGGGTCATTTTAAGAAAAAGCATATAGTATACGGTTTTGGCATATCCATATTACAAACTGGTCTCATGCTATTTATTATGTCACTTATGATCTTTAACAAAAACCTATCGTTGGCGTTAGGCGCAGATCAGTTGGCTGTTCATATTAACCTGATTGCTTTCGGAATATTATACTCACCAATTTCTAAGGTATTAGGTGTATTAGGAAATATGCTGAGCAGGAAAAATGAGTTTGAAGCCGATGCATATGCTAAAGAAACATACAACAGTGATTCACTTCAAAATGCATTGAAAAAACTTTCAGTGGATAATCTAAGTAATCTCTACCCACACCCAGCGTATGTGTTTATACATTATTCTCATCCACCGTTGCTCAAACGACTGGACACCTTGGCTGAATAGTTTATTCTATTCCTTTTTTTATGGTGTAGCCCAAGCTACCCAACAACACCAATAGTAGTAAAATCGATGAAGCAAAAGTGATTTTGTTTCCGATGTAGTAGGAGTCAGGCTTAAACTCAAAAACAATTGTGTGTTTGCCTTGTGGTACTTTCAATGCTCTTAACACATAGTTTACACGCAAAATATCAACAGGCTTTCCATCGATAGTGGCTTCCCATCCTACCGGATAATAGATCTCCGAGAACACAGCAAAACTTTCACCCTCCACTTTGGCTTGATATTCAACTTTGTTGGGTTGATATGAGGCTAATGTTACAGTTCCATTGGTATTGAATGCGGTTTTGTTCAATTGAAATTTACCTGCATCAATTACAGCGGTAGAAGCAGTATTGAGCTCACATGTTGTTGATAGTTCCTCATCAGGAGAATTTACTTTTTCTACTGTTGATACGAGCCATGCGTTTCCATTGGCATGAATATTTGGAATAATGGCATTGCGCTGAGCACCATACATCAGGTATTTGGTATTCAGCATATTGATCACGCCAAAGTCTGAGAGGTCACGATTTCCTGTTTGCAAACTTTGGATCATCTGTTGAGTTTCGTTTGCTATGCAATAATCATATAAATCCTGGTACCTACGCATTTTTGCTCCATGGTACCCTCCAATGGAGTGGTGGTGGTATGAAGTTCTGGCTTCATTCATGGCACCTTGTAAATTGTATACCCTATACTTTGACTTATCCTTTTTAATTTCTAAGTCAGCCTCAGTAGGGTTAAAGAAGCTTCTGTCGGTAGTTCTGCGATAATTATCATCTCCAAAATAGCGCCTGTCCACGGACGCTAAGTCTATAAGTATAGCCAGACTTAAAATAGCTGCAGTTACCGGGTAGGATATGGTATCTTTTAACCTTAAGTAAATGGCGATAGCCGCAATAATAATAAATAAGAAAGAGCGAAATGCATCGGAACGCATCAGACTCTCTCTGTCAGAGGTAAGTGCATTCAAAAACCATTGAGGCAGTTGAGATTCACCTTCTTTGGTAAAACTTGCCATGCCGGCAAACATCACGACTAGCAGACAAAAGCCGGCTGTGGAGCCAAGGGCAACGAGTAATTTCTTTTGAGTGGCTTTTGTTATTCCTGTGGATAATAATTTTTCTAAACCTATGAAGCCCAATAACGGCATGGCTACAAATGCCATTGTCAAGGCAAAAGTCACTGATCGGAATTTGTTATAACCAGGGAAATAATCAAACATAAAATAGTTGAATACTTTGAAGCTATCTCCCCAACTTAATACAATAGCCAGTGCAGTAATTGCCCCAAGCCAAATGGCGATTTTTCTGTCTGCTAAAAAGAGCCCTACGACAAAAAGAAAGCAAATAATAGCGCCAGCATAATACGGTGCTGTCAGCGGCTGATTACCCCAATACGCACTTGTGTATCTGGCGAGTTGATTAGCGGTTTGTTGGTCACCGGCTCTTTGTAAAGCTTTCAACACTTCACTTTCTTCATCCTGTACCAGGTAATTAGAGCTAGCGCCCCCAAAGTAATCTGGTATAAGTAAAGTCAGAGGTTCGAGGATGCCATTACTATATTGAAAAGCATAATCTTTTTTTAAACCATCAGTATTATCTGATTCATCTCCTAAGGTTGATAATTCAGAAGGGCCTCTCATGGAGTATTTGCTATATTCATACGTAGACCAGAACTTTCCCGCAAATGTCCCGACAGCAAGAAGCGCAGCAACAATTAAGACGCCTAACTTGGTTAGAAATGGTTTCAACTCACCTTGTTTGAATGCTTCAATGAGCATGATCAAACCATACACCAATACCATGAGTAATAAGTAGTACGTGATTTGCAGGTGATTTTCTCTAAGTTCAAGAGCCAATGCTGCCGCGGTTACGCCAAAGCCCAAAACAGTGTGTCTTTTGAAAGTGATGTGAATACCTGCCAATACCAATGGCATCAATGCGATGGCACCTATCCTGGCATTGTGACCAGCACCGAGGCCAATAATCAAAAATGACGATAGGCCAAAAGCCAGCGCTCCCCCAATTGCAAGGTATGGTCGTACTTTAAAAGCCAGGAGTAAAATATAAAAAGAAATAAAAGCCAGAAATATGTTGCGCACCGGGTGAGCCAAACCAGCCACCAAAACTGTTTTAATAGTAGTAATAATGCCGTCACTCCACTGTACATCTACAAAATACCCGGGCATACCACCAAACATGGAATTGGTCCACAGGCCTTCTTCACCCGTTGCTTCTCTATGCTCGATGAGCTCCTGAGCTCCACCTTTCCACTGGTTGATGTCGTGCTGGTCCAGGGATTTATTATCAAAAAAGAAGGGCTTAAAGAAAATGATCGTTACAATCAAAAATGTGATGATTGCGATTAAATGAGGTAGAATATGCTGAGTAAACTTGATGTTTTTCATGTTGGTTTATTTCTGAGGCTGCAAAATAGAAAAGTTTGAAGCCATAAAAAAAATAATATACGAGTGATCATTCAATGAATTGTTTACCACTGCAAGAATTTAAGGAATCCATCTATTACAACAGATGATCATTCAAAATCTTTAAAGCTGCGATCATAATAACAACGGCTGTAATTCTTCTAATCGTATTGTGATTGAACTGGCGGGTAGCCAATCTTGAGCCAATTTGCCCACCCAGAAATACGGCTACCAACATAGGCCACGACCACGATAGATCTATATGAATGTCATTTTGAAGCCACTGACCAGCCAACCCTGCAATGGAATTAACCAGAATAAAAAAGCTGGCCAATGCTGCGATGTATTTGGCCTTGTCCCATTTTATAAAGTGTAAAAAAGGTGATAAAAATATACCACCACCTATACCTACCATACCTGATAGAAAGCCGATGCCTCCACCTATTGTAGTGGCCTTTTTTAGCGGCCTTTTACTTTCATCTTCCTTAGGTTCAATAGGTTTTTTTATCCATAACAGGACAGCTGCAGTGAATAACGAAAACCCAAGTAGTATAAATATTAAACTTGTATTTAGTGGGAGATAGCCACCCAGAAACGCCATCGGGACACTCAAGGCTGCAATTGCTAAAGCCTCTTTCGTTCGTAAATAACCAGCCTTTACAAACAAATAAGTGCCACTGCTTACTGCAATGATATTGCACATCAATGCCGTTGATCTAAGTAAATAAAGATCGACTCCTGCTAATACCATTATGGCGAGGTAACTGGAGCCGCCACCAAAACCTACCGATGAGTAAAGCGCGGCAATAAGGAAAAATAGTAAAGCCAGTGTTAATGATTCATCCATTAGCCACCAATGGTTGACATCGACTCCCAATCAGAAGTATTTGCACGAGATTTCTCCGCTTCAAAGCCGTCTTTGTGTCGGTGATTGACAGCTTCAATAATGGCTGTAGATATAGCCTCGTCATCTTTGCCAGATCGAAGCAAGGCCCTTAGGTCTAAGCCATTATTGGCATACAAACAAGTTCTTAATTCACCCTGAGCGGTGAGTCTGATTCTGTTGCAACTGCCACAAAATGTACGGGTGTACGCGGCAATAATGCCTAAGTTTCCTTGAGCCCCATCTATCTGATAGTGTGAAGCGGTAGAATTTTTAGGGTCTTCAACTTTTTTAAGCGCAAATTCCTTAGCTAATGCGGAGATAATCGTGTTGCTGTCCCAAGGAATGGGATGTGATGACTCACCTGAGCCATTGAAAGGCATCTCCTCTATAAACCTCACAGAAATAGGTTTATCAATACTCAAAGCAGCCATCGGGACGATATCTTGCGTATTCTTGTCTGCCATTACCACCATGTTGATTTTGGTGTCAAATCCTTCTTCAACCAGACGGTTGAGTGTTCTGTATACCTTGTCAAACTCATTCCTTCTGGTGATTTGCTGAAAACGTTCCGCGTCTAAAGTGTCAAGGCTTAGGTTTACTGACTTAATACCGATCTTTTTCAGATCAGAAAGGTATTTTTCAGTGAGCAAACCATTTGTAGTGATATTTATTGTCTTTAGCCCTGGTGTATCCTTGATTCTATATAAGAAAGGTATCACATCACGCCTGATCAGCGGTTCGCCTCCGGTAATTCTGACTTTATCAATGCCCAAATCACAGAAGATATGCACCAGGCGTTCCATCTCTTCGTAGGTGAGTAAGTGAGCCTTTGGCAGGTAGTTAATACCTTCTTCCGGCATACAGTAAAAACACCGCAAATTGCAGCGATCAGTTACTGCCAGCCTGAGGTAATTTATTGGGCGGCCCCAATTGTCGATCAGTTTTTTAGTGGCCATAATCAAAACTACTCTTTTTTATGCTTTTCGCTAAATCTGGTAACGTTTGCCATTGGTTGTCGTTGCCTAATCAAATAACTTTAGTGCAGCATTTCAAAGTTCCTCAGTAACTTTATGATGTGATTAGCTTTTAAAATAACTTAGTGATCATGACAATTGACATATTACTTTTTGGTATTACTAAAGATATTATTGGCTCAGAAAGATATGCACTGGAGCTGGAGGGAGATGTTACCGTGGCTCGTTTGAAAGAAGCTTTAACATCAGAGTTTCCGCAATTAACTAAATTAAAATCTCTATTGGTGGCTGTAAATAACAAATATGGGCAGCCGGAAACGAATATATCTTCAAAAGACGAAATCGCCTTGATACCACCAGTAAGCGGAGGATGATGATAAAAATTACTGATCAAATACTTGATAGGGACCAGATCATACGATCCGTAGAGGTAAACGAAGCGGGTGGTATTTGCAGTTTTATTGGTACAGTAAGAAATCAAACTGCTAATAAAAATGTATTGCGGTTAGAGTTTGAAACCTACAAAGAGATGGCTTTAAAGGAGTTGTTGAAAATAAGCGACCAGATCAATGAAAAGTGGGGCGTGCTGCAGATTGCTATTCATCATCGTACCGGAGTGGTAAATATTGGTGAAGATGCAGTAGTTATTGCTGTATCAGCACCTCACAGAAAAGAGGCTTTTGAAGCCTGTCAGTATGCAATTGATACCTTAAAGCAAACGGTACCTATCTGGAAGAAGGAGATATTTGAGGATGGCGAAGAATGGGTCTCCGCCCATCCTTAAACAATTCATAAGAAACGTCATTGCGGAATTTTTCTTCTTACATTCACTTTAAATAATTGACACTAGAAGCTTTTAAAGAATCATTTATTTGTATTGACAGGCAAGTCCTGGGCGGCTTCCCACAACCCTCAAATGAGCCGCGCTGTTCGTGGAAAACCAGCCCACTACCCTAGTGTTATCTCGAGTTAGACTATCATAAATATTGCGATCACCACGGTAAGAGCAACCAAAAAACTACCGATAAGTATTCCAGTTAATTCCTTTGCGATTGTATCGCTTCCTTCATTGCTGTAAATAGAATCAAATTTTTGGTCTTTCATAACATCATTATTTGGTTCGATTTACTGTACTACAATTATGATGCGAGAAAATTATTGCTCAAAGTATTCAATGAAGACCAGATCTTAGTTAAGTGCCTACAAACTAGGGAATAATAAGTTAGTACTTATTTAATACGTTTAAGTAGCACAGTCTTTTTGTGATTTAGGATTGTGGAAATCATGTGTCCCAGATATGGAAATCCTTACACAATCCGATCTGAATTGGGAGTAATTAGAGGCGATTTTTCAATGCTTGAAATTGAGCGATAGAATCTATACTGGTGAGAAAGTCCTTATGCTGTTCATCAATAATTTTTACAGACTCGTTCATGAGAAATGCCCTTGGGCTCTTACTCATCTTACTATGAGCGATCAACTTTTCTCTGGCATTAGGCTCATAAATTGTGAATAGGGGGTGAGGCTTTTGATCTGTACCAGCAAAGCAGGTAGCCAACTTATCCCTATCTCTACTCAACATCAGATTTGCAATGTGTTGATCATCTATAAGAGGCATATCACAGGCAACCACTAACCAGGCCACATCATTATGTAGTTCAAAAGCACTTAAAATACCATTCAACGGGCTTTGGATATCGAAATTATCAACTATCCTTTGATCGGAAGTCGTGCCCTGCTTTACCGAATAAAAGCATTGATCTACATGTTTGCTAAGCAATTGAAATATATGCTCACGTTGGGGTACTCCGTGGTAGTTAAGAAGGCTTTTGTCCTGACCCATCCTTGTGCTGCTGCCACCACAAAGTACGAGCCCGTAAAGTTTACTCATTGCGTTGAAAGTCACTTTTACCGCCTGACTTGCTAAGCAGGCGCGTTTGTTTGATCACAATTTCGTGCGACAGCGCCTTACACATATCATATACCGTCAATGCAGCTATGGATGCTCCGGTCAAAGCTTCCATTTCTACTCCAGTTTTACCGCTAACTTTGGCTGTACATTTGATGATGATCTTATTTTGATCTGTAGTTATATCAATTTTGCAATTGCTGAGCGCAAGCTGGTGGCAAAACGGTATGAGATCTGATGTTTTTTTAGCACCCATGACCCCTGCGATAATGCTGGTTTGAAAAACAGGGCCTTTTTTGGTGGTAATCTCACCCTCTCCCAGGCAGCCCATTACCTCTTTAGGTACTTCAACAATACTTTCTGCAACTGCAATTCGCTCCGTGGTGGCTTTATCAGAAATGTCAACCATTTTAGGATTGCCATCCCCATCGATATGTGTTAATTTGCTCATGGTAATCAAAAATACGAAAATGATAGCTGTAGAAGAAGCGGAAAAAATTGTCTTTCAAAATCTATTACATTCCAAAAGTGAATTGGTACCCATCGAAGAGGCTGTTGGGTGTGTGTTAAACGAGGATATTATTGCAGATCGTGATTTTCCTCCTTTTAACCGCGTGATGATGGACGGTGTAGCCATAGATCATCATGCCTGGCAGGAGGGGATCAGGAAATTTAAAGTAGAAGACATGCAGCCCGCTGGTGCCGCTCAGAAAAAGTTAAGCGATAAATCTTATTGCATGGAGGTAATGACCGGTGCAGTTTTACCTCAAAATACAGATGTTGTTGTACGGTATGAAGACATCACTTTCACTAGCAAGGAAGAGGTTACTATCAATTTAGATGAGGTGATTCCTTTTCAAAACATACATTTAAGAGGTACTGACAGAAAGAAGAGGGAAGTCCTCATTGATGCCGGGAGAAAGATATCTGCCGCTGATATCGCAGTCATGGCAACGGTAGGTAAGACACATGTAAATGTTTTAAAAACGCCTCGTATTGCTGTAGTAAGCACGGGTGATGAATTGGTGAATATTGATCAGTTGCCACATCCATATCAAATTAGAAAATCGAATACCTATGCGATTACAGCGGCCTTACAACTACTCCGTTGCAGCAGTAATAATTTCCACCTGGAGGATTCATTAGAAGGAGTGGAGAAAGGGTTAACGGATATTTTTAAAACACATGATGTAGTGATTTTGAGCGGAGGTGTATCGAAAGGTAAAAAGGATTATGTGCCTGATGTTTTAGAAAAACTGAAAGTCGAAAAGCTTTTTCATAAAGTAAAACAAAGGCCAGGCAAACCATTTTGGTTTGGTAAAAGATCAGATGAGAAAATAGTATTTGCACTGCCCGGCAATCCGGTATCTACCTTTATGTGTTTCTATAAATATGTAAAGCCCTGGTTGCAAATGTCTGCGGGTCTTCCTGCGAGTACGACTTACGCTAAATTAAAGGCCGATTTTAGCTTTCCACCAGCACTCACTTATTTCTTACAGGTACAAGTGAGTAGTGATGAAACTGGGGGTTTAATCGCAGAACCCGTTAAAGGACAAGGCTCTGGTGATTTGGCCAATCTGTTGGAGGCCGATGCTTTTTTACAATTACCTGAAAGTGAAAAGGAGTTTAAAGCAGGGGAGGCCTATCCATTATTTTTATACCGTGATATACTGTAGCCTTACTTAAAAAGTCTTTCATACTTTCTTATCTAAAAAGCATTAAAATCTTTAATTTTGCAGCCTATATAGGTATGCCCTGGTTAAAATCATTACAAAGTTATGTTTGACAATCTTAGTTATAAATTAGATAAAGCTTTTCAGACCCTTAAAGGACAAGGGAGTATTACGGAAGTAAACGTTGCTGCTACAATTAAAGAAATACGTAGAGCGCTAATCGATGCCGATGTAAACTACAAAGTAGCTAAGGAAGTAACGGATGAGATAAAGGAAAAAGCACTGGGTAAAGATGTGCTAACTGCAGTATCTCCGGGGCAATTACTTACCAAAATTACCAATGATGAGCTCTCCAACCTTATGGGAGGCGCTTCGGAAGATATCACAATAGAAGGAAATCCGGCAGTAATACTTATTTCTGGTTTACAGGGTTCGGGTAAAACGACTTTCAGTGGTAAGCTGGCCAACTACTTAAAGAAGCAAGGGAAGCAGGTAATGCTAACCGCTTGTGATATCTACCGACCTGCTGCGATAGACCAGTTGAAAGTATTGGGTGAGCAAATAGGTGTAGAGGTATATGCAGAACCTGAGAATAAGGATGCGGTTAAAATTGCCAATAATGCCATTAAAGAGGCAAAAGCCAACGGAACTAAGGTTGTAATTGTCGATACTGCAGGTCGTTTGGCAGTTGATGAGGAGATGATGAACGAGATCTCTGCCTTGCATAAAGCACTCAACCCATCTGAGACGCTGTTTGTAGTCGACTCCATGACAGGTCAGGATGCGGTGAATACGGCCAAGGTCTTCAACGAACGCTTAAATTTTGATGGCGTGGTGCTTACCAAGTTAGATGGTGACACACGTGGTGGTGCTGCGATATCTATTAGAAGGGTAGTAGATAAGCCGATCAAATTTATTTCTCATGGTGAGAAAATGGAAGCTATCGATCGATTCCATCCAGATCGTATGGCCAACCGAATTCTCGGTATGGGTGATGTGGTATCACTTGTTGAGAAAGCGCAGGAAACCTTTGACGAAGAGGAAGCCAAGCGATTGAATAAGAAGATGCGTAAAAATCAGTTTGATTTTAACGACTTCTTGTCTCAATTAGAGCAAATAAAGAAAATGGGTAATATCAAAGATCTGATGGGCATGATCCCTGGTATGGGGAAGGCCTTAAAAGGCATTGATATTGATGACGACTCATTTAAGCCTATCGAAGCTATCATCAAATCAATGACCACCGAGGAGCGTGAGCAACCGGATGTAATGAATGGAAGCAGAAGAAAACGAATAGCAGCAGGTAGTGGTACTTCCGTACAAGAGGTGAACAATCTTTTGAAGCAATTCCAGGACATGAAGAAGCTGATGAAGACCATGAATAAAATGGGTGGAGGCAAGCGAGGTTTGGCTGCACTCAACCCATTTGGTAAGTAAATAGTAAAACATTAAACACAAAAAAATCCCACAAACTCAATTATGGGATTCTTAGTATATTAGCTTAAATACGCTTCTTATCTGTACATCACATCTTTGATGGCCTGTAGCGTACGTTTCGTATTAGGTAGTATCGCATCGATCAATGTAGGTGCATATGGTAATGGCACATCCATACTGTTGATTCTGTGAATAGGTGCATCTAAGTAATCAAATGCGTGCTTCTGTATGTGGTAAGTGATTTCTGAGCTGATAGCTGCCAATGGCCATGCTTCTTCTACAATCACTAATCTGTTTGTTTTCTTTACTGATTCAACCACAGTAGCATAGTCGATCGGTCTTACCGTACGTAAGTCTATTACCTCCACGGAGATATTGTCTTTAGCAGCTTCTTCAGCAGCTTCAAGAGCGACTTTCATCAACTTGCCGAATGATACCACAGTAACATCCGATCCTTCTCTCTTAATATCCGCTTGACCTATAGGAATGAGGTACTCGCTTTCAGGCACTTCACCTTTATCGCCATACATCAATTCAGACTCCATAAATATTACAGGGTCGTTGTCTCTGATAGATGACTTTAAAAGGCCTTTGGCATCATATGGGTTACAAGGTACCACCACTTTTAAACCAGGGGTATTTGCATACCAGCTTTCGAAGTTTTGAGAGTGCTGTGAACTCAACATACCTGCGTTACCTGTTGGGCCTCTGAAAACCATAGGAATGTTAAACTGCCCACCAGACATTGACATCATTTTGGCAGCACTGTTTATTACCTGATCTATAGCAACAAGAGAAAAGTTAAATGTCATAAATTCAATTATCGGTCTGATGCCATTCATGGCAGCGCCCACACCGACACCTGCAAAGCCAAGCTCAGCAATAGGAGTGTCAATCACACGATCAGGACCAAATTCATCTAACATCCCCTGACTTACTTTGTAAGCACCGTTATACTCAGCAACCTCTTCGCCCATAAGAAAGACTTTTTCGTCTCTTCTCATTTCTTCACTCATTGCTTCTCCAAGGGCCTGTCTGAATTGAATTTCTCTCATTGTCTATGGTTTAAAATTGGAGCGTAAAAATAGCATTCGATACTTTAACGTCAAAATTTATATGTCGCTTAAATAGCCAAACTGCCTGAAACAAAAAAAAGACCTGACTTCTGCTGAAGTCAGGTCTTTTGAAATTTATTTTGTCAAAGCTTATTTCAGAGCGTTTCTGAAAGCTTCGTTAGTTGACATAGAAGCAAACTCTAAATCCTCAAGGGCTTTAGCTTTCAATTCAGGGTTTTTAGCAACAGCTTCTTCAAGATTAGAAATTACATCATCGTTATTTCCTAATCTGGCGCTAGCGATAGCAGCACCATAGTAAGCTACAGCCATGTCACCATCTTTCTCGATAGCATCCTGGAATGAAGTCATAGCGTTTTGGTAATCTTTGTTTAAGATCTGAGCCAATCCTTTGTTGAAAAGGTTTGTAGCGTTGTCAGATGCACTTGAAGTAGACCTTACAGCCGATCCATAATCAGCTAACATGATCTCAACAGCACCTTTCACACCGTTTACTCCCTGAGCCTGATCTCCTGAAAGACCAGAAGCCTTAGTCAAGTGATCGTGAGCTTTACGCGCATTACCTTCCATAAGTGCTACAGAAGCTAAGTTAGCGTGTACCTGAGCATTCACATTTTTGTTTGCTGCAATCTCTAATTGAGACTTAGCTTTTTCAGCCGCTCCGCTGTTGCCTTCGATAGCCATAGCTACATATACTGCACCTAAGTTGTTGTGTGCGTTCCAGCTACCTGATTTTTTAGTAGCAGCCATGTAAATAGCTTCTTTCTCTTTTAAAGAAGGAGTAAGCGTTGCTCCGTACATTAATTCTTCTTCAGATAATGTGTCAGCACTTGCTTTACCTTCAGCGATTTGCTTAGCTAATACAGCAATCTCCGCATCAGATTTCTTTTCTTTTACTTTAAGAATTGAAGTTTTTGCCACCCTTAACTTAGGATAAAGCTCTCTGAATACTTTTTTGTATGTAGGAAGCTGGTGCAATTTGTCTTCTTTCTCTTCGTACGAACCAGGTCCGTTTACGATATCAAGGTAAGCTGACTTCTCTTCAGAAGAAATACCTTCGTAAACTGCTAGTGAATCTTTGAATACTGACCAGTCTTCTACAACATCTTTAGTAATGAACTTGATAGAGTCTGCTTTTCCAGCATAGTCATATTTGTTCATTTGCTTTTTGTAGAAAGCCTGAATAGCTTCAGCTCTGTCTTTTGCCAATCTGCTGTTGATTCTCTCAGCACCTTCAGGAGAGTGAGTACCAGTGATAGTTACTGTTCTTGTAACGTTCTTAGCAGCGATAAAAGCATCAAGCTTTTGACCTCTGTCACTTCTTCTTTCAGAGTACTTCAATACAGATCTTCCCTGATCGAAGTACATGTTAACTTTAACAGGCACTAATTCTTCCTGGTTGTTGTAACCGTGATCAGCATAAACTGGCTGATAAACCGCCTGAACAAGCTCAGAAGTAGTGATTACACCTGGAGCAACATCCATTCTTGGAGTTTCTTTAGACTTGCCATTTTTAGGATCTAAAGCAACGCCTTGAATTTGAAGCATACCATTTTTCATTGCAGGAGTATATGCGAATGCAAACTGCTGCGTTTGTTGCGGCTGCTGAGTGTCAGCATTAGGGTAATCTTCAGCTTTAAATTGAATAGGATCCAGTGCTATTTCACTGTCACCATATTTGTAAAATGTGTTGATCGTATAAACCTTACCTTTTTTAAGCATTTTTGCAGGTAGGTTTGCCGACATTTCAAATGCAACGGTGTCTGCATGCAGCTCCAGTGGGTTAGGAGTGACGGTGAGATTTTGGTCCTCCGCCATTTTAACCATCTGATTAAGCGCACAACCCGATAGGGTAAGGACACCAAACATAATTATAACGTAGAATAATTTTCTCATTGGTTTTTGTTTTTAATGTCTTGGTTGATTGTTGTCAAAAATATCGTTATCTAATTAGTAATGCAATAATAGTTAAAAAAAATCAGAATTAACTAAGTGACTTTTGATAATATGCTTATTATATTTGTAAAGGCACATATTTATCGATAAGCCTTATGATATTAAGGTTTAACTGCACAATTTGTTTGTGAAAAGGCCGTTTTTTTTAGAAAATTAAGCGATTATGAAAAAACTCCAACACTTCTTTGAAAAGCATGCGTTTGGAGTGTGCACAAGGTTAGGTGAGAAGCTTGGGCTGGCTACTTCCAGCATCAGATTGTTCTTTATATATGCCTCATTTTTAACCTTCGGATCTCCAATTATTGTGTATCTCGCAATGGCGTTTGTAATGAACTTAAGAAAGCACTTGAGAAGACGAAATAATTCAGTTTGGTATTATTAAATAATATCAACCTTTACCCAGTTGATCAAACCTCTTTCTACCTTTTATAAAGTACTCTAAAACAATGGATTTCTGATAGATGATAGAGAGCTTCTTTAGCTTCTTCTGGCGTTTTGTGATTTGTCTTTTCCTGTAGTTGTTTTTAAACTCCCCAATAAAATCACGATGTGCCTTCATAACTGCAATCCCATCTTTTACTGAATCGAAAAGCATAAATTTGATGGAAGCGATGATATCCAATACTATGCGAATAGGCAATTTGATCCAAAGCTCACTGGTGGTATAGTTTTTATACAGCAGAGAAAGTCCATTTCTGAAATTTAAGTAGGTCTTCATAGGGTTGGACTTATCCAGTGTGCCTCCTCCTACATGAAACACGGAACTTTGTCCATTGTAGTAAATCTGGTACCCGGCATTGTTTAACCGCCAGCACAAATCGATTTCCTCCATATGCGCAAAGAAGTCTTCATCAAAACCACCGACTTCATGAAAACAGCTTGCTCTTACAAAAAGGCAAGCACCTGTAGCCCAAAATATTTGTTGCTGATCATTATATTGACCGTTATCTTCTTCCAGATGTAAAAACAGTCGCCCGCGGCAAAACGGGTATCCCAATACATCAATATGACCACCGGCCGCTCCCGCATACTCGAAGTGCGTCCTTTTTTTGTAATCTAGAATTTTTGGTTGTGCTGCTGCAATGGACTGGTTTTCATCCATCATTTCTATAATAGGTTTGATCCAGCCCTGAGTTACCTCAACATCTGAGTTGAGTAATACGAAATACTCAACATCTGTAATTTTGCCCAGCGCTTCATTGTATCCAGCACTGTACCCGTTATTTGTGCTGTTTTTAATTACTTCGACAGCAGGGTGGTGGTTTTCGATATATGTTATGGAATCATCGGTAGAGCAATTGTCGGCTACAATAATGCGACACCCTTCGCTATGGCTTATTACTCCGGGCAGAAATTTCTCCAGAAATTTCCTTCCATTGTAGTTTAAAATAACAACTGCTACGCGATTCATTTAAAACAGGCCGCCAAGATCCATTCCGGGGATGTTTGGAAGCATTCCCTCAGTACTTTTTTTCATCTCCTCTTTTGCTAGTACTTCGGCTTCTTGTGTAGCTTTGTTTACCGCGGCTACGATCAAATCCTGAAGCATCTCTTTGTCATCGGGTTTGATCAGGTCATTATCAACTTCCAGTGTAATGAGTTCTTTCTTTCCGTTAACGGTTGCTTTTACCATGCCACCACCTGATTCGGCAGTTGTTTTAATATTGACAAGATTCGCTTGTGCTTCCTTCACTTTGGCTTGCACTTCCTTCATCTTGCCCATCATCTTCATCATGTCAAACATGTCTTAATTGGGTTTTGTCTTGTATAGTATAAAACGGTAGTAAACGGTGAGCGTTTAAATTATCGGGTGGCAAAAATGACTTGGATTGAACCAATATCAAAATTTTGGGTGATAAATTACTGTCAACCGACTGATTTTTTATATTTCAAAAACTGATCTTCAAATGAAAACAATGGAAGGTTAGAATTTTTTACAAAACACCCCCTGCCCCTGAAGGGGTGATTGAAAGTCCCCTTTAGGGGATTTAGGGGTATTTTATAGTAGATTTCATTAAAGATCAGTTTACTCGGACACCATTTAGAAATCGTTTAATTATTTACGCAAAAGGGTGATGGTGCCGTCTTTTTCTATTTGTCTACCTGCCTGGTCTATTATACTCGCACGAAAAGCATAGGTGCCCTGATCCAGATCTTTACCGTCATTTGTACCATCCCAGCTATCTTCCAGGTTGGTTGTAAAATAAACTAATTGACCCCAGCGGTTAAAAATCTTTAGGTCGAAACTTGTAATAAAGCGGCCGTTGATTTTAAAGGTTTCATTTCTTCCATCACCATCCGGTGTGAATGCATTGGGAAAGTAGATGTTATTGGGCTTTATCAGTTCTATGGTATTTGAAATACTATTGGCGAGATTGTCGTTTGGCGTAGCCACTATAGTGTAAAAAATGACCTGGTTGTTGGAGTTATCAGTTTCTGAGAAAGTCGTGTCGTTGGAAACAATGTTACCGGCAGAACCATTGTTGTAGGCTTTATTAATCGTGTACCTATCGATGCCATTGAGCCAACCCGATGGTTGCTGCCATGTGATGGTGACATTGTCCTGCTTATCAATGCTGCCAGAAAGTAAAATTGTGCACCCAACTATGCTTGCTGTAGTACGATTTCCGCACTGGTCTTCACTTTGTATCTCGTAGCAATGTCGAGTATTAACATTTACATTGTTTATCGTGTAGTTTGTGGTGTCAGAAGTGCCGATAAACCTTAAACCTCCATTTCTTTCATATATGGAGTAAGTCAATTGGTTAGCTGTGTTTGGTGCTTCCCAGATTAAGGTAATTGATTCATCAACTATCTGTGTAGAGATATTTTGTATAGAATCGGGCGGATTAGTGCTGAAAGATGTGCCGCAAACAGGGAGTGAAGTGCTGGTGGCACCGTTATTATAATTGCCTACAATAGTGTAACAATACTCAGTTTGGCACAAAATGTTAGCGTCATCATATTCTCTTCTTATCGCAGGTACCGTTACCAATGGACTGGTACGATCATCTCGTAGTATATCAAAATCAATATCCGGATTGGATGTACTCCATGTCAGTTGGTTGAAATCATCTAAGGTTTCCAGATTGCTTGAGATGGTACATACTTCAGTTGATAAATTATCAATGCTACCTACACAGGCATTAATTGTAGCAACTCTAAAACAGAAATAGTTATTCGCAAGATCTAGTCCTGCAATGGTATCACTCGTGATGTCAGGGGTTAATGTTTTAATAGGAGAAAAATTGCTACTTCCATTTGCGGCTACCTGTAACTCATACAGTACACTATTGGCCAGGCTATAATTTAACATAACACTGTTATTGGAGACAACTTCTAAAGCATCTATTGCACCTGCAGGAAGTGCATTAAGGATATTGATGTTATCTGAAATGTCCGGGCAATTGTCAGCTGCATTGTTATCAAGGCCCCTTACCGATACCGTTTGTGTGCTTCCAACTGGGAATGATGAGTAGTCTATCACAAAGTCAGGTGCTCCTTGCGGTACAGTTGTCTCAGAGATGCCGTCATTTATTACGTAATTGTCATAGTCTGTGTCAGTAATGTCAACAGCAACATTGCGCCCTGAGCAGGCATATAAAATAAAATCTGGTGGAATACTCTCATTGATCGTTATTCTGATTGAATCAGATCCAAAATCATTTTGAAAGCTTACTTTAAGCCAAAACTCGCCAAAATCGTTATAAGTATGTGAAGGGGGAGTGGAGGTCTGAGTTTGATTGCCATCTCCCCAAAATGTTGTGCAACTGTTGTTGCCGTCATAGCACGGGAAAGGGGCACTGGGATTAATCGAAACGGCTACATTGAGCCCTGTGCAACCATTGATTTCATTTACATCAAAGAAACCTCTAACGCTGGTATATTGAGCTAACCCGGGTGTAGCAAGCGCTAAACCTAATAGTAACAATCCAATTTTTACCAGCGATTTCACTATAGTTTCACTTCCTTTAAAAATGCTTCTGCTTTTACGATATCATCGTGTAGTACACGATCATCTTCGATAAACGGTACATGCTCTCTGAAATTGTTATGGAAATCTTCCAAAAAGTCAGAGGTGTGCAATGGTTTTCTAAAATCCAATGCCTGTGCAGCCGTAATCATCTCAATGGCCAATATACGATATAAGTTATTAACCACCTTGAGGGTTTTGGTAGCTGCATTGGCACCCATACTCACATGGTCTTCCTGACCGTTAGAAGAAACGATGCTATCCACAGAAGCCGGGGAGCAATATTGTTTGTTTTGGCTTACCAAAGAAGCCGCTGTGTATTGAGGTATCATCAGGCCTGAGTTAATACCAGGATTTGCCACAAGGTAATTGGGCAGTTCGCGAGATCCGGAAATTAATTGATAGGTCCTTCGCTCAGAAATATTGCCCAACTCAGCAAGTGCAATGCATAGGAAGTCTAACGGTAAGGCCAGCGGTTGCCCATGAAAATTACCAGCTGAGATAATCTGATCTTCATCAGGAAATACGTTGGGATTGTCTGTTACACAGTTGATCTCCGTATGAAAAATGTCTTTTACATAGTAAATAGCGTCAGCACTTGCCCCATGTACCTGTGGGATACATCTAAAAGAGTAAGGATCCTGAACGTGCTTTTTTGGCTGATTGATGATCTCGCTTCCTTCCAGCAGTTCTCTGATTTTCTTAGCAACCATAACCTGACCACGCTGTGGCCTGATTCTATGCACACTTTCACTAAAGGCTTCGATTCTTCCATCAAACCCGTCAATGGAAAGCGCTCCAATTATATTTGATAGATCAAGCATTCGCTCGGCCTGGATGAGAGAGTAAACCCCATAGGCACCCATAAGCTGCGTACCATTGAGTAGTGCCAGTCCTTCTTTAGCTCTAAATTGTATGGGCTCCCATTTCATGATGTCATTAAGTTCGGCACCAGAAATCCTTTTTCCGTTATAGTCTACCTCACCTAACCCTAATAATGGCAGTGATAGGTGAGCTAAAGGTGCCAGATCTCCTGAGGCTCCCAATGAACCCATTTCATATACCACCGGGCATACATCATGATTGTAAAAATCTATTAATCTATTAACTGTTGCAAGTTGCACCCCTGAGTGGCCGAAAGACAGTGACTGGATCTTCAAAAGCAACATCAGCTTTACAATTTCTTTTGGTACTTCATCACCTGTTCCACAGGCATGAGATTTTACCAGGTTTTCCTGAAGCTTGTTAAGGTCTTCTTTAGAAATGTTTTTGTCATACAATGACCCAAATCCTGTATTTACACCATAGATGGGTGTATCAGCATTTTTTATTTTATTGTCGAGGTAAATGCGGCATTTGTTAATCAAAGCTTCAGCTTCAGGTGATAATTGAAGTTTATGCTGCTTGTTTACGATTTCACAGATCGACTCGAGTGTAAGGGTTTCTTGAGAGATTTGATGAATTTGATGCATTCAGTTGTTGAGCTTTTTGATGATTTGATCTATTTCTAACTTATCCTCCTCGCCAGACACCATATTTCTTAAGGTAAGCTGGTTTGAAGCCATTTCTTCGGAACCTATTATAATGGTGTAAGGAATGTTTTTCTTGTCTGCATAGGCAAATTGTTTTTTGATTTTCGCCTGATCAGGGTAAATCTCTGATTTAATTTCTGATTTTCTCAGAGCAGATGCTACTCCGAGACCGTAGTTTTTTGAAGCTTCATCAAAATGTATGATGAGCACATGGGTACTGGTTAAAGATGATGCAGGGAAAAGATCTAACTCTTCCATAACATCATACAGGCGATCTACGCCAAACGAAAAGCCAACACCTGACATATCTGGCATGCCAAAAACTCCGGTAAGATCATCGTAACGGCCACCACCACTCACGCTGCCAATTTTTACATTGTTGATTTGAATTTCAAAAATAGCACCTGTGTAGTATGACAAGCCCCTGGCTAGTGTTATATCGAAATCAACTTTGTTGAGATCGCCATCCATGATTTCAACCGTTGAAATAGTTTCTTCAAGCTCTTCGATGCCTTTAATGCCAATTTCACTACCCTTAAGGGTGTCTTTTAGCGTTTTTATTTTCGTGCTAAAATCTCCTTCAAGTTTTAAAATAGGAATCACTTTATTGATAGCCTCCTGAGTCAAGCCTCTTTCGCTGAGTTCTTCTAACACTTTATCCAGGCCTATTTTATCTAACTTATCGATGGCCACGCAAAAATCACTTTCTTTACCTGGAGCACCTATAGCTTCTGTAATACCAGTCAGTATTTTGCGATTATTGATTTTAATGGTGTAATCATCGATCTTCAATTTAGCAAGCGTAGTATTCATCATCATGATGATCTCTGCTTCACACACCAAAGAGTCTGTGCCGATTACATCTGCATCACATTGGAAGAATTCTCTGTACCTCCCTTTTTGAGGCCGATCAGCTCTCCAAACAGGTTGTATTTGATACCTTTTGAAAGGCAATGCCAATTCATGGCGATTCATGACAACGTACCTTGCAAATGGTACGGTTAAATCGTATTTGAGTCCTTTTTCAGCAATTTTTGGCAAAAGAGTTTTGAAATCTTCAGTCACCGGTTGGTCAACTTTAGAAAGAAAATCTCCGGAATTGAGCACTTTAAACAATAACTGATCACCCTCATCGCCATATTTACCTGTAAGAGTACTCAGGTTTTCCATGGCAGGAGTTTCAATGGGCATAAAGCCATAAGTCTCAAAAACACTTCTAATGGTGTTTAATATATAGTTTCTTTTGGCCATTTGTGATGGCCCAAAATCTCTTGTTCCTTTAGGTAAACTAGGTTTCTGACTCATGGCCGCAAATCTACGAAAAAGCCCTGAAAAGATTCTGTTCAAAGAATTGCAGATATAGTCATTATATTTCTCAAGGTGTTTTCATATTTTAAAAATAATCATTTATCTTTGCAGCCTGTTTTTATAAAACAAATACAACAATGGCAGTAACTAGACTTAAAAGAAAAGCACGCAGAAATAGAACAGTAGCAAGAGTTAGACAGGAAGATATCCAGAGACTCAATAGCAAACCTGTTATCAAGTCTGTAGATGTTGAAGAGATAAAAGAAGAATTCAAGAAGGCTCCTAAAAAAGCTGAAAAGAAAGAAGAGAAAAAGGCAGAGGCTCCTGCTAAAGAAGAGAAGAAGCCTGCAGCTAAGAAAGCACCTGCTAAAAAAGCAGCCCCTAAAAAGGAGGAGGCTCCTAAAGCAGAGAAAAAGACTACTAAGAAAGCAGCTGCAAAGAAAACTGAGAAAAAAGACGACAAATAAGTCTTACACGATAATATATCAAAACCCTGGTCTTTTAGATCAGGGTTTTTTATTGTCCTTTTCTCTACCCGTGAGCCCTTTGGCCTAATTCGATCACTTGCATATTAGATATGCTTGCTTTAAGGATTTCAAATTTCACAAGTGTTTTTACCCTGTGGAAGCCATGTATTCCAGCGGCACCGGGATTGATATAGAGCATATTATTGATGGCCGGATCTCTCATGATTTTTAAAATATGGGAGTGTCCACAAATCATGAGATCAGGTTGCCTGGTTTTTAAGATCTCTTTTGAGCGCTTGTTGTATTTAGGTGGGTAACCCCCGATGTGTGTGATCCACACATTGATACCGGCAACAGAAAACCAAAGATCTTCAGGACACACGGCTCTTATCTTGTCACCATCAATATTTCCATATACAGCCCTGGTCTTTTTGAAGTTTTGCAACTCATCTAGTAGGGCGAGTGTACCGATGTCGCCAGCGTGCCATATTTCATCACAATCGTCAAAGTGCTTAAATACCTTAGCGTCAAGGTGGTTATGTGTATCTGAGAGAAGCCCAATTTTCATAAAAAAATACCATTTATAAAACTCTATCGCCTCCGATGTCGTTGTTGGTTGTGTAGTAATAAGCTTGCATTTAAGTTTGCATCGCTTAATTAGGTTTACAGGAAGCAAATTTAGGATTAATTAGTACCGAGCAAAACAGTATGTAATACTGTGCGAGTCATTAACAGCGCATGAAATTTATCAGAACTATAGGGATGCTGTCCCTATTTATTTTTTCAACTCACATTGGTTTAGGTCAGGAAAAGTCATTTTCGGCCCGAAAAAGTCAAACAGCCCCGGTAATTGATGGCATATTAGATGATGCAGCATGGGATTTGCAACAGAAATATGAGTTTATTGAATTTGAGCCAGTAAACGGTCGCCCTTCCGGATTTATCACTGCTGTGGACATGATTTATACGGATAAGGGAATTTATATTGCTGCAAAGCTATATGATCCAAATCCAGATGACATCCCCAGGGAATTAGGAGCCAGAGATGATGATGGCAGGAATGCAGATGAGTTTGGGGTACTGTTCGACACATACGACAATAACCAAAATGCTTTTGTGTTTAAGGTGTCATCTGCCGGAGTGCAGACTGACGTCTATTACGCTGGAGATAATCGCGACAGGAATTGGGATGCCGTATGGAATAGTGCCCACTCATATGATGAAGAAGGCTGGAATGTGGAAATCGAGATTCCTTATTACGCACTAAGATTTGCCAAACAAGACAAACAGGAGTGGGGCTTAAACTTCTTTAGAAAAGTACAGCGGCACAGAATGAAAACGTTTTGGAACCCTGTAGATAATGCGGTTCGCGGATTAGTCAACCAGTCTGGTCAGCTTACTGGTTTAAAAAATATTGAGCCTCCATTAAGACTTTCCTTTTCTCCTTATGTGACTGCTTTATTTGATCATAGTGGTGAAGCTGCAGAAGGTAAGGCCTCTGTAAGTGGAGGAATGGACGTAAAGTATGGTATCAATGAAAGTTTTACACTGGATGTGAGTCTAATACCTGACTTTAGCCAGGTTAGGTCAGATGATCAAATACTTAATCTTTCTCCTTTTGAAGTTAGGTTTAGTGAAAACAGACCGTTTTTTACTGAAAACACAGACATATTTAATCGAGGAGGTTTATTCTACTCTCGTAGAGTGGGCCAGTCTAAAGGGTTGGTTTTTGAATCGCCAGAGGGTAGTGACGTAATAAGTACACCTGGTAATGCACCGTTAATTAATGCAACAAAATTGTCTGGAAGGACGAAAAAGGGGACAGGAATTGGGTTTTTTAATGGCCTGACCAGAAGAACCTATGCCGAGGTAGATGTGCCTGACTTAACGCAAGGTAAAGTTTACGATGCCGAGGTGGGTGATAGTGTATACGCAGCCTATAACCGTGAAGATATCATCTATGACCCTTTGACGAACTATAACGTATTGGTGGTAGATCAAAACTTAAAAAATAACTCCACGATTGGCTTTATCAATACGAGTGTGATACGATCGGATGGAGGAAGAGATGCCAATGTTTCATCAGTTGATGCCGCAATCTTTGATAGAACCAACACGTATCGTTTTGGAGGCAGAATAGCCGTAAGCTCAATTTTTGAAAAAGATGAAAACGGCAAAGATGCCACCGATATTGGTCATCGTTACGCATTTTCTTTCTCAAAAGTGAGTGGCACCTGGCAATATCGAGTGAGCAGAAATGTCGAAAGTGACAACTACAGAATCAATGATATGGGCTTTATCAGGTCCGCCAATGAGGTGAGTCATTCTGCTAATTTGAGTTATAATGTTTTTCAGCCGGAGGGCATATTTAACAGATATTCTCAATCAGTTTATTTTAATCATAATTCACTGTTTGAGCCAAACGAGTTTATCAGCTATAATACAGGGTATAGAGGTAACGCACAGTTTACTAATTTCTGGGGAGTAAATTATGGCCTGAATTTTATACCTGAAGGAGATAATGACTTTTTTGAGTCACGAAATGACTTGCCATTTAAACAGCCGTGGGCCTGGAATTATAATTTAAGTATGTATACCGACAGTCGAAAGCCAGTATTCTTTAATGTCTGGGGAGGTAGATGGTTCAGGCCAGATTGGTCGCAAGAAGATTATTATTTAGGTGCCTTTTCAAGGCTAAGGGTAAATGATAAGCTCTCATTTTCTTATAACGTAAGTGGTAGTGAAAGCCTAAAAGACATTGGCTATGTGAGTATTGATGATGAGCAACGAGCGCAGGAAGGTTTAGATGTTGATGCGGTGCTATTTGGCTCTCGTGATATTAGAAACATGGAAAATAACATCGGTCTCAATTACACATTTACCAATAAAATAGCCATGAATATGCGCGTGAGGCACTTCTGGAGTACGGTGGATTACAACGAATTTTATTATTTGAATGATGATGGTAGCCTGACGGACAATGATTACAACGGGTCGAATGATGAAGTGAATGAACATGACATTAATTTCAACGCATTTAATGTGGATTTTAATTTTAGCTGGCAGGTAGCACCGGGTAGCTTCTTTACTGTAGCCTGGAGAAATGCTTCATTGTTTCAAACGGATGATACAACACCAAATTTCAGTGATAATTTCAAGCAAGTAGTGGAAGAGCCGCATAACAATAACCTCAGCTTTCGACTAACTTATTTTATTGACTACATGTCTTTGAAGAGAAGTATTTAAACTTTTCTACGCTGTCATGAGTTTATTAGCTTTGAGCTAAAAGAAATTTACTATGGCATTAACACCTTCAAATATGTTGCCTTTGCAGACAGAGGCTCCTGCTTTTCAATTGCCAGATGCAATTACCGAGCGTAATATGAGTCTGGAAGATGTAAAAGGAGATAAGGCAACGGTGATTATGTTTATCTGTAATCATTGTCCGTATGTAAAACATGTGCAACCAGAGTTGGTAAAAGTTGCTGAAGATTATATTCCTGAAGGAGTAAATTTTGTTGCCATAAGCTCTAATGACGTTGAAAATTACCCCGAAGACTCTCCGGAGCTTATGAAAGAGGAAGCTAAAAAGTGGGGCTATCCGTTTCCATACCTTTATGACGAAACGCAGACGGTGGCAAGAACCTATGATGCGGCATGTACCCCTGATTTTTATATTTTCGACAAGGACTTATTATTAGTGTATCGCGGTCAGTTAGATGACTCGAGACCCGGGAATGAAAAAGATTTGACAGGAAAAGATTTACGAGAAGCTTTAGATGACTTGCTACAAGGCAATCCTATAACAGAAAATCAAATTCCAAGTCAGGGGTGTAATATTAAGTGGAAGGAGTAGTTTCGGTTTAGCTAAGGCTATCCTCATTGTTATATCATCTGTTTTCCGTAATATTTTCATTTTTTGTCTTGACACAAAAAACGAAACAAAAAAAGTCAAGACTATGATAAAATCAACTAAAATTTGAGTGAAACCCTAAATTCAAAAAAACTCGTAACTGCTGTTCCTCAAACAATTTTGAATTTTTATAGTGTTCCATCCAAATTTTTTAACGCTATTTTATCAAGGTCCAAAGCACCTATGGCCTACCTAGTAAAATAACCAATTACTAATAACAAATAACTATTAACTACTACCCCCCTATATAATCTTCAATTTCCTTCACAGTTTGCCTGGCTGTACGACCCACCCCAATGAGAGTCGCAGAAGCATAGCCAGTCCAGTTGCCATAGCCTACAAGCCATAAACCTTCAGTATCTTTTGCTTGGGTCTGCTGCGTTGAGATGTTACCCTGGGCATTTTTGAAATCAGCCAGGTGATCGAGTGAGGATTTAAAACCTGTACACCAAATTACAGTATCAAAACGCTCCTGAGTACCATCAGACCATACTACCCCCTGTTCGTAGAATGACTGGAACGGTCTTCTCGATTGAAGGGCTCCGTTATCTCGTGCCTTTTTTACGCTTTCCACCATCACCACATCGCCTAAAGTACCCACGGGCTCTATTTTTTCTCCAGCTAGACGAGCTTTATACTGTTTGGTGGCAAATTCAAACAAATAGCGTCCATCCACTTCATCGGGTAAAAATTTTGGCTCCTTCAGCGTTACCCATGTGGTATTGAATTGTTGATATAAATCGGCCAGTATTTGAGCACCGGAGTTGCCTCCTCCAACGATCAATACGTTTTCTCCTTCAATTTGATCAGAGTTTTTGTAGTGTGCCGAGTGGATTTGTTGGCCACTATACTGCTCTATTTTGTTATAATCCGGAATGTACTGCTTTTTCCAGGTACCTGTGGCACTTATTATGGCCTTACTTTTAAACAATCCATCGGAGGTCATTAATTCAAACTGACCTGCTACTTTTTTTACGCTGTCTACAGCTATTGGTCTCTTTACATTGAGCTTATATTTTTCCTCATAGTCAGTAAGATAGCGCTGCACATGTGTTTTTCCGGGGTACTCTTCTTTCGCTTTGGGCATAAGCCAGCCGGGTAGTGAGCTGTGTTCAGCAGGAGAAAATAGCTTAAGGGAATCCCAGGTATGATTCCATGCACCTCCCGGATCGGACTGTTCATCGAGTATTATATAATTTAGGTTGGTTCTTCTCAGAAAATAACCACAGGCCAAACCACTCTGACCTCCTCCAATGATTATCACGTCATATTCTCTGTCTCTTGCCATATTGATGCAAGTATAAGTATATTTAATAGTCAAACGGCCTTAAAAAACACATCTTCAGAGAAATTATAAATTTTTCTGTAACCATTTATTATTACCTCAGTTTGCCTGTTTGAAGACAAGAAGAACGATTAAACAAAACCTGCTTGGAGTCTATATCTGATAATGCTTTAATGGTAAAAGTAAAAAATGGTGACCTTGATAAACTCGGGTTGCTTTTTGAACGGTACAAGAAGATCCTGTTTGGGTTTTTCTATAACATCAATCACGATGCAGCTCTGAGCGAAGACCTGGTGCAAAATACGTTCATGCGGATTTTGAAATACAGAAATGGTTTTAAAGGAGACGGTGAGTTTAAGGTTTGGATGTTTCACATTGCGAGAAATGTAAGTCATGATCACTTCAGAAAGCATAAGATGAAAGATACTGATGATGTGGAAAGTTGGAGCGATCGACTTAGTGATAATGCCAGCAATAGAGATGAAGACATGATGCATAATGAAGACATGCTCATGCTTCAGGCAGCGATGAGAAAGCTAGACCAGGAAAAGCGGGAAGTGTTAACGATGAGCAAACTTGAAGGAATGAAATATAAGCAAATAGGAGAGGTGCTGTCGTGTAGCGAAGGTGCCGTAAAAGTAAAGGTGTTTAGAGCTTTACAAGCGCTTAAAGAGGAATATGGATTAATTCAATCTCGAGTTTAAGAGTTAAATGAAAGTAATCATGGATAAAGAGATAAAACAATTGGTAGATAGATTTAATGCGGGGAAGGCTACATCTGATGATGAAAGCAAAATTGAACAATACCTTGAAGAGGGATTGGTGGATATTAATGATCTGGAAGGTCTTGCTACAACTTATGACAAGTTTATGTCAATGAGAACTCCAGAGCCAAGCGAAGAAATGACCTACAAGTTTTATGACTCACTACACCAAAAGGTAGAAGCCAGGTCACGATTCTCATTTGCTGATTGGTTTAAGTCAAGCTGGCAGGTGCAGCCGGGCTTTCAGTGGGCATACTCTATTGTAATATTGCTTGCAGGTCTTGCAGGTGGGTTTGCTCTTTCGAAAAACGGTAACGGTACTTCTGAAATAAAGGAACTTTCAGCGGAGGTAACTCAAATGAAAGAAATGATGATGTTAAATCTGTTGGAGAAGGAATCTACCAGTGATCGTTTAAAAGCTGTAAACCTAACCAGCGAATTACCGGATGCAAGCGGTAAAGTAACTACGGCATTATTGAAAACGCTCAATAATGATGAGAACGTAAATGTACGGTTAGCCACTATTGAAGCACTTTACCCCTATGCTGGTAATGCCAGCGTAAGACAGGGCTTAATCAGATCTATTTCTAAGCAAGATTCGCCTCTTGTACAAGTTGCTTTAGCAGAACTGATGGTGGCCCTCCAGGAAAAAAGATCAGTGGAAGAACTTGAATCGCTACTTAATAATGAAACAACACCCTATGAGGTGAAGGAAAGAATCAAAGAAAGTATAAAAGTACTTATCTAAATAATTTGAAGGTCAAAAACAACAACACAATGAAACGGATAATAATAATGAGTATGGCTCTTAGCATTTGTGTACTGGTGTCTGCTCAGCAACAAACAACAACAATCAATAAGGAGATTGTATTTGAACAGCCGAGTGCAAATAATGTATTATACCTGGCCAACATTAGCGGTCATGTAAAAGCTGAAGGCTATGATGGAGACAAGGTGATACTTGAGGCAAAGCGTACTATCATGGCTAAAACAGATGCGCGTTTGGAAAAAGCCTTGAAAGAACTATCTATTGGAATGATAGATCGCGTGGATACTATTTTGGTCTACATCAAAAACCCTTGCAACAGGTTTGAAAACAAGAGCCCCAGGTATCAGAAAAGAAAAACTGGTTGGGGATACAATTGGGATGATTGTGAGAATGACTGCCGCGAGCAATACGATTATTCTTTCGATTTTACATTGAAAGTCCCCAGAAACCTAAATGTATACTTGTCTACGGTGAATGATGGTGATATCACAATAAAAGGTGTAGGCGCTAAACTTGGAGCTCATAACATCAACGGGTCTATTGATCTGCAAAATGTGTCCAATGAGGTGTATGCCTATACTATAAATGGTGATGTTGACATCAATTATGATGTTTTGCCAAAGTCTGGTGACGGAGAATCGTATTTCTATACCCTAAATGGAGACATCAATGCTAATTATCCGAAAGGACTAAAGGCGCATGTAAGCTTTAAAAGCTATAACGGAGACTTATTTACCAACATCGATGATATCCAATACATGCCTGCAGTGGTGAACGAGGAGAAGACCAATGCTAATGGGGTGTCATTTAAAGTAGATACTAAGTCACTCATAACCGTCAGAGGTGGAGGAGTCGCATTAGACTTCGAAACTTTCAATGGTGATGTATATGTAAAAGAAAATTAAAATAACAACACGACCTTAACGGGTCAAACAATCAAAATAAATAGGATAATAACAATTGAAGATTATGAAAAAGATTTTATTAACAGTAATGGCAGTATGTATGCTAAGCGGGTTTGCTCTGGCACAGGATTCTGGAGAGCTCACCGTACCCTTTAGCAATCCTGGTTCTAAAGGCAAGGTGAAGATTGATCTGAGAAAGGGGTCGATTGATGTAGTGGGCACAGATCGTAAGGATGTGTTGGTAAAGTATTACAGTAGAGCCAAGCAGGAAGAAGCTAAGGATAAAAACAAAGATGGGTTAAAACGTATCTCAGGGGCCGCAATGGATCTTGAAATCAGTGAAAAAAACAACTTCATTGACATTGAGTCCGACTCATGGTCGCAAGGTGTTGACCTGAAAGTTGAGGTGCCAAGAAATGTAGATTTACATGTAGAGACTTATAATAACGGTTATATTTTTATCTCCAATATTGAAGGTGAAATTGTGGCCGATAACTATAATGGCAAGATCACGGCTGATAAAATTTCAGGTTCGCTGGTAGCTGATACCTACAATGGAGAGATTAAGGTGAGTTTTGATAAAATAACGCCTGATACACCTATGGCATTTACAACTTACAATGGCGATGTGGATTTAACTTTACCGGCTAGCTTCAAAGCCAGCATGAAAATGAAGAGTAACAGAGGAGAGATTTTCTCAGGCTTTGACATTAGCGTAAAGAAAACAGAACCTGTTACTAAATCAGAGAAAAAATCAGGTACCTATAAGGTTTATCTGGATGATTGGGTGCGGGCTGATATTAATGGTGGAGGCCCTGAATTTATGATTAAAAATTACAATGGGGATATTTATCTAAGGAAAAAGTAACCCTGGAGTCAATTTTTAAGTAAATAGTAATACCAAAACTCAACAACAATGAAAAATTTAATCCTATCGGCACTATTAATCATAGCATTCAATGGGGCCATTGCACAAACCACACACCTAGAAAACCTTCATGCATTTACTAAAATGGTAGTGAAGGGAGATGTGAAAACCATTATTGCCGAAAAAGGCCATAGTGAAAGACCACGAGTAACCATCGAAGGAGTAGCTAAAGATAATATTTCCGAAAAGATTGAAGCTGGTGTACTATACCTCACAATTGAAAGTGCACAGATGGTAAACCTGACGGTAATAAATAGTAACCTCAACAGAATTGAAACTGAAAATGAGGTTGAAATTCTGGGCGCTGAAGTTGTTGGCAGTAATGGCAAATATCTGCTTACAGACTTTACACATCATCATGGGCCTGTTGCTCATCACATGAACATCAATATACCTAAAATTGATATTGACTTACCTGGGTTTGCTATGGAAATACCTGAAATGGATTTCGACTTTGATCACCATTTTGACCATGACTTTGATTTCGATATAGACATAGACGATGATTCATGGGAGCTTAATTTCAATTGGGATGACCACAAAGAAGAGATGAAACACATGAGCAAGGAAGTAAAGGAAGAGGTGAAACAGGCAATGGAAGAAGTGAAGAGAGAACTTAAGAAGTACAAGAAACATTAATCACATACATCCAATAATTTAGTTTTTAAAATCAGGCTGTCTCAAAATAGACTCCACGCTTCGCTACCGATGACGTATTTGAAAGTTTATTAAAAATCCTCCCTCTGACTCCCTCCAAAGGGAGAAAGAATCGGCTTCAATCAAGTCATCTGGATTTGTACGTTTGAAAAAAGTTACTTCTCTGAGTGACGCATGGTCTGGGCTTTTGAGACAGCCTTATTCTTTGTAACCATGAACTAAAAAAGGAGTCCTATATAGGCAACCTCTGCAATTAATATTTGTCATTGTTTTAACCAAAACAAACTTAGGTCATGCTCAAAAACTATATCAAAATTGCTTTTCGCAATATTCGCAATCAAAAAAGCTATGCTTTCATAAATATATTTGGCCTTGCCATTGGTATGGCGGCTACCATACTCATCCTACTCTTTGTACAAGACGAGCTGAGTTACGACAGGTATCATGAAAAATCAGATCGGATTTACCGTGTATCAAGAGAATGGGTTGATGAAAATGGAAAGACCAGCCTCCACCTGGGACATTGTGCGCCACCATTTGGGCCTTTATTACAAAACGACTATCAGGGAATAATTGAAGAGGCTGTCAGAATTGGTTCCGGGAATGGGCCACTCATTGTGCATGAAGATATGCGTATTGAAGAGAATAGGTTCTATTTGGCCGATGACAACGCCTTTAAAGTTTTCTCCTGGGAACTCGTTCACGGTGACCCTGAAACAGCACTCGCATCGCCTGGCACAGTAGTGATTACGGAAAGTACTGCGATGAAATACTTTGAAAAAACAGACGTAGTGGGAGAGGAGCTTGAATTCAATAATTTTGGTATGACCTTTCCCTTAAAAATTACTGGAGTAAGCAAAGATGTTCCCCTCAACTCGCATTTTACCTGGGATTTCTTAGCCTCTTTTACCACAATTGAGCAGGCTTTGGGCAGAGAAAGTATGATGCAAAATTGGGGTAGTAACAATTATGCAACTTATGTGCTTTTGGCCCAATCGAGCAAACCTTCTGACCTGAAAAGCAAATTTCCAGAGTTCTTTGATAAACACATGCAGCCTCATCATGGTAGAATGCCTTCCGAGCGCAACAGGCTTAATCTAATGCCAATAACAGACATTCATCTGCACTCCCATCTCGACTCAGAAATTGAAGCAAATAGCGACATTGCCTATGTTTATGTGTATACAATCATTGCCCTTTTTATATTGATTATTGCGTGTATCAATTTCATGAATTTAGCTACGGCAAGATCAGCCAAAAGAGCTAAAGAAGTCGGCTTACGTAAAGTAATGGGAGCCTATAGGTCTGGTTTAATAAAGCAGTTCATCATGGAGTCGGTTATTTTTGCTGTTTTAGGACTCATTGTCGCTTCATTGATAGTATACATCGTCTTACCTTATTTTAATGATTTTATCGGTAAACAGCTGTCAATAGATGTCTTTAACAATCAGTTTGTATTTTTTTTAATGCTCGGGTGTGTGCTTTTCGTGGGCCTTGTTGCGGGGAGTTATCCGGCCTTTTTCTTATCAAAATTTCAGGCAGCATCAATTCTCAAAGGTGGTCATAAATCAACAGGGAAGAAGTTTAACTTACGCTCTGCACTTGTGGTAGTACAGTTTTTCATTTCCATTGCACTCATTATCAGTGTGGGTATAGTGCAGGATCAATTGGAATACATGCGCACAAAAAATCTTGGTTTCAACTCTGATAATGTAATGGTGTTACCATCAAGTAATGAGGTTTACAATCGATTTGAGTCACTTAAGCAGCAATTTGCTGAGCAGCCAGGGATAAAAAGTGTTACGTTGGCCAGCCGAGTACCTTCTGGCAGATTGCTAGATTCCCAAGGGTCAAGTGCAGAAGTTGGAGGTGAAATGAAGAACTTAAACCTACGTATTGCCGATATTCATGTAGACCACGACTATCTCAATGCTTTAGAAATAGAATTTGCTGCAGGAAGAAACTTTGACATAAATAGAGCCAGTGACTCTACCGAAGTTTTTATTCTCAACGAGGCCGCCATTAGAGGTATTGGTTATGAGTCGGCTGAAGAGGCAGTTGGAAAACGCTTTGAATATGGCATGCGCAAAGGACAAATAATAGGAGTAGTGAAAGACTTTCATTTTGAATCTCTTCATCAATCGATAGCTCCGATTGTATTTCTTGTGACTACAGGCAGAGCTAATTCTGTAGTGATCAGGTATGAGCAGTCAAGAAAAAAAGAAGTGGTAAGCTATTTAAAGGAACAGTGGAATTATCTAAGACCAGGGTTTCCTTTTGACTTTTACGAGGTAGAAAATCGCTTTAGTGATCAGTATGAAAGTGAAGATCGATTGGCAAACGTAGTGACGTGGTTTTCTGGTTTGGCGGTATTGATTGCTGCACTTGGTTTGTTTGGTTTAGCATCATTTATTGCTGAGCGTAGAATTAAAGAAATAGGCATTAGAAAAGTGATGGGAGCTACTATTTGGCAGATTTTGATTTTACTGACTAAAGGCTTTACAGTGCTGGTAATAATAGCATTAGTTATAGCCATTCCTGTAGCATATTTCGGCATGGACCGTTGGCTTGATAATTTTGCTTATCAGGGTGATATCCGTATTTGGCCATTTTTAGCAGCTGGCTGTTTTGCTCTGGGCATAGCCTGGGTTACAGTTACGTTTCAGACGCTCAGGGCTGCGAGATCCAATCCGGTAGATTCTTTGAGGTACGAATAGTTCTGAAATTGAGTTAAAATACAAACAGCCACGCATTTGCGTGGCTGTTGCGTTTGTTTGATTCTTAGAGAACGACACCAAAACTAAACGCATTGAGTTGAGGACCTCTGTTATCGGCAAAGAGCTCATTGAGATCATAATTGACAAATAAATCAACATCTCTAAAGCCCATTTGTAATCTCACTCCATATCTGAAATTATTGAGATAGAAGCCATCTTTATCGCGGTCTTTGTCCTTATCACCATCCACTTCGGTGACATACTTGGCATAACTGGCGATTTTATAACCTGCATATCCACCGGCTCCAATTCTGAAACCCTCAGTTGAATGCCAGTCTAAATCGATCCAATCTCTGTGATAATTACGTTTTCTGTGCTCCCCAAACTTGAGCATGGGCACAAGACTCACATTTACATAAGCTGCTGTAAGTTTACTTTTGATTGGAGAAAAATCTCCTGTCTCTTCACTAAAAACGATTTGATCAGGATCTTCTGAGAGTCTCAAGGCTTCATTTTGAAACTTAAAATTATACCAACTTACATCTACACCCCATTGCAAATTAAATGGGCCGCCTACATGTGTTTCATTTACCGATTTTAAGGCTACATACCACGAACCCCAGGGCTTTACAGCATAGGCTGCATTGTTTTCATCTGGAGATTGACCGTCTTCCAAAAAGTTGTTGATACCCAGATCTATATTGAAATAGTTGTGGGTGCCATAGTTTCTTTTACTTTTCTTTTCTTCCTCATCCTGTGCATGAACAGTAACTGTAGCAAATACATAGAGGACCATTGTTGTGAGAATTAATTGTGTTGTTTTCATTTTGAGTTGTTTTAAATTGGACATAGTTGTGTTGTTAAATCAATTTTTGATTTTTAAAAGATTGATATTTAGTAAGTTGAGTTTAGAGTATTATGCCGAAGCTAAATGCATTTAGTTTCGGGCCTTTGTCTTCTACAAAGAGTTCGTTGAGATCGTAATTAAAGAATATGTCAGTGCCTCTATAGCCCATCTGTACACGAGCTCCATATCTAAAGTTTTCCAGGTGGAAGTTGTCATGGTTTCGTTGTTTTTTGTTATCACCATTATCAATTACCACTTTGGTGTAGCTATCTATTTTGTAGCCAACATAGCCACCAAAGCCAATTCTGAAACCACGACTATCATGATTATTCCACATGTCTCTCCAAAATTTTGTGTCACGGTGTCTTTGTTTTCCAAAATCAAGCATGGGTACAACTGATGCATTTACATAAGCTACAGTTAGTTTACTTTTCTCAAACGCTATGTCAGGATCCGTGGCTTCCAGAAATGTGACTCCATCCGGTGTATCTTGTAGTCGGGTAGCAGTATTTTCAAATTTGAAGTTGTACCAGCTTACGCTAGCTCCCCACTCAAGGTAAACAGGCCCTGCAATGTAAGTTTTATAGGTACTGGATATACCTACATACCAAGAGCCAAAAGGCTTTACGGAGTACAACTCATTGGTTTCATCGGGAAAATTACCATCATTCAAATAGTTGTTTGTACCGATGTCGAAATTGATGTTGTGGAATGTACTAAACGCTTTTCTCTTATATGCCTTATAATCCGTCTTTTCCTGCGTCACATCTTTATCAATGATTTTATTGTCATTCACCATTACCGTTGTGTCTTCAACTGTAGTTCCATCGGTTCTGATTAATGTGGAATCACCAGTAAGTTTTACACTCAGCTGATCGAGTATTTGATTGAGGTCATAGGCCTGCATACTTTTTAAGTCGTCATGATCATTTATGAGGAAGAGTATTTTACTCTTGCCAACATTTAATATCAGCGTATCAGTTTTTTGCTGTCCCTGGCAGATTACACTGCCCAGTATCAGTAAACTAAGCGTTATCGTTGTTGTTATTTTATTTTGAATCGTCATTACTATCTCTTTTAAAGTTGAGGGCGAATATTTCGTTTTTGGCCTCTCTTAAATCACCAATGCCAGCATCACTTTTTATGTCTTTCATTAGATTTAAAACTTTGCTTAACCCTTTCTTTGGTTCTGAGCCTTCTTCACTATTCACCTCGTTTGAAGTATTTGCAGCTATCTGTGTTTTTTGAAAATCTTCTATATTAAACTCCAACGTAGTGCCCTTTACCTCTTGTTCTGTAGATGTAGTTTGTGTTTCATTGGTTGCATCTGTTATTTCATTTTGTGCAATTAATGTTTCAGATTCCTCAAGTATTTCATCGACAGATGGGAGTGATGCATTGGTGGCTACTGTTGTTTTGCTTTCTACACCAGGAGTGCTGACATTAGACTTATGCTCGCTTTTAGGAGCTTTTTGCTGTATGCTCTCTACTATTGAAGTTGCTTTTTCCGGTTCTTCAATAGTATTGACTTCATTTTTTATTTGTGACTCTGCTTCGGGTTGATGTTCTGTAGCTATATCCTCAGGTTTAGTTTCTGAGGATGCAATTGTTTCATTTGTTTCTAATGTATCCTGAGATGCATTCCAGATTACTACCCCGCTTACAAGTAACAACAGGATGGCAGCAGCCACCTTAATCCATAACCAACCAAATTTCTTCTGCTGAGTTTGAGCCTGAATTTTATTCCAGGCGCCAGCGGAGGGCTGTCTTTCCAGGTTTTCTAACTTATTTTTAAATAAGCTATCAAGTTCTTTATTACTCATAACTTTTAATTTTTTCGTTTACCATCTCTTCTTGCTCAATGAGCTGTTTTTGCAACAGCGTGCGAGCTCTGCTCAATTGTGACTTAGATGTATTTTCACTTATCTGCAATTTCTCAGCTATTTCCTTGTGGCTATAACCTTCGATGGCATATAAATTAAATACAGTCTGATATCCAGTAGGAAGGTTGTTGATAAGTGTCAAAAGATCCTGAGCCTCGAGATTATCATTTAATGATTTGTAATCAGGCTCTCTGTCGGCCACTTCAATATCTACTTCCAGGTACATTCCTTTGTTCTTTCTAATGAATGATAAGGATTGATTTACCATAATTCTCCTTATCCATCCCTCAAAACTACCTTCGCTTTTAAACTGATCAATTTTTTCAAACACCTTGACAAACCCTGTAATCATCACATCTTCCGCCTGATCGGTATCTTTAATGTAGCGATGGCACACACCCAACATTTTGGACGCGTATTTATCATACAAAGCCTTTTGAGCCTTGCCATCTTGTTTCCTACACTTGGAGATAAGTCTATCTTCTTCTGAGCTGTGAATGTTCAGTGTCATTGGTGCGTTCTCACATCATAGATGCAAGATAGCAAACAATGGTTGCATCAAGTTGAGAAGATTTGTGCAATGGTGATTTAAGCGCTATGAACGCACTTTATCGAGGAGTTGGTTAAGCATCTTGGCCTCTTCTTCGTTGAGGCTAATATTTGCGTCCAGCCCGTCTACTGCTTTGTCCATTGTCTTTAATAATGAGAGCCCTTTTTGTGAAATAAGTACGTCAACAAGACGCCTGTCTTTTGAGCAAGTGGCTTTGCTTACCAGCTCTTTGGTTGTAAGTCGGTCAACTATGCGAGATACATCTGAGTTTTTATCAAGCATACGGTCTTTGATAGCAGAAGTAGAAATAGATTGAGGGTGTTGACCTCGAAGAATTCTTAAGACGTTATATTGCTGTGGAGTAATCTCATAATCACTGAAAAACTCCTTATGTTTATTGATGAGCCAATTGGATGTGTAAAGTAGGTTGATGGTGACTTTCTGCCGCTCGCTCTTAAATTTCTCTTGTTTTATTTCGTCTTCAATACGCATGATAATCAAAAAGTTATGGTTGGGGATGCGCTCCCCAACCACAATATTAACCTTTTTTTATAATCTCTACATTACATATAATGTTTACATCTTCACCTACAACCATTCCACCAGCCTCGGTAAGAGAATTCCATTTTAATCCATAGTCAGTTCTGTTGACAACACCTTTGATTTTAAACCCGGCACGTGTCATTCCATAAGGATCTTTGATTGTACCCCTATAGTCTACCGGAAAAGTGACTTTCTTGGTCACCCCTTTCATGGTGAAATCACCTTTCAGCTCGTAATCACTGTTACTTTTCTTTACCAATTTGCCTTTAAAAGTAATTTTTGGATATTTTTCAGCCCCAAAAAAGTCATCTGATTTTAAGTGACCATCTCTCTTTTCGTTATCTGTGTTTATGGAATTGACATCAGCTGTAAATGTGATTTCAGCTCCATTAAAATCAGATTTGTCAGAAGTTACGGTAGCCGTAAAGTTTTGAAATTCACCTTCGGTTTCTGAAATCACCATGTGATCGACTGTAAAACCGATGTTAGAATGAGAATTGTCGAGGTTCCATGTAGATTGACCAAATACAACGGATGTTGCTAATAAAGCGATAAATGATAGTGTTAATTTTTTCATGTTCATAGTTATTTTTTGATGTGTTCAAATAAACGATGTTTAAACATCAAAGTTACAACAATGAATAAATAATTTTTATAAATCACCTTTATACATAAAAAAAGGCTGCCTTTTTGGGCAGCCTTGCAACATAAAATCTTATCTATTAATTAATAACTTTCAGATTTTGGTCTCGCTTCTTTCACTACAATGGTGCGGCCATCAAATTCGCTTTCATTCAGTTGACTGATTGCGCTATTTGCGGCTTCATCATCAGGCATTTCTACGAAACCAAAGCCTTTAGACCTTTGTGTTTCTCTGTCAAAAATAACTTTAGCCGATGCTACTTCACCAAATTGTTCGAAGTGCTTCTGAAGCTCTTCACTTGTTGTTCTGTAATTTAACTTTGCTACAAAAATGTTCATTTCAAAATAATAATATAAGTAATAAATAAGGTAAGGCAATGAGGGCTAGCAAAGTTAATTCTGTTGGTTTTAGAAGCTCCTTGGCTATTTTCTATTTCCTTTCCTATTCAAATATAGTTGATTAAAACGGTATTCGCTATAAAAGGTTGAATTTTGAAATTTTTACAATTTTATATAAAAATCTTGGGTGAGCTGTTTATAATCTGTAGTCCAGTCACCATTATCTGTATAGTGAACCAGCTTTGAGGTGACTTTATTATTTTGATTTTTGCTAAATTCCATTAATAGTCTTTCAGCTGGCTTATCCTCTTTGGCATGGAATGCCAGTACTTTGTTTAAGTGTAACTCATACTCAAAAGCGGTTCGTTCAAACTCTAATGCTTCCTGGTAAGGTAATATAATACATAGCTTCCCATTAGGTGTGAGTAATCGATCGACAGCCTTGAGTAAATCATACTGAGTTAGTGTGTTTTTATGCCGTGCCGATTTACGTGCTGATTTTGTGGGTTGTGTGCCTTTGTTAAAATAGGGTGGGTTTGAAACGATTAAGTCAAAAGAATTAGGATTTTGATAGGACTGAATTTCTGTATTTACGGCCTGTATTCGATCATTCCATGGGCATGCGCTAAAGTTTAAGCGCATTTCGTCAGATGCAGGTTCATCAATTTCAACTGCTACGATTGTCGCATGCGTAGCCCGTTGGGCGAGCATCATAGCTATAAGACCAGTGCCGGCTCCAATGTCAAGTATGTGCTTAGAGTTTGATACATCAGCCCAGGCACCTAA
Source organism: Fulvivirga sp. (assembly GCA_039970995.1). Taxonomy (GTDB): domain Bacteria; phylum Bacteroidota; class Bacteroidia; order Cytophagales; family Cyclobacteriaceae; genus Fulvivirga. Next base: position 377,102 of record JBDVKW010000002.1, read on the forward strand.
TAAAACACCATCAGTACCTACTTTCATGGCACTTTGCTCATGCCTTACATCAAATTTTTTAAATCGAAATATTGCCATACCTGCAGTTACATGCCATCAAGGATCAATTGTATAAAATACACCTGTAAATTCAACTTACATCCTTAAATTTAGACCACTTAAATGATAATTAATTAGATAGCATTTTAATTATGAGTTATAAGTCTGATTTAGAAATTGCCCAGGCCTCAAAGCTTAAACATATTAGGGAGATCGCTCAATCCGTTGGTATTGGTGAAGAGGATTTGGAGATGTATGGAAATTTCAAAGCCAAACTGCCACTTAGTCTGATAAATGAAGGTAAGGTTAAAGAAAGTAATTTAGTCTTGGTTACTGCCATGACACCTACACCTGCTGGTGAAGGAAAAACAACTACTTCTATCGGTCTTACGGAGGGTTTAAATAAAATTGGTAAGAAAACCACTGTTGTAATCCGAGAGCCATCCCTGGGGCCAGTTTTTGGTATGAAAGGAGGTGCTGCTGGTGGTGGCTATTCACAGGTTGTGCCGATGGAAGATATTAACCTGCATTTCACGGGTGATTTTGCAGCTATTGAGAAAGCCAATAATTTACTTGCCGCACTTATTGATAACAATATTCAAAACAAAGTTAATAACCTAAATATCGATCCGCGTACCGTGGAGTGGAAGCGTGTGATGGATATGAATGACCGTGGCTTGCGCAATATTGTAAGTGGCATGGGAGGCAAAGCTGGCGGTATGATGCGTGAAACAGGATTTAACATTACTGCTGCTTCTGAAATCATGGCCATTCTTTGTTTGGCCAAGGATCGGGATGATCTTAAAGAAAAGATAGGCAATATTTATATCGGTGATACCTATGCTGGAGAGGCTGTGTTTGCTCGTGATCTAAATGCACAGGGTGCCATGGCGGCCTTGCTTAAAGATGCTATTAAGCCTAACCTGGTACAAACTCTGGAAGGCAATCCGGCTATTATACATGGGGGCCCGTTTGCAAATATTGCACAGGGCACGAATTCTGTCATAGCTACTAAGATGGGCATGTCACTCACAGATTATGTTGTTACAGAAGCTGGTTTTGGTGCTGATCTGGGTGCTGAGAAGTTTTTAAATATTAAGTGTGGATACTCTGGTTTATCGCCCAAGGCCGTAGTAGTTGTGGCTACTATCAGGGCACTGAAATATCACGGAGGTCTTGCACTGGAAGATCTGAAGGAGCCAGATACCGTGTCTTTGGTCAGAGGACTGACCAACCTTGAAAAGCACATCGAAAATGTGAAGGCATTTGGCCTTCCTCCTGTTGTGTCGATCAACCGGTTTGTGTCTGATACACAAGATGAAATAGATATTGTGCTCAACCGATGTGAAGAGCTTGGGGTGCGTGTTGCCCTATGCGATGGTTGGGAAAAAGGTGGTGATGGCACGCAGGATTTAGCCAAAGAAGTAGTAAGTGCTGTTGAAGCCTGTGAGGGTAAATATAAGCCGGTTTATGACTGGGAGTGGTCGATTAAGGAAAAGATAGAGGCCATTGCAAGGAAGGTGTACGGAGCTAAGGATGTTGAGTTTTTGCCTAAGGCAAAGCAAAATTTGAAGAAAATAGAGCGTATAGGTATGAGTAACAAGCCTGTATGTATCGCTAAAACACAGAACTCCTTTAGCGATGATCCGAAATGGCTGGGAAGAGCTGAAAACTTCACACTTACCGTACGAGAAATTGAGATTGCAGCCGGAGCAGGATTTATTATACCCATTACAGGGAATATGTTGCGCATGCCAGGGCTACCATCAACACCTTCAGCAGAAGGTATGGATATAGATAATAATGGAAAAATTACAGGTTTAAGCTAACGGACAATGCGTACGAACAAGATTTTATTACTAACCATCTTATTGTTTCTGTCTGTTCTTTCATATGGGCAAGAAAAACAATTATATAAAACTATGCTAGTGAGAGCGGCTCCCGGTAAGCTTCCTCTACTTATCGATCAGTTAAAATCAGATTTGGATAAGCTGAGTGCTCAAGGTGGTGAAAAAGGATACTTGTTAAGACATAGTCAGGGTGATCAATGGGATTTGATGTTAATAGCTCCAATTTCTGATTTTGCTGATTATTTTTCGGGGGAGGAGAGCCAGATGCTTGAAAGAAAATATGGTAGTGATTATTACAATCTAATAGCCCGGCAAGAGGAGGCGTTTGTAAGTGGCCCTTCATTAAATGAATTCAAACAAATATTTGAGCCTCATTCTTTTTTTCACATAGAAATGTTCTTATCGCTTGGAGGCAAGCAAGTGGAGTTGAAAAAAGAACGTGAAATGGAAAATGTTTATCTCAACGAAACCGACCGAAAAGGCAATCTTGTTTTTGTCAGAGAAAACGGATTTATGTGGGATATTTTCACCATTGGAGGATACGAAAGCTTTGAAGTCTATGCTAAAGGCTCAAATCAGGCAGCTGAAGTGCAGGAGACAGCTGCTATGGCAGCAGGATTTGAGTCTGCTTCAGATATTGGTTTCTATTTGCGGGAGTTGCTCAATGAGCATCACGATACATTGGCCAATAAGGTAGAGTAGAAAATATTGAGTTGTCAGGTTTTTCAACCTGACAACATTAATGAAATTACCTCAGTTCTGAATCTAGAACAGCCTTATTTGATCTTAAGTGGCGGTCAATAGAACTTCCGATTTCAGTAAATCCTTGTTGATGCAACCGGCTGCTTTTTCTGCCTCCTATGCTGCTACCAGTGATTAATTCTACCGCTCTTGCAAACAAAGGGTCGTCTAAACTACTAAATGGTGCCAAGGGACTGTTGAACTCATTGATATTATTATCGCCAAGTGGAGTGAAACCATTACCATACTCCGAAAAACCGTCTGCATTAGCTATTCTTATTACAATTGGAAGTATGCCGTAATCATTCTCCTCATTTTCAGTATCTTCAAAAGGTATTGAGCCTACATTTTTACCTACTGTAGTGCCCCCTATAATTGTTACATTCATGTAAGGATCTAAACCGTTTATTAATAACTCACTCGCAGAAGCTGTTCTTGAGCCAGTCAGTATATATAGCTCGCCATCGATTTCCGTACCAATATTATTTTCAGGGTTATTAAAATATCCGGTAAGTCGTGAATCACCATCAGGTTCGTTTTGCCAAAATTCAGTGTATAATTCATTCCATTGATTCCTATAAAACACATCTGATGATGTTACGTTTGGTGCCAGCTGACTTGCAATTTTGGTTGCGGATGCTATCGAACCGCCACTATTGTATCTGAGATCAAGCACAAAATCAGTTACACCCGCTGATTTAAAGGCTGCAAATTTAGTGTTCAACTTAGAATCAAAATTGTCACCAGTCGACCCGTTTGAGAAGAAGTTATATACCAGGTAGCCAATTTTTTTTGAATCGATTTCTACTACGGTATCCAGATAAATAGGGTTTTCAGCAAACTGAACAGCATCTAATGAAATTGAAGGTTGTTCGCTGTATGTGCCTGAGCCTTCATCATATCTTAAGTATGTAATACTATGATTGCTAAAAATTTCATTGATTAATGATTGATAGTTATTCAGTGTAATTGTAGTGCCGTTCACTTTTGTAATAACATCTCCTCTAATCAATGCAGCATCAGCCGCTGGGCTTCCGGGTTTTACATAAGTAATGATAGCAACGACTTCATCATTTCCTGATTGTGCTAAGGCAAATTCATAACCTGCTTCTAGCGTAACGCCATTTAATGAATTGATAAGGTCGTCATAGCTTTCTACGATCAATGAAAAACGATCATCAGTAAAAACTAATGAATCGAAGAAAGTGATAGGATTTTGATATTGATCTAGGCCATCAGGCATTTCTGAAGTCCAGAAATAAACTTCATCCATTACATCAAAAACCCATTCATTAACTAATTGATTTGTAAGTTCTTGCTCAGTTCGTTCTTCAATAACTGGTGCAGGAGTATCATCCTCGCTACACCTTACAAAAAAGGATATTGAAAGAGCTAATAGAGAAAACGTAAATAGAAATCGACTTTTCATAAAGTAACGTGCTATTGATATTTTTAAAATAGAGAAACGATCAAAAGTATCGAATAATTCATAAGTTTTTCAATTAGTGTAAGTCAAATACTTCCCACATTTCCATAAGATCGATTAATCTGCTTTTGTTAACTTTATCCTATGCAGCATCAGAGAGTGGCTAGTACGCAGGTATTGAAGAAAAGAGATCAAAAAATTGAGCTTAAAGAAGATCTTTTGGCAGCAGAGGAGCCATTGGAGATCAGGTTGATCTATGGGACAGAGTCCGACAGGAAGGAGGAGTCTATTGCTGTTACGATGCGCACCCCGGGTCATGATTTTGAATTGGCACTAGGGTTTCTCTTTACTGAAGGTGTAATTAAAAGCTACAAAGATATTCATGGTATAAAGCATTGCCAGCAGGTAAAATCACCGGCTGAGATGGGGAATGTGGTAAAAGTGTCATTGCAGCCAGAAACAATTTTCGACCAAAAGAAACTCGATAGAAATTTTTATACCACATCGAGTTGTGGGGTATGCGGTAAAGGGTCAATTGAGGCGCTGCAATTTAGGTGCAATAGTATTTCCAGTGACCTAAAAATTAGTGAGCAATCCTTAATGGATGCGCCAGATAAAATGCGCAAAGAACAAGCTATTTTCGAGCATACGGGTGGCCTGCATGCAGCAGCGTTATTTAGTGCAGATGGAGCGATTGTAATGTTGAGAGAAGATATAGGAAGGCATAACGCCTTAGATAAACTTATTGGAGCGGCCATAAGTACCGCGGATGTACCATTGACCAATCATTTTGCGGTTGTAAGTGGCCGTATTGGGTTTGAGTTGGTGCAAAAAAGCATTGCTGCCGGTTTGCCAATATTAGGTGCAGTAGGCGCACCATCCAGTCTGGCGGTAGCACTAGCAAAGGAGTATAACCTCACAATTGCAGGTTTCATAAAGAACGGCAATTATAATATTTACACGGGAGAAGAAAGGATAGTATGAAGATTAGAATCAAGGGAAATTCGTTAAGATTAAGATTAACACAATCAGAAGTGGAGGAGTTTACGAGCAACGGAAGGGTAAGTGACAGTATTCACTTTGGAGAGAACCAACTCATCTATACATTACAGTCAGAAGATAGGGGAGATGTTGTTGCCAGTTTTAATGGTGAATTTATAACAGTTACAATACCTCGAAAGGAAGGTGAGCAATGGGCATCTACAGAGCAGGTAGGTATTTCGAGGGACCAACCACTCAAAAATAATGAGCGCCTTTCAATACTTATTGAAAAAGATTTTCAATGTCTTATTCCAAGAAAAGAAGACGAAAGTGATTTGTTTACAAATCCAAAAGCATGATTAATTCAAAATTCTATATTGGAAAGTAAAATAAACTTAGAATTTCGAATCAGAAATTAAAGAAATATGTCAAATAAGATTTACGCACAACCACCTGAAACACTTACCGGATTGAAGCTAACTAAGCCAAAAAAGGTAGCGGGGGGATTTCCAGCTGTTGTTTCATCTATGAAGCACGTATATGGAGAAGTGGGTGTAGTGCAGGGCACAAAATCAATGCTCAAGCTCAACCAGTTCAAAGGGTTTGACTGCCCGGGGTGTGCATGGCCAGATCCGGATGATGAGCGATCGGCTATTGAGTTTTGTGAGAATGGAGCTAAAGCCGTTGCCGAAGAAGCTACCACTTCAAAAGTTGATGCCTCATTCTTCGAAAAGCACAGCGTGGCCGAGTTATCATCATGGTCTGATTATGAAATCGGGAAAAGTGGTAGGGTCGTAGAACCGATGGTGCTTGAAAAGGGAGCAAATCATTACAAGCCGATAAGCTGGGATGCGGCTTTTCAGAAAATAGGAGCTAAGCTCAACGAACTAGACTCTCCTGATGAAGCCATTTTCTATACTTCCGGACGTACAAGCAATGAAGCGGCATTTCTATATCAGTTATTTGTAAGGCAGTATGGTACAAATAACCTACCTGACTGTTCCAATATGTGCCATGAATCGAGCGGCACAGGTCTCACAGAGACTGTAGGTATTGGAAAAGGCTCTGTTAAACTGGAAGACTTTTACAAGGCAGAAGTGATTGTGATCATGGGACAGAACCCCGGCACCAATCACCCTCGAATGCTTACTGCATTGCAAAAAGCCAAAAAGAATGGAGCTAAAATCATCACGGTAAACCCACTGCCTGAAACTGGTCTGATTCGGTTTAAACATCCTCAAAGTCCAGTAGATATGCTAGGTGCGGGTACAGCATTAACCGATCTGTTTTTACAAGTTCGGGTGAATGGTGATGTACCATTGCTCAAGGCAATGATTAAAATGTTGTTGCAAAAAGAAGCAGAAAATGGTGGGGTCATTGATCACGATTTTATTAAAAATAATACAAGTGGTTATGAGTCATTTTTATCTGATTTAGATAAGTATGATTTATCGGAACTCATTTCTCAAACCAGTGTTTCCAGAGAAAAAATAGAAGAGGCAGTAGACCTACTGGCTCAAAAGAGTAAAATTATTGTATGCTGGGCCATGGGTCTTACCCAGCACAAAAATGCGGTTGATAACGTCAGAGAAATAGTAAACCTGCTCTTATTGAAAGGTAGCATTGGTAAGCCAGGAGCGGGTACTTGTCCGGTCAGGGGTCATAGCAATGTACAGGGCGATCGTACGATGGGTATTTGGGAAATACTAAAACCTGATTTAGCCAGTAAATTGAAGGAAAATTTTGATTTTAATCCTCCTGTTGAGAACGGCTATGATGTTGTAGAGTCGATCAAAGCGATGGGCGAAGGTAAGGCCAAAGTGTTCTTCGCTATGGGAGGCAATTTTCTCTCGGCAACTCCAGATACAGAGTATACAGCCAAGGCTTTGCAGCAGTGTGACCTTACAGTGCATGTGTCAACTAAACTTAATAGAAGCCATTTAATACACGGTAAGGAAGCCATCATACTTCCTTGTTTAGGTAGAACAGAAATTGATAAACAAGCCAGTGGGACGCAATTCGTTACAGTAGAAAACTCCACAGGGGTTGTTCATAAATCCCAGGGAGGCAAAAAACCAGCCACTGACCAATTGTTAAGTGAACCTAAAATAGTAGCTGAATTGGCCAAAGCTACACTGGGGGAAAGAACAAGTGTGGACTGGGATGATTTAGTGGCAAATTATGATAACATCAGGGATGCGATTGAAAGAACGATCCCAGGTTTTGATAACTACAACCAACGTGTGAGGCGAGCAGGTGGCTTCTATTTGCCAAATGGTGCGAGAGAAGGAGATTTTAAAACCGACACTGGTAAAGCGAATTTCACCATCAACGAAAATCCAGATCACAAGCTGGCCTCCGATGAGTACCTGATGATGACAATCCGAAGCCATGACCAGTACAACACTACCATTTACGGACTTCATGATCGGTATAGAGGCATTTTCAATGAGCGCAGAATAGTGATGATGAATGAGTCTGATATGCAAGCAGCAGGACTCAATACCAAAGATGTGGTCGATATTGTTAGCACTTATGATGGTGTAGATCGGGTAGCTCGAAAGTTTTTGGTTATACCCTACGATATACCTCGTAAATGTATAGGGACCTATTTCCCGGAAGCAAACCCAGTGATACCTCACAATCACTTTGCGCGTGGTAGCAAAACACCAATCAGCAAATCGGTAGTGGTGAAGTTGGTGAAAGATTGAAAGTTTTAAATTCTAAATGATACGGCTAATCTCATCCAGAATCCGAGAGAAGATTTTTTCTTTATACTCAAAATTACCCCAATCCTAAAGGGTGATGCTAAGAACATCCCTTCAGGGAATTAAAAGGGTCATTGTGAAGAATATCACGATCTCAAAAAATCTTTTCTCGGATCCAAGATTCTAACATCTAATATCTAACATCTAATATCTAAAACTATTCGCTTCTCAACGACTTCACCGGGTTGGCTTTAGCGGCTCCCCATGCCTGATTGGCTACAATGGCTACGGCAAACAATAACGCAACAAGTCCTGTGAGTGGAAATACCCACCAACCTATTTCTGTACGGATAGGATATCTTTCCAGGTACTGATTAAGCAGGTACCAGGCAATAGGTGATGAAATGAGAAATGATAAAATCACCAATTTCGAAAATTCTCTTGAGATGAGACCTACCAAATTACCTACAGAGGCACCTAACACCTTTCTAATGCCAATTTCTTTGGTGCGCTGCTCGGCTGTAAAACTAGCCAGGCCAAATAATCCTAATCCTGTAATTAAAATAGCCAGGAAAGCAAAGATGGAAGCCAATCTACTTGTAAGGTTGATGGTGCTGAATTTCTTCTCAAATTCTTCATCCATAAACTCATACTCAAACGGGTGCGCGGGATCATGCTTTTCAAAAACTGTTTTCACTTTCTCTAAAGAAGCCTGCAAATTATTTGTTTGACGTAAACGGATGGTAACGTAACCCCACCAGTTGTCAATGACCATAAACATAGGTTTGATCGGGTCATGTACTGATCCCATCAATACGTTATCCACCACTCCAATAAGGGTCCTTTTATCTCCCCAGAGATCAAGTTGGGTGCCAATGACCGGTTCTGGTAAATCCATTAAGTCAAGCGCAGCCTTGTTAATCACAATAGCGGCTGTGTCGCTCTTAAAATCTTTGGAAAAATCTCTACCCATCAGCACTTTGATGCCCATTGTTTTGGCATAGTCATAATCACCAGCGATTGTCGTGAATATTACTCTGAGATCCTCAGGCTTACCTGGCCAACCTAGAAAGTTGTTAGAGTTAATACTGGTAATTTGACTGTTTGATTTAGTAACAGACTCAACCGATCCACTACTTTCAAGCTCAAGTTTGATCGTTTCATAATTATCATCAATGTCGTCATTGAGTCTAACCGAAATCAGGTTGTTCTGATCATAACCAAGCTCACGATTTTGCACAAGTTGTATCTGCTGATAAATTACGATGGTGCCTATAATCAGGAAAATGGCAAAACCAAACTGCAGCGTGACGAGAATTTTACGCGGTGTGCTGGCACCTTTACCAGGTTTGACTTTACCTTTTAAAACTTTCACTGGCTGGAAACCCGATAAATAAAAAGCAGGATAACTACCCGAAACGACACCAGTAACCAATATAATAGCGAGTACTGAGATCCAGAATTGAGCAGAAGTATAGTCGATGAATAGTTCCTTGTCGACTAGCTCGTTGTAAGATGGTAGTAAGAGTTGTGCGATTACAACCGCAATGACACATGAGATAAAAGCAATAAATACCGACTCGCTCAGAAATTGTACAATCAATTCCCACCTGCGAGAGCCTACACTTTTCCTTATTCCTACTTCTTTAGCTCTACGTTCTGACCGGGCAGTAGCCAGATTCATGAAATTGATACAGGCGATCACCAAAATGAATACTGCAATGATCGTGAACAGCTTTACATAATCGCTCATACCACCTGTAGCTACCCCATTTTCGAAATTAGAATAGAGCCTCCATTTCAATAATGGATGCAGAAAAAACTCACGTTCAATATCATCCTGCCCGTTTTCCGTAAGCATGGGCGCTACGGAAGCCTCAACATTAGCAATGTTTTTAGGGTCATTGATTTCGATAAACACCTGAAACGAATAATTACCCCAGTTGTCTTCGTTGTCTCTCACCCATTGTTGTGTGATTGATCGAAATTTCCATGGTACGAGATACTCAAATTCGAAGGAGGAGTTGGAAGGAATATCCTTTAGAATACCCGTTACTTTCAGGTCATTTTCGTCATCAAACCTTACGATTTTATTCATTGGGTCTTCATCTCCAAATAGCACCTTGGCCAACTTCTCTGTAATTACAATTGAGTAAGGGTCATCGAGTACAGTTTCAGCAGAGCCCGCGATAAGCGGAAATTGAAACATTTCTAAAAACTCTTTGCTGGCAAAATAACCCTGCTTGTTCATACGGTTGTCTTCGTATCGTAGCAGATGTGTGCTTCCCCAACCCAAGACTGAAGAGTTAACTATATTGGCATCCTGCGTTTTGATAGCCTCATAAGTAGGAAGTGGCACCGATCGCCATGAATTGATTTTGCCATCAAATGATGCATTGGCCCATACCTGGTACAACCGATCATTTTTCGGTAGAAATTCATCGTAAGAGGTTTCATCTTCGACCCATAGAAAAATGAGTATGCTACAAGTGATACCTATTGCTAAGCCTGCAATATTGATAAATGAGTAGATGCTGTTTTTGAAGAGGTTGCGAATTGTAACCAGAATGTAGTTTTTGACCATGGCTGTTGTAAGTGAGTTTTGATGTAATACTTTAGAAACCTGAAAAGGTTACAAGCAATCACGTCATAAAGACACTTTGCCAATTGAAAGGGTTGCACCCAAGGGCAAGGTTATTTACTGGCCAATTCGGTATTAGTATGCCACTGCTCAAGACGATGGTTCATTAGTTTAAACCATAGGGGTGGCACCATGGCGATCATAATCATGGTGGGGTAGCCGGCAGGAAGTTGTGGACTTTCATCATAATGCCGCAATATCTGATATCGTTTAATGGCATTGGCATGGTGGTCGGAGTGGCGCTGTAGTTGAAACAGGAAAAAATTACTTAATAAATGGCTGGCGTTCCAGGAGTGGATGGGTGTTACACGTTCGTATCGGCCATCTGTATCTTTCTTTCTCATTATGCCATAATGCTCGACATAATTAACAAGCTCAAGTAAAGTGAAAGCGAGAAAGCTCTGGCCAAAGAAGAAAGTAGGAACTTGCCAGGTAAAATAGCCAGCATAAATACTGCACCCCGCGGTGATGGCACCACATACCAATATCGGTAATAAGGTAAACCAAATCATGTTATTACTCAGGCTAAAAGCGCTTTTCCCATTTCTTTCTAGCCGCTTATTTTCTATATGCCAGGCATGTTGATATCCTTTAACTACTGACCTAAACCAAAAGGCAAAAAAGTTTTCATTTTTTCTGGCTGTTGCAGGGTCTTCAGGTGTGGCTACCTGTACATGGTGTCCTTTATTGTGCTCAATATAGAAGTGCATGTAAGAAACAGTGAGTAACAATACTTTGCTGTAAAATCTCTCGATGGCTTCTTTTTTATGACCTAGCTCGTGGGCTACGGTGATACCGATACCACCTGTTACAAGGGCAAAGCTTAAAGTAAATCCTATCCACTCGTGTATACCGGTGATGTTACCAAAACAGGTGACATAAATACCCCAGCCTATGAATGCGACCTGAAAGTACGTCCAGAGGAAAGTGATGAACCTATAATAATAATCGTTGGCTACTGTAGTTTCTTTTTCTTTGGGTACGTTATCTGTATTTACCCCCAGCAGATGGTCAATTAGCGGAAGGATAATAAACACCTCAGCGATGGCCAGGTAATTCCACCAACCGCCCAGGTAATAGCCCACAATAACCAGAGCAGGAATAACAAAGGCAGTGAAATAACCGATTTTTCTCAATAGGTTCATGTTATAAAAATAGCAATTTTTTTAATCTAATTTGGTTAATGTCACATTCAGACTCTCAAAATGTGATTCGTTTTAAAGTAGGTTCCGAGTACCTCAGCCTGACAGCCGCAATAAGTTACTGCAGTACTGTTTGCACATTCCGATTTCCAAATTAATGTAGTTGTGTGTAAGTTCGGTACATGAAAATTTCTTTCACGCTATTACTAAGCCTATTTGCGGCCGGCTTGTTACAGGCACAAACAGCCAAACAACTACTTGACAGCGGCTATGTTGCTTATCAAAATGGAGCTTTTGATGAGGCCATCGAAAAGTTTCAGGCTTCAATTGAGCTGGACAAAACCAATGCAGAAACCTATTATCTGAAAGGTGTTTGTCAGTCGCAGATACAGTTGAATATAGCAGCTATTAAAAGCTATGAGAAAGCCTTAAAGCTGGATCCTAATTATGCGGAAGTACATTACGAAATAGGCTATTCTTACTTTCAGTTAAATAAATTTCAGAAAGCGATCGCTGCTTTTGATAAGGCCATTGCCTTGCGACCCAACTATGCAGAGGCCTGGTTTAACAGGGGAAGTGTGAAGTGTATCATCGGAGAAAAAAAAGCTGCAGTAGCTGATTGGCAACAAGCTGAAAAGCTGGGAGCCTCGATTCCAGATTTAGAATGTGAATAACTAAAAACCACCATAAAAATGAAAATTGTCAAAGTATTACTCTTACTTATTTTACCATTGAGCCTATTTGCTCAGGATAAAAAATGGGATGTGGCTAATCCTGAAGGTGATTGGGGCTTTAAAGAGATTGATTTATCAACTGATGAAGGTACCTGGATGAACCTCGATGTGAGTCCGGATGGGACCCAGATTGTGTTTGACCTACTCGGGGACATATACATCATGCCGTCTACAGGAGGTGATGCGAAAGCCTTGAGATCTGGCTTACCGTATGAGCTGCAGCCCAGATTTAGCCCAGATGGCAAGCAAATATCATTTACCAGCGATGCCGGAGGAGGTGACAATATTTGGGTAATGAATACCGATGGCAGTGATGCCAGACAAATCACAAAGGAAGATTTTCGCTTGTTAAATAATGCGGTGTGGACACCTGACGGACAGTACCTGATTGCAAGAAAGCACTTTACTTCACAGCGAAGCCTGGGTGCGGGTGAAATGTGGATGTACCATATTACTGGTGGTAGCGGCTTGCAACTGACCAAAAGAAAAAATGACCAGCAAGACGTGAATGAGCCGTCAGTTTCGCCCGATGGCAAATATTTGTACTACTGTGAAGACGTGTATCCTGGTGGCTTTTTTCAGTATAACAAAGATCCGAATAGTCAGATCTACCAGGTGAAACGATACAGTTTTGAAGATGGTGAAACAACAACCATTACTGGTGGACCCGGTGGAGCTTCAAGACCTATGGTTTCTCACAATGGCAAATGGCTAGCCTTTGTAAAACGCGTGCGCACCAAATCAGTGCTATACCTACACAACTTGGAAACAGGAGAGGAGTGGCCCATTTACGACAAGTTGAATAAAGACCAGACAGAGGCCTGGGCGATTTTTGGTACTTACGCCAATTATGCCTGGAGTCCTGATGATAAATTTATTTACCTGTGGGCTGGCGGCAAGATCAAGAAGCTCAACGTTGCTAGTCTGGAAGTGACAGAAATTCCTTTTAAAGTTGAGAACAAGATTAAAATAGCTGAGGCGCTTAAGTTTAAGCAAGATATCAACCCTGAGGAGTTTGATGTAAAAGTGATTAGAAATGCGGTGACTTCTCCAGATGGTAAGACGCTCGTTTTTCATGCCTTGGGGCATCTTTATAAAAAATCATTGCCAAATGGCAAGCCACAGCGCTTGACAAAATCTTCAGATCATGAGTTTGAGCCTTCATTTTCTAAAGATGGCAGCACACTCGTATATGTGACCTGGGATGATGAGCAAATGGGAGCCGTTTACAAATTGTCTCTTAAAGGCAGAAACAGTGCGGCTGTTAAACTTACTCAGCAGAAAGGGATTTACAGATCGCCAAGTATGTCGCCCGATGGCAATACGGTGGTATTTGTAAAAGAATCTGGCAACGGCATTTTAGGAGGGACTTTTGATAAGCAACCCGGAATTTATACGGTTTCCAGCAACGGAGGAGCCGCTACGCACATAATTGATGAAGGAGAATACCCTGTGTATAGTGCGAATGGCAAGCGCATTTTCTACCAAACGGGAGGGTATTTTTTCGGTAGCTTAACTAAAAAGCTGAAGAGCGTTAACCTACAAGGAGCAGATGAGAAAGAGCATGTAGAGTCGAAATATGCGAATAGAATTGTGCCAAGCCCGGATAATAAATGGGTGGCCTTTATCAATTTACACAAGGCATATGTGGCACCGCTACCTAAGACGGGCCAGTCAGTAAATATCGACCCCGGAAGCAAAGCAGTGCCGGTATCGCAGCTAACACGTGATGCGGGCATCAACCTGCATTGGTCGGCTGATAGTAAGAAAATCTTCTGGACGCTGGGTGATGAATACTTTAGCAACGACATACACGAGCGATTTACATTTTTAGCCAACTCTCCAGACAGCATACCACCAGTAGATACTGTAGGACTTAAAATTGGCTTGTCTCAAAAAACTTATGTGCCTTCCGGAACGATTGCGTTTACAGCCGCTAGAATCATCACCATGGAAGGCGATGAAGTGATTGAAAATGGAACCATTGTAGTTGAAGGCAATAAAATCACTGCACTCGGAGCAAATGTAGCTGTACCTTCAGGCGCTAAAGTTTACGATGTATCAGGAAAAACCATCATGCCGGGTATTGTCGATGCACATGCGCACGTAAGTGCTTTTGGATACGGTATTCAGCCTAAAAAGCATTGGCCATTGTACGCCAACCTTGCTTTTGGTGTAACTACCTCACATGATCCATCGGCTAATACTACCACTGTATTCGGTCTGTCAGAAATGATCAAATCAGGGCAAATGCATGGCCCTCGACTGTTTTCTACAGGTATCATTCTATATGGAGCAGATGGTGACTTCAAGGCTAAAATCAACAGTCTGGATGATGCAAGATCAGCATTGCGAAGGACTAAGGCTTTTGGTGCATTTTCTGTAAAGAGCTACAACCAGCCCAGACGAAACCAGCGGCAGCAGGTGATACAGGCAGCCCGTGAGCTCAACATGTTGGTTGTACCTGAAGGGGGCTCAACTTTCTATCATAACATGACGATGGTAGTAGATGGTCATACAGGTGTGGAACACAACATTCCTGTCGCTCCTGTGTATAAGGATATTCATACGCTTTGGGGCAATAGTAAAACAGGTTATACGCCAACGTTGATCGTAAACTATGGAGGTCTTAATGGTGAGTACTTTTTCTATCAGAAAAACAATGTTTGGGAAAATGAGAAACTACTCAAATATTACCCAAGAGGTGTAATTGACTCACGTTCGCGACACAGAACCATGGTTCCTGATGAGGAGTATGACAATGGCCATATCCTTGTTTCTGAAACATGTAAATCTCTTACAGATGCCGGTGTAAAGGTAAATCTTGGTGCGCATGGACAGTTGCAGGGACTCGGTGCTCATTGGGAACTGTGGATGTTCGAACAAGGTGGGATGACCAATATGGAAGCGCTACGAGCAGCTACTTTGAATGGAGCCAATTACCTTGGCATGGACGACCAGATTGGTTCTTTGAAAGTAGGCAAACTTGCTGACCTGATAGTACTTGATAAAAACCCATTAGAGGATATTAAAAATACGAATAGCGTAAAATACACAATGGTAAATGGCCGACTTTACGATACGGAAACTATGAACGAAATTGGCAATAACCCGTCAGAGCGGTCGCAGTTTTATTGGGAAAACAATAACTACAACCAGGCCTTTGATTGGCATGAGTTAGGAGAAGGCTATATGAAAGTGGGGTGTAGCTGTGAAGCACATTAATTAGAAATACAATATTCCAGATGCTACCTTAAATGTGATTTAGCATCTGGGATTTTAAATAATTATGCAGCTTATTCTGCCCAGAAAGTTGCATCATAAATTTAAGGTAGGACAGCGCTAATAGCAGCTGATCGGCATGTTTGTGGGTTTTAGGTTATTCTACTTTCCGTATGAATTAAGTCATAGGAAGTTTAAATAATTTAATATATATTGCTTCCCACTAACCCTGACCATTGAAAAATATACTTCTGGCTCTCGACCTTAAACCTTCTGATCAGCAATTGATTATGCAGGCTAAGAGCCTTGCCTCAAAATTCAAGTCTAAAATTTGGATTATTCACATTACTGCTCCCGAGCCTGATTTTGTGGGCTATGAAGTTGGTCCTGAGTATATCCGACAGTCACGGGCTGATGAGCTAAGAGATGAACACAAGCACCTACATAAAATTATGGATGACTTTAGGCAAGCATCTATCGATGCTGAAGGTTTATTGATACAGGGACCTACCGTTGAAATGATTGAGAAGGAAGTGGAGAAATTGAATATCGACCTATTAATCATAGGTAGTCATAAGCACGGGTTTCTTTATGAAACATTTGTAGGACACACTTCCATTAAGATGATTAAAAAATTAAGCATTCCCATTCTTATCGTACCAGCTGATGAGTGAAAAATTAAACCTGAAGCTGTTTCTGATCTCTCTGTTGATAGCGATTCTATTATTAATACCTTATGAACTTTATTGGCGATATGTCGAAGGATGGCCTGCCGGTTATAATTTAGAAAACCTCGACTATTGGGCTGATTGGCGCGGAAGAGTAGATGACCTTGGCAAAGATGATGTAATTATTATGGGTTCATCAAGAGGGCATTTTGATATCAATATTCATCTGTGGGATTCTATTACGGGTACTCGACCCATTATGCTGGCCTACCCGGGTAGCTCACCGTTTCACCCTTTGGCGGATATTGTTGATAAAAGCGAATTTGATGGTCTCTTAGTATTGAGTGTTGCTCCTGGGTTATTTTTTACAGTAAAAGATAGTTGGGGGGCTGGCAAGGGAAGGGACTTTGTCGACCATTATTATAAGCGCACCTATGCGCAGCGTTTCAGTCATTGGATTTTTCAATACATCGATCCACAATTTAGCTATATCCAGGAAGATTTAAGCTTACGTATTCTGATTGAACGATTACCATTTGAAAATAGAGATTCTGTACAAAATCAGGTCTTATGGCCACCGATGGTTCATATGGATCAATATCGTAATATCCGCATGCTAAAAGGGATGGAGACAGACACGGTTTTACAAAATCGACAGACTGCTATCTGGACACCTCCTGTTTGGAAAAATCGCTATAAGGATAGCGTAGATGTAATTATGGATCATTATGTCGGTCTGATTAAGAAATTTAAAGAAAGAGGTGGTCGTCTCGCACTAATCAGGCCACCAGTCACCGGAGGATATTTAGAAAATGAGCCAATTTTATTTCCTCGAGATAAGTATTGGGATCGGTTACTGAAAGCATCTAATAGCCCAGGATATCATTTCATGGATCATGAGGATACTAAAAATTTGATTCCTCCTGAATGGTCACACCTCAACCGCAAAGACGCTGATCTATATACTAAAACCATCATCAAACTGCTCCGAGAGGACGAACTGCTTTAGCCTATGTTATTCAATACGCTTGGTTTTATTGCTTTTCTGATTATTGTATTGATCTTTTATTATATCGTCCCCATATCATGGAAGCTAAAAAAGGGGATGCTACTCATTGCCAGTTACGTTTTCTACGGGTTGTGGAACCCACCTCTCATTTTGCTGTTGTGGATTTCTACAGTAGTAGATTGGATGGCAGGTAAACGGTTGACCGTTGAAGAAAATAAGCGCAAAAGAAAGATGTGGCTTATTCTGAGTATCTGCGTAAATCTCGGTTTTTTAGTCTTTTTTAAGTATGGTAATTTTCTGTTAGAAAATTTTCAGTACCTACTGGCACTTATCAACATTGAGTACACGCCACCAGCCTGGGATATTCTTCTACCCATGGGTATTTCTTTTTATACATTTCAGACGATGTCTTATACTATCGATTTATATAAGAGAAAAATCCAACCGGCTAAAACATTTCTTGATTTTGCCCTTTATGTAACGTTTTTTCCTCAATTGGTCGCTGGACCGATCGTAAGATCCGATGAGCTCGTTCCCCAGTTTTATGAGAAAAAGCGCGCTACGCAAAACCAATTCTTTATGGGTGTAATGTTATTAACAATTGGTTTATTTGAAAAGACTGTATTTGCAGATTCACTTTTTAGTCCTGTGTCAGATGAAGTGTTTGGGGCTTCAGCTGCCCTACTTCCATTGGATGCCTGGGTTGGGGTATTGGCATTTTCAGGGCAGATATTCTTTGATTTTGCAGGGTACTCACTTTGTGCCATAGGAATTGCCCTGATGTTGGGCATTGCCCTACCGGATAACTTCAGGTATCCCTACGGCAGTATTGGATTTTCCGAATTGTGGCAGCGATGGCATATCTCACTGTCGAGCTGGCTGCGCGATTACCTTTATATTTCTTTAGGTGGAAATAAAATAAGTGTTAGGCGCACGTACGTCAACTTAATGCTGACCATGCTGCTGGGTGGGTTGTGGCACGGTGCTGCCTGGACATTTGTGTTTTGGGGCTTTTTGCATGGTTTGTACCTGGTGGTGGAACGATTGTTAAAGAATTATATAAAAATTGGGAAACAAACACTTGCAATGCGCCTGTTTCTGGCCTTTCTCACTTTCAATTGCGTAAATATTACCTGGGTGTTTTTCAGGGCAAGGAGTTTTGAAAACGCCATGAGTATATTGAAGTCAATGTTTTTTATTCATGGAGAAACACCCATTCTAATCTCTAATCATATTGTATTGGTTTTGGGTGTGGTTTCTCTTATGTTTTTCGGGCATTTTGCTATGAGGAATCATTCATTGGTAGAAGTAATTGGCCGAACACCTGTGTGGTTGCTGGCATTAGGTTGGTCAATCATGATCTTTGGACTCATGACCGTGCAAACAAGCGGTCAGCAATTTATTTATTTTCAGTTTTAGTGAATCAGCCATATTGCCAAATGAAAGGCTATGTTTAAACTATTCCCAGATTATTAATTGTGCCAGGTAAGTTCTTATTACGATCCAGGTGGCTTCTACCAAAGTCGTGTCATTTTATAGTTAGATATAGTCTCAAAACGCTTCATCATGCATTGTGATCTTGCATAACTTATGTGAGTTCTATGATTATTCAAAAATAGTTATGAATGAAGTCCACTTAAAATTCATTACGATTATTTCACTATATTGAAATAACCAAACTAAAGAATGATGAATAACCTTGATCGAAGACAGTGGCTCAAAGCTATGGGGCTTACCTCAGCGTTTATCGCTTTTAATGGTGTTGAAAAACTGGCTGCCTCGGCTCATACTCGTGTCTTACCTGCTGACGGACAGCCATTACGACTCAATGCCAACGAAAACCCATTTGGGCCATCCAAAAAAGTGAGAGAGGCAATCACAAAGTCGTTTGATGAAGGCTGTCGTTATCCTTTTCGGGTACTTAACACTTTAGTGGAGGCAATTGCTGAAAAAGAGGGAGTACCTACTGATCATGTGGTAGTTACGGGGGGATCCACTGAGGGCTTGCACGCCACAGGTCTGGTATATGGAAAAGATGGGGGTGAGGTTATTGCTGCGGACCCTACCTTTCAGGCATTAATGCGCTACGCAGAAAATTTTGGTGCACATATACATCGGGTACCGTTGGATGATCAGCTAACACATGACTTAAATGCTATGGCCAAAAGGGTGACAAGCAAGACAAGGTTGATATTTATATGCAACCCGAATAATCCGACAGGGACATTATTGCCCTCTGCAGCTTTGGAAGATTTTATCAAAAGTATGGACAATAAAGCCGTCATCTTTAGTGATGAAGCTTATTACGACTTTATTACAGAGCCGGACTATCCATCTATGGTGAAACTGGTAAAACAAGGTAGAAATGTGATTGTCTCAAAAACGTTTTCCAAAATCTATGGTTTGGCTGGTTTACGCATAGGTTACTTGATTGCTCGACCTGACATTGCCGACAGGCTAAAGAAAGCTGTAATGGCAAATACAAATATGTATGCTATTGAGGCTGCAAAGGCTGCACTGGCAGATGATGAGTTTTACAAATTCAGTGTGTCAAAGAATATGGAGGCTAAAAATTATCTCTATAGTTTATTTGATGATCTAAACCTGAATTATATTAAGTCTCACACCAACTTTGTATTTTTTAAAACGGGCAGACATATCAACGGCCTGATAGATGATATGAAAAATGAAAATGTTTTGATTGGCCGACCATTTCCTCCTATGTACGATTGGGCCAGAATAAGCACAGGCACAATAGAAGAGGGTAAGCTTTTTGGCAACGCATTAAGGAAAGTAATGGCATAGATTAGTTGCTATTTAAGCTCTTCTTAACATCTGTAAAATCTACCCAATAGATGTCTCCGGCTTCATCTCCACCTCTGTGAAAAAACAGATACTTCCCATCGGGTGATACGCTCGGACACATTTCGGTTTGATCGGTATTTACTTCCGGCCCTAAATTGATGGCTTCAGACCAGGAGCCGTTTTGATTGAAGCTTATGTATAAATCACTCTTGCCGTAACCTGATTTACTTTTACCGTCATAAATGAGATAGCTTTCATCGGGTGCAATATAGGGGTGAGCAATCATTTCACCAATGGTATTTATTTCATCCCCCATTCTTTTAATAGTAGGGTATCGGCCATTCTCATTAACTGCATAATATATTCCTTCTCCTTCATTTGCTTCTTTATTGTTGGAAGTAAAATAGAGACTTTCATTTTCAGAAGAGGTTAAATACATTGCAAACCTATCTTTTATGGGCGCCATAATAGGTGTTGGTTGGCCCCAGCCATTATTAGTTTTCTCTAGGTACCATTGGTGCAACCCTGACGACTTGGTGGAGTCGGGGAGCGGTCTGAGACTGCCAAAATACAACCTATCTCCTTTAGGGACAATATGCGGCTCAAAATCCCATCCGATATCAGGTGTAAAAGATACTTCCTTTGGTTCGCTCCACTTACCATCAGTTAATTGCATGGTGTAAATTTTGTTGTCTTCTTCAGGCTTTCTACGCGTAAAGAAAATCTCATCCATTTCAGGGCTGAAAGTGATAGCAAACTCAAAATTGTCAGTTGAAATGATACCTTCTCCAAAAACTACAGGGATATCTGATGGGATAGCATCGCTCAGTAATGTAAGGTTTGATTTTTTATCACTTTGGCAAGCAGAGATAAGGGTAAGTAGGGCGGCTAAGATGGCTAAGGCTCTAGAGTGTTTCATTTCGTTTATTTTTCGATAGAATCAATTGAAAGTCAAAGGGCATAATGATGAAGACTTTAAAAGGTACACTTTAAGATGTCATTTTTTCAAGCTTTCATCAGTTTCCAATTAATAGTAATATTCCTATTAATATGAGAACTATCCATCCAGGATGTTTCCCTTTAGATCCAATTAAAACCAATAGGGAAGAAGCAAACATTGTTAAGGCAGTCGAATTAATTATAAAGTTTGTAAGCTCAAAATCCAATTCATTTTGGTCTAATGATGTTTTTATTAAAAATGCTCCGATACACCAACCAAAAAATGAAGATAAATGCCAAGTTGCCCAAATTATTCGTAAATGCCGTTCTTTTAACTCCGTGTTCACTTTGGTCGGGACTAAATTTCCAGTTTTCCTTTTGTTCTTAAAAATCAGATACTCTCCAAGAATTGAGTGAAAAAGTCCTAATATAAAACATAGAGTTCCAGCAATTAGAAAATAAATATTCATAAAACAATCCTTATCATTTGGTTTACCGACTTGCACACAACGTCCTGTATGGCGCGGACCTAAAGATGCAAGCTAGTGATTTCTGTGTTTTGAGCCAAGCCTGGCCTGACCGAAGCGTCAGGGTTGCAGAGACTTTCGCAAAGACCTTTCTGCACCCCGCGCCCGTCCCTCCCGATAGCTATCGGGATGCTCGAGGGCCACGCACCGCAAGAAGCCCAAGGAAGACCTATGGTTCACAACCAAGAACTCAAACACAGAATGAAATCGACTGTAAGGAGATTCACGAGGGGATGTGCGGCATGGATGTGTGTATGAGTAATGGGAGAGTAGCAATCACGAACCAGCAAAGCACTTTAGCATATGCGTTGCTAGGCCATGTTAGCGGGTGTTTCACTCCACATTTTCAATCAATCCTGCGAGGATGGTTAATAGGATTAATGTTAATAAAAATAGTATCCAAAATGTTTTTAAGCTATTTCCAATTTTGGATTCTAAATTCAGCTCTTCTCCTTCTTTTTTCTTTTCCGATTTAATAAAAATTGGAATCAAGACATAAAAATGTTCGAGGATTGTCAATGGATTTGTTATTATCCCAAACATTGTTCTGTCATGTAGAGTAGGAGTATTCAACCTTATGAACTTCAAATGGTAGTATATTTTTCTGTAAAAAAAGAAAAGAGTTGTCGATATGAGAATGGGGCCAAGAAAATCAAATACGGTCTGAAGGGTTTCTCTGTCCATTGTTTTCTAGTTCGGTTATAATACCCGCTAACGACCAGCTATCGGGCGTATGTCCCACAGCTAGTGAATAGCACTAAAGTAGTGAAATCTGCCGAAGCTCACAACGGTATCGAAAGGCACTGCGTTCTGAAAATCCAAATCTCCTGCGAGCAAAAGTTTGTAGAAGGCACTGCCATTTCTCAGCGGCAGATTCACGGTCGAGTTGCACTAAAACTAGCCAGAATGCACTAAGACATATGCCCGATGAGCGTCTGTTACAGCCCGTTTTTCTCCGTTATCCGTTTCTTGGCAATTGATAATTTCTTGGAATACGATGAAGGCAGTTGTTCCAGTTTGCCGTTCACAGCGTTTAGGTAGTTCTGATAGTCTTTGGAGTTCCATGCTTCATCTGCTGTTCGTTTTACAGACTCAAGTTCGAGTTGTTGATTGTATTCCAGCGTTCGTTGGTCAAACTCACTTCTGAGTTCTTGAATAACCACAGAAGTTTTGGTTAGAAGGTTAATGCCCAGTTCGGGTATCTCGTTTTTGAGTTCGCTCGTCCATTTGTTGACAAGCTCATGGAATTCTGTGTCAAATACAGGTGACTTAGTTTCAGTTGAGTTTTTCAGTCTGTTGATTACGATTGAGAGAGGAAAGTCGGTTTGTTCACCCGCAAATTGCAGCTGACAATAAAAACCATAGGCTTGGTTCCATTCAAAGACAAAAGTTAGAATGTTGTTCAAGTTGCGATATTCTATTACACCCTTGTATTCATGAGTTCGTGAATATCCCAGTTCGATGAGAGTTTCATCAAGGTTATCGGCAATTGACTGTTTGAAAACCTGTTCTGTGTCCATGTGCGCTATGGGCTGTAACGCCTGTGTAGAAAACGTATGCCACACGAGGCTATAAAAAACTAAACGTAGCATTTTCTGCTAACTTTCTCAACGCACACAAGTCAAAAACTGCTTAATCCTTTCAAGTTCCTACTGCGTTCAAGTTAGTTGTCCCGCA
>JBDVKW010000003.1:0-556995 GCA_039970995.1 Fulvivirga sp.
CTTCCCATTCCGAACAGAGAAGTTAAGCCCACCAGCGCCGATGGTACTGCAGTAAAATGTGGGAGAGTAGGTCGTTGCCAGACTTTATTATTAAGCCCATATCATAAATGATATGGGCTTTTTTTATGCCCGTACTTAAATTATGTAAATCGGTATTAGGCCGTGTCAATAGATCATATTACTTTTAGCTCACTCTAGAATTCAATTTAGACTATGGTCTTGATATTCAAGACCGGCAACCCAAGAGAGGCAACAATTAGAAAATAAATACATCGGTAGTCTGAGTTTGATCATTACTAAGTAAAGTAGGTAGGTCTATACCATTTAATTCCTTACGACCTTAGCTTTCACAAATATCAAAAGGATAAAGTGAACTCATTATTTATCACGAATTATAGACCCTAATTGTATATGAGTTAATGGAAATTTCTTCAGTATAAAAATTGTGTATGTGACATATGCTGAAAAAACACAAAGAATATTAGAATCAAGCCAAAATTAATAGTGGCTTTTCTATCTTATAAATTACCTGAAAATGATGATCATCAAATTGCCTTACTAGAAAACATAAAAAAAGTGTGATTAAATCACAGTCACCTATAAAGGCTAATTGTTATTAGTCCGTTATTGACTCTTCTACTACAGAGCTTTTCTCAAAGTTAAATAGTAAGGAGAAACGAAGTGTTTCAGCAAGTGGGTGTTCTTGTTCTTGAGGAACTAAATAAGCGAAGTCTATTCCAAATCTTTGATACCTAAAACCTAATCCTAACGTCAAATATTTTCTATTTCCTTTCTCTTCAGCTTCATAAAAATATCCAATGCGACCGGCAAAAGTATCGTTGTACCAATACTCTACCCCACCTGAAATTGCAACTTCTTGCATCTCTTCACTAAAACCTCCCTCAGCATCACCAAAAGAGCCAAACATGCCACTTAACAAAGATTTATCATTTTCCGACCCATCGGCTTGAGGACTTGGAACCATGAGTTTATTAAAATCAAGGCCGAAAGTTAATTTGTTATAAGGGTCTAAACTGGTGGTAAAAGCAGCTCCTAATCGTAGATTGGTAGGTATAAAATCTTTATTATTTTCGTCTGAGTAGGAAATTTTAGCACCGATATTAGAAATGACTGCTGCTAATGCTAAATTGGAATTACTCCCTCTTAAAATATCTTGATTATAATAGACGCCAATATCTGCTGCTACACTATTTCCAGGCTTAGCTTCTAAATTACCTGAAGATGAGGTAAAATTTCCAATTAGATTGGAATGAATGTATTTACCATTCAATCCTATACTTAAGTTTTGACTTAACATCCTTGAATAACTTAATGTAATTGCAAGTTCCTTTGGTTTAAAATCTCTACCATTTACTCCATCTTCAGTGAGAAAAATTTCTCCTAAATCGAAATATCTAAATGAACCAGAAATGGCTTGTTCTTTTGATATTTTTCTATAGTATGAGCCATAAAAGATCCACATGTCATTTACAATCTTACCCAGCCATGGTGTATATGAGAGGGCGAATGCTTGTTCTTCTTCACTGAATACCGTTTTTGCGGGATTCCAATAAGTGGAGTTAGCATCTGGAGATGTTGCTGCTCCTACATCACCCATACCACCAGCTCTTGCATCGGGTGTAATAGATAAAAATGGCACTGCTGTAGTGATAACTTTTCTACCTGTAGCACCAGTTAAAGTTGTATCCTGCTGGCCGTAACTCGATGATACCGTTACTAGAAAGACCAGAAATGATAAGAAAGTAAATTTTGTATTTTTCATTAATAAAAACATTAGCTCCAAATATAATCAATTATATACTCAATTAATAAGTATGAGTTTGTGCTGACGGTGTTGAAGTGCACCATCCTTTTTCGAACGTACAGTTAGTTTATATAGATATATCCCATTGTTTAATTTTTCACCGGACTCTGTATTACCAGTCCAGTTTCCAATTATGACATTGGAATTACTGTTCTCAACCTCTGTAACATATTGTCCAACTTTTTGACCTGAAGAATTAAGAATGTCTAATGAAATTTCAAGGTCTTCACCTGCTCTATTATGTCTAAATGAAAATGTAGTGCTTTCTGAAAAGGGGTTAGGATAATTGAGTAAAGAACTGATATTTAATTTATTAGGATCGGCAACAATAAAGTTTATGACTGCTTCCGAGGAATTATTCTGTGTGTCCCATGCCTTAACAATAATTGAGTGTTCTCCTTTTTTAAGTTTTTTAATTGGGAAATTAACCCAACCTTTTTGGTAGGTATCGGTTTCAGCCTGATAATAATTATTCATGATATAGGTAGTACTATCATCGAGAGTAGCTGTAATATTGTTACCAACCCCATAGCCTGATAAATTTATACCATCATTGTCTTGTAGCTTTGCTATAAGCACAGTGTTTGAAGGGATATCGACCAAACTTTGATTGAGTGTATCGCCTAAGTATAGGGAAATGTTGGGTCCGATTTGATTTGTAGATGGTTTGTTACTACTACCACCAATATTTATGTAAGTTGCGCCTCCTGCATCTGACGTTTTATCATTATTTACAGCATACAAGCTTATTTTGCCTTGATCTATTTGGTATGAGATATTTTTAGGGACAATAAAATCAAAATCGAACATACCATTGGTTACAGTGGCCTTCCCTTTGAAGATTACATTTTCTTTAGCGTAGTAATTGAATGGGGAATTTTCATTTCCAAGTGTTGTAAAGGACACTTCTTTATCATAAACAACAGCATATAGCGTCCCATTGAAACTGGTAGCAGTAGTGCCATTATTTTCAACCTCACCAGTGACTTTCACGAGAGATAAGGCATGAATCGTATCTGTTTCGATTCCGTCTTTAGTAATAGAGTTGAACTTAATATTTTGAGAAGGGTAATTGAGCTTTAACGAAGGATCACCTAAAAGAGCAAAGTTTCTATTACCCACAGCATTAACATCAGGGTTATTTTTAGTCAGACGGAATACGTCACCTAACCTTAAATAGTCATTATTTTCTCGTGTAAAGATATTATTATAAAATGCCTTATTTAACTCAAAGTTGGAGCTAGAGCTAACCGGCCTACAAGTGCTTACGATAGCAATCCCTCCTCCTTCTGGATTGGTAAGTACAAGCTCTCCTCCTGAAACACGTCTGGGATCATCATGGCGGCTAAACTCGCAGGTGGCTGTAACAAAGAGTGGTAAATTGTCCTTATTTTGCCAATTTCTTATCGTGGTAAGGTCGAGCACCTGCTCCTGCATCCAGCCTGCTTCCCCACCGTGACCTGTAAAATTAACAATCAGCGCGCCATCATTAACAGCGTTATCTAAGGCTTCACTTGCTGCTGGTGAAACTTCACCACTAGGCTTAGAAACCTGCTCGAATGCATCGAGGTATAGCTTATCAGGGTTGAATACCTGGAATGAGGTGTCGACTAATCTTGTGAGCTGATCACTTTGTCTTTGGTGTAGGTTAAAGTCTCCATCATCAGCAACAAACGTTACAACATTTCTCCAATCGCCAAATGAATTTTTGTTTGTTGAGTAATTTATAATCTTATCAACTACTTCATTTGCCTCATTTATATTGGCTACAGGTAGTCTTCCTATGCCAATGTCTAGTGTATGAGTTACCGCTGGATCTTCATTCCATTCGCCCTCCTCATCTTCTAAAAAGCCATAGAAGTCATCGGAACCATAAGTTTTTAATGGGTGTAATGAGTTTCTAGATTCGTATATGGGTACGAAGTTGGTGTTGTTATTAATGTTGTCAAGGTAATCATAAGACCCCCGACCTATGAGTAGCAAAAACTTCAGTTTATTCGATTTATCAAAAAGGTGTTTTGCATAATCTCTGATAGCTGATACATCTTGTTTACCACTTGAAAACTCATTGAATATTTGCTCGGTAGTTACTACTTGAGTGCTGAGGTTATCATTTGATTCGCGAAAAGCAGCTAATTTTTGAGCCGGTGCAACAAAAGAATTATGAGCTACAATTAGCAAATCAGGGGTAGAAAGTGCTTTAATGTTTTGGTTTGCGACTTGCTTTACATAATTGGGTGCTGGAATGTTGTTGACTTTGAACAGGACAAATTCCTTTAATTCATCAGTGTTGGTTTGAAAGCTTGCTATCCCATTATTCAGGTTAAATTGTTGTGCTGTAATATTTGATTGATCGGTTATCTCCCAAATGTTTATATCTGAGTCAGCATTTGTAATTGTAAATGTGCTGGCAACGTTTTGCGTGCTTTCTAATGATCTAAATATTGTCGTTGCATTATACCATCTTAAGTCTCTTTCTACTTCTATAAGCAGATTATCCAGAAAGCCTATTGAGTGACTACCGGCACCTTTGTTATACCTGATTTTGATCTCAATATTGTTAGGGTTGTTTATTTCACTGGCATTGACAACAAAGCGTTCTGTAGATTCACGACCTTTTATAGAGTATCTAAATGCCTTTTGATTGAAATCAGGAACACTTTCAACGTGTTGTTCACCAATATTTGTGTTGTTTATAAAAAGATCAAAGCTGGACTGGTTGAAAGCCTGCGCCATTACATTAGAGGTAACTTTTACAGGTTTGTCACTCTTAATGCCATCAAAATTGAAGTCTATTGTATGCTCTGTTGTTAAGTCGAATTTTTCTCCGAACCAATCACGGCCTGAGATGAGTAAGTTGGTGGTACTTATTTCATGGTAAGCAAAGTCACTAAACGAGTTGATTATGGGCGCTGTTAAAGAACCTTGATTGGAAGACTCAATGCGTTTTCCTTCAGTATTGCCAACATTGAGAAAATAGTAATTTTCACGGTCGTAAATATTGAACTCATAAGCTAAACTGTCGCCATTGTAAACATACTTGTCTGGTCCTTCAGCATAAAAAATGATAAGATCGTTTTGATCAAATGAACCATCGCTTGCTCCTTTTACTTCGATTGCGTTTTCAATCAAATCAAATGGTCTGATTTCATGATTTGATTGCGGAAGCATACCACCGCCATTACCAAATATTCTTATGTTTCTAGGATCCAGCGTGTTGACATCGATTCCAATGTTGGCGAGAAAATTACGATCTATTTTATAAACACCATTTTGAGTCACTGACAATTTGTACCAATCACCATTTGCCAGCACAGAATTATCTTGAGCAGATAATACACTACTACCGGCACATATCAAGCACAGCACAGTAATCAGTTTCTTCATTCGAGCGATTTTACCTCGTAAAGAACAACATAAATGGGCTAAACGTTTCAGATCAATTTTTATTATTGAGCCTTTAATCGGGTAAGATTATAAATGGCAGAAAGTACTATATAAGCCAGAATGGTAAAAGGTAAACCGATAAAACCAAAAACCAGTATGAAAGACATGGCCGTTGCAAGAAATATGAATCTAATTTTGTTTTCTCGCCACCCCATCGATTTAAATTTTAGTGAAAAGAGCCTTATCGGAGATACTAAAAGCAATGCAAATATGACACTTGTAATCGCCAGCACTTGCTCATTTAACATGAATGACAAATACCCTTCAGGGTTTATAAATACTAAAGAGGTAAGAAATAGTGCATTTGCTGGTGTTGGCAGCCCTATAAAATCGGTTTGTTGGTTGTCGTCAGTATTGAATTTGGCGAGTCGTAGTGCTGAGAAAATGGTGACTACGAATGCTATTAAGGCAAATTGAGCCTCACCCATTAACTGATAAAGGACTACAGCTGGTACCACACCAAAACTGACCATATCTGCCAGCGAGTCTAGTTCTTTGCCAATTGGGCTGCTGACCTTGAGAGCACGGGCAGCCAATCCATCAAAAAAATCGAATATCATGGCAAGCCATATTAAATAAACTGCCAATTCTACCTGGCCTTCAAATGCAAGCACAATTGCCACACACCCTGCTGCCAGATTACAAGAAGTTAAGAAATTAGGAATGTGTTTTTTCACTTGTAAAGTCTGATTTAGTTATGAGATGGCACAAAAAGGATTCGATACTTTCTCTTGTTTGATAGATGTTTTTGGTCCGTGACCGCAGTAAACTATGTAGTCATCACCTAAAGGGAAGAATTTTTCATGGATGCTTTTAATAAGCGTGTCAAAATCACCTCCGGGAAGATCCGTACGGCCGATGCTTCCTTGAAATAAGACATCTCCACCAATTATTGTCTTAGTTTCAGGATCGACAAAAGCTACATGCCCAGGTGCATGCCCAGGAACAAATAGAACCTGTAATTCTGAATTGCCAAAAGTCACTGCTTTGCCTTCTTCTAAATAATGATCTATAGAGGCCTCTTCATAGCCAGTGAAACCATATGATGGAGCGTATGCTGTAACCGATTTTAAAGTCTCCTCGTCTTTTTTATGGACATATAAGTCAACATTAAAAGTGTTTTTCATATACTGATTGCCTAAGACATGATCAATGTGACAGTGAGTATTTAAAAGCTTAACAACTTTCAATTCATTATCCTCAATAAACTTTTTCAGTTCATCTTTCTCATGTTGCTCATAGCATCCCGGGTCAATTACGACACATTCTTTGGTTTCATCATAAAGTATAAATGTGTTTTCCATAAAAGGGTTAAACGTAAAAGACTTTACCTGAATCATATCGTTATATAATGGTTTATTGACAAATTTGTAAAACCCAAAATTACATTATTCTATTCAACTTACCTGAAAGCATGGGACGAGAGCAATTCGATTATATTATTGTAGGGACAGGTATAGCAGGTGTCACCCTTGCCACACATTTGCACAAAGCTGGCAAGCGTGTTTTGTTGTTTTCAGGGACTCAGAAAAATGTTTCATCCTATGTGGCAGCAGGCTTGTATAACCCTGTTACGGGAAGGAAAATGGTTAAGACATGGAAGGCCGATCAATTGTTTCCATATCTCGAAGATTATTATCGGAATTGTGAGGAGCTTTCCGGGAAAAAATTCCTTCATCAAAATGAAATATATAGGCCGTTTGTAGATGTCGAAGAGCAAAACGAATGGATGGGTAAAAGCACTGAGACTGTATATTCTGATTTTATTCAAAAAGTTTATACTCAGCCCACTACAAATCAAGTGAATGATCCATATGGTGGTTTGCTTCTCAATTTGGCTGGTTATTTGGATATACCGGAGTACATAGAAGGGATGATGGCCTTTTTATCTGATAATCATACTATCGTAAATGATGATTTCAAATATAACAAGTTAGTACAAGGAGAGGATTCGGTTTATTACGGAGCATACCAAGCTAAAGGGATTATATTTTGTGAAGGAATTGGGTTAAATAATAATCCATATTTTGATTGGCTACCCTTGAGACCTGTGAAAGGAGAAATTCTTTATATCAAATCTGAATTTGAACCTGACTATATCCTTAACCGAGGTGTTTTCGTATTACCCATAGGTGATGGTATATATAAAGTAGGGTCTACTTATGACCATCATGATCAAATACTTGAACCTACTGAGAAGGCAAAAAATCAGATTTTAGAGAAGTTGGATTTGATCTTTAATGAGAAATATGAAATAGTAGACCATATTGCAGGAATAAGACCTGCGACCAAAGACAGAAGACCATTTGTAGGAATTCACCCAAAACATGAAACTATTGGGGTTTTTAATGGGTTAGGAACCAAGGGTGTTTCTCTTGCTCCATATTGGGCACAACATTTGGTGCAATTTTTAGAACACAATGAGAAACTTAGTGATGAGGTAAATATCAGTCGCTATTTTTCGTTATATTCGGAATCTCACGCGAGTTAAATGAAAAGATATTATTTACTTTTATTAGTCCTAATACTAGCTGCTAGTCCGCTTTTCGCACAACATACCGATGAAGAATTTGGTAGAAATCGCGTGCAGTATGAGGAATTTGAATGGCGGTTCTTAAGCTCAGAGAATTTTGATGTTTATTTCTATAGAGGGGGAGAGTCAATAGCTAAAGAAGTAGTCGAGTATTTAGAAGAAGAGTTTGATCGGATTACAGATCTTATTGGGTACCCACCATATTCAAAAACCAAAGTATTTCTCTACAACTCAGTTTCTGACCTTCAGCAAAGCAATGTTGGTATTGATCAGGCTGGAGTGAGTCCTGGAGGAGAGACTCAATTTATCAGACCTTACATTGAAGTAGCCCACCCGGGAAGTATAGGTGCTTTGAAAGAAGAGTTACTTGTAAAAGTTTCTTCACTCATGGTAAATGAAATGATGTTTGGCGGTAGTCTTAAAGACATGTTTCAAAGCTCGGTCTTACTTAACCTTCCGGAATGGTTTATCAGTGGTGCAGCATTGTATGTTTCAAAAGGTTGGAGCATTGAGATGGATGATTTCATCAGAGACTATATAAAAACCAAAAAACCGGAAAGGCTCAACCGACTTACAGGTAAACAAGCAGCTTTGGCAGGTCAATCTGTTTGGAATTACATTGCTCAACAATATGGCAGAAGCAATATTTCCAACATACTTAATTATACCCGAATCATAAGAAATCAAGAAAAAAGTATAGCTATTACGCTTGGCGTGCCTTTTGAGCAAGTGATGTATAACTGGAAAGCTTACTATCTAAACATTGATGATCGAGTGCGGGCTGACTATAAAGAAGCCGAGGGCGAATTAAAGATTGTTAAGTCAAAGAACAGAAGGGGTAAAACCTTTGAGCACGTTGCCATAAATGCTACGGGAACGAAAGTAGCTTATACAGAAAATGAAAGAGGTCATTACACCGTAATGATTAAAGATCTAAATTCAGGTGAAGAGCAAGTGGCTTTACGTGGTGGCTTTAAACGAATCAATCAGGAGGTGAATTATAACTTGCCACTTATTGATTGGGTAGATAGTGCTACCGTGGGTATTATTCATGCTAAAAAGGGTAAACTATGGTTTGACCTGTATGACTTAAATACAAACAGCAGATTACCTCGGCCTCTGGATAAATTTGAGCAGGTACAGAGTATGAATTTTTCTGACAATGGAAGACTTCTGATAGTAAGTGCAATGGTAAATGGTCAGAATGATCTATACCTTTTGAGTACCAGAAGAGATAGAACAAAACGTTTGTCATTTGATGTCTATGATGATATTGATGCTTCCTTTGTTCCCAACACCAATACGGTGGTTTTTAGCTCCAACAGAACTTCAGATACCCTTAATCTTGATGAGAAAAGTTTCGAGGCTGTAGGTGATAACTACAATCTGTTTTTCTACAATCTGGATACAACGAAAAATATACTTAAGCGCGTAACCAACACCATAAGCAAAGATACTCACCCGATAGCTTATGATGCCTCAACGATTTACTATTTGAGTGATCAAAAAGGAATCAGAAACATTTTTAAATACAACAGAAATGATCAAATATACTCTCAGGTGACAAATTATGAGAGCAGTGTCAATGATTTCGATATCCATTTTGGCACAAATGATTTGGCCTTTTCTATGAGTCAGCAGGGCTTAGATTATGTTTATTACAATGAGAATTTCGATCCCTCAGGTCAAATTTTCACACCCCTATCACCAAGACAACAGGTAAAGCAGGCGATTGAGTTTCAGGCCAGAAGAAGTGAAACTGTAAAGGAAAAACTTACCATTCAGGATATAGTAGAATCGCGACTCAAGGAACGCGAAGAGGCTTTAAAGGCTGAAAAATTAGATACAGGCCAAGTTGAACCAGACACAGTGGTCGTTGTAGATTCAATCGATTTAGTGTCGGATAGCCTGGCCGTTGATAACCTTGCTCAGGAAGATGTTGTTCAAGAAGATTCTATTCCGGAGTCGAATGATGAACCAGCTGATGAAATAATAAATACCGATGACTATAAATTTGAAACTGATGTAATCGAAGAGACGAGAGATACACGGGATTCATTTTTGGCTCAATACCGGAAGTTAAGAAAGACAAACAGCATCACGGGCCCTTTCCCTTATGAACCGCGTTTTAGTGCTAAAAATCTTGTAACATCTTTTAGAATAGATCCGCTAAGAGGGTTTGGGATCTTTCTGGAAACCGAGATGTATGATATGTTGGAAAACCACAAATTTGAAGGGGGAGTACTAGCTACAACCGATTTGAGAAGCGGAGATATATTTGCTGAATACCATTATCTAAAGAGCAGATTAGACTATAATGCCAGGTTTGAGCGTAATGTTATACTTCGTGAAACAGGAGGTAACCTGAATAAATACAGCAAAAATACATTGCAAGTTGGGGCAGCTTTACCCATTAATAATAAAGCGAGAATAGGCGTAATGCCCTTTTTCGCCTTTACACAATATGAGAACCTTAACCCAATTAATGGTACAGGTGGTGCACCTCAATTTCAAGAAAGTGTTTCGGAAAAATATATCGGATCAACTGCAGAATTTGTATACGATAACTCAGTTGTAAATGGCATGAACCTTATTGAAGGCTCACGGGCGAAAATAACCTTCACGCATTATGAAGGCATTGATGACAAAGACCTAAGTTTCAGTAAGTTGAAAGTTGACCTGAGACATTATCAGAAGATTCATCGTGAAATTGTATTTGCTGCCCGTCTGCTTTATGGCTCTTACTTTGGTCGAGATCCGAAGCAATTCCTGCTGGGAGGTATGGACAATTGGATATTTAACAAGGAGAATGAGTCTGGAGAAAACAATCCACTCGATAGAGAGCGTGAAGGCAATAATAGTGACTTACTCTTTGTTGACTATGCTACAAATCTTAGAGGTTTTGACTATGCCACTTTAGTTGGAGAAAATACATTGCTCCTTAATGCTGAGCTGAGAGTACCAATTATCAGATACTTAGCCAGTGGCCCTATTTCATCTAATTTCTTTAGAAATTTACAGTTTACAGGTTTCTTTGATATTGGCTCGGCCTGGACTGGTAAATCACCTTTTAGCGAAGACAACACCATAAGTACAGAACGCATAAGGGAAGGTGCATTTGTTATAGATATAAAGACCTATCAAAACCCATGGCTGTATAGCTATGGTGCCGGCTTACGAACAATGCTACTCGGCTATTACATGAAGTTTGACCTGGCCTGGCCTGTAGAAGACTTTACCACAAATAGCCCTCGCCTGTTTGTTACGCTAGGATACGACTTCTAAGTCAATTACATTTGCAACTGTAAAATCAAACATTTTCTTACATGCTCAAATCTATGACGGGCTACGGTTCGGCCAGTTATTCCAACGAAGGACTTAGTATCAACATTGAGATTAAAACCCTTAACTCTAAGTTTTTAGACCTCAACTTAAGACTACCAAGGTCATTTAACGAAAAGGAAATAGAAGTACGCAATATGGTTTCCAAAAAGCTAGAGCGCGGTAAGGTTTCTATTTCCATTGACTTTTCTAATGAAAACGAAGTCGAGCAAAAACAAACCTACAACAAGGAGTTGTTCAAAAAATATTATGAAGAACTGAGACGACTTGCGGATAGTGTAGTAGCTTCTGATCAGGACATCTTTAGACTAGCCCTTGCATCTCCTGACGTAATTGTAAACACCGGTGATGAAAAAATTGATGAAACTGAGTGGCAAAGAATAAGTGGGCTGTTGGAAGAAGCTTTGCAAAGCTGTGATGATTTTAGAGCTAAAGAAGGTGCAGAACTACAAGAAAAGTTTAAAGGCTATATTACAACCATTAAAGACGGGCTGAACGCTGTAACCGATCTCGACCCGGCAAGAGTAGAGCGCATAAAGTCAAGGATTAAAGGTAATCTACTTGATTATGTTGACGAGGAAGGTTTGGATAAAAACCGACTCGAACAAGAAATCATTTACTACATTGAAAAGCTTGACATTACTGAAGAGAAAGTAAGACTGGCGAGTCATTTGGAGCACTTCTCCGAGGTGCTGGAGGCAGACAAATCATTAGGCAAGAAGCTTGGGTTTATCTCTCAGGAAATCGGACGTGAGATCAATACGATTGGTTCTAAGGCCAATGATGCCGATATCCAAAAGCATGTGGTTACTATGAAGGAGGAGCTGGAAAAAATTAAAGAGCAAGTACTAAACGTACTCTAAGATTGTTTCCAATCCCATACTGCGTGACCCTTTGATAAGCAGTAATGTATCTTGAATGTTTTCTTCGGCTATCAGCTTAGAAAGCTCCTCTTTGTCTTTTGTATAAAAGGCATTTGGTAAATGCTGTTTAGCCGGCTCGAACTCGGGGCCGAACAAAAATATTTGATTGAGGCTCATTTTACTCAGTATTTTCCCTATCTGTTCGTGTTCTGCCGCACTTGATTCTCCCAGTTCCTTCATGTCTCCAAGGATCACAGCCTTTTTGTTAGCATCCATGGTGTTTAGATTCTCCAGAGCTTTTTCCATAGAACTTGGGTTAGCATTATAAGCATCTAAAATAATTGTATTAGATTCCTTATTAATGATTTGAGACCTATTGTTGGAAGGGTTATACTCCTTTATGGCTAGTTCAGCATCAGGGGCTGGCACATCGAAAAACTTACCTATACATAAGGCGACAGCAATGTTTTCAAAGTTGTAGCTCCCGATAAGCTGTGTTTGTATCTGTTGATTTTCTGTTTCAATCCTTACAAAAGGAGAGGCATCGATTAATTTACAATGATAGTAGTCATTTTTGGCCGGATAGAAATATGGATTCTTAAATCGCTTAGCCATGTTACTCAAGATTTCATTTTGCGAATTGATCCAAACCGTTCCGTTGGATTGAATGAGGTGCTGGTACAACTCACTCTTTCCTCTAATTATACCTTCAAAACCACCAAACCCTTCAATATGTGCTTTTCCAATATTGGTTATAAAGCCATGTGTTGGTTGGGCTATTTTACACAAGGCTGCAATTTCTCCCACATGATTAGCACCCATCTCAACTATAGCAATCTTGTGGTCTTCTGTAATTGACAGCAAGGTCAATGGCACACCTATATGGTTATTGAGATTGCCAATGGTGGCACACACTTTATATTTCTTGCTGAGTACGTTAGCCACAAGCTCCTTAGAGGTCGTTTTACCATTAGACCCTGTGAGGCCAATTATTGGGATGCTGAGTTGATGTCGATGGTGGTTTGCAAGTGCCTGAAGTGCCAACAGCACATCATCGACTAAGAAAAAGCGGTCATCAGTATTATATTTTTCTTCATCTATAACAGCCAGCGAAGCACCTTTTTCTAACGCTTCGGCCGCAAATTCGTTAGCATTAAAGTTAGGGCCTTTTAAAGCAAAGAAAATTGAGCCAGGTTCAATTTTTCTGGTATCAGTTGATATTTTTCTTGATTCGAGAAAGTGTTGATATAATGCTTCGACCATAACGTTGATTTATAGAATTGCTAAAATAGGTGAAATTTTAAATTTATATTTGATATAATCAATCCGGACTCAAACGTTTGATTTTTTTATAGCCTTTACAATTTATGCGAAGACTTTTTATCATTTTTATTTTTTGCTGCACGAGTCCGGCTTTCTCACAGTTTGTATACGACATAGACCAATCGATAACAGTTATCGATGGTGACACCCTTGTGATGCCATGGGCTGGTGGGCTAAACTCGCCACAATTTAGCAAGATGAACCTCGACCACTCAGGAGATGAAGATCTGGTAGTGTACGACCGTGCGACCTCTAAGCTGAGCACCTTTATTTCTCAAAATGGCAAATACGTTTATGCTCCAGTATATGAACAATATTTTCCCTCTGAGTTGAGAAACTGGGTCCTTCTTAGAGATTACAACTGTGATGGCAAGAAAGATTTATTCGTGAGCGACCCGAGGGGAGTAGCCGTTTATGAGAACACAACCATGCCAGGTGAGAAACCTTCCTGGCGCATATTTAATTTTCGAGCAAGTCAGAACTTTAAGCATCTGCTTACACAAGGTTTTACATCTGTTATCAATCTGCAAATCAATGGCTCAGATATACCAGCCATTACCGATGTAGACAATGATGGGGATATAGATATTTTGGCTTATCGGTTTTCAGGAGCTTCTACTATTGAGTTTCACAAGAACCTCAGTATGGAGCGTGATGGAAATTGTGATAGCCTTCAATTTGAAAGAGTAACCCAAACCTGGGGTGAATTTGAAGAGTGTGAATGTGGGGTGTTTGCATTTAACGGGGATGATTGTCCGCCAGGTAATGGAGGCAGAATAAATCACCAGGGAGGCAAATCCATACTACTTCAAGACCTTAATGGAGATAATATTAAAGATTTATTATTTTCCGAAGAACAATGTAGTGAGTTATATGCACTTCGAAATACCGGGACGGCCGATAATGCACTAATATCCTCTGTTGATGCAAACTTTCCGAATACTGTAAATCCCGCCAGGCTATTTATATTTCCAGCAGCCTATGCTGAGGATGTTGATTTCGATGGAGTTAAAGATTTAATAGTCTCGCCAAACATACCATCAAATGTCGGTAGCGCTGTGAATTTTGAATCTTCTGCCTGGTTCTATAAAAACACAGGCAGTGATAACAACCCTGAATATGCGTTACAGCAAAGAGATTTTTTACAGCAACAAATGATTGACTTAGGTGAAAACACAGTCCCATCTTTTTTTGATGTAGATGGTGACGGTGATCTGGACATGATTGTAGGAAGCTATTTACGATTTGAGTCTTTTGGTTTTCGATCGACTTTAAGCTTGTATGAAAACACAGGCAGTGTCGCACAACCGGTATTTAGAAAATCTAACGAAGACTATCTCTTTTTATCAGCCTTTGGTTTCATTAACATCAAACCAAAATTTTCTGATATCAATAATGATGGTAGAGTAGACCTAGTATTTATAGCTACCCAGTTAAATAATGGTAGCACCAATGTTTATTATTACCTGAATCAGGTTAATAATGGGCTTTCTGTAAATTCCTCCCAAATACAAGTGCTATTTAATATTGGTAACAGTTTTCCAAGTAATGAAAACTTTGAGATTAATGATATAGATGGAGATGGTCTTAAGGACATATTAATAGGCCGATCTACAGGTAAACTGGAGTATCATAGAAATATTGGCACCAATTCAAGTCCTGATTTTGAATTGATCGATGATACCTTTTATGATTTAGATTTTAGTGCTTTTAGGCAAAGTCCGGCACCAATCATCAGTGACCTTGATGGCAATGGGAGTGAAGATATGCTCATAGGCGATGCTGGAGGTAATCTTGCTCTCTACCCGGATTTTAAATCAACAATAGATAACCCATTAGAGGGGATTACCAAATTATTTAGAACTGAAGATATGGATAGTTTGTCAATCAGGCTAGGCAATCGATTGGTGCCGACAGTAGCAAATATTTTTAGTGCTGATAAGCCAGCCATTATCATTGGTAATGGCGGTGGAGGCTTAAGTGTACTGAAACATAACGATGCTATTGTCAACCCTGTCGTACGATTTAATAAAGAAATTGGTGTATTTCCTAATCCGGTAAAAAGTGGAGAGTTAATCACGATTGGTGCTACAGAAAATACGTTTGTATCTATAGTTTCTATCACTGGTCAGACGATTTATAAAAACATAGAATTGAAAGCTGGTGAGACAATACAACTTGAAACAGAAGGCTTGAAAGAAGGAATATATACTGTTGTTGGCGTTATAAATGTTGCCTATGTGAGTGTTCGGTTTGTGGTAGTTGATTGATGCGACTATTTCTGCATATCATCATTTCTGAAAAAGCCCCATTGTTTAATTCAAAATGGTCAACATGGGTAAAAGCGCAGCTGAATGATGTTAAATATTTCGATGTAGACCGACAATCTGATGTAGTGGTGGTAGAAACTGCCCTAAAAGCAATTGAGCAGGCTGAACAGTTATTTGTTTATATAGATTGTGACCAATCAACACCAGGCCACTTGTTTAAAGTCATAAAAAAGCTATCAGCCATGGAAGGGTGTATGATTTATTGCAAAGGTGAAAACAGCATGCTTCAGAAGCTTTCCAAAGTATTTGGATCCCGATGGCAAGGTGCTTTGAGTGATGAAGTAATCGAGCAGGGGGCTAAAAATTATTTTAAAGCCTTAGGTTAAAGTTATCAGCATCGAGATGGGCCGGAAATTTTTTACAGTACTTAGACAGCGCATCTCCTGAAAGTGTAACTGTTTCAATGGCCTCTCGGTCATGGAGCTGCAAAAGTTCTTCACCTTTAAAATTGATGGCTGCTGAATGGCCATTATACTCAACATCACTACCATCACTACCGATTCTGTTGAGCCCGATAGTATAACAGAGGTTTTCAACAGCTCTGCCTTTCAATAAAATATCCCAGGCGTTAACTCTGGCTGCGGGCCAATTGGCGACATAGAGCAATAAGTCATAATTCATACGATGGAGGTCAGAAATAAAGGTATTACGACTCCATACAGGGAATCTGAGGTCGTAGCATATCATCGGACATATTCTCCACCCTTTCCACTCTACAATAAGTTTTTGATCGCCACCAGAATAATGGTTATGCTCATTAGCCATTCTAAAAAGATGTCTTTTATCATAGGTTTTATAATTCCCATCAGGTTGCATCCAAATGAGCCTGTTAAAATGCTTGTTATCTTCTTTGATAATTGCACTACCTACAATCACAGCCTTAGTTTGAGCAGCCATCTGTTTCATCCATTTAAAAGCTTTGAAATTCATTGGCTCGGCAAGCTTTTCTGACTCCATACTGAAACCTGTGGTAAACATTTCAGGAAGGACTATAATGTCGGTTTGCTCTTCTATTTGCCATATCTTTTCTTCAAACATGGCAAGGTTAGCATCAACATTTTGCCAATGCAATGGGCTTTGTAGGAGTGTTACTTTCAGATCTTGCATAGAATGTCGGCTGCTTTAGAAATTGTTTCTTCTGATTTGGCAAAGCAAAAACGTAAGACCTTGTTATTCAACCCATCTTTATAAAAAGACGAAGTTGGTATGGAGGCTACACCATGCTCTTTTGTTAAATGTTCGGCCATTTCCAATTCCGATTTATCATCAATGTCTTCATATGATAATAATTGAAAATAAGTGCCATAACACGGCAGCACTTTAAATCTCGATGATTGTATCTTACTTGTAAAGAAATCTCTTTTCTTCTGATAGAAGTCTCCCAGTGAGATAAAGTTTGTTTCATTTTCCATATAGGTGGCAATGGCATGCTGCATAGGTGTGCTTACGCTAAAGGTAAGGTACTGATGAATTTTTCTAATCTCCTTAGAAATATATTCCGGAGCTACAGCATAGCCAGTTTTCCATCCTGTAGCATGAAAGGTCTTTCCGAAAGAAAAGATGGCAATACTTCTTTTATATAGCTCTGGGTATCTTAATACACTTTCATGCTGTTTGTTGTCAAAAATTATACGCTCATACACCTCATCACTAATTAAGAAAAGCTCATGCTCCACAACAATTTTCTGGAGTGCAAGCATATCTTCTTTGCTCATTACGGCACCTGTGGGGTTGTGCGGAGTGTTGATGATAACGAGCTTTGTTTTCTTGTTCACTTTTTGCTCTACCTCATTCCAGTCAATAGAGTAGGTTGGGGCATTTAAGTTAATATGTACTGACTTGCCTCCCGCGAGGTGTACTGCAGGTGCATAGCTGTCATAGGCTGGATCAAAAATAATGGCCTCGTCACCTGTTTCAATTAAAGCTGTGATGCTGGCAAAAAGTGCTTCTGTAGCCCCTGAAGTTATTGTGACTTCAGTTTCGGGGTTTATGTCGCTGTTGTAAGTCTTTTTAATCACATTTGAGATCACATTTCTAAGTTTGGGTAGACCTGGCATAGGTGCATATTGATTATGACCCAGACGCATATGCTCATTTACCAGATCAATAAGCTCTGTAGAAACGGGAAAGTCCGGAAACCCTTGCGATAAATTTATAGCGTCATGGTCTGCAGACATTTTACCCATGACGGCAAAAATTGAAGTATCTACCTTCGGTAGTTTAGATATCAGTGTGCTCAAGATGTGAAATTTTGATTGATAACAGAGTTAAGCAAAAAAAAGTACTTATTCAAGCTACCTATTTTAGGGGATAAACTCGAAATTATTGTGCCGTATATGTAAGATTTATACCGCTTATAATAGCCTTACAATAAAGGTATGTACTGTAATGACCAGAATTTAATTCTTGTACTTTGAAAATACACGTAAGTTTAGAGGCTATTTTGATTTATTATTTAAAATAAAATTCTGCAACTTGCGTGGCTGATGAGAGGATGTACTTAACTAACAAAGAGGGG
The DNA here is from genome assembly GCA_039970995.1 of Fulvivirga sp. Classification (GTDB taxonomy): domain Bacteria; phylum Bacteroidota; class Bacteroidia; order Cytophagales; family Cyclobacteriaceae; genus Fulvivirga. The sequence goes on from JBDVKW010000003.1 coordinate 18,182, forward strand.
TTTTGAGTACTATTAAAAATTTTCTCCTGTAAAATATGAATTTCAACCTAAACCTAACATATAAAAGGAGAAGTTGTCTGCGCCATTGGTGTAGAAGAAAATGATCAGCAAACGAGTTGATCATGCGCTGAATTGCGCAACCTGTAAACCTGAAAAGGGAGCCTCTGGCTCCCTTTTCTAATTTATTACAATTACATTTTTCTAGTCTTCGCTGGTTTGGAATGTAGCTTGCTCATACTCATCGATGAGCGTATTCACAATATCTTTTACAGGACGAATTTCTTTTACATACTCAATAGAAGGGCCAGCACACCACAATGTCTTATATGTAGCGCTAAACGCAGCTTTTTCTAAAGACTTCATGCCTTTGTAAAAGGTGAGCATTTTAGCATATTTCTTCAGCGTTTTGTTTTTATTGAGAATCCGCTCCAGCCAATTTTGCTTTGTGCCTATTTCCTGTACGTAAGGTGTATTTATTACTGTGCATGGTGTCCCTGAGAGCTTGTTAGTCATTACGATGTCTTTTGCTCCATAGTCAACACAGGCTTGTTTGTACTCTTGGGAAACACCAGCTTCATGTGTCGCAATAAATGGAGAACCCATCGAAATACCACATGCCCCTAATTCCAACATTTGCTTTAACTGGTGTCCATTTCCAACTCCACCAGCAGAAATAACCGGGATGTTGCAATTTTCTTTCAACATCGGGATAAGCTGTTGTGGCTTCATTGGTCCGGCATGGCCACCGGCTTCTGAGTTTACTGCAATTACAGCATCGGCACCCAAAGACTCCACTTTTTTGGCATATTTCACATCCGTTACATCACAAAAAACTTTGATGCCTACCTTGTGGCACTCTTGTATGATTTTTTCAGGGCTGCCCAATGAGGTGATGATAAAGTCAACCTTCATTTCCACACAGGTTTTTAACTGCTCATCAAGCCTATAATTAGATTTATTGGCAATGAGGTTGATGCCAAAAGGTCCATTGGCTTCATCTTTAATTTTTTTCAACGCCTCACGAAAAGCTTCATCGGTACGGTAGTTTAGTGCTGGTATGGCTCCTGTAATTCCTGATTTAATGGCCTCAATGGTCATTTCTGCATTAGACACTAAAAACATGGGTGCCATAATAATCGGGTATTTAATACCCAGCATTTCTGTAAGGTCGGTTTTAATCGGAGTCATTGAATTATCTTCTTTTAGGTTTTCTGTGCTTCTTATTTCTTTGTTGTGGTTTTTTCTCTTTGCTAAACTTTACCTTCTTTTCATGAAAGGCGCCTTTAAAGTCAGGGTCATTCTTACGCTTGATTTGGTCTAACTCAAAATCTATATCTCTTTGCTCATCCCTACTTGTTGGAGCCACTTCTACAGCATCCGGTAGTTTTCTTTCCGGGATGGGTTGTTTAATGAGCTTTTCGATATTGCCAATGTGATACATCTCTGCTTTGTTGGCAAAAGTAATGGCAATGCCATCGTTTTCAGCTCTTCCCGTTCTTCCGATACGGTGTACATAATCTTCATAAATGATAGGCACATCAAAGTTGATCACATGCGTAACCATACTGATGTCGATGCCCCGTGCAGTTACGTCCGTAGTAACCAAAATTCTAATGTCTCCCTCTCTAAACTGATTGATGGCGTTTATGCGACTATTCTGACCTTTGTTGCCATGTATGACTCGAGTTGGACCAATAGACTTTCGCTCTAAATACTTAAACACATTGTCGGCTGTGGCTTTAGTTTTGGTGAAGATCATCACCCGAGATAAAGTCTCATCTTCTAATAAATGTTCCAGAAAGCGAATTTTGGTTTTAACATTTGGCACTTGATACAATACCTGATCGATAGCATCAACTGTAGACGCCTGGGGCGTGACTTCAGCCACCTGAGGGAATTCCAGAAACTCCTCAGATAGTTTGATGACTTTCTCAGGCATAGTTGCCGAAAACAGCAAGTTTTGTTTTTTGACAGGGATGACCTCTAATATTTTTCTGATTTGAGGCATAAAGCCCATGTCCATCATTTTGTCAGCTTCATCAAGCACCAGGGTTTTAATCTGCTTGGTGTTGATATGGCCTTTGAGGTAGATATCCATAAATCGACCAGGTGTTGCAAGTAATAAGTCAACCCCAGCCTCAACCTGCTCAATCTGAGTCTTAGGACCAATGCCACCATAAATGGCTAAATGTCTTAAATCAGTATATTTAGCTAACTCCTTTACGTTTTGCTCAATCTGCAATATCAATTCTCTCGTAGGTGCTATAATTAATGCGCGAGGGTCTTTGCCCTGAGCATATTTCACTTTCATAAGAATAGGGAGTACAAATGCTGCTGTCTTTCCTGTGCCGGTTTGCGCGATGCCCATCACATCATGCCCGGCAGTAATTAGTGGAATTGCTTTCTCCTGAATGAGCGAGGGTTTTTGATAACCAAGATCATCGATAGCATTGAGTAACTGCTTGTTGAGTTTAAAATCCTGAAAGGTTATAATTTTATCTGCCATAAAATGATCAGCAATATTTGTCCCTTGCTTTGGGAACTACGAAATTTGAAGATATGAAAATTATGGTTGTCCTGAATCTAAAATCTATATGAAAACCACATTAATCACCAACGCAAAGATAGTAAACGAGGGGAAGCAATTTGAGGGAGATGTATTAATCAAAGGCCAATATATTGAAAAGATTGGATCAGGGCTGTCATCTGATGGTGCAGATCGTGTAATAGATGCTAAAGGTAAACTGCTATTGCCTGGCGTGATTGATGATCAGGTACATTTTAGAGAGCCAGGACTTACACATAAGGCAACCATATACACAGAAGCAAAAGCAGCCGTGGCTGGTGGTATTACCTCATTTATGGAGATGCCCAACACAGTGCCCAATGCACTTACGCAAGAGCTGCTAGAAGATAAATATAAGATCGCGGCCAAAGATGCGCTAGCCAACTATTCATTTTTCATGGGGGCCTCTAATGATAACCTTGATGAAGTATTGAAAACAGACCCTAAAAAGGTGTGTGGTGTGAAAGTATTTATGGGGTCTTCTACTGGTAATATGTTGGTTGATAATGAGCAGACATTAGAGGGAATCTTTTCAAAAGTTCCCATGCTTATTGCTACGCATTGTGAAGACGAAGATACAATCAGGAAAAACACGGCTGAGTATAAAGAAAAGTATGGCGAGGATGTTCCTATCCGTAGTCACCCGGAAATAAGAAGCGAGGAGGCTTGCTATAAATCTTCCTCAATGGCAGTGGAGTTGGCAAAGAAACATGATGCACGTCTGCATATATTGCATATATCCACAGCAAAGGAAATATCGCTTTTTGATAATAGTAAGCCTTTAGCAGAAAAGCGCATTACTGCTGAAGCGTGTATTCATCATCTGTGGTTTGACGATAGCCAATATGATAACAAAGGCACTTTGATAAAATGGAATCCTGCGGTAAAAACTGCTAAAGACAGAGCTGCGATCTTTCAGGCGGTACTGGATGATAAAATTGATGTGATTGCCACGGACCATGCGCCTCATACGATAGAAGAAAAGCAAAATAAATACTTTAGCGCACCGTCTGGAGGGCCATTGGTACAGCATAGTTTAGTTGCTATGATGGATTTTGTGAAACAGGGCAAGATAACTATCGAAAGAGTTGTAGAAAAAATGTGTCACAATCCCGCCATCATGTTTGAAATCAATAAGCGTGGCTACGTCAGAGAGGGATACTTTGCGGACCTAGTCCTGGTAGATCCAAATGCTGCCTGGGAGGTGAAAAAAGATAATATATTGGCTAAATGTGGCTGGTCGCCATTTGAAGGGCATACTTTTAGTGCTGCTGTCACCCATACTTTTGTTTCAGGTCACCTGGCATATGAGGAAGGCAATTTTGATGAAAGCAAGAAGGGAGAGCGTCTGACCTTTGATAGAGATTAACCTATTTGTTAGAAAGGTGCTCTCTAGGATGATATGTGCTGTAATTTTTCATAGGTCGCTCCTACGGAGCTAAAAATTTCCTTTGATACATTCTATTGATAGTAGGCTCCTAGCGGAGCCATTCAGGCTATTGCTTGATTCGTAAGCAACTGACAGATATTACTAGATTTTATATTAGCCCCAGAGGGGCTGACTGTAAATTGGCTGAAATGAAGACAACTTGGTGCTCCGTAGGTGCGACCTATATGGCAGTCTGCTTGATCCAACATGTATGGTTTTGGAGGTAGCTTCGCTTCAGGGGCCGTTCGTATGATAGTTTAAAATAATTATACAAAACATTGTTTGTAATTTCGGTACTTGTATCTAAATTTGCAGTCCCTTGAAAATAAGGGAAAATTCCACCTTCGCTAAAGCTACGGTGGATATACATGGTGGTTGTAGTTCAGTTGGTTAGAACGCCTGATTGTGGTTCAGGAGGTCGTGGGTTCGAGTCCCATCTTCCACCCAGAAGTTGAAAGCTCTGCAGAAATGCAGAGCTTTTTTATTGCCTACTTTTAAAAATACGACAGGTTCGAGACGAACAGAAGGGTTATCTCGATCTTCCACCCTTAGAAAGCCTTGCTAGTGAGGTTTTTTGCTTATATGGAATTAGAGTAACTAAACAACTGATCTTTAAAAGGTGAACACATTATATATCGTTTCCATTTTTTTTCTTCAGTCCAATATAAATCATTAGGACGGACATAAATCATATTCATAATATCCTTCCAATCATTTCTTTTAAATTTTTGATGAGAAACTTCAATTTCAAGAAAATGTAGATACCAAATGTGGAGAAAAAATTCAATTTCGCCCCACGGAAACTTCGCCCAATCTATTGATAGGGTTTTATTTAGGGATTTTAATTCTAATTCGGTTAGTTGTATCAATAGATTTCTTATACCCGTATCGTTAGATGTTGCCCTATATTTACGTACCCCTCCATTGGAAGTTTTTATATGCTTTCTTATATATTCTTTATGACTATTTATAAACTCAACTGTTTTATCTAAATCTGAATTATAGTGCATTAGTTCTTTTTCTATTTTATCCCTATTAATTCTAGAATTCATTGCTAATTCACTAATGGGTAGCTCTATTACTCTATTTATTTTACTGAGAATATTATCAAATCCTGTAAAACCATGATCAGTCACACCCGCAAGTATTAGCATATATTCAGCTGGACTATACTTTATAATAGATTCTGAGTCATTTATAAATGACTGACAAGCTAATTTTACATGACCAATTTTATCTAGTATATTTCCTGACATCCTTAATTCATCTGCTGTATTTGCAGTAGCAATTAAATTTAATCTATCTATGATTTTTCTGTTATATTGATTTGATCCGATGTTATACCAAATCATGGTGTCGCAAATAATTCGTTTTTTCATTATTTGAGTTTAGTAATCCATTTTTAAAGTCTAAAAATAACTCTTATTCACCTTCATCTTAAAAATCATCACCCCGTTGGCGGTTTCATCTGCTCGGGCACTAAGGAAGCATGTGCCACCATCTTGCCGGTTTAACTCTATTTCTACTGCATCGTATTCTGCTGGTTCACTATCCAAAAACACAACAGGTGCCTCATAATAGGCCTTGATGGCCTCAACGGCTTGCTTGTGATCAGTATAGGTGCCCAGGATGTGGCCAAAGCCATGTCCGTCCCCTTCTATACATATAAACTGATATTTACTCATACTAAAAATAGCATTAACTGATAATTCTGTTCTTGTTTCTATAGCTTTAATTTTCATTTTTTGGTTTGACCCAAAAAACGAAACAAAAAAAGTCAAGGCTGTGATAAAATAAGCTAAAATTTGTTCTAAATCCCTAAAATTCAAAAACTCGTCCCTGACGCTCCTCAAACAATTTGAATTTATTACGGGATTAATCTCAAATTTCTTAACGCAATTTTATCAAGGCCGAAGTGGCTTGAACCTCAGAGTTAGTCGTTTAGTGCTTGAAAAGTGTTTTTATTCAGGAAAGTGTACCTTAATAATCTATGCCTGATTAATTACCAACGATTCTGATGAAAATCAAGCAGTCGCAAGACACTAATACTCCCTCCCTTCCAACTCCGGGAGCTCAATTGCATCAAATGCACTGGGCTGGGCCATGAGCGCCTCAATTTCTTCTGCCTTTCTTGGGGCTATGTCTGAGAGTAGTTCACAGCCGTCTTTTTTAATTAAAAAGTCATCTTCTATTCTCACCGGTATGTTCCACCACTTCTGATCTGCAGGGCTACCTTCGGGTATATAGATGCCGGGCTCGATCGTGATCACCATATTTTCTTCTAGTTTTATGTACTCGCCATTGTCATGTACATCGAGGCCGATGTGGTGGCAGCAGCCATGTGGGTAGTAGCGATTTCGGCCCGTTTCCGGGTTGATTATATCTTTTGCTTTGGTGCTTTTATATAAACCCAACTCAACGAGGCCTTCGTTTATAACAGTTGCTGTAGCTTCATACAGCGCTTCAAAAGTGGTGCCTTCTTTACAAATCTCCCAGGCAGCTTCCTGCGCCTTGTATACTAAGTCATAAATGATTTTTTGCTCTTCGGTAAACTTACCATTTACAGGGATGGTGCGTGTAACATCAGCCGTGTAGCCATGATACTCTGCCCCCAGGTCCATTAAGATCAGCTCGCCATCTTCAATTTCAGGCTTGTAATTATCTATATAGTGCAACACACATCCATTGTGACCAGCACCTACAATGCTCGGGTAGCCTTCATACTCGGCCCGGTATTTCTTAAAAATAAACTCATGCAGACCCTGCACTTCAGTTTCTGACATGCCTGGCTTCATGGCTTTCATCACTTCGGCCTGTGCCAATGCAGATATGTCCACAGCCTTTCTGAGCAGATCAAGTTCAGCCTCTGTTTTGATACCACGGAGCTTGGCCATCATGCCATCAAGGCTGGCGAGATCGATATTGGTCTTTTTTGGTTCTATGGTGAGGTCATTGGTGTTGTACTGTACTTTCTGCTTAAACTGCTCTACCAACTCAAATAGATCACCTTTTTCTTCATGATCGCGATAATCATCGAAAAAATCAAAAAACAATACTTTGTCGAACTGTGAGAAATCAAGATTGAAATCTTTAAACTCAGTGCCCTGAAAAGCGACCTGAATATCCAGCTTTTCACTTGCACCGTCAGTGCCAAGTCTTGAGCCATCATAAAGTTCTTTTAGTGCATTTCGCTGACGCACAAAAATTACTTCGTTGGTTGAATTGCCATTGATCTCTACCGGGTCTTTAAAAATCAAGAGCAAGGAATGGGGCTCTTTATGACCTGTGAGGTAATAAAAATTAGGATCCTGATGGTAGATATAGTCTACATCATTGGCTCGGTTTCGGATCGGGTTAGAAAAAAAAACGGCTACCGAATTAGAAGGCATAAGTTTTCTAAGCTCATTTCGTCTCTCTTTGTGAAACTCAGCACTTAGAAAATCATTGTAGTTTTTGTTTTGAGAAAATGCAGTTAAACTGCTAATGAACAAACAGATACAAATTAACAGCGTCCTTTTCATGATGATCAATTTATTATGATTAAATTTATCTGGTAGCCAAGATATGTAATGAGCATAAGATAACTAAACGACTTGTGATGGACGGGAACGCTTTTAGATCACTTACATTAAAAGATAAGGTAAAAACCCTTTACTTCGAGGGTACTTTCATTGTGGCTATCCGTTACTATAAATACAAAATCAATCTTTACTTGCTTAACAACTACTATGTAGAGGTTTTTTATAACCATAAAAGAGACTTTATCGAAAAAGTGGAATTGCTGTCTATGCAAAACAACTCTCGCATGAAGTTTTATTCTGATCAGGTACGTTTGCCAGAACTCTAGTTAAACTCATACTTTTTACTGCATATGTTCGTTTATAACGAGCATGAAATTATTTACAACCGTAGTGATGGTGGGTGTGCTTATTTATAGTGTTAACAGTGCACTCAACTACAATCGAAAGTATAACATAGATAAACTCGAGGCCTACTATGGAGGTTTTGCTTCATTTACCCAACACAGAGCTTACAACAAAATTGAGGAGCTTGTGGCTTATGCTATGAGCTTTGAGGGTACACCTTATAAGGCAAAAGGTAAAAATCCTGAAGGTTTCGATTGCTCGGGGTTTACCAGGTATATATTTAAGGAATTTGGGATATATCTACCTGCTTCATCCAAAGGTCAGGCGCAGTATGGAGATCCTGTCCTGGAAGAAGAACTGCAATTAGGAGATTTGGTATTCTTCCTGGGCTCTAATGTAAAATCTGATGTAATAGGCCATGTCGGCATTGTTACTGAAGTTACGCAGTACAGTGTAAGGTTTGTGCATAGCTCAACTTCTAACGGTATTATGGTCAATGACCTCAAACAGGATGCGTATTACAAATTGAGGTATCAGGGGGGTAGAAGAGTGACTATCGATTGACAATTTGTAGCAAATGCGCACTACACAAGCCTTAAATGCGCCACGCAATTTGTGGGCAGCTCACATACCAGACACTGAATCAATAAAACGAAAAGAGCCATTAACTAGGTAGTTAATGGCTCTTTGTTTAATGCTAATTGCAAATTGGATTACACCCCTTCAGCTTCTACAGCCTTAATTTCAGGGAGCATTCTCTTCAATAAGTTTTCTATTCCAGCTTTAAGCGTAACTGTTGATGAAGGGCAACCGCTGCAAGAGCCTTGTAGCAATACTTTTACAACACCCTCATTGTATGAGTGGAACGAAATAGCACCACCATCTCCTTCTACGGCTGGTTTTACGTACTCGTCAAGTATGCCTTTTATTTTCTTTACAGTTTCTGAATCGTTTTCGTCAAAAAGCGGCTCTTCTTTAATTTCTTTATTTAAGATTGGCTTTCCTGACTCCAGGTATTTTTTGATGTGCTCTTTTACTTCATCTCTTACTTCTTCCCAAATCACATCATCTTTCTTTGTGACTGTTACAAAGTTGCTCATGTAAAACACACGGTCAACGTATGGGTAATCAAATAACTCCTGAGCCAAAGGTGCGTCTTTAGCACTTTCCTTATCAGGGAAGTCAAAGCTCTGACCATCTTCTGTAAGCATCACGTTGGCCACAAACTTCAATGAGTTCGGATTGGGGTTGGCCTCCATGTATATATTGATTACTCTATCGTTATTGATCTCTTTCGTCTCCATTTTATTGCTGATTTATACAGTCAAACACTAATTATATGCAAAGGTTCCTTTTTTTAAGAGTATTTCGGCAATTCTCCTTCAGATTTTGCTATTAAAGTAGAAACAGTTGCATCACCGGTTACGTTCACCACGGTTCTGCACATATCTAAAATTCTATCTACCGGGAAGATGATGGCAATCCATGCCGGGTTAAGACCTACTGACTGCAATACGATGATCATCATCACTAAACCTGCACTAGGCGTTGCTGCCGCACCAATCGAGGCCAATGTAGCAGTAAGTACAATAGTTAACTGCTGTCCTAAAGACAAATCAACTAAGTGCATTTGCGCCATAAATATTACCGCTACCGCCTGGTAAAGACTGGTGCCATCCATATTTACTGTAGCACCAATAGGTAGCACAAAACTGCTGATGTTTTTAGAAACACCCATGTTGTCTTCTACACACTCCATAGTTACCGGAAGTGTAGCAGCACTTGAGCTGGTAGAAAAAGCCAGAAATTGGGCTGGGCTTATATTTTTGAAAAACTCCTTGTAGCTTAATTTTTTAACGAATGTGGTGACGATCAGCGGATAGAAAACAAAAATCATAAACATCAGGCCGGCAAATAGGGTAATTGAGTAAGACCCTAAACCTTTAAATATTTCTAATACCTCTGCCGGTGTATCAGCCATTTTTGCGATTACTCCAGCAAGCAAGGCAAATACAAAGAAAGGCGCGGCCTTCATCACAATGTCCACCATCTTAAGGAAAGCAGCATTGATGCTATTGATAAAATCAACCACAGGTTTTGATTGATCTGATGGTATGAGTGCTAATGTGATACCGAAAAATATAGCAAAGAATATTACCTGAAGCATCAGGCCATTATCTGAAATGGCAAGCACGATATTTTCAGGCACCATATCAACAATAAAACTTAACGGGCTAGATTCTTTAGTTTCCTGAGCTGTAGCCATTTTATCCTCAACGCCTGCCTGTTTAGCTTGTATTTCAGCCATTTCTTTGGCCGTCATAGCATCTGCTACTATCGACTGATATTCCGGGTCGTTGATGAAGCTCCTGCCGTCTTTGGGTTGTGGTACACCTGGAGTGTCTTCAACCCATTTTTCGTAAGCGATTCTATTTTTTACACGTTGGTCGTAATCTAAAAATGCTCCTGGTTTAACCGTATTTACCAAAAGCAAACCGATTCCAACGGCAGCTACTGTTGTTGTAAGGTAAAGCCCTAAAGTCTTTGCACTTAAACGACCTAATTTTGATAAATCGGTAAGACTTGAAACTCCACTGATAATAGAGAAAAGGACTAAAGGAACTGCAATAAACTTCAATAACCTGATGAAGATTGTACCAAAAGGATCAATCCAGTTGATAGTAAACTCATTCCAGCCTAAATAACTAGATGCAAAGGCCCAAACAATACCAGCAACAAGTCCTAAAATTATCTTTACGTGTAGAGGTAGCTTCTTCATAGATTATTCAAAATATTTAGTCGCGCAATTTAGCCGTTTGATTGATCAAATAAAAATCAGCAAGTACCAGTGCAGCCATTGCTTCTACTATTGGTACAGCCCTTGGCACTACACACGGGTCGTGTCTGCCTTTACCAGAAACGGTTACGCTTTCACCTTTTTCATTAACACTTTCCTGATCTTGCATAATGGTGGCCACTGGCTTAAACGCGACATTAAAATAAATATCTTCACCATTGGAGATGCCACCTTGTATGCCACCAGAGTGATTGGTTTTGGTTTTTATTTTTCCGTCTTCTTCGTAAAATTCATCGTTATGCTCAGAGCCATTCATACGCACACCCTCAAATCCACTTCCATACTCAAATCCTTTCACAGCATTAATGCTAAGCATCGCTTTGCCTAACTCGGCATGAAGCTTAGCAAATACCGGCTCTCCGAGTCCAACAGGAGTGTTTTTAATCACACAAGTTACAACTCCACCGATGGTATCACGATTTTTTCGCGTCTGGTCAATCAATTCAATCATTTGATCAGCCATGGCCGGATCAGGACATCTTACAATGTTATCTTCTGTTTTAGAAAGGTCGAGTTTAGTGTAATGGGGAGCTTCCAACTTCCCAACTTTTGATACGTAAGCAGCAAATGTCATTTGTTCTCTTGCAAGCAACATCTTGGCGATTGCGCCTGCGGCTACTCTAGCAGCGGTTTCCCTGGCACTGCTTCTTCCACCCCCACGGTAGTCTCTCAAACCATATTTTTCCTGATAGGTAAAGTCGGCATGAGAGGGACGAAACTTATCTGCTATATGAGAGTAGTCCTTACTTTTAGCATTTGTGTTGCGGATCATAAGGCAAATAGGCATCCCAGTAGATTTGCCTTCAAAAACACCAGAGAGTATTTCTACTTCATCATCTTCTTTCCGCTGTGTGGTAATTTTAGATTGGCCGGGTTTTCTCCTGGCAAGCTCTGATTGAATGAAAGCCTCATCTATTGCTAACCCTGCCGGACAGCCGTCAATGATGACCCCTATGGCCGGACCGTGAGACTCACCAAACGTGGTGATTTTAAATAGCGTACCAAATGAATTGCCCAAATCGGATGGAGTTATTTTTTGAGAATTATATAAACTGAAGTGCCTAACATACCTAATATTAGGATGTTAGCAAAGATTTTAATCCACTCAAAGCGGTCAGTGCTTGTGAGCTCGTTGTCTTCAAATGCAATGCGATCATAAAAACTACCCAAGTCATTCGATTGTATAGCTTCATTCTTTTTACTTTCTCCAGTAATAGCAATGCGTTTGTCAGACTTTAGTGTGTCGTATTTTTTTGTTTTTGGATTGAAGAAAACCCATTCGAAATAGTCGCCCAGATCATACTCACCCGGCTCTTTTGGGATGCCGAAGTATGAGAATGACTTAGAACCCGTCACCCGGCCATTTCTGCGGTTGATATTTTGCGTTACGTTAGGATCATAAAAGTCGAAATTTTCACCCCCATCAACTTCGGGGGGATTCACTGAGGAGATATTTCCTTCACCATACACATTGAACTCATAAGAGAAGCTTTTCCCAGTTTCTAGTTCTCCGGCTATTACTCGTTCGTCAAGCAAATAATCTCCTACAGCCACTACATCTTTCAGTGGGTGTGCTGGCAATGGCTTTACTTCCACGGTTTTAGGTTGAGTGTAGAATGTTTTGAAGTCTTCCTGGCGATTTCGGCCAAAGAAGGAAGGATTTTTTGCTACTTTATACTTAATCATCTCCAGTCCAACCTGAGGAAACTTAATGTCTTCTGTGTTAAAAGGATAGAAAACACCCTGATAGACTTTGTATTGCGTATAGCGCTTGCCTCCGATAGATACGGATTCTCCATTAATGTTTTCGATGTTGAAATTCTCTTCCCAACAATTTTCAGGTCTAATATCTTTGAGAATATCAGAAAGCTGTTTACCCAACTCATGGAATTGAAGTGGAGCCCTATTGTTGTCTGAAACATAAAATGAAAGTGTAGCTGTAACACCTTCTCCCACATAGACCTCATTTTTGTTAGTCGTGAGGGCAAAAAAGGCATCTTCCTTCACGTCCACAAACTCAGATTCTCCATCATTGCCATTTCTATCTCCAAAAGGGTCATGATCAAACAAACTTCTGAAGGGATCTCTTCGCTGCTGGCGCTGAACCGGTGCTCCAATAGTGATTTGCTTCCCTTCTGAACCAACGGTTTTGCCATTAACCTCCATACGAAAAGCTGGTAATGTAAAAGTACCCTGCCGCGTGGGCGCGTAGTTCATAGTCACACTTTGAGAAGAAGAAACCTGACCGTTGATGATTTGCGTACTGGAAGAGGATGATGTACCTCTTTTTTGAAAGCCTTCGATATCCGGGAAATCTCCATAGCTTTTGAGTCGCTCGTTTTTTACAGTTAGGGTAATTGTCCACGACTGGTTTTCACCAATTTCATCCGGGCCAAGTTCGATAGAAATGTCCTGTGCCTGTGTGGCCCCAAGGCTTAAAAAAAGTGAGGTAACAAATAATGCGATGTTTCTTAACTTAAACTTCATCAATCCCATAATTTTCAGCGCAACTTATCCGTTTTAAGTAACGTACAAAAATATATCAAACTTTTATATGCCATAACTAATTTGTATATTAAAGGTTGCAGGATGTGAGAAAAGTTTCCTGCGATCTCTAACCAAAACTTCGAGTTAACAATGTTAGAATACGTTAAAACAATACTCACAAAGGTGAGTTTTGATGCAAAACTTTTTGAAAAAGAACTGAGAAAAGCACTAAAAAATTTGATCGAAGCAGAAATTGAAGAGCTTCGAAAATGGTGCTACGCAAAGTTTGCTAGTAAGTACGAACCTGTATTGGAACGGTGCTTTAGCTGACGAGTCATTTAACATACTGGAAAGTCTGATGGTATAGTGGAATTACTATATTATCAGGCTTTATTTTTTTACAAAACTTATATTTCGTTTTAGCCCTTCATATTTAGTTCTTTTTACCGCTGACTTCCTGAATAGTTCGTTGAAAACTTCTTTAGTAATCTCCTCCCAGTCACTCCTGGACATATTTTCAAGCTCAGGATGCGGATTAAATGCTGGCTCTTGGTGCGGTTTACTAAATCGATTCCAGGGACACACATCCTGGCAAATGTCGCAGCCGAAAATCCAATCCTTGAATTGGCCTTTAAAATCTTCCGGAATCTGGTCTTTCAACTCGATGGTAAAATATGAGATACATTTACTGGCATCCACTTTATACGGTTCAGATATGGCGTCTGTAGGGCAGGCATCGATACAGGCTGTACAGGTGCCACAGTAATCTTGCACAGGGCCGTCATACTCAAGCTCCAGATCGATGATGAGCTCTGCAAGGAAAAAGAAGCTGCCTGTTGCTTTATTTAATAATAGACTGTTTTTGCCAATCCAACCCACACCACTGCGTTGAGCCCAACTTCGCTCCATTACGGGGGCTGAGTCTACAAAAGCCCGGCCTTCAATATCTCCGATTTCTGATTGCAAATATTGCATCAGCTCTTTAAGCTTTTCTTTGACTACAAAGTGGTAGTCTTTGCCGTAAGCATATTTAGCTATTTTATAAGAGCCATTTTCAGCAATGTCATTTTCTGGATAGTAATTGTAAACCAACGAAACTACTGATTTTGCTCCGGGTACAAGTTTGGTGGGATCGAGACGCTTGTCGAAGTGGTTTTCCATGTAACCCATCTGGCCGTGCATGCCTTGTTTAAGCCATTGCTCCAATTGGAGTGCATCTTCTTCTAAAAACTCTGCCTTTGCCACACCACAATGCATGAAGCCAAGGTCTTTGGCTTTTTGTTTTAGTAGCCGGGTATTTTTTGATGGGTTTGACATACGTTTTACACACCCCTAACCCCTCTTTATAGAGGGGAATTTCCTCCTTTACGGAGGTTGGAGGTATTAATTATTTGTTCTGTAGTCCTCTATGTAATATTCAATTGTTCTTAAGACATTACCAATGTCCTTTTTTACTTCCAGATCATCAAATCTCAAAAAGTATATTCCTAATTTTTCGATTTCTTGTTGTCTTTTCTTGTCATATATTTCTGTTTCGTGATTGTCGTGGCTTCTACCGTCTATCTCAATGGCCAACATTAAATCGTAACAAAAAAAGTCTACAATATAATTTAAAATCGGTTTTTGTCTATGGAAATCAAATCCCATCATTTGCCCTCTCTTAAGGCAATTCCATAAAAGTACTTCAGAAAGTGTACTGTTATTTCTTAAATAGCGCGCCCTTTCTTTGAGTTCAGGATTGTAGTAAATACGCTTTTTCATTTCATTATTACTTACCCGATTCCCTACTTTAAGGAGGGTTAGGGAGGTGTTATTTAGGAATAAATCGACTTAATCAAAAAGCCCGCCTGTACGACTTGGGGGTACAATTTTCAAATGCTTGTAGGCCAGCTCTGTTGCTTCTCTTCCGCGGGAAGTTCTTTTCAAATAGCCTTCTTGTATCAAAAAGGGTTCATACACCTCTTCGATGGTTTCCGCCTCTTCTCCACAAGCTGTTGCTATAGTGCTTATACCTACCGGGCCTCCTTTAAATTTTTCAATGATGGTAGAAAGAATCCGATTGTCCATTTCATCCAGTCCGTGCTCATCTACATCCAGGGCTTTCAAGGCGATTTCGGCTATTTCTTTGGTAATAGTGCCATCACCTTTTATTTCTGCAAAGTCACGGGTTCTGCGCAGTAGATTGTTTGCAATTCGAGGCGTGCCTCTACTTCTACGTGCGATTTCATAAGCAGCATCCTTATGAATAGGAGTATTTAAAATTTCACAAGAGCGGTGCACAATAGTCGTCAATAATTTGGCATCGTAGTACTCTAGTCTGGCAGAAATACCAAATCTTGCACGCAAAGGTGAAGTTAAAAGGCCAGCACGAGTGGTAGCACCAATAAGGGTAAAAGGACTTAACGTAATTTGAACTGAACGCGCACTTGGGCCGGAATCGAGCATAATGTCGATTCTATAGTCCTCCATGGCAGAGTACAGATATTCTTCCACAATAGGGTTGAGCCTGTGTATCTCATCGATAAACAGCACATCGTTGTCTTCCAGGTTGGTGAGCAAACCCGCAAGATCACCTGGTTTATCTAAAATAGGACCGGAAGTAACTTTAATATTGGTTTGAAGCTCATTAGCTATGATGTGCGAAAGGGTAGTCTTACCCAAACCTGGAGGGCCATGAAGTAAGACATGGTCTAACGATTCTCCACGCTTCTTAGCAGCCTGTACGAAGATTTTAACATTTTCAACTACCTTGTCTTGCCCTGCAAAGTCGCCAAAGCTTAAGGGCCGCAACGCCTTTTCAAATTCCTTTTCTTCCGAACTAAAATTCTCTTCTTCTCCGCTTAAATAGTCTTCTCTCATAGACGTTGAAAATGCTTAAAATCTGGTAATTGGAGGAGGTCAAATAAACCACCAATATTATGGCCTAAATTAAACATTACGCAAGGCAATTCATTATTTTTGCGCAAATTTTAAAGCATGAGTAATCGTTATAAAAACGCAATCTATACATTAGTTGTATTGCTCGCCATGTTTTTGGTGTATAAGTGGAGGCAGTCAGCACAGGGTGAACCAATGTTATCCTTTACCGGCAAAACCATGGGGCCTATCGTGTATTCGGTCAAGTATTTTGATGAAGCAGGTAGAGACTTTAAGCCACAGGTTGACTCATTACTTAAGGTTTTTAACAGTTCATTAAATACATATATTCCTACTTCAGAAATATCAAAATTTAACAAGGCTAATGCCTTTGTCTTTGAACTACCATTCTTTTACCAGGCTGTTGATGTGAGTCATGAAATTTATAAACAGACCAATGGAGCTTTTGACCCCAGCATTGGACCTTTGATCAATACCTGGGGTTTTGGGTATACTGAGGGAATAAAAAAGGATAGTACTGTGATCGATTCTCTCAAACAAATTGTGGGCATGAACAAAATCAACTACAATCAGGATAGTATTTGGAAGTCTGATGATAGGTTAGCACTTGATTTTAGTGCTTCTGCGAAAGGCTATGGTGTAGATGTAGTGTTAGAATATTTGAAAGATCAGGGCATTGAAAACGCTTTTGTAGAGATTGGAGGAGAGGTAAGAGTAGCTGGGAGAAACTTACAGGCCGATGGCCCGTGGCAGGTGGGTATATTAAATCCCAACTCTGATGAGCTCAACCAATATGCTATGGCAATTATTAAATTAGAGGACAAGGCCATGGCAACGTCAGGTAATTATTTCAATTACCACATTATCGATGGTGTAAAATACTCACACACTATTTCACCCTTCACAGGCTACCCTATCGAGCACCCACTGTTGAGCGCAACGGTAGTGGCAGATGATTGTATGCGTGCAGATGCTTTGGCCACTGCATTTATGGTGATGGGGCACGAAGAAGCCATTAAATTTCTTAATGAGCACCCTGAGTATGAGGCATATCTTGTATTCAGCGATGTAAGCGGCAATTTAAGTACGTTTGCTACAAAAGGTATATCTGAAAATATTAAAGCAGTAGATTAATGCCCGAACAAACAGAATGGTTCGACAAGTGGTTTGATTCTCCCTATTACCACATCTTATACAAGCACCGTGACTATGAGGAGGCCAAAGACTTTTTAGATACCCTGATCAATTTTTTCAAAATTAAACCTAACCACAAGGTCTTGGATTTGGCCTGTGGCAAGGGTAGACATTCTATTTATCTGAATGAAAAAGGCTTTGATGTAACAGGTGTTGATTTATCTGAACAAAATATTGCGCATGCCAAACAATTTGAAAACGATAGATTGAAGTTTGACATACATGATATGCGAGAGGTCTATGCTCAGGAAGAGTTTGACTTTGTACTCAACATGTTTACCAGCTTTGGTTATTTTGAAAATGAAAGCGAAAACGAAAAAGCTATTTGTGCTGCCGCTGAGTCACTCAAGCCAGGAGGATTTTTATTGATTGATTTCTTGAATCCTTACCGGGTAATCAACAACCTGGTGTCAGAAGAAAAGAAAACAGTAGAGGGTGTGGAGTTCGATATTAATCGTTCGTTGAGTGATGATGGATACATCATAAAAAACATTCACTTTTCTGATAAAGGGGAGGAGTTCAACTTTCAGGAAAGGGTAAAAGCCATAAGAAGAATTGAGTTTTTAGATTATTTCAGAAAAGCCAACCTAAGGGTATTAAAGACTTTTGGTGATTACGAACTCAATCCATACGAGCCGGAGCAATCTGCCCGAATGATCTTCGTAACGCAAAAATAAGCTACAGATTAAGGTTAAATGCAACACTGTTGTATATTTGCCCCTGCATTAGGCAAAACACTTCATGACCATATATTTTATTGTACTTTTTATGTCGGCTTTGCTTGCTGGCCTTTTGGTTTTAATTGTACCGAAGGCCAATAGCAAACTATATAAACTGGCCTTAGTATTTGCAGGATCTTATTTATTCGCAATTACTATCATTCACATTCTGCCAGAATTGTACAGCACTGCGACAGATCCAATAATGGTTGGCGTATATGTGCTCGCGGGCTTTTTCTTACAACAGTTTTTAGAATATTTCACCTCTGGAGCCGAGCATGGTCATATCCACACACATGGTGAAGGGCATAAACACTCGATGGGCACCGCGGTATTACTTTTGATTGCTTTACTGATACATTCTTTCTTAGAAGGCTCATTACTGGCTCACCCAAGTGATAACCACGCGCACCATGAATCAACGTCCTTGCTAGCCGGAATAGTATTACATAAAGCACCGGCCGCCTTTGCTCTGATGTCTATTTTGTTGTGTCATACTTCCAAGAAAATAGCCATATTATTCTTGGTCATCTTCGCACTGGGCTCGCCTTTGGGCATGATCATAGGCGATTATTACGTGGAGAATAACATCCTGTCTATGGCAGCATTTACTACCTTATTTGCCATTGTAAGTGGCAATTTTCTGCATATTTCTACCACTATAGTTTTTGAAAGTAGCGAAAATCACGATTTCAATATCAGAAAAATAGGCGTGGCACTTCTAGGTGCATTTATAGCGGTTGCTGCTGAATTCTGGTTTTAGTCCACTTGTTCGATACCAGAAACATGAGATAAAATGGCTTTCCAGGTTTTATTTTCTTTGATCAGCACATTACTCGATTGGTATTGCATTTTGGTAGAATCATTAAAAACATAACCGGTACCTGCGATCACAGCAGTGCCATTTTCAAAGAGATCCAGTCGTTTGATTTCATAAAAGAAGGAGTCTGGCTTGGAACTATTATTGGCGACCCAGTCCATTTCATCTTTTTTAGTAGACCACTCTCCGGAGTTGCTGATCATTTCGAACTGGTCGTGTAAAATCTGATTCAACAGTGCCGTATCGTGCTCATGATAGGCTTTAGGCCATAATTCTTTCTTGATCTTAGTCAGTTGTGTGATGTCTGTATCACTTAGGTTAGAATTAGAAGATTCCGTATTTGAGTTATTGCATGCAGCACAAATAACTATAAAAGCAATCAATACATATTTCATAATAAAGGTAGGTTTGGTTTAAAGCGAATTACGGGTGGAGGGTTGACACTGTTGTGTTTTTAACAAGTCATTAACAATTATTAGTACTACCTTTAATAAATGACAAAAGATACAAAACTAGCCGTATTAATTGATGCTGATAACATCCCCTCAGCCTATATCAAGGAAATGATGGAGGAAATCAACAAATACGGTACCCCTACGATAAAGCGAATCTATGGTGACTGGACAAAACCACACCTGGTAAAATGGAAGAATGTGTTGCTGGAAAACGCCATCAACCCCATACAACAATACAGTTATACGACTGGCAAAAATGCTACAGACTCAGCAATGATCATCGATGCAATGGATGTCCTCTACTCTGAGAAAGTAGATGGCTTTTGCCTGGTGTCATCTGATAGTGATTTCACGAAATTAGCTACACGGTTGAGAGAGGCTGGTATGAAAGTGTATGGTATTGGTGAGAAGAAAACGCCAGATCCTTTCATTGTGGCATGTGATAAATTCATTTACCTCGAAATTCTTAAAACAGACAATGAAATTACGGACGGTAAGAGTAAATCGAAAAAATCCAATGTCGATAAGATAACACCTAAAGTTATACATCTCTTGAAAAACTCTGTTTCTGATGTAGCCGATGAGGAGGGGTGGGCATTTTTAGGTGATGTAGGTTCAATCATATTGAAAAAGCAACCTAATTTCGATTCGAGAAATTTTGGATTCGAAAAACTTACCCCATTGTTTAAATCGCTCAATCAGTTTGAAATTGAACAAAGGGACCAACAAAATGGAAGATTTAAACTCATTTATGTTAGAAATAAATAGAGTGCCATTAACAAAAAGCTCAACAACATCTATTACATTCACATAACTCTAAACTAATCAATACAATGGCCTTACAGACCATCATATTAATAGGGGCCATTGCAGCTGGTTTTTGGCTTTTCCTCTTTATTTTTCCCATCAACCTATGGATTACAGCACAATTTTCGGGTGTTAGAATAGGGCTTTTTGAAATGGTATTTATGCGATTTAGAAAAGTGCCTCCCAAGTTGATCGCTAATTCGATGATTACCGCTACCAAAGCGGGATTAGAAACGATTACGACTCAACAAATGGAAACGCACTACCTGGCGCATGGCAACCTGGAGGCCGTTGTAAAAGCATTGATAGTAGCCGATAAGGCTAACCTTAACCTTACTTTTAAACAAGCTACAGCCATAGACCTTGCTGGTAGAAATGTACTTGAGGCTGTGCAAGTATCGGTGACACCCTATGTGGTGATCGTTCCGGCTATTACTGGAGTATCTGTTGATGGTATTCAATTAATAGCTGAGGCACGTGTAACCGTTAGAACCAACCTACAACAATTAGTTGGTGGGGCAGGTGAAGAAACTGTAAAGGCACGTGTTGGACAAGGTGTAATTTCAAGGATAGGTACAGCTAAAAATTATTTAGAGGTACTCGAAAATCCTGAAAGTATATCTAAACAAGTACTTGCAGCTGGCTTAGACAGCGGTACAGCCTATGAAATTTTATCAATCGATATTGCGGATATTGACATTGGTCAGAATATTGGAGCCAAACTTCAAATAGATCAGGCCGGTGCTGATTTAAATATCGCCAAAGCCAAAGCAGAGGAAAGACGTGCTATGGCTGTTGCTTTAGAACAAGAGATGTCTGCCAGGGTACAGGAGGCTCATGCAAAAGTAATCATGGCCGAAGCTCTGATCCCTGCTGCCATGGCTGATGCCTTCAGAGAAGGTAATTTGATGAAAGGCATGAAAAAAGTGAAAAAATAGATGATGTAAAACCATTTTCAGGATTCGTTGAAATTCATTACTTTGAAAAAATGAAGAACGACAGCATGAAGAAGTATTGGCAGAAAAACCTGTCTTACCTGGCGATATTGCTCACTATTTGGTTTTTAGTTTCATTTGGCTGCGGCATTCTCTTAGCTGATCAGCTCAATCAATTTAAAATAGGTGGATTTCCATTAGGCTTTTGGTTTGCGCAGCAAGGAGCAATCTATGTCTTTGTTGTTTTAATTTTTGTGTATGTCTGGTTGATGAACCGATTGGATAAAAAGTTTGACGTAGACGAAAAACCAGAATAACTATGGACGTTCAAGCCTGGACCTATCTTCTGGTAGGAATTACATTCGCACTATATATTGGCATTGCCATTTGGTCTCGAGCAGGATCAACAAGTGACTTCTATGTAGCAGGTGGAGGTGTTCACCCATTGGCCAATGGCATGGCTACCGCAGCTGACTGGATGTCAGCGGCTTCGTTTATTTCAATGGCTGGTATTATTTCATTTGCCGGCTACGATGGTGCAGTTTACCTCATGGGCTGGACGGGTGGCTATGTATTACTTGCCTTATTGCTTGCGCCCTACCTGAGAAAATTTGGAAAATTTACTGTGCCAGATTTCATTGGAGATAGGTATTATTCCAACACTGCGCGTACGGTGGCCGTCATTTGTGCACTTTTCGTATCATTTACTTATGTGGCTGGCCAGATGAGAGGTGTTGGTGTCGTATTCAGCAGATTTTTAGAAGTAGACATCAATACGGGAGTCTATATAGGCATGTTTATAGTTTTTGTCTATGCTGTACTGGGAGGTATGAAAGGCATTACTTATACACAAGTAGCTCAATATGTCATATTGATCTTTGCATTTATGTTGCCAGCGATCTTTATTTCTATACAGCTGACAAACAACCCGATTCCACAATTGGGTTTTGGAGATACAGTTGCAGGTAGCAATACCTATTTGCTTGATAAATTAAACGGGCTTCATACCGAACTGGGATTTAACGAGTACACAGATGGTAATAAATCTTTGATTGATGTACTCTTCATCACCTTTGCGCTGATGGTGGGGACTGCGGGTTTACCACATGTAATTGTCAGATTTTTCACCGTCCCTAGAGTAAAAGACGCTCGGATTTCGGCTGGCTATGCACTTGTATTTATAGCGATATTATATACTACGGCACCCGCGGTTGCAGCTTTTGCAAGGACAAATCTTATAGAAACAGTCAGTAATAAGTCATATAACCAGCTTCCCGATTGGTTTGCTAACTGGGAAACCACAGGGCTATTGCAATTTGATGATAAGAATGAAGATGGGGTAGTACAGTACGTAGCAGATCCGGAGGTGAATGAACTCACAATAGATAGAGATATTATGGTGCTCGCCAATCCGGAAATTGCAAATTTACCAGACTGGGTAGTTGCGCTGGTTGCAGCGGGTGGCCTAGCGGCAGCACTATCTACGGCTGCTGGTTTACTCTTAGTGATATCTACTTCAGTTTCTCATGATTTGGTTAAAAAGCAGTTTATGCCTGATTTATCAGATAAATCTGAATTATGGATTGCTCGAGGTGCGGCAGTTTTTGCAGTGCTTATAGCCGGGTATTTTGGTATCAACCCTCCGGGTTTTGTTGCTGCAGTAGTTGCACTTGCATTTGGTCTGGCCGCGGCATCTTTCTTTCCTGCTATTATTTTAGGAATATTCTACAAGCGAATGAATAAGGAAGGCGCGATTGCAGGTATGTTGGTAGGCTTAGGTATTACACTTTTTTATATGATGCGTTATAAATTGGGCTGGATAGGAGGCGAAACAACACCAGAAGATTGGTGGTTCGGTATTAGTCCCGAAGGCTTTGGAACTGTTGGGATGATTTTGAATTTCATAGTAGCAATGCTAGTAAGCAGATTTACCGCAGCACCACCAAAAGAAGTACAAGAAATTGTTGATAGCATCAGATACCCCAGAGCTTAAATCAAATTTCTTCCAATATGGATGTGCCTTTGGATTGATCGCCTGAAGTCCACTGCCATTTTTCATGAAGCCTGATTTTACCATTTGACAATATTTCAGGAGTCGAGATACAAATGCCCGTCATCAACTCACCATCCTTAGAGACTTGATGATACCTCATATCAATACTTCCATTTTCATCAACAATACCGATTAAATGCCCGGATTTAATATCTTCTCCATGGTAAGTACAGGTCAAGATATTGCCTGTTTGTTGGTATGCAAATAGTGTATCATTATCTAGTGCACTATTGCCTGAAGATTTTATAGGCCTGAATTTTTTATTATTATAATTCATCTGCAAGTCGATTTATTAGGATTTTTGTCCTTTGTTAATTAACATTTAGGATACATTTTCAGTTAACATACCAAATAGAAAAACAACCATGAGTGACAAAATAAGAACGCTAAGTGGATATATCAATGAATACCAAAGAAGTGTACAAGACCCTGAGGGTTTTTGGTCACGCATAGCCGATTCTTTTTTTTGGCAAAAGCGATGGGACAAAGTTGTTGATTGGAATTTCGATGGTCCCGATGTCAAGTGGTTTGTCAATGCTAAACTCAACATAACTGAAAATATACTTGAGCGACACCTTTTCTTACTTGGCGATAAACCAGCTATTATTTGGGAACCCAACGATCCGGATGAAGATAATAGAACATTGACCTACAAAGAGCTTTATGAGCAAGTCTGCCAGTTTGCCAATGCCATGAAGGCTAATGGCATTGAAAAGGGAGACAGAGTAATTATTTATATGCCGATGGTGCCAGAAGCTGCCATTGCTATGCTTGCCTGCGCAAGGGTAGGTGCGGTTCATTCAGTGGTGTTCGCTGGATTTTCTTCAAAGTCTTTGGCTGATAGAATTGAGGACTGCAAGGCAAAAATGGTATTGACTTCTGATGGTAATTTTAGAGGCAAAAAGAAAATTGGCGTCAAGGAAGTGGTTGATGAGGCGCTAGAAGAGACTAACTTCATTGAAAAAACCATTGTGCTGAAAAGAACCGGTCAGGATGTCAACATGAAGGAAGGTAGAGACATCTGGTGGCACGAGGCCATAGATGGAGTATCAAAAGAGAATAAAGCGGAGGCTATGGATGCTGAAGACCTGCTCTTCATATTATATACATCGGGCTCCACAGGCAAACCCAAAGGTGTAGTGCATACATGTGGAGGTTATATGGTGTATAGTGCCTATACATTTCAGAATGTTTTCCAATACAATCAAGGAGATGTGTATTGGTGTACGGCCGATGTGGGCTGGATTACAGGGCACTCCTACATTGTTTACGGACCTTTACTTAGCGGTGCCACGACAATCATGTATGAAGGCGTACCTACCTTTCCCGATGCAGGTAGATTTTGGCAAATCTGTGATAAATATCAAGTCAATCAGTTTTATACTGCACCAACAGCCATAAGAGCGCTGCAGGCCTACGGAACTGAACCTTTAGAGCCTTATAAATTGGATTCACTGCGAGTGATTGGTACTGTAGGAGAGCCTATCAACGAAGAGGCCTGGCATTGGTATCACGATCATGTGGGTAAAGGGAAATGCCCGATTGTGGATACATGGTGGCAAACTGAAACAGGAGGCATTATGATTTCTCCAATTGCGGGAGTTACTCCAACAAAACCGTCATATGCTACCTTACCTCTTCCAGGTATACAGTTGGCCATTTTAGACAACGAAGGGAATGAATTAAAAGGCAATAGTGTAGAAGGCAACCTTTGTATCAAATACCCCTGGCCGGGAATGCTTAGAACCACCTATGGTGACCATGACCGATGCAAACAAGTTTATTTTTCAAGTTTCAAAGGCTACTACTTCAGCGGAGATGGGGTAAAAAGAGATGAAGACGGTTATTACAGAATTTTAGGTCGAGTGGATGATGTCATTAATGTCTCAGGCCATAGAATGGGTACAGCTGAAGTGGAAAATGCCATTAACGAACATCCTAAAGTAGTTGAGTCTGCTGTCGTGGGCTATCCACATGAGATCAAAGGACAGGGAATTTATGCCTATGTTATTTGTGATATGGAAGGTAGATCTGAAGAAAACCTTAGTGAGGAAATTCGACAAACAGTTACGAAAATCATTGGGCCAATCGCCAAGCCGGATAAAATTCAAATAGTACCAGGTTTGCCAAAAACACGCTCAGGTAAAATTATGAGAAGGATCTTGCGAAAGATAGCCTCTGGAGATACCGATAGCCTGGGCGATACTTCAACACTGCTCAATCCTGAAGTAGTGGAAGAGGTGATAAAAAATGCGAAATAAAAAAGAAGAGCTGTTTTTAACAGCTCTTCTTGGTTTACAGGAATTATTAGCGTTTACGCCACTTTGTTGAACTGATCTTCTTCAGTACTACCCTTCATAGCAGTTGTTGAAGACTGTCCTTGCTGCACTACATTTTGTACCGTGTCAAAGTATTGTGTGCCAACAAATGTCTGGTGTTTGATGGCAGAGAATCCATCGGATTGAAGGGCAAACTCGCGTTCTTGAAGTTCTGAGTACCCAGCCATACCACGCTCTTTATATGCTTTAGAAAGCTCAAACATTGAGGTGTTAAGTGCATGGAATCCAGCTAAGGTGATAAACTGGAATTTATAACCCATTTCAGCAATTTTTTCTCTGAAAGTCTCCATCTGGTTTACGCTAAGTTTTGCGGCCCAATTGAATGATGGTGAGCAGTTGTAGGCCAACATTTGATCTGGATATTTTTCTTTCATGGCCTGTGCAAACTCATTAGCCAATCCTAAATCAGGGTTTGAAGTTTCCATCCACACCAGATCGGCATAAGGTGCATAGCTAAGCCCTCTTGCGATGCCTTGCTCAAGGCCATTTCTTACCTTATAAAAACCTTCAGAAGTTCTCTCTCCCACAATGAAATCATGATCTCTCCTATCAATATCCGAAGTAATAAGATTAGCAGCTTCGGCATCTGTGCGGGCAATTAGTAGTGTGGGAGTGTCCATTACATCAGCGGCAAGTCTTGCGGCAACTAGTTTATTGATGGCCTCCTGGGTCGGTACAAGCACTTTCCCGCCTAAATGACCACATTTCTTAGCCGAAGATAATTGATCTTCAAAGTGAACTCCGGAAGCACCTGCTTCAATCATTGCTTTCATTAATTCAAAGGCATTCAGATTGCCACCAAAACCTGCTTCGGCATCTGCTACAATCGGCACCAACCAGTCGATATTTGTTTCTTGCGTAACACTTTGAATCTGATCTCTTCTGAGTAGTGCGTTATTAATTCGCTTTACAACTTTTGGTACAGAATCAGCCGGATACAATGATTGATCGGGGTACATTTCTCCCGCCAGGTTGGCATCTGCTGCGACCTGCCATCCACTTAAATAAATGGCCTCAAGTCCTGCAGCTACTTCTTGAATGGCTTGGTTACCGGTGAGCGCACCTAAACCAGCTACAAATGGCTTTTCATTTAATTTTTTCCAGAGTTTTTCAGCGCCTAATCTCGCTAAAGTATGCTCGATTTTTACCGAACCACGAAGTTTTAATACCTCTTCTGCGGCATAAGGCCGTTTTACATTCTTCCATCTCGGGTTTGTTGCCCAATCGTTTGTCAATTTTACTATTGAATCATTCATAAGTTTACAGGTTTTAGTCAATTAGTTTATAAGCAGGTTGTGTTAGAAATTCAGTGAAAGTATCGCTCTTTACGAGGTCATCGAATAAGGCGATGGCTTCATCAAAACGGCCGTTAGTAAATCGATCTTCACCGATCAATGATTTGATTTTTTCAATTTCCTCATTCCTCATTTGGTCATAAAGTTCTTCTGTCATCATTCGGCCATCAGAAAGTGTAATTTCATGATGAATCCATTGCCAAAGTTGCGTACGCGATATTTCTGCTGTTGCTGCATCTTCCATGAGATGATATAATGCAGCCGCTCCGGTGCCTTGCAACCAGCTTTCTACATATAAAATGCCTACGTTGATATTGGTACGAACACCTTCTTCTGTTATTGAGCCGCCTGGTACTTCGAGTAATTGCTCTTCAGAGATGCGTATATCATGTCTTTTAATGCATATCTGATTTTTGGTAGGCATATGCTCATCAAAAATCTTTTTAACCGGTGTAACCAAGGCTGGATGAGCTACCCAGGTTCCATCATGTCCGTTTCGAACTTCTGATGTTTTATCATTGATTACCTTTTGTAAGGCTTCTTCATTTCTCTCCGGATCATTTTTTATCGGGATTTGGGCAGCCATTCCACCCATGGCATGTACATTTCTTTTGTGGCAAGCCTTAATAACTGCTAGTGTGTAGGATTTCATGAAAGGCACAGTCATATTTACTTTTGACCGATCAGGTAGAACAAAATCAGGGTTGTTCTTGAATTTTTTAATAAAAGAGAAGATATAATCCCACCTGCCACAATTGAGACCGGCTGAGTGCTCTCTAAGTTCATATAAAATTTCATCCAGTTCGAATGCAGCCGTTATTGTTTCTATGAGTACAGTGGCCTTTATGGTGCCCTGCGGTATGTTTAGGTAATCCTGTGCAAATACAAAGACCTCATTCCATAGCTTAGCCTCTTCGTGTGACTCCAGCTTTGGCAAATAGAAATATGGGCCACTTCCGTTTTCAATTAAAGTTTTGGCATTGTGATAAATGTAAAGCCCAAAGTCAAAAAGGCTGGCACTTAATACTTGTTCACCTGCCTTTACATGCTTCTCATTGAGATGCCAGCCACGTGGCCTGACAAATAATACAGCAACGTTATGGTTGAGTTTGTATGTTTTACCTGTATTGGGATGAGTAAATGAGATTGATTTACGCACAGCATCTTTAAGGTTGATCTGACCTTCAATACAGTTATTCCAGGTAGGGCTGTTGCTATCTTCAAAATCAGCCATGAATACGTTGGCCCCTGAGTTCAATGCATTGATCACCATTTTACGGTCAACCGGGCCAGTGATTTCTACTCGTCTGTCGAGTATGTCTTCAGGAATAGGTGCTACCGTCCAATCTCCATTTCTTATCTCCTCTGTCTCTGGTAGGAAAGTAGGTAATATGCCACTGTCAAACTTTTGCTGACGTGCTAGCCTGGTTTCTAGAAGCGCTAATCGTTTATCATTAAATTTTTGATGTAGCTCAGCTAAAAAAGCTAAGGCTTCTGGTGTGAGTATTTCTTCATAACGCTTACCCGAATCGCCTGTTACTTCAAGTAGGTTTGGCGCTGTGATGGTTGCGGCTGGTTGAGACATGATTTTACAGGTTTAGTTAATAAATGTTTTCTCGAATATAGTGAAAATAATCAAATAGCGAAATTACGCTAAAAGAAATTTTACTCAGAATATCATTATATTTGATCCTATGATCAGTGAAAATTTCTCCATCAAACACATATTCGGTCTTAAAATCAGGGATTTAAGGCTGTCAAGAGGCCTTTCGTTTCAGGAGCTGTCAGAAAAAACCGGATTGTCAATTTCTTATTTAAGTGAAATTGAAAAAGGAAAAAAATATCCGAAGGGAGATAAGATCATGCAACTGGCTGAAGCCTTTGGTGTTACTTATGATGAGCTGGTCTCCCTAAAGGTGTCTAAAAAGCTACAGCCGGTAATCAACTTATTAAACTCAAACTTTTTTAAGGAATTTCCCTTAGACGCTTTTGGCCTTGACCCTCAGAAGGTAATTGAACTAATTACCGTAGCTCCTGAAAAAATAAACTCGTTTATAAATGCTATTCAGGTTATTTCTCAGCAGTATGAAATGAGACAAGAGCAATTTAACCATGCGGCTTTGCGCTCCTATCAGGAAATGCATGACAACTATTTTGGAGAGATAGAAGACAGCACGGCACAGTTTAGAACCAAGCATAAAATAGCATCAACAATCATCAATACCGCCACACTTCGAAGTTTACTTGAAGCTGAGAGTGATTTAGAAATTGATACAGAAAGCTTAAATGGTAATGAAACACTGAGGCATGTCCGATCGCTCACACTAGAAGAAAACAAAAGGTTCTTACTTAATAAAGGATTGACAGAGGCGCAGGAAAGATTTTTGATTGCAAGAGAAATTGGATTTACATGCTTAAAACTTAAAGATCGACCACAAGAAACACCCCCTCAGCAAGATTATAATTTTGAAACAGTACTCAATAATTATAAAGCTTCTTATTTTGCTGCAGCATTGCTGTTACCTGAAAAAGAGGTAGTCGCAGATGTCAAATCTTTTGCTCAGCTTGATACATGGGATGGAGTCAAACTACTCGACTTTTTAACAAAATACAAAGCAACGCCCGAAATGCTGATACAGCGACTTACCAATATTCTTCCTAAATATTCGGGTATCAAGAACCTCTTTTTCTTAAGGTTTTTAGGGACCGATGACTTCAGCTCTTATGAGCTTACTAAGGAGCTTCATCTATCAAAAAAACATAATCCACATGCTAATTTCTTGAATGAGCATTACTGTAGAAGATGGATTTCAATCGGATTGATAAAGGAGCTGCGCAGTCAGCATCAGATAAATGGTAGTAGTGATATTATTGCTGATGCTCAAATATCTCGATACCATGGAACCAAGGATGAATACCTGTGTTTGACAATTGCTTTCCCCAATGTGAGTAATAGCGCGGAAAGTATGAGCGTGACCATAGGTTGTTATATTGACGACAGTTTAAGAAAACGTATAAAATTCCTAAATGACCCTTCTATAAAAGTGAAAGTGGTGAATACTACATGTGAGAGGTGTGCAATGACTGATTGTGGCGATCGGATTGCTCCTCCGTTACAGGTTCAAATGGAAGGTAAAAAGCAAAATATCTTGAATGAGTTAAATAAGGTTGTTGAGGAATTAAAACCTACATCCAACGGGTAAAGGCTCTGTCTTTTCCAGAGATTTGGCAAAAGTTTTAGCAAGCGTAGCTGATATAAATCCATCCTTGACTGATCCTTTCATCACTTTTTCTCCGTAACCCAGGTTATTCATATGCGCTCTGATGATAATTATTTTGTCTGGGCTTATTTTCAATGGTCCTCCAGAACGTGTAAAGGGCTGTTCATTGACATGACTATGCGTGAGGATTCGCCTGTAGAGTAATTCCCCAGTTTCATCAATAATTTCCCACCAGTCAGCATACTGCTCGCATCCTTCATCAGGGCTTTTTAAAGTTACTTCAAACCAATAGCTTTGGTTTTGTTCCTTTACAACAACTTGAGTAACTGCAGCACCCTGCGCAGAAGATACCATCTGTAGTAACAAACTGAGTAAAGCTATCATACTTCAAGATAGCTTAAAATTGAAAAACGAAAAAGCCCCGGTCTATTTAGACTCGGGGCTTTTTCATTAAAACCAACTAGACATTAACTTAACTTATCCTGACAAACGACTCCAAAAGAGTCCATTCGTCACGGATTAACTGCCACATGCTTCGCATGAGTCAGGATTATCCAATGAACAGGCCATATCCGCTCTATTCTGATCTTCAGCATTTATTTTTTCATCAGCTGGTTGAGTTTTGGCAGACTTTTCAACTGTGAACTGAATGGCAGAAGTAGCAGCTTTAGACCTTAAGTAATACATACCCGTCTTCAGACCTTTCTTCCATGCGTAGAAGTGCATAGAAGTAAGCTTACCAAAGTTTGGATTCTGGATATGTACATTCATACTCTGACTTTGACAGATATAAGCACCTCTGTCAGCAGCCATATCTATGATTGCCTTTTGAGAGATCTCCCACACAGTCTTATAAAGATCTTTAATGTGTTGAGGTATCTCAGGTATATTTTGAACTGAGCCATTAGACTCAATCAATCTGTTTTTCATACTGGCATCCCAAAGACCTAGTGCAATCAGGTCTTTCATCAAATGCTTATTAGCGATGATAAATTCACCAGAAAGTGTTCTTCTTGTATAAATATTTGAAGTATAAGGCTCAAAACACTCATTGTTTCCAAGTATTTGAGAAGTTGAAGCAGTTGGCATTGGAGCTACTAACAATGAATTTCTTACACCATTCTTCTTAACAGCTTTTTTCAACTTATCCCAATCCCATCTTCCAGAATCAGGAGTTACGCCCCACATGTCAAACTGGAAAATACCTTTCGAAACAGGTGATCCTTTAAAAGTCTCATAAGGGCCATCTTTAGTAGCCAGCTCCATAGAAGCTTCCATAGCGGCAAAGTAGATGGTCTCATGAATATGCTTGTTAAGTCCTCTGGCTTCTTCTGACTCAAATGGCATTTTTAACATTAAGAAAGTATCAGCCAAGCCTTGTACACCAATACCAATTGGTCGATGTCTCATATTCGACTTCTTAGCTTCCTCAACCGGGTAATAATTGATATCAATTACCTTGTTTAGGTTCTTTGTAATCACTTTAGTGATTTCGTACAACCTTTGGTGATCAAATACGCCTTCTTCCGTCACAAACATTGGTAAAGCAATCGAAGCCAGGTTACATACAGCTACTTCATCAGGTGCTGTATACTCCATGATTTCAGTACATAAGTTACTTGATTTGATCGTACCTAAGTTTTTCTGATTGGATTTCTTGTTAGCTGCGTCCTTGTATAACATGTAAGGAGTACCAGTCTCAATTTGAGCTTCAAGTACCTCAAACCATAAATCCTGTGCTTTTACCTGCTTTCTGTATTTCTCTTCTTTCTCATACTTCAGGTATAAACGCTCAAAGTCCTCGCCATAAGCATCAGCCAAACCAGGACATTCATTCGGACAGAATAGAGACCACATTTCGTTGTCCTCCACTCTTTTCATGAATAAATCTGAAATCCAAAGCGCATAGAATAAATCTCTTGCTCTTAATTCTTCTTTACCGTGGTTTTTCTTTAAGTCTAGGAAGTCGAAAATATCGGCATGCCAGGGCTCTAAGTAAATAGCAAAGCTTCCTTTTCTTTTTCCTCCACCTTGATCCACGTATCTGGCTGTCATGTCGAAGTTTCTAAGCATTGGCACAATACCATTAGAAACTCCACCTGTGCCTTTAATGTATGAGCCAGTTGCTCTTACGTTATGAATACTCAGGCCGATTCCACCTGCTGATTGTGAAATTTTTGCACATTGCTTCAAAGTATCATATATACCATCTATGCTATCATCTTGCATGGTAAGCAGGAAACAAGAAGAAAGCTGTGGTTTAGGTGTTCCTGCATTGAATAATGTAGGGGTCGCGTGAGTAAACCACTTTTCACTTAATAAATTATATGTTTCAATGGCCGCCTTCATATCATCCTGATGGATACCTACAGCCACACGCATAAGCATGTGTTGAGGACGTTCAGCAATTTTGCCATCAATTTTCATTAAATACGACCTCTCCAAAGTCTTAAACCCAAAGTAATCATAGCTGAAATCACGATCATAAATAATCGATGAATCGAGAAGTGCCGCATTTTTCTTAATTACCCCATATACCTCTTTCGAAATGAGCGGTGCGTTCTCTCCAGTTTTAGGATCAACATACGTATAAAGTCTTTTCATCGTATTTGAGAAAGACTTACTTGTTACTTTGTGAAGGTTGGAAATAGCTATCCTGGCAGCCAATTTAGCGAAATCAGGGTGCTTGGTTGTTAGCGATGCAGCTGTTTCAGCGGCTAGGTTGTCTAACTCCACCGTGGTAACTCCATCATAGATACCATCAATTACTTTTTTAGCGATGTCTATTGGCTCGATATAATTGGTATCAAGACCATAGCATAGCTTTTCTATTCGGGCAGTTACTTTGTCGAATTTAACGGACTCCCGTCTTCCGTCTCTTTTTAATACTAACATAACATGGGGGTTTGGAGATTGTAGTAATAAGTTTAAAAAATGATCTAAAAGTCTTCGTCTAATGAGAATTTAGGAGAGTCTTCATCACCACTGTTTTTCATCACACCGGCTTTTTGATAGTCACCCACTCGTTTTTCGAAGAAATTGGTCTTCCCTTGCAGTGATATCATTTCCATGAAATCAAATGGGTTGGAAGCACCGTATATTTTTTTACCTACTAACTCATTGAGTAATCTATCAGCTACGAACTCGATGTATTGACACATCAAATCAGCGTTCATACCAATAAGGTTAACAGGCAGTGCATCTGTTACAAATTCTTTTTCAATAGTAACAGCATCTTTAATTATTTCAATAATTGTATTTTCAGGTAGTTTGTTGTTTATATGATTATTATAAAGCAAACAAGCAAAATCACAATGCAAGCCCTCATCCCTTGAGATCAACTCATTAGAGAAACTCAGACCTGGCATCAATCCTCTTTTCTTCAACCAGAAGATTGAACAAAAACTACCTGAGAAAAAGATACCTTCAACTGCAGCAAAAGCAATAAGCCTTTCCTGGAAGTTGCCCTCATCGATCCAACGTAATGCCCAGTCTGCTTTTTTCTTCACACAGTCCATGGTTTCAATGGCATTAAAAAGCTTATCCTTTTCTTTCGGATCTTTTACATAAGTATCAATGAGTAAAGAGTAAGTCTCTGAGTGGATATTTTCCATGGCAATTTGAAAGCCATAAAAGAATTTAGCTTCTGTATACTGAACCTCAGACACAAAATGCTCTGCGAGGTTTTCATTAACAATACCATCGCTGGCAGCAAAAAATGCTAATACGTGAGAGATAAAGTGACGCTCTCCGTCATTTAAATTTTCCCAGTCTTTAAGATCCTGACCAAGATCTATTTCCTCAGCTGTCCAAAAACTGGCTTCAGCTTTCTTATAATATTCCCAAATATCGTCATGCTTAATAGGGAAAAGCACAAAACGATTTTCGTTTTCCTCTAAGATTGGTTCATCTGCTACAGTTACTTGATCACTCATCTTCGTCAGGTTTTTAATATTTGAAACACGCTGGGGCAAGCAGTAAATAAAGCAGCAATGCCCCCTTTTAATTTTTGTTGAATTTTGGCCTAAAAGTTACAAGAGTTCTTTTAGGAGTATCGACCACAGAATTGTAGCCAATAGGTCATACAAATATTAATAAAGCTGACATAAAATCAAAGTCAGAGAAATGTGGTTTCACAGAGTTGGTAAAAACAGTTAAAACACTGATATACAGATTAATAAGTGGTATTTACAAATTATCACTTAGCCTCTATGATGCCAAAAAGAGGGTTCTAAAAAAAAATAAAAAGTTTTCCACAGGGTCAAGCAAAATGTGTGGGTTACTAGTGGATAAAATGGGGGAGTTTCTTACATCAACTAAATTTATTTATTTAATAGCCTTTCCTTCAACTCATTAGGTAGATAATCTACGTGAGGTTCCTTTGCGTTTGCAAACCATTCTGTAGGGCCATAATAGGTGGTTTGAGAAACGGGGTCAACAAATTTAGTGTATGATTTATTTTTAAGGCGATTTGATAATGCTGCAGAAACGGAGCTTCTAACTTTCGATCTGTCTAGTTCCTTTTCTTTGTCCATAATAAACTCAACAACATCGGTTGAAGTCATTAACTTCCCTCTAAACTCTTCAAAATAGGAGATTTTCTTAGTCCAGGGCCATTCATTGCGATATCCTTTGGTTTCCCATTTCACTGTATATACACTCGCTCCTTCATTAAAAATAGGCATACTGGTAAGCGCACTCATGTGACTATCAATCTCTTCGATCTCATTTTTGAAGTCCTCAATCTTAGCTTCAAGCATTTTTTTACGCTCCGCCAGGGCTTTGATATAAAGGTCAGCATATTTTTCCGGGACATTGATTTTCATGTAATCAAATCATTGATTTAATAGTTTTTACAATATTGCAAAAATAATCAAGCAAGTCAAGCGCAGTAAGCAAGCAAATCAAGCAGATGTAGATTTTATGGACCTCATCCTAAGTGCATGATTAACACCGTATATTCTGTTTAAATTTTAACTCAACTATTTGATGTTTTTATAATTAAGGGTATCTTTGCAATCCATTTTTCAAAATAAAGTAAAACATGTACGCAATAGTTGACATAGCCGGTAAGCAGTTCAAAGTAACGCAAGACCAATTCGTCTACGCTCCTAAGATGGAGGGCGAAGAAGGCGCTGCCGTAGAATTCGACAAAGTGTTGTTAGTAGATAACGATGGTAAAGTCGAAGTAGGTGCCCCATTAGTGAAGGGTGCTAAAGTTTCAGGAAAAATTCTTGGACATGTAAAAGGTGACAAAGTAGTTGTCTTCAAAAAGAAAAGAAGAAAAGGCTACAAGGTGAAGAATGGTCACCGTCAAGAATTTACAAAAGTTTTAATCGAAGGTATTAAAAAATAATAGAACAACATGGCACACAAAAAAGGAGCAGGTAGTTCGCGGAACGGAAGAGAGTCGGAAAGTAAACGACTTGGAGTTAAAATCTTTGGCGGACAAGAAGCCATAGCAGGAAACATCATAGTAAGACAAAGAGGTACTAAGCACCACCCAGGTGAAAACGTGGGTATGGGAAAAGATCATACTTTATTTGCGCTCACTGATGGAGTTGTGAGCTTCAAAAAAGGAAGAAAGAACAGATCTTATGTAGCAGTTGAAAATACTGCCAAAGCATAGGTAAGATTACCACATTATAAAGAAGCCTGGACGTGAGTTCAGGCTTTTTTTGTTTATAAATATCTCTATTACTCATGGTTTTGTTACCGCTCGCACAAGGAATAGTCCACTAAAAGGAGATAGGACACATTTCTTAAGATCGCCCTTAGAATTTTTGACATTCCACGCCCTAATGCTTAGTTTCGAGGCCAATGTATACCCCAAATTGGGGTATTTTTTAAACTTTAATCAATTAAACAAAACCAAAAAACTTATGAGGAAACTATTACTAGTAACTAGTTTCTTTCTTATGACCGCAGTCGTGTGGGCACAGGAGAGAACAGTTTCAGGTAAAGTAACATCAGCTGATGATGGGTCTACTTTACCTGGTGTAAACGTAATTTTAAAAGGCACCTCTACTGGAACCGTTACGGATGTAGATGGTAATTACAAGCTTAGCGTACCCTCTTCAGGAGGTGTTTTAGTCTTTTCTTTCGTAGGATTAGAAACTACCGAAGTAGAGATAGGATCAAGATCTGTAATAGATCTTCAAATGGCTTCAGATATACAGCAGCTTAACGAAGTTGTAGTAACTGCTCTAGGGGTTTCCCGAGAAAAGAAAGCCATTGGATATTCAGTGCAGGAAGTAGATTCAGAACAACTGGCACAAGCATCGGAGCCTAATGTAGTAAATGCATTACAAGGACAGGTGGCTGGTGTTCAGATTCAAGGTACCAGCGGTACGCTTGGAGGTTCTTCAAGAATCACAGTGAGAGGTTCAAGTTCTTTCTTAGGAGAGAATCAACCACTTTTTGTTGTAGACGGAATGCCAATTAACAATGATAACTATGCCAGCACGGATCAGCTTTCTGGTTTTGGTGGAGGCTCTTACGACTATGGTAATGCCGCTTCTGACATTAATCCAGAAGATATTGCTTCTATGTCAGTACTTAAAGGTGCAGCAGCGACTGCATTGTATGGTGCCAGAGGAGCAAATGGTGTGATTCTTATCACAACCAAGTCTGGTAAAAAATCTAAAGGTGTTGGTATTGAGTTTAACTCAAGAGTAACTTTTGACAAAGTTCAGAACTTAATCGAGCATCAGGATAAATATGGTGGTGGAGCAGTATTAGCTACCCCTTCAGGTTTCAATGAGTTTACGTTTAACGGTGAAACTCAATATGCACCAGTATATTCAAAAGATGGTGCATGGGGACCAAAGTACGATCCTAACATGATGGTGAGACATTGGGATTCTTGGGATCCGCAATCACCTAATTATGGTGAGACTAGACCTTGGGTTGCACCTGCAAATGATTATTCAGAATTTTTCGAAACAGGCGTGACTTTACAAAATTCAATCGCGTTTAGTGGTGGAAATGAAAATGGTACCTTCAGAATAGGTTATACTAATCTGGATCAATCAGGTACGATGCCTAACTCGGAATTGGGCAGAAATACATTTAATATTAATGCCTCATACAATCTTTCTGAAAAATTGACGGTGTCAGGTTCAGGTAATTTAGTAAAATCTTCTGCAAATGGCAGAAATGCTACAGGTTACTCTAACAGTAACCCAATGCAGGGATTTACTCAGTGGTGGCAGACACAACTTGACGTTACTCGATTAGAGAACTACAAGTGGCAGGATGGTAGACAGTATACCTGGAATGCAACGGGTATAGCTACAGACGAAAACGGAGAGTTTTCTTCTTGGGATCCAGCACCTTATTTCTTTGATAACCCTTACTGGGTAAGAAATGAGTTTTTACAGGAAGACACAAGAGATAGATTTTACGGTAATATAGCAGCTAATTATGAGTTGGCTGAAGGCTTAAATGTTTCTGCAAGAGCAATGACCGATGGTTTTACTTTCAAATCAAGAGAAGGTATTCCTAATGGTGGTGTAGATCAGTCATTTTATTCTGAGACTACAAGAACATTCACAGAGACTAACTATGAGGCAAAGTTGATGTACAACAAACAAATCAACGATTTTATTTCAGTTGATGCGATTGTTGGGGGTAACCTTATGAGTCAGGAAAGAAAAAGAGTTACAGCCAGCACTAACGGTGGTTTAGCGCTAGATGGGTTCTTTAACATTGGAAATGGACTTGGTAACCCTACTGTTACTACGAATGTAGAAGAGAAGGAAATCAATAGTATTTTTGCTTCAGCATCAGTTGGGTTATACTCAACAGTATTTGTTGATTTAACTATGAGAAACGACTGGTCGTCAACTTTACCGTCAGAGTCTAATTCTTATTTCTACCCAGCGGTAACTACTAGTTTTGTTTTTACTGAATTAGGTGCACTCCAAAATAGTGACATACTTTCATTTGGTAAACTAAGATTAGGATACGGTCAAGCTGGTAACGATGCTCGGCCTTATCAATTGTATAACGTGTATGCGCCACAAGCGCCAAACTTTGGTAACAACCCAAGGTATGCAGTGCCAAACTCAAGAAACAATCCTAACCTTGTGAATGAGCTGACAACAGAATTTGAAGTTGGTTTAGAAATGAACTTCCTTCAAAACAGAGTTGGGTTTGAAGTAGCTTATTACGACAGAACAACTGAAGAGCAAATATTCAATGTAGCTTCATCAGCAACTACTGGTTACACTTCTAGGGCTGTAAATGCTGGTTCTATGAAGAACAGTGGTATTGAGTTAGCCCTAAGAGGTACGCCAATTCAGTCAGGCGACTTCTCTTGGGATATCAATGTGAATTTTGCTACATACAACAACGAAGTAGTAGAATTAGCACCGGGTGTAAATAACATTATTTTAGGAAGCACTTGGGCTGCTGATGTTAGACTTCAAAAAGGTCAACCATACATGTCATTATTTGGTCAGGACTTCCAAAGAAATGAAAATGGAGAGATTATCGTTGGAAAAGATGGTATTCCTTTAGTTGAAGCAAATAGAGACTACTTAGGTTCAGCAGTTGCTGATTTCACTGGAGGTATTAGAAACGTATTCAGCTATAAAGGAATTACTGCTAGTGCACTAATTGACTTCCAAAGCGGAGGAGTTATTCACTCAACTTCTCTACAATGGGCAGCATACTCTGGTATGTTACCTAAAACTGCTGAAGGAAACATTAGAGAAGAAGGTATGATAATTGACGGGGTGAAAGCTACTTATAACTCTGATGATGAAGTTACAGGTTCAAGTGATGTTGCAAATGACGTTGCAGTTGATCCTCAGGTTTATTACCAAACTATTTGGAGTGTAGCTGCACCTAATGTGTATGATGCAAGCTTTATTAAGCTTAGAGAGGTGAGATTGGGCTATACGTTACCACAAAGCATGTTGGGCAACCTGCCTTTCAGAGATGTAAATGTTGCTTTTGTTGGAAGAAACTTAGGTTTATTATATAGTGAGGTACCTTATTTAGATCCTCAGTCTGTAACAGGTACTGGTAACGTACAAGGACTTGAAAATGCTCAGGTGCCTACAACAAGATCATACGGTTTCAATCTTAGCTTTAAACTTTAAAAACTGTAAAGAATGAGAAATATTAATAAAATAATTTCATCTCTATTGTTGTTGCTTTTTGTAACAGCGTGTACAGATGATTTTGAAGAGATAAATACAGACCCCAATCAGCCAACTGCGGTTCCTGCTGAAAATTTATTCACGCAGGCTCAGTTCGCACTTGCTGATAGAATGTGGGGTAGAGCAATGAACTTTGAGTTTGGTATGCTGATGGTTCAGCATTTTTCTCAAAATGAGTATGCTGAAGATTCAAGATATAATCAGCAGCCAAGTAGTTTTAACGTTTCGTGGCAATCATTTTATGCTGGTGGTCTGATAGACCTTGAAGAGGCTAAAACTATAACTGAAAATAACGAAGGTCTAACTGATGCTGTTCGTAATAACAGATTAGCACAGATTGCTATAATGAGAGTTTGGGCGCTTCAAATTGTAACTGATGTTTGGGGAGATGTTCCTTATTCGGAGGCTTTCAATCCTGAAGAATTTCCTAACCCTGCTTATGATGGACAGGAGTCTATTTATAATGGATTAGTTGCAGAGTTAGATGCAGCTATTGCACTAATTAATACTGGAGAATCAGGATTTAGCTCAGGAGACATCATCTACGGTGGTGACATGGCGCTTTGGGGTAAATTTGCTAACTCTATCAAGCTGAAGCTTGGTATGAGAATGTCTAATGCTAATTCAGGTGCCGCTGCGACTATTGTTTCAGAAGCATTAAATTCAAGCTTAGGCGTAATTTCATCAAATGATGAGAGTGCAGAATTTACTTTTGATGCGGATCAAAGAATTGCTAATCCTTTCTTTGTTGATGCAATCACAAGAGATGACTTCTGTGTGTCTGATATTTTGGTTACTAACCTTGAAAATAACAATGATCCAAGGTTAACTGAATATGCTAAACCGAATGGTAATGGAGATATCGTAGGTCTTCCTTATGGATTGACTGATGCAGCTTCATTCCAGTTAAAATCAATTTCGTCTCGTCCTGCGGATGACATCAGAGAGGCAACAGCCCCTGCAAAATTGATGACTTATGCAGAAGTAGAGTTTTTTAGAGCGGAAGCTGCTGAGAGGAATATTGCAGGTTCAGGCGCTGCAGCTGCATATAACAATGCGGTTGAAGCTTCAATGTTAGATTGGGGATTATCATCTGCTGACGCGGCTAGCTATTTAGCAGCCAACCCGTACAATGGTATGTCTTCAATTGCATATGAAAAGTGGGTAGCACTGTATACGCAAGGTTTAGAGGCTTGGGCTGAAAGCAGAAGGTTAGGCTTTGATGATAGCTTCTTGCCTTTACCTGAAGCAGCTGTTATAAATGATATTCCAGTAAGGGCTTTTTACCCAACAGTAGAAGCAGAAGCTAATACTGAAAATCTGGAAGCAGTTGGCTTCAACAATATGACTACCAACATGTGGTGGGACGCTAATTAAATTTTGACTAAAAATTTTATACATATATGAAATTATTAATGAATAAATATCTTTTTAAAGCTTTTGCTTTAGGAGGCTTAATATTATTCTCTATGAGTTCGTGCCAGGAAGAAGATGGCAATGCCATAGAGTATACACCAGGAAATGCACTGATGATTTCTGGATCAAGTTCAGCAAAAGTTGGTGAGAGTAAGGAGTATTATTTAAATAATAACCTTAAAGACGCAGATTACAACTGGTCGATTGGTAGTGGAGCTACAATTACAGAAAATTCTGAAAATGATGCTTACATTACTGTACAATTTGATGCCGCTGGAGAATATACTCTAAGTGTAACAAAGGGTGATGCCAGTGGTGAAATGAGTATTAAAGTTGAAACTCAACCTGCAGTTACAGTTGAATACAACGGTACAGGTGTGTTGATGGATGGAGAGACCGATACAGTATTCTTCGAGTTTACAACACCTCTTTCAGGTGCACCTGATTTTGCAGTAAATACCGACTCTTCAGGCTTTAAGTCTAAAGAATTGGCCTTCACTTCAGGTACCTTGGGTACTCTTGTTCAGGTTGACGCTGATTCTTATTATGCACTTTATACTGCTGGTGCCGGAAATGGTACGCCTGAAGCATTATTTCAGGATATCACTGCAAATGAGACATATGGTAGCATTAATGTTGATAGTGCATTTGTTCAGCTTTACAGAGTTGATAATACAGCTCCTATTGCTGAATTATCTTATTCTGAATCTATGGTGAACGATAGTACTGTACTTACAGTTACTGCTACATTCTCAGAAGAAGTGATGTTTGAGGATCCTGCTGACAGTGCTCTTTTAGTAATGTTTAGTGGTGGTGGCGTAATGAATGAAACAGACACATTAGTTGCTACAGATGATCCTTTAGTATACACTTATGACTATACAGTAAACGGTGAGGGCAATGGTACGCTTAATGTCACTTTAGACAATATAGTAGACCTTGCAGGTCATGAAATTGCTGCCACAATCAATAGTTCTGCAGTAGTTATTGACAATACCGATCCTAATATATTGATAGCATCTGCAAATGATGCTGGAGAAACAGTAGAGGTATCAATGACGGCAAGTGAAGCTAGTTTAGGTTACTACCTGCTACTTGCAGATGGAGCTGATGCCCCAACCACCATGGCAGATTTTGATGGAGCATCAAGCTTTGCTCTCAGTCCTTCAGGAGGAGAGACAATAGCTGTAGATGCAGGAGAATACGATGTTTATTTTATCGCAGTTGATGGCGCTGGCAATGCAAGTGCTATTAGCATGGTTGACTTAACAGTGAACTAAGCTTAACAATTCAACTTTATTGAAGCCCTGGCATTTATGTCAGGGCTTTTTTATTTTCTGGACTTTGCAGTAAAAATGTGCTATATTCAAATATGGTACGGTTTTTCACGGCTTCCCTCGTCTTCATCTTAGCTTCTTGTCAAAATGACTTTATGCCAGAACCCAATAAACAAATAGAAGTGGACTACTCTTTCCGGGTATCACAAAATTTTGAAGGTATGGTAAAGTTTAACAATGCCTCTGTCTGTGTGCAGAACTTTGAATGGAGATTTGGCTTTTTTGAAAATAATAAAGAAAAAAAATCTAATTTGCCTGCCCCAACTATAATATTTCCTTCCAATGGCAATTACAATGTTGTCTTAAATGCACAAGATAGTACTGGAAAGATATATACTGTTGAAAAAAATGTTGAAGTAAATAATTATTAGATGAAAACTACGGCCTTACTATTATTAAATATATTCTATGGCATTTGTCTATTTGGTCAAACACAGAACGCTGAGCAAAAGCAAGAATTTCTTAATAGAATTAATAGTGGGCTGGGACTTAGTGATATTCTTTACAATGGCTCAGGTGTTCAAAGTGATATCGAAGGAGATCCTTATTTGTTAGAATACCAACTCCCAGGTAGTATTATGATTTTAAATGGTAATGCTCCCATTGAGGTAATAAAAATGAAGTACCATGTACTGAATAATTATATTCAATGTGATTATAAAGGTCGAACACTTGCAATAGACGGATCAAAAGTATTGAGTTTTAATTTAGCTCATAGGTATTTTATTAATACCAATGAACTTGGAGCTGTGAATAATGAATTATCCGGATTTTATGAGGTGATTTCTGATGGCAGCCCGTCACTATTAGCTCATGATGCTGTTAAAATTAAAAAGCCAGATTACAATATTGCCCTCGATGTAGGAAATAAGAATTACAGATTAATTAAAAATCGCAATTACTACCTGTTAATTGAAAATAAAATTTATGGAATAACCAAAAAGAAAGATCTTTGGAAGATGATTGAATCCAATCAAAAAGAAATTAAAGAATTCATTAAAGCAGAGCGTATATCATTTTCTGATGAAAATGATTTAGTAAGACTATGTACCTACCTGAATAATCTGAAATAATAAAAAATATTGTGCTATAATATATTAACAGTATATAATCTTGCATAAAGCATATAAAAGCGATTAAAATTTGCTTTTACCGTAAAACAATATATCTTGCCTTTTAATCCCCTATTCTGGGGGAACCTATTATTAACCTAATAAAACAACCTATGAAAAAACTATTACTGTTTTTCGGGTTCTCCTTTATTGTAAGTTTTGCAATAGCACAGGAAAGAACCGTTTCTGGTAAGGTAACATCCGTTGAAGACGGTACGTCCTTGCCAGGTGTGAATGTTATTCTGAAGGGAACAACTAATGGTACCGTCACTGATATTGATGGTAACTATAAGCTCAATGTTCCTTCAGATGGCGGTACCCTTGTATTCTCTTTTATTGGTCTTGCGACTGAAGAAGTAGAAATAGGGTCAAGATCTGTAATTGATTTACAAATGTCTTCTGATGTACAGCAGCTTTCCGAAGTGGTTGTCACTGCGGTAGGTATTGAAAGAGAGAAAAAAGCGCTTGGATACTCTGTAGCTACAGTTGATGCGGAGCAAATGCAACAAAAGTCTGAGCCAGATCCTTTAAGAGCAATGCAGGGTAAAATGCCAGGTGTGAATATCACAGGTGGTGGTGGTGCTCCTGGACAAGGTACCAAAATCAATATCAGAGGTATGTCGTCCATTACAGGTAACACTCAACCACTTTTTATAGTTGATGGTATTCCTTTTGATAACTCAGTGAATGCTTCATCAGGTGCTGATGAAAACTCTGTATTTTCAAACAGAGCCTTCGACTTAGACCCTAACAACATTGAAAGTATTTCAGTGCTAAAAGGAGCAGCTGCAAGTGCACTTTATGGTTCAAGAGCCACAAATGGTGTCATAGTGATTACAACTAAAGCCGCCAAAAAGGGGGTAAGAAAAGGTTTAGAGATCACGTATAATGGGTCTGTTAACTTTGAAGAGATATCTGGAATTCCAGATTATCAGGATGTTTATACTCAAGGTTCCAACCAGGTGTATAATGGAGGATTTATTGGTAACTGGGGAGCACCTTTTCCTAACCATGTAGATAGACTAAATGCTCAATATGGTACTAACTACACTAAATCTTATGGAGTTTACCCTGATGGTACCCCTTACCCTGAAGGCACTGCCCCAAATCCAATAAACAATCGATTCCCTGGATTATTCCCGGAATTTGTTCAAGACTATAATGGAACGGACGTGTCTGCGCCTTATGAAATCAAACCTAATGATATCATTGGTGGGTATTTTGATACAGGAGTTGTGACGGAACATGCAGTTAGCATTTCGTCTGGATCTGAAAAAGCAAGCATTAATGGTGGATTCTCTAGAATGAACAATGAATCCTACATACCGAATGCCGAGAGTACTAGAACTACTATAAATTTTGGTGGTAATGGACAGCTTGATAATGGATTATTCTTATCTGGTACGATCAACTATTCAAATACTTTCCAACAAGCACCTCAATCAGGTGGTAGTGCATTTAATGACTATTTTGCTGGACCGGGAAATAATTTCAATGGTGGAGGATCTATCTTTGCAAGGTTATTCTACCTACCAAGAAACTTTGATTTAAATGGGTTGCCTTTTGAAAATCCTGTAGATGGTTCAAATGTGTTTTATAGAGCATTGGATAATCCAAGATGGATTGCTAAGTACAATTTATATACAAGTGATGTAAACAGAGC
Source organism: Fulvivirga sp. (assembly GCA_039970995.1). Lineage (GTDB taxonomy): Bacteria > Bacteroidota > Bacteroidia > Cytophagales > Cyclobacteriaceae > Fulvivirga. The sequence continues at coordinate 62,800 of JBDVKW010000003.1, forward strand.
TTATGGTAGCTTGACAGCATCATATGATATTACAGATTGGTTAACTGTTCTGGCACGAGGAGGTATGAACACCTACCATGATAGTAGAAGAAGTGTTGTAAGAAGTGGAGGTATTCAATGGCCAAATGGATTTGTTTGGACAGAAGATATTTCATTCTTAGAGCAGTATTATGACTTTACAGCTACTATTAATAAAGACATAAATTCTGATTTAAATATTAATGCCCTGTTTGGCTTGAATTTACAGGAGCGTGAGCTTACCAGAAGAAAGGTTACTGGTAACAATATTATTTCTGATGGAATTGATGATAAGGGTCTCTATAGAACGGATGCCACATCTACCCAAATAGTAGATTATGACTTCTCTTCTTTAAGAAGATTATATGCGCTTTATTCGAGCATAACAGTTGGCTATAAGGATTTCGCATACTTAACGCTAACAGGTAGAAATGACTGGTCTTCAACCTTACCACAAGGTAATAATAGTTACTTCTATCCTTCAGCAAGTTTATCTACTATCATCAGTGAGATTGTAGACCTACCTGCGTTCTGGAGTTTTGCTAAAGTGAGATTAGCATGGGCAAAAGTGGGTAATGACGCTGATCCTTACAATACAGGTATCGTTTATAGCATTGGTACTCCATTTACACCTTCAGGCGGATCACCAATTAATAGAGCTAGTCTGGGGAATAGACTTGGCAACAGTGATTTAAAGCCTGAGTTTACAACTGAATATGAAGTTGGTTTGGAATCGCAATTTGTTGATAACAGAATTGGTTTGGACGTGACTTACTTTAATAGAACGTCAACAGATCTGATATTATTTTCTGAATTACCTCGGTCTAGTGGTTACACAGAAGAAGTGGTTAATTTAGGAGAGTTGAATAATTCCGGTTGGGAAATTGGTTTAGATCTTACTCCGTTAAGACTGAGCAATGGATTTACCTGGAACTCATATTTTGCATTTACAAAGTTTAAGACTGAAGTAATAAATGCAGGGCCATCAGGTGAAGTATTACTCGGAGGACCGAGTAGCACATTGGGGACGATTTTCAGAGATGGGGCTCCTTATGGACAAATCTTCGGTTCTGAAAATGCCAGAGATGATGAGGGTAATTTACTTATTGATCCAAACACTGGGTTACCGTTTGCATTACCTACTTCTGACATTATTGGAGATCCTAACCCAGACTTTACTTTAGGTTGGACCAACTCTTTCTCATTCAAGGGAATTACATTAAGGGCATTAGTAGACTGGAGACAAGGTGGAGACTTCTATTCTTTCACTGCCGCTTCATTACTACTAAGAGGTCAACTTAAGATTTCTGAAGATAGAGAAGGACTAAGAGTAGTACCAGGTGTACTGGGTAACACCCAAACTTTTGAGCCGATATTGGATGAGAATAATAATAAAATACAAAATACAGTAGCAATAACAGCTTTTGACTCACACTTCTCAAATGGATGGGGTGCTTACGGTCAGGATGAAGTAAACATCTATGACGGTACTGTGATAAGACTAAGAGAGATAAGTCTTGGTTATTCTGTACCTAAGTCAATTCTTGCCAAAACTCCGTTTGGTTCAGCTTCGATTTCTATTTCCGGTAGAAACTTATGGTACAACGCTCCTAACTTGTTAGAAGGGTTGAATTTAGACCCTGAAGTTTTAGGTGAAACTCCAGATTCGAATGTGCAAGGCTTTGAGTATGGTACAGCACCTACTACAAAGAGATACGGAGTTAACTTATCATTAACCTTTTAATTGATGTCAAAGATGAAAAATATAAAAAGAAAGCTTATGGCGGCTGTTATGTCGACTATAATGTTATTCTCTGTATCCTCATGTGATTTGTTTGATACAGATATTAATACGGACCCTAACAATCCGACTGAAGCTGCTTTAGACTTATTGTTAGCTAATGTAATGCTCAATGCTTCATCAACTTTTGCTGGCAACTTAAATGATGCTACACAAGGGTTTATGGCGATAAACACGTCATTTGATGACTTTAATATGACCAACGGCTCATGGAACAACACATGGAACTACTTATATTCGAATCCATTGGCCGATTTGGAAAAAATTATTTTGGCTACTGAGGAGGCTGGTAATAACCCTCATTATTTAGGGGTAGCTCAAGTATTAAAGGCCTATTACTTTAGTATTATGGTAGACCTATGGGGAGATGTACCATATAATGAAGCGTTTAGCGGTGATGCAGGAAATAAACTTCCGGCCTATACAGATGATGCTGAAATTTATGCTGATTTAATTCAATTAACCAGAGATGCGGAAGCAAACTTTGCACTTACTAGTGCAGTTGACGTTAATGGAGACCTAATTTATGGAGGTGATATTGATCAATGGATTACCGTTGCAAAAACGTTAAGACTAAGGTTATTACTTCAAACAAGTACGGTCAATTCAAGCAATGCTTCAGAAATCAATTCATTGTATAATGACGGAGACTTGATCTTAAGCTCAACTGATGATTTTACGTTTCAGTTTGGACGATTACAAAATCCAGATGACAGGCATCCAATGTATCAAGATGGATATGCCAGTGGAGAAGCTGCATATAGTTATTTTGGACATCAATTGATGGTTGAAATGTTGGAAAACAGAGACCCAAGAACTCCGTTTTATTTTAAACGACAAACTACTGTCATTCTTAACCCTGATGATCCTAGTGATAAGCAAACCATACCATGTTCTCAAAGAACGGATTGTACATATGGTTACTTGGTATCAAATAATGCAATGACCAATAGGATTTATGGCAAAGATGCTAGCAGTCTTACAGACGCAGAAGCAGATTATTTGGCGGGGTTCTTCGGACGTGATAGAAGTGACCCATCTGGTATCCCTAATGACAACTTGTTGAGAACTACAGTTGGGGCATATCCAGCTGCTGGTTTATTTGATGATGTGGCGGAAACAGCAGGAGATAACCAAGGAGCTGGCAATGGCATTTTCCCAATGATTAGTTCCTGGATGACATACTTTTACATGTTAGAGGCGCAGATTCGTTTGACTGGTGTAAACACCGGTATGACAGATGCAGAATTATTAGAAGCTGCATTAACAGCTCAAATGGATAAGGTGCTGGAAATAGGTCAAATTACTGGTGGAACCAACGCTGGAGATGTAGCTAATTGGGGCACGAACTATTCTTGGCCAGTTACATACACTGATCCGACTACTTATATTGCTAATATTGTTGCCGGCTATCCATCTGGAGGTACAACCAATCAGAAATTGCAATATGTAATGAAACAAGCATGGTACGCCAACTTTGGAAATGGATTTGAAATATATAATGCCTTCCGCAGAACTGGATATCCTGCTGATTTACAAACACCATTACAGAGACCCAGACAATTCGCATTAAGACTACCATATGCGCAAACTGAGTTAAACTTAAATGGTAGCAATACACCTAGTGTGACATATGACAGTCCTGGGGATGCCATTTTTTGGGATGTTGTTAAATTTCAATTCTAAAAATTCATGAATATGAAAACTTATAAAAGAATAATATATATTGTATTGATTCTGGCGTTTACTGCATCTTCATGTGAGGATGAAGAATTGCTAGAAAAGAATAACCCAACTTGGGAAACGGGGGTTAATGGTTTTGGCCAGTTTCAAGATGGGTCTGCCACTAACTTTATTAGAGAAGATCTGTCTGTTGATTTAAGTATTGACTTTCATTGGCTGTCAGTGGATGGTGCCAACGAAGTAGTGAAGGAAGAGTTTTACATAAACTTTACTGAAAGCTATACAAACCCTGATGGGGATCCGGCTGTGGCCGATCATGGTACTGTTCTTTTAAGCACAGTTGATAGTCCCCCTGCCAATAGAGAGAATGTATCATTTAGTATATCTCAAATGGACTTGCTTCCATTTTATAATGGTGCTACATACGACTATGATGAAGATTCTGATACTCCTGAGACACCAGTTTTTAATAACCCGGATAAGCCTCTTAGAAACACAACTACAGCGCCTTTTATAGACGGTGATAGTTTTACTTTGAGTTGGGTTTTAACCACTGCTGACGGGAGAGTATTTGGTGCTTCAAACGGTGGTGACGGATGGTCACCTAGTGTATGTACAGAGTTGCCAGGTTCAAACTGCGAATTAACATGGATCGTGGAATGTGGGCAGGTAATTAAAGAACCAGCTCAAGATTATACTATTGTATTTAATGACTCATACGGAGATGGTTGGAATGGTGCGGCTATAAGAGTCATCGTAGATGGTGTATCGACAGACTATACATTAGATGATGGTAGTACAACAACTACTGTTGTAACTGTACCTGATGGAACACAAACTTTGGCGTTTGAATACGTTTCTGGGGACTGGGACTCAGAAGTTACATTCACAATTACAACTGAGAAAGGTAATGTGATTGCCTCTGCAGGTCCATCCCCTGGAGCTGGCCCAATTACCTTAGATCTTTGTTCAGAGAATGAATAATGTAAATAATTAAATTAAATTCAAAAAAGGGTCGGCTTTAAGCCGACCCTTTTTTATTGATTAGATGTATTATCATAATAATACATCACCAAATTCATCATTTCATTGGTTGAGTTCCAACCGTAACCTACATCGATAGGAGGAGAGTTTGGGTTTGCCGGGTTGTCAGAGGTATTGTCGTATTCAGCTGTAATTAAAATGGTGGACCCTTTTGGGATAAATAAAGGCTCCTCAAAGAAATAAGAACTCTGCCAATTAAAATCCCACTGATCAATTTTTATTAATGGAATTGCTTCTCCATCAGGAGATAATGCCAATGCCTTAAAACTTTTACCCAAATAATGCATGTGGGGCAGTATAGATACTAACTGCATATCTTCTTCAACCCTATAGCTCACATAAAATGTAGGTACTGTATTGGCTTTTATGTAAAACGGTTGATTGCTAATGTCCCCCTCACGAATAGCTAAGGTTTTAATGTCATGATCTATTTCTTCTTTCGCGAAATATAATTTGATTTTGGAATTGTCTTGAGCTTTAAGCGAAGAAGGAGAGTAATGAATGTTTAATATTAAGTCTGTATTTGCATAAAGTTTTTTCCCTGTTCTTTCAGGGTAGGATATAGGCAGGTTTCCTGGCACCCACCCATATAAGAATTCATCAGCTAAAGGGTATTTTTGAAATTCAACTACCTTAGGGTCTGTTTCAGCTAACCCATCAATACCACTCATTTTATTCGTTGTGTCAGCCATTATTCTGCTATGATGTACATAGCGCTTATTACCAGGCTCAAATTCAATAGCCTTGATATAAGTTGTTTTTTCTAAGTTCGTTGGTAAGTGGAAGAATCTAAAATCTTCAATCGCTTCATCTGAGAGCTCATAAGCACTTTTCATTGTAAGAATTAAATCTGGGTCTCCTAAAGTGTTAAGCTTGGGAATTTCCAGAGTAGACTTGTTACGTTTACCTTTTTTCATACCGCCATCTACCCATTGAGCAATTGTTTGAATTTCATCTTCAGTTAGCGTTCTCTGGTTCTTAAATGTTCTAAATTCAGGATCGGCTTTCCATGGAGGCATATATTTGGTCTCAGTAACATGCTTTATAAACCTACCTTTGTTTTTAACTTCGTCAAATGTGGTCAAACTAAATGGGCCATAACCGTTCTTTTTGTGACATGGTGCACAGTTTTTAATAATAATTGGTTCTATATCGGTATAGTATTCAACAACCTGTCCGGCAGAAAATTTAGACATGAGTAATAAGCAGAATGTTGACAGTATTAATTTTTTCATTTATTCAATTTTCGATGATACAGCCAATTGGTTTTGTTGAAGTCAACTTCGGCTCCTGGCCGTTCATTAATTGTGACAAAGCATCTTTTAGATAGGTTTCGGTTATGTTTCTTCGGTTTTTGCCCAATGCATAAAACCAATTATCTATAGCCCCTCGATATAAAACTTCATCTTTCGTGTTTAACAATAGCACCTCAGGCGTTACGCTTAATTTATAATGGTTTATAAGCTGGTTTTCAATATCTGTCTTAACCTCAAATGGGATTTTGTAATCGTTAACGAATTTATCGATCACTGTGGAGTCAAAAACTTGTGGCACCAAACCTAAAAAGTAAACATGACTTTTATAAGTTTCATAAATGCTTTTTATTGTATGCATATATTTTTGTGATATCGGACAATCCGGTCCTAAGGAAATAATTACTGTGTATTCAGCTTGGGTTTGTTTAACTTGACATTGAGCTATAGTTACGCTGAAAAATACCGATATTAGGCACAAAATAAAGACTCTATTGAACGAGCTAAAATTCATAAAATATTAGATTATAGAACTTCAAATTAATGAATAAATTAACCATAGTATTACTTCTTTTCATTGCTTCATGTACTGTCAAAAGGGAAAAATTAACAGATATTCCTGAAACGCTACCAAAATTCGAAATGGTCATTGAAAATAAGGATTTATTCGAAGGATTCATATTATTAAGAAAGACTGTAGCTCCCGGGGCACAGGTGATGATCAATAGTTCAGCCGACATTGTTTGGTATCAGTTAAGTGACACTGCAATTTTCAGACCATTTAGTGGGTATGAAAATAGTTATATAGCCCTATATAACAACGATGAAATACATGAATTGTCATACTCAGGCGATACCCTATGGAATCTTAAATACGGAGAAAAAGGACTTGATAAATACTTACACCATGAGGTTATTGTTGATAGTGAAGATAACATTTTAGCACTCACCAAGGAAAAAATTGAAATTGATTTATCGGAATTAGGAGGAATAAGTCAGGATAGTATAATAACTGATGGTATAATAAAATTAAATCGAAAGGGCGAGAAGCTCTGGTATTGGTCATTAGACCAGGTTTTAGATCCACTTAGTGATTCGACAATTTTAAATAAAAAGCACGACTGGGGTCACGCTAATGCTTTATACGAAGATGATGATGGTAATTACCTGATATCCTGGAGGGACTTTGATGAAATATGGAAAATTAATAGTCAGACAGGGGAGTTGATGTGGAAATATGGCAATGATGATATAGAAGATCAACAAAATTACTTCTACAAGCAACATACAATTACTCGCAGTATAGATGGGGACTATCTATTTTTCGATAATGGTCATAAGAAAGGTAGGCCAAGTTCAAAAGCTGTCTTTTTTAGAAAATCAGGAGATAAATTTGAACAAACCAATGCTATTGTTTTACCAGATTCATTATTCTCATCAAAGCAAGGTAGCGTTTATGAGTACCAGAAAGATAGATTTTTATTCAGTAGCCCTATGAATAAATATTTAGTGATAACGAATACTGAGGGGGATATTCTGTGGATGGCTAAAACGAGTGAACAATTTTACCGGGCAGAATATGTTAGTAATTTTTAACTAAATGCAATCAGAAAATAGGAGCAAAAGTAATTCTGAACCATCCTTATTCTATCTTCTATATACTTTTTTAATTATTGGCTCAATGTCATTTGGAGGATATTCCTCATTAGTAGCCATGGTGAAAGAAAAACTAGTAGATAAGAAGAGGTTACTTAATGACGCTATAATACTTGAAGGGTTTACTTTGGCTTCATTATTACCAGGGCCTGTGGCTGTTAATACAGTCGCTTATATTGGTTTTTATTTAAGAGGTTGGTTGGGAGCAGTTATTTCATTTGTTGCAGTGATCTTTCCTTCATTTGTGTTTGTAGTTGCTCTGGCACATTTCTATTTAATATACGCAGAGATCCCCGCGGTGAGTGGATTACTAAAAGGAGTGACACCAGTAATTTTGGCAATTATTCTTTCTGTAAGCTACAAATTAGGTAAGGGTCATATATTAACTTACAAACACATAATAATTCTGGTTATTGGCTTAGCCGTGCAGGTTGTATGGAGCGGTTATCTATCATTCGTAATATGCCTGCTTATTGGGGGTTTAGTTGGAGTTTTTCTCTTAGAGGCAAACACAGAAGAATCAAAGCGTGCTGTGCCTCAAGCAAAAAACTCATACGCTCTAATGAAGCCTTTGTTTGTAATTATACTCATAGTGGTTCCATTAGTGTTTTGGATTGGCTACAACAATAATCTCAATACACAATTAGCCTTGACTTTTGGAAAAGTTAGCTTAACGCTTTTTGGTGGAGGGTATGTGATGATTCCTATTTTAGAAGATATTTTAGTTGTTAACCTAGAATGGCTTACTACTCAGGAATTTGTGGATGCTATAGCCATTGGACAAGTTACACCTGGTCCCATACTAATAAGTGCGGCATTCGTGGGTTATAAACTCAATGGAGTGTTGGGATCGGCAATAGCAACTTTTTTTATTTTTACTCCATCTTCCCTTTTAATGATTTTATTGTCCTCTAAGGTTGAACATGTCAAGAACAATATTTTTTGGCAAAAAGCAATGAATGGAATAAAACCCATGGTTATTAGCTTTATACTGTATTCGATATGGGTTATCTTTAGCAAGATTGATTATCTCGAAGTAGCAGTTTCAATCTTTGTTATTGCAGCTATTTTGCTTATTAAGTACAAAGTCAACTTTGTTTACCTGGTGATTGCTTCTGCATTATTAGGAATATTTATTTTTTAGCATGGCTTATAAATTCATTCAGGTAATAGGGACTCAAAGATCCGGAACTAACCTCTTAAGAGTAATTCTTAATCAGTTTACTGAAGTATCTGCACCACACCCACCACACATTCTAAAGAATTTTTACCCATTTCTTAAGTACTATGGAGACCTAACAGTTGAAAGTAATTTTCACAACTTAGTCAAAGATGTAATCGAATGGATACGACTAAATCCGGTGTCGTGGGATATAGAGTTTGAATTAGAAGATGTCGTCAATTTGTGTCAATCCAATACTTTGCTTGACGTGTTCAGGGCAGTCAATTTGTTAAAGGCTAAAAGTGAAAGGGCGGTTTATTGGTGCTGTAAAAGCACTTTTAATCTTAATTATTATGAGGAGTTTGAAAAAACTGGATTTGAGCCAATTTATATTCATTTAGTGCGTGATGGAAGGGATGTGGCATTGTCATTTAAAAAAGCACCAGTAGGAGATAAGCATATCTACCAACTAGCAAATAATTGGAAAAATGATCAGATTAAAGTGGACAAAATTAAAAACGTTATACCCGCTGATCGATTTTTAACCATTAAGTATGAAGACCTAATTCATCATCCTGAGGAAGTTGTTAAACACATTAGTTCCAAACTAGCTATACCTTACAACTCGGAATTTCTGAAGTATTATAAATCGGAGGAATCAAAACACACCGCAGAGGCAGGTGAGATGTGGTCAAATTTAACCAGACCTATACTTTCTAATAACTCTAAAAAATACTTAACTGACTTAAGTGATCAAGATTTAGTTTTATTTGATAGGGTTGCGGCTGATATCCTGGAAAGATATAATTATGAACCATTTAGTAATTCCAGAGAGCCATTTAAGGAAGAAGAAGTATCTGAGTTTAATAAAGAAAATGAGATGCTAATTGATCAAACAATCCTCAATAGCAATTCCCCAATTTTGAGAAAGCGAAACGAACAAATAGCAATTTTTAAGAAGTTTTCGCAGGTCGTTTGAACTAGTCAGTTGCAATTAGTAATCGCCCCAATTCCCTCATAAACCGATAACCTATGCTATCATACTCATAAACACCATCATTGTAGATTTCATTAGCATTAACGTGTAAAGTTGCTGTAAGCATAAATTCTTCACCGGTATTTAAGTTTACGATATATGCATTGTCTGTCATGTAGCCATATGCCTGACCTATTTTATTATAGATTTTTATGTGATCCGGAATGGGGTCTTTGTTGTTGCCAAAAATCAAAAACTTGACAGAGGCATCGTAATACTCTTTGCGATCATATCTTGGATATTCTGAGTCACCAGGTAAAGTGCTCATGCATTCTTTTAAAAATTTATAATCATCCTCAGACAGCTTAAATTGTGAGCTTACAGGCAAACTTTCGGGAAAGAAAATGGCTTTCAACATACGATGTTGCTCATGAAGGGGAAAGAAATTCTTATAACTAAAATCAAATGGTTCTAGAACTAATGAATCATTTTTTATATATCCTTTGCCTTTAGTTATGTTAATATCCGTAGAAACTCCCAAGTCATGTCTTAGTGGCTCAGTATATATCACTGAATCGTTCTTAATAAATCGTATGGGGTTATTGGCGAGGTTTTCCTCTTTGGTTAGGGGTATTGATAGACGATGTGTTATTCGTGTTTTTATATAGCCTTTAGCCCTAAGTTTTTCATTGATATAATCCTGACCTAAGAATTCGTACAATCGATTATAAGCATCATTATCACTAACAATAAACAGCTTTTTAATATAATGAGCGATCGAGGGAAGACCATTTTCGCTTGTACTGTCTGTTAAGACTGCAGTCTGGCCCGAAAATGCACTATCCGTGAGCATTGTAGTGTGTTTATCAAGTCCTGATATGGCCAGCTCATTCAGTTTTTCTAATGCCAGAATGGCAATGGGCATTTTTACTGTGCTCGCGGGATAAAAATACTTATTGGAGTCAAGTTGAAAAGTATGAGAATTGAATGCAGGCTTGCCGAGGGGGTCTCTGTTTATTTCCGTAAAAATAATCTGAACTTCATGCTTAGGGTCAGTAATTACTTGCTTTATAGACTTATTAGCATAAAGCCGGTCTTCAAAGCTGGGCGATTCTGTTTTGGAGCATGCGCTGAGCATTATGAGTATTAAAAGGGTTAGTATACTACGCACTTTTTATTGAGTAATATACTAAAAATAATACTGCTTAGAATAATTTGAAATCAGCAAGTTGCTCAATGAAAAATGGTATGACATCCGGAAAGACAATGATTGTAAAAACAATACCAAAGAGACCTCCAAATAAATGCGCATCATGATTTATATTGTCTGATTGTTGCTTGCCCATATAATAAGAATAAACAATATAGGCGATACCCCATACAATACCCGGTAGACAGATCAACCCATATAAGCAAAGCTCTTGATTAGGGTTAAATAAGATCGAGCTAAATAATACCGAAGAAACCCCACCTGATGCACCAAGCGCATTGTAGTATGCGGCATGCTTATGTTTGAAGAATGTAGGTATATCTGATACGATTATTCCCAAAAGGTATAGTGCACCAAAAATTACTTTACCCACTATTGGCCCATATATGGCGCTAAATATACCTTCGACTTGAGTGCCAAACATCCATAATACGAGCATATTGAAAATGAGGTGAATCCAACTGCCGTGTAGAAAGCCTGAGGTGATAAAACGATGGTATTGCTTATACTTACTTACGCTGTACGGGTTAAATATCCATTTGCTCGTAAGCGCTTGATTTTGCCAGGCATAGATACTGATTGCTGAGGTAATGATTACCAGGATTGTAGTTAGACTCATGCTGTAAATATATGTAAATGAAAACGGCAAGCGATTGCTTGCCGTTTGAAATTTGAAGATTACATATGGATCGGGCGATTTTCTGTGGCTGCTAAGCAAGCTTCTTTAAATGCCTCCATGTAGGTTGGGTGTGCATGAGACATGCGAGCCACATCTTCTGCAGATGCCCGGTATTCCATGGCAGTCACCCCCGCGGCAATCATGTCGGCCGCTCTTGCACCAATGATATGAACCCCTAGTATTTCGTCTGTTTTTTTGTCAGCTAAAATTTTCACTAAACCGTCTAGGTCCATACTCGCCCTCGCTCTACCTAATGCTTTGTAAGGGAAAGACCCTGTTTTGTAGTCGGTGCCGTTCTCCTTTAGCTCTTCTTCGGTATATCCAACACTTGCAACCTCTGGCCATGTATATACAACCCCAGGTATCAACCTGTAATTTATATGTGGCTTTTGACCTACAATCTGTTCGGCAACCAGCACACCTTCCTCTTCAGCCTTATGAGCTAACATAGCGCCTCTTACAACATCACCAATAGCATATACATTATCCACTTTGGTCTTGAGGTGATCGTCTACCTCAATTTGACCACGATCTGTCGTCTTTATTCCAATGTTATCAAGACCTAAGCCTTCCGTATATGGCTTTCTACCAATAGCGACTAAGCAGTAATCACCCTTGACTTCTACCTCATTACCTTTTTTATCTTCTGCTTTAACAATTACTTCTTTGCCTTTACTTTCTACAGAAGTCACCTTATGGCTGGTTTTAAAATCAATGCCCAGCTTTTTAGTGGCTTTGGTAAGCTCTTTGCCCATAGTGCTGTCCATGGTAGGAATGATCTTATCCATATACTCAACGACTGTCACCTTAGACCCGATTCGTGCATACACTGATCCTAGCTCCATGCCGATAACGCCACCACCAATCACAATTATGTGCTTAGGTATTTCTTTAAGCTCCAAAGCTTCTGTACTAGAGATAATTCTTTTCTTATCGATTTTAGCAAAAGGCAAATCAGCTGGTTTAGAACCAGTAGCTATGATAACCTTGTCGGTTTCGATTTCCTTCGCATCTCCTTTAGCAGGAGTGACTTTGATTTTATTTTTATTTATGAAAGAGCCTAACCCGTGGTGTACATCGATCTTATTCTTCTTCATTAAATAATCGATGCCATTTACATTGTCTTTTACCACCTGTGCCTTTCGGGCAATCATTTGTTTTAGATTAGCCTTTGGCTTATTAATGTCGATCCCGTGCTCTTTAAAAGTATGCTCAGCATTGTGAAAGTGCTCGGTTGAGTCTAATAAGGCTTTAGAGGGGATACAACCAACGTTGAGACAAGTTCCTCCTAAAGTATCGTATTTTTCGATTATAGCGGTTTTCAAGCCTAGTTGCGCGCATCTGATAGCTGCTACATATCCTCCAGGTCCTGAGCCTATAACGGTTACATCGTATTTCATATTTTTAGATTTTGAGTACAAAGTACCAAGTATTTAGTACTAAGTATATTTAAATATCAGTTTAATGATGATTTTAATCCAATAAGCATTTTATGGATTTCACTTATTGATTCTATTAAGTTTTCTGTTTCATACTGTTTTGAATACCCCACTTGTTGTGATATAAGAAGCTGGGTTTCTAATTCAAAGAGTGACCCAATGGCAATACCTAAAAACTGCCTGAACTCTCCATTAGAGTTTCTCCCTGCACCCTCAGCAATGTTTGAAGCTACTGAAACAGAGCTTCTTCTTATCTGATTGGTTAACCCAAACTGTTCTTTTGATGGAAAGCTGTCTGTTATTTGATACACTGATGTGTTTAAGCTCATGGCTTTCTTCCAAACAGATAACTCTTTGTATTTGTGCATCTTGAAATAGTTTGTACTTAATACGCTGTACTTTGTACTATTATACTCCCAGCATTAATCGAGTAGGGTCTTCCAACAACTCTTTTACTCTTACGAGGAAGCTCACAGACTCTCGTCCATCGATGATTCTATGGTCATATGATAAAGCCACATACATCACTGGCCTAACCACTACTTCTCCATTTTCAACAATTGCTCTTTCAACGATATTGTGCATGCCTAAAATCGCAGATTGAGGCGCGTTTATAATAGGCGTTGATAACATAGAGCCAAATACACCGCCATTGGTGATTGTAAATGTACCGCCAGACATCTCATCAATGCTAAGCTTTCCATCACGAGCCTTTTTGGCAAGCCTTACAACTTCACTTTCTATGCCTTTGAAATCAAGATCCTCAGCATTTCTTATTACCGGCACAACCAATCCTTTTGGGGAAGAAACCGCAATGGAGATGTCGCAGTAGTCGTGGTAAATCATTTCATTACCATCAATAGCTGCATTTACTGCTGGCCACTCTTGCAACGCTTGACAACAAGCTTTAGTGAAGAATGACATAAAGCCTAAACCAACGCCATGTTTCTCTTTAAATTGCTCCTTATACTTTTTTCTGAGGTCCATGATTGGCTTCATGTTTACCTCATTGAAAGTGGTGAGCATTGCCGTTTCGTTTTTAACAGAAACTAAACGCTTCGAAATCGTTTTACGAAGGCTTGACATCTTTTCTCTACGCTCATTTCTTGTGCCACTTACAGGAGTCGCTGCTTGAGTATCGTCAGATGACTCTTGTGTTTTAGAAGCAGGCTTTTCAGACTTACTCGCTTTTTCAGCATCCTCTTTTGTGATGCGGCCATCACGGCCTGTTCCTTTCACGTCATTAGGGTCAATGCCTTTTTCTTTCAAAATTTTTGCGGCAGCTGGTGAAGCGTGACCGCTGGCATATGTCTCGTCATCGCTGGTTTGAGTAGCAGACGAAGACTCCGATGTTTTTTTATCAGAGCTACTTTCAGCTTCAGCCGGCTTACCTTCCATTACTTCAATCTTGCAAATGAGTGCACCTATTTCTAATGTCTCTCCCTCCTGAGCCTCTATTTTTAGAATTCCATTAGCTTCAGCAGGAAGTTCAAATGTAGCTTTGTCAGATTCAATTTCTGCGATTGTTTCGTCTAACTCTACGTAATCTCCATCTTCTTTCAACCAGCTGGAAAGTGTAACCTCAGTGATCGATTCGCCAAGCTCCGTTACATTCATATCTATAACTTCACCGGTTTTTTTTGCTTCTCCAGTGCCACTTGATGAATCATCCTTTTGTTCAGCCTTTTCTTCGCTTTTATCTTTTTTGTTATCACCACTTGATGACGAGCCTTTGGCTTCAGTATCTATTTCACAGATAACACTGCCAACATCAATGGTATCCCCTTCTTCAGCTTTGATTTTGAGGACACCTGCGACTTCCGCAGGTAATTCGAAAGTTGCTTTATCTGATTCTAACTCAGCAATAATTTCGTCTTGTTCCACATAATCACCATCAGATTTCACCCAACTGGCAATAGTTACTTCGGTAATTGACTCACCTACTTCCGGAACTTTGATTTCTTGGCTCATTATATTAAGGTTTTCTTTATTTTCTTATTTCTTAAATGCTTGGTCAACAATTTTGGCTTGTTCTTCTTTATGCACTTTGGCATATCCTGTAGCAGGGGAGGCACTCGCTTTTCTTGACACAAGTTCAATGTTTTTATCTGTTAGGGTTCTTAGTATAAATGTCCAGTAACCCATGTTAGAAGGCTCTTCCTGTACCCAGGCTAGCTTAGCATCCTTATATTTTTTCAATTCTTTATCAAGTTGTTTGAACGGAAAAGGATGGAGCTGTTCAATTCTTATCAAGGCAACGTCTTTTATTTTATCTTCCTGTTGTTTTTCTAATAGGTCGTAGTATACTTTTCCTGTACACATTACCACCTTTTTGACAGATTTGTTGGTCACATAGCTATCACCTATCACCTCCTGGAAGCTACCAGTTGTAACATCTTTTACTGGCGAGACGACTTTAGGGTGCCTCAATAATGATTTGGGAGAAAAAACAACGCACGGCTTTCTAAAATCCCATGTCAATTGTCTTCTTAACATGTGGAAGAAGTTGGCCGGTGTTGTAATATTACAAGCAATAATATTTTCTTCTGCGGCAAGTTGTAAAAAGCGTTCTGGCCTTGCGTTTGAGTGCTCAGGTCCCTGACCTTCATAGCCATGTGGTAATAGCATAACCAGTCCATTCATTCGCTGCCATTTAGATTCAGCACTGGTGATAAACTGATCGATCATTACCTGGGCACCATTGACAAAGTCACCAAATTGTGCCTCCCAAATAACCAAAGCGTTTGGAGTGGCCATAGCGAAGCCATACTCAAAGCCCAATACACCAAATTCACTGAGCAACGAGTTGTATATATGAAATTTACCTTCACTACCCTCGATATGGTCGAGGTTGCAATAAGGTTCATTGGTGTTTGCATCAAAAAGATATGAGTGTCTGTGTGAGAAAGTGCCTCTTTTCACATCCTGACCAGACATTCTGACAATTTTTCCTTCGGTAAGCAATGAACCATAGGCAAGCAATTCTGCGTCAGCCCAATTGAGCTCCTTTTTCTCGAAGAAGTTATTCTTACGCTCTTTGATGAGCTTGTCAATTTGTTTTAATGGCTTAAATCCTTCTGGAAGCGTAGTAAGTGCTTTAGCAACTTTATCCACTACCTCTTGTTTAATGCTAGTGTCAGGGGATTTTTCAAAGTCTTCTTTTTTCGATTTTCTGAGTAACTCCCACTCTTCTTCAACTTTTTGGGGCTTATAAGGTAATGGCTGTTGCTTCACCTCATTCAATCGATCCTGAAGCATACTTCTAAATTCTTTATCAAGTTTTTTGGCGCTAGCTTCATCAACATCTCCACGTTCGATGAGTTTCTTTACATACACCTCTCTTGGGTTGGGGTGCTTGGCTATAAGGTTATAAAGTTTTGGTTGAGTAAACTTAGGTTCATCACTCTCATTATGACCATGCCTTCTGTAACATAATAAGTCGATGAAAATATCCTTTCCGAATTTTTGATTGTATTCCACTGCAAGGTTAGCTCCAAATGCAACTGCTTCAGCATCATCACCATTGATGTGCAATACGGGAGCATCTATGATTTTGGCAATATCTGTACAATAAATGCTTGATCTCGCATCATCGTAATCAGTTGTAAAACCCACCTGGTTATTAATCACAAAGTGAATGGTTCCCCCGGTTTTATAACCTTCTAGCTGAGACATTTGCACGATTTCATACACAATACCCTGACCTGCTACAGCGGCATCTCCATGTATAAGGACAGACATGCCCTTTTTTACATCACCGTCATATTCATCATCAATTTGGCCTCTGGTATATCCCAATACTACCGGATCAACCGCCTCAAGGTGGGATGGGTTTGGCGCCAACTTTACATATACATTTTTATCTGAGGAGGTTTTAATGCGGCTGGAATAACCTAAGTGGTATTTAACATCACCATCACCCATAGTAAGGTCAGGATCAGCATTACCTTCAAACTCATTAAATATCTCTTCATAGGTTTTGCCCATGATGTTGGCAAGTACATTGAGTCTACCTCGATGGGCCATACCAATTACAACTTCCTTTACATCAAAATCAGCAGCCTTATTAATTATAGTGTCGAGGGCTGAAATAGTATTTTCACCTCCTTCAAGAGAAAATCGCTTTTGACCTAAAAATTTGGTGTGCAAGAAATTTTCAAAAACAACAGCTTCATTAAGCTTGTCTAAAATCCTTCTCTTTGTTTCTATAGGAGGATTTATGTCTATGGCTTCCTTTTCACATTTTTGTTTAAACCAGTCAAGTATTTCTCCATCCCGTAAGTGCATGTACTCATAGCCGATAGGACCGAGATAAATACTCTCGAGGGTTTCTTTAATTTTTTTAAGCGAGGCCTTACCTAGACCAATTTCCTGACCTACTTCAAATTCCTCCTTCAGGTCAGCCTCTTCTAATCCGAAATCTTCGATAGCCAACTTTACATTGTGATCCCTACGTTGACGTACAGGATTGGTATCAGATTTTAGGTGACCTCTGGACCTATATGCGTGTATAAAATTTCTTACCCTTGTTTCCTTAGGAGATAAGTCGCTATCTGGAGCAGGCCCGTCTTCTCCGTACTTTTGTAGAGAAAACTCAAAGCCTTCAAAAAACTTTTGCCACGAATCATCTACAGAATTAGGGTCTGCTTTGTATGATTCGTATAATTCATCCAAATAATGGCTGTGTGCGTTTGAAATATAGGAATAACGGTCCATTTGCTTATTTTAGTCGTAAGAGAAAACAAATGTAGTTAACATAAATAGAATAAAAAAACTGTTAATTCGTTTAAACGAATATGATTATGTGTCAATGATTTATGAGATTTTGTCAGTTTGAGCATGAAATATTGATTGCAAATATTTCTATTAAAGAAAAATCCATTATCTTTGCAGTCTTTTAGACGGTGGACGTGATCCACAGAGTCGTAAAACTTAAAACACAAAATGGCAGTAAAAATTAGACTGGCCCGAAGAGGGCGTAAAAGATTGGCATTGTACGATGTAGTCGTAGCAGACGCCAGAGCACCACGAGATGGTAAGTACATTGAAAGAATTGGTAGGTACAATCCTAACACTGACCCAGCAACTGTTGATTTAGATGAGCAGAAAGCGTTTGATTGGGTAATGAAAGGGGCACAACCTACAGATACAGTAAGAGCAATGCTTTCTTACAGAGGTATCATGCTTAAGAAACACCTTCAAATTGGTGTGAACAAAGGAGCAATTTCTCAGGAAGATGCAGACAAGAAATTTGACGCATGGTTGAAAGAGAAAGATGCTAAGATTGAAGCTAAGAGAGATAGGTTGGCTAAAGAAGCTGCTATGTCTGCTAAAGAAAGACAAGATGCGGAAACTAAGGTGAAAGAAGCGAGAGCAGAAGCACTGAAGAAAAGAGCAGACGAAGCTGCTGCTGCAGAAGCTGCTGAAAATGCAGAAGAAGAGTCTGTGGAAGCAGAAGCAAGCGAAGAGGCAACTGCTGAAGCAAAAGAAGAAGCTAAGGAAGAGACCCCAGCTGCTGAAGAAAAAGCAGAAGAGCCAAAGGCTGAAGCAAAAGAAGAAACTCCTGCTGAGGGAGAGGATTCAAAAGAAGAAGAGAAAAAATAAATCATGGATATTGATGAATGTTACCAGCTTGGTCACGTCATCAAGAAACATGGTTTGAATGGCGGAGTCACCATCTTTCTGGATGTTGACTTTCCCGAAGAATACTCAGAATTGGAATCAGTTTTTGTTGAAATCAACAAAAAACTGGTTCCTTTTTTTATTGAATCAATTTCAATAAAGGGTCAGAAGGCCAATATTAAATTTGAGGAGGTCGATACTGTAGAGGATGCGGAACGACTAAAGTCTTTGGCTATATATCTTCCTTTGGGTTCACTACCTGATTTAGGTGAAGGACAATTTTATTTTCATGAGGTGGTAGGTTATAAAATCGTAGACCTCAACTCTAATATTGAGGGCTCGATAAAATCAGTACTAACCGGCCCGCAACAAGATCTTTTCGAGGTGGAGATTAAAGGTAAGGAAGCCTTAATACCTATTAATGATCAAATCATTTCTCGTGTTGATCATGCAAACAAGCAAATCGAAATAAAAGCTCCTGAAGGATTGTTAGAAATATACCTCTAGCCATGAGAATCGATATCATTACCATCTTACCGAAACTGTTAGAAGGGCCTTTTTCTGATTCTATACTCAAAAGAGCGCAGAAAAAAGGACTTGTAGAGGTAGTTGTGCATGATTTAAGGCCTTATTCTACAGATAAACATAAAAAAATTGATGACTATGCCTACGGTGGTGGAGCCGGTATGGTCATGATGATTGAACCCATAGCAGCCTGTATTAGAGATTTACAATCTGCTCGCTCGTACGATGAAATCATATACATGAGCCCTGATGGAGAATCTTTTAATCAGACCATGGCCAACGAATTATCTCTAAAGAAAAATATTATCATACTTTGTGGCCATTATAAAGGTGTTGATGAGAGAGTAAGGCAAAATCTCATTACCAAAGAAATAAGCATCGGGGATTATGTGCTTTCAGGTGGTGAATTAGCAGCTGCAGTGGTATCAGATGCGGTGATTCGTTTACTGCCAGGGGTTTTGTCGGATGAAACGTCTGCTCTGACAGACTCTTTTCAAGATGGGTTGGTGGCACCGCCTGTATATACAAGGCCTGCCGAATTTGAGGGCATGAAAGTCCCAGATATATTGCTATCAGGCCATAATGAGAAAATAGAGGAGTGGCGCTTTAATGAATCTGTAAAAAGAACCAAGAAACGTAGGCCAGGGCTGCTAGATGAATGACATTTAATTATATTGAAAATATAGAATATTTAATTCAAGGGTTAGTTCGTGAAATAAATTATTTCTATATTTGCAGTCCGATTTTAGAAAAAGACACAATAGCTATAAAGAAATCATGAACGACATTATCAAATCAATCGAAGCAGAAGGTCAGGAAAGAAGAGCATCTTTCCCTGAATTTGCAGCTGGTGATGTAATTAACGTACACGTGAGAATTACTGAAGGAAACAAAGAAAGAATCCAGCAATTCCAGGGTACTGTAATCCAAAGAAAAAACCCTAACAGCAATGGCGAGACCTTCACTGTAAGAAAGGTGTCTAACGGCATTGGTATCGAAAGAATTTTCCCTTTACTTTCACCAAGTATCGACAAAATCGATGTAGTGAGAAAAGGTAAAGTAAGAAGAGCAAGATTGTACTACCTAAGAGGTAGACAAGGAAAAGCAGCTAGAATCAAAGAGAAAATCTAGTAAGCTCAAACGAAATTTAAAAGGGAATGCAATATTGCATTCCCTTTTTTTATGTACTCGTTTCAGGCAATAAAAAAGCTCAAACCGGTTTGACCAGCTTGAGCTTTTCTTGATTTAGCATATCGATTATTTAAGTGTATCGATATTATTAAGGTCTTCAAATGCCATTTTTAATCTGGCGTTAAATGACTCTTCGGCTTTTCTCAACCAGGCACGTGGGTCATAAAACTTTTTGTTTGGCTTATCGTCACCCTCAGGGTTTCCTATTTGCTCTTGCAGGTAGCCTTCATTCGACTGGTAATAGTTTTTCACGCCATTCCAGAAAGCCCATTGCTGGTCTGTATCAATATTCATTTTAATCACCCCGTAAGAAATTCCTTCTCTGATTTCTTCAGTCGATGAACCTGAGCCCCCATGAAACACAAAATCTACAGGCTTATCAGCAGTACCGAATTTCTCCTGAATGTAATCCTGAGAGTTTTTCAGGATTACCGGAGTAAGCTTTACGTTACCTGGTTTATACACACCATGTACATTTCCAAAGGCAGCAGCTACAGTGAATCGGTCACTTACCTTTTTCAGCTCTTCATAAGCGTAAGCCACTTCTTCTGGCTGCGTATAAAGTTTTGAACTATCTATATCAGTATTGTCTACACCATCTTCTTCACCACCAGTAACACCAAGCTCAATTTCTAAAGTCATGTCAATTTTGCTCATGCGCTCCAGGTATCTTTTACAGATATCGATGTTTTCTTCAAGCGGCTCTTCAGAGAGGTCGATCATGTGTGAGCTGTATAATGGCTTGCCATGTACTTTGTAAAATTCTTCACCTGCGTCAAGCATACCATCAATCCAAGGAAGGAGTTTCTTAGCTGCATGGTCGGTGTGCAAAATTACTCTTGCCCCGTATTTTTCAGCAAGCATGTGTACATGATGTGCACCAGATACAGCACCTGCCACAGCAGCCTGTTGATTGTCATTATTCAAACCTTTTCCAGCAAAAAACACCGCGCCTCCATTCGAAAATTGAATGATTACCGGGGCATTTAAACTACTGGCAGTTTCCATTACTGCGTTTACGGAGTTGGTTCCAACAACATTTACGGCTGGGAGCGCAAATTGCTTTTCTTTTGCAAATTTGAAGAGTTTTTGAACCTCATCTCCCGTTAGAACACCTGGTTTAAAATCTGATCCTGACATAAAATATCTTGGTTTTTGTTATAGTAAGTTAATGCAATTCAGCACGAATGCGACTGTTTTTTAGTGTTTGCAAAGATAATGATTCATTCAAGTGGATCACATTCTTTGAGGTAATTTTTGAAAGATGGTGTTTACTGCAGATATTTGCCTACTACAAGAAAAATGGATTTTAAATATTCCATATAAAGGAAAAGGCATGAGCTGGTTTAAAAGAAAAGATAAGGGAATACAAACACCAACAGAAGCAAAGCGTGAGGCCCCAGATGGCCTCTGGTACAAAACTCCTGCTGGTAAGATTATACATACGCGTGAGTTGAAAAGTAATTCTTATGTAAGCCCGGATGATGGGTACCATGTAAGAATCGGTTCAAGAGAGTATTTCGAAATATTATTCGACAATAATAAATTTACAGAGCTTGATGCTGAAATGGAGTCAGCAGACCCTTTAAAGTTTGTTGATACAAAGGCTTATCCGGATAGAATTAAGGCTACTCAGGCAAAGTCCGAATTGAAGGACGCAGTACGTTCTGCTTACGGTAAAATGAATGGTATTTCTATTACTGTGGCTTGTATGGATTTTGGTTTTATTGGAGGATCCATGGGTTCTGTAGTAGGAGAGAAGATAGCACGTGCTATCGATCATGCCCTAAAAAATAAGCAACCATTTTTAATGATTTCTAAATCAGGCGGTGCACGTATGATGGAAGCCGGACTATCTCTGATGCAAATGGCCAAAACTTCAGCAAAACTGGCGCTATTGAGTGAGGCAAAGATTCCTTACATCTCATTATTAACTGATCCTACAACAGGTGGTGTTACTGCTTCTTATGCGATGTTGGGTGACTTTAACATAGCGGAACCAGGAGCATTGATTGGTTTTGCCGGGCCTCGTGTAATTAGAGAAACAATCGGTAAAGACTTACCCAAAGGTTTTCAGAGCGCAGAGTTTGTACGTGATCATGGTTTTTTAGATTTTATCGTTGATCGAAGAAATCTCAAAACAAAACTGACGACATTATTAAAGATGTTGAAATAAAAAAGGCCTCATTTGAGGCCTTTTTTATTAGTTGTCTGTCTGTACAAATTAGGTATTCATCTACAAACTGTAACCTTTTTGTAGATTGCATAGTAACAGAGTATACCCAATCAATCTTTACCATGCTACGCAACTACATCAAAATCTCGCTGAGGAATCTTACTAAAAGCAAAATCTATAGTGCAATAAACATCATCGGTCTGTCGGTTGGTATTGCCAGCTGTCTGATGATCATGATGCATATTGAAGATGAGCTGTCATATGACAAATTTCATAAGAATGGTGACAATATCTACAAGTTCGTTTTAGAGCGTTTGTACCCTGATCACGTCACCAATTATGCTTTTACGCCTCATTCATATTCTGATGTGCTGAGTTCTGACTTCCCGGAAATCAATAATGCCGTGAGGATTTTTGGTGGTGGTCCCAACAACCCAGTGATGGTAAGGTATGTAAATGAGCAAGGTGAAGAAAAGGCCTTTGAAGAAACCAGATTCATTGCTGCAGACACGACATTCTTTGAAATGTTTAGTTTCAATTTGATCAAAGGTGATCCTGAAAAAGCATTGTCTGACCCGCAAGGCATAGTACTGACGGCATCAACAGTTACCAAATACTTCGGAAACGAAGATCCTATTGGTAAAGTACTCAATACGGATTTTGGTGAATTTACCGTAACAGGCGTGGTAGAAGATGTGCCAAGAAACTCTCATTTTGAATTTGATTTTTTAAGCTCTCTCAGAGGACTGCCATTTATATTTCAAAATGAAAATTTTGTAGGCTTTTCAACACACATTTATGTAGAACTCAACGAAAAAAGTGATCCGTCAGCAGTGGAATCGAGGTTTCCTCAAATGGTAGAGAAATATGCTGCTCCTCAGATTGAGCAAAATTTGAATACATCTTATGAAGAGTATACAGCTGCAGGCAACGGTTACAACTACTCACTTATTCCATTGGAGGATTTGCACTTATACCCGGTAGAATATCAGGGAGAGTTTAAAGCGGGTGGTGATATCAACGATATTTATGTGTTTGTATCCATAGCAGTGTTGATATTGTTGATAGCCTGCATCAATTTTATGAACCTATCTACAGCCAGATCAACAGAACGGGCAAAAGAAGTAGGCATAAGAAAAACCATGGGTTCGCCTAGATCTTATCTGGTGGGTCAATTTTTAACGGAGTCGGTTATTCTGACATTGATTGCCACAATTGTCGCATTAGGACTCGTATACATCACATTGCCTTATTTTAATAATATAGCCGACAAGCAGTTAGCACTTAATATTAACTCATGGTCAGTAGCGCTTATTCTTGTTTTTGCTGTGGTTGTGGGTTTATTGGCAGGAAGTTACCCGGCTTTCGTTCTATCAGGTTTTAGTCCTGTGAAAGTGCTTAAAGGTAAGTTGATGAGCAATCAAAGCTCATCTTGGTTGAGAAATGGGTTGGTTGTGCTACAGTTTGCTATATCTATAGTGCTAATCACAGGGACTTTGATTGTACAAAAACAGCTGGATTACATTAAAAATAAAGACCTAGGCTATGAAAAAACCAATGTGCTGGCCATTGAAAGAGTAGGTGTTCTTAATGAGCAACATGACGCATTCATAAAAGAAATACGTTCGTTACCTGACGTTGTTGAAGTAGGAGCCTCTAGCTCTCTGCCAGTTAATCAATTTTTCGGTATTCAATTTATGCCTCAAGGGGCTACAGAGCCTTTAACGGCAAATGCCATGTCGGTTGATGACAGTTATATCGAAACCATGAATCTCGAAATAGCGCAAGGCCGTGGGTTTTCAAAAGATTTCAATGATTCTTTATCAATAGTTGTCAACCAAAAAACGGTTGAGTTACTAGATGTTGAAAACCCAATAGGTATGAAAGTGAGACACACTACACCTGGGGACACCCCTGTTTATCGTTTCTATGAAATTGTAGGCGTGGTCAAGGACTTTCATTACATGACACTAAAAGATAAAATCAGCCCATTCATATTGGTGAGCAATGAAGGTGCCATTTCGTTCAACGGATTTATCTCCGTTAAACTCAAGGATGATGCCGTGAATCAAGGCATTACAGCGGTTGAAAGTAAGTGGAATCAGTTTGTGCCTCAAGAACCCTTTAAGTATAAATTTTTGGACGAGGAGCTGTATAAACAATATAGAACGGAAGCTAACTCTGGAAAAATATTTGGAGTATTTGCCATCATCGCTATTGTAATAGCATGCGTTGGCCTTTTCGGACTAGCGGCTTATATGGCTGGGCTACGCACCAAAGAAATAGGCGTACGTAAAGTAATGGGTGCATCAGTATTTAGTGTGGTGCTTTTACTTTCTAAAGACTTTACGAAACTGATCATTATAGCATTGATTATAGCCGTGCCAGTATCATGGTATTTCATGCGTGAGTGGCTCACTGGATTTGCTTATCAAACAACCTTAAGTATTGATGTTTTCTTAATTTCAGGATTTATCGCTTTGTTCATCGCATGGGCCACAGTAAGCTACCAGTCTATAAGGGCAGCTGTGATAAATCCAGTAAAATCGTTGAAAGATGAGTAATTAGTTTGGTAATGAACCTATGTTTAACTTTTTTAAAATAGATTCTGCCAAGTCTTCATCTGTGGCATTAGAAATACTAATTGTCACTAAATACCTTTCTTTACTGGCGATTAACAATTGAATTTCTTTGTTGTCTTTGTTGTAGCTAAACCAGCCATTCATACCATCTATGGTGATGCTTTTGGCTTTTTGGTGCGCATCTTCATAAGCCATACTATTCGCCCAAGCCATGGTGGAAGTTTGAAACATTGCAGCAGCTCCTTTATAGTCTACAATAGCAATATTAAGTTTCGAATCCCCTTTGCTATATTTTTTTGAAGCCATGCTATAGGACATACCATTCATGTCTAAATTGCTTCCCTCTGGTTCGCCTTGTACCGAAAAGCCATTCACCGCTGAAGGTAAGTGTTTTTGCAAGGTTTCGTAATGCACGGCCTTTTCTTGCGCAATAGAAAAAGTTGCCAAGAACAAAAATGGAATTAAGATTTTAAGATATTTTTTCATCACTCATTGGGTTGTTAACCCAAAATAGCAAAAAAAAACTTATCTCATGTCAGTACTGGCAGATTTTACCACATCAATAAAGTGCTTCACTTTCATAGGGTCGATGTCTGGATAAACGCCATGGCCGAGGTTGGCAATGTGTTTATATGGTCCAAAAGCTCTAAGCATTTCTTTTGTTGCTTCTTCGATTGACTCATCACTGCCATATAGCGCACATGGATCAAGATTGCCTTGAAGTACTTTGTCAGCACCTAGAATAGCACGAGATTCTTTAATGTCCATACACCAGTCTAAACCAACAGTTTCACACTTTACTTTGGCCAAAGCCGTACGTGCGAAGTAAGCATCTTTGGCGAAAACAGTCTTTGGTACTTCTGTAATAGCATCACAGATTTTTTCAATGTATTTGAGACTGAATTCAGCATATTGTTCAGGCCCTAAAATACCTGCCCATGAATCAAAAATCTGTACCAGGTCTGCACCAGCTTTTATCTGACCTTTCAAGTAGTTGATCGTACTGTCAGCGATCATGTTGAGTAAGCGGTGAGCAAGCTCAGGCTCTTTGTAAAGCATGGCGCGTGCTTTTGAAAATGTTTTGCTTCCTCCACCTTCTACCATGTAGGCAAAAATTGTCCAGGGAGCTCCGGCAAAACCTATTAATGGTACTCTGCCGTCTAATTCTTTTTTAGTCTGCTTGATGGCTTCTAAAGTGTATTGAACGCCTTCTGCATCAGCCACTTTAAGCTTATCAACATCGCTAGCCGATTTAATAGTATTTGGAAAGTGCGGCCCACGCTTTTCAACCATTTCATATGACAACCCCATAGCTTCAGGAATCACCAAAATATCAGAGAAAATAATGGCTGCGTCTACACCTAATATATCTACAGGCTGTATAGTCACTTCGGCAGCTCTTTCAGGAGTTTCTACCAGTTCTTTAAATCCGCTTAAGCTATTTCTTACCGCGCGATATTCTGGTAATATTCTACCAGCTTGTCTCATAAGCCAAACTGGTGTTCTTTCTGTTTTTTCACCCTTAATGGTGCGTAATAAAAGGTCGTTTTTCAAATGCATGCGCAAAGATACTTGCCACAGTGACTTTTTTAGAAGAGAACTGGTTTTTTTATCAACTTGATATGGCCTAATTTGTTAAAAAAATTGATGCGAGTAATTATTACCATATGTTGCCTGCTTTTTGTGGCGTCATTATCTACAAACTGCAATACATTTATTGCCGAACGTACGGATAGCGTTTACATGGATTATAACTATGAAAAGTTAGGCTATAAACTCTTTGAGCCAACTGCAAAACACTTTTTACCATATGATCTGGAAGAGATTTCTGGGTTGTCGTACTATAAAGATGGATTGTTGGCGGCTGTGGAAGATGAAGATGGCATACTTTTCTTAATTGAAGCTAATTCTGGAGAGATAGCTAAAAAGATAGAATTTGGTGATAGTGGAGATTATGAGGGGGTTGAGATTATAGACGATCATGTGTTTGTACTCGACAGCGATGGAGATATTTTTGATTTCAGACTTTCTGATTCTGATGGGGATATAGATGTTGATAAGGAAGAAACAGAACTATCGGCAAGTAATGATACCGAAGGTTTAGGTCGGCTGGGCAATGAGCTACTGATTGCACTGAAAGGGTCGGGTGATATTGATGACAACAAGGTGGACGGAAAAGCTATTTACCGTTACTCTGTTTTTAAACGAAAGATTGATGAAAAGGAGTTTTTATCGATTGATGAAGAACGGTTGAATGAATTTATTTCGAAAAGAAAGTATTTTAATAAAGTAAATGACTTTGATCCTTCAGGCATTGCGGTTCATCCAATCACAAATGATATATATTTACTCTCAGCGGATAAGGTACTATCAGTTTTCTCATCTGATAAAAATTTAAAAGAAGTGATACGACTCAACCCTATAACTTATAATCAGGCTGAAGGGATCTGTTTTGCACCTGATGGCACCATGTATATTTCCAGCGAAGGTGATGGAGGCAAGGGTAAGCTAATGACCATTAAATATGAAAAGTAAATTGGTTTTTAAATATTGTTTTCTTGTTATCCTGTGCTTGTCTGGTTTCCAGACGTTAAGTCAAGAGAGGATTTATAGTTTTTACCTGGTTGGAGATGCTGGTAAGTTGGGACCGGGTCAGGAGCGAGTTTATGATTTACTGAAAAAACAAATCGCAGAGACGGGAGAGCAAAGTGGGGTGATCTTTCTTGGCGACAATATTTATCCGCAGGGCATGCCCGGTGAATTGGCTGTAGACCGGGAAAAAAGTGAGAAGGTAGCCAAAGCACATATTCAGTTGGTAAAAGAATTTCCAGGAGATAAGTTCTTTATTCCCGGTAATCATGATTGGGCGCAAGGAAGAAAAACAGGTTGGGATAACTTACTCAATCAAGAGATATATATAGAAAACCACCTCGATAGTGCCGATGTGTTTTTACCAACAGGAGGGTGTCCAGGACCTGTTGAAGTGAGTATCAATGAGGAAATTACCCTTGTAATTATCGATACACAATGGTTTTTGCACAACTGGAGCAAGCCTGACGAAGAACTTGGCGGCTGTGAGTCAGCCAATGCACTAGAAGTGCTACAGCTGCTCGATGGTATTATGAGAAAGAATGCCCATAAGAAAGTAGTAGTGGCTACACACCATCCGATGTATACATACGGTTCGCATGGAGGATTCTTTCCAACTAAAGCCCATTTTCTGCCGCCTATTTTGGGCTCTATTCACCCTATTTATAGAAAATACATTGGTAGTCCACAGGATATTACCAACCCTAAGAATAAGGCCATGCGAGATGCATTGGTAGCTATTTTTGAAAAATACCCAAACACCATGCATGTAGCTGGTCATGAACACAGCATGCAATATTCTTATAAGGATAGTGTACACTACATGGTAAGCGGTTCGATTGCAAAAACCTCATTCGTAAGGCAAAAGGGGTACGCTCAGTATGCTGAATCAGCACATGGGTACGGGAGGTTAGATTTCTTTGATGATGGTACCGTAAAAGTGTCTTACTGGAAACCTAAAGAAAATGGCGATGTAGAAGTAACCTTTGAAAAGGAACTTATGAAAAAGCCATTCGAAGAGCCTGTATCCAGAGCCGAACAGGTGGCTCAATACGACTTTAGAGATAGTGTAGTTACCACTCAGGCAAGTTATCAGTATAATGCTAGTAAGACACATAAAAAGCTTTTAGGAGCTAACTATAGAGATGTTTGGAAAACTCCCATTGAAGTACCGGTATTTGATATTGGTGCAGAAAAAGGAGGACTGAAGATAGTACAACGAGGAGGAGGTATGCAAACTAAGTCTTTGAGACTGCAGGCTAAGGATGGGAAGCAATATGTTTTAAGGTCTATTGAAAAATATCCAGAGAATGCAGTGCCCGAAATTTTGAGAAATACGTTTGCGGTTGATCTTGTCCAAGATCAGATCTCTGCGGCTCATCCGTATGGTGCTATTGTGGTGCCATATCTGGCTGAGGCGGCCGGAATTTATCACACTAATCCAAAAATAGTTTACATACCTGAAGACGTTAGATTCGGAGATTATAAAGAAGACTTTGCGGCTACGTTGGCACTTTTTGAAGAGCGACCTGCCAAAGACTGGTCTGAGGCCGATTTTTTTGGCAACTCGCCCGATATTGAAAATACAAGAAAGGTACTGGAAGAACTGAAAGAGGATAATGATAATGAGGTGGATCAGCTCTTTGCTGTCAGATCAAGAATTTTTGATTTGCTCATTGGCGATTGGGACCGCCATGATGATCAGTGGAGATGGGCAGAAAATGATAAAGAAGGCAAGGGAAAAATCTACCGGCCCATTCCAAGGGATAGAGATCAGGCATTTTTTGTCAATGAAGGCCTGTTTCCTGAAATATGGAGTCGCAAATGGGCCTTGCCAAAATTTGAAGGCTTTGATCACAAAGTTGATTGGCCCTCTGGCTTGATGTTTAATGCGCGCTATTTCGATCGGTCATTTCTAACCGGACTCTCTCGCGAGGATTGGGTAACCATAGCTAAAGAAATTCAGGATAGTCTCACAGATGAGAAAATTGAGCAAGCTATTGCTAAATGGCCCAAACCAGTATATGACTTAACAGGAGAAGAAGTCATTGCTAAGTTGAAGTCGCGAAGAGCAAACCTTGTTGACTACGCCATTGATCATTATGAATTTTTAGCTAAGGAGGTAGATGTTGTGGGTAGCGATAAACATGAATACTTTCAGGTAGATCGCCTGGCCAATGGTGATGTGCATGTAGTTGTACACAAGATGAAAAAGGATGGTGAAAAGGTAAAAGTGATCTATGATCGCTTGTTCAAATTTGGAGAAACCAAAGAAATCAGGCTATTTGGATTGGGAGGTGAAGACAATTTTGAAATAGACGGAGAAGCCAACAAAAGTATTAAAATCAGGGTGATTGGAGGACCAGGAGAAGATACACTCGATGATGACTCCAGGGTAAGGGGTGCATCTAAAATGACAGTCTTTTATGACAACCTGGAAGGAAATAAACTGAAGCTAAATAAAGAAAGTGTTAATCGTCTTTCTGATGATGAGGCTGTAAACCATTACGACAGAAAAGCCTATAAGTACGATGTGCTAATGCCTCTTATCACTGGAAATTTCAATCCGGATGACGGTGTGTTTTTGGGTGGAGGATTCATGTATACCAACCATGGTTTTAGAAAAGATCCTTTTAAAAGCAAGCATCGCGTGCTAGCCAGTTATGCATTTAATACAGCCTCTTATAACTTAGAATATGAAGGAATTTACACAGATGTATTTGGGCAGTGGGATATTCAAACTGACTTCAGACTGAGGATACCAGAGTTTACAAATAATTATTTCGGTTTAGGCAATGAATCTGTTTTTAATCAAAATGTGGCAGATACGACAAGCGCAAAGAATTCTATTGATTATTACCGTCTTAGGTTTGAAGAAATAGCCGTTAATATTGGTGCCTTTAGAGAAATTGGTCCTTTTGGCCGGGTAGGGTTGCAGGCCAATTATTATGATTGGGAGTTGGAGAGTTTTGGAGATGACCAAAGGTTTGTTAGAAACTTCCTGGAACAACAAGGCACAGACATTACAGAGGAGTCTTTTAATTATGTTGGAGGAACGTTACACCTTGAAGTTGACACCCGAAAGGATAAAAAAGTACCAACTTCAGGGGTTTTCTGGGACAATGAGCTCAATACTTATTACGGTTTGAATAAAGGGTCTGATGATTTCCATCAATTTAATACCTCATTCTCCTTCTATTTGAGCTTTAGATTACCAGCTAGGTTTACATTGGCTTCAAGAGTCGGATATGGTGCTAACCTTGGCGATTATCCTTTTTTCATGGGACAAACACTGGGAGGAAAGTATCAAATCAGAGGTTATAGGAAAACAAGGTTTTACGGTGACCAACGTTTTTACAATAATGTGGAGATGCGCCTTAAGTTGTTTAACTTAAAAACATACTTATTTCCTGCTTCTGTTGGAATCTTAGGATTTCATGACGTGGGACGCGTTTGGGTAGATGGAGAAAGCTCAGATAAATGGCATCGTGGCGTGGGTGGAGGCCTTTGGTTCACACCATTTAACATGGCAGCGCTTAGTGCCGAGGTTGGGCATTCTGAAGAAGAGACCTTATTTTATGTGCGACTTGGGTTTTTATTTTAACGATTACAACGAGTTGGCTCTGAAGTGTGTCCTAAATGAAACGAAAATTTATGAAATATCTGATATTATCAATTTTACTAGTAGTCACCATGAGCTGTGATAAAGAAGAGTCTGAACAACAATCCAGTGAAATAGTTGGTCAGTGGCAATTGAAGGAGGTGGTTAGCGGATGGACGAACCAAACTACTGATGCCTCTGAGCTTGGGTATGAAGAATTCTATGAGTTCAGACCAGATAGCACCATGAGAAAATTTAGAAGCAACGGTGATGCCGCCTCAGGTACCTACTCCATTCAAACCCTATCTGATGGTAAGTACATTGAAGTAGTATATGACGATGAGAACACCAAGCTGAGAGAAAGTTGCGGAGGCAATGAGTTTCTTAGAGTTGAAAAAAATCAACTGATGGGAGGGAGCCTGCCGTGCGATGGTCCGGGGCTGAACTACGTGAAAGTGGAAAGTACAAAGGAATAATATAACTCCATCGGACGGTTGTGAACCGCCCGATGGAGTTGCAATAATTTACTTCACGGGATATCTTATGATAGTTTTCAGTTTCTCCTGTGGAGTAGTCATGGGGTCAGAGATGTAGATCTCATGATGATAACCATCAATACTTAAGCCTTCATTTTCTGCCAAATCGAAAATTTTCTTGATAGTTGGTGCCTCTTCATCGTAGCTCCCAATGTGTAATATCTGAATCACTTTGCCTTCATTGAGCGGCTTTAAGTTCACTTCACTCACATAAGGGACTTCCTTGGCCTTCAGCATGTTTTCTATACATTTATCTACCGCTTTTTTTGATACAAACTCTGGAAGCGGAATCATAATATTCCAATGCCAATTATCCCTTGGCGTATTTTCGAATGTCTCTGTGCCTTCAACCCACCACTGGGCCTCCATAGGTGCAACAACAAAATCTTTATGGTTAGATTTAAAATGCGCTTTGATACCATAAGCTACGGCATAGATTGCTTCGATTGCTTTTAAGAAACGCTCATCTTCAGGGGAAGAAACTCCATTGATCATCAGGTAATTGTAAGTTTCTAATTCCACTATTACAGGTTGATCTTCTGCTTTGTAATAATCTCTAGCCAACTCCCCAACTGAGAGCGACTCATTTTGATTAAAAGTGGTATACTGCTCAAAGTGATCCATGAATTTAATTTCTTCAAACGCATTCATAAAGGGTTCTAGTTGCTTCATTTTTTCGACCTTTTTTGCTGCTTCAATAGCTTCATCTAAAGATTCCCATTTTGCAATGTCTATAAACACAAGTTCATTAGACGTTGACTTGAAAGTATTGTATTCCACAATGCCAGGGAATGCTTTTATGTGGGTGCGGGCTTCTTCCAATATGTCGTGGAAGTCATCTCTGAACTCTGATTTTACTTTGTAAACTACAAGTTCGATCACATACGGTTCTTTGCTTACTGCAATGTTTGTCATGATTAATAGGGTTAAAATTGTAAGTGCTTTCATATCTTTTTTTATCAAAGAAAATAGGCACTAGTGACAACCCTATGTCAGTAGCATTTTCAAAAAGTAAATTTTTTTTAATAAGATTTGTGATGTGCCCTGGCCTTCTCTACCAGTGCAATCATTTGATCTTTTAAAGAAGCGGGTGATAGAATCTCAATCTGGTCTACAAACTGCAGCAGCCAGTAAGCCAAACCAGTATTACTGCCTGTCATAAATTTCATTTGCTCCCAGCCATCCACTTCTTCACTTCCTAAAAACCCCAGGTAGTATTTTTGATCTTTGACAAACCGAGCCATTCTCGGTGTAAATTTCACCACAGCCTCTTCCAGACTATTACGATGTAAGATGGTTTCTAAGTACGACTTGTAGTCGACATGCTTTGTTGGGTCAAACTGATGCTCTGTAACCTTTAGCTTCATGATTCGATCAGCCCGAAAATCTCGAAGATCCTGCCTCAGTCTGCAATAACCAATGAGGTGCCAGTTGTTTCCATAATAACAGAGGCTGAGCGGTTCCACATCCCTGTTTGTGAAAGCATCGGCATAGCTCGAATAGTAATCGAAATTGATAACCATTTTCGCTGCCAACGCATCCTGTATGGATGAAAGAAAGTTATTAGGAAAGTCGCTATGCGGTTGTTGTGGCGTGTTGATCACCTCAATGTTGCGATCGATACTTTCCAGATAATCTTTTTCTTCTACACG
This sequence comes from Fulvivirga sp., assembly GCA_039970995.1. GTDB lineage: Bacteria > Bacteroidota > Bacteroidia > Cytophagales > Cyclobacteriaceae > Fulvivirga. Next base: position 96,195 of record JBDVKW010000003.1, read on the forward strand.
CAGCGCTGCTTTTATCTTAAATAAAGCATCAGACAAATGATGCCTAATGGAGTCGTCTGTATTTTTTTCAGCGAGTTTGGTCGCCATTAATATAGAACCTGCCTCTTCTTTTGAGAACTTTACTGGAGGTAGATTATAGCCCTCCATGAGAAAATAACCAATACCTGCTTCTGCCCCAATGGGCACCCCAGCTTCTTCTAAAGCCCTTATATCACGGTACACTGTGCGCAGGCTAATTTCAAAACGATCAGCGATTTCCTGGGCTTTTACTACCTTTTTGCTCTGCAGTTGAATCAATATGGCCGATAACCGATCTATTCGGTTCATGCTTCCACAATTTCTTTCAACTTTTGATTCATGGCATTAAAGCCTGCTCGCGTATTGGTATCGAGGTTTTTCCATAACATCGGTACAAGTAAACCATTGAATTGCTCCCGATGAATGAATTTACAGCTATTTGGAGCTACTTCTTCAATTTCAAACATATGATGCCCATCAAATATTCCGGTCATCCATAACTGACCGAGCCAAGCAAATTTTTTATAGCGCTCATGCATGGTCACTCGTGGCTTAAAAACCATGGGTTTACTGCCTTGAGGCTGTATCGTTACTTTGAGTCGTTCGCGAAGTTTTGGCTTGCCCAGCAAACTGATAATAAAAGGATTCCACTCAGGGTACTTGTCGAAATCCATAAGCACCTCCCATACTTTTTCTTTGGAGGCATTAGTTTCGATTTCAGTTTTCAGCTCTCGCATGTAGTTTGTGATAATAGTGAATATACAAGCTTCTAATCATCACAATCAACGTAATAGGGATAAGTGAGTTGTGTAAATCCTGCGGTAAAAAGGCCCAAAGGACTACTGTGGCCGCTGAGAGCAGACCGATAAATAAGTAAAATTTACTGAGCCATGTAGGGAGTTGCTTTTTGAAAAGCCAAAACACTAAAGGAAAATGTAATGGGAATGCCCACAATAGATTGAAATTTGTAGCTGCCGCATTATGATCAGTAGCTACCCAAAGTAGAAACAACAACCACCCGATAAGCCCAACGATAGAAAAGAAAATTACATCAATCCATTTATTGTAGCGTTTATTTTTATAACCTCTCCAGGTGATCAATAAGAAAACAACTGCAATAAAACTAAATAGGTAGAGTGGTGTAATGGTACTGGCCGTTGATGGTTCCTGTGTAGATTCATACGTGATGATGGTACGCTTCACTAATGGCTTAGCAGCTCCGTTAACTTTTATAGTGGCATGGTCAAAGGCCTGCTCAATGTAGTCAGGCAGAAACATGTACATATACGGAGTGGCCTTTTTGTCCATCGGTAAGCCAAGGCAAATGTCTATGCCCAGATCGCCCCACGGTTGCTCCTGAAGGTAGATGTCTGTTAAATCTCTGATGGTATAATCTGTGGTGATGTATGAATCGTCAAATGCAACGGCTTTACCAAAAGTTTGTTCTACCGCATCACGCACACGCGTGGCGCAATTGTCGTAGAAATAGTCGTAGTAGTAAAACATATTCTCCGGCTGGGCATTCCACTCCAAAAAGGCATAAAGCTTTTGCGTCTGAGCTGAATCGAGGTTAAGCACCTGCTCATGGATGTATCGGTTTTGATAGGCATAAAAGTTTTTTACACGCTGATAATCCATCACAGCCAGGCGATAGTTTAAAAAGCCTCTGGCGAAATTGAGATAGAAATTGGGTTGATTGAAATCAAAAACCCCGTAGTTATAAAAATCATCTATCCCCCTTTTAGGATCGTATACCCGGATGCCACTATGGCCGAAAGCAGAGTAGAGCTCCGGTTGGAACGGCCCAACAGTGATAATATGAATAGAGGCCTCAGATGAAAGCTTTACTTCTTGTGCATTGGCTAAGAAAGGAACCAAAAGCACAAACAGGAAGAGTAGTTTTCTCATGATAAGATAGCTGGTTTTGTCTGTCGTAAAACTAAATTATTTCGAAGACTAAAATCACATCCCAACCTCTTTATCCTCTTCGGCCTCTTTCTTTGGAGCGATGTATTCAACACCTTTTTCTCTCAACATTTTATTGAATACAGGCACATCGGTATCAAGGATGCCTTCTACTGCATTCTTCTCTTTTAGCCAGGCTTTCTTAAGCTCTTCATAAAGCTCTTTTTCACCACCTGTCAATGGTGCCACTCCGCCATCGATGGTTTGCATGAGTTGATAGAGCTGCACATCCAATTTATTTCTAAAATTGATCACATCCTGAAAAGTCTCTTGCTTAGGGCTGATCAAATTATCTTCTACATCATCCACTTTTTCAATGATTTTATCTCCAGCATCTTTGATCTCTTCATCACCTGTTTCTCGCTCCATCATGGTGTTCACTTGTGTTCTCACCTGCTGCAGTTTTCTCAATGAGTTATGCAATGCATCTACATCTTCATAAATGGTTTTCAGTATTTCTTGTTGTGCTTCAATCTCCTCTGCAGTTGCTTCATCACGAGGATCTGGTTTTACATTGAAGCTGCTTTCTTGCGAAAAGTCGCCATTGCTAAGTTTTACTTTATAGTTGCCAGGCCCGACCTGATAGCCCTGTAATGAAGATCCGTCAAATGACATCACATACACACCTTCCGCAGGCGTTAAGTTTTCCCTCCTTAAGTCCCACTTTACGATGTTCATTCCTTCTTTACGCTCGATCTTATTGCCCGGCCGCTCGGCATCGGTAGCAAATGTTCTTAGTATCGTGCCTGACTCATCACTGATCTGAACTTTTAGCGGGATGCTGTCATTTTCATCCACAGCTTTTAAATAATACTTTATCGAGGCTCCGGGGTATGGATTTTTACCTGCATTGGTAATTGGTATATCCATGTAGAAAGCGCCTGTTTTTACTACATCAGCTGGTTTGTATAAAAATACTTCTGCATTTTTTACATCTGCATTCAGCTGGTGTAGCGGTGTGAGGTCATCGAGTATCCAAAAGGCACGACCAGAAGTAGCGGCAAGCAGGTCATTTTGGTGGACTTTGATATCCAGAATGGGTACTTCTGGCAAGTTGAGTTGAAATGGAGACCATTTAGCGCCTCCATCAAAACTGATGTACATGCCCGATTCAGTCCCGGCATAAAGTAAATCTTGCTTCATCGGATCTTCCCTCACTGCTCTGGCAAAAGCTCTTTTGTCAATGCCATTGGTAATAGAAGACCAGCTGGCACCATAGTCTGTGCTCTTATAAATGTAAGGTGTAAAGTCGTTGAATTTATATTTCATTACAGTCACATAAACAGTAGCAGGGTTGTGCGGTGAGACTTCAATCGAATTGATGATACCTTCACCATCAGGAGTGATGCGACTCCAGCTTTTGCCACCATCTCTCGTAATGTGTAAATAACCATCATCAGCGCCTGCATAGATGGTGTTTTTATCATGAGGTGATTCAGCTAATGACATCAATGTATGATAAGTTTCTCCACCAGCAGCCTCGTTGGTAATTGGGCCACCCATGAGACCGAGCTTGGTTGTGTCGTTTCGGGTAAGGTCAGAAGAAATGTCTGTCCAGTTTACACCGCGATTGGTGGACTTGTGCAATACATTACTGCCATAATAAATTACATTGGGATCATGATGCGAAACGATCACCGGAGGGTTCCAGTTGTAGCGGTATTTCATTTCATCCGAAGGTTCGCCTAAATCGAAAATCGGGTATGGTTTTATGGGCTTAGCTTTGCCTGTTTCCAGGTTGTACTGATCAATAAATCCGGTAATGTTGGATGAGTAAATATATTTAGGATCATCAGGATTGAAGGCAATATGTGCGGCTTCTCCACCACCCACACCGGCAATCCAGGCTTTCCAGTCGATCGCGAGGTTATCTGTTCTGCTAGGTATAGCTACCGTGCTATTGTCCTGCTGGCCGGCATACAGCCAGTAAGGGAAACGGTTATCCGCATTTACTCTATAAAATTGAGCTGTAGGTTGATTTTGTTGAGTCGACCAGCTTTTGCCGCCATTGAAACTGACATTGGCTCCGCCATCATTGGAGTTGATCATATTTTCAGGGTCATCAGGATTGATCCACAGATCGTGATTATCGCCATGTGGCACACCTACCGGGGCAAAAGTTTTACCTCCGTCAATAGATTTCATAAAGGGTGCATTAAGTACGTACACTACATTTTCGTTTTTAGGATCTGTAAAAACATGCATGTAATACCACGATCTGGTGCGGAGCACGCGTTGACTATTGATTAACGTCCATTTTTTACCGGCATCATCGGAGCGATACAATCCGCCTTCTTCAGACTCTATGATAGCATAGACTCTGTTGGGGTTGGCACGACTTACAGAAACGCCAATTTTCCCCATCGTGGCTTTTGGCAACCCTTCAGAAAGTTTTTCCCAGGTATCACCACCATCAGTAGTTTTCCAAATGCCGCTGTACTCACCGCCACTTCTTACAAACCATGGCTTTCTTTGGTGATCCCAATAAGCTGCATACATTATCCGTGGATTCGTCATATCCATCGAGAGGTTATTGGCACCACTGGTGGCATTTACGAAATGTACTTTCTCCCAGGTAGCCCCACCATCTTTTGAGCGATAGATGCCTCTTTCATCCGTTGGCGCATAAGGACTGCCTTGTGCCGCAACATAAACCAGATCAGGGTTTTTAGGATGAATGCGTATTTCTGAAATTTGCGAAGTGCCATCCAGGCCTATGTGTTTCCAGGTTTTACCAGCATCAGTAGATTTATAAACGCCATCTCCGTGAGCTGTCATCACACCTCTTATACAGGCTTCACCGGTTCCGACATAAATTACATTTGGATCGGACTCTGCCACAGAAATAGCACCAATTGAAGTGGTGTTAAAGAAGCCATCAGAAATATTTGTCCAGTTTATACCAGCTTCTGTGGTTTTCCATACGCCACCACCTACAGAACCGAAATAGTACGTCATGGGGTCGCCTACAACCCCTGTCGATGTGGTTGATCGCCCACCTCGAAAAGGGCCGATATTTCGCCAGCTCATGGCGTCATACAGTTTTTCGCTATAGGTCGGATTGGTATCAGGTTTGTCTTTATTCTTTTTCTTCTGTGCAAAAGAAAAATTGCAGATACAAATGATGGCTAGCGTAAATAGGGAAGTCTGAAGGATTCGCATGATTGATGGTTTTAAAATGATCTCGGATAAGATAGTTATTTCATTGAATTAATCATATGCGATTATTTCTAATTAAGTAATTTGGTATGTGAGTGGTATGGAGGCAGATATTAAATGAACAGTAGCGTTACAGATGGCATAAATTTTATTTCTAAACTCACCCCTAATCGGGTGTGGAATGGGCTTAAAATAGTGAGCAGCTACTTTTATGCACGTATTACACGAAAACCAGTCCACTGGGGCATGCCTTTGAGTGTTTCCATTGAGCCGACTACATCATGTAACCTTCGGTGCCCTGAATGCCCAAGCGGACTCAGATCTTTCACACGTCCCACAGGTATGCTGGAAGAAAATATGTTCGAGCAAACTATTGACGAGTTGTCGAGTACACTTACTTACCTGCTCTTCTATTTTCAGGGTGAGCCTTATCTGCACCCTCAGTTTTTGGAGTTGGTAAATTATGCAGCTAAGAAAAAGATTTATACGGCCACTTCGACCAATGCCCATTATCTATCTGATGAAAATGCCCGTAAGACTGTGGAGTCCGGTCTGGACAGGCTTATTATTTCCATCGATGGCACCACACAGGAAACTTACGAATCGTATCGGGTAGGAGGTAAGCTGGAAAAAGTAATTGAGGGGACGAAAAACATCATCAAATGGAAGCGGCAGCTAAAATCAAAAAAGCCTCATGTGATTTTTCAATTTTTGGTCGTGAAACCTAATGAGCATCAAATTGAGGAGGTCTATGCGTTGGCTAAAGAACTTGGAGTAGACGAAGTCGGCTTAAAAACGGCACAGATTTATGATTATGAAAATGGTTCGGAGTTGATTCCGGATCAAGACCAATACTCAAGGTATAAAAAACATGCTGACGGTAAGTACAGTATCAAGAATAAACTACTCAACCAATGTTGGAAGATGTGGCATTCCTGTGTGATCACCTGGGATGGTAAGGTTGTGCCATGTTGTTTTGATAAAGATGCTCACTATCAGTTAGGTGATTTGAGCCAGACCTCCTTTGAGTCACTTTGGAAGAGTGAAGCCTACTATGATTTTAGAAAATCATTGCTTAAATCACGCAATGAAATAGAAATGTGTAAGAACTGCACGGAAGGTACAAAAGTGTGGGCTTAAGATTTAGCTTCAGCTTTTTTCTTAAATTGATGTACAGGCGAATCGCAACCACAGTTGGTGGAGCAACCGGCCTCACCTTTGAAGTTTTTGTAAAGGATAAAACCTAAATAAGCCAATGCGGCTACAAATATTATCGTTACTAGTATTCCTTGCATATCGATCTTGTAACGACAAAGTTAGAGTATAAGTTTCTGAGATAAAAAGAAGTTTGTAATTTCCATAAAACGCTAACGCAATGCCTAAAATACCTTCATTAAGTGCCATTGGAGTAAAAGCCAGTCAGGCATTTGTTCGCTTCCCACTTACCATACTTTCTTCTGTTTTGGCAGCATTCGTTGCCATCCATATGTTTGAAAATGAGCGGGATATAGATATTTTCTTCTGGCTCAACATCTTACTCAGCCTTACCATTGGCATTCCGTTGTTTTTTAGTGCTACGCTTATTGCTGAACAACGAAAACTTGACCTTAAGTGGAAGTCAATAGTTTATTTAATTACAGGATTAATACTCTTTCTTATCTATTTATCACTACCCGAAGCGACCGCCACCGGCAAGTCCGTGGCTTATATCAGGTACCTGTTGTTCAATATCGCGGCACATTTAATTGTCTCTTTTATTCCGTATCTCAAGCCAGGTGAGTACAATGGCTTCTGGCAGTTTAACAGGTCTTTGTTCATTCGCATATTGGAAGCGGTCTTGTACTCAGGCTTTCTATTTGCCGGGTTGGCGTTAGCCATGGGTGCTTTAGAGTTGCTCTTCGATGTTGATATAAGAGAAAAACTGTATTTCGATTTATTCCTTTTCATTGCGGGCGTTTTCAATACCTGGTTTTTTGTGGCTGATATTCCTTCTGATTTCAAGCAGCTGGATGAAGATCGTGCTTACCCAAAAGGACTGAAAATATTCACTCAGTACATTTTACTGCCTTTACTGACTATTTATCTGATTATTCTGTACAGCTACGGAATCAAAATTATCTTATCATGGAATTGGCCTGAAGGAATTGTCACCTATCTCATTGTTTGTGTGGCCGTTGTAGGCATATTTTTGGTGCTCCTATTGTGGCCTTATCAAAAGCAGGCCGATAACCTTTGGATAAAAAGATTCTCCTATATCTACTACATTGCCCTGGCACCATTGGTTGTGATGCTATTTATTGCCATCGGTATAAGGATAGGTGATTATGGCATTACAATCAACAGATATATTATTGTGCTATTAGGCATATGGCTTTCCATCACTTGTGTCTATTATATTCTGGGTAAGAAAAATATTAAGTTTATCCCCATTTCTTTAGCAGCAATCTTACTGTTAAGTGCTGTTGGCCCGTGGAGCGTTTTTTCTGTAAGCGAAAGAAGTCAAATGAGTAGACTGACTACGATATTAGCCAATCATGATATTTTGGAAAATGGGCAAATCAGGGGGGAGGCAAACTGGTACCTTGACGAGGATGACGATCTCATTTTAGAAGAGGCAAATTTGGCCAATGACGGTGTTTTATCCGACTCCTTACATGCAGAAGTCAAATCAATTATTATCTATTTGGATGATTTCCATGACTTAGGGGAGGTTAGAGACTGGTTAAGTCAAGACCTTGATTCGATGATTCTCATTAAAAAAGGGAGTGAAAAATATTCCTATGTAAACCGTCCTCAAATCTACATGGAGGCTATGGGTATTCCCTTTTACCAGGATAGAACATCGGCACCCGAAAATTATAATTATACCTCTGAAGCAAGTAGACTTACCGTAGTGGATGGCTTTGAGTATGCCATTCATTTTGATTTAAATCAGATTTATGCGGTCAATCGCTTAGATACTTTTCGGATTGATAAAGGAGTATACCGACTTCAATTAATCGAAGAGCAAATTGTCGTTACAAATGATGGAAAGGATGTAATTGCAATAAGCTTAACTGAACTTCTCAATCGATTAGAGAAGAAGCATGGCACAATCTATCACTATGGGATAAGTCAAAGGGTGATGACCGTGATTTCTAAAAATCAGGTAGTTGATGCTAAGGTATTACTTGATAATCTGTCTGTACGTAATAAACACAACCTGACCGAATTACAAGGTGCCAGAGGCACGTTGTTACTAAAATTCAATTAGGCTGCTATTTCCACAGATTTTGGATCACCTCTATCATTTCTTCATGTATAGAACAGGCGGCCACTATTTCTCTGCCAAAGATATAATCGTTACCACCTTTGAAATCAGTGACGGTACCTCCAGCCTGCTGCACGATAAATGCACCTGCAGCGACATCCCATGCGTTGAGATTGTATTCAAAAAAGCCTTCAAACCTGCCGCAAGCCACATAAGCCAAATCTACAGCAGCGCTTCCCATGCGTCTTAACCCATGTGTTTTTTGCATGAAGTCATTCAGAATTTGCAAATAGGTATTCATCTGATCGAAGTCGTAGTAGGGAAACCCCGTAGCAAGCAAGCTATGCTTCAATTGCCCCGCTTTAGATACAGAAATTTCTTTCTCATTGAGAAAGGCCTTTTCGCCTCTTATGGCATAAAAGCACTCATCACGATTGATTTCGTATACAATACCAAGAATGATTTCTTCTCCTTGCATTAAAGCAAGGCTTATCGCGTATACAGGTAGCCCATGAGTGAAGTTCGTGGTCCCATCCAGAGGGTCGATAATCCAATTATAGGTTTCACCCGTTTTATCAGATGTTCCTTCTTCAGCTATAAAACCAGCTTGAGGCAAAATTTTAGTACAGCCATCCACTAACTGTTTTTCAGCGCTTTTATCTACATAAGAAACCAGGTCGTTGAATCCCTTATGCTCGATATCGCTGGTAGAGAAACTTTTACTTTCCTGACGAATAAAGTCTCCCACCTCTAAGACTAAGGCTTTGGTATTGGTAAGAATTTTACCTAGTTCAATCATTTTGTTTTTCTTTTTACGAATGCGTAAATACCAATTAAGGCACTTACCCACCCAATGGACCTGGCAAAAACTTCACCATCTACCGCATACGGAGTTATGCTTACTGGCTCGTTGCTGTAGTATTCTTGTACTACACTTGCTGTGACTTTAGACGATTCATAATCAAAAAATGAAATGATTAATAATGGCAATAATGCACCAGCGATAGAATAGGTTAATGACAATGGCCTGACTTTGCCAGTCAACACATTGTTTTCTCCAAAAAAGAGGGCATAATAGAGCAGACAATTACCAAATAAAATCCATGTGCTGATTCCGGTAAGCCCCGTATAGCCACTCCAATCGATACTTGATGTACTATCAAAACCTGAACCTAATAAAAAGTGAGCTGATCCAGGGAAAAATAATAATGCGATATATTCTGCTGCCAGCCAGTAAACAATAATGGTAAAAACACCCAGTTTGTTTTTAGCGTGTTTGTCAGTAAATGAAAATAATGCGAATGTGAGCCATATCAAAATGGCGTAAGTACTTCCTACAAGTACGCTTTCTGATTTCAATAGTGCAACTACTAATTGAGTCAGCAATAGTATGCCTAGTATCAAAAAATCAAAATGTTTGATCCTGAAGTGTTCATTCACTTTTGCTAAGGCAAGCAGGGGTGCGATACCAAGTAACAAAACAAAAGGAAAATATAATTGACCTACAATCAGACAGATGATTGAAGCCAATGAAAGAATAAGAATTGATTTATTTTTTTCCATCAATGACAATGACTATTTCCCCTTTAACTGTGCCATGAGTGAAATGTTCTTTTAATTCTGTTAAAGTGCCATTTACTGTTTCTTCATGCATTTTGGTCAACTCTCTGGATACCGAAGCTTGTCGGTCTTCACCCATATATGCTATGAATTGATCGATGGCTTTCAGCAACCTGTGAGGCGACTCGTAAAGCACGATGGTCCTTTCTTCTTCAGCCAATACTTTTAAACGTGTCTGGCGACCTTTTTTATGAGGTAAGAAACCCTCAAATACAAACTTGTCTGAAGGCAAGCCAGACTTCACCAGTGCAGGTATAAAAGCAGTGGCACCAGGCAGACACTCTATTTTGATATTATTTGCCAGACACTCCCTAACCAGTAAGAATCCGGGATCAGAAATTGAAGGTGTGCCCGCATCAGAAATCAATGCCATAACTTCACCTGACTGAAATTTTTCAATTAAGTTGGTGACTGTCTTATGCTCATTAAAAATATGATAACTTCTCAGCGGCTTATTGATTTCGTAGTGCTTAAGGAGCTTACCAGATGTACGTGTATCTTCAGCTAATATGACATCTACGCTTTTTAAAATATTCAGCGCTCTTAAAGTGATATCTTCAAGGTTGCCGATTGGGGTGGGCACCAAATAAAGCTGGGTCGGCTCCATGTCCTAAGCGAGTTTGTCGATTTCTTCGGCCAGTTTTTTGTCTTTATCGGTTACTACATCACCTGCATCATGTGTGTTGAGCTCAAACGATACTGTGCTGTACACATTTGACCAATTCGGATGATGGTTCATCTTTTCGGCTACAATTGCCACTTTAGTCATGAACCCGAAGGCCTCTTTGAAGTCAGCAAATTCAAACGTTTTTTTCAGCTTATTATCTTCTTCTTTCCACATAATCATTTTTGTTTAGCGGTTATTATATACTGATAATTAAGGCTTTTGGTATCAACTTCCAAAATTTCAAACCCTGCTTTTTTAATTTCTTCCTTAGCAATTTCTAATGCTACCTTATGCTTTTCTGGTGGACCTACGGGCATTTGACCTGTTTGGTAGTCAACTATGACTAATTTACCGCCTTTTTGTAAACCACTCTTTACTTTCTCTAAGTATTCTATTCTATCAGTTAAGAAATGGTATGTGTTCACGAGTAGCGCCACATCCACCTCTTGCTCATTTAGTAAAGGATCATTTTCTTTAGATAGCCTGGTGGCAATTTGGGAGGGGTCAATAGACTCTAAAAGTTCTGTTTTACGTGTTTCAATGTAGTCGAGAAAACGTTCATCTATATCAATGGCGATTACTGAAGCACCTTCTTCTGCTAACCGAAAAGTGAAATATCCTGTGCCTGCACCAATGTCTGCAATGGAACGTCCCTCGATGGGTTGCAACTTTTGTATGATAAAATCGGGCTCTTGCCATTCAGACCGGTCTGGAGCTTCATATTTCTCCACAAGCTGTTGGAAATTGCTTAAGTCAAAATACTCAGAGCTATCGGTTTCAATGCTTTCTTCGGCAGTAGAAACCTCAGACTGTGATTGCTCCTGAGGTGCGTTGTTGCACCCAAGAAGGAGGACAAGAAAGAAAGTGCAAAACTTTCTCATAGCGCAATAACACCTTCAATTTTGTTGGCCTCTACATAGAAATCGACAATTTTTTCACTCGACTCGGCCATAACCTTGGCAGTGACACTGATATAATTGCCTTTACTGGAGTGCTTCTCACTGACCTCATGGTTTTTAAAAATGTTCTTTACGAGATCTTCCTGACCTTTAGGGACTATAAATTTGAAAGTGTAAAGGGCAGGCCAGTCGTATTCTTTTTCTAGCTTCTCTTTAAACGAATTGATTGATTGATCACTCATGGCTTATAAATAACAAAAGCGGAGACCAAAGTTCCCCGCTTTTGTTTAAAAATGATAATATTCTTTATTAATAAAACTTGTAGCGTTTGTCAATTATATCAGCGTGTTCTTTGATTGCTTCCGAGATTCCAAAACCAACTCGATTTCTCAAACCTTGTGCCAACTGATTTTTGTAAATCGTTAGGTCACCGATTTCAGGAGCTACCGTTTTGTTACCCATTTTTATAATCAGTACACCATTTTCAGAAGCAAATGGCTCACTTGTTTCACCATTTTCAAGCGAGAAAGCCATGCCTACTGCATAAGGATCGTAGCCTACACTTGGTAAAGAATTTGCGCTAAGCTTAAGGTCACTTGAGCTATAAACATTTGCATCACTGCCATATGCCTGAGCTTTTTCTTCAAGTGTACCCGATGTACCTTCAAGGCTTTTAATAATTTGTTGGCCTTTTAGTTCATTCTTTACTTTAGCAGTAACTTCTGTCTTTACCGCTTCTAAAGACTGAAAACCTTCTTCTGTTTCGTCAGTCATTACACCGATTACATATTGGTTGTCAAGTTCAAATACTTCAGATACAGATCCTTCTGATGCATCTCTGAACAACCACTGAACAACTTGTCTTGCTTCACCTAAAACACCAACTCTGCGATCATTTTTCTTAAGTTTCTCAGCAGGAATAACTCTTAATGAATCTTCCTTAGCCACTTCTTCAAATGAAGAGATATCATCAACCTTTGAAGCGAATAAATCGGCATCGCGGAAAGCTACATTTATAGTTTCATCACTAGGCGTGATGTTGCGCTCTACTGTAGCCACTTCATAAACCATATTGGTTTTAGGCTCATCAACTTTGATGATATGGTATCCATATTCTGTTTCAACAACATTGTTTATCAGTCCGGCTTCATCTCTTGAGAAAACAGCATCTTCAAATTCAGATACCATGTCACCAGATTTAAACCAGCCTAAGTCACCACCTCTTTGTTTAGTACCATCAGTACCATACTGTGCAGCCATAGCTGAGAAATTAGCACCGTCTTTAAGCTCTTGAAGCACTCTTTCAGCTTCTGCTTTATCTTCGTCAGTGTCGCCAAATAAAATGTGGCTTGCTTTAGCATGGAATACCGTGTCTTCATAAATGTCAGAAACCTTATAGAGCACATAGTTTTCACCATCTAAGTAGGGTCCACGTACATCACCTATTGTAAGGTTACTTACATTACCTCTTAACTGGCTAGGTAGAGTAGCAGATTGATATTGACCAAAGTAGTTAAAACCATCTGTGTTAACACCTGCAAATATTGAATCGTCTTTTACAGTTTTAAACTCTTCTCTTAGCTTCATCAATTCATCTTTGATGTAGGTGCTGTCTTCAGAAGAAGCGATAATAGGGAATGTCACGTATTTCATACTACGTGTATTCTCTACCTTATATCTGTTCTTGTTTTCGTTGTAATAGTCTCTTAAGTCACTTTCAGTAACCGAAACAGCTGAGTCACTCACTGCATAATAAGGCACATATAAGTACTCAACTTCTGCCACATTGTTTTGTGCAGCATACTCTTGTTGTGCTTCAGCATTCGTTACGTAAACACTTTTAACTAAAAGGTTTTCGTATTTAAGTCTTTCGCGACCTGGTTTTAAATCTTTTTTGAAAATTTCCCATCTGTAACGATTCTCAGGGGCCTGGTTTGGAAGGTTCTGCAAGAAGTTCATGAATAAACTTCTGTCAAATTGACCCGTTTCAGGATTAGTAAATGACTGTTGGATGCCTGGGCTTATGTTTTTCCCTTGCATCATGTCCCAAACCTCATCGCTGGTTACTTTTACTCCAACTTCCTCATATTGTTTTTGGAAAGCATAACGGCCGATTAACAATTCCCAAGCCTGATTTCTCAATGTTGGTTTTTCTCTTTCTCCAGGCTGTCTGCCAAAATTCATGATATAGTTGCTTTCTTGCTGCTCTACCAATGCCTGAAATTCCGGCAATTGGATGCTCTCGCCTGCAATCTCGCCAACGGTATTATCATTACCACCAAAGAGTGTGGAGTTAGGCCCTAAAAGGTCAGCCAAAACGAATGACAAGATAGCTATGGCAATGACTGCAACCACAACCTTGCCCATCTTATTTCTTAATGTGTTTATTAATGCCATAATGCTTTTAAAATAGTTATTTGCATATTTACAAGGGCGCAAATTTAGTGAGTATCGAGCTAAAATCAAACTCACAAATCAAACTGCCAAAAATTAAATTGAAAAGGCCTTTTTACGGCTCTATGGTGAGCTTTACAGTCTCTATTCTAATGTCTTGTGTGGTTTGGATGTTAAATCTAAACGGAGGTAGCGTAATTGTATCTCCTTTTTGTGGTAAATCACCTGCCAGAGATAGGATAAGTCCACCCAAAGTTTCATAGTCACCTGTGGGTAAACCCCATTCATACTTGTCGTTTAAATAATCTATTTCGTGGCGGGCACTGAGTAGATAAGTGGATTCTGAGAGCTGCTGCTCTACATAATCTTCATCATCATGTTCGTCTTGTATCTCCCCGAATATTTCTTCAATAATATCTTCAATACTTACGATACCAGAAGTTCCACCAAACTCATCCACCACAAGACCAAGGCTTTTACGTTCAGAAATAAACTGAATCATCAATTCGTTGGCCAACATGGTTTCAGGAACAATAATGATAGGGGTTAGAATATCCTGTATACTTTGGGGCTTTTTAAAAAGCTCTAATGAATGACAGTACCCGATAACATTATCTATAGATTCTTTGTATACGACAATTTTTGAATGACCACTCTCAATAAAGGCCTTTTTCAAATCTTCTATATCATCATCATGATCTACTGCTACGATCTCTGTACGCGGTATCATACACTCGCGAATACGCACTGTTTTAAACTCAAGTGCATTGTTAAAAATCTTAGTATCAAGTTCAATATTGGAATCATCGTCAGCCAATAGCGTGTTTTTAATGTAATTATTGAGATCGGTAAGCCCAAATGCTGGTTGATCATCTGAGTATGGTAGCCCAAAAATTTTCGTGATGATAAGTTTTGAAGCACCTACCACTGCCCAAACGACAGGGCCCATAATCCAGTAAATAAAATTAATAGGGTAGGCCAGTACATTCAGCAACCAATTAGGGTTGATCAGAAATATGCTTTTAGGTAAAAACTCTGCTGTGAGAAGTACAAGAAGGGTAGATAAAATAGTTTGTACGATGAGAATAATCGGTTCACCAATGGATAGCTGCTGCGTGATAGATTCCATCACAAACACACGAATATATGGGTCGAGCAATTTGGCCATAAAGATACCATAGATGACCAATGCTATGGTGTTACCAATGAGGGTAGTACCAATAAACCTTGACTGGTTTTTGATAAACTTAGATAGTATAAGACCCGATCTGAAGCCTTTTTTGGACTGCAACTCAATATGTAGTCTGTCTGCTGATACAAAGGCAATCTCAATCCCAGAAAAAAAAGCAGAAAATGCTAATGATATGAGAATCGTAAAAATCAGGTTGATATCCATGAACTATTGGTCAGACTTCTTTGGCTTGATAAGCTGATATAAAAATAGCAAGCTTATGCATAACATGAAAATCCAGTACGAATACTGAAATCCAAGCGTAATAGTTTGGTGAACGCCAATGATGAAAAGGCCCACCGTAAGAGAAAATATGATAGTAGTTAGTAATTTACTCATCGTCAAGGTAAAACTCTCCTTCAGGATTTTTTAAAACATACCAGGAAAAGTCCTGTTTAGCTTCAAGTCCACGACCATATAAGACTTCATTATCCAACTTTATGGTTACGAACTTATCGGTGTACATCTTTTCATCATCCGGAGTCCAGAAGAGTTCCTCTGTATTGAGCTGTTGATTTTCTTCAATATTATGGATCACCACATTACCTCGACCGCGGTACTTTTTATCTTTTTCGAAGTAGTATACATCATCGGCTTTCAATGTAGAGGTTATCTTTCCTTGATCATCGAAAAATTGCAGAAATAGCCCAGCCGGAAATTCCTGATCGCCATTTTCATATTGCAACCACTCCTTAGCCTGAAGTTTAGTTGTGACGTTGGCATCTTCGCTATAAAACAACTCAACATCTTCTGCTTCCTGAATTGGGCCATCATACGTCTGTATTTTCTCCAATTCTTCCTCAGTATTGGTACAGCCAACGGATGTAATGAGCATGATCAGTATTAATGTCAACCTATTCATATTTACTTGTAATAGATATTAATATAAGCAAAAAGCGGTGAGCATAGTACTGCTCACCGCTTTTCCTTTTGCAAGCAGACGCTTTATTAGTCTCTGCTTCGTATAGTGGTATTTACTCCTATCCAGCAGCCAACAGAAATACTGTTGCCAGCAGTGTAGTTGTAAGTAAAGATCTCTTCTTTAGAAGGAAACTGCTCTTTGGCAGAACTCATCATTTTTGAGTTTCCAGCTTTTTCGAACATATCGTATGCAGCTAAGAATACAGCTCTATCTTTCACGATGTCTTCTTTACCTGCACAATCATCAAAGCTTTGGTAGTATAAGTACCCAATAGCTGAGTAGGCATCCTTATTAGTAGGATCAGCAGCTAATGCCTTCTGGTACAATGATCTAGCGGCAGATCCAGTTTTCATTGACCCAAGCTGCATGTACATATCAGCTTTTCTTGCTGGATCATCAGTAAGCTCAAGTGCTTCACTAAAATACTTCTCAGCACAGTCAAAATCTTTGCTAGACTTACACTTCAGACCAATATTCTTTGCTAAACCGAACTCAGGCTCAAGTTCCTGAATTTTTTTTCCTGCCTCTAACCAAAGTGGGTCATCAGTACACTTACCATTAAGCATAAAACCAAAGATCTTTTTAGCAAGCTTGATGTTGTTAGGATCAGCTTCAAACTGAGGACCTAATTTGGTTCTCACCATATCGCAGTTAAAGTCTACCACTTTTACGATTTCACCATCAATGATGCCTTTGTACTGCTCAAGCTTAGCAGTATTTTTACCTTTTGATATTTGGTAGTCAATTGCCTCAGTTAACTTGTCATATCTTTCTAAAATCTCATCTTCGGAAAGATTCTTTACATACTGAGCGTTATAAACGATAGTTTTCATGTATGGTAAGAAAAGATAGTAGTCTAAATCTTTACCCTGCAACTCATATGCTTTATCAAAAAGTTCAAGAATTCCTGGCATTTCACTTTTCTGACGAATTTTGTATTTATAGGCGGAAGTTGCCTTTCTACTGATTACATCAGATTCGTTGTTACAATATTTTACACGCATGTCGTATATCAACATGAGTGAGTCAACATATTTAACTTTTGCCTCTTCGTTGCCAGCATCATCTGCTGCATCAGCAAGACCTTTGTATATTTTTTCACCATTGATATAAATGGCCGAATGTAAATCCGGAGCATTTAACAATAACCATTGATGAGGTTTTTTTGCAGCTTCAAAATTGTCATTTCTCAATGCATCGTTGTACAATACATTTTTTTCTTCAGCCGTTTTTTTGTCCTCTGGCCATTTCCATTCATTGCATTGTGCTGAAGCATTGGCAGTAATAAATACTGCAACAGTTGCTAGTAGTAAGTTCTTCACTATACTTTTCATAACTTGTTTGTTTCTAATCGTACTTTCTTTTAATAAACCACTGGTCGTTAAAAGTCACACCCAGTGTAAAACCATAATAATCTTCTTCAATTTGTGTTTCACTTGCACTACCTCTCATGCCGTAGTTAAAGGCCATATCAAGACTAGAGAAACGACTCACTGGTAAAGACCAGCCAAAATTAATGCCAAAATCTTTAACTTGCTTACCATTTATCACATAAGGTGTGTTTTCATAAGAAAAACCCACTCTATAGGTCACTCTTTCAAAATAATTATTTACTGAACTAGCATCTGGAGTAAACTCACCACCCAATACAATTTTGTAACTATCCTCTAACCCATCATTACCACCGTTGAAGTTTTTATACTCAGACCATGGCTGGTATCTTACATCAAATCCTGCTAACCATTTCGATCCATTGTTAAAGGAGAATCCTACACCAAGTGCCCATGGTAGTGTGATAGTACCACTTTCATTATTTTGCAGGGTGTCGGGGTTAGTTACTGCTGTTCCGTTAAATTGTAGTTCTGTTGATTCTAGTTGGCTGGCATTAATATTCGATGAAAGGTCGTAGGTTGCACCCATCTTAAAGCCAATTTTGTTATTAAAAATCGAGTCTTTTCTATAAGCAACACTACCCTGAAACATAAAATCAGATACAGAAGTTCTGTTTTTTACTGAAGGAACAAATGTTACCGGAGCACCTGTGTTGTTCAATTGGTTGGTAAACTGGGTTTCAATAGAACTAAAGAGGTAAGTGGCTTTTACTCCTACATAAAAACTTCTTGTCAATGCTACGCCATTAGACCAATAAAACTGTGAAAATCCCCCTGTGCCTTGCTCAGTAATGGTTGCAGTCACAGAGTCAGGAGCATTCGGAATATTTTGGCTTGGTAGAGTAAATTTATAGTCAACCCTACTGTATGGAGCTAAACCGATACTACTGGTCCATTTTCCAGGCATTATGGGAAATGCGGTTGCCAGATATCCAAGTCTGCCGCCAGAGTTAGTCTCCTGGTTGGTGCCATCACCAATATTTCGTCTTTCCATTTCTAGCCCTGCTGCAAATACAGTGAGCGAATTGTAAGGAAGTAGGGCAGGGTTCATATTATTGAGGTACCAATAATTACCATTACTGATGCCTAAGCCACCCATTGATTGGTTGTTTGAAATCGAAAGGTCGTTTATGTCACCGATTCCTCGACTTGTAAAAGGTGATTTTGTCTGGGCAATTGTTAAGAAGCTTAAGCAAACCAACCCTACTACCAAAAAAATCTTGACTTCTGTTTTATACATTATAAAGTAAAATCCTATTCAAACCTGTTAAAACCAATTCAGGGGATGCAAATATGTCAGCTTTCAATCTGTTTTCAAAGTATTTAGCGTCTCCTCCACAGATAATAATCTGCAAATCTGCAAATTTGTCCTTATACATCCGAATAAATTGCTCTATTTCACCGATTATGCCATGAATAACACCACTTTGGATTGACTCAACTGTCGTTTGCCCTACCAAACTTATATTTTCGGCACCTTCTACCAACGGTAAGTTGGCCGTGAAAGTATTCAACGCTTTAAATCTCATATTGATACCAGGTGAAATCCCACCTCCATGATAAACACCATCTTTATCAATAACATCATAAGTCACACAGGTGCCAGAGTCAATAACAAGACAATTAGTATCAGGAAATATATGCTGAGCTCCAGCTACAGCTGCTATTCTGTCAAGCCCCAAAGTGGTAGGTGAGTTGTACGCTATTTTAAAGGGCAAGTTCGATTGATGACTTAAGTACATGGCATTATTTCCAATAGTTGCCTCTAACTCACCTCTGGTTTTGCTTACAGAACTTACAATAGTGTGGTGAGGCTTGTGTTGATCAATGAGTGCAGGAATATCATGAACCGCCAGATCATCGATCTTCTCTAATAGCGTATCATCCTTAAATATTGCTGCTTTGGTACGTGTGTTACCAAAATCGATTACTAAATTCACCATGATCATAAATTGTAAGTGTTCAAAATTAATGAAAAATAGCAGCAAGTATCATGTTTTGGGTTTGATGTCAGGTACTTCTTTAGATGGCCTTGACATGGCACATTGCACTTTTGAGAAGCGTGATAATCGATGGGTATATAAATTAAATGCTGCAGAAACAATCAACTTGCCAGAGAGACTATCTGCAAAATTGAAGTCAGCTACAAACTTGAGTGGTGAACACCTTACTGAATTGGATAACGAACTGGGAAGGTGGTATGGCACGTGTGTTAATGATTTTCTGAAGGATAAGGCATTAAAAACTGATCTAATAGCTTCGCATGGACATACCGTATTCCATCAGCCAGAAAGAGGTATAACATTACAAATCGGTAGCGGTGTGCAATTACATGTGATGACTGATCTGCCAGTAGTTAACGACTTCAGGTCTAAAGATGTCGCACTGGGAGGGCAGGGTGCCCCGTTAGTTCCGATTGGTGATAAACTGTTATTTTCTGAATATTCCATGTGTCTCAATTTGGGTGGAATTGCCAATGTATCGTTTAACAAGGCTGGAAAGAGGTTGGCATTTGACATTGGAGCTTGCAATATGGTACTTAACTACTTGGCGGAAAAATTGGGCTTGGTGTATGACGAATATGGTTTACAGGCTGAATCAGGAGTTGTCAACAGCCAATTGAAGGAAGCTTTGAACCAATGGGATTACTACTCGAAAAGCTACCCGAAATCATTAGGATATGAGGATGTGAGTGGTCAGGTATTTCCAATTATAGAAAATTCAACCCTCTCGATACAAGACAAACTGGCAACCTATTGTGATCATTTGGCCTGTCAAATCACTAATGCTGTTGCAGAGACCAAAGGAAAGCTTTTAGTGACTGGAGGGGGAGCTTTTAATAATCATTTGATTGAAAGGATTACATTTCATTTGCCTAAAGCTATTGAAATGATTCTCCCCGACAGTAGTCTCATTTCATTTAAGGAGGCAATAGTTTTTGCATTTCTTGGTGTACTTCGCATACAAGGTGAAATAAACTGCCTCTCGAGTGTAACTGGTGCCAGTAGAGATTGTAGTGCAGGCGTTATTTACGAATAAATTTTTTAGTTTTGCGAGCCTGAAAACAAAAGGCAACACTCCTTAAAAGAACCATTTGATGAAACAGCTTGTACAAAAATTTGAAGATAAAAAACCTGAAATTGTATTTGAATGGAGCGATCCTGAAACCGAAGCAGAAGGTTGGGTAGTGATCAACTCATTGAGAGGTGGTGCTGCAGGTGGTGGTACTCGTATGAGACTTGGGCTTGACAAGAGAGAAGTAGAGTCTTTGGCAAAAACAATGGAGATAAAGTTCACTGTTTCAGGGCCTGCAATTGGTGGCGCTAAGTCAGGAATTAATTTCGACCCTAATGATCCTCGCAAGCAAGGAGTATTGGAGCGATGGTATGCAGCTGTAAAACCGTTGCTAAAATATTATTATGGTACAGGTGGAGATCTTAATGTAGATGAAATCCATGAGGTGATTCCAATTACAGAAGATGCTGGTGTATGGCACCCTCAGGAAGGGGTGTTTACAGGCCACTTTCAGCCAAGAGAACCACAGCTGATCAATCGTATTGGTCAGTTGAGAAATGGTGTGATCAAAGTGTTGGAATCAGAGAAGTACTCGCCATGTCTCAAAAGAAAATATACTGTTGCTGATATGATTACCGGCTATGGTGTATCTGAGGCTGTAAGACATTATTATAACCTTTGGGGTGGTAGTGTAAATACAAAACGAGCAGTCATACAAGGCTGGGGTAATGTAGGAGCAGCGGCAGGTTTTTATCTTACGCAAATGGGGGTAAAAGTAGTGGGCATCATTGACCGCGAAGGAGGACTTATCAAGGAAGATGGCTTTTCGATAGAAGAAATTAAGGAGTTATATCTAAATCGTGAAGGGAACAAACTCTCATCTCCGGATATGATTCCTTTTGACGAAGTGAATGAAAAAATCTGGGATCTTGATTTCGAGATATTTATTCCGGCTGCAGCTTCAAGATTAATCACTCGTGATCAGGTGGAGCGTATGATTAGCTCAAAGCTTGAAGTATTTTCTTGTGGAGCTAACGTACCTTTTGCAGATCCTGAAATTTTCTTTGGACCAACGGGTTTATTTGCGGATAGTAAATTTTCAGTGATTCCGGATTTTATTGCTAATTGTGGAATGGCAAGAGTATTTGCTTATTTGATGGAGGCTGAGGTGTCTTTAGAAGATGAGGCTATTTTTACAGATACTTCAGATAAAATAAGACTTGCTTTAGAGAAGTCTTACAAGGCGAATCCTAGTAAGACAGAAATAGCGAAGACTTCATTTGAGATTGCCCTTAAGCAACTTATATAACCATCAGTAATTTTTTAATGTCTTCTTAATAAAGGAGAGTATTGCATTTGCTTTCAATTCTATATATTTGAGGGCGATTGGGAAGAACCTGCGGGAGCAATATGTTGCAAATCATTTATAATAAGTTATTTTAGTAGAAAATCTATAGTTAGTGAGAAGCGCCTTTTTCAATATATTTCTTGCCTTTGGAATGTTGGTTTTATCCACCTCAGGATATGGCGCAATCAAGGATTCAACTCAATTAGATAACACACACCAGGTCGAGCAAACGGACGATCACTCACATACTGCAGAAACTGAAGGTCATGCTGATGGTGAAGAAAGTCATGGTAAAACAGCTCCTGGATGGACGGTATTGCCTTTTGTGATTTTGCTATTAATGATTGCCACTGGCCCGTTATTTTACGAGCATTTTTGGCATAAAAATTACCCCATAGTTGCAGTGGCGCTAGCGGCCCTGGTCGTGCTGTATTACCTGTTAGTATTACACAATACCCATGGGCCAGTACATGCATTAGCTGAATACGTACAATTTATAGCATTATTAGCTTCTCTTTATATTGCTTCAGGTGGTATAATGATAGACATTGATAAAAAAGCGACTCCGGCTGCTAACGTATTGCTTTTATTAATTGGCGCAGTTGTATCTAATTTAATAGGTACCACAGGCGCTTCGATGCTTTTGATCAGGCCATTTATTCGCCTTAATAAAACAAGGATCAAGGCTTACCATATTATCTTCTTCATTTTTACTGTAAGTAATGTGGGCGGCTCACTTACCCCAATTGGTGACCCTCCGTTATTTCTTGGTTTCTTAAAAGGAGTACCATTCTTCTGGACTTTAGAACATAATCTATTTCCATGGATTTTTGCTTTGATACTATTGTTGGTGCTGTTCTATGTGTTGGATAAGCGCAACAAATCTGATTATGGTCTGGATGATGAGGAGGTGACCTTCACAGGTAAAGTCAAGCTTATTGGCTATAGAAACTTCATTTGGTTAGCAGTTGTGATAGCGTCTGTATTCCTAGACCCCAATGTATTTGATTGGGTGCCAGGCATAGAATATGACGGCCAGAAGTTTTCTTACTTGAGGGAAATCATCATGCTTTCTGTAGCTTATTTATCATTTAAGTTTGCCAGAAAAGATGCTATTCAGGGCAATGAGTTTAGCTTTGAGCCTATCAGAGAAGTAGCCTTTATTTTCGTTGGAATTTTTGGTACCATGATGCCAGCCCTGGAGCTCGTTGGTGGTTTTGCGGCTTCGCCCGAGGGCTCAAAATTAATAACCCACAATACACTTTATTGGGGAACCGGTATGTTATCAGGTTTCCTTGATAATGCACCCACCTATATAAACTTTCTAACAGCTGCCATGGCTGCTGAAGGTGGTACTATTACAAAAGTTGCACAAGTGGTAGCGTTTGCTGAAGGAGGCACTTTTGATAATTCTATATTAGACCTTAAAGCCATATCTGTGGCGGCTGTTTTCTTTGGTGCTTTTACTTATATTGGTAATGGACCTAACTTTATGGTGAAGTCTATAGCTGAGCAGATAGGTATTAAAATGCCATCTTTCTTTGGGTATATTATCCGTTTCTCAATTCCTTTCTTACTGCCATTACTGATTATCGTATGGCTGGTGTTCTTTGCTTTTGCTTAAGTAAAAAGACCCTCATTTAAATTAACCAGTGCCTGCTCCTTATCATTACTGTTGATGAGTATGGAAATATTATTTCTACTTCCTCCGTAGGATACCATTCGTACAGGCACGTCTGATAAGGCGTTGAAAATTTGTTTCACTAATCCTTTTTTCTCAGAAACCATACTACCCACAATGCACACAATGGTTTGTTCCTTGTCAACAGCTACGGTACAAAACTGCTCCAACTCGTTAATAATGGCACTTAAATTTTGATCATCATCGATTGTAACTGATACTGCGACCTCAGAAGTTGTGATCATATCAATAGAAGTCCGATGCTTTTCAAAAATTTCAAATACGCGTCTTAAAAAGCCGTGAGCCAAAAGCATTCTAGATGATTTAATTTTGATGGCAGTAATCCCATCCTTGGCAGCAATAGCTTTAATATCTCCAGCTGATCCTGCGGTACTGATGGTTGTTCCTTCAGCTTCGGGATCCATGGTGTTCTTTAACTTTACCGGAATACCTTCTTTTTGTGCTGGTAAGATTGTAGATGGATGTAAAATTTTAGCTCCAAAATATGCCAGCTCAGCTGCCTCATCGAAAGTGAGGTGTGCAATAGGCTTTGTATTTTTTACAATACGTGGGTCATTGTTATGCATCCCATCAATGTCAGTCCAGATTTGTACTTCTTTAGCCTTTGAAGCTGCACCAATAAGAGAAGCCGTATAGTCACTTCCTCCTCTTCTTAAATTGTCTGTCTGCCCCTTATGATTCCGGCAAATAAAGCCTTGTGTAACATATAAAGTACTGTCTCCTAATAACGGATCAATATTTTGTTTAATTGCTGCTATATCGGGTTCACCATCTTCTGTCAATACCATAAAATCGAGTGCATTGAGCAAAGAAACCTCTTGACCTAGCTCTCTAAGATATATTGTAAAAAGATTGGTAGACATAAGCTCACCATATGCGAGCAGTGTTTTGTTATTGCCTTCGTTGAAGTCAGGGATGAGTGCTAGGGCATCTATTTCATTAAAGAATTTTTTAATGACCTCAGTCGCTTTGGTTTTACTCTCAGAGGAAACATAAAGCTCATTGATAAACTCTTGATAGTGACTTTTAAGCCCTTTGATTAGGTTTACAGCAGCATCTTTATTGTTTTTATATAGTTGCTCTCCAATGGCCACGAGTGTGTTTGTCGTGCCCGATAATGCAGATAAAACTACTATTTTTCTTGAGTTGTCTCGTTGTAGTAACTGAGCGATAGCATGCATGCGCTCTGGCTTTCCAACCGATGTACCTCCAAATTTGTAAACGACCATAGCTCTAAATTTGCCACAATATTAATCAAGCGAGGCTAAACTTTGGTCTTAATTCGTCCAATTAAAATCAAAAAAGGCCAACTGGATTATCCAGTTGGCCTTTTCGTTAGTTGGTTTTGATTTTAATGTTAGTTAAGTAAACTTAAGCTTAATTCTAACTCTACGCTGGCACCAGCAGCAACATCAACATCAGTACTGCTTCCAAGCAATTCTATATAGTCTCCGTTTTCATCAAAGCTGGCAAAGAATAAATCATATGTGCCAGAATTCATAAAAGCCAGAGTAAAGCTGTCATCTTCAGCAATTACGCCAGAGGTCACAGCATTAGAAAACCTAACTTCCTCTTCGCCTGGCTCATCTGTTTCACTCATGTCAAACTCACCGTCAGCATAAGCGAATACTACAACTTTGCTAGCAGTATTTCCTTCGGCATCAAACGTACCGTTTATAATACCAGCATCTTGATTAGCTACTAGCCTCACAGTAGGTTTCAATATAAATTGTCCACTATTCCCAGCTTTAACTACTGCTTTTCTCACGTCAAAGTCAAGTGTTACAGCTACTACACCACCTGCAGGCACGTCAAAGTCGCCTTTAGCTTTATAACCTGACTGACCACCGCTTGGTACAAACAGAGGTTGTGTAGAACCGTCTATATATTCGATATAACATCCGGAATTCTGATTGGCTCCATCCACACGTTCTTGTATATCAAGCATCAGTCTTACTTCACTGTATGCGCCAGCATCAATAGACCCATCTGTCAGGAAATATGCTTCACCATTTTGATAGCTGAGTAAGTCTATGGTTACAGGTTCTTCAAATGATTCGATTGTTTCCCAACCATTGGGGCCATTTGCCTCAACACTTGTTATTGAGATAAATACAGCCTCAACATTAGCGTCATCAATTGGCGCATCTGTGATTGAAATACTTGCTCTACCTTTTGCACTTTCATCATTGTCGTTACACGCCATTACAAAAAAGGCAAGTAATACAGGTATAAATAATTTGCTTATAGTTTTCATAGATGTTTTATTTTACTTTTATGATTCATACATATACACGGCAAGAATTACGCCTGTAAGTGGGTTGAAACAAATTTAACGGTGAGTGAACATATTTAGCGACAGATGACATAGCTTAATATCTGATGTGTATTTTTTACACAAAAAAAGGGGCGGTACCGCCCCTTTTTCCTTGATCTATATTAAATCCGTGAACTACTTCTTGTTGGAGTCGTCCACTTCCTCGAATTCAACATCTTCTGCATCAGAAGCAGAACCAGCATCATCTTGAGGTTGTTCAGCACCTGCAGCGCCAGCAGCACCTTCAGCACCTGGCTGTCCGCCTGTGGCTGCGTACATTTCTTGTGCAGCACCTTCCCAGGCTTTGTTCATGCCTTCAAGGGCTGCATCAATAGCAGCTAGATCCTGAGACTGATGTGCTTTTTTCAATTCTTCTAAAGCACCGTTGATTTTAGACTTATTGTCATCAGACAACTTATCTCCATATTCTTTCAACTGTTTTTCAGTCTGGAAGATCATCGAGTCAGCAGCATTTACTTTCTCAACTTTTTCTTTAGCTTCCTTATCTGATTCAGCATTAGCTTCAGCTTCCTGCTTCATTTTTTCGATTTCTTCATCCGTCAATCCAGAAGAAGCCTCGATTCTGATTTTCTGCTCTTTACCAGTTCCTTTATCCTTGGCCGAAACGTTCATGATACCGTTGGCATCGATGTCGAACGTAACCTCTACCTGAGGTACACCTCTTGGTGCTGGTGGTATTCCGTCTAAATGGAATCTACCAATCGTTCTGTTGTCTTTCGCCATTGGTCTTTCACCTTGCATTACGTGTATCTCTACAGAGGGCTGATTGTCTGCTGCAGTTGAGAATGTCTCAGATTTCTTAGTAGGTATAGTTGTGTTAGACTCAATAAGCTTTGTGAAAACACCGCCCATTGTTTCGATACCTAAAGAAAGAGGTGTTACATCAAGTAACAACACATCCTTAACTTCTCCTGTAAGTACACCACCCTGGATCGCTGCACCAATTGCAACCACCTCATCAGGGTTTACACCTTTAGAAGGTTTCTTTCCGAAGAATTTCTCAACTTCTTCCTGAATCTTAGGGATTCTTGTAGAACCACCTACCAATATTACCTCATCAACTTCTGATGGATTCATACCAGCATCTTGTAGTGCTTTCTTGCATGGATCCATTGATCTTTTTACTAAAGCATCAGAAAGTTGCTCAAATTTAGATCTCGTTAATTTTTTAACTAAGTGCTTTGGCACACCATCAACAGGCATGATGTATGGCAAGTTGATCTCAGTTTCTGTTGAACTTGATAATTCTATCTTTGCTTTTTCAGCAGCTTCTTTCAAACGCTGAAGTGCCATAGGATCTTTTTTAAGATCGACACCTTCATCATTTTTAAACTCATCGGCTAACCAGTTGATGATTACCTGATCGAAGTCATCACCACCAAGGTGAACATCACCGTTCGTTGATTTTACTTCAAATACACCATCTCCAAGTTCAAGGATTGAGATATCGAATGTACCACCACCAAGGTCATACACTGCGATAGTCATGTCTTTGTCCTTCTTGTCAAGACCGTAGGCCAAAGCGGCAGCTGTTGGCTCATTGATAATTCTTTTTACTTCGAGGCCAGCGATCTGTCCAGCTTCTTTAGTTGCATGACGCTCAGCATCATTAAAGTAAGCAGGTACAGTAATAACTGCTTCTTTCACCTCTGTACCAAGATAATCTTCTGCCGTTGACTTCATTTTCTGAAGAATCATTGCAGAAATCTCCTGTGGTGTATAATTTCTATCACCGATTTTTACTCTTACCGTATCATTGTTACCCTTTTCAAGGTTGTAAGAAACAGTTTTTAGCTCTTCACCAACTTCACTGTATTTCTTACCCATAAATCTCTTTACAGAGCTTATGGTGTTGTGAGGGTTGGTAATTGCTTGCCTCTTAGCAGGATCCCCAACTTTGCGTTCACCTTTGCCTTCCTCTAAAAATGCAACGATAGAAGGAGTAGTTCTACGCCCTTCACTGTTAGGAATTACTACAGGCTCATTACCTTCCATTACGGAAACACATGAGTTGGTAGTACCTAAGTCAATTCCAATAATTTTTCCCATGATTAATTAATTCCTTTATTATTTATGTTCGTTTTGATTTTCTATTTCATCTATTAGTTATCAATGGGCATGCCAAAGCAGTAAAAGTGACAGAATGTCAGAACTTAGTCGTAAGATGCAAGTCTGAAGTCGTAAGAGTGCTAATAACTAGTAATACGACTTTGTACAGACGATAGGGCACTAGAAAGCTAACCAGCTATCAGAACCCAGTAACCCTTAACTAACACCCAGCCACCAGAACCTAGCATCCAGTAACCAGCAAACCGGCAACCAGTAACAGCAAACCAGCACCTAATACTTACGACTAAAAACTTACGACTTACGACTTATAGACTTATCTTTGCAGCTTTGAATTAGCGATATGGCATTAAAAGACGAAATAAAGAAAAGAAGGACATTTGGTATTATCAGTCACCCAGATGCAGGAAAAACTACTCTGACTGAGAAACTTTTACTTTTTGGTGGAGCAATACAATCGGCTGGTGCGGTTAAGTCAAGTAAAATAAAAATGCATGCCAGATCCGACTGGATGGAGATTGAGAAACAAAGAGGTATCTCAGTAGCCACATCTGTGATGGGTTTTAATTATAAAGACAAAAAAATCAACATTCTGGATACTCCGGGTCACCAGGATTTCGCAGAAGATACTTATCGTACACTCACAGCGGTTGATAGTGTAATCATGGTAATCGACTGTGTAAAAGGTGTGGAGATGCAGACGGAAAAACTCATGGAAGTGTGCCGCATGCGCAACACGCCAGTGATTTGTTTTATCAACAAGCTTGATCGCGAGGGAAGAGACCCATATGACTTGTTAGATGAGATCGAAGAAAAACTTAAGATAAAAGTAAGACCATTAACCTGGCCCATTAGCATGGGCAAAACGTTCAAGGGTGTTTATAGTATGGTGAGCAAAAGTTTACACTTATTTCAAGGCAGTAAATCTAAGTTGGATGGTGAAGGCCTAAATATCACTGATCTCAACGACCCACAACTGGATAAGCAAGTAGGTGAAAACGATGCCAATCAATTGAGAGAAGATGTTGAGCTTATTGAGGGGGTTTATCCTGATTTTGATGTAGAGGCTTACCGCAGCGGGCAAGTAGCACCAGTATTTTTTGGAAGTGCCGTAAATAACTTTGGCGTGAAAGAATTGCTGGATTCGTTTATTGAGTTTGCCCCTGAGCCTTTGGCCAGAGAAACCGAAGTGCGATTGATTGCTCCGGACGAGAATAAATTTTCTGGATTTATATTTAAGATTCATGCCAATATGGATCCAAATCATAGAAATAGAATTGCCTTTGCCAGAATATGTGCCGGTAAATTTGAGCGAGGGAAAAACTATTATCATGTACGAGATGATAAGAAAATACGCTTTTCTAACACAACCATGTTTATGGCACAGGAGAAAGAGCTTGTAGATGAAGCCTGGCCGGGAGACATTGTAGGACTCTATGACACGGGTAACCTTAAAATTGGTGACACGCTGTCAGAAGGTGAGAAAGGAATGTATAAAGGTATACCTAGCTTTTCACCTGAGATATTTAAAGAGGTAATTAATAAAGATGCGATGAAAACCAAACAACTGGACAAGGGATTGAATCAGTTGATGGAAGAGGGTGTGGCACAGTTATTCAGTTACGAACTGGGTGCTAGAAAGGTAGTTGGTACGGTTGGAGCATTACAGTTTGAGGTAATTCAACACAGGTTAAAAAATGAGTACAATGCATCTTGTGATTTTATGCCTATGAATCTCTACAAGGCCTGCTGGATACACAGCAAAGACAAAAAGAAATTAAACGAGTTCGTAGACTCAAAATACAGACATATTGCCAGAGATAAAGATGGTAAACTTGTATTTATGGCAGAGTCAAAAGCGTGGTTAAGCATGGTTCAGGACAACTTCCCTGATATCGAGTTTCACTTTACTTCGGAGTTTTAATGGCATTATCTTCAAAAGATATTATTTACGAAGACAACCATTTGCTTATTGTCAATAAGCCTGCGGGTTTATTGGTACAAGGCGATAAAACTGGTAACGTTACCTTGGCAGAAGAAGCAAAGGCATATTTAAAAACCAAGTATAATAAACCGGGAGACGTTTTCCTGGGCGTTGTGCATAGAATTGATAGGCCTGTTAGTGGGGCCGTTGTACTCGCCCGAACTAGCAAGGGACTCGCTAGAATGAACAGTCTCTTTAAAGAACGAAAAATAGAAAAGACCTATTGGGCAGTGGTGGAAAAAAAGCCACCATTGGTATCTGACACTATTACGCATTGGCTTAAAAAGAACACTAAGATTAATAAGACTACCGCATTCAATAAAAAATCAGCTGGTGCCCAGGAATCCGTTTTAAGTTATAAACTGATTAGAAGGATAGCTAACAATTATCTATTGGAAGTGAAGCCAGTAACAGGTAGGCCACATCAAATAAGAGTACAACTCGCGAAGATTGGTTGCTCAATTGTGGGAGATATAAAGTATGGGTATAACGTGCCAAATAAAGATGCCAGCATATTATTACATGCCAGAAGTGTTAGTTTTATACACCCGGTGAAGAATGAACCGGTTGACGTAACAGCGCCACTGCCTAAACATGACATTTGGAAACTGTTTGAGTAATGAATAAACCAAATTGGATAGGAAAGTTAGAGCGTAAGTGGAATGTGAGTACCGTGCAGGTATTTATTATTCTCATTGTATTTGCTTGTACAGGCTTTACTGTTATGTTTTTAAAGAACCCAATCCTGGATTTAATTATGCCCGAAGGAGATCGAAATTGGGTATTTACATTCTTATACTACTTATTCATTCTACCCGTTTATAATATTATTCTATTGATTTACGGTTTCATTTTTGGTCAGTTTAGATTCTTTTGGGAGTTTGAAAAGCGCATGTTGCGAAGAATGAGTGGAAGAAAATAATAGTATAAAAAAAGGCTCTGAATTTTAATTCAGAGCCTTTTAAATTTCCTACGTAAAAAAAGTTAATCACTCAAGCCATCGGCTAGCAAAACGATTTTGTTATTGAGAACCTCAACAACACCACCGGTAATTCCTACTTTTTCAGAGCCATCCTTATGCTTGTAAATAACTTCACCTTCTTTCAAAGTACTTACTAAGGGTGCGTGATCATTCATGATTTGAAATGAACCATCTACACCTGGAAAAGTCACAATTGAAACCTCTCCTTCGTATACTTTTTTAATCGGGGTAACTATTTCTAAAAACATATATAAATGTTGATGTAACTGTGAGCAAAACCTCAGTTTTTGTTGAGGCTCCACTCTCAGTTAATTAATTATTTTTTAGCTTCAGCCATCATTTTCTCACCTTTTGCGATAGCTGCATCGATATCGCCAACAAGGTTAAATGCCATTTCTGGTAGGTGATCTAACTCACCATCCATAATCATGTTGAAGCCTTTGATTGTTTCTTTGATATCAACAAGTACACCAGGTATACCTGTAAACTGCTCAGCAACGTGGAAAGGCTGAGATAGGAATCTCTGTACCCTTCTTGCTCTGTGTACAACTTCTTTATCTTCATCAGACAATTCGTCCATACCAAGGATAGCGATAATATCCTGAAGTTCTTTATAACGTTGTAAGATCTCTTTTACTCTCTGTGCGCAATCGTAATGCTCATCACCTAGGATTTCAGCACTTAAGATTCTAGAAGTAGAATCTAATGGATCCACGGCTGGGTAGATACCAAGCTCAGAAATCTTACGGTTAAGTACAGTAGTTGCATCAAGGTGAGTAAACGTTGTCGCAGGAGCAGGGTCAGTCAAGTCATCCGCAGGTACATATACTGCCTGTACTGATGTAATTGATCCTTTCTTAGTAGAAGTAATTCTTTCCTGCATAGCACCCATCTCTGTAGCAAGTGTAGGCTGGTAACCTACCGCTGATGGCATACGACCAAGAAGGGCCGATACCTCAGAACCTGCCTGCGTAAATCTAAAGATGTTGTCGATAAAGAATAGAATATCTTTTCCTTGTCCTTCGCCATCTCCATCTCTGAAGTACTCAGCTACTGTAAGTCCAGAAAGTGCTACTCTTGCACGTGCTCCAGGAGGTTCGTTCATCTGACCGAATACCAATGTAGCCTGAGACTTAGCTAATTCGTCTTCATCTACTTTAGAAAGATCCCAATCACCTTCTTCCATAGATTTGACAAAGTCTTCACCGTATTTAATTACGCCTGACTCAATCATTTCTCGAAGCAAGTCATTTCCTTCTCTCGTTCTCTCACCCACACCGGCAAATACAGAAAGACCAGAATATGCTTTAGCAATATTGTTGATAAGCTCCATGATCAGTACGGTTTTACCAACACCAGCACCACCAAAAAGACCAATTTTACCACCTTTTACGTAAGGCTCTAAAAGGTCAATTACTTTGATACCTGTGTAAAGTACTTCTGATGAAGTTGAAAGATCTTCAAACTTTGGTGCAGCTCTGTGAATAGATAAACCCGTTTTTCCGCTAGGTTGCTTGATACCGTCAATTGCCTCACCGATCACATTAAAAAGTCGTCCTTTTATGTCGTCACCCGTAGGCATCTTGATAGGAGCACCTGTGTCGGTTACTTCCATTCCACGTACCAAACCTTCGGTACTTTCCATTGAGATGGTTCGTACTCTATCTTCACCTAGGTGTTGCTGACACTCCAGTACTACTTTCTGTCCGTTTTCTTTCGTTACTTCCAGTGAGTCCAGGATGTTAGGCAATTTAGCACCCTCAGCATCAAAGCTTACGTCTACTACGGGGCCGATTACCTGGGTAATTTTACCAATATTTGCCATTTTTTATTGTTTATTAGAAATGATTTATTGCCTCGATATTTTCAGTCCGCAAAACTACAGGTTAAATTCCATAAAGCAAAAACAAGGAAGAGTTTTTGGCTATAAAAATTTAGTGCTCAGGCGTGTAGTACAATACGAAATGTAGTGCCCTTATTTTCTTCCGATGACTTCACAAAAATTTTGCCCTGATGGTATGTTTCAATAATTCTTTTGGCTAGTGTGAGCCCTAGTCCCCAACCGCGTTGTTTGGTAGTAAAGCCTGGATTAAAAACCTGCTTGATTTTGTTTTTAGGTATGCCTTTGCCACTATCAGAAATATCCACAAATATGCGTCCCTCACTACCTTTTAGGATATATATCGTTATTTTACCCGTACCTCCCATGGCATCAACTGAGTTTTTACAAAGGTTTTCTACCACCCACTCAAAAAGTGGAGCATTGATCATGGCGATGATATTTGGTGTGAGTGAGTGTATGCTGAAGTTTACTTTGGTAGATATTCTAGGTTTGAGATAATCTATGATGTTGGTGATAAGCTCCTCTATATTTTCTTCCTTAAGTGTAGGCTCCGAACCTATATTTGAAAAACGCTCGGTAATCACCTGCAGCTTTTTCACGTCTTTATCTAACTCTGTAATGAGTGTTTTATCTTCAAATTTTGAGTCTTCTTTAAAGTATTCTACCCAAGCCATAAGTGATGAGATTGGTGTGCCGAGCTGGTGTGCTGTTTCTTTTGCCAGACCCACCCAAACCCTGTTCTGTTCTGCTGCTTTTGAGTAATTAAATATTAGGTAAGCTACAAAACCAAAGAGGGCTATGACAGAGAGCTGTATATAGGGATAATAGGTGAGTTGTGTAAGTAGAAATGAGTTTTTATAATACACATACTGCGTACCATAAACCTGCCTGGTTTGTTGGTCTCTAAGTTTGATCTCGATCGGTTCGTAGGTGTTTTTCATGTCGGCCAATTGCAAAATAAGCTCATCATTGAGCCTTTTTTTGGACCAGCTACTATCGATATCAATATTTCTGTACTGACTAATATTGCCAGATTCATCTACTAAAATGGTCGGTATTGAGTTATTCTGAAATAAGATCTCTTCAGTAATAAAAAAGAGGTTGTTGCTTGAGTTTTCATTGCTCGTATATTCAAGAGCCTTTGCAAATAACTCTATTTGCCTCTTTTCGCGCTCTTCGAGCTGTTTTACTAAAACATTGGTGTAAAATATTGACCCAACACTTATCACCACAGAAACAACAAGTACCACCCACTTGATTTTTGACTTATTCTGATATAAGTCTAATACACTTCTTCCTGATTTTGAAGTTTGAGACATAAGTAGCTATTGAACCAAACCAAGTTAAAAGAAAAATATTGTTTAGCCAATGGTGCCTTAGGCGCAGAAGGGAAATAAAAAAGGTGGCTCAAGGCCACCTTTTTGTTATTTAGTTTTTCATCATAAACCACTTGGCCAGTACCTTGTAGTTAACTTTTGAGCCATGCATAAGAATACCAACGCGATAGATTCTGCCTGCTAGCCATATGGTGAATATAAAACCTGCAACAAGTAATAGCATCGATAAGGCCAGCTCCCAAAAAGGTACTCCAAAGCCAATTCTTCCCATCATTACGATTGGTGATGTAAATGGAATGATAGAAAGCCAAAAACTTCCAGCTCCACCCGGATCGTCAAAAACAAACATGGACATTCCGAAGAATCCTATGATAATGGGCAGCATTATAGGTAGCATAAACTGTTGGGCGTCTGCCGGAGTGTCTACCGCTGAGCCAACTGCCGCGAACAACGCGCCATATAATAAATAGCCTCCAATAAAGTAGAAGATAAAAGTGAGTATGATTCTAGTGAATGGTATGCTGTTAATTTCATTAAGGATTTTAGCTACCTTAGGATTATCCTGTAATCCTTCAGTTATTTCAGTTGTAGTAGTGCCTTCCACTAGCTCTGTTTGAGCTCCACTGCTCATTTGAGTAGCAAAAAACGAGCCTGCTACTGTGTAAATCGTACCCATTATGGCAATCCAAATTAATATTTGTGCAAGTCCTACAGAAGCTACACCTATCACTTTGCCAAGCATAAAATGGAAAGGCTTAACTGTTGAAACTATCACTTCAACAATTTTACTATTTTTCTCTTCTATAACGCCTTGCATCACCTGACCACCGTAGATGAATAAGAATAAATAGATAAGAAAGCCAGTGGCATAGCCAATACCTGATGCCAGACCGGAATTGCTTTCTTTTTCTTCCTCAGTATCCGAAGAACTTATTTTAGTATCTAATGACACGTAGGTGTTGAGCTTGGCAAGAGTTTCTGAGTCAATATTGTATTTGACTAGTTTGAGATCCTTTATTTTACGCTCGAGAATGCTTTCAATACTATTCACTGCTGTTGGACCAGGGGTGCTTTTCGTATATAAAACGAATCCAGTAGGATCATCAATGTCAAATTGAGGAATGTAAAGGAAAGCATAGTCTTCACTTACTTTAAAGGCCTCAAGGGCCTGATCATGAGATGCATTTACATCTACAAATTCATAACTATCGGTGTTTTCTAACGAAAGACTGTCACTTTCATTAAGCACTTGGATCGTACGAGCACCAGCATTTTCTTTTTCCATCACCATGAGGTAACCCATACCACCAATGACTGCCGGAAATAAAATAGGCACTAATAGAGTTGCTATTAAAAACGACTTTTTCTTAACTCTACTTAAAAACTCACGCTGTATAATTAGTAATATCTTATTCATGGCTGCCTCCTTCTACTTTAGAGATGAAAATTTCATTGATGCTAGGTATTTTCTCAACAAATGAGTGTACCTCGGTTACTTCAATTAAGTTTTTGAGTAAGTCATTAGGAGAGGCATCAGCTGTAATTCTTATGTTACTTTGAAAGAAGTTTTCATCTAAAGACTGATTATTCAAAACAGAAAATCCTTCTGCCAGAGATCCATTTAGCGCACCACGGTGATCTACAATAAAGGTGTTTGATTTATAAGACTCTTTAATCTCTTTCTTTGTCCCTTCGAGTATCTTTTGCGACTTGTTGATTAGCCCTATATGATCACATAACTCTTCTACTGATTCCATTCGGTGGGTAGAAAATATGACTGTGCTGCCTTTTTCACGGAGCTCTAGTATTTCGTCTTTTATGAGGTTGGCATTCACCGGATCGAAACCAGAAAATGGCTCATCAAGAATGATTAGTTCTGGCTCTTGTAGTACGGTTGCAATAAACTGAATCTTCTGCGCCATACCTTTAGAAAGGTCTTCTATTTTCTTGTCCCACCACTCATAGATTCCAAGCTTCTTTGTCCATTCTTTACTTTTTAGAATAGCATCTTTTCTTGAAAGGTTTCTCAATTGGCCAAGATAGACAAGCTGTTCACCAACTTTCATTTTCTTATATAGGCCACGCTCCTCAGGCAAATAGCCAATAATAGAAATATGATCTTGAGACAACGGCTTGCCATTAATGATCACCTCGCCTTCATCAGCTTCTATAATTTGGTTGATGATACGGATAAGAGTTGTTTTTCCCGCTCCATTGGGCCCAAGTAGACCGTAAATGGCTTGCTTAGGAATTGTTATGCTCACATCTTGCAATGCTGTATGATTGGCATAACGCTTTGTTATATTATTTACCTTTAATACATCCACAGTTTTGTAGGTTAATTCGTTTCTTAAATATAGAAGAATTAATACTTCGGATGCTAAATTAAGATTATTAAAACAACACCATCGCACCTCATGGTGAGCGGTATATACAGTTTATAAAATCTAAAATAAGTAGATGTGTGATTAACGCTCTTTGAACTCTATGCTACCCATACTTACATCAAGGTCAAATGTAAGTAAGTCTTTTGCATCTTCAGAATAAGCCTCATTTACAAATGTGTTATCACCTATGTGTTTCAACACTTTAGAAAGCTTTACACGACACAGCCAGGAGTCATTTATGGTTACTTTTACCGGAGTTTCTTTTGGAGGAAGGACAATAAGTAGGTTTCCTGCACCTACACTGCCTTTCACATCACTTTTCACTTGTGGCTGGTCACTAAAATCTAGCAACAGATTGCCAAAACCAATATCGGCAACTATATGCTTTGATTTTGACATGTTTATTTTTCTGACAGCTACTGAGCCAAGGTCAACTTTCACATAAAATGTGTCCATTTCTACCTTGTTGTAACGGCCCTCTGCATAGTCAATAATGACATCGGCACTTCCAGTAAAAACTTTTAGTTTTTCTATAGATAGGTCGGTAAGGTCGATATTCGCCTGACCAATTCCATAATTTAAGTTAAGACTATATGATTTATCTTCGGCCAAAAACACTTTCCAGACTTTATCTGGGGTGCTTTCTGACTTTCCGAACATTCTATAAGATATAGATTGGCTCAAACCTTCAGACTTGGTGTCTTCAAGCGCTAGACTAATTCGACAAGTTTTCTTGTCAATTTCCTTATCAAAAGAGTGAGAGTAACTATCAAAGTCCTGGTTACTATAAACATTTAGCAAATCACTGGTTTCACCCGGTTGGATGAAGCATTGACCGCTATTTACTTTAAAGTTCAAATCTACTTTCTCCACTTTTCTGTCATCTTCGACAGAAAACTGTTTTTTTACCTGTGAGAAAGAAAGGGTAGTACTGATGATTCCCGCACTCAGAATAAAAATTCTTCTCCGCATGGAGTTAAATTACGGAGAGGGTTTACATAGTGTTGCGAAATCATTAACAAATTTTCATAAAAAAAGCTGCAAATCAGTGATTTACAGCTTTAGTTATAATTGATCTTCTTTTGTTAAAAGAATTCTTTCATTTTCTCGAAGAACCCTTTTTCATTTTTGCCTGGTTTCGGCTTAAAGTTTGTGGAGTCACGCAGGCTCTCTAACTTCTCTTTTTCATCAGCACTTAAATCCTTTGGAGTCCAGACATTTACGTGAATTAATTGGTCTCCTTTTCCATAGCCGTTTATGTCTTTTATGCCTTTTCCGCGCAGTCTGAGTATTTTTCCACTTTGTGTACCGGGCTCGACTTTAATTCTTACCTGGCTTGAAATGGTTGGAACTTCAACCTGAGCGCCAAGTGCTGCATCAACAAAGCTTATATAAAGGTCATACACCACATTGTTACCATCACGAACGAGTAAGTCATCGCCTTTTTCTTCTATAACAATGAGTAAGTCACCTGCAGGGCCACCACCCGGAGCTTCATTACCTTTACCAGACATTGAAAGCTGCATACCATCGGCTACACCGCCAGGTATTTTAACGCTTATCACTTCTTCTTTTGGCTGTAGACCGCTGTTGTCAACGCCTGGAGGCCTGTGATCTATAATCTGACCCGAGCCATTACACGTTGGGCAAGTACTGGTAGATACCATTTGTCCTAACATGGTATTTACAGCTTTTCTTACCTGACCAGCTCCCTGGCAAGTACTACAGGTTTTGAAAGTGACACCATCAGCTTTTACCAGTCGGTTGACTTTGATTTTTTTCTCAACGCCTTCTGCAATTTCTTTTAGCGTAAGGCTAAGTTTTATGCGCAAGTTTGACCCTCTTCGTTGTCTTCGGCCACGGCCACCACCGCCTCCAAAGAAGCTATCAAAAGGGCTGCCACCGCCACCAAAAATATCACCAAACTGAGAGAAGATATCGTCCATATTCATACCTCCTCCACCAAAGCCACCGCCATTCATGCCGGCATGACCAAATTGATCGTAGCGCTGCTTTTTCTGTGGATCTTTTAGTACCTCGTATGCTTCAGCAGCTTCTTTAAATTTCTCTTCCGCTTCAGCATCTTCAGGGTTTTTATCCGGATGATATTTTATTGCAGTTTTTCGGTATGCTTTTTTTATCTCCTCTGCCGATGCAGATTTGTCAACACCTAAAACTTCGTAATAATCTCTCTTTGCCATTCCTTTTATTTTTTCTTAACTCCCAATTACCACTTTGGCATAACGGATAACCTTTTCTTTTAATAAGTATCCTTTCTCAATAACATCCACCACTTTACCTTTTAACTTAGGCTTTGGTGCTGGTATTTGAGTGATTGCTTCGTGGAGCTCGGGATCAAAATCCATACCCTCCTTACCTTCCATCACGGTAAGTCCTTTTCTCTCGAGTGCTTTATTAAACTTGTTGTAAATAAGCTCTACACCGTCTTTCACGGCTTTTATGTCTGAGTCTTTTTCATCAAAAGTTTTTATCGCTCGCTCGAAGTCATCGACAACAGGCAGTAACTCAGACATAAGATCTTCATTAGCCGTCTGCACCATATCGAGCTTTTCTTTAGCAGTTCTTCTTCTGAAATTATCAAACTCAGAATATAACCTTAAATACTTGTCTTTACTTTCTGACAATTCGTCTTTGAGTTTTTCAAGTTCTTTTTGCTCTTCCGACAATTCTTCATCTTCATTGTCTTTGTCTTTAGCACTTTCCTCAACTTGCTCTTTTATTTCTTCGCTATTTTCGGGAGTTTCTCCCATTTCAGCAGCGTCAATATTGCCTTCTTTAGCGTCTTTCACGTCTTTTTCGTCAATATTATCTTTTTTCATTACAGTCTTGACTTACTTATTTTAATAGTTCTCTATTGGGGTGACAATTACTTTGCCAAGTGGGGGCTACATGTCAAAATGACATTATTTATTTAGGATTTTCCACAACTGATCTTTGAGGTCAGTGAGGCCCTGCTGGGTTACAGAAGAAATAAAAAGGGATTTTATACCCTCAGGCAGCTCGTCTTTCATTTCATTCATGAGCTCTTCATCAAGCATATCGCTTTTAGAAATTGCCAAAATTCGATCTTTGTCCAGTAACTCCGGATTGTA
Source organism: Fulvivirga sp. (assembly GCA_039970995.1). Taxonomy (GTDB): domain Bacteria; phylum Bacteroidota; class Bacteroidia; order Cytophagales; family Cyclobacteriaceae; genus Fulvivirga. Next base: position 135,827 of record JBDVKW010000003.1, read on the forward strand.
TTGCTTTAGTTCACCTAGCAGAATCTCATATTCCTTCTTTATATCCTCCGCATCAGCTGGGATTAGAAAAAGAAGTACAGCATTTCTCTCAATATGCCTTAGAAATCTGGTACCTAACCCCTTGCCTTCGGCAGCCCCTTCAATAATACCAGGGATATCGGCCATTACAAATGATTTATAATCTCGGTAGGCCACAACTCCAAGGTTTGGTGTAAGTGTGGTAAATGGATAGTCAGCTATTTCAGGTTTGGCTGCCGATAGAACAGATAGTAAGGTTGATTTTCCTGCATTTGGAAAGCCTACCAGACCCACATCAGCCAACAGTTTAAGTTCGAGGATAATCCACTCTTCCTTACCTGGTTCGCCAGGTTGGGCAAATCTGGGTGTTTGTAATGTAGATGTTTTGAAATTTTCATTTCCAAGGCCGCCTCGACCGCCTTCTGTAAGCACTTGCTCTTCGCCTTCAGCTGTAATTTCAAACAGCTTTTCATTGGTTTCGGCATTTCTGGCCACTGTACCTAGTGGAACTTCAAGGATGATATCTTTGCCTTCAGCACCTGATCTTTTACCTCCTTCGCCAGGCTTACCATTCTCTGCAATTACGTGCTTCTTATACTTCAGGTGTAGCAATGTCCACAGTTGTGAACTGCCTTTTAAGATGATATGTCCGCCACGGCCACCATTTCCACCGTCAGGACCACCTTTTGGCACATGTTTTTCCCTTCTGAGATGTACGGAACCCGGCCCTCCAGCTCCAGATCTTGAGCAAAACTTAACGTAATCTATAAAGTTGGAGGTGGACATGTATTAGTTATTATTTACTACAAGCCCATCAATGACTGCGCAAATCTTTTGAAAGATATCATCTATCGATCCCACACCGTTGATGGTCTGCAGTTTATTTTGCTTTTGGTAATACTTGGCAACAGGCATGGTTTCATCCTGATAAACTTTGATACGATTATCAATTTTTTCTTCACTTTGGTCGTCAGCCCTTCCAGAAACTTTGCCTCTTTCTAACAGACGTTTTTTCAATTCTTCGAATGGAACTTCAAGTGAAATCATACCTGAAATAGGATTCCCTTTGCTCTCCATAAGTCTATCTAAAGCTTCAGCCTGGTTTACTGTTCGTGGAAATCCATCAAAAATGAACCCGTTTACATCTTTAGATGCTTTGATTTTCTCATCTACCATCCCAATAACTACCTCATCAGGCACAAGAAAGCCATCGTCCATGTATTTTTGAGCCAGTTTGCCTAATTCAGTACCTTCTCCAAGGTGTTTTCTAAATAAGTCACCAGTAGAAATGTGAGTAAGGTTATATTTATTTATAAGCTTTTCGCTTTGAGTTCCTTTTCCTGCGCCCGGAGGGCCAAATAACACAATATTTAACATCGCAATAATTTTAAGGGTCTAAATATAAGTGAAATACCTGATTAGGCCTTGAGTTGGTAAATGTCTTTCAAGTTTCTTCCTAATCCGTCATAGTCAAGGCCGTATCCGACCACAAATTTGTCAGGTATTTCGAAGCCGATGTACTTCAGCTGATCTTTAACTTCAGCCGATTTAGGCTTTTGAAGTAAAGTGACTACTTCGACACTGCTTGCACCAAGCGATTTAAATTCCTCAAGGATTTTAACTATCGTTCTACCAGTGTCTATAATGTCTTCTATAATGATAACATCTTTGTTAAAAATGTTTTCATTAAGGCCTATCAATTGTTTGACATTACCGGTGCTTTCCATCTCTTCATAGGAGGCGACTTTAACAAAAGAAATTTCAGAATCAATTGCTATTTCTTTCATTAGATCAGCGGCAAACATAAAAGAGCCATTAAGGATGGCAACAAATAGAGGCTTTTTCTCCTTGTACTCCTTATTGATTCCATCGGCTAGCACTTTTATTTTTTGTGTAAGCTCCTCGCTGGAAATGTACTTTACAAATTCTTTGTCTTTGACAATCATTGGGTTATAAAATAAAAATGCCTCTTGTGTCACAAAAGGCTTGCAAATATATAGATTAAATTTTGAATGCCTTAAGTTGAATTACAATTTGGTCATAAGGTATTGATATAGTGAGATCATGCTCTCAATATCTTTTTTATGCACTTTTTCATTCGGAGAGTGTACGTTTTGTTCCGGAGCTCCAATAAAACACCAGTCAAACGGATATGGGCTGTGTTGTAATTCACGTCCATCACTCGATCCGGAAGCTTCAACTTCTAGCTGGAACGGTATCTGTGACTCATTTGCCAGGCCAATTATTTTTCTGATAAATGACTGACGTGGAATGTTATGATCTCTCATAGAGATAACAACACCATCACCCGGGTGCACACCATCTGTCACCCATGTGATGTCTGCTACCAACGCTTGTTTTATTTTCCAGTTGTCATAGATGTATTTGGCCAGGAAGGGAACTGATCCACCGCCATGCTCTTCCCATGCGCTGAAAACCAAAACTCCATTTTCTAAAGTCTCGGCAACCTTCAGTGCTGCATAGACACCTAGTCGATTGTCCATGTAACAAGAGGTGACATAGTCGTCATCTTCTCTAAAATCACATTTAAAACTTAAGGAGGTACCAGTATTTATAGGTCGTCCGAATTTGTAAAATAATTGATCATCCTTACTAACCTCCAGTTCACATTCGATTTCGCCTAATGTATCGCTACCCACTAACTTGTAACCCGGTTGGGCCTCAGGGCCGCCAATAGGCACGAGTTGGTTTTGGTAACGAACTGTAAAACCTACGGAATCCATATGTGCAAAAACTGCTGTTGTAGGATTTCCAAATTTGAGTATCAAACAATCTTGTAATGCATCTCCCTCAATAATTTCAGGCTTTGTGGTCCAATCGTTTTTATTATTTTCAACATATTCAATGATGAATTTTTTCAGGTTGTACTCTTCACCTGAGGGGGCATGTGTCGCACAAAGTTGATTTAATAAATGCATGATTCTTTATGATTCAATAAATATTCTTGCTTCAAAAAAATGGATGTAAATATTTTTTCTTTAAATTGAAATTTTAAAATTGAAAGACTTACTGTTGGTGCTTCGACCTATTTTTTCATGATCAATATTCTCGACAAGACTAATTCTGCTGCCAATCATTTTCTGCTCGAAATGAGAGACAAAGATATCCAAATTGATCGTGGAAAGTTTAGGAATAATTTAAAAAGGCTTGGCGCGATTATGGCCTATGAAATATCTAAATCACTCGAATATCAGCCTAAAGAAGTTGCAACTCCACTCGGAAAAACAAATGTTAACTTAGTTTCTGATCAACCGGTAATAATTGGTATCCTAAGGGCAGCGTTACCATTTCATGACGGTTTTATGTCAATTTTTGATCAGGCCGATGGCGGATTTGTGGGTGCATACAGGGAAGAGGCCGGAGAAATTTCTGTTAATTTAGATTATTTGGCCGTACCATCTATAGCCAGTAGGACGGTGATTATAGTAGATCCTATGTTGGCAACGGGTAAATCTTTAAAGAAAACAATTGAAAAAATATCAAAAAAAGGCAATCCAAAACACATTCACATAGCCTCAGTAGTTGCTGCACCTGAGGGAATTGATTATATTTCGCAGTCTTTAAAATCTAACCATACGATTTGGGTGTATTCTCTTGATTCTAATCTTGACGAAAATGCCTATATAGTTCCTGGCTTAGGCGATGCCGGGGATTTAAGTTTTGGGGAGAAAAAATAGAGTTTATGCTTGTAAACATTTTGATGCTCATAGTTGGACTTTTTGTGCTTATCCTGGGGGGAGATTTCCTGGTAAGAGGAGCATCAGCCGTAGCTTTAAGAGCACATATTTCACCATTGGTTGTTGGGCTTACTATAGTGGCGTTTGGTACATCGGCACCTGAGCTGTTGATAAGCATAAACGCGGCATTAGATGGCAGCCCAGACATGACCATGGGCAATGTAGTAGGATCAAACATTTGTAACCTTGCGCTGGTATTGGGTGTGACTGCCATAATTGGCTCAATAAAAGTGCAATCAGATTCTATAAAAATTGATTGGCCTGTAACAATGGGTAGTTCACTTTTACTGTACTTCATTGTAAAGGAAGAAACTCCGTTAATTGATACCATCGAAGGCATTGTGTTCATTGCTTTGCTTGCTACTTACACGTTCTATATTATTAGAAGATCAAGAAGAGAAACAAAAGCTTTACGTGCTCTTGAAGAAGACCTTGATTTACCTGATGAAGGCTCTAAAACAGGTACGGATATTATTTATATCCTAGGTGGCTGTGCAGGACTTTACTTTGGCGCAGACTGGTTTGTCGGTGGAGCCAAGGACCTGGCTTCATTTCTTGGTGTGAGCGAACGTGTTATTGGCATTACAGTATTGGCGTTAGGTACCAGTTTGCCAGAATTGGTAACAGCTATCGTGGCTTCGATTAAAAAAGAAACAGATTTGGCCCTTGGCAATTTAATGGGATCAAATATTTTTAATATCCTCTCCATTTTGGGTATTACCAGCATTATAAAAAACATTCATGTAAGTGAAGAGATTATTCAGCATGATATGGTGGCAATGCTTGGTGTAACACTCATAATACTTCCTATGATGCTCTATAAGCGTCTGATGACAAGAGTATCCGGGATTATTCTCCTCTCAATATATGTTTACTACACATATACTGTGATCTCTTAAATATGATTGAAGAAATAGTGAAAATTTTAACGGTCTACTTACTGACCATGCTAAAATTCATTGCCGGTCCAACATTAGGGTACGCCAGTGGGTTTAGTTTTGTGGGGACAGTGTTGGTTACAGTCTCTGGAACTATGAGTAGCGTTTTACTTTTTACTTTTCTTGGGCGAATACTTCGTGAGAAGGTGTTGAAGAGGTTTTTCAAGCGAAAAAAAGTGTTTACAAAGAGAAACAGGAGGTTTGTTTTTATCTGGAAGAAATACGGCCTCATTGGAGTAACTTTTCTAACTCCGCTATTATTTACACCAATTGGAGGTACGATTCTACTGACTAGTTTTGGTAGTCCACGAGGTAGAATCATCACCTGGATGTTCATTTGGGCTACTATTTGGGCCGTTATTTTTTCAGGAGCGATTTATCTGTTTGGCCCACGCATTTTACCTGATTTTGTGGTTAGTTAGACTCCTCGTCTTCATCTGGCAGAATTTCTATATCCTGTATAAGCACTTTTTTAGAAATACTTTGGCCTGTTTTTGTTGCAGCCAAACCTCCCATGGCAGTTTCTTTATATCTGCTTTCCATACTTGAACCTACTTCACCCATGGCCTCGACACATTCGTCTACAGGAATAACACCACTTAAGTTTGCCAATGCCATTTGTGCCGATGAGTTGGCAATTGCAGCAGCACTTGCATTTCTCACAACACATGGAACTTCTACTAAACCAGCAACAGGGTCGCAGACCAGACCAAGCATACACTGAATTGTTATGGCTACCGCATTAAATATTTGATCAATATCCCCGTCTAAGCAATATACAATTGCTCCGGATGCCATTGCAGCAGCACTCCCGGTTTCTGCCTGGCAGCCGCCAACAGCACCAGCTAGTGAGGCTTTTTTCTCAATAATCAGTGCAATACCAGCACCAACTAAGAGTCCTTCTAAGATTTTCTTATCAGGTATATCATGAATTTCCTGCAATGTATAGAGCGTGCCCGGAAGAATTCCTGAAGCCCCGGCTGTTGGGGCAGCTACTACACGACCCATGCAAGAGTTCACTTCTTTAGCTGCTAAAGCTCTTGAAATGAGATTTTGAAATTCCTTGGAAAGCACCGCTTTTTCATATTGAAAGACTTTTTTAGCGCCATTATTTATCATGCCAGACCGGGAGGTCATATCTTCTTTCAGACCTGTTTTAACAGCGTCTTTCATCACGGTGAAAGCATTATTCAGACCATCCCAAACCTCTTTTTCTCCTCGGTTTTTTTGGTCTTTCTCATATTCTAAAACTGGTTCATACAGCTTTAGCTTGTTTTCCTTACAATACGCTTTCCAGCTTTCGAAATCCTCAAATAATAAGCTCATAAAGCAAATTTAGTTAGAATAAGTTACAATGAAGAACGTAAATGACTGTCCTTAGTTCAATACTTCGAATGCCTTTTTTAAATGAACCAAAAAAAAGAGCTACAATCAGATGATTGTAGCTCTTTTAATAATTTGAAGGTTTTAATTAACCATTCATTGATATTAGAAACTCTTCGTTATTTTTTGTGCCTTTCATTTTAGTAAGTAAGAAATCCATGGACTCGTTAGAGTTCATATCAGACATAAACTTACGCAGAATCCACACACGCTGCATTTCTTCTTCGCTCATGAGTAAGTCTTCTCTTCTTGTACCAGAAGCAGGAACATCAATGGCAGGGTACACACGTTTGTTAGAAAGCTTTCTATCAAGCTGTAGCTCCATGTTACCTGTACCCTTAAATTCTTCAAAGATTACTTCATCCATTTTAGATCCTGTTTCTATAAGAGCAGTAGCCAAGATAGTCAGTGAGCCACCGTTTTCTACGTTACGAGCAGCACCAAAGAATCTTTTCGGTTTGTGCAATGCGTTGGCATCAACACCACCAGAAAGAATTTTTCCAGATGAAGGTACTACTGTGTTATATGCACGGGCCAGTCTCGTGATTGAGTCTAGTAAGATAACTACGTCATGACCACATTCCACCATTCTTTTGGCTTTCTCAAGTACCATACTTGATACCTTAACGTGGCGATCTGCCTGCTCATCAAAAGTTGACGATACAACCTCAGCCTTCACACTTCTGGCCATATCCGTTACTTCCTCAGGTCTTTCATCGATCAATAAAATAATCAAATAGCACTCAGGGTGATTTTCTGCGATTGCGTTAGCGACATTTTTAAGCAAAACTGTCTTACCAGTTTTAGGCTGCGCTACAATCATACCTCTTTGACCTTTACCTATTGGTGAGAAAAGATCAAGAATTCGGGTAGAATAATTGCTAGGCTTTGTGCTCAGATTGATTTTCTCTTCAGGGAAAAGTGGTGTTAAATATTCAAATGAAACACGATCTCTGATTTCATCTGTTGTTTTGCCATTAACAAAACTTACTCGTAATAAGGCAAAGTATTTCTCCCCTTCCTTAGGAGGTCTGATTTGACCTTTTACTGTATCACCAGTTTTAAGTCCAAATAGTTTGATTTGAGATGGAGATACGTAAATATCGTCAGGACTTGCAAGGTAGTTGTAATCAGACGAACGTAAGAAACCATAGCCATCTTGCATGATTTCAAGTACCCCTTCATTTTCGATTACACCATCAAAGTCCTTGATGTTGCCATCCTTTTTGTTACCTCTGTTATCGTCTTTTTTACGATTATCGTCTTTACGAGGTGGCTTGCGATTATCGTCTTTAGGATTTTTGTTGTCCTTGTCGCTGTTATCTTTGCCACCTTTTTTATCGCGGGAGTCTTTTTTCTCGTCTTTCTGATCTTTTTTATCAAAAGACTTAACACTCTCGTCTATTTCGATGTCAAAAGACTCAAGAAGCTCTTCCGAACTTTTCTCTACGTCTTTCTTTTCTTTTTTGTCCTTCACGTTCTCTCTTTTTCGAGGCTGAGGCTTACTTTTTTGCTTAGATTCTGCCTCAGAAGATTTTTTCTTTGGCAGTTCGTTTTCAGGAGTTACGGCTTGTTGGTCGAGTATCTGGTAGATGAGCTCTTTCTTGGTGAGTTTTTTGTAATTCTTCAAACCAAGCTCCTCGGCTATGTCTTTCAATTCTGAAAGCAGCCTTAAGTTTAATTCTTCAATGGTGTACATAAAATTTTAATTGTGAAAATCTGAGTTGTTTTTTTGAATATAATATGTTGTGTGTTGCACAAGAGCGGAAATGCTCAAATGCCAGAGTTTTAACAAGTGTGATTATTTCAGAATGATTATTGATTAAGAAGCTTAAAGTTATCGGAAATGATGTTTAAGCTTTATATAACTCTATCTTGATAATGCAATTATATGCTAACCCACATCAATAGACAAACAATTTAGTTATTATTAATGATTCTTGCTTTTAATTAGTTCTCTTTTACTTTAAAAATGCATTATTTTGCAGCGATTTTAACAAAACAAGTATGCTACAGGTCGCAACCATAAGAGAGAATAAAGAGAAGATTATCAAAGCATTGGAAAAGAGGTCATTTCCTGGTGCATCAGAAGTGATAAACGAGGTGATAGCGGTTGACGATCAGCGCAAAGCAGCTCAAAGTAGCAATGATGAAATTTTAGCTGAGGCCAATAGTATCTCAAAACAAATTGGGATGCTTATGAAAGAAGGAAAAAAAGTTGAGGCTGAAGAAGTCAAAGCAAAAAGTGCTGAGCTGAAAGCAAAAAGTAAAACATTAGGGGAAGAGCAGGCTAAACTTGAGAACCAACTACTTGAATTGCTTTATAATATTCCAAATGCTCCTAACGAAAATGTGCCTGCAGGTGCCTCAGAAGAACATAATGAGGTGGTAAAAGAGCATGGAAGTACGCCTCAATTATATGATAAGGCTGTTCCACATTGGGAACTAATCAAAAGATATGACATCATCGATTTTGAGCTAGGCGTTAAAGTTACAGGTGCAGGCTTTCCTTTCTATAAGGGAAAAGGAGCCAGGCTTCAAAGAGCTTTAGTCAACTTCTTTTTAGATGAAGCCACTAATAAGGGCTATCAGGAAGTGCAGCCACCGATTGTGATCAATGAAGATTCTGGGTATGGTACAGGCCAGCTGCCAGATAAGGATGGTCAGATGTATCGAATCGGGGAAGAAAATTTCTTTTTGATTCCAACTGCAGAGGTACCTATTACCAATATGTATCGGGATGTAATCTTAAAATCAGATGATTTGCCAATCAAGCACGTTGGTTTTACTCCATGCTTTAGACGAGAAGCAGGTTCATGGGGTGCACATGTGCGTGGGCTGAACAGATTGCATCAGTTCGACAAAGTGGAGGTTGTTCAGGTTCAGCACCCAGATAAGTCTTACGACACACTAAATGAAATGTGTGAGTACGTACAAAGTCTTTTAGAAAAATTAGACTTACAATACCGTGTGCTTAATTTATGCGCTGGTGACTTGGGTATAACCTCTGCACAAACCTTCGATATGGAAGTCTACTCTGCGGCACAGGAGAAATGGTTGGAGGTAAGTTCGGTAAGTAATTTTGAGACCTACCAGGCAAATAGGCTTAAGCTTCGATATAAAGATGAAAATAACAAAAAGCAATTGTGCCATACATTGAATGGTAGTGCTTTGGCATTGCCTAGGATCATGGCGGCCATCCTTGAAAATAACCAAACACCAGAAGGCATTAAAATTCCTGAGGTATTAGTGCCTTACACTGGGTTTGACATGATTAACTAACTACCGCTCGGTATCTATAATAAAAGGCGTTCAACGTACTGAAAATGATACCAGCTACGGCAGCATAAAGTATGATGTCATATTCTAAGGAATATTGCTTTATTGTAATACCTACCAAAGCCCAAATTACTACAAGGGTGTACGCGATGTCGTGATATTTTATATTTACCACCCACACCAGGAGTTGAGTGGCGATAATCATAGCTACTGCCCACAATGCGGGGGAAGGAGTCTCAAATCCCTTGCTCACTAAAAATGCTGTTGTATTGGCAATAGTAGCAACACAGATCCATGCAAAATATATACTAAAAGGTTTGTAAACCAGCCATTTTTCAAGTCTTGAAGTGGGCTCTGCTGCTCTACATCTCTTGTAAATGGAGAGTAAGGTGATAAGGAATGCCAACATAATGATTAATGAAAAACCTACCATTAGATGATGCCAAACCAATATCCAGCTTACATTTAAAGCACAGGTGAGTAAAAACAAGTAACCAACTCTGTTTATAACACCAGTTTGGTTAGAGATAAAAGGATAGACACAAAACCCTATTAGAGATAAATAGATTAACCCCCATATCGAGAAGGTAATTCCGGCTGGTACAAATAGATTGGGATACATTGCCGAGATCTCACCAGTAGTCATGCCATTTATTGGCAATCCATTGGCCATTCCATTGACTATGAGTACGGTTATAAGGCCGATTATATTCAAATAGGCAATTTTCATAACATTAATTTTTGGATTCGTAAAACACATTGACCATCCATCACTATTGTCTCTGGTGTCGATGTACAATTAGGTATCTTACATAAGATACAAAATATAAACATCATGAAGCGATTATCGTTATTTGTAGGAATTTCAATCACAATTTTGTCGTGCCAGCCACAGGAAGATAAAAAAGAGGAAAATTTGACTTATCCAGAAACCGCAAAAGTTGATACTGTGGACACCTATTTTGGTACTGAAGTACCGGATCCATATCGTTGGTTAGAAGATGATAGGTCTGATGAAACAGCCAGTTGGGTTGCTGATCAAAATGAAGTTACTTTCTCTTATTTGAATAACATTCCTTTTCGTGAACAGATAAAAGATAGACTCAAAACATTGTTTGATTACGAGCGAGTGTCAGCGCCATTTGTGAGAGGTAATTATATCTATTTTTACAAAAATGACGGATTGCAAAATCAAAGTGTTTTATATAGGAAAACTTCTGAAGATGCAGCACCTGAAGTTTTTCTCGATCCAAACACTTTTAAAGATGATGGTACAATTTCTTTGGGTGGAACAGCTTTTTCAGATGATGGGTCACTGTTCACCTACCTCATTTCTGAAGGTGGCTCTGACTGGAGAAAAGCAATAACCATTGATGTGGAAACCAAAGAACAGGTGGAAGATACGCTAAGAAACATCAAATTTAGTGGGGTGAGTTGGAAGGAAAATGAAGGCTTTTACTATACGAGATATCAAAAACCAGAAGAAGGTGAGGAACTATCTGGTATTGTGAAAAACGGTAAGCTATTTTATCATAAAAAAGGCACCTCACAAGATCAGGACCAGCTGGTTTACGAACCAAAGAATGAAAAGGCACGGGCTGGAGGAGGCCTAACTGAAGATAATAGGTTCTTAATCATTGCCGTGTCTGAAGGAACATCGGGAAATAAATTGATGGTAAAGGACCTCAACGCTGATAATGGCATTGTAACACTCATCGACAATCTAGACAATGACCATTATGTGGTTGACAGTAAAGGCGACAATGTATTGGTATATACAAATCTTGATGCGCCTAATTACCGATTGGTAGAGGTGGACTTGAATCAACCAAGCCCAGAAAATTGGGTTGATGTAATTCCTGAAACTGAAAATGTTTTGTCTGTTAACTCAGGTGGAGGCTATCTATTTGCGAGCTACCTTGAAGATGCTAAAACTGCAGTAAAGCAGTTTGACTATAACGGCAACTTAATTCGAGATGTGGAATTGCCGGCAATAGGAACGGCAACAGGCTTTGGGGCAAGAAATGATGAAGATCACCTATACTATAATTTCACTTCGTTTACCTATCCAAATACGATTTTCAAATATGACATTGAATCTGGTGAGTCTACACTTTATGAACAGCCAGAAATTGATTTCAACCCAGAAGATTATACTACTGAACAAGTTTTTTATACCAGTAAGGATGGTACAAAGGTGCCAATGTTTATCACCTATAAGAAAGGGATAGAAATGAATGGAAAGAATCCGACATATCTATACGCTTATGGTGGATTCAATATTAGTTTGCGACCAAGTTTCAGTACCTCGAGAATTGTTTGGTTAGAAAATGGGGGTATTTATGCTCAACCTAACCTACGAGGTGGTGGTGAGTATGGAGAAGAATGGCACAAGGCGGGGACCAAAATGAATAAACAGAACGTATTTGATGATTTTATAGCTGCTGGAGAGTATTTGATCGAAAACAAATATACATCAAGCGACTATCTGGCAATTGCTGGTGGGTCTAATGGAGGACTGCTTGTTGGTGCTACTATGACGCAAAGACCTGATCTGGCTAAAGTTGCTTTCCCGGCTGTGGGAGTTATGGATATGCTCCGTTATCATAAATTTACTATTGGCTATGCCTGGGCATCAGATTACGGAACATCTGAAGATTCTAAAGAGATGTTTGATTATCTACATGGTTACTCACCCGTTCATAATTTAAAAGAAGGTACTGCCTATCCGGCAACGATGGTAACTACTGCTGATCATGATGATAGGGTTGTGCCAGCGCATTCTTTCAAGTTTGCAGCAACATTGCAGGAAAAGCATGAAGGAGACAATCCGGTTTTAATTAGAATTGAAACTGATGCCGGCCATGGTGCTGGTACTCCGATTAGTAAAACCATTGAGCAACAGGCTGATATTTATTCATTTGCATGGTATAACATGGATGTAATACCGCCTATTGCTAAGAAAAATCAATAACAAATTGCGCCAATTGGTTACTCGCCAATTGGCGATTCTATTACTATCAATAATGAAAATACGTGAAGGCAATAAAACAGATCTACCGGAGGTATTAAAGCTTATTATTGAGCTGGCAGCATATGAGAAAGCCGCTCATGAGGTTGAAAATACGGTTGAAATGATGGAAAGGGATGGTTTTGGAGAAAACCCTATCTATGGTTTGTTTGTGGCAGAATCTGATGAAAAGCAAATTGTTGGAATAGCCATTTATTACTACCGCTACTCTACCTGGAAAGGGAAGCGTATGTATTTAGAAGACCTCGTAGTATCTGAGGATCACCGCGGCAAAGGGATTGGGAAATTGCTTTTTGACGAAATTATTAAAAAAGGAAAAGCTGAAAATTGTACAGGAATGATGTGGCAAGTGCTAGACTGGAACGAGCCCGCTATAAATTTTTATGAAAAGTATTATAAAGCTCACCTCGATGGAGAGTGGATCAACTGTAGTATAGAGTTACGTGAGCGCTAATTCTTTAATTGGAACATCAAACATACTTTTGAGCTCCTCACCAACGTCTTTTAAATATTCATCATCTTCGTGATACATCCAGATCACTTCGAAAGAATGACCCATTATAAAATATTTATTGATCTCCCCTAAGAAATAAATAAGCATATTATGAGACCTTGAGTTGATATGCTCCAGGTGTAATTCTATAATGCTACACGGACGTGGATTTATAATATAGTTGCGGAGCCAATCGATCATGTTCATCAAATAAGTATTTGAATCGACCATTAATGACCTACCTTCAATTTTTAAATGACCTTTTTCAGGGTTAAAAAATATGTAAGGAGAATCTTCAGTTGCCTCGAGTAATAACGTATTCATCCTTTTAAGATGAACATAGTTCATAAAGCAGGCAAATTTTGTCTGATCAATTGCGGTATTTACCGATTTTCCGCTGATATTTTATGCTAAAGAGTTATACCTGCTGCAACAATGTGCGGAAAGCTACATGTCTGTCTTTAAATCTCTGTTGGTGTTCCTGAACCAATGGAGGTGCATGGTTATCTAGGTATTCGACTACTTTATCTACACTCTCGGCAAAATATTGTACAGAGTAAGAAGTGCTATGTTCATCTTCCTGATTGAGTACTTTAAATATTTTATACTCAGCAAACATTCCTGTCTTCATCACCGCTGGTATGTGATTTTCTTTCATCCAGGTTAGCCATTCATCTTCGATGGTCGTGTCTATTCCAACTGTTACGTTATATAATACCATACTGCAATTTTAACTAAAAACAGCCAAAACAGCGATGGGTTAATTGTGGATTAATGGCTTTCTTTCATTAAGTGAAAAATAATGTCTATTTTAAATCTTATGGGTTGGCTTTATAAACATATCCGAAAGTGTTTCATACTTTTCTTAGTGCTGTTTATTGCTGTTGCATGTAGAAAGGGGGGCAATGAGAGTAGAGACAGTTCTACTGGTTTTGAGCAGCTGGTCGATCCTGTAAGTTTCGATTTAAAGAAAATTAAAGCTCGCGGTTCGATCATCGCCATTGTAGATAATAGCAGCACAGGCTACTTTCTCTATAAAGGCCAACCCATGGGCTACGAGTATGATTTGCTAGAGAGATATGCAAAACACATTGGGGTTGAGCTGCAGGTAAAGCTAACGAGCAGTATAGACAGAGCCTTTGAGATGTTGAATAAAGGTGAAGGTGATGTAATCGCATATTCTTTAACGGTAACTAAGGAAAGAAAAAAGCATGTAGCCTTTACCGATAACCATTATACGACAAGACAGGTACTTGTGCAGCGTAAACCTGAAAACTGGACAAAAATGACACGAGACCAAATCAGTAAGTCATTGGTAAGAAACCAGGTTGAGTTGGTAGGAAAGGAAATACATGTTCGAAAGAGTTCTTCTTATGTTGACAGGCTGCACAACCTGTCACATGAAATCGGTGGTGATATAGTTATTATCGAGGAAGAAGATAGTGCTGAAACAGAAGAGTTGATAAAAAGGGTGTCGTTGGGGGAGTTTAAGTATACTGTAGCTGATGAGTCGGTGGCGCTCGTAAACGCGGCATACTATCCTAATATTGATGTAAAAACGCCTATTAGTTTTCCACAGCAAATCGCGTGGGCAGTACGAAAGAATGCACCTAAATTGGTTAAATCATTAAATGAATGGATGGTTGATCTAAAACGTGAGCCAACGTTTAATGTCATTTATAACAAATATTTTAAGAACAATCGTGCCTCGGCCAGAAGAGCTAAAAGTGACTTTTCTTCGATGGGTGGAGAGAAAATTTCTGCTTATGATGACCTTATTAAAGCCGCAGCAGATACGGTGGGGTGGGATTGGCGCTTGTTGGCTTCACAGATATATCAGGAGTCACGCTTCGACCCAAATGCAAAATCCTGGGCAGGAGCTGTTGGATTGATGCAACTAATCCCCGAGACAGGAAAACGCTTTGGTGCTAATAATCTGTATGATCCGAAACAGAGTATCACGGCTGGCATTAACTACCTCATGTATTTAGACCGTTTGTGGAAAAAGACTATTGATGATGAAGAAGAACGTAAGAAATTTGTTTTAGCCTCTTATAATGTGGGCTTAGGTCATGTAGTTGACGCTCGAGAATTAGCCAAAAAGTATGATCGCGAGCCAACTATTTGGGCTGACAATGTTGAGTATTTTTTATTGATGAAGTCCAAACCAGAGTTTTTTAGAGATGATATTGTAGAATCCGGTTATTGCAGAGGTGAGGAACCAGTTAACTATGTTAAACAGATTCTAAATAGGTACGATCAGTATAAACAGCTCATAAGTGGTTGATAATAACTAAAAATCACTATATTTAAAAAAAGATTATTTATATAAATTAAATCAATGGCCAAATCAAAAATGGATGAACTGTATACTGAGTATATGCAGGTTCGCTTTCTGGATATCAACAAAGAACAATTCATTTATATTGCTCACCTTTTACCTTCTTGCCTAATTGTTATGAGTGATGGTCTGCTCGACCAGGAAGAATGGGTAACACTTAAAAGATTGTCTAAAATTCTAGGGACTGAGTTTGCCACTGATGATTTGGGCACTGATGAAAAAGAAGAAAATCTTATGCTGATCTATAAAGCAGAGATAAGATACCTTATCAAGCATAAAGAGATTTGGCAGGAGAAATTTATCGCTGCGCTCAAAGAATATTTTGTCGACCAGCCATCGTCCAAGGATTTCGTTCAGGAAACAATGGAGTTATTTGTTGCGTCTGATCAAAATCCGGATGAGCGAGAGTTGGAAACTTATAAGATGCTAACTGCCAACCTCGGCTTGTAATTTTCTAATAATTTCGTCTAAATCTAGCTTTTCGCAGGTTTTATGAATGTCTGGTGAAGCCATTACCTCATCCATAATTCGTTTTTGAATTTTGCCCTTGGCTAGTGCGTCAGAGTATCTCATCTGCTCATGAAATGTCACCATGGAGTATAGGGGGATCCATTGTTGTGGAAACTGATCGTGCAAACGGGCTTCAATTTTCTTTCTTAGGAGGAAATTTTCGTCCGCCACCAGATCTCTCATTTCAATAAAATTTTGTAAAGCGAGATCAGAGATGGCGTCAGCATCTGGTTTACGCATTTGCTCATAGGCCGGAAGTAATTTGTCCCAGTTATCGTTATACTCATCCAGCATGGCATTGAGTACTCTACAATCTTCGAAGCCACTATTCATACCCTGACCATAAAAAGGGACAATTGCATGTGAAGAGTCACCGATGATAAGGGTTTTATTTTTCACCCATGGGAAGCACTTGATAGTAACTAGTGACGATGTAGGGTTGCTATGAAAGTCTTTTAAGAGTGTAGGCATCAACCTGATGGTATCAGGGAAATTCTCTTCAAAAAATTGCTGTATCTGATCGTCTGTTTGTAAGCTTTCAAATGATGGCTTGCCCTCAAACGGGAAGAAAAGTGTACATGTAAAACTTCCATCCTGATTTGGCAGCGCAATGAGCATATAATTACCTCTTGGCCAAATATGCAACGCATGCTTTTCTAAACCGAAACTGCCACCCATGCCCGGAGGAATGGTCAATTCTTTGTAACCATGCTCTATGTAATGCTGTGAGAAATTAAATCGATCTGTACGCTGCATCAATCGTCTTACAACTGAAAAAGCACCATCAGCTCCAATAATGAGATCACTTTTCACTCGCTCACGTTTACCATCTTTTTCGAAGTAAAGTATGCTTTCTTCAAAATTTATACCGACACAACTATGATCAAATTTAATTACTACTCCTGCCTCTTCTGCCTGGTCCATGAGGAGTGCATTGAGCCCGCCACGTGAAATAGAGTTTATGGCCTGTCCCTCACGACCATAGGGCTGAAAGGTTAAAAATCCTTCTTCATCATGCATCATTCTACCCCGCATGGGGATGATCATTTTTTCAACTAAATGATCTATACCGACCTCTTTTAGAGGCCACCAACCTCTATTGCTAAGCGCCAGGTTAATGGACCGGCCACCTTCGGCACCAGCAAGCCTCATATCTTTTCTTTTTTCGAAAATAGTGACTTTGTAGCCTCTCTTGGCTAAGTAAATGGCCATAAGTGAGCCTACTAATCCGGCTCCTGCAATGGAAATATTTTTAACTACAGACATGTTTAATCTATGGCTTTATCCAAAATTTCATAAAAATGATAAACATCCTCAAAAGTATTGTAGAGTGGTACCGGTGCTATTCTTATCACATTCGGTTCTCTCCAATCAGCAACTACTCCTGCGGTACTCAATGCTTTAAAGACAGCTTTGCCATTGTTTTTAACAAACAAAGACAATTGACAGCCTCGTTGCCGCTCATCTTCAGGAGTAATAACCTCTACTCTTTGATGATCTTTGTTTAATTCCTTTAGTAAAAACCACAAAAAGCCGGTAAGCTGCCTGCTTTTGGTTTGAAGAGCCTCCATGGTGGCTTTTTCAAATATTTCTAACGAGGCGAGGTGTGCAGCGCTGGAAAGTACATTTACATTACTCAACTGCCATCCATCTGCTCCTTCCATTGGCTCAAAGCCTTTTTCCATCTTAAATCGCTCGTCTTCATTATGTCCCCACCATCCGGCAAATCGTGGCAAGTCAGAGTTTTTGCTATGTTTTTCATGCACAAAAATGCCGCTTACTCCTCCTGGGCCAGAGTTGAGGTATTTGTAACTACACCAAACAGCAAAATCAACATTGTGTTTATGTAGTTCTAGTTTTACATTACCGGCAGCATGAGCTAAGTCGAAGCCGGCATAGGCACCAACTTCATGAGATGCGTTAGTGATATGCTCTATGTCGAAGAACTGGCCGGTATAATATTGTACTCCACTAAATAATACTAATGCGAGAGAATCACCATGTTCCTTGATTTGAGCAATAATATCTTCAGTTCTCAAAGTGTGTTCACCCTCTCTGGGAGCAACTTCAATAAGTGATTTTTCATAGTCAAGCCCATGAAATTTTATCTGACTTTCTACAGCATATTGATCAGACGGAAAGGCACCTTTCTCAATCATGATTTTGTACCTTTTATTGGTTGGCCTGAAGAATGAAACCATCATTAAATGCAGGTTTGACGTAAGGTTGTTCATCGAAACGACCTCAAGCGGTTTGGCTCCTAAGATGCCACCAAGCACTTTTTTACTAAATTTATGATAGTGAAACCAAGGCCTTTTTTTAGCATGAAAATGCCCTTCGACACCTAGATTTGCCCAATCTTCCAGTTCTTCATTAATAAATTGGCTTACACTTTTTGGCTGAAGACCAAGCGAGTTGCCTGTAAAATACAAGGCATCTTTCCCATTGATTTGAGGGATGTGAAAGTGATTTCTATAATCTTTTAAAGGGTCTTTTTCGTCTAACTGCCTGGCGTACGCTAAAGAATTCTCAAACTGCATAAAAAACTAATTTGCTCAATATTAGGCAAAAATTTCAATCTGTTCACCCCTGATAATACCTTCATGTTTTAACAACCACTTCTTCTTATCGATGCCACCGCTAAAACCAACCAGGCTACCATCTTTGCCAATTACTCTATGACAAGGGATAATTATCGGAATTTTATTTTTACCATTTGCTGTACCTGCAGCTCTTATACATTTTAGATCACCTAGCTTTATTGCTAGTTCAGAGTAACTTATCGAAGTGCCGAATGGGATTTCGGTAAGGGCTTGCCAGACTTTATTTTGAAATGGCGTACCTGAGAGCTCTATAGGTACGGTGAATTCGCTAAGACCCCCGTTAAAGTAAGCCGATAGCTCATCAATACAGAGTTGTATTAGTGGGCTCGAAGTTTCTCTTTGGTCGGATCCTTTAAATTCTATGCTGATAACTGATTGATCATTTGCCGTAATGGTTAATGGTCCAATGGGAGAGTCAATACAGCATTTGTTAATCATTGATTAAACAAATCGATCATCAACCTCCATTACATGCCCGCAATTACTGCATGTTCGCTTATCCTCTGAAGTATAAAATTCTTTGAATCGAGGTAAGAAGTCTTTTTCTATATTAGTAAGATGAAAGTATGTATCGTGAAGCATGTTGTTACATTTATCACAATACCACTGCAATCCATCCGTGTGATTCTTTTCTCTTTTTCTCTCAATAACCAGCCCAACGGACCCTGCTGGTCTTATAGGTGAGTGCGGTACTTTTGCCGGATGCAAATACATGTCCCCAGCTTTGATGGGTACATCTACAGCTTTTCCATCTTCTTGAATTTTCACCAAAATCTCACCTTCAAGCTGATAAAATAATTCTTCCGTTTCGTTGTAGTGGTAGTCTTTGCGAGCATTTGGGCCACCAACAATCATTACGATATAGTCACCTGCATCCGTATACAGGTTTTTGTTTCCAACAGGGGGTTTTAGTAAATCACGATTATCTTCTATCCATTTTTGAAGGTTGAAAGGTCTTTTGATGCCCATATGAGTGTTTTGTTTATTTGTTTATAAATTTAGCGAAATTTGAATGATTCAAACAGTTTAAAATATTAAAATGGATTTAAACCTCAAGGGAAAAAGAGCATTGGTGTGTGGAAGCACGCAAGGTATAGGCAGGGCTATTGCAAATGAACTTGCTGAAATGGGGGCTAGCATTACTTTGCTGGCGAGAAATGAACTGAAGTTGCAAGAAGTACTAGATGAGTTACCTTATTCTGATAGCCAAAAGCACCATTATATCTGTGTTGATTTCTCCGATGAAGAACGATTACGAACGGTTATAGATCAGTATCTGATCAAGGAAAATAATGTTGAAATTCTAATTAATAACACTGGTGGCCCTGCAGGAGGCCCAGCATCTACTGCTGATACAGATGATTTCGTTCAGGCGTTTAAGCAACACTTGGTCTGCAATCAAATTTTGGCAAAGGCAGCCATTCCATTTATGAAAAAGGCAGGCTATGGTAGAATAATCAACATTATTTCTACTTCGGTAAAGGCTCCCCTTAAAGGCCTAGGAGTATCCAATACCGTGAGAGGAGCAGTGGCTAACTGGGCTAAAACACTAGCAAATGAGCTTGCGGCTGATGGTATTACGGTAAATAATGTTTTACCAGGAGCAACGATGACTGCCCGTCTGACTTCTATTATTAAGAATAAAGCGGAAAAGACTGGGGAAAAGGAGGACGAAGTAAAACAAGCTATGCTGTCTCAGATTCCTGCAAATAGGTTTGCGGAGGCTAAGGAAATCGCCAATGCGGCTGCGTTTTTAGCCAGTCCTGCTGCGGGTTATATCAACGGAATAAATGTACCGGTAGATGGCGGCAGGTTGAGCTGTTTGTAAAACTCATCGGATCACTCTGAGTATCTTGTGCAATAGTTATGGATTTTCAAAGAGGACAATTCTATCATGTTTATAATAGAGGTAATAATAGTCAGCCTATTTTCTTTACAGAAGGTAATTTTATTTTCTTTCTAAAAAAGGTAAGAGACCATTTAAGTCCACTTATAAAGGTTGTCTCGTATTGTTTGATGCCCAACCATTTTCATTTTATGGTATATGTGCCTGATTCACCGGGTGACTCAGAGTCACCCGGTGAATTATCAAAGCAAATAACCGATGCGATCGCTATCATACTTAGATCTTATACACGAGCCATAAACAAGAAGTACAATAGAACGGGGTCGCTTTTTCAACAGTCCACACGAGCTAAATTATTAGAAAATAGAGATCGTAATTATCCATTTATTTGTTTCCATTATATTCACCAGAATCCGGTTACAGCAAATTTGGTTAAGACCATGGATGAATGGATTTTTTCCTCATATATAGATTATGCAGGTTTGAGAGACGGAACCCTTTGCAACAAGAGTTTAGCTTATGATTTTTTAGAAATACCAAAAGATGTGGATGAGTTTATTAGACTATCTGAATGTGAGAGTATATAATGAGGGAGAAATGTTAAATTACTGATAACTACTCATCGAGACTCGAAGTGACTCGGTAAGTAAAATTGAATATGCAAAAAATACAGAACTATATAAACGGAGAGTTAGTTGAACCAAAGTCAGGAAAGTATCTGGACAACTACAATCCAGCAGAAGGTAAGGTGTATAGCCAAATTCCTGATTCAGATTCCAGTGACGTAGAGCAGGCTGTAAAGGCTGCGAAAAATGCTTTTCATGGTTGGTCTGATACACCGGCTGCCAAGCGGGCCGAGATAATGAATAAAATTGCTGAGTTGACCGATCAAAATCTTGATCGACTATCTCAAGCTGAATCCAGAGATAACGGCAAACCGGTAAAGCTTGCAGCCAGCGTTGATATACCTCGTGCGAGTGCCAACCTTCGTTTTTTTGCTTCTGGTATTCAGCATTTTGCTTCTGACTCGCATTATATGGAAGAGGGAGCCATCAATTATACTTTAAGAAGACCTGTTGGTTTGGTTGGGTGCATTTCTCCCTGGAATCTGCCATTATATCTATTTACCTGGAAAATAGCTCCCGCTTTGGCTGCAGGTAATTGTGTAATTGCCAAACCTTCTGAAATCACACCGTTGACAGCTTACTTATTTTCAGAGTTGTGTATTGAAGCGGGTTTACCAAAAGGGGTGTTAAATATTGTGCATGGGCTGGGTCATAAAGTTGGTCAAGCTATAGTAGAGCACCCTGAGGTGCCTTTGATTTCATTTACCGGTGGAACCGCAACGGGTAAAAATATAGCAGCTACTGCGGCTCCAATGTTTAAAAAACTATCATTGGAGTTAGGCGGTAAAAACCCAAATATTGTTTTTGCAGATGCTGATATGGAAAAAGCTGTAAGCACATCGGTGAAATCATCATTTGCAAACCAGGGTCAAATTTGTCTCTGTGGGTCTCGCATACTTGTTGAAGAAAGTGCATATGACGGTTTTGTTGAGAAATTCCTGGAAAAGGTAAATAAACTCAAAATCGGTGATCCCGAGGCAGAGGATACCAATATAGGAGCGGTTGTATCAGAGCAGCATATGGAGAAGGTACTTTCTTATATAGCATTGGCTCAAGAGGAAGGTGGAAGAATAGCATCTGGGGGAAATCGTGTGAAAGTAAACGGAAGGTGTGAAAACGGCTATTTCTTACAACCTACAGTTATTACGGGCCTACCTCACAATTGCAGAACAAATCAGGAAGAGATTTTCGGCCCTGTAGTGACTATAATGCCATTTAAAAAACAAAAAGACGCTATTGAGTTTGCCAATAGTACGGCCTACGGGCTGTCTGCCACAATCTGGACAGAAAATCTTAATACTGCTCACCATGTGGCGCATCAGCTCAAAAGTGGAATTGTTTGGGTTAATTGTTGGCTTCTCAGAGATCTACGTACACCTTTTGGAGGAATGAAACAATCAGGTGTTGGCAGAGAAGGCGGGTGGGAAGCGCTTAGGTTTTTTACAGAACCTAAAAATGTCTGTATCAAATTATAAAAATAGCGTCTTACAGTTTTCACTATAAGACGCTCATTATTTGTTAAAACTTAGTATTTCTCAGTTTCAGCAAAGAAAAAGCTTCCTTCAATCTGTGCATTTTCATCAGAGTCAGAACCGTGGATAGCGTTTGCTTCTATAGATTCTGCAAATAATGCTCTTATCGTACCTTCAGCAGCTTCTTTTGGATTAGTAGCTCCAATGAGTTTTCTGAAGTCCTCAACTGCATTGTCTTTTTCTAATATCATAGGAATTATAGCTCCAGATGACATATAAGTAGTAAGATCATTGTAAAAAGGTCTTTCTTTATGCACTGCATAAAACTGACCTGCACGCTCCTTTGTTAAAGCAGTTTTCTTCATAGCAATGATTTTGAAACCTGCTTCTTCGATCATTTTAGTAATTGCTCCTGTATTACCAGCGCCTACAGCATCTGGTTTTATCATGGTAAATGTTCTTTTTCCAGCCATATTTTTGATGATTTTTTAATTTTGCCGCAAAAATAGAAGATTATTCTTTAAATGGAATCATCTTCTGAATTCATCTTTAAACTCAGAGGGTATTTTGTAATTGAGTTATTTATTATCAATTTTGCCGTTTATCAAACCGACCACTTTGCTAAAAGCAAGGCGCGAAATAGAGCTAATGCAGAATTTAGAAGCATTTAAATCACTAATAAGCACTCCCCAAAAAGTTGTAATCACCACGCACCACAAACCCGATGCAGATGCCTTAGGTTCATCGCTGGGCTTAGCGGGGTTCTTAAAGAAAAAAGGGCATGATGTAACAGTAATTACACCAACAGACTATGCCCAATTTCTTTGCTGGATGAAAGGCAATGAAGAGGTGATCATATATAACCAGGGCAGAGAAAAAGAGTCTGAAGCATTAGTTGAACAGGCTGATTTAATCTTTTGCCTTGATTTTTCAAGCCTTAAGAGAATTAATGAGCTGGGGGAACTAGTACGAAAAAGTGAGGCAAAAAAAGTACTTATCGACCATCACCTGGAGCCGGAAGACTTTGCTGAGTTTGTGCATTGGAGCACCAATGCGGCCGCTACAGCAGAGCTTGTATATGATCTCATTTGTCAATTAGGAGAAAAGGAACTTGTTGATAAAGATATTGCAGAAAGCCTTTATGCAGGTATCATGACGGATACAGGAAGCTTCAAGCACCCAAATACGACTGAAAATGTATTTATGGTTTGTGCGCGATTGATTGGTCATGGTGCAGATACATCAAAAGTGTCTAAGCTCGTTTATGATACGAACTCAGTCAATAGAGTCAAGTTTTTAGGCTATGCACTTTATGAGAAGCTTAAAATAATAGATGAGTATCACACAGCCTACTTTGCTATAAATGCTGATGAACTCAAGGAGTTTCACTCAAAAACAGGTGATACAGAAGGTCTTGTGAATTATGCCTTATCCATTGAGGGAATTAAATTTGCTGCGGTAATTATCGACCGTACTGAAGCGGTGAAAATGTCGTTCAGATCAATAGGTGATTTCTCTGTAAATGAATTTGCCAGAGCACATTTTAGTGGTGGAGGCCATAAAAATGCAGCTGGGGGTATTTCTCATGAGTCACTTGAAAATACGATCGAAAAATTTGAAGGGCTTTTAAAAGATTATGCTGAAGAATTAACACCAGCCGTAAAGGCTTATATATAAATCAATTTTTGAAAAAATAAATGAATAATTTGATGATAAAACTAACTAAATCTATTGCGTTGTTGGCTTTTGTGGTAGGATTTACTGCTTGTAATACGGCAACTGAAAAGAAAACGCCATCAGGCCTTACTTATACTGTTGTTAATTCAGGAGAAGGTGAGCCAGCTGCGGATGGCCAGTATCTTATCATGAACATGATCTACAAAGATGGTGGAGATTCTGTTTGGATTGATACAGAAGAACGTGGCTATCCTATGGTAATTCAGAAGCAAGATTCTGTATGGTTGAGTAGCGAGGGCAGTATTGAGCAAGTGTTTATTGATTTTAAAGAGGGTGATAGTGTACAGTTTACTGTAATAGCAGATGACCTCTTTAAAAATACATGGAAAGCCGAATTACCAGAAGGTGTGAACGCAGATGATCAATTCAAATTTATCATTGGCGTTGAAAAAGTATTAGATGAGGCTGGTCTTAGAGCTTGGCAACAAGAAATGATGGCTAAGCAGCAGAAAATGCAAGCAGAAAAAGCTGCTGAGCAATTAAAAGAAGATGTTGCTGCGATCGACCAGTATTTGGAAGAAAATAATATTGAAGCACAGGAAGCACCATCTGGCCTGAGATATGTAATTACAGCAGAAGGCAACGGTGAAACTGCTGAAACTGGAGATATGGTTGAAGTAAGCTATGCTGGTCATGTTTTAAATGGCCCTTATTTTGATACCAGCTATGAAGACATTGCAAGAGAAAAAGGATTGTATAACGAACAAAGAGAATATAAGCCTTATGGTTTTAAACTCGGAGCTGGTACAGTTATCAAAGGATGGGATGAAGGTTTAACATATTTGAGTGAAGGTGGTAAAGCTACACTATATGTACCTTCACCTTTAGCCTATGGTCCTAGAGCAAGAAGTGCAGAGATCGGACCTAATTCAATACTTGTTTTTGATGTAGAGCTTGTAAGTGTTGAAAAAGGTGAATAAAATACTTAAAAATATTAGCCTTGCAGCCGTTTCTGTGGGGCTATTGGCTTTTTCTGGTTGTCTTCCTGATGATAGTGAAGCTTTTACATGTGGTTTAACACCGAACCTGTCTGTCAATCAAACCCAACTAGATAAAGATATTGAGGCCATAGACAACTATTTGTCTGATAATAATATTACAGCAGAGGTTCATGATTCTGGCTTGAGGTACGTAATTGATAGTTTTGGTAATGGCGTACAACCAAATCTATGTAATGCGGTATCAGTTAATTATAAAGGGTCTTTGATATCAGACGGATCAGTTTTTGATGAATCGAATAACCCTGTAACTTTTCCTTTATCTAATCTAATTACAGGTTGGCAAATAGGGATTCCCTTGGTCAATGCAGGCGGGAGTATAACCTTATTTATACCATCCGTGTATGGGTATGGTCAAGCTGGTGCAGGCAATAATGTCCCACCAAATGCTAATTTGATTTTCGAGATCGATTTACTGCAGGTTCAATAAAGCCAACTTTAATGGAAATCTGCTTCGCAACAAATAACCAAAACAAATTAAAGGAAATCAGGGATTTACTCCCTGATTTTCAGATTTTGAGTTTGTCTGATATTGGGCATACTGGTGATTTGCCCGAAGATCAAAAAACATTGGAAGGCAACTCTCATCAAAAAGCTGAATTTGTACGAGATAATTATAAAATCAATTGCTTTTCAGATGATACAGGCCTTGAAGTATTTGCATTAGATGGTGAGCCGGGGGTGTATTCAGCAAGATATGCCGGCATTCATCACGATTCAGAGGCCAACATGAAATTGTTGCTGGAAAAAATGAGTGACATTAAGGATCGGTCAGCTCAATTTAGAACGGTTATTACTTTTATGTATGACAAAAAAGTAAAACAGTTTGAGGGGGTAGTTAAGGGAACCATTCTTACAGAAAAAAAAGGAGAGAAAGGGTTTGGCTACGATCCGATATTTGTGCCAAAAGGCTTTGATAAAAGTTTTGCTGAGATGACTGCCGATGAAAAAAATAGTGTAAGTCATAGAGGGGAAGCAGTAAAAAAATTAGTTAAGTATATTCAAACACATTTTCAGTAGATGAAACCCTATTTGATTGGCATAACCGGTGGCAGTGGCTCAGGAAAGACCTTTTTCTTAAATAGCCTTCTTGATCAATTCGGTAAGGATGAAATATGCCTGCTATCGCAGGATAATTATTATCTACCTCGAGAGGAGCAGCTACGGGATGAAAATGGTGTTAAAAATTTTGATACCCCAAAATCAATAAATGCAGGCGAACTCTCCGTTGATGTAGCTAAACTCAAATCAGGCGAAGGGTTTGAGCGCTTAGAGTACACATTCAACAACCCTGATGTAACACCCAAAATGCTCAAGTTCAATGCAGCTAAAATAGTTGTTATAGAGGGGCTTTTCGTGATGCACTATCCTGAAGTTGAGAAAATGTTGGATCTCAAGCTATTTATAGATGCCAAGGATCATATAAAGCTAAAGCGTAGAATTATCAGAGATAAAGTTGAGAGAGGTTATGATCTTGATGATGTATTGTATCGATTTGAGAAGCACGTAATGCCTAGTTATGATAAATACCTTGAGCCTTTGAGACATAAAGCTGACCTGATAATTCCGAATAACGATCACGTTGAGAACGCTTTAGAAGTTTTGGTGGGTTTCCTAAAATCAAAGCTTAATACACAATAGCAATCTTGTTTTATAACTGAGAATCGCTACATTTGTGGCCATCTTATGAGAAAACTGATAAATACAGCAATAATAAAAGAAGGACTTGCCTTAACACTAGGTATAGTGGCTGCTGTAGCTATCTTATTTTCTCAAACAGCATTGGTATCCGACAATCATACTTCTGACACGGAGACACATCAGTCGACAGAAGATGATAACACTGAAAACAAACATGATATCACAACTATCACGCAAGATGCTGTTTCATCAATAGCTCAATTGACACTAGCAAATGGGCTACATTTCATCACAGATATCGATCAAAATGAGAGCGAACCTGTCAAGGTACAGTTCAATCAAAAGATTGATTTCAACTCCTATTTCAGGACACTTTTTCGTTTAATTATATCCCCTAACGCGCCCTAATAGCCCGTTATTTATTATCATATCCAGGCAGCATTGATTTGCTGGCTATTACAACTATTAATAAAATCAACACAAAATAAATTTTATAGAAATGAGGAATAAAGGTGCAGTAATCTTATTGACCGTAGTGATTACACTGCTTTGTGTGTATTACCTCTCTTTTACTTTTGTATCAAGAGGAATTCAACAAGATGCAGTGCAGTTTGCTACAGAAGAATCAGGTGTAGTTGACCTGTCTAAAAAACAAGCTTATTTAGATTCCATTTGGAATTTACCGGTGTACAACCTGTTTGGGGTTGAGTACACCTATAAGGAAGTAACAGAAACTGAGCTCAATCTCGGACTTGACCTTCAGGGTGGAATGTATGTGGTGTTAGAAGTTTCGCCAGTAGAAATCATCAAAGGGTTAAGTGGAGATAGTGAAGATCCAAATATGCTTCAGGCTATCAAAGAGGCTCAGGAGAAGAGAAAAAATAGTCAGTCACGTTTTGGCGAGCTATTTTATGAATCTTATGCAGCACTTACCGACAAACCTTTGGCAAATATTTTTGCTACAGCTTCTAACCGTGGAAGAATAAGCCGTGGTGATAGCGATGAGCAAGTAATGGAAGTAATCAATGGTGAGATTGATGATGCGATCGACAGATCATTTATCATTTTAAGAACACGTATTGACCAGTTTGGTACATCACAACCAAACATTCAGAAACTTCAGGGAACAGGTAGAATTCAGATTGAAATACCTGGTGCTGATAATCCGGAAAGGGTTAAGAAACTATTACAAGGTGTTGCCAAGTTAGAATTTTGGGAAGTTGCAGAGTTAAGAGACCTTAACGACAATCTTGTGGCTATCAATGATATGCTTGTGAAGCAAGAGCAGGCAAATACTCAGTTAAAAGGAGAAAATTTAGATGCTGAGCAGGCGATAGAGCAGGCAGAAGACTCAGAGGAGGATTTGGCAGACTTATTATCAGCTGATGATGAAGATACTACCGATACGACAGCCGTTGACACTGACACAGCAGAAGATAGTACTCTTGACTCGTTAACAAATACGCAGGTTTCTCCACTTTTTGCTTTAACCAAAGCACAAGGCGGATTGATTTATAGTGTGAGTGACACAGGCCAGATTGGTGAAATCCTTAGAAGACAAGATGTGAAGTCTTTACTACCAAGAACGGTTAAACCGCTTTGGGATGTGAAGCCTACCATCAATGAGCAAACGGGTGAGGAACTGTTACAATTACACTTTGTGACTGTAGGTAGAGGTGGTAAAGCACAACTAACAGGTGAGGTGATTACGGATGCGCGTCAGGACTTGGATCAAATGTCGCGACCAGCGGTAAGCATGCAGATGAATGCACTTGGGACAAGAGTTTGGAGAAAAATGACTGCTGAAGCTGCAAATAAGAATCCACGTGGTAGAATAGCTATTGTACTTGATGATTATGTGTATTCAGCACCTGGCGTAAATGGTGAAATTCCTAACGGTAACTCCCAGATTACTGGAAGCTTCACAATAGAAGAAGCAAAAGATTTAGCCAACATACTTAAGGCGGGTTCATTACCGGCACCTACACGAATAGTAGAGGATGAGTACGTAGGACCTACATTAGGTAAATTGGCTCAGAAGCAAGGTATTGTATCCATTGTTTCAGGTCTTGTTATCGTTGTACTTTTCATGGTGGCTTACTATGCAAAAGGTGGGTTGGTAGCCAACGTAGCTTTGGTGTTTAACATCTTCTTTATTACAGGTATTTTGGCACAGTTTAATGCCGCACTTACACTCCCTGGTATTGCAGGTATTGTATTGACAATTGGTATGTCGATTGATGCCAACGTACTGATTTTTGAACGGATTAGAGAAGAGCTTCGGAATGGTGTAAAGCTCCGGGAAGCTATAAATATGGGTTACAAAAAGGCGTTTAGCTCAATTGTTGATGCTAACGTAACTACATTTTTAACGGCAGTTATTCTCTATGTACTTGGTCAGGGACCAGTAAAAGGATTTGCGATTACATTGATGATAGGTATTGTTTGTTCGTTCTTCTCAGCCGTATACATTACAAGAGTAGTAGTAGAATGGATTACTAAGAAAGGTGATGACAGTAAGGTATCATTCAAGACTCCACTTTCATCAGGATTGCTTTCTAACCTGAAAATCGACTTTATGGGTAAGAGAAGAATAGCTTATATATTCTCAACAATATTTATTGCAGTTGGATTATCTCTTGTTGCAGTTCAGGGTTTAAATCTTGGTGTTGACTTTAAAGGAGGTAGATCTTACGTAGTAAGTTTCGAAAACCCAATCGTGGCTACTGATATGAAAGTAGCACTTAGCGAGAGCTTTGAAGGTAAGGGAACTGAAGTGAAAAACTTCGGTGGAAACAATACTGTCAAAGTAACGACTTCATATCTGGTAGAAGATGAAACTGATGAAGCTGATGATAAGGTGCAGGCCGCACTTATAAGTGGTATAGAATCATTCACAGGCCAGTCATATGTAACTTCGGCAGAGCTGATAGATGATAGTCACTTTACAATCACAGGTAAGTCTAAAGTAAGTGCTACAATTGCTGATGATATCAAAAATGCTTCGTACGAAGCAGGAATATTCTCTATCATCGTAATCTTCCTTTACATTTTTGTAAGATTTAGAAAGTGGCAATTTAGTACAGGAGCTATTATAGCACTTGTACATGATACCTGTTTTGTATTCTCAGCATTTGCATTTGCAGGCTTGCTTGGCATACAATACGAAATAGATCAGGTATTTGTAGCTGCATTACTAACGATTATAGGTTACTCGATAAATGATACCGTGGTTGTATTTGATAGGATCAGAGAGTATTTAAACCTGGGTACAAGTACTGACAGATTACAGATTTTTAATACTGCTATCAATGGTACATTAAACCGAACGATGATTACTTCACTTACTACATTGATTGTTGTATTGATTCTATTTCTCTTCGGTGGTGAGGTGTTGAGAGGATTCTCATTTGCCTTGCTTATTGGTATACTTGTAGGTACTTACTCTTCAGTGTTTATTGCTTCTCCTGTAGTAATAGACTTAGACAAGAAGAAAGTAACGAGATAAGCATTAATGATGCTAATAGAAAGGCTTGCGATTATATCGCAAGCCTTTTTTTGTTTTAAATGTTTGGTGATTACTTGGTCTTGGTAAATATAAATAAGAACCAATGGTGCTATTATAAGGAAGTAGTACTGAGCAACTTTCTTTATTTTAATACCGGCTCCAGTAGTTAGGGTTTAGTAGCATCAATACGGTGAAAAGTTCGAGTCTCCCTAAGAGCATTAGCACGGCCAAAAGCCACTTGCCAAAAGGGGTAATGGAGGCAAAGTTATTAACTGGCCCAACATCACCTAGTCCGGGGCCGATATTTCCCAAGCTCGTGGCGACCGCTCCAAGAGCTGTGTTGAAATCAACGCCTGTAAATGATATGAGAAAAACGCCAATGGCATACACCAACACATAAATCATTACAAAAGCCAGCACATTATAGGTAATATCTCTACTTACCGCTTGCCCATTATGTCTTACAGGAATTACTGCAGATGGATGCAGCTGCCTTTTCATTTCAAGAAAGCTGTTTTTGAAAAGTAATGTATGTCTAACGATTTTTATTCCACCCGCTGTAGAACCTGCAGAAGCGCCTACAAACATCAGCAGAAAGAAAATGACCGTTAGAAAGGGTGCCCACTTGGTATAATCTGCGGTAATATATCCGGTTGTAGTTATTATCGAAACTACCTGGAAGAGGCTGTCTCTAAATGATTTCTCAAATCCCTCCCAATTAGATGAGAAAACGAAAAATGCGATGAAAATGGAAAGAAATACCGACAAGAGTAGGTAGTTTCTAAACTCCTCATTTTGCCAAACTTTTAAAAACTTGCCTTTAAGTCCGAAATAGGTGATTGTAAAGTTTGTACCAGCCAAAAACATGAACAAGATAATGACATATTGAATGTAGGCCGAATTGTAATGAGCGATACTGGCATTTTTTGTGGAGAATCCACCTGTAGCCATAGTTGTAAGCGAGTGATTGATGGCATCAAAAAACGTCATGCCACCAAACATGAGTAGTACACACTCCGTCAATGTCAGCCCCAAATAAATCAACCATAACCTTTTGGCAACCTCCTTGATTCGTGGCTTCATTTTATCTGGAGAAATGCCTGGTGCTTCTGCAACAAAAAGCTGCATACCACCAATACCCAAAAGAGGTAAAATAGCTACAGCAAGCACAATTATACCCATGCCTCCAATCCATTGCGTGAGGCTTCTCCAGAATAAAATGCCTTTAGGGAGGCTTTCAATATCATTTAAAATAGAGGCACCTGTTGTAGTAAAGCCTGAAATGGTTTCGAAAAATGCATTGGTAAAGTCAGGAATAGAGCCGGACAAAATAA
The DNA here is from genome assembly GCA_039970995.1 of Fulvivirga sp. GTDB lineage: Bacteria > Bacteroidota > Bacteroidia > Cytophagales > Cyclobacteriaceae > Fulvivirga. The sequence goes on from JBDVKW010000003.1 coordinate 167,343, forward strand.
AAGGCAGGGTGCCAAAAAAAGACATACTTAGCCAGCCAAGCGTTACGATCAGATAACCATCACGTTTTTTAAGTTCTTTATTTTTATCTCTTTGTGTAAGAAACCAGATAATTGCCCCGCTGGCAACTGCGATAGCACCTGAAACTAATAAATGCCATACCGGTTCGCGATAGTATATTGAGAATGGTAGACATATCCACATAAACCCGCCATTGAGCATTATGAGGAGACCCAAAATATTTGCTATTAGTTTGAAGTTAAACTTCATGTAGTCGGGAAGATATTGTATTTAAAAGGTAATATAAAGCGATTATTTAAAAAACTGCTCTACTTTATGAATGCAATTTGGCCTGCATAGCACCACGGCCCTGTCTTTTGGCCTGAACTGGAAATCTCCCATGGTTGTATATCCAACTCCGTTTCTCACTACCCCGCCAATTATCGCTCCTTTAGGGAAGTCCAGGTTTTTAATTTCTCTCTCAGTAATTTTTGAGCCTGCTTTTACAATAAATTCAAGAATCTCTGCATCAACACCATGAATACTTGTGAGTGAAATCACCTCACCTTCTCTTATATACCTGAATATGAAGTTTGCAGCGATTAATTTTTTATTGATCATGGTGTCCACGCCAATGTTTTGCGACAGATGTATGTAATCTATATTTTCAACAAGCGAAATAGTCTTCTTAACGTTCCTGTTTTTGGCCACCAGACATGAAATGATGTTTGTTTCTGAATTACCCGTTACAGCAATAAAAGCATCCATTTCATTAATTCCTTCTTCCTCAAGTAACTCAACATCTCGGCCATCACCACAGATTACCATGGCATTTTTTAACTGATCAGCGAGCTCGAAGCATTTGTCTTTGTCACTTTCAATGAGTTTCACATTGTATTTTCGACTCAGACGCTTAGCAGCATGAAAACCCACCTTACTTCCTCCAAGGATCATGATATTCTTAATCTCTTGCTTTTTTCTTCTAGAGAGCTCTAATACTCTGTCTACGCCATCGGGTTGGGCAATAAAGTAGGCATGATCTCCTTCAGAAAATTTGTTGTCACCGTGAGGAATGATTGTTTCATTGTCTCGCAGGATGGCAACAGTTACAAAGTTTTGGTTAGGATTGAGGTGTGCTGCTTCTACTAATGTCTTACCATTTAAGTCATTTTCGGCATCGATGGTCACACCTACAAGTGAAAGCTTGCCTTCGTCAAAATCGAAAGTGTCTGTGATGGCGATCTCTTTAAGTAGTCGCTTTATCTCCTTTGCTGCAAGAGATTCAGGGGAAATAATTTCATCTATACCTAAATCCTTTAGATCTAATTTTTCTTTATTCAGTAAATACTCTACATTCTGGATTCTGGCAATTGTTTTCTTGGCACCAAGATGCTTACCAATAATTGTGGTTGTTAGATTGGTTTCTTCAGAAGATGTCACCGCTATTAAAAGGTCGGCATTTTTTATATCTGCTTCTTCCAGCACATTATATGAGGTAGAGTTACCTCTTATTATACCCACATCAATACTTGATGAAGCCTGCTTGAGCCTATCCATATCCCTATCGATGAGTATAATATCATGCTCTTCATAAGCCAAAAGTTTGGCCAAATGAAATCCAACATCTCCTGCTCCTGCAATGATTATCTTCATAGCAATACTAACTCATGGGTGAATGGATTGTTATTTAATTTATTCATTTGAAGAAGTGCTATGCTCAAGCCTTATGCCTGCTGAAACAATTCCTTTCAAAGTATCTTGTCTCATGTATTGTTGTAAGCTTAGCCTGTAGCTACCCTTTTTTGTAAAAGTGAAATTTTCCTCAAGTAAAAACTGGTGAGAAAAAATATCTCCTAGTCCTGAGCCTTTTGGTTCTCCGGTTTTGGCGTTGTAGAGATTTTTATTGACCAAATTTTCAGTGATTGTGTTTCCTGACGAATCTAACACCTGATACTTAACATATAAATTGTGATATGGGTAAGTATTGGTGTTTCTTACATTCAAATAAAGGTTATATGACATTTCTGGCTGGTCAATTTCTAAGTTGAAGTATTGAATACTATCTGCTAACCAGTATTTCTTTTCAAAATCAGCGTAATCTTCAAAAATACGCTTATCATCACAAGAAAATTGAATGATCAACAAGCCTACGAATAATAAGTAGCTTAGCTTCATTTATTTTTTTGATTGGAATTTTTTGGCCCTTTCGGCCCCTTGTTATAACGAGGCTTTCGTCTCTTATTTTTTCTCTTCTTCTTGCCTTTACCACCACCTTTTGGACTATACTTTTTGTCCATCTTTTCGAGGTCACTATTGAGCGCTACCGTATCTTTATCTGGCTCGTTATCTTCAAGAAGAGATGCGGGTTTGTTGCCACCTTTATTTAGTGCCAGAATTTCATTTACCCTTGATGCATTAATGGGTATCCAGGTGTTTTCATCGTCATAGCCAAACCACATGATTTTTCTGAAGATATCAGTTTTCTGAAGCTTGGCTTTACCTTTATCTGTCACTAACGGACCGTCTAATTGTGGGATGTCTTCTAAGGCATCCAGGTAAGTGTCTAGTTCGTAATTAAGGCAACACTTTAGTCGACCACACTGCCCGGATAGTTTGCTTGGGTTGAGTGATAGGTTTTGATATCTGGCCGCACTTGTAGATACACTTTTAAAATCACTCAGCCAGGTAGAGCAGCACAACTCCCTGCCACAAGAACCAATGCCACCAAGTCGGCCGGCTTCTTGTCTTAGGCTTATTTGCCTCATCTCGACACGGATTCTAAATTCTGCGGCTAATAATTTAATGAGTTCTCGAAAGTCAACACGATCATCTGCGGAGTAATAAAAAGTGGCTTTTGAATTATCTGCCTGATACTCAACATCAGAAAGCTTCATTTGAAGCCCGAGTTTATCTATTATTTCTCGCGTTCTGAAAAGTGTGGGTAGCTCTCGGTTTTTTACTTCTTCGTATTTTTCAAGGTCTTTCTGATGAGCAATTCGGTAAATTTTTCTTACCTCGTCATCATTTTTCACCTTCTTTTTTTGCATTTGAAGACGTACAAGTTCGCCTTGCAGACTTACATGACCAATGTGGTGACCATTGGGAACGTCTACCACTACGGTATCCCCAGTAGTTAAATCCAGATTGGCAGCGTTTCTAAAAAACTCTTTACGACCACCTTTAAACCTAATCTCAACTACATCAAATTTATCTACTACCGGCAAGTCCATATTGGAAAGCCAGTCGAATACATTCATTTTGTTGCAACCTCCGGTATGGCATCCGCCATTGCTTTTACAGCCTTTTACTTCTCCATTGCCAGAGCTACACGTGCTACATCCCGACATATCTTACTTTTTTCGTTCTACCACTTCTAAAGATAGTAAAATGATAATTAATCTAGATGGAGGGCTAAAATATCTTTGCCGATATCTTTTCTGAAATACATGCCATCCCAGGAAATATGGTTAATGCCATTATAGCTCTTGTCCAATGCTTCTTCTAAAGAATCTGCCATTCCTGTAATAGCTAAGACACGACCACCGCTTGTGAGTATTTCGTAGTCTTTTGGTGCCGTGCCAGCGTGTATGATAAGGGCATTGGTTACATCAGCCAATCCTGAGATAGATTTACCTTTTTCATAACTTCCCGGATAGCCACCGGAGACAGCCACAACTGTTGAAGCATATTGCGGGTTAATTTCAATTGTGTGATCTTTAATACCACCTTTTGCACTGGCAAGCAGTATATCTACTAAATCATTGTTAATTCTGGGTATCACTACTTGCGTTTCTGGGTCACCCATTCTCACATTGTACTCAATCACATAGGGATTGTTATTGACATTCATTAGTCCTATAAACAAGAAGCCTTTATAGGAGATGCCTCTATTTTTTAAACCATTAATGGTGGGCTCAACAACTTGTGACTTTACTTTTTTAAGAAAGTTGTCATTAGCAAAACTTACTGGAGAAACTGCCCCCATACCACCAGTATTAAGACCGGTATCACCTTCACCGATTCTCTTATAATCTTTTGCTTCAGGTAAGATCAGGTAGTCTTCCCCGTCTGTTAAAACAAATACTGAAAGCTCAATGCCATCAAGGAACTCTTCAATTAAAACTGTTGCCCCAGCTTCACCAAATTGTCCTTCCAGCAACATAGACTTAAGGCCTTTTTTAGCCTCTTCGTATGATTCGCAAATCAATACACCTTTACCGGCAGCAAGGCCATCGGCCTTCAGCACTACTGGTAGGTTACAGGTGTCTAAGTATAGTAGACCATCATTTATATTTTCTTTAGTAAAGCTTTTGGCCTTTGCTGTTGGTATATTATTTTCTACCATGAAGGCCTTAGAAAAATCCTTACTACCTTCCAAGCGTGCACCATCTTTTCCTGGTCCCACGAAAGCAACTTCCCTAAGAGCATTATCATTTTCAAAGTAGTCTCTAAGGCCATTTACAAGAGGGTCTTCTGGCCCGACTACAACAAGTTCTACACTATTTTCGATAACGAAAGTTCCGATCGCTGCGAAATCATTAAGCTTTAGATTTACATTTTGCGCAACCTGAGTGGTGCCTGCATTACCCGGAGCTACAAATAAGTTTGAGCACTTACTGCTTTGAGCAATTTTCCAGGCTAAAGTGTGTTCTCGTCCACCGCTGCCTAATACTAATATATTCATGATTTGTCTGGTACTTTTATGCCTAACAAAGTTAGAAAATTAATAGCTTGAGTGAGCTAACTAATTGGCATATTCTGATATGAACTTGATCCTCATAAGACGCAACTCCTCTTCGCTATAGTCAGCGTTATCATCATCTTTTAGCGCCACCTGAATGTTATCAGTTTCTGCATTGAGAAAATAGTCATAAAGGTCGTCTTGCTTATCGTCATCGAGTACCTGATCAATATAGTAGTCTAAATTAAGCTTGGTGCCGGAGTAGCAAATATTTTCAATCTCTTTGAGCAGGTTGTCAAAGCTTATGCCTTTTGTCTCGGCAATTTCTTCCAGATCTACCTTTTTATCAATTTGCTGAATGATAAAAATCTTCATTTTGGACCTGTTGACAGATGATTTAACGACTACTTCAGAGGCAGTAACTATATCATGTTCGTCAACATAATCGGCTATAAGTTTTAAAAAGCTGGTGCCAAATTTCTGTACTTTACCTGTACCTACACCATTTACATTGGCCATTTCAGCTTCTGTGGTAGGGTAGGTGGTTGCCATTTCTTCAAGAGAAGGATCCTGGAAAATTACATATGGAGGGAGGTCTTTTTCATCTGCAATCTTTTTCCTAAGCGCCTTGAGCATTCCGAATAGCTTTTCGTCATAAGCTTTGGAATCTACCCTTGGCCTGTCACTATTTTCCTCTTCGTGCGCCTCGGTGCTGTACTCATGGTCTTTGGCAAACTTTACATCGTAGGGATCGCTGACAAATTCCCGACCTTTTGAGGATACTTTTAAGACACCGATGTTTTCAATATCTTTTTCTAAAAAATCGTGAATCAATGCCTGCCTAACCATTGATTTCCAATGATCTTCGGTCTCTGTATTCCCTTTTCCGTAAACCTCAAGCTTATCGTGGTCGTAAGATTTTACATACTGATTTTCGCTCCCTCTAATTACACTTACTAAGTGGTTAAGACCAAATCGCTCTCCAGTACTTAATGCAGCTTGTATGGCTATTTCCAATTCGTCTTTTGCCTCAAATTTTTCCTTTGGATGCACACAGTTGTCACAGCCTTCACAATTATGTACTTTGTATTCTTCACCAAAATAATGGAGCAATTGTTTTCTTCGACAAACAGGCGACTCTGCGTAATATGACATTTCCTGTAGCAGTATCAATGAGTTTTCACGCTCCTGTACAGATTTGTCTTTGTTGAATTTTTCAAGTTTGTTGATATCGTTGTGACTGTAGAACATGAGGCAGTCGCTATCGATACCGTCTCTACCCGCTCTACCGGTTTCTTGATAGTAGCCCTCCAGAGATTTAGGTACATCATAATGAATGACAAACCTCACATCGGGTTTATCTATGCCCATGCCAAAGGCGATGGTGGCAACTATAATATCTACATTATCATTGAGAAAATCATTTTGGTTTTGCTCCCTAATGACCGGATCGAGACCCGCATGATAGGGTCTGGCACTGAATCCATTTACGTTTAGTAGTTCAGCTACTTCCTGAACCTTTTTTCTACTGAGACAGTAAATAATTCCACATTTATTTTTACGCTGACTCAAGTATTGAATCAGTTGCTTCTTGGCGTGTTTCTTTGGCCTTACCTCATAGTACAGATTAGTTCTGTTAAAAGATGATTTGAATAAGTCAGCATCTTCCATTTGGAGGTTGCGCTGAATATCCTGTTGCACTTTTGGCGTGGCTGTAGCTGTAAGCGCAATAACCGGTAAGTTGCCAAGCTGGCCTATAATTTCTTTTATTCTTCGATACTCAGGCCTGAAGTCGTGCCCCCACTCAGAGATACAATGTGCTTCATCAACTGCAACGAATGAGATGTTGGCCTTTCTTAGAAATTCTACATTTTCTACTTTGGTTAAGGATTCTGGTGCCACATAGAGTAAATCTATGTTTCCATTAAGGCTTTCTTTTTTAACTCTGGTGATTTCTCCTTTGGTGAGTGTTGAGTTTAGGAATTGTGCATTTACACCAAAGGCTTTTAATTGATCTACCTGGTTTTTCATCAGAGCAATTAATGGAGATATCACGATGGCCATCCCATCAGTTATCAATGCGGGCAACTGGTAGCACATACTTTTGCCAGCACCTGTTGGCATTATCACAAATGTATTTTTACCAGCAAGTATACTTTCAATTATTACCTGCTGATTACCTCTAAATTGGTTATAACCAAATACTTCCTTGAGTTTGCTCTTTAAAATGTCAGTCTCTTCCGCTAGCATGTCAACAACAATATTAAAACCTGTAACCTTTAATAATATAATGTTTTTATTTGAAATGCACCACTATTATTTTAAGAGCGTAATGTACCCTTGAGTGTGCATTTCACTTTGATTTGATTATCTTAGAGCCGATTCGAATTACTAACGCAAAAGGACGTTGAAGTTAACAAAAAATATTCAAAATATTGCCAAAAATGTACTTCTAAATGAAGCTGAGGCAATTAAAAATCTTACCAATTTTATTGACAAAAAATTTGAAGCCTGCGTAAAAGAAATTTACCAATCTACAGGCAGAGTAGTGGTTACAGGCATTGGCAAAAGCGCAATTATTGCTAATAAAATTGTAGCCACACTTAACTCAACAGGAACCCCTGCTCTTTTCATGCATGCGGCTGATGCTATACATGGTGATTTAGGGATGGTACAACGAGATGATATTGTCATATGTATTTCTAAAAGTGGCAATACGCCAGAAATTAAAGTGTTGGTACCCTTGCTGAAACGAACCGGAGCCAAATTGGTGGGGCTTGTGAGCAATGTGGACTCTTATCTTGCAGTACAGGCAGACCATGTGTTAAATGCCACTATCGGTGTGGAAGCCTGCCCCAACAATTTAGCACCAACTACAAGTACAACTGCCCATTTAGCTATTGGAGATGCATTAGCGGTTTGCCTACTCGAATTGAGAAATTTCTCAAGTGAAGATTTTGCCAGGTATCACCCAGGTGGTTCTTTAGGCAAACAGCTTTACCTCAAGGTAGATGATATCTATGTAAATAATGAATTACCAACAGTTGACACTAATTACTCATTGAAGGAAGTCATTATCGAGATATCTTCAAAGAGATTGGGGGCAGCAGCAGTAGTAGATTCGAAAGGAGAGCTTTTGGGGATTGTGACTGATGGCGATATAAGAAGAGCCATGGAAAAGGAGGACGATCTACTGAAAATAAATGCAAAAGACATTATGTCGACCACAGCCAAGTCAGTGGAGAAAGGGGATTATGCCGTTAAAGCACTCAATATCATGCAGCAAAACAGCATCAGTCAGGTGGTTGTTCTGGACAAGAAAAAAGTTGTAGGATTCGTCCATCTACATGATTTACTAAAAGAAGGTCTGGTATAATAAATCAACATGACGGATAATCAATATGTAGTAATAATGGCTGGCGGAATAGGAAGTCGCTTTTGGCCATACAGTAGAAACTCTCGTCCAAAGCAATTTTTAGATATCCTTGGAACGGGGAAATCTCTTTTGCGGATGACTTTTGAGCGGTTTAATAAGTCTATTGATGCGAGTCGCATCTATGTAGTGACTAATAACGACTACAAAGACCTGGTGAAGAAAGACTTGCCTGAGCTTGATGATGAGCAAATTTTATGCGAGCCACTGAGAAGGAATACAGCTCCTTGTATTGCATATGCAAGTCATAAAATAGCTAAAATCAATCCCGAAGCGATTATTACGGTTGCTCCATCAGACCATTTAATTGTAGATGAACAGGCATTTTTAAATACAATAGAAACAGCCTCAAAAGCAGCGTCAAATCAAGACAAGCTGATTACGATTGGCATGAAACCAAGTAGGCCAGAGACAGGCTTTGGCTATATTCAGTTTATTGAATCGGATGACGAAATAAAAAAGGTGAAGACCTTTACTGAGAAACCAGAGAAGGACTTAGCTCAAAAATTCCTTGACAGTGGTGATTTTGTATGGAATTCTGGCATATTCATTTGGGGAGTGAAAGCCATTTTAGATCAGTTTGAAACCTCGTTGCCCGAAATGGCAGAGTTGTTCAATGAATGTACAAGTGATATAAACACCGATCAGGAAGCATTGGCCATCTCAAAGGCCTACTCACAATGCCAAAATATAAGTATCGACTTTGGAATCATGGAAAAGGCCTCTAACGTATATATGGTAGAAGGTGATTTCGGTTGGTCAGACCTTGGCTCGTGGAATGCTTTACATGAGCAGTTAAATAAAGATGATGACAACAATGTGGTGCGAGGCAATGTGATGCTTTATGACACAACAGATAGTTTGGTTTTCACATCAAATGATAAGCTTACAGTGGTACAGGGACTTGAAGACTATCTGGTTACAGAAACAGAAAATGTACTGTTAATCTGTAAGAAAAGTGATGAGCAGAAATTCAGAGACTTTGTGGCTGATATCAAGGAAAATAAAGGCAAAAAGTATTTATAGTTTTTGCCTCACTGCCTCATAAATAGCTACCGCTGCAGACACCGACACATTTAAGGAATCGATATTTCCAATCATAGGGATCTTACCTTTTTGATCGGCAAGTTTTAAGTACTCACCAGAAATACCATCTTCTTCGGAGCCCACCATAATCGCAACTGGGTTGGTATAATCTACATCATAAATCGACTGATCTGTTTTTTCTGTACAGGCGATAATTTGTATTCCACTGTTCTTTAAGAAATCAATGGTGATTTTAAGGTTTTCTGTCCTACAAATAGGTAAGTAGTTTAAGGCGCCTGCAGAAGTCTTCATAGCATCACTGTTTACTGCAGCGCTTCCTCTTGTTGGGATAACAATGGCATCAACTCCAGCACACTCAGCTGTACGTGCAATAGCTCCAAAATTTCTGACATCAGTTATACGATCCAAAATGAGAATAAATGGTTCTTTGCCTTTTTGGTAACACTGATCAATTATGTTATCCAATGAGGCGTATTTCACGGCTGAAACGAATGCAACTGCTCCCTGATGGTTTTTACGAGTAAATCGGTTCAGTTTTTCACCAGGTACCTGTGCAATTGGTACATTAAACTTCTTTGCTGTCTGAATAAGTTCTTTAATCAGAGGATTGGCCAGGCCTTTTTGAATAAACAGCTTATCAATCTCGTTTTCTGAATTGATGGTTTCGATGATGGCTCTAATGCCAAAAACCATATCGGTATTAACTTTTTTCATAGACAGTAATTTAAAAGCGACTTTTTCTCCAGAGATCTACCGCTCTAAACCAAACATTATCGTAGTTCTTGTCGCGAAGTAAGGTATATTGTGAGGAAGAAAAAACATTATTCGATTTTATAAATTCGAACTTAATCTTAGGTAAACGTGAGTTTTGTAAATAAATCCAGGTTTCTTTTTTGTTATGCTTTAATACTTCATCGGGAGCACCAAAAATAATAAAGATCATTCCAGGGTCAGTTTTCCAGCCTTCCTTATAATTTGTAAAGTGCACATTGGCAAACTCAACACGACTGTAATATTCTTTAATAATATTTCTGGCCCTTTCAGGAGAGTCAGTAAGGTCTAACCAAAACTGATCAAAGTCTTTTTTAGTGAGCACATTGTCTAGCTGTTCTTTTTCCTTTCGGGTAGTAATATAAACCAGCGGTTCTATCAATTGATCTAGAGTGGCTGGTTTTGGGAAAAATTTCTCAGTTACTAAATAAGCCCGACCCACTTGCGATGAAGTATCGGCCTGAACATAATACAACCCGGGTTTTTCTAAATATTGAAATTCATATTTTGGCCACTTAAACACCGAGTCAATATTCATTGTACGCTGTGGGATTTCTCCAGCACTCATTGGCGGCAAGGCAATACCAAAATCATGCGTATAGTAATATCCCGTAAGCGCTTCGTTTGATTGATAGTTGCCCGGTTGAATAGCGTTATTAATTACCGGTACACCCTCTTTTTGGATATTGTAATTTGGGCTATTGATAGCTGTAATTCTAAATTCAAAATACAGATTGTAGCCGCTAAAACCACTTGAAACTCTTACAATAGCCCAGCCTGCATTCTTGTGTGGGGTACTAAATTTTAAGACATGTTTATTTTTAAAGCTAGAAATGAGTGTGCTGTCGATCTGTGTTTTATCAATGGGTGCTTTTAATTTTTGGTTTAAGTCGCTAGATAAAAAAATGTCAAAGCTATAATCATAGAGCTGTGGTTTACTTTGATTGATATCTATCTCCAATGTAAGGTGCAGACTATCACCACTTAGAGAAGTTTTTCCTTTGAGAAATACTTCGGCTTCAGCATCGTATTGATGGGCAAGATTCATTTCTGACATGGCCCATTGCGCATGGAGCTTTTGGCCACTTACGAAAGCAATAATTAGTACTAAATAGAATTTTTTAGGCAACCACATATACAATAATCACATGATTCGTTCACAAAATAAAACTAGTTGAAGGTTAGTTGTACTAATATGTCATATTTTTGCGCAAAAGTTCATTTATGGGTGTATATACTACAGAAATAGCCTCTGATAAAATAGCTTCTGACAATCCTATTCACCAAAGATTGCTGAAAGCTTATTATTTGGCTGAAGATTTTGTCGGGGGAGATTTACTTGAGATTGGTTGCGGAGAGGGTAGAGGCATTGCTATGCTCAAAGACAAAGTAGCAAGCTTTACAGCTATTGATAAAATAGCACCAGTTATTGAAAGTTTGTCTGAGCAGTTTCCTGATGTAAAATTTATTCAAGATAACATACCACCACTCAACAAAGTGGAGGACAATACCTTTGATGTTATTATTACATTTCAGGTTATTGAGCATATCAAAGATGATAAGCTTTTTCTGCAGGAAATATACAGGGTATTAAAACCAGGTGGTAAGGCATTGATTACAACACCAAATATTAAGAAAACCCTTACAAGAAATCCATGGCATATTAGAGAGTACACGGCCAGTGAGTTAAAGACACTTGCTGAGCAAATATTTACTAAAGTAGACATGAAAGGTATAACCGGTAGTGACCTTGTCTGGCAATACTATGATGAAAACAAGCGGTCAGTGGAGAAAATCACAAGGTTTGATATTTTTAATCTCCAGTACAAGCTACCAGCTAGTCTATTAAGAATTCCTTATGATATTCTGAATCGACTAAATCGTAATAAACTACAAACTTCTAATGACAATTTGGTGAGTAAAATCACCCATGAAGATTATTTACTGACTGACGATGCCCATGAAGCACTAGATCTGTTCTGTATCGTTGAGAAATAAATCCATGAAGAAAGCTCCGAAGTATTACCCTTGAGTAATTTGGGATAAAAAAGGTCCTGAATGTTCAGGACCTAAATTTAATATTAGCTCTTCTTTTATATTACATCCTTCCTCTATTGAGGCCAAGGTCACCAACAAATTTGTCATAAGCATCACTGTATTTCTTGGCCAATTCGTCTTCACCATTTTGAAGTAAAGTTCGACTCATTTCATTGAGTATTACAAGGCTCTTTTGCAATTCATAGTTCATGCCCACGCCTTGTTCAATCATGTAATCAGCCATTTCAATAGACCTTTCACCTACTATTGTTGCTATTTCTACCGCTTTTTCATTTTCATCTACATCAAATAGTAGCCCTATGGTTCTTGTTGTGGTGAAATCATAAGGAATTGCTTCATCTGGCATAGTCTCAAGGCTAAACAATAGCGCTTTGCGCGCTTTTTCTTTCTCACCTCTGTCGATGAGTGCTGAAGCTAACGTGTTAAAACTCGTTCTATGATTTTGTACGAAGTTTCTATAGTCTTCATTGTAGTATACATTCTCATTGTCTAACTCTCTAAAGTGAAAGTCATTCATGAGGTTTTCGTACATAACTTTGGTATTAACAAATTCCTTACGTGGAGTAGGATTTTCAATAGGCAGTATTCGGTAGGCATTACCCTCTTGAATAGCGTATTTGCTTAGATCAACGTTGATCTGTTGCATAGAAGTATTGTTCAGATATAATGGACGCTCCCAGTTGGAAGTCGCAATTAAATCCAGAATAGCTAAATCCTTTTTCTCTAAGGCGTTCTTACCTCTTTTAAGACTAAATACCATGCGATCTACCACAAGGCTATCCATACCTTCAGGAACAATATCCATGTTGAGTACTTTTTGTCTATCCACATCAAGACTAAATGTTCTGCTCGGAACCGCGTTTGCACTTTCGTAAATTCTCAATCCTTTGTTGCCTTGCTTGAGCAAGTCAAGGTATCTTCTTAGGTCAAGTATTTTAATTCCCATATCCTGATAAGGTAGGTAGTCGTTAGGCCCTCCTTGTCGGTAATTGTCCATAGTCAGTGTGTATGGAAATGGTTCAGATTCGTAAACCTGACGCATGGTTTGTTCTATATACCAATCGGTATTGTAATAACTCAAAACAATTACCCGTACATCGGTTCTAAATCCTTCAACGTCCTGCACATACCATAGTGGGAAGGTGTCATTATCACCACCTGTAAATAATATGGCATTTTCTTCAGTTGATGCCAGGAAGTTTTTGGCAGAGTCAACAGAGAAAAATCTATTTGATCGGTCATGGTCGTCCCAGTTTTGTTGTGCCATAATTGCCGGTGCGGAAAAACAAAGAGCAATAGCAATTGCAGCACCTGTTTTTTTATTAGTGAATTTGCCGAGCAAATCTGCAAATGCCATCACGGAGATACCTATCCAAATGGCGAATGCATAGTAAGAACCCGCATAGATGTAGTCTCGTTCTCTTGGCTCAATAGGAGGGGAGTTCAAGTATAAAATAAGTGCGAGACCAGTTAAGAAAAACAACATGGCCACCACAGCAAAATCTTTTTTGTCTTTGCTATAGTGGAAGAATAAACCTACGATTCCCAAAATAAGCGGAATCATGAAATACTGATTTCGCCCATTGTTTTCTGCGATTTCTGTAGGTACTTCTTCAAAAGCGTCTAATGGACCCAGCCAGCCTGCATCTTGTATGTCACTTTCTCTACCAGCAAAATTCCACATAAAGTAACGCATGTACATGGTACCCATCTGGTGTTTTACCATAAACACAATATTGTCTATGAAGGAAGGCTTTTCTCCTTCTTTGAGTCCAGTAACTTCCATATATCGCTTCTTGTGAGCAGGAGAGTTGCTGTACATTCTTGGTAGAATGGTAGTGTGTGCAGGATCAAACTCATAAGACAAGTCTCTGTCTATGATTTCATATTTGTCTTTCCCTTTTCTATAACGAGGTTCACCTTCTTCAGTACCCGTGATTTGGGCAGTGTAGTATTGGCCATGAAATAAAGGCCGGCTACCATATTGCTCACGTTTAAGATATTTAACAAAAGTCATAATATCTTCAGGGTTATTCTGATCTATAGGAGGGTTTTGACTCGATCTGATAACAATGATTGAGTAAGAAGAATAGCCTATCAGTATAAAAGCAACACTTAAAAGCGCTGTATTTAATAATTGGTTTTGTTTTTTAATTGAGTAGTGGATTCCCCAAACCAATGAACCTATTACCAATGCACCTACGAAAATAGCACCAGAACCAAATGGAAGGCCCCAACTGTTCACAAACATGATTTCGAACATGCCAGTTAGTGAAGGCAGCCCAGGAATGATGAGGTTGTTAATGAAAATAATGATAAAACCACTTATAAGTAAAGTAGCAATTACACCCCATTTAGTGGGTGAGCCATATTTTTTAAAGTAGTAGATAAGGCCCAATGCAGGTATCGTTACAAGGTTAAGTAAGTGCACCCCGATAGAAAGACCCATCATGTAGGCAATGAGTATCAACCAACGATTAGCTCTACTTTCATCTTCCATGAGTTCCCATTTAAGGATAGCCCAGACTACAAAAGCGGTGAAAAATGAAGACATGGCGTACACTTCAGCTTCCACAGCTGAAAACCAAAACGAATCTGAAAAAGTATAAACAAGTGCACCAATGGCACTAGCACCAATAATAGTGATCGTTTGAGTTGGGTTGATCTCGTCTCCTGGAGCAAGTTTTAAAATTTTTCTAGCGAACATAGAAATAGTCCAGAAAAGGAAAAGTATAGTAAATCCGCTACTCAAAACACTTACCATGTTTATCCAAAAAGCGACCGACTCGACATTACCAAAAGCAAAGAATGAGAATATTCTACCTACCAATAGGAAAAAAGGTGCCCCTGGAGGGTGTGGAGCCATGAGTTTATAAGAAACAGCGATGAACTCACCGCAATCCCAATAACTGGCAGTTTCCTCAACGGTAAGGATGTATACTAAGGTAGAAAGGGCAAACATTGCCCAGCCTGAAATATTGTTGATTTTTCTAAAATCCATCATGAAGTGTTTATTCTTTTTCAGAAAGGCGAAAATAACGAACTAACTACAATTACACACTTTTTGTGCTAAAACATTTGATAATTAGAAATACTGGAGACAACGAAAATCACAACAATTTATTATTTGTAAACTACACTGTAAAAGACGAGCCACAGTAAGAAAAGAGGCACATAGGAGGTAAATATTATAGCATAAGCAATATTTTTTCTTTTTTGAGCCATTTGGTGGATGCCGTATACCAACAAAAACCAATAAGCAACCTCAAAAATATTAAGTGCCTTTAGAGGATAGAATAGATTCTTTGACAAACTGTATATATCTGCAAAGTGTATCAATGATAAGGGATAGAAGGCTTGGATTTCATAAAGGATAGGATCTGTTTCTATGAATAGAAACCAACATATTTTGAGTAATTCGGCAATAAGAAAAATTGACTCACTTACCAATGTCACGTGCCATGTTTGACCAAAGGTTATTTTATAACCGAACATAAAGCAGCCTACCCAAATGACGAATGCAATCACTGTAAATTTAATGAGGTATATGAGTGGTATGGCAATATATTGCAAACCATTCAACATCTGAATAATTCCGAGCTCACCTCGCTGGTCAAGTATTTGAAAAGCAGCTGTTTCGTTTTCTATTAATGTTTTTTTCATGAACAGAAGTAAAAAAGTCACCAGACATAGTGCTAAAAAATAGAGCCAGGTATTTACTTCGTATATAGAATTGGTTTGCTCTTTATTCATGATGGAAAATTACAAGAGTATATCCGTTTTGTCTGCACCACTCAGGTGTAAACTAAACCATTTGCCCTTGTGTTGGAATGAATATTGAAGTTGAAATGTATTGAGTAAATAAAAATTTAACTTTAAGCAAATATACAAAGTGAGAAAGAGTTTCATCATATCGTCACTACTGCTACTTTTTGTTTTTAAGGCAAATAGTACAATACAGGATAGCACTTATAAGAGTGAACAGATCATTCTTATTGCAGATATGCAATTGCAAATTGAGATCAATGAGGCAATGAATGACCTCTACAATTTTAAATTTGATGAGGCTGAGAAGAAGTTTAACTGGCTAAAGCAAAAATATGGCTGGCACCCATTGCCGTATTTTTTACTTGGCTTGAGTGAGTGGTGGAAGATTATGCCCAACATCCATGAGACAAAGTATGACGATAAGTTTATCGCCTACATGGACACAGTTATCACGATTAGTGAAAACCTTCAGACAATTAAAAAACACGAAGTAGAAGGAGCATTTTTCCTGGCGGCAGCTTATGGATTTAAAGGCAGGCTCTACAGTAGTGAAGAGCGCAGGAATTGGGGAAAAGCAGCTTTTACAGGTAAAAATGCCTTGAAGTACATGCAGGAAAGTGAGGGCATGCATGACCTCAGTCCTGAGTTACTTTTTGGAGATGCACTTTACAACTATTTTTCAGTTTGGGTTCCTGAAAACTATCCATTATTAAAGCCGATTCTGGCCTTTTTTCCTAAAGGAGATAAGGAGTTGGGCATTAAGCAGCTAAAAGAGGTGTCGTTTAATGCTTTCTATACTCGCACAGAGGCACAAGTCTTTCTCATGCGCATATGGAATAGCTACGAAAATGAGCGAAGTAAGGCGTTACAGCTTTCAGAGTATCTACATCAGACTTATCCTGACAATCCCTATTTTCATCGTTACTATGCTCGCATGCTTTATAGTACAGGTAAGTATACTTCAGCAAGACCGGTCTCTGAAACAATCCTTCAAAAAATAGACAGTGGTGCTTTGGGCTATGAGGCAACAAGCGGCCGATATGCAGCATTTTTCTTAGGTCAAATTCATGAGACACGTAGAAACTATGAGGAGGCCAAACATTTTTATAAGCGTGCAGTAGCATTTGGTCGCGAGATTGAGGCAACAGATACAGGATATTTTTTATATTCGCTTATTGCTCTGGGAGATATTGCCAAACTTGAGGGCGATGAAAAAGAGGCTAAAAGGTACTACAAGTTGGTGAAAAAAGAAGCAAAAAGAAGCCAAAGCGCCCATAAAAATGCCCGAGAGAAATTAAAGGATTTGTGATAAGAACTGGCATTGGTGATTTTATACTCTAAAACAGAAAACTCGACAATAACTACACCGTTGGGTGATATACATGTATTTAACTCTGAAGAGCAATCAGAAAACTTAGATAAAAAGGTAGTTGATGATTTCGGGAGCGAATGGAACAAGTTCAATACTTTTGATAAAGAGGAACTTAAAAAAATTGCTGACGAGTACTTCGATATAGTCCAATCAAAGTCCTTATTGAATAATGAAACGAAAGTTCTCGATGCTGGATGCGGCTCTGGTCGTTGGTCTAAAGTCATCAGTGAATTAGGGGTTTCGTGCGTTGAAGCAATTGATCCAAGCGATGCAGTTTTAGTAGCACAAAAAATGTTAAACTCGAGACCAAATGTGAGAGTTACAAAAGCAAGCATTGATCACATCCCTTTCGAAAACAATTCTTTTGACTTTGTGATGAGTATAGGAGTGTTACATCATATTCCTGATACTAGAAAAGCACTTCAACAACTGGTTAAAAAGATTAAACCAGGAGGGTACTTTTATGGGTATCTTTACTATAATTTCGAAAATAAAGGTCCACTTTTTAAAGGTATTTTTTTTCTTTCAGATCTGTTAAGAAGAACAATATCAAGGTTGCCAAAGCTATTGAAGCACTTGTTTTGTGATATATTGGCGATTTTAATTTACATGCCATTCGTGATATTGTCGCGCATATCGAAGGTGCTAATAGGAGGTAATTTTTATCAAAAGATTCCACTTTCTTATTATCAAAATAAATCCTTTCAAATTATAAGAAATGATTCGCTTGATCGATTTGGTACACGACTTGAAAAACGCTATAGTCGATCTGATATTACAGAACTTTGTCGAGTTTGCGGTTTGAAGAATGTCGAGTTTTCAAGTAGTGAACCTTATTGGCATTTTGTAGCACAGAAACCGTGCTAATCAAGAGTAATAGCTTTTATTGTTTGTTTAGCCATATATTCTTTTTTATCAATGCCGAAATGCTCCAATATACTAGGTAATATGCACTTTGTATCAATACCTTTTATTCTCTCAGAAGACTCTTGAATATGCTTGTCGTATACTAATAATGAGCCCTCAGGAATGTGATAAGCTGTTCCTGAAGCCTCATCTTGGATCGGCTCATTTACTAAACCATAATCCGCAAATGAGATTTTATTGCCTTGGTAGATCGCCTTTTCTTCTGCAAGATTTCTATGACCTAGATCAAAACTTACAAAGCCATTCTCTTTTGTTCTCGATTGAATAGACTCGCCAGAAATGAATAAACTATTCAACTTTTCAACTAGCTCTTGTTGTTTTTCTGGTGTGTGAAAAGAGATATTGTACTGGGGATGCATTGCAGGTAGAATACTATACTCATTTTGCTTGAATCCCATACTCATCAAAAACTTATTTAAATCTTTTGCCAGCAATTCTGACTTTTGCTCCATAGCAGTGGTAGATTCCTGTCCCATGCTACTGGCAATAATCAGTTTATATTCAGGATTCTGGTCAATAAACAGCAATATGTCTTTTAAGAATGCATCTAGTTTATGCATTGCAAAGTCGATTTCTTCTGAGTAGCGGTCTTTCCAATTATCACTCAAATGGTATTCTTCATAATCTTCTGGAAAGGTCGCTGCCCAATACCTATGCATGGTTGCTGCTACATGGTTCGAAAAAAAAGTAACGAATTGAGGCTTAGTATTTTTGAGAAGTTTTAAGAAAATATCAAAAGCCATCACTGATTGAAAACTTCTTCTTCTTGTAACTTTCCACTTATGGATACGCTCTACCATGAGTTGGTTTACTATTGACAAAATAGTTTTGGCTCTAATACCTAGCCTGCCAAGATTTAACCCTAGTTTTAATGCATCTTTTTTGTTAAAACCGGCATCAACATTTCTTGCCGAAGCACTCACCATGGCAAGGTTAAAGGCTTGAAAAGTTTCTGCGATTTTAGGGTGAGTTTCCGTTCCCCAGGCAAATGTATCAGGAACAAAAAAGGAATAATCTTCAAAATCTATGGGTGGAGGATACGAATGCAGTGAACCAAATACGCCACAACTGATACCATTGTCCTTTAATATTTTCCAAACTGGCGGGTGCTGTTTATTCAATTCCGTTAAATCTTCACCAAAGTCCTTTATTTTATGAACAGTGTTATCAACACCTCGGTGAAGGGTTGGCCAGGTCGCCCAAGGATGTAAATGGCCTTCATCAGAGGTAAATGTTTCCATTTGTTGTCCTTTCTGGCAAATGTGAGCTAATGAAGAGTCGGGGTATTTAGTAATATAATAGTCTATTACCTTCAAAGGCACCTCGTTTAACTCAAACAACAAAACTTTTTTCATCATTCTAATTTATAGACCTTAATGTAGACTGCCTTATTAATGCAATAATAATTACATTTGAAAAATGGAACTTAAAGATTTAGTGGTTGCTCCCATAGTAATCTTTATTGTACTAGCAGTAGCATACAAAATTAAACCACAAGTAACTGATACTAATACAAAAAGTTATTTTATTCCTGCACTGTCATTAAAAATAATCAGCGCAATTCTGTTAGGAGTAATATATCAATTTTATTACGGTTATGGAGATACGCTAAACTATCATAGTAAAGGGAGTCGCCATATTTATAATGCACTTATAAATGAGCCCATGAAAGGAATTAAACTTTTATTGGGTGGAGGTGAGTATGAAGCGGAGACTTTTTTATACGCATCTAAGATTGTTTTTTATCAATATGACAATGCCTATCTTATAGTTAAGATAGCTGCGATATTAGATATTTTTACGTTTTCAAGTTATGCCGGTACAGCGGTACTTTTTGCGGCTCTAAGTTTTATAGGTTGTTGGATGATGTTCCTTGTTCTATACAAGAGGTTCCCTCATTTAAAAACTTATTTTGCAATTGCAATTTTCTTTGTGCCATCTGTGTTTTTTTGGGGCTCGGGTATTTTAAAAGACACTGTGACGTTTGCTGCTATCGGGGTGGCACTATACTATTTTGATTTAATTTTCAGAAAGAAATTTAACCCCCTTAACATAATTTTTTTACTTGTCTCACTGTATCTCATATTCTTAGTCAAAAAGTACATCTTAATATGTTTTGTCCCTGGTTTAGTGATTTGGTATTCATGGGATTACATTCAAAGTATCAGGATTAAATTGTTAAGGTTAATTGTAGCGCCCCTTGTTATTTCTATTACTATGATATTCGCTTTTTGGGTAATTTCAAAAGTTGGGGAGTTTGATGAAAGATATGCTATAGAAAATATTGGAGAAACAGCACGGATAACAGGAGTTGATCTGGCCTTTGGAACAGGTAAGGGGGCGGGCTCTACATACGTTTTAGGTGAGCTTGATGGTTCTTTAACAAGTATGGTGCAACTGTTTCCTGAAGCTGTAAATGTTACGCTATTTAGACCATACCTTTGGGAAGTTAACAATGCACTTATGCTGATTGCTGCGTTAGAATCTCTGGCAATATTATTATTTACACTTTTTGTTTTATACAAAGTAAAATTTGTGGGCATGTTTAGGTTGGCGAAGGAACCCTTTGTTCTATTTTGTTTGGTTTTTTCAATAGTTTTTGCGTTTGCTGTTGGTGTGTCAACATTTAATTTCGGTACACTGATGAGGTATAAAATACCAATTATACCCTTTTACCTCTCTGCTCTGGTTATAATTTATGATCTTCATAAGCAAAAATATTCACAAACTGTTAATCAGGCGTGATTGGTAAAAAAATAATGGCTGACCTCGGGGGAAGGGCACTAGGTAGCGCCATTCTGTTCATATCATCTATTTTCCTGGCGAGAATTCTGTCACCTGAAGATTTTGGAATAGTGGCAATGGTGATGGTAATTATTTCTATTGCTGAAACAATTGTTGAAGTGGGCTTTGGGTCAGCTATAATACAAAGGCTCAAGGTCTCTGAACTGGAAACCTCCAGTGCATTTTATGTTAACCTATTGATGGGTGCACTCATTTCTGCAGCAATGTTTTTTTCGGCAAATCTTATTAGTCAGTTTTATCAACAGCCAGAGCTTATTCGAGTGGTTAAATGGCTCAGCCCTATAATTTTTATCGGCTCTCTCACAACAATACAAATTGCGTTGTATAACAGGAAAATGAAGTTTGAGACGCTTTCGATAATAAATGTGATTTCATCGCTTCTAGCTGCTATTGTTGCAATTATTGCGGCCTTTAAAGGAGCGGGTTTTTGGGCACTTGTGATTCAAAATGGGGTGATGTATACTATACGTTCAATACTCATCTGGGCAAAATCTGACTGGAGACCAGGGCTTTATTTTTCATTCAAAAGCCTTAAACCTGTTTGGCGATATTCATCAAATATATTTTTTGCGCAGGCGATAAACATGATGTTTGCCAGACTTGATGCGATTTTGATTGCCAAGTATTTTCAAGCCAGTGCCCTGGGGTTTTATAATAGGGCTAAAGCATTGAATGATCTTACAGTTCAGTATAGTTCTGGTAGCTTGGGGAAAGTCATGTTTCCTGTGCTAAGTGCGAAACAAAACGATAAGCAAAATTTCAATATGTTCTTTAAAGAAACTTATCGTGTGTTATCATTAACATCGATAGTTGTTGCCTCGGTATTATATATAACAGCTCAAGATCTCATTGTACTGATATTTACCGCTAAATGGATTACAACCGCTGTTTATTTACAGATCATTGTTTTCGGTATTTTTTTTCAAAATGCAAACTTTATAGTTGCCCACACTATAAAAGCTTCAGGAAATTCAGGAGTTTTTTTACGAGCTGAGTTAGTGAAAAAATTATTAATGACCCTTGCATTTATTATAGGAGTAAACTTTGGAGTTGAAGGAATTATTTATGCATATCTCAGTGGAAAGATACTCGCCTATATGGTCAGCGTAATTTTACTAATAAGACAAAAAATTGTTGGTATTAAACCTGTGTTGTTAATTCCTATAAAAGATATGTTATTTTGTATAGTTCCTATTTTACTTTCAATTATTCTCAGCGATTATGCGACAGGTATAGCTTTCATCATAGGAACTACTGCAATATTTATTGCCACATTGAGCATTACACACTTATTATATCCAAGAAGAGCTATTAAGACTATAATTAGTCAGATATTAAACTTTAAAAAATAATGAAAAGGCAGATGCTCATATTTTTTCATATTCCAAAAACTGCAGGTACCACCTTCTTAAATGTCCTTAAGAAGGAATACAAGAATAGGTCATTTACCATTGATGGAATTAATTGGGCGCAATCTTTAAGGACAATAGATAAAATGAGTGTTCATGATGCCAGCAAAATTGACCTTATCATGGGACATATGTCTTATTCCTTAAAGAGACACGCTGTAGATAGGGTTAATTCAGCGATTTATGTTTCATTTTTTAGAGATCCGGTCTCTTTATTCCTTTCTACCTTCAGTTATATAAAAAGAGCTAAACTTAACCGATATCATAAAGTAGCCCAAAACATGAACCTTGAACAATGGGTTGAATTCAGAAAAAATGAGCATCTTGATAATCTACAGTCTAGACATCTACTTGAAAGATTGCCAATTTTTAATCCTTTGGAATCAGATTTAAACTTATTAAAATCTAATAGTCAAGTTTTAGAAAATGAGATCACAAGCAGATTGAGTACAATTGATTATAAATTTACCACTGGGAATTTCGATAAAGCACTCTTATTTCTAGCTAAAAGACTTCAATGGAAAAAGAAACCATATTATAAAAGACTTAATATATCCCATAGCTATGATAAGAATGAAATATCAGAGTCATTGTTCAGACGGATTAGAGAAATGAATTGGTTAGATGAATTTTTATATAATCAAGTATTGCAGGAAGAGGTGTTTTGGTTAAACGAGATAAATGAAACAGAACTTGAAAAATTTCAGAAGAAAAATGAGAGTAGCATTTTTAGGAAATTAAAGATATGAGAGGAGCTTTAACCAAATTAATACCTCCGTTTATTAAGCGGATTCTGGTAGAGCGGATTTTTCTTTGGCTGGAAGCCTATTGGAAAAAAATTGCTGGTTCCATTCCTAAATATGAACTAGAAGCCATACACATTAAGAATACTCAAATACTTTTAGACAGAAAGCAATTACTTGAAAAATTGCCTAAAAATAGCATTGTAGCTGAAATAGGTGTGAATAAAGGAGAGTTTTCGGCAGAGATATTAGCATTGAACAACCCTCAGAAATTACACTTAATAGATGCATGGAGTTCTTCCAGATATAATCAAGATATAATGAACTCAGTAAAATTGAGATTTAATCAAGATCAAAGGGTAATTATAAACTGTGGGTTTTCCACAGAGATGGCTCATGAATTTCAAGATGCTTATTTTGATTGGATTTATATAGATTCAGATCATTCTTACGCGGTTACCGCAGATGAATTGGCTAATTATGCCCCGAAGGTTAAACCCAACGGGATAATTGCTGGCCATGACTATATTGTTGGCAATTGGAATAAAATGGTACGCTATGGGGTGATTGAAGCGGTATATGAATTCTGTGTGAAGGAAAATTGGGAGCTGCTATATATTACAGCAGAGAACAAAGAAAACCCTAGTTTTGCAATTCGAAAAATTGGTTAATTGTGTTATTAAAATTAAGACAAAAGCTTGGTCTCACTAGATTATTTATTCCTCCATACTCTAATTACTTAAATGTTTTTTCGCACCCACGTTCCGGGACACATTTTCTAGAGGCGTTCATTGCAAGAAATTTCTACCAAGACAAAGATCTTGAACTAAAAAATGTGCCATATGGTCATTGGAAAAACAGGCTAATTAATAGAGAAGGGTTTAAATATGGCAAACTCTTTGGGTCTCATTTATTTCCCAATAACTCTCTCAAGCGCATAAATTATCCTGTAGTGTATATATACAGAGATGGCCGAGCTGTGGCTTACTCACTATATAACACGGATAACTTCATTATTCCTGGTAAAAAAGAAATTTCATTTTCTGAATTTTTAAGGTCTAAAATCGATTGGGATGGAAGCCCTGCTTACAAAGCTAAACCAACTATGACTATCGCTGAACATTGGTATAGACATGTTGAGGGATGGAATGTGTTGGCTAATGTCAACAAAAATATTTTAGTAGTACGATATGAAGATTTAAAATCAGACCCTTACTCGATATATCAAAAAATACACGAACGCTTTTTTTCTGATCAAAACAAAAAGGAAGTTGAGAATATAGACCTTGTAAGCAAACCTGTTGGATTATTACCTAATAAGGCTAAAGTCGATTCTTGGAAAGATGTATATTCAGTAGAGGATGAGGCATTCTTTATATCGCAAATTCCGGACAAAGCTCATAAATATTTATTCAATGGCTAGAATAGCATTCGTTGTTACAGATTTTCCGGCACTTTCTGAAACCTTTATTATAAATCAAATAAATGCAGTAATTGCTGAAGGATATGAAGTTGATGTGATTTGCTTGGGTCGGGTAAATAAAGATGTGCGCCATCAGAGTGTCGAGAAATTCAACCTGATGAATCGGATTTTAAAAACTAAGCAGTTGCCAGAAAACAAGGTAGTACGAATTTTGTCTGCAGTAGGTATTATTTTGCAAAACCTGGGTTCACTACGACTTATGTTGACAGCGTTTGATCTAAAGAAATACAGAAGAGAAGCATACGATTTACAACAGTTCTATAGATTAAACCATGGTTTGAAATTACTTAAGAGGCACTATCAGGCCATTCACGTGCACTTTGGTCAGAATGCAGTTTACCTCTCAAATATTCTTAAGAGAATAAATAATACTAAGGTAATAGTAAGTTTTCATGGCTTCGATGCGCACGACTTTAGTGCTGAGTTTTATAAACAATTAACTAATACTGATTTTCATTTCACAGCGAATACTCATTATACGGCTGACAGAATGTTGAAATTAGGCTTTAAAAAGGACCAAATAAGTATTTTACCAGAAACTTTAGATACTTCTAAGTTTTCAAAACCTCCGTCAAAACCAAATAATGCTGTAACTCAGATGATATTTGTTGGGCGATTGGTTGAATGGAAGGCTCCACACTTGGTGATAGAAATAATCCGTAGTGTAATTGCTGCAGGATATAAGGTGAGGTGTGTTATTGTTGGAAAAGGGCAGCTTTGGGACCACTGCCAGCAGCTTATAAATAGATATAATCTGGAGAATATTATTAACATGAAGGGTGCTCAAACCCAGGAGCAAATAATGCAGCTAATGAGTGAAAGTGATATTTTTTTATATCCAGGTCTTGTAGGTGAAGATGGGAGGTGTGAAAACCAGGGTTTGGTCATACAAGAGGCCCAAGCCATGAAATTGCCTGTGTTAGTTTCGGATGTCGGAGGTATGTCAGAGGGTGTGGTGAATGAAAAAAATGGTTATCTACTACAGCCAAATGATATTAAAAGCTTTACAGAAAAAGTAATCCATCTAATAAATAACCCTGAGTTGAGAAAAAGTATGGGAGAATTGGGAAGGTCTTTTGTAGTAGACAAATACGATAGCTATAAAGTGGCGAAACGTCTGATTGAGTTTTACGGTAATGAAACCTGAAGTTACTATCATTATACCGACTTTCAATCGTGCAGACCTTATTGGCGAAACCCTGAATTCTGTACTGAGGCAGGATTTCCATGATTGGGAGTGTATTGTGGTTGATGATGGGTCCACGGACGTAACGATTGATGTAGTACAGAAGTTTGTATTAACTGATAGTCGTATTTTCCTGTATAAAAGAAATGACTCAATAAAAGGAGCCGCCAGATGTAGAAATATAGGCATTGAAAAGGCTCAGGGTAAATACATTATCTTTTTAGATTCGGACGACCTGCTGGCTACCTATTGTTTGTCTCAAAGGCTCCAGTATATTAAAAACACAGCATTTGATTTTGTGGTTACACCCATGTTGTATTTCAATTGCCAGATAGGAGATGACAATAGACTAGTAAATTATCGCTCAAAAGAAGATGACCTCACTCGATTTTTGTCTTATGACTTTCCATGGTCTATTACAGGTCCTACCTGGAGAAAACAGTCATTGAAAAAAACCGATGGGTTTGATGAAGATTCTATTGGGGGAGGTCAGGACTTTGATTTACATATAAAAGCATTAGCCAAAGACTTTAATTACTTAGTATTCAATGATGCTTTGCCGGACTGTTTTTATCGAAGACATAACCAAGGCCGGATAAGCAGTGTGGTTTCAATTAAAAAAACAAAGGCAAAGAGTAGATTACTATTAAAAGCTATAAAAAGACTTGAAGAGGCGGGAAAATTGAATCAATTACATCTGCACAGAATGGCTGGTGTTTATCTACAGCAGGTATTATTACCACTCGCTATGAATGATAAAAGAGAATTTGATGAACATCTGAAAGTAGCTAAAAATGTTTTTAACCTGACAAAATTCGTAATTACTGTATTTGAATATTATATTTTAGTCCACAAAAAAATTCTCAGATCTTCACCATTATTTGATAGGTTATTAAGAAGAATCCTATTGAGTATTACGCCTGGTAGTTTTTTACCAGCTTCAAGAAACTCAGTGCGAATGGGAGAGGAACGTTTGAAGTTAGTTTGTAGAAAGAATAATGGCTAAAAAAGTTGTACATATTCTCTATGGTGGCTTGGGAGGTCATGGACAAGTGGTTTTTACATTGTTGAATCAACCATCTACTGACCAAAATGTACATTTGATTTTTTATGGAGTTGAGAGTCCTCTTGAAGAATATATTGTGAAGTGTAATATTAAGTCCATCAAGTATACAACTATCTCAAAGTCTGAAGGTGAATATGTGAAACCCCTTATTCAGATCTATCGACAATTAAAAAAGATCCGGCCTCATATTATTTTCACACATAGCAGCAATGCCATTTTACCATCCATATTGTATGCTGTTTTTAGACGTAGCAACAACATTTTTGTTGAACATCATGCAAATCATTTAAAGTCTTTAAAAGAGTGGTTTTTATCATTTAATGCGATGCTTTTTGCGAATAATGTAATATTTCTGAGTGAACCATATCGTTCTGAGGTTAAAAGCAAACTGGGGTTATTTTTTAACAATAGAAAAGCTCGTGTGATACCTAATGGTATTGATCTGAAATTATTCTCACCGTTAGGCAAAAATCAAAATACTACAGGTAAGATTGTATTTGGAATGGCAAGCAGACTCGCGCCTACCAAAGATCATAAAACATTAATTAAGGCATTTAGCGATGCAAATATTAATAATGCAATATTGGAGATCGCAGGCTCAGGAGAGACACAATCATCACTTAAGCAATTTGTGGTTAATCTGGACATTAGTGATAAAGTAATCTTCACAGGCATGTTATCGCAAGACGAGCTGATTACATTCTTCAAAAGACTGGACGTATATGTGCATGCGAGTTTTGGCGAAACAATGAGTATAGCTATCGCTCAAGCACAGGCTTGTGGCTTACCTATAATCGCCAGTGACGTAAAAGGTATAAATAATGTAATTCACTCAGGTGAAAATGGCATTTTGTTTAAAACAACAATGGAGCTTTGTGAAGCTTTGAAAAAGCTTACCATGGATGAATCTTTAAGAAAGAATTATGCGAAAGCCTCACGACAGTATGCAATTGAAAACTTATCTGATGAAATAATGTCTAAAGAGTATGCTAAATTAATAAGCCAGTGATTGACAAAATATTAATGGTTCAAAAAGTAAAAGGTGTGGGAGGTTCTGAGATTTATTTCACTCAGATATTGCCTGCCTTAATTGCCAGAAACATTGATGTCGAATTTGTTTCAATTAGAACGAATAGAGATGGTAAAGAGCCGTTGAAATTGATAGAACAACTCCGATCAAAAGGGGTTACTGTTCATGATGTTGTAGTAAAAAGTGTTTATCGTCCTTCCTTGATTTTTAAACTACACCGACTTATAAAGCGTGGAAATTATTCTATTGTTCACAGTCACTTAATACATGCAGATTTTTGGATAGCACTGGTGAAGCTAATATTTAAAAATAGGTTTCTTCACCTATCCACAAAGCACGGATATAAAGAAGAGTTTATGAACCAACATGGTTTTGATACCAAAAAACTAAATCATGACTTGTATTATAGGATATCTAAATTTAGTGAAAAGTATATTGACCATAGTTTTGCGGTTTCGGCAGGACTAAGGCAATTTTTTATAGAAGCTAATATTTCCAGTGAAAATAAAATTGGGGTTATGAAACATGGTTTTGCAGTGCCTCAAGTTTCCAGTAAGTCAAATGATCAATTTAGATATTCAAAAAATCAAGTGGTTATAGTTGGAAGGCTCATACCCCTCAAAGGGCATGAATATTTGATTAGGGTAATTGCCGAAGTAGAAAAACAATTAGGGGATATAAAACTTATTATTGTTGGAACTGATTTTGGTTACCAGGGTTATTTGGAAAAATTAGTTAAAGATCTCAAGCTGACAAATAACGTGTTGTTTTTAGGTTTTAAGTCTGATGTAACCTCTTATATTGCGAATTCTGATGTTCTGGCGGTGTCTTCAATAGCGGAAGGGTTCGGGCTTACAATATTAGAGGCATTTAATTGTGAAACACCAGTAATTTCATTTGATGTGCCTGCCTGTAACGAAGTGATTGAACATGATCAAACTGGAATTTTAATAAAACCATTTGATATAAAGCAATATGCTAATGAACTTATTAACTTACTGTCCGATACAACCATTCAAAACAGGCTAGTTAAAAATGGTAAAATAAAGTTGCGTGAAGAATTTTCACTAACAAGAATGACAGATGATCTAATAGAAAAATATCAGTCTTTAAGTTGTTGAATTTTGGAGGTTACATTAGAACTGAAGAAGTAATTAATTAATATGTTTAAATATAAAGTAGTTATTATACTATTATTTGCTTTAGTGAATCAATCACTGAGTCAGTGTTTGGTGACGGATTTTGACATATCTGGCAATTCAACTTGTAAATCTTCAAAAACGGAAGTTACCTACTCTGGAAGTTCTACAAACTTTATTATTGACTTCTGTGCGGATGATATGGCATCAACCCCAGAAATAGCAACCAGCTTAGATATATCGTCCGTAGCAGCAAATCCTTTTGGATATGATATTGTACATGATGGCAGTAACTGGTTTGGGTTTATTGTTGATAAAGGAAATGCTGAAATCATACGATTAGATTTTGGCTCCAACCCTAATACTAACCCTTCCCAGATTCAAACGTTGTCAAGTTTAGGGATAGTAGACCCTGAAGATATTTTTTTAGATAGCATTCAAGGTGAATGGTATGCGTTGGTTACCACAGACAATGGAAATCCAGATAACGATATTTACTTACTTGATTTTGGTACTAACCTGAGTAATTCTAGCCCCACAGTCACTAACTTGGGTAATTTCGGAGCTGTGGCTCCTGTGAGGGGGGCATCATATATCTATGATGGATCTCGTATAGTGCTAATAATTCCTAATAACAGATCGCTAATATTAGCAGATTTTCAAGATAGTTTTTATAATACTCCAACTCAAATAAGTACTCCGAATGTAGCCAATCATAGTATTTTCGATTTAGATATTCATAGAAAGTGCGATGAATGGTTTGTAATTGCGCCATCTCTATCAAGGTTAAATCTTGTTAGTTTTGGTAATGATATAATGAATAGCTCACCCAGTGTAGTCAAATATAGCTTCCCTAATCCAATAATTTCTTTTAATCCATTCGAGGTAGACATCTTCGATGAAGGGGACAGTTCATACGTATTTGTTGGCAATCTAAATGACCCATATAGAATGTTTAGTTTGGGTGATTTAAGAACCGATACACCAAGAGAAATCGCGGCAACAAGTGACGAATTCACATCAGGGAGTGTTATTTACTTTAACGGTGGGTACTACATCCATGGGTTAAGAGATAATGCAATAGATATTGTTGAATATCGTAATGAGTGTGGAGCATTTCCTGAATTTACTGCTAACACTTCAGAATTTGTAGCCTATGATAGCTCAGGCAATCACAAGATGCTCCTAACAGAGTTTAGTGCTGATAAAACTTTAAACACCCACACAGAATCTATTACAATCACCACCGATCAAGCCCCAGACATAGACTTCACCACCTCTTTTCCTATAAGTTGCGTCAGTAATCCGATTGTCTTTACAGCTGTATCATCCGCTGATGATATTCAATTTTATGATTGGGATTTCGGAGATGGAAATACTTCAACTGACGAGAATCCATCACATACCTATGCATCCCCTGGAACATACGATGTCAAACTCAGCGTAACCGATGCAGATCCATGTGAAAACTTTACATTAGGATCCATTACCATCTATGAAGATCCTGTGAGTTCATTTGACCCTCCCTCTGGAGTAGTATGTAATAATCAAACAGTAACTTTTACTAATACAACCCCAGATAGCTTTGAGGGTAATGAATCGTTTGAGTGGCAAGTAGATGGAGTTACCGTTTCAACATCAAGAGACCTCGACTATGAATTTACAACAGGGGGAACGTTTGAAGTAAAATTAATTACCAGTATCCCGGGCTGTTCAGATGAAACAATTCAAAATTTTGATGTAACTGAAGGCCCTTCACCAAACTTTATAGTATCTGATGGCTGCGTGGGGACGTTATTTGATTTTATAAACACCACAACGGGTGATAATATAGTCGCATACCAGTGGGACTTTGACAATGGTTTTATGTCTTCCGAAGAGAATCCAGATCCGTTCGAATATGATAGCCCTGGAACTTATAACGTTACACTCTCAACAGAGAATGCAGCCGGATGTATTACCAGCATAGAAAAATCATTAACTGTTTACGATCCGCCAGTAGTTGATTTTAGCAATGAGCTCTCCTGTGAGCTGGATCCCACACAATTCACCGATTTGTCAATAGTAAATAATGCCAATATAGAATCATGGCAGTGGAATTTTGGTGATCCTGCTTCAGGGTCTAATTCATCCACAGATCAAAATCCTCAGCATATTTTTTCACAATCAGGTGACTTCACCGTAAGGCTAATAACAACCACCACCTTTGGCTGTATAGATTCCCTGACTCAGGTTGTAAGTGTAAATGAGGCTCCTAATGCTAATTTTAGCTTCGACAAAGTATGCCTGGGAGAAGAGATACAATTTCAGGACGAGTCAGAAGCTGTTCCAGGTGAGCAGATCACAAATTGGGCATGGAATTTAGGAGGTCAATTTAGTGCTGAACAAAACCCATCAGCTACATTCGACTTCGCCATTGACTATAATGTGAGCTTAACGGTTACATCTCAAAATTTATGCTCAAACACTGTTCAGGAAAATATTACTGTCTATCCTGCTCAAGAAGTTGGGTTCAAAGTGGAAGATGCATGCGAGAATGTCTTGGTGCATTTATATGACACTACCCAACAAACAGGAGATCGAATTGAAAGTCGCGTCTGGCAATTTGCAGACCAAGGGTCAGCCATGGATTCCTCTGTGTTTAATGACTTTACCGCTGGTGACTATGATGTTACGTTGGGTGTGACTACAGAGCGAGGCTGCGAATATGAAGGAACGCAAACAGTTACCATTAATGAAGCACCAGAAGCCTCTTTTGAAGCTTCAAATGTTTTTGGGGCACCACCTTTGGAGGTTGGTTTTACAGATAACTCAAACCTGGCAATATCACATTCCTGGGATTTTGGTAACGGCAGTACCTCAAACCAAGCCAACCCAACCAATATATTCAATGAAGAAGGCAGCTACAATGTTTCGTTGGCGATCGAAGATGCCAATGGGTGTCGCGATACTACCAGTTTAATTATTAATGCACTTGTGCCTGAGCTGGAATTAGAACTGCAACAGGTTACAATAGTAGATCAGAGCATTGTACTTACAATGATTAATAATGGCACTTTGTCAATCGATAGCATGACCGCATTAGTAAACCTGGGCGATAGAGTGGTAGTGGAAGAAGAAATAGTTCATACATTACCGTCTTCCAACAACCCAAAAGCAATAAATTATACTCTCGATCTTAATTTGGCGTCTAGAAATGTTGATTATGTATGTGTAACATTAACTCCTATTTTAAATGGCGCAGAAGATTCTAATAGTATCAATAATACAAAGTGTAAAAATTTCGAAGCTAATATCATTTTTATAAAACCATATCCCAACCCTGCAAATGAGGACCTCAATATCACAATTATGTCAGAAACTGAAGGAGACGGTAATATTAGACTTATCAGCAGTATTGGTGAAGTAGTACTTACAGAAAATTTTAACGGTGTAAGAGGCAAAAATGATATTCAGTTAGATGTATCGTCAATAAAAGGGGGCGTCTATCTCGTTGAGGTAGAAATGGTGGGTGTTAAATCCAACGCCAGAGTGGCTATTGACAATTAAGAGATCACATACTCTTTACATGCTCGGTAAGACAAATGTGTTTTTTATAAATATATTTGCACCGAATATTATTTTGATTACTTATGAAAGCCAAGATTAAATTAGATAAGATAGATAGAAATATACTTGACATACTTCAAGCCAATGCTAAAATAACCAATGCACAATTGGCCCAAAAGATTGGATTGTCACCAGCCCCTACTTTAGAAAGGGTAAAAAAGTTAGAAAACTCAGGAATTATTAAGAGCTACCATGCCACTGTCAGTAATGAGAAAGTAGGCCTGGGGGTATCTACCTTCGTCATGGTTTCTTTAAAAGGGCACAATACAGAAAATATTGAGGCTTTTTTAAACAGTATTAATAAGATTGATGAAGTGATAGAGTGCCATCATATTACTGGCTCCGGAGATTTTATTCTAAAGATAATCGCCCAGGATATTCCTTCGTATCAAAAGTTGATGTTGGATAGAGTATCCAATATTGATGTAGTTGATAACATGCAATCAATGGTAATATTGTCTACATTTAAGGACAGAAAAGTAATGCCAATCCCTTAATCTGTATGGAGACAGAAACCTTAATTCTTACCGAAGATCAGATTGATCAGAAGATCAAAAGAATTGCTTTTGAGATTTTTGAAAACAATTTCAAAGAGAAAGAAATTATTTTAGCTGGTATTTACGATAAAGGTTATGAGTTGGCCGATTTGCTAGCCAAAGCGTTGGAAAAGATTGCCAGCTTTAAAGTAAGGTTGATAGCTGTAAAACTCGATAAATTTGCCCCAACCCAGAGTAATATAACTTTGGACTGTGAGGAGAAAGACCTGGCAAATAAATGTATTGTATTAATAGACGATGTCCTCAACACAGGCCGAACAATTGCTTATAGTCTAAAGCCTTTTCTCAATATAAAAGTAAAAAAAATTGAAACGGCTGTGTTAGTTAACAGAAGCCATACACAGTTTCCTATTTCATGTGAATACACAGGCTATAAGTTGTCGACTACAATTAATGAGCATGTCGATGTCCAGCTAAAAAAAGGGCAAAAAGCCGTGTACCTTAGATGATGAAATTGATTTGTTTTAGAGAGCTTACCCGATTATATTTCCGGAATTATATTACCCATGTTAAAAATGGATAAAACTGAGAAATTGGGAGCCGGGACAGATACTGAAAAAGAACTCTTACATAAAGAGTACGAGCTACAACAGTTAAAAGCTGAGTTAGAAAAGTATCAATCTGCGGCCAAAGGTGCCAACGATGGCTTATGGGATTGGGACTTCAGGAAAAACGAGCCCTTCGTATCACAACCATGGAAAACCATGCTTGGGATTGGAGAAGAAGAGGTAGTTGATATGCATAGCCTTTGGGAAAGGTTGTTGCATCCGGATGACAAAGAAAAGGCACTAAGTGATTTTAACAATTTCATAAACGGAAGGTCAAGGGATTACAATCAGGAGTTTCGGATGCGCCATGCAGATGGCACTTATAAATGGATTCTTTCAAAGGCTCAGGCAGTAAGAGATAGTGATGGTACTGCACTTAGAGTGTCAGGTTCTCATACTGATATTACAGAAAGAAAACTTGTTAATGATGCCCTACGAAAAAGCGAAGAAAAATATAGAAACCTATTCCAAAATTCATTGGTCGCCATGTTTCGATGTAAAGTCGATTCCGGGGATGTAATAGAAGCAAATGATAAGTTTTGGGAGCTTTTGGGTCATAAAGAAAAAAATCCAGTAGCATCTGGCTTTGATATTTTCTCAAGCGATAGGGAGAGGAAATATATATTTGAGCAATTACATCAGATGGGTTCCATTGACAATGTTGAACTTCAAATAGATTCAGTAAATAACAACCCCATTTGGGTTTCTTTCAGTGCTGTGATGTATCCTGAAGAAGATACGGTGGAATGCATACTCAAAGATATTTCTCAAACAAAAGAAAACCTGCTCGAGTTACAAAAGGTAAATTTCGAACTCGACAGTTTTGTTTACCATGCCTCGCATGATTTAAGGTCACCATTAAGGTCAGTTCTTGGGTTAATCGATCTCTATCGCATGGAACCAGACCAAAAAGTGAGAGAGGAGTGTATCGAGAAAATTGAGGGCAGTGTTAAAAGGCTTGATGATCTGGTGATGGAGTTATTAAGCATATCAAGAAATGATAGAGTCAATGACCCTCATGTGAACGTCAACCTAATGGTGGAAATTAATAATAGTATAAGTAGCTATTACAATGCTACCGACACCTCAGGTCTGGAGATTATAACTAAAGTTATTCAAAAAATACCCTTTAAGTCAGACCTTACACGTGTAAGAATTATACTTAATAACCTCATTTCCAACGCGATAAAATATAGGAGTTTTCATAAAGATAGAGCCTTTGTGTACATAGAGGCTTTGGTTGATGATGACAAACTTCAACTCAAAGTACAGGACAACGGTGAAGGTATTGAAGAGTCAAAAGTTCCTCATATCTTTGATATGTTCTATAGAGCTACAGAGAAGAGTGAAGGTTCTGGCTTAGGGCTCTACATTGTAAAAAAAGTGGCCGATAAATTGGAAGCTACGATTGATGTAGATAGTATGGAGCTAGAAGGCACCACTTTCACTGTGACTATTCCAAATACACCATAACCAAATTAGATATGTCTGTACACAAGGCCGATATAAAAAAGATAACAACACACCAACTTCAGGAAATGAAAAATCGAGGTGAGAAAATTGCTATGCTCACGGCTTATGATTTTTCTATGGCTAAAATTCTTGACGGTGCGGGTATTGATGTATTGTTGGTAGGAGACTCTGCCTCCAACGTGATGGCAGGTCATGAAACAACCCTCCCAATCACACTCGATCAAATGATTTACCACGCCACTTCAGTGGTAAAGGCAGTAAGCAGAGCGCTCGTAGTTGTAGATATTCCATTTGGATCGTACCAGGGAAATTCTTCTGAGGCTTTACGTTCGGCAATTAGAATAATGAAAGAATCTGGTGCCCATGCTGTGAAAATGGAAGGCGGTAGTGAGATTAAGGAATCCGTAATAAGAATTTTAAGTGCTGGTGTGCCTGTGATGGGGCATCTCGGTCTTACGCCACAATCTATTTTTAAATTCGGAACATATACCGTACGAGCCAAAGAGGACGAGGAGGCAGAGAAACTCATGGAAGATGCTAAACTGCTTGAAGAATGTGGTTGCTTTTCTATCGTGTTGGAAAAGATCCCTGCCAAGCTTGCCAAAAAAGTTTCAGAGGCCGTTTCAATTCCGGTTATTGGCATTGGAGCAGGAGCTGAAGTAGATGGTCAGGTATTGGTGATGCAGGACATGCTGGGCATTACAAAAGAGTTTAAGCCTCGTTTCTTAAGACGCTATGCAGATCTTGATACAATCATTACAGATGCTGTAAGCCACTATGTGGAGGATGTGAAAGCAGTTGATTTCCCTAATGAAAATGAGCAGTATAAATAATCAGTTATGGACTTACTAACACCAGGAGTAGGATTAATTTTTTGGCAAGTTGTCATTCTTGTGTTATCGCTTGGAACAGTATTATTCGCTGCGTACACAATCTTTCATATTGTAGTTCGAAGCAATGAGCGCTCAAAAGCTACATGGATTTTAATTGTATTGTTATTCCCAATTATAGGTAGTGTCATTTATTGGTTTAATCACAATAGAAATGTGAGAAAACGTGAGTTCAATCCTTTTGCAAAAAGTTAGTTACAAAGTATAAGCTCATTTTGCTCGTCATTGAGTTGACCAAACCACACGATGGCGTATTCTTTATAGATACCGACTCCAATACCTTTCCATTCCACTTTTTTCCACATGCCACTATTAATCAACAATGGATTATGGCTTGGACTTTTTTGCCAGCCCGTTAACCCTTCCTGTGCGTTAGCTCCTGCTGAACTGTAGTAAGCAATTTCATATCCCGGGCTGTCATAACCAGCAATTTCTTTTGGTTTGTCCCACATGCACTGAGCCTCTTTATGGTCGTTTGTATAGCAGCACGAGCTCCATTTACCTTTTCGAGACCAACTATGAGGGTTGCATCGATTGTCTGGATCAAAGTCATAATTATTTGCCAAATCTTTTGCATGTGTTTGAGCTACCATAGTGAGTTTGGCAGAAAACGGAATCGGATCTAATTTTTTCTTTTTTCGATAGTCATTAATTATCTCATAGAGCTTAACCTCATCTGCACTTACACAAATATCTACATCAGTCGTAGAAGGTTGCTGGGGTGATAGATGCATGCTAAAAAATACTATTAACGAGGTCAAATAGGTAAGAATCATAGGAAATCAAATGTTATATATTCATCAACGCAAAATTTCTGCCACTGTTTTGTAAGCATCTAATTATGTTGCTTTAAGCTTTATTACGAGGTCTATTTTTATTAAATTCGCAAGCTCTCATTAGGCTATAAATCTAAATAAAAACATGACAAATCAAACGGCAAAAATCATCTATACCAAAACTGATGAAGCGCCAGCCTTGGCGACATATTCTTTTTTACCAATTATTAAAGCTTTTACAGACTCAGCGGGAGTTGTTGTAGAGACCAGAGATATATCTTTGGCAGGTAGAATCATTGCGGTTTTTCCAGAATACCTCACCGATGATCAAAAAATGTCCGATGCGCTTGCCGAACTAGGTGAATTGGCAAAAACCCCTGAAGCCAACATCGTAAAGTTGCCAAATATCAGTGCATCAATTCCGCAACTCAAGGCAGCAATCTCAGAGCTACAGTCGCAGGGTTATAAATTACCTGACTACCCGGATGAGCCGGCAAATGATAAGGAAAAAGATATTAAAGGCCGTTATGATAAAATCAAAGGCTCAGCTGTAAATCCAGTTTTAAGAGAGGGTAACTCTGATAGGCGTGCTCCCAGAGCAGTAAAAGAATATGCAAAGAATAACCCTCATAGCATGGGTGCCTGGAGCACAGATTCTAAATCTCACGTGGCAAGCATGTCAGAAGGAGATTTTTATGGAAGTGAGCAGTCTACAACTGTAGCTTCCAATACAGCAGTTAAAATACAACATACTGATGATGCAGGCAACCAGACCATATTGAAAGATAAGGTTGATTTGCTTGCAGGTGAAGTAATTGATGCAGCCGTAATGAGTAAAAATGCATTAAGAACTTTTCTTGAAGAGCAAAAGAAAGATGCTAAAACAAAAGGCATTTTATTTTCTATACATCTGAAGGCTACCATGATGAAGGTTTCAGATCCAATTATTTTTGGTCATGCAGTAAGTGTGTTTTATAAGGACATATTTGAAAAACATGCTGATAAGTTAGAAAAAGTAGGTGTTGACCCAAATAATGGGATGGGAGTTCTTTTGGATCAATTACAAGAGCTGCCAGCAAACGAAAGAAAAGAAATTGAAGCCGATATCGAGTCTATTTATAATCAAGGGCCAGATTTGGCGATGGTAAATTCGGATAAAGGCATTACTAATCTCCATGTGCCTAGTGATATTATCATTGATGCATCGATGCCAGCTATGATACGCACATCAGGGCAAATGTGGAATGCAGAAGGCAAACCACAGGATGCTAAAGCAATTATTCCGGACAGGAGTTATGCGGGGGTATATCAGGAGACAATCAATTTTTGTAAGCAACATGGAGCCTTCGACCCTACTACCATGGGAAGTGTATCAAATGTTGGTTTGATGGCTCAGAAGGCTGAAGAGTATGGATCTCATGATAAAACATTTGAGATACCTAAAAATGGTAAGGTTAGCGTGATTGATGCCTTAGGTAATACATTACTTGAGCACAATGTGGAAGAAGGTGATATTTGGAGAATGTGTCAGGTAAAAGATGCACCAATCCAGGATTGGGTAAAATTAGCTGTCAATAGAGCCAAATCAACGGGAACACCGGCTGTGTTTTGGCTTGATAAAAATCGAGCACATGATGCTGAACTTATAAATAAGGTAAACAAATACTTATCTGATCACGATACAGCAGGCTTAGATATTCATATCATGTCTCCTGTAGAGGCTACCAAATTCTCTTTAGAAAGAATAAAAGAAGGTAAGGATACGATCTCTGTAACAGGTAATGTGTTGAGAGATTACTTAACCGATTTATTCCCGATACTTGAATTGGGTACAAGTGCAAAAATGCTTTCAATTGTGCCATTAATGAATGGTGGAGGGCTGTTTGAAACAGGTGCTGGTGGTTCTGCACCTAAACATGTACAACAATTTGTTGAAGAGGGTCACTTACGCTGGGATTCATTAGGTGAATTTTTAGCGCTATCGGTTTCACTTGACCATTTAGGAGAAACGTTTAATAACCAAAGAGCTCGATTGCTTGGAGAGACTTTAGACAAAGCCACAGGTAAATTCCTTGAAGAGAAGAAATCACCTTCACGAAAAGCAAACGAGATAGATAACCGAGGTAGTCACTATTACCTAGCTACGTACTGGGCAGAGGCGTTAGCAGAACAAACAGGAGACGCTGAAATGGCTAAACTATTTAGCCAAGTAGCTGAATCATTAAAATCTAGTGAATCTGCTATCAATGAAGAGTTATTGTCTGCTCAGGGCTCCCCAGTAGATATAGGAGGTTATTTTAATCCTAATGAGGCCAAGGTTTCTAATGCAATGAGACCAAGCAAAACTTTAAATACAATTGTAGACGGGATTTTTAAAAGTTAGTATTGAAAATTACTTGAATGTAAAAAGCTGCTCAACGAGCAGCTTTTTTTATGGTCTTATACTAAGCATTTTAATGGCTGTAATAGCAGCCTCATCACCTTTATTTCCATGCTGCCCTCCCGCTCGGTCTAACGCTTGTTTTTGATTATCAGTGGTTAGCACTCCAAAAATTACCGGTTTACTAAACTTTAGATTTACATCTTTAATGCCCTGCGCTACAGCATCACAAATGAAATCGAAATGACGAGTCTCGCCTTGAATAACACAGCCTAGACAAATTACCGCATCAATTTCGTCCTTTTCAGCCATCCATTGAGCAGCAAGCGTGAGTTCAAAACTTCCAGGCACATCTTTTCTTACAATATTTTCTTTTGCTACACCATGAGCTCTAAGTGTATCAAAAGCTCCTTGATATAAAGCTTCAGTAACGCTCTCATTCCATTCAGAAACAACAATGGCAAATTTCACTTTGCTCATATCCTCTATATTTTTTCCGGAATAACTACTCAAGTTCTTTTCAGAAGAAGCCATATATTATGATTTAGTTTGATGTGAAAATAAAAAAGGGATAAGATTAAATCCTATCCCTTTCAAATTTATTATAATTCTATGGCTTAGTTGCCAAGTTGTGCTTTAAGTTTTTTTGCTTTTTGAAATTCGCTGCTATCCCAAAAGTCTTCAACTATTGTTTGATATGCCTCTTTTGCCTCAGCTATTTTACCCGCTTTTTCATAAGCAAGGGCAGCCTTTAATAAATAGGTTGGAGTAAACTGCTTATTGGGTTTATAGCTGGCAGCTTTCTCATATGCGCTGGCAGCCTTATCATACTCATTCAGTTCCATATTGGCATCACCAATCAGGCTATAAGCTCGTGGTTGAACCAACAGATCGTCAGAGCTATAATCTTCTAAATACAATATAGCTTGCTTAAATTTTCCTTGTTTCAAATAAGCTGTGCCAGCATAGTAGTTAGCCAGATTTCCGGCATCAGTAATACTATATTCCTCTGTAATGTCTATAAAGCCTAAGTTATTACCATCACCATTCAAGGCTAAGTCAAGGCTGTCTGATTCGAAATAATAAATAGCTTGGAACATCTCGCTTTGCGCAAGTTGCTCTTGTGTATTTACATAATATCTATAGCCAAATACGCCAGCAACTAGTAGTACGAGTATTGCTACAACGCCAAAAACTAAAGCCTTATTTTTTTCAACAAACTCTTCAGTTCTTGAAATTTGTTCTGCCAACGCCTCTGGATTCTCCAAATATTCGTTACCGTGCTCGTCTGTTTGCTTTTTATTTTTTGCCATTTTAAAAATTTTTTAAGGCTGCAAAACTAATGATTTAAACAACAAGTAGAAATAACCCTTGTGAAAATCTTAATAACCACCTTATATGTTTGTTTTTTAGTCTCTTATGTATGGGTAATCTTCTTGCGCGTAAACATCTTTAAATGCTTCGCTAGGATCTGGAAAGTCTGATTCTTCTGCAAATTTAACAGACTCAGCTACTATCTCTTTAATTTTTTTCTCGATTGCTTCAATATCTTTTTCAGAAGCATACTTGTTCTTGAGGATGGTTTGTCTTACTTGCTCAACAGGATCTTTCTGCTTGTATTCTTCCACCTCATCTTTTGTACGATACTTGGCAGGGTCAGACATTGAGTGGCCCTTATACCTGTAAGTTTTAAACTCAAGTAATGTAGGTCCGTCTCCTTTACGTGCTCTTTTAGCTGCTTTTTCAACAGCAATATGCACATCTTCAACATTCATAGCGTCTATACCTTCAGAAGGCATATCATATGCTTCACCCAAAGTATGCAAGTCAGTAACGTTAGAGGTTCTGCTCACAGAGGTACCCATGGCATAGCCATTGTTTTCTATAACAAATATCACAGGCAACTTCCATGTCATGGCAAGGTTCAATGCCTCGTGGAATGCACCTTGTCTCACAGCACCATCACCCATATAGCAAATACAAAGGTTATCAGTTTTATTATACTTTTCAGCAAATGCGATGCCAGCTCCTAAAGGTACTTGGCCACCCACAATTCCATGTCCACCAAAAAAATGGTTTTCCTTGTCAAACATATGCATGGATCCACCTTTACCTTTCGAAATTCCCGTTTCTTTTGCAAAGAGCTCCGCCATTACAGCTTTTGGGTCTGAGCCTAAAGCAAGTGGGTGTGCGTGATCTCTATAAGCCGTGATATATTTATCGCCTTTTTGTAAAGCGGAAACAGCACCTGCCACGCAGGCTTCCTGCCCTATATATAAGTGGCAGAAGCCTTTGATTTTTTGCTGCCCATAAAGTTGCCCGGCTTTTTCTTCAAATTTTCTCATCAAATGCATACTCTCAAACCATTCTAAGTAGGTTTCCTTAGAAAACTTTGATTTGGAAGATGACTTAGTTTTTGACTTTCCTTTTGTCGTAGTTGCCATAATGTTAATTTTGAACCTCTATAAGGACTGCGAAATTAAGTAAAAAAAGTTAATGCACATTGAAAAATTGAGTCTGATTAATTTTAAGAACTACGAAGAAGTCATGCTGAATTTTTCAGAAAAGATCAATTGTATAGTCGGTAAAAATGGTAGTGGAAAGACCAATTTGCTTGATGCCATATACTACCTCTCCACCTCAAAAAGTGCATTGAACAAAATTGATAATCAAAATATTCGATTTGGTGAGCCATTTTTTTCTATCGTTGGCACATTTCATGATAACGAGGATTCTTATAAAGTAGATTGTGCGCTGAAAGAGGGAACCAAAAAAAGATTTAGAGTAAATGGAGTCGAATATGAGAAGTTAAGAGAGCACATTGGTAGGTTTCCAACCGTATTTATTACTCCAAACGATACCGACATAGTCAGAGAAGGGAGCGAGATTAGAAGAAAATTTTTTGA
Source organism: Fulvivirga sp. (assembly GCA_039970995.1). Lineage (GTDB taxonomy): Bacteria > Bacteroidota > Bacteroidia > Cytophagales > Cyclobacteriaceae > Fulvivirga. Next base: position 209,398 of record JBDVKW010000003.1, read on the forward strand.
TCAGGTGATATGTCAGACGGACAGAAAATACCTCGATGACCTTCTGGCTTATAATCATTACTTAAAACAAAGAAACTCATTATTAAAAAAGTTTGGTGAAACTAACACATTGGACAAAGCACAGCTAGAACCATACGATGTGAAACTTATTCAATTAAGTAAAAACATAGAAAGTGTTAGAAAGCAATTCATGAAGCCTTTTAACGAGTATTTTCTTAAGGTCTATCACCAACTGGCTGAGAAAAAGGAAGAAGTGTCAATCGAATATGAAGCAAACTCAAAAGGACAAGACTATGCCGATCGTTTCAGGGCCAGCCTCAATAGAGACCTGATGCTACAAAGAAGCAATGTAGGAATACATAAAGATGATTTCCGATTTGTGATTAATTCGCAACCATTAAAAAGGTTTGGCTCACAAGGACAACAAAAGTCATTTGTTATTGCTTTAAAACTTGCTCAATACGAAGTGTTGAAAGATCTAAAATCATTCAAACCCATTTTATTGTTGGATGATATTTTTGATAAGCTTGATTCAGATAGAATATTACAAATGATTAATATAGTAAACTCAGAGCAGTTTGGTCAGGTGTTTATTACAGATGCCAGAGCAGAAAGAACCAAAGAATTATTTGGAGATGCCAAATTATCATGTAAGTTCATTCTTGTAAATAAGGGTGAAGTAGAAAATGAAGAATCGAAAATTTGAAAAAAGAACCTCTGAGCTCACTTCAGTAGGAGATGCCATTAACAAATTACTTCAAACCTATCACATAGAAGGCAAGTTTGATGAGGCTAAACTTATAAATGCCTGGGAAGATGTAATGGGTAAAACCATTGCCAACAGGACAGAAAAAATCTACATAAACAAAGATGTATTGTTTGTAAGGGTCACTTCTGCAGCTCTAAAACACGAGCTAAATATGTCAAAGCAAAAAATCCTTAATAATTTCACTGAACATCTGGGCAAGTCAATCGTTAAGGAGATCATAATAATTTGAGGTTTTTGGGGTAAAAACAGATTATCTCAAAAAAAACATGTCTTTTTTTTTCAAAAGTTTGAATAAAAGAAAAAAGCGTATAATTTTGCACTTCCTTTGAAAAAACAGCGCCACTTGTGAGCGTATTTTGAGAGGGAAAGTTCAATGTATTATTGATTAGTTGGGGGGATACCAAAGCGGCCAACTGGGACGGACTGTAAATCCGTTGTCTTATGACTTCGCAGGTTCGAATCCTGCTCCCCCCACCACTTTAATTCGAGATTGATAATTCTAATTTTCAAAATTGTGAATTTAAAATCTTGAATTGACAAGCGGGAGTAGCTCAGTTGGTAGAGCGACAGCCTTCCAAGCTGTAGGTCGCGGGTTCGAGCCTCGTCTCCCGCTCTAAAGTCTTGAGTTCTTGGTTCAAAGTTCTCTGCTCGGGTTGTACGACAGCCGATGACATTGAGCTGAGAATATACTAGCCGAGATAGCTCAGGGGTAGAGCGCTTCCTTGGTAAGGAAGAGGTCGGGGGTTCAATTCCCCTTCTTGGCTCACAGAGATTGTCGGAGGTTGCAATATGGAATTGTTGCCTCCAAATCTGTATCAGAAAGTAATTAATTAACAACGAAATATAATTTTAACTAAACTAGGGATTTTCAAATATGGCTAAAGAAACTTTTGACCGTTCAAAACCCCACTTGAATATTGGAACAATCGGTCACGTTGACCACGGTAAGACAACGTTAACAGCAGCTATTTCTAAAGTACTTTCTGATAAAGGATTTGGTGACGTAAGAGATTTCGCATCTATCGACAACGCTCCTGAAGAAAAAGAAAGAGGTATTACAATTAATACTTCTCACATCGAGTACCAAACAGAAACTAGACATTATGCTCACGTTGACTGTCCAGGTCACGCTGACTACGTAAAGAACATGGTAACTGGTGCTGCCCAAATGGACGGTGCTATCCTTGTTGTTGCTGCAACTGACGGACCAATGCCTCAAACTAGAGAGCACATCCTTCTTGCACGTCAGGTAGGTGTACCTGCTTTGGTTGTATTCATGAACAAAGTGGACTTAGTAGATGATGCTGAGCTTTTAGAGCTTGTAGAAATGGAAGTTAGAGAATTGCTTTCTGACTATGATTTCGATGGCGACAACATTCCAGTTATCCAGGGTTCTGCTCTTGGTGCACTTAACGGTGAAGCTGAATGGGTTGCTAAAGTAGAAGAATTAATGAACGCTGTGGATGAGCACATTCCTCTTCCTGAGCGTCTTGTAGACAAAGACTTCTTGATGCCTGTTGAGGACGTATTCTCGATCACTGGTCGTGGTACTGTTGCTACTGGTAGAATCGAAAGAGGTGTAATCAACTCAGGAGATTCAGTTGACATCTTAGGTATGGGTGCTGAAAACCTTAAGTCGACTATCACTGGTGTTGAGATGTTTAGAAAAATATTAGACAGAGGTGAAGCTGGTGATAACGTAGGTCTTCTTTTAAGAGGTATTGAAAAACACCAAATCAAAAGAGGAATGGTTATTTGTAAGCCAGGTTCTGTAACTCCTCACCAAAAGTTTAAAGCTGAGGTTTACGTACTTTCAAAAGAAGAAGGTGGACGTCACACTCCATTCTTCAACAAATACAGACCTCAGTTCTATCTTAGAACAACTGATGTAACTGGCGAAATCATGCTTCCTTCTGGAGTAGAAATGGTTATGCCTGGTGATAACGTATCTATTGAAGTTGAATTGATCAACACAGTAGCTATGGAGAAAGGTCTTAGATTCGCTATCCGTGAAGGTGGTAGAACAGTAGGATCTGGTCAGGTAACTGAGATCATAGAGTAAGATAAACACATTCAAATAAAGCGTTCCGAAATTATTCGGAACGCTTTTGTTTTCTAAAAAAGTTTGTGGTATCTTTGCAGACCATTTTGAGCTATGGTGCACGGGAATAGTTCGATTTGGGTAAAAATATTGAGGGGATTTGGAGAAGTGACCCGTGTTATAATAAAACATTAAACGGGTGTAGCTCAATTGGTAGAGTAGTGGTCTCCAAAACCATTGGCTGGGAGTTCGAGTCTCTCCACCCGTGCAAAGAAAAAATATCAGGTGGAAAGCCTGGGAGCCCTGACGGGTCAATGTTCGTCAGGATGCTGACTGAGAACGTCAGTATTCGAGTCTCTCCACCCGTGCTAGAAATTAAATAGTCTATGAACAAGTTAAAGACATTCGTTCTTGAGTCATTCGATGAACTGAAAAATAAGGTCTCTTGGCCTAAGTATGGTGAGCTTCAAAACAGTTCTATACTGGTATTGGTAGCTTCTTTGATTTTTGCTTTGTTCATCGGCTTGATTGATTACGTATTCCAGTCTGGTATGGATTGGTTCTACGGTGAGTTTTAAAAACATAGCTAACTAAGTGATGAGCGAATTAAAATGGTACGTAGTTAGGGTTGTTAGTGGACAGGAAAAGAAAGTAAAAACTTACCTGGAAACTGAAGTAGAGAGAGAAGGGCTTACAGAGTTTGTTCCTCAGGTGCTTATACCTTCTGAAAAGGTATATGAGATGAGAGGAGGTAAAAAGAGAGTAAGAGAAAGAAACTTCTTTCCTGGCTATGTATTGGTTTCTGCCGATCTCAGCAATGGAGAGGCAAATCACTTGGTGACAAGTATACCTGGAGTGATTGGGTTCTTGGGTAATAATGGTACAGGATCTAGCAAAGAACCAGTGCCTTTAAGACAAAACGAAGTCAACCGAATTTTAGGTAAAGTAGACGAACTAGACGAGTTCGAAGAAAAGTTAGAAACACCATATATCGTTGGCGAATCAGTGAAAGTGATGGATGGTCCTTTTAGTGGTTTCACAGGTACAGTTGAAGAAGTATTTGAAGAAAGAAAGAAGCTGAACGTGATGGTAAAGATATTTGGCAGGAATACTCCTGTTGAACTGAACTATATGCAAGTAGAAAAATTAGATTAAGATAATGGCTAAGGAAATTAGTGGATACTTGAAATTGCAGGTAAGAGGTGGAGCAGCAAACCCATCTCCTCCAGTAGGACCCGCTTTAGGTAGTAAGGGACTTAATATTATGGATTTCTGCAAGCAGTTTAATGCAAGAACTCAAGACAAGCAGGGACAAGTTTTACCAGTAGTAGTTACAATCTACTCAGACAAGTCATTCGACTTTGTTATTAAAACGCCTCCAGCTGCTGTAATGATTCTTGAAGCTGCTAAAAAGAAGAAAGGTTCTGCAGAATCAAACAGAAATAAAGTTGGAAGTATTACCTGGGATCAGGTTCAGCATATTGCTGAAACAAAAATGCCTGACTTAAATGCTTTTAAAATACACTCTGCCATGAAAATGGTAGCTGGTACAGCCAGAAGCATGGGAATTAGAGTTTCAGGAAAGGCTCCTTGGAGCAATTAATATTAAAGCAATGGGAAAATTAACAAAGAACCGTAAAGCGGCATTCGAAAAAGTAGAGAGTAATAAAGAATATGCTATTGAAGAAGCTTCTTCACTCATAAAAGAAATTACTTTCACAAAGTTCGATGCTTCTGTTGATTTGGATATCCGTCTTGGTGTAGACCCTAAGAAAGCTGACCAAATGGTGAGAGGTGTTGTAACCCTACCACACGGTACAGGTAAAGACTTAAAAGTATTGGTACTTTGTACTCCTGACAAAGAGCAGGAAGCAAAAGATGCTGGTGCAGACTATGTTGGTCTAGACGAATATATTACAAAAATAGAAAAAGGATGGACAGATATTGATGTGATCATCACTATGCCAACCGTAATGGCTAAAGTAGGTAGACTAGGTAAAGTATTAGGTCCAAGAGGTCTAATGCCAAATCCAAAGTCTGGTACAGTTACACTTGATGTAGCAAAGGCTGTTACAGATATTAAATCGGGTAAAATCGATTTTAAAGTAGACAAGTTTGGAATCATTCACGTGAGTGTAGGGAGAGCTTCATTCGAGCCAGAAAAGATCAGAGAAAATGTACGTGAGATGATGCAGACTGTAGCAAAATTAAAGCCTGCTTCCGCGAAGGGAACATATATTAAGAGTGTGAACCTCTCAACTACTATGAGTCCTTCGATTTCAATAGATAAGAATTCAATTTCTGGAGTAACATCGATATTACAACCATGACAAGGCAAGAAAAAGCAAATATAATAGATAGTCTGGCGGAGAAGTTTGATAAAAATTCAACTTTTTACTTAGCTGATGCGTCAGGTCTTTCTGTAGGACAGATAAACACTTTCAGAAAAATGTGTTATGAAAAAGGCGTTGAATATGGCGTTTATAAAAACACATTGATCAAGAAAGCATTAGAGAAAAAAGGAGTTGACTATACTGAACTTGAAAGTGCCTTAAAAGGATTTTCAGGAGTAATCTTCTCTGAAGAAATCGGTAATCTTCCTGCAAAGGTGATAAAAGATTACAGAAAAAAGCTAGGAGCTGATAAGCCCCTATTAAAAGCTGCTTCCATTGATAGTGATGTCTTCTTAGGTGAAGAACATCTTAAAATGCTTACTGAGCTCAAATCTAAACCAGAGCTTATTGGCGAGGTTATTGGCTTGCTTCAATCACCAGCTAAAAATGTTGTATCTGCTCTTCAAAGCGGAAAGAACACACTTGGTGGTTTAGTGAAGACTTTATCCGAAAGAGAAAACTAAAATTAGAAACAAAAAAACAATTAAATAAGAAGTAAAAATGGCAGACGTTAAAGCACTTGGAGATCAACTTGTTGAACTTACAGTAAAAGAAGTAAACGAATTAGCAGAATACCTTAAAGAAGAGCACGGTATCGAGCCTGCAGCTGCTGCAGCTGTTGTTGCTGGTCCTGCTGCTGGTGGCGAAGGCGGAGACGCTGGAGAAGAAAAGTCAGAATTTGACGTAATTCTTAAGTCACCAGGTGGTGCAAAATTAGCTATCGTAAAACTAGTAAAAGAGCTTACAGGTCTTGGACTTAAAGAAGCAAAAGAATTAGTAGACGGAGCGCCTAGCGCAGTAAAAGAAGGCGTAGCGAAAGACGAAGCTGAAGGTCTTAAGAAGCAGCTTGAAGAAGCTGGGGCCGAAGTTGAGTTGAAGTAAGCATTGGCGACATACAAATCGCTCGTCTAATAGATTTAGCGACCCCTTTCCGAGCCCGATGAAAAATCGGGACGGGATCGGGGTCTTTTCCTGTTTGTAGATACTTTACAAACACCCCTATTACAGGCATTTTATTTCGGTAAAAAGCCTTTTACAATATCTTGTAATTAAAATTTTTAAAGCTTTGGCTAGTAAAAAAGAAAACTCAAGAATCAATTTCTCATCTATTAAGAAAGTAATAGATTATCCAGATTTTCTTGACATACAGTTACAATCTTTCAGAGACTTTTTTCAGTTGGAAACACCTGCTGAGAGAAGAGAACAAGAAGGATTATTCAAAGTTTTTTCGGAAAACTTTCCAATATCAGATTCTAGAGAAAACTTTGTTTTAGAGTTTATCGACTATATAGTTGATCCTCCAAAATATAATGTCGATGAATGCATCGACAGAGGGTTAACCTATTCTGTTCCTCTCAAGGCTAAGTTGAAGCTTACCTGTAATGATGAGGACAATGAAGACTTCGAAACAATCGAGCAGGAAGTATTCTTAGGCAATATTCCTTATATGACTAAGAAAGGCTCATTTGTGATTAATGGTGCTGAAAGAGTAATTGTATCTCAGTTACACAGATCACCAGGGGTTTTCTTTGCACAAAGCAAGCATACCAACGGTACAAAGCTATATTCAGCCAGAATTATTCCTTTTAAAGGATCATGGATTGAATTTGCTACTGATGTAAACAACGTAATGTATGCTTACATCGATAGAAAGAAAAAATTCCCGGTTACCACCTTATTGAGATCAATAGGATATGGTACGGATAAAGATATACTTGACCTTTTCGGTTTATCTGAAGAAGTAAAAGCAACTAAAAAGGATCTTAAGAAAGCTGCTGGTAGAAAACTTGCCGCTAGAGTGCTTAAGACATGGACTGAAGACTTCGTAGATGAAGATACAGGTGAGGTTGTATCAATAGATAGAAACGAAGTACTTCTAGAGAGAGATCACATCTTAACAGATGAGGATATTGAAACGATTGTTGATTCAGGTTCTAAGTCTATCATCTTACATAGAGAAGATGTAAACGTTACCGACTTTACAATTATTTTCAACACCTTATCAAAAGATAATTCTAACTCTGAGAAAGAGGCTGTTGAACAAATCTATCGTCAACTAAGAAACACAGAGGCTCCTGATGAGCAAACGGCTAGGGATATTATCCAAAGCTTGTTCTTCAGTGAAAAGAGATACGATCTTGGTGAAGTAGGTAGATATAGAATTAATAAAAAATTAGGTCTTGATATTTCATCTGACCAGAGAGTACTTACAACAGAAGATATTATTCTTATTGTGAAGTACTTAATCGGACTTATCAACTCAAAAGCAGTTGTAGATGATATTGACCACTTAAGTAATAGAAGAGTAAGAACAGTTGGTGAGCAGCTGTATACTCAGTTTGGTGTTGGTTTAGCTAGAATGGCCAGAACCATCAAAGAAAGAATGAACGTTAGAGATAACGAAGACTTTAAGCCTGTTGATTTGATCAACGCGAGAACTTTGTCTTCTGTAATCAATTCATTCTTTGGTACCAACCAACTTTCTCAATTCATGGACCAAACTAATCCACTTGCTGAGGTTACTCACAAGCGTAGGATGTCTGCCTTAGGTCCTGGAGGTTTATCAAGAGAAAGAGCTGGTTTCGAGGTTCGTGACGTTCACTATACGCACTACGGTCGTCTTTGTACGATTGAAACACCAGAGGGTCCAAATATTGGTCTGATTTCTTCACTATGTGTTCATGCTAAAGTGAACCACATGGGCTTTATCGAAACTCCTTACAGAGAAGTAGAGAAAGGTAAGGTAGATATGACAGGTAATGTTAAATACCTTACTGCAGAAGAAGAGGACACACACAATATTGCACAGGCAAATGCTCCACTAAAAGACAACGGAAACTTCATCAACGAACGTGTTAAAGCGAGATTTGAAGGTGACTTCCCGGTTGTTGAGCCTAAAGAATTGAAATACATGGATGTTGCTCCTAACCAGATTGTATCTGTTGCAGCATCACTTATTCCTTTCTTAGAGCATGATGATGCCAACCGTGCATTGATGGGATCAAACATGCAGCGTCAGGCAGTGCCATTGATGAAGCCTGAGGCTCCAATCGTAGGTACAGGTCTTGAAGGAAGAGTTGCACTTGACTCAAGAGGATTAATCTTAGCTGAAGGAGACGGAGTAGTTGAATTTGTTGATGCTAAGAAAATCGTTGTTAAGTACGACATGGATGAGGATGATTTATTGGTAAGCTTTGATGAAGACCAAAAAATCTATGACCTTATTAAATTTAGAAGAACTAACCAGGATACTTGTATAAACCTTACTCCAATTGTTAAAAAAGGAGAAAGAATCAAGAAGGGTCAGCCATTAGTTGAAGGTTATGCGACTGAAAAGGGTGAGTTGGCACTTGGTAGAAACCTTAAGGTGGCTTACATGCCATGGCAAGGATACAACTTTGAGGATGCGATTGTAATTTCTGAAAAAGTTGTAAGAAATGATGTTTATACCTCAATACATATCGATGAGTATGAGCTTGAGGTTAGAGACACGAAAAGAGGAGAAGAAGAGCTTACATCTGAGATACCAAACGTAAGTGAAGATGCTGTAAAACATCTTGACGAAAATGGTATCATTAGAACTGGTGCTGAAGTAAAAGAAGGAGATATACTTATTGGTAAGATTACACCTAAAGGTGAGTCTGATCCAACTCCTGAAGAAAAACTTCTTAGAGCAATCTTTGGTGACAAAGCGGGTGATGTGAAAGATGCATCGATGAAAGCGCCTCCATCATTGAGAGGAGTTGTAATTGATACAAAACTATTCTCACGCCCTAAAAAGGATAAAGAGCTTAGAGCAAAAGCTAAGAAAGAAGTAGAAATCTTGAAGTCTAAGTACAGCAAGCAGTTGCTAGACCTTAGAGGAGAAATGATTAGCAAATTAGCTAAACTTCTTTCTGGAAAAGCTTGTCAGGGAATCAAGCATAAGTTTGGTGATGAAATTATTAGCAAAGGGGTTAAATTCTCTGCTAAGAACATCGAGCAAAACCTTTTCCCTGAAAAGAATATCTACAAAGACGAGAGTACTTACAATGTACCAGAAGAGGTTAACCTTATTTCTGATGTTAACCTTGACAACTGGACTACAGATGATAAGACTAATACCATTGTTCAGCGACTAGTTAAGAGTTACAATATCAAGAGAAATGAAATTGCTGGTGACTTCAAACGAGAAAGATTTACGCTTGAAGTTGGAGATGAGTTACCTGCAGGTATTGTACAATTAGCTAAAGTTTATATCGCCAAAAAGAGAAAGCTTAAAGTAGGTGATAAGATGGCGGGTCGTCACGGTAACAAAGGTGTTGTTGCAAAAATCGTAAGAGAGGAAGATATGCCATTCCTAGAGGATGGAACTCCTGTTGATATTTGCCTTAACCCACTGGGTGTACCTTCAAGGATGAACCTTGGTCAGATTTATGAAACTGTGTTGGCATGGGCCGGTGTAAAACTTGGTAAAAAATATGCAACACCAATTTTCGATGGTGCTTCTATGGAAGAAGTAGCGGCTGAGCTTAAAGAAGCTGGCTTACCAGAATTTGGTAGAGCATATCTTTACGATGGTCTTACTGGAGAGCGTTTTGACCAGCCTGTTACTGTAGGTATTGCTTACATGCTGAAACTAGGTCACTTAGTAGATGATAAGATGCACGCAAGATCTATCGGACCTTATTCATTGATCACGCAGCAACCATTGGGTGGTAAAGCTCAGTTTGGTGGTCAGCGTTTTGGTGAGATGGAGGTTTGGGCACTAGAGGCCTTTGGAGCATCACACGTACTTCAGGAAATCTTAACTATCAAATCTGATGATGTGATAGGTAGAGCGAAAGCATATGAAGCCATTGTTAAAGGTGAAAATATGCGTAAGCCAAATATTCCTGAATCGTTCAATGTATTGGTACACGAACTTCGTGGCCTTGCATTAGAAATTACTTTAGACTAAAATTTTATTTGAGCAGAGGCGTAAACCTCTGCTCATTGACATCAAATAAATCATTCTTATGTCGTTCAGAAAAAATAAAAAACTAAACAATGATTTCTCTAAGGTTACTATAAGCTTAGCGTCACCAGAGTCTATTTTAGAAAGCTCGCATGGTGAAGTTACGCAGCCAGAAACCATTAACTACAGAACATACAAACCTGAAATGGGTGGGTTGTTTTGTGAGAGAATTTTCGGTCCTGTAAAAGACTGGGAATGTCATTGTGGAAAATATAAGAGAATACGTTATAAGGGTATCATCTGCGACCGTTGTGGAGTTGAAGTAACTGAGAAGAAAGTTCGTAGAGAAAGAATGGGTCACATTGAACTTGTTGTTCCTGTGGCACATATCTGGTATTTCAAATCATTGCCTAATAAAATAGGTTACTTACTTGGTTTACCTACCAAGAAGCTTGACCAAATCATATATTACGAGAGATATGTAGTAATTCAGCCGGGTATCAAAGAAGAGGATGGCATCGCAAAGATGGATTTCCTTACAGAGGATGAATACCTCGATATTCTTGACAAGATGCCAAGAGAAAATCAGTTGCTTGATGACGATGATCCAAACAAGTTCATTGCAAAAATGGGTGCTGAGTCATTAGAGATGCTTCTTGCTCGTACGGAGTTAGATCAACTTTCTTATGACCTAAGACACCAGGCAGCTACTGATACTTCTCAGCAAAGAAAAGCTGAAGCACTTAAGAGACTTAAAGTTGTTGAGGCATTCAGAGAAGCTAAAACAAGAATTGAGAACCGTCCGGAATGGATGATCATTAAGATGGTTCCAGTTATTCCACCAGAATTGAGACCGTTAGTGCCTCTTGATGGTGGTAGATTTGCTACGTCTGACCTTAATGACCTTTACAGAAGAGTTATCATTAGAAATAACCGTCTGAAAAGACTTATTGATATTAAAGCTCCTGAAGTAATTCTTAGAAACGAAAAAAGAATGCTTCAAGAGGCTGTCGATTCATTATTCGACAACTCGAGAAAAGTAAATGCTGTAAGATCTGATGGAAACAGAGCATTGAAATCTTTAAGTGATATGCTTAAAGGTAAGCAAGGTCGATTCCGTCAAAACTTATTGGGTAAAAGGGTAGATTACTCTGGTCGTTCAGTAATTGTCGTTGGTCCTGAATTGAAGCTGCATGAGTGTGGTTTACCTAAGGATATGGCTGCTGAGCTTTTCAAACCTTTTATTATCAGAAAACTGATAGAAAGAGGTATTGTAAAGACTGTGAAGTCAGCTAAGAAGATAGTTGATAGAAAAGATCCTGTTGTTTGGGACATCCTGGAAAATGTATTGAAAGGACATCCTGTATTACTTAACAGGGCTCCAACACTGCACAGATTAGGTATTCAGGCATTCCAGCCTAAATTGATAGAAGGTAAAGCAATTCAACTTCATCCGTTAGTATGTACAGCATTCAACGCTGACTTTGACGGTGACCAGATGGCGGTACACGTACCACTAGGTCAGGAAGCAGTATTGGAAGCTTCAATGTTGATGCTTTCTTCACATAACATTCTTAACCCTGCAAACGGTGCGCCTATTACAGTACCTTCTCAGGACATGGTACTTGGTTTGTATTATGTAACTAAGGGTAAAAAGAGTACTAAGAAAGAAAAAGTGGCCGGTGAAGGCATGACTTTCTACAGTGCAGAAGAAGTTATCATGGCGATAAATGAGCGTAAAGTTTCTAAACACGCATTTATCAAAGTGAGAACGAAAGTGAGAAATGAAAATAGCGAGTTAGAAACCAAAGTGATTGAAACTGTGGCTGGTAGAGTAGTATTCAACCAGTTCGTTCCGGAAGAAGTTGGTTTCGTAGATGAGCTATTGACTAAAAAGAAACTTCAGAAGATTATTTCTGATGTATATAAAATTGCTGGTGTAGCCAGAACGGCTCAGTTCCTTGATGATATCAAAGATCTTGGTTTCCAGATGGCATACAAAGGCGGACTTTCAATGGGTCTGAATGATGTAGCTATTCCTGAAGAAAAGGAGAAACTAGTTGAGCAGGCTAAACAAGAAGTTGATGCAGTTTGGAATAACTACCTGATGGGTCTTATTACAGATAATGAGAGATATAATCAGGTAATTGATATCTGGACAAGAATCAATACGCAACTTACCAACACGTTGATGACGCAGTTGGAAGAAGATGACCAGGGATTTAACTCTATTTATATGATGATGCACTCTGGGGCCAGAGGTTCAAGAGAGCAGATTCGTCAGTTAGGTGGTATGAGAGGTCTGATGGCTAAGCCACAGAAAAACCTTGCAGGATCAGTGGGAGCTATTATTGAAAACCCTATTCTTTCAAACTTTAAGGAAGGGTTAGATGTAATTGAGTACTTTATCTCAACTCACGGTGCTAGAAAGGGTCTTGCAGATACAGCCTTGAAAACAGCCGATGCTGGTTATTTAACAAGACGTCTGGTTGACGTTGCACAAGATGTTGTAATTACAGAAGTAGATTGTGGTACTTTAAGAGGTCTGACAGTATCTGCCCTTAAAGACAACGAAGACATCGTTGAACCATTATCTGAGCGTATTCTTGGTAGAGTTTCAGTTCATGATATTTACGATCCAGTAACTGACGAAGTAATTTGTGAGTCAGGAGAAGAGATTACTGAGGCTGTTGCTAAAAGAATAGATGAAACAAGCATAGAAGAAGTGGAGATCAGGTCATTATTGACTTGTGAAACTAAGCAGGGTGGTTGTGGCAAATGTTACGGACGTAACCTGGCTACAGGTAAAATGGTACATGCAGGTGAGGCTGTTGGTGTAATTGCTGCGCAGTCAATCGGTGAACCAGGAACTCAGCTTACACTTCGTACATTCCACGTTGGTGGTACGGCATCAAACATTGCGGTTGACGCAAACATCAAAGCTAAATTTGATGGTGTGATTGAGTTTGAAGGTATAAGAACAATTAAGACCACAAATAAAGACGGTGATAAAGTAGAAGTTATCATGGGTCGTACAGGAGAGGTTAAAGTTGTTGATCCGAAGAAAAAGCAGGTACTTATTTCAAATCACGTGCCTTATGGTTCATTCTTACACGTGAAGGATGGTCAGAAAATAAGCAAAGGTGATTTACTTGTAAACTGGGATCCATACAACGCAGTTATTCTTTCTGAGTTTGATGGTTCTATAGAATTCGAATCTATCATAGAAGGTATTACTTATAAAGAAGAATCTGATGAGCAAACTGGTCACAGAGAAAAAGTAATTACCGATACTAAAGATAAGACTAAGAACCCTGTTGTTATTGTTAAGGCTAAAGATGACCAAAAAGGATACAACATTCCGGTTGGCGCTCACTTGGCAGTTGAAAATGGAGAGAAGATTAAGGCGGGTCAAATCCTTGCTAAGATTCCTCGAACAATGGGTAAATCAAGAGATATTACAGGGGGTCTGCCTCGAGTTACCGAGTTATTTGAAGCTCGTAACCCGTCTAACCCGGCTGTAGTTTCAGAAATTGATGGTGTAGTGACTTATGGTGGTATCAAGAGAGGTAACAGAGAAATCTTTATCGAATCTAAGGATGGAATAAAGAAAAGATACCTGGTATCACTTTCTAAGCACATACTAGTACAGGACAATGACTTTGTGAAGGCGGGTTATCCGCTATCTGATGGAGCAATTACTCCAGCTGATATATTAGCAATCAAAGGTCCTACTGCAGTACAAGAATACTTAGTAAATGAGATTCAGGAGGTTTACAGACTGCAAGGTGTGAAAATCAATGATAAGCACATCGAAGCAATCGTAAGTCAAATGATGCAAAAAGTTCAGATCATCGATTCTGGAGATACTACATTCCTAATCAATGAGAGCGTAGATAAGTTTGCTTTCAGAGAAGAGAATGATAGAGTTTTAGATAAGAAGGTAGTTGTTGATGCTGGAGATTCTGAAAATATGAAACCAGGTCAGATTGTAACTCCTAGAGAACTTAGAGACGAGAATTCAACATTGAAACGTAAAGACCTTAAACAAGTAGAGGTTAGAGATGCACTATCAGCTGTATCGAAACCAGTACTTCAGGGTATTACCCAAGCTTCGTTGAAAACGGAGAGTTTCTTAAGTGCTGCTTCTTTCCAGGAGACTACGAAAGTATTGAGTGAAGCTTCTATCAGAGGTAAAGCTGATTTACTGAATGGTCTTAAGGAAAATGTAATTGTAGGGCACTTGATTCCTGCAGGTACAGGTCAGAGAAAATTCAAAGATATCTTTGTAGGCTCTCAGGAGGAGTATGATAGACTGATTGCTTCTAAGGAAGGCTCTAAAGAAAAAGAGTTACAAGAAGATAATAAGTAATTATGGCTGACGATAAAGAGAACAAAGACAAAAAGGCTAATCAAAACCAGATCAACATAGAGCTTTCTGAAGAAACAGCAGAAGGTGTTTATGCTAACCTGGCCATGATCGCCCACTCCAATAGTGAGTTTGTAATTGACTTTATCCGTCTGATGCCAGGAGTACCAAAGGCAAAAGTTAAGTCTAGAATTGTGGTGACCCCTGAGCATGCCAAACGTTTACTTGGTGCCTTGAAAGAAAATATTGAAAGGTATGAAGAAAGTTTTGGCCCGATAAAGAAGACAGAAGAAGCACCTAAATTTCCTCTCAATTTTGGAGGAACAGTAGGTGAAGCATAAATAAAAGGATATAGAACGAAGAAGACTTCTCACTTTGAGTGCAGAAGTCTTCTTTTTCTTATAATTAATTAAAGCAATTTATTTGTTTAATGTGACTGATTTTTTACCTTTGCAGTCCGAATTTTTAAAACGAACAGAAACTAAAGAGATTATATAAATGCCTACTATTCAACAATTGGTAAGAAAGGGTAGAAAGAAATTGGTTTCAAAATCAAAATCTCCTGCTCTTGATTCATGCCCTCAGAGGCGAGGTGTTTGTACCAGGGTGTATACTACTACACCAAAGAAGCCAAACTCAGCAATGAGGAAAGTAGCTAGGGTACGATTAACAAATGGAAAAGAAGTTAACGCATACATTCCGGGTGAAGGTCACAACCTTCAGGAGCACTCTATTGTGTTAATCAGAGGTGGTAGAGTGAAAGATTTACCAGGTGTAAGATATCATATCATCAGAGGTGCATTAGATACTGCAGGTGTGAATGGTAGGTTGCAAAGAAGATCTAAATATGGCGCTAAGAGGCCTAAGAAATAAATAATAAGGAATAATGAGAAAAGCGAAACCTAAAAAGAGATATATACTTCCTGATCCAAAGTTTGGAGATACTTTGGTAACGAAGTTTGTAAACTATCTTATGATCGATGGTAAGAAAAGTCTTGCCTATAAAATCTTTTATGAAGCGTTGGAGCTTGTAGAAGATAAGACAGGTGAAGATGGATTAGAATCATGGAAGAAAGCTCTTAATAACATTATGCCTGCCGTTGAGGTGAAAAGTAGAAGAGTTGGTGGTGCAACCTTTCAGGTTCCTTTAGAAGTTCGTCCTGAAAGAAAGATCACACTTGGTATCAAGTGGATGATCAAATATGCACGTCTAAGAGGCGAGAAGACCATGAGAGATAGATTAGCGGGAGAGATTATGTCAGCTGCAAAAGGAGAAGGCGCTGCGATCAAGAAGAAAGATGATACGCACAGAATGGCAGAGGCAAACAAAGCATTTTCTCACTTTAGATTTTAAAAATACTTATTCCTAATGGCAAAAAGAGATTTAAATTTTACTAGAAATATAGGTATCGCTGCCCACATCGATGCTGGTAAGACTACAACTACTGAGCGTATTCTTTACTACGCAGGTGTAAGTCACAAGATCGGTGAGGTGCATGATGGTGCTGCTACTATGGACTGGATGGAGCAAGAGCAGGAAAGAGGTATTACCATTACTTCTGCTGCAACTACTGTATTCTGGCCATACAAAGACAACGATTATCATATCAACATCATTGATACTCCTGGTCACGTTGACTTTACTGTTGAGGTGAACAGATCATTAAGAGTATTAGATGGTCTTGTATTTTTATTTAGTGCTGTTGATGGTGTAGAGCCTCAGTCTGAAACTAACTGGAGATTAGCTGATAATTACGGTGTTTCAAGACTAGGTTTTGTTAATAAAATGGACCGTCAGGGTGCTGATTTCCTTAACGTATGTAAGGAAGTTAAAGAAATGCTTGGTACAAAAGCAGTTCCTCTTCAATTACCAATTGGCGCTGAAGATAAATTCAGAGGTGTTGTTGACTTAGTGGAGAACATCGCTATGGTTTGGAATGAAGATGACATGGGTATGACCTATGAGCAAATCGACATTCCTGAAGATATGAAGGAAGAAGTTGCTGAGTACAGAGAGAAGTTGGTAGAGGCTGTTGCTGAGTACGATGAGAAGTTGATGGAGAAATACTTCGAGGATCCTGACACTATCACTACTGAAGAGATCATTGCTGCGCTAAGAGCCGCAACTATTGATTCAGCATTTGTACCTATGCTTTGTGGTTCTGCATTTAAGAACAAAGGTGTTCAAACAATGCTTAACTACGTAATGGAGTTATTACCTTCTCCTCTCGATAGAGGTGAGATTACAGGTACTAATCCTGATACCGAAGAAAAAGTTACTGTTGAGCCTGATCCAGATAAGGGTTTTGCTGCGTTAGCTTTTAAAATTGCAACGGATCCGTTTGTTGGTAGACTTTGCTTTGTAAGATCATACTCAGGTATGTTAGAGTCTGGTTCTTACATCAGAAATTCAAGAACTGGAAAGAAAGAGCGTATATCACGTATCTTCCAAATGCATGCTAACAAACAAAATCAGATTGATAGACTACATTGCGGAGATATTGCTGCAGTTGTTGGTTTCAAAGACATCAAAACGGGTGATACATTAACTGACGAGAAGACTAACATTGTTCTTGAATCAATGATCTTCCCTGAACCAGTTATTGGTTATGCTATTGAGCCTAAAACTCAAGCAGATGTTGATAAGTTGGGTATGGGTATTGCGAAGCTGATTGAAGAGGATCCAACACTTCAAGTAGAGACTAACGAAGAAACAGGACAGACTATCTTAAGAGGTATGGGTGAGCTTCACCTTGATATTATTATCGACCGTCTTAAGAGAGAATTTAAAGTAGAGATTAATCAGGGTGCTCCTCAGGTGGCTTACAAAGAGGCTATCACAAAGAGCATTGAGCATAAAGAGGTATACAAGAAGCAGACGGGTGGTAAAGGTAAATTTGCCGATATCGTGTTTGAACTTGGACCAACGGATGAAGATTTTGAAGGAACAGGCCTACAATTTGTAAATCAAATTACTGGTGGTGCCATTCCTAAAGAATTTATAGGGCCTGTTGAAAAAGGCTTTAAAGAAGCTATGATAAACGGACCTCTTGCTGGATACCCAGTAGATAATTTGAAGGTACGTCTATATCACGGTTCATTCCATGATGTCGATTCAGATGCATTATCATTTGAAATGGCTGCAAGATTAGGTTATAAGGAAGCTGCCAGAAAGGCTGCCCCTAAATTACTCGAGCCAGTAATGGCTGTTGAGGTAGTAACTCCTGATGAGTACACTGGTTCTGTAACTGGTGACTTAAATAAGAGAAGAGGTATTATGAAGAATATGGCTCCTAAAGGAGTGGCTAACGTTATCAAGGCGAGTGTTCCTCTTTCTGAGTTATTTGGCTATGTAACTGATTTGAGAACAATTACATCAGGTAGAGCAACTGCGACCCTGACGTTCTCACACTATGATACTGTACCACAAAACTTAGCAGAACAAGTTATTTCAAAGGTTAAAGGTGAACCTGCTTAAAAAATAAGATTATGAACCAAAAAATAAGAATAAAACTTAAGTCTTACGACCACAATCTTGTTGACAAATCGTCAGAAAAGATCGTGAGAGCGGTGAAAACTACCGGTGCTGTAGTGAGTGGGCCAATTCCTTTACCTACAGTGAAAGAAAAGTTTACTGTTTTGAGATCTCCTCACGTAAATAAGAAGTCTAGAGAGCAGTTTCAACTTTGTACTTACAAAAGATTAGTTGATATCTATTCTAACAGTACTAAAACTGTTGATGCGCTAATGAAACTAGAACTTCCAAGCGGAGTTGATGTAGAAATCAAAGTCTAAGTAATACAGACTTTTTAATAAACCCTGATTACATTGTAGTCAGGGTTTTTTTATGACTTTTAATTAAGAATCAACATATTAATTATTTAACATCTTTTGCAAAAATTCACTAGTTTGCATGAGTATTAACGACTAGAATTATGGCTGATATTTTATATGATGAAGTTCCATCGTTAGATCTGAGTGACTTCACAAGTGGAGATAAGATTAGAAGAGAAAAATTTGTTAAGGCTTTGGGAGAGGCTTATAATAATATTGGATTCGTAGCTATTAAGAATCACTACTTAACCGATGAGCTTTCAGCTCAACTGTATGCAGCCATTAAAAAGTTTTTCTCATTGCCAGATGATGTTAAAACAAAATATGAAATTGAAGGATTAGCCGGACAAAGAGGTTATATAGGTAAAGGGAAAGAACATGCCAAGGGAAGGTCTACCGGAGACCTCAAAGAATTTTATCATGTTGGGCAAGAGGTAACTGATAATGATCCGATAAAAAAAGAATATCCAGATAACGTATGGGTAGATGAGGTTCCTGAGCTTAAAGAAATAGGCCTGGAGGTGTATAAAAGGCTTGAGAAAACTGGAGTTGAAATGCTTCGAGCTATTGCCTTATATCTTGGGTTGGATGAAAATTATTTCGATTCGCGTGTTAAAAATGGTAATAGTATTCTAAGGCCTATCCATTATTTCCCCATAGAAAATCCTGATGAGGTGCCGGAAGATGCTGTACGTGCTGCAGAGCATGGTGATATTAATTTAATCACATTACTCATGGGTGCAAGTGCAGACGGTCTCCAGGTATTAAGAAGAGATGGTGAGTGGATTCCAATTACAGCGCTACCAGAGCAGTTGGTAGTAAATGTTGGGGATATGCTTGAGCGATTAACAAATAAAAAATTAAAATCAACCATTCACCGCGTTGTAAATCCTCCAAAGGATAAAATGAAGTCTTCGCGCTATTCAATACCTTTCTTTATGCATCCTAGATCTGAAATGGACTTAACATGCCTGGATAAATGCATAGACAGTGAAAATCCTAAACAGTTTGATGATATTACTGCAGGAGAGTTTTTAAATCAACGCCTGGCAGAAATTGGACTAAAGAAATAGACATTGTTCAAGCGCGTCCGATATTACATTTTCCTTAGAGATGTACTAGTACTGGCTGTGACTGCTTTTGGTGGCCCTCAGGCTCATATTGCTATGTTGTTCGACCTGATGGTCGATAAAAGAAGATATTTGTCTGAAGAGGATTTAATTGAGCTTAATGCGCTTTGTCAGATTTTACCTGGGCCTACAAGTACACAAACAATTACTGCCATTGGTTTTAAGATAGGAGGTCCTAATTTGGCTTACCTTACATTGCTGGTGTGGATGACACCAGCTGTTTGTCTTATGACAGCTGCAGGAATGGTCATGGCTACGCTACACGCCAACAACATGAGCATTGAATTCACAAAGTATATTCAACCCATGGCCGTAGGATTTGTAGCCTACGCCTCGTTAAAGATTGCTTTGAAAGTGGTAAAGACCAAAACAGCTGTTGTCATCTTAATAATTTCAGCCATATCCTCGTTTATTTTTAATTCACCATACGCATTTCCCACTATTCTTATAATCTGTGGTGCTATCACTGCATTAAAATATAAAAGACAGGAGATCGAGGAAAAGGACAAGATTAAAATACAGTGGGCTAACTTCATATTGTGGGGCGGAGTTTTTATCGGTGCTGCTGCTTTGGGTGGTATTACACAAAGTTTGCCTGTAAGGCTATTTGAAAATTTCTATCGAAGCGGCAGTCTGATTTTTGGAGGAGGACAGGTGCTAATACCTTTCTTATACACAGAGTTCGTGGAATTTAAAGATTATTTAACCTCTGAAGAGTTTCTTTCAGGATATGCCTTGATGCAATCGCTTCCTGGCCCGGTCTTTTCCTTTTGTGCCTATATTGGTGCCTTATCTATGAGAGGATTCGGTCCTGAAGGTCAAATAACTGGTGCATTAGTGGCTAGCTTAGGTATATTTCTTCCGGGTACATTTTTAATATTCTTTGTGGTTAGGTTTTGGGAGGGTTTAAAAAAATATCGCATAGTAAAGGCTTCTTTAGAGGGAATTAATGCTGCAAGTGCCGGTATGGTTGCGGCCGCAGCGGTATTAATGTTTTTGCCACTAGAGCCTAACCTGATTAATATTTGTATCACGCTGGGTACATTTGCAGTACTGCAATTTACTAAGATACCCGCTCCATTAATTATAGTGATTGGCTTAGGGGCAGGCTTCGTAATCTAAATAAGGAAGCTAAAAGGAGTGAAGAGGGCATAGTGATTATCGAATCACTAAGAACAATAGATTGTTAGAAAGTGACTAAAAAAATAAACCCCGACATTTGTCGGGGTTTTTATATTTTATCCTAGTTTGAAAGTAATAGGAAGTATAATTCGTTGTTTAACAGGCTTACCACGCTGCTTCGGTGGACTCCACTTAGGTGCAGATTGAATTACTCTAACGGCCTCTTCATCACAACCAGCTCCAATACCTTTCACGGCTTGTACATTGGTGAGTGAACCGTCTTTATCCACTACGAACTGCACATAAACTTTACCTTCAATACCCATTCTTCGTGCTTGAGCTGGGTATTTCATTTTCTTTTGAACGAACTCATAAAAAGCTGAATAACCTCCCGGAGGCATTGCAGATTCTTCAACAATTGTAAAGATTTCTTCGGCAACTTCTTCCTCAGGTGCTTCTTCCACTATGATATCTTCGATTACCTCATCTTCGGTAATCTCCACATCAAGGTCAACTTCGATTTCTTCTTCAATCTCCTCTTCATCAGGCACCTCAATAATTTCAGGTTGCTGAATTTTCGGTGGAGGTGGAGGAGGTTGCTCAGTTGGAGGGATCTCCATCAAATCCTCAAAATCGTCATTCACCTGACCCAAATCAACCATACCTCCATCGTCAGAACGGCCAGATTCGAAGGCTGTTACAACGATTACCATCGAAACAAACAATCCGATGTTAAAAAAGAGGCCGGATTTCTTTTGCAGGTTAGCCTTATCAGTTTTTTTAGCTTCCATTTATCCAGTGTTTAAATATTATTATTTCTAATAGTGTAATCCCAAATATACAAAAAGTCACAGAAAATTTTAGGCTTTTAATCTAATGCTCAAATAAAACGCTCCTACGCCTAAAAAAGATCCAAGTACATTAACTAATGCATCAAACCACTCCATTCCGCGGTCAGGTATAAAGTCCTGGGCAATTTCAATGCCTAGCCCATAAACTGCTGAAATGAGTACTGTAGCACTAATTGCAGCGTATAACTTATAGTTAGCAACAAAAAGTCCTTTACTGAGAAGTAAGGAAAATACAAAAAAGACAAATGCATGCCCTAGTTTGTCGTAGCTAAACAGTGTTATATCTGGAACAGATTTACCTGGAGTGAGTGTTAAAATTAAAATGAGTGCAGCCCAGAGAAGTGCTCCAATAGTATATTTATTTGTCAAAATTAACCTCCAACAACTTCGGTATATTGCTCAGAAGAGAGTAATTCATCTACTTCATCAGAATTACTGAATTTAATTTTAATCATCCATCCTTTTTCATAAGGATCTTCATTTACAATTTCAGGTGAAGCTTCCAACTCTTCATTTACTTCAACTACTTCTCCAGAAAGAGGCATAAAAAGATCTGAGACCGTTTTGACAGCTTCTACAGTGCCAAACACTTCTCCCTTATCGATTTCCTCGCCTTCAGTTTCAATTTCTACATAAACAATATCACCTAATTCGTTTTGTGCGAAGTCGGTTATGCCTACTGTAGCAATGTCACCATCAATTTTAATCCATTCGTGATCTTCTGTGTACTTGAGTGCTTGTGGTATATTCATTATGATATGCTTTTTGCTGCCAAAAATACATTCTTTTTTGCAATGCGGAAATTTTATTGAGCTAAACTAAATCTTACCTGAAAACCTGCCCTTGTAGTCGCTCTTCTTGGGGAGGTGGAGATGCTAGGCTCGTTGATATTTCTTTCGAAATAGAACTGTAAGTTTAGTTTCTCATTCAAGACATAACTTATATTTGGCCTGATTTGAATATTCAAACTACCGTTAGTTACAGTGCTTAATTCGTTGATCCTTCTTTGTATTGTCTCTGTATCACGGATTGTGAAATTCATGATAAATTTCAGATCATTTTTCAACGTAATTACTCGCCCTTGAGATTTAAAAGGAAGCTTGAAATTTGCTTTCGTAAAGCCAAGTTCAAACACGAAATCATTACTCCTTACTTCTGTAACTTGTGCATTTGAAATGTTAAGCGCTAAGTCTCTTTGTTTTTTGTACTCAACTTTGGCCGTTACACGATCATTTGTTCTTACACTCACACCAATTAGCGGAGCGAATTGTTCACTGATCATTACCTGGCTAATTACATAGGTGGGTACATTTTGTCCATTTTGTACACCATAAAATGAATCGTTGTAACTTTCAATGTCATTTTCTAAGCCTATTCCATCCTGGTATTCGTTTGCATTGGTGTAGTTTAACACATTGTAGTTTGAATTGTAACCATGTGTAACGCTTATTGACTGGAAAACCTCTTTTAAAGCAGGTATTTTAGTGAGTCCGGTATAATCTACTCTCCAATTTGGAAGAGGTGTGCGAGGAAATGGACTGAGACTTACTTCATTAACAGATTTGCCAGTATAGGCAGCAACAAAAGCAGGGATTACTACATCCTGAGAGTTGGTATCATATTCCACGCCCGTTTCCTCCCTAAACTTAGCCAATACTTCAAGACGATTACTTTCAAAGTCATCAAATACTGGCGAGTTGTTATCGTCATCATCTTTCATAAAGGATGTGCCTATTGTAAGGAATGAAATAGAGTAACCTCCAGAGCGTGTAGGACTGAGAGACACAAATTCATTAGTGACACTATCTTGCCTGAAAATTTCTTCATAGGAGGCGCTCTTCGTCTTCTTTACATTTAGTTGCACTTTAAAATCTCTGAAAGGCTCCAGGTCAGCTCTTAAATTATAATCGACAGTTCTGGTTTGAGTAAATGGTGCAGTAAGGTTGGGGTTTGATGTAAGTAAGCCTTTAGCTGCCAACTCATGCCTTATGTTAGGGTCTTGTGAACCAAATATAAATGATGCACCTGGAGCATTAAAACTGCTGTCTAATCCAAATAAGAAAGGGCGGGGCATAAAGCCCGGTAAGAATGTACCTTCGCGTAGCGTGTATGTTGCATTTATGGATCTTACCGACATTAAGAAACGTAAAATACCCTTACCACCTTTATTTTCTGATTTTTGACTTACCGTATCCTGCTGTGTGGGTCTTCGCAATGAACTAATTCGACTATTCGTTGATGGTGAGTTTACCTCCTTTAGAAAGCCTACTTTGTTATAAAGTTTGACTAAGTCGATTTTACCATTGATCGTGTTGTCGCGGCTATTTTGAATCGTGTTACCAAAATCAAGTTGAGCTTGTACTGAGTCAGGCTCAGCATTGTAAAGAGGCCCTGCTTTCCACGCATAACTTGCTTGGTATCTGTAGTCTGAGTTTAACCAATCGGTTAACGGAAGCTTGTCGAGTGGTAATTTATAATTTGCGCTGATGCTTTGATCAAAATTTTTCAGTCGACCTAAGTTTTTAATATTGGTCCATATCGAATCGTTGTATTGGTCTTTACTAACAAAATCTCCGTTTTGATTTAACCCACCATTTGGGTTTGCATTTGGTTCGTCTATAATGGCATTGGCCCTCGCATTGTAGTCAAGGTTTAAATTGTTGGTAAGGCTCCAACTTAGATTGTAGGTACGATCAAATGTGAAAAACTTCTCGAAATTGGATTGGTCATTTATCCCTGAGGAAACGTCATTTCTATAAATGGTTGTCACTAATTGTCTTCTGAGATCTGCCCTTACCGAAAGGTTAGTAGGCACAGGGTTGATATTAAAGTCTTTTATCAATTTTAACCATGGAGAGTTGAGCTTGGAGTTTGCAAAAGGCTCCCATGGTTCAACACTCGGGCTATAGTTATAAGCAATAGCTGCATTATAATTTTGCTTGAAGTAGCGTTGCAAATTGAAGTTTGTCCTTAAAACTTCGCTATAGGCATAAGTAAAGGAGAAGTTTTCAATATCATAAATATGTTTCTTTGACTCAGGGTTAGTCTTTACCTTTCTTACGTTGGTGAAATTTAAACTCTTTCTGGTTGTTTCATCAGTGACCCGATCTTCATATTCATTTCTTTCATTTTGTGGTCTGTTTAGTAAGGAAGCTTCGAGGGTAATATCCGGATTACCGGGATCGAATCGTGGTTTGATGGTTGTTTTCTCATAACTCACAAACATGGGTACTTTTAACCCTAGTGCTTCGGGTATTAACTTGTCTACCGCTACATTGGCCGATACATCATATGATGTTGTTTCTTCCCTGGTGCGCTCGGCTATTTTAGACTGAATGCCTCCAAAACCGAAGCTGGTATGTCTGGCGGTGGCTGTAATGTTGGCAAAATCAGCTAGTTTGGTATTAAGAGTAGCATTTGCCGCCCAACCTTTAGTTCTATCAAAATCTGTAACCCTTAATTCATTGGCCCATAAACAAAGTGATTTAGACAACCCATTATCTCTTGGATTTCTCACACCAATAGTAAGCCATTGCACCGAACTTAAATCAGGATTACCTTTTACTCTTATGCGGTGATTCCCAACGGTTCTGGCTGAGTCGATCGGGAATAATGAGCTTTTAGGAATATTCATCCGGTCTCTATCTGATTTTAGAGAATAGAGCTGGTCAACATCAAGATCAATTTCATTGGCTAGCGGCCATATATCACGCTCTGTAGTGGCGTTAATATCAGTGATTTTTAAAGGTATTTCTATTTCATAGTAGTTAGAGTCGACATCTGTACCTAATCTTAGGAATGCTGTGGTTTCATTATCCTGAACATCACCGTGGGCATGCAAAAACATCTTTATTCTTCCATAATTGATTAAGTCTAAACCAACTTGCTTAACAATTGCTCTTGCCTTACCATCCGCCAACTCATCTACGCACAATTGCACAGACTGCTCATTCAGCCTTCTTTCAACCGATGAGGTGTTGTCACGGTCACGGTCAAAACCTGGAGGCAGCACATATGGAGGGGCGGTTGCACTGGCAGCACCATTTTCCTCAATATTTACTACAGAAACGGTGAAATCATCGAAGTTATCAGCCTCGGGCGTTTCACCAAATCGTGGGTCATCTAATGATCCAAGGTTTCTTCTCCAGCGGCTGGCTACTAGTTTGAAGTTTGTCATCCTTAAAACAACAGGCTCTGAAAAGCCTGTGAGATACATTCGAATATATCGCATAGACTTAAATCCGTTGATATTGCCAAACCTATTGTCAAACTGACGAATGGGTATTCTGAATTGATACCAGGTTACGTTGTCCCCATTCCTTTCTCTGGTTATTTGATCTACTACATATTCATTGTTTTCTAATTGGTCTGGTTGGAGTCTTACACGGTATTCATAGTACTCTTCCAGCTCGCTCAATGTATTATCTCGGTTTAGATCTTCGTTGTCAGGCCTGTTTGTTGATGATTGGGAAATATCACCAGTAGAAACCGGGGAATTGCCTTCCATACCGTTGAAGTCTCTATAGCGTTCGATAATACCAGCTGCCGTTTGGTCGTAAGTTGAACTGAGGAAATATCTAAAATTGTCTCCTGAAGGGTCTTCTTGTACACTTGGATTTGCTGCAACATAATCGGCAAATACACTTCGTTCAGTTTCATCTCCTGCCCCGTCTAAACCAACATCCTGGTTTGGGCGCGAGTTTGGATCATTATCAAAGGCATTCGTAATGTATTGCTGGGTGGTTACATACCCCCAATCGTTTAATTCTACTGCAGAAGAGGTTGACTGATTGCCATTGGGAGGTAAGCCATTTTCAAAAGCATGCTTGCTGTCTGGTAAAATATCTTCAGATATGCTTCCTAAGTTAAAATATAAATCGCCACCCGTGTCATTTGTAGTTGATTGGTTACCGACTCTAATTTGAGCATTTGGTCCGTCTAAAAAAGGATCCATTAACCAAAACTCAATATATTCTACGTTTGATTTATCAAAATCAACATCTGAAGTAATTGCCTGTGTGATCCCGCCCCAGTTTTCTCTTGGATTAGGTAATGAACCATCAGCATTCAGGTTTTCACTATAGTTATACATCCCTCTTTCTCCTGGGAAATAAGCCAGGTCAAATACTGGTTGAAAGTTGATGACATTGGCATCCAGGTTAGGAAAAATTTCTTGTGGAGCTACGCGCCTTACATAATGGTTATCTAACTCCTCATCAGAGATGTTATCCGGTTTTCTCCTGTCATCACGGTAAAATAAATTATCTACCTGATACCAGGCAAGTTTTGCTCTTTTAGCACTGGAAGGGCGAAGTGTTTGGTTGCCAAAAAATCTATCATTAGATGTTTGTGGTGTGGCTGCTAACCTCCAGTTGAGTGGATTTCCTAGGGCAAACGGAGTGGCTGTATTTTCAAAATCATCAATGTATGAGGTACCTTCACCATCCACAACGTTGGAGGTGCCTGGGATAAGTTGAGCAAACTCGGCATTGAATGTAACGCTTGATGGTTCTTTGGTTTGTATCAAAGGCAGTTTGTCAAGCATTTTTGTTAAAAAACGCGACTCCTTCCTAATGTTTACATCGAAACCATATTTAGTATTTCTGGTAGGTTCGTTACCCACACTAATACGAGAAATAAGCGGCCGTTCATTTAAGTGTAATAAAGTAGCACCGAAATTCACATCTTCATTGAGTCGATAATCGAATCGGGTACCCAGCAGCGTTCTGGATTGAAAGTTAAAAAGATCGGCCTTCTCATAAGATATTGTAATCTTTTTACCTGAATTGAGTACACCCTGATTGATGATTGTGACACGACTAAAATTGTAATCAACCTGATAATCTGTACCCTCTACCAATGGTGAACCTCCAGCAAAAACTCTAACAGATCCTTCGGCAATATTAAAACCAGGTATACGTATTTCACTCGATGAGCCTGCTTGAACGAACCCTCTGATAAAGTACTTATTTTTATTAGAAACTAATTCGGCATCAGCCCTCGTTCTATTGTATAGTTCTTCATAAACATATTTGTTAATTAGTGCCTGCTCTCTATTGTCGCCCTGAAATTCTTGTCTGAGTGGTTTTTCAAATGGCTGTAGAAATGGAAAAATAATTAATCCTGTTTCCGTATCAATGGTAAGGTCTTCGACAAAATCGAAATTACCATCTCGTTGCGGGTCGTTGTTGGGGTTTAGCTTGTCAAGGCCAAGAATTTCAATCAATGGTTTTGTACTTGCCGTAGTTCCTTCCTGTAACTGTGGGTTATCGATACCTGTAATGTCATCGCGGTAAATTACTCTTAGCTGAAAGCCCTCAGGATTAACATTTGTGGCATTGAGTGCATATATGTTTTTCATCATCAAATCCCAGGTAGGTATGCGATTGTCCTGGTTGTCATTGATGTTGATTTTTCTAGGGCGAAGTAGCTTCAGGAAAACCACCTGATCTTCATTGAGGTTTGAATAGTCTTCTGATAACTCACCTACCTGAAAAGTCTGACCATTGAAGGAATATTCATAAGCTACTGCCAGTGCCTCATCATTTTGTAGCTTTCTTGAAAGCGTGATATAACCTAATCTTTTGTTGTAGGTAAATTCATTGTCGTTAAGCTTTCTCGCACTTGTAATTTTTTCAAAGTCTGTCCCGTTCTCAAGTTCATCCATTCCACCATAAAGCGTCTTTAAAGATTCATTTACAGTGCCAGATGATCGGTTGATATTTAACAGTCGGCTAAAAAGGTCATTGGCATTATTGGCATTTGCGTTGGAGGCGTTTGGAGTAGCTGTAATAAAGTCTCTATAAATATTAGCATCTTTTCCTTCGGCCAAATCCATGAGTCCTACCACATCACGTAATGTTTGTGTGTCATTGTTTCTATTTACAACGTACACTTCAACTCTCTGAATGTTGACTCCAGAGTTTACATTGGGAATGGTTGCCAACCATTTCTCATAATTATCTCTAAAGAAGTGACCCAGGAAGAAATGTCTGTTTTCATCGTAGTTAGAGGCTTGCAATTCAAATTCCCTGCCTTGAATCCCACCCCCTTCAATTTCGATAGATTCAGTTTTTCCGCGTTGTGTTGAAGCCACTGTGGTGACATACAAATGACCAAACTGTAGTTGTGCTTTAACACCAAAAAGGTTTTGGGCGCCAGATATTAGGCTATTGTTTAGCGGCAAACTTACATTACCTATTTCCAACTTTTGCAAGATGTCTTCTTCAAAGCCAGTGTATTCTACCTTTAGGTTATTTTCAAAGTCAAAGGAATTATTGTTATCAAAATTGGCTGTCACTTGAAGTTTTTCACCCACTTTACCGACAACATTCATACTTATTTGCTGGTCGAACTCAAAACTACCGTTTCTTCTTTGCCGCTGTTGAAGCTGAGGATCATCAACAAACTGCCATCTGCCGCCAAAATCGAGGGTAACAAAACCCCTCGGTACTATTTCTACATAGCTGCCACCAAAAATTCGATCAAAAATAGGGCTTACATAGATCGGAGGAATTAAGTTTCTTCCACTTACTGCACTTTCGCCATCCAGCCCAGCCGATCTGTTTTGCCAATACTCCTTGAGTTGTTGCCGCTCCTGGTATTGCTTAAACTCCTCAAAAGTCATGGAGGATGTAGGGCGATAATTTAAATCGCCAATTTTCTCATAAATTGTGTAGTTCATCCCTGTGTCAATCTCAACATCGAGATTTAGACTGGAAGGATCTTTGAGTAGAAGAGGGGAGGTGCTGGTGTTGTTACTAAATGGATCTCCAAAACGATCTTTGGGTTGATAAGTAGGTCTTCTCGAAGGTGTATATTGTTGGTTTTGAGTGGTGTCTTTTTTGGTGGTATCAGATTGTTGAAATAGAAAAAACTTCAGCTTATTCTCAACCCGATCATAGGGTTTTGCGTGTAACAAACCTTGAGATCCGATGAAAATAAAAAGTATTGCTAAAAGTAATTTTTTGAAACTCTCTCCAATCAAAACTTAAATCAACTAGGCGTTTTTTAATGCGAGCTTGATTAATTCCTCCAAAGTAATCGTATTTCCTGAATTTTTCAGGATGGCATCTATACTTTTTTCTGCCGCAGGTTTTTTTATCCCCAGGGTTATTAGCGCTGATAACGCTTCTTGTTTAACCGTATTGTGTGATGGCTTTGATATCTCATCAGCACCAGCTAACAGAGATTCTTTCTTAATTTTATCTTTAAGTTCAAGAATAATACGCTGAGCGGTTTTTCCTCCAATACCCTTTACACTCTGTATTGTTTTCACATCTTCATTTACTATAGCTTCCTGTATTTCTTGAGCTGATAATGATGACTGAACCATAAGCCCGGTGCTTGGGCCCACTCCAGAAATGGAGATAAGATTAAGGAACATCTGCTTTTCAGACTCAGTATTAAAGCCAAATAGCGTGTGAGAATCTTCTTTTACATGTAAGTATGTAAGTATTAGAACGTCTTCTTTGTCTTTAATTGCTCCGTAGGTAGTTAAGGAAATATTGACGTAATAACCTACTCCATTGACATCCACAACAATGTGCGTGGGGTCTTTTACAACTAATCTACCTTTGAGGTATGCTATCATAAACCTTTGTTTTTTCCATGATTTTGAGCGTCTACAACGGCAATGGATGCCATATTTACAATTTCTCTGATTGAGCTACCCAGCTGTAATATATGAACAGGTTTGTTCATTCCGAGTAAAATAGGGCCAACAGCTTCGGCACCTCCCATCTCCATCAATAGTTTATAGGCAATATTACCTGAAGCTAAATTTGGGAAAATAAGCGTATTAGCTCCTTTTTCTGCCAGATCACTAAATTCATAATTCTCTTTTTGAATTTGGGTATTTAGGGCGACATTGGCTTGAATTTCCCCATCAATGATTAAATCAGGAAATCTTTCTTTAGCCAAAGCCACTGCCTGTTGTGTTTTTGAAGGAAGATCTCCTTTGCTGGAGCCAAAGTTTGAGTAGGAGAGCACTGCTACTCTTGGCTCTATATCAAAGAACCGTGCAGCACGCGCAGTCATTCCAATAATATTGACCAACTCAGTGGCTGATGGGTCTACATTGACAGTAGTATCAGCAAAAAAGAAGGTGCCTTTTTTGTTAACGATAATATACATACCCGCCACACGATTGACATTTTTCTCCATTCCAATCACCTGTAGTGCTGGAAGTATAGTTTTGGGATAATCTTTTGTAAGACCAGAGATTAATGCGTCAGCTTCGTTGTGCTCCACGAGCATGGAGCCAAACATATTACGTTCCCTCATAAGTTTAGCAGACTCATAAAGAGTTACACCCTTTCTTTTTCTCTTGTCGTAATAGAATTTGGCATATTTCTCTACGAGTTTATCTTCCTCATATGTATCAATTATCCTACACTCATCGAGATCTAATTGATGCTCTTTAATCAATTCATTGATAATATCTTTTTTACCAAGTAAAATAGGCAAACCTATTTTTTCGTCTTGAATAATCTGTGCTGCTTTAAGAATCTTTGGGTTGTGTGCTTCTGCAAACACAATTCGTTTTGGATCTTTCTTGGCGCGATTAATCACCCGAGACATAAGCTTATCATCAATACCAATTCTTCTTTGAAGCTCCAGATGATATGCTCCCCAATCGGTTATATCAATACGTGCTACACCTGAATCAATGGCTGCTTTTGCAACAGCAGGAGAGATGGTTGTTATCAACCGGGTATCTAAAGGCTTTGGAATGAGGTATTCTTTTCCAAACTGGATTTTACTATCACCATAGGCTTTATTCACCATTTCAGGAACCGGTTCCTTGGCCAGTTCTGCAATTGCTTTAACAGCTGCAAGTTTCATTTCTTCATTGATGGCCGTTGACCTTACATCTAAAGCACCTCTGAATATGTATGGAAAACCAAGCACATTATTTACCTGATTGGGATGATCAGACCTTCCGGTTGCCATTATGATATCCTTTCTGGTTTTCATGGCTAAATTGTAGTCGATTTCTGGCTGTGGATTAGCCAATGCAAATACAATCGGATTATCTGCCATAGCCTTTAAGTCTTTAGGACTTAGAATATCAGCCACAGAGAGTCCAAGAAAGAAATCGGCTCCGTGCATTGCTTCTGAGAGATCATGTAAATCTCTATCAGTGGCAAACTCAGATTTAATTTCATCTAGATTATCACGGTCTTTTCTGATAACCCCTTTGCTATCACACATTACAATGTTTTTCCACTTGGCACCAAGAGAAGTATATATTTTCGTACATGCAATCGCAGCTGCGCCAGCGCCATTTACGACAATTTTTAAATCTTCTATCTTTTTGCCCACCAATTCCAAAGCATTGAGTAACGCAGCAGCTGAGATAATGGCCGTCCCATGCTGATCATCGTGCATGATGGGGATATTCATTTGCTTTTTAAGCGATTGCTCAATTTTAAAGCTTTCAGGTGCTTTGATGTCTTCAAGGTTAATACCACCGAAGGTGGGTTCAAGAGACTTTACAATTTCTATAAATTTATCGGGGTCTTTTTCATCTATTTCTATATCAAAAACATCAATACCTGCGAATTTCTTAAAGAGCACGCCTTTGCCTTCCATTACGGGTTTAGAAGCTTCAGGGCCAATATCTCCCAAACCTAAAACTGCTGTGCCATTGCTAATTACTCCTACTAAATTTCCTTTGGCAGTGTATTTATATACATCTTCCTTATTCGCTGCAATTTCTTTACATGGTTCTGCCACTCCAGGTGAGTAAGCAAGCGCCAGGTCTAATTGTGAGCTTAGGGCTTTTGTAGGTACGACTTCAATTTTACCAGGTTGATCATGCTGGTGGTAATTAAGGGCGTCTTGTTTTCTGATTTTTATAGGCATAGGAAAGCAATTATACTAACAATGATTTAGGGTGCCATAAGCACCCTAGAATGTTTTTAAAGTTACAAAATATCTACTTAGATGCTATCTTTTAGGCAGGTTAGCTTTGGTCCGGAAAGTAGAAAGGATAATATCCAGCTCACGCATAAATTCACGCTGATTTTTACCAGGACTATACAGAAAGCCCTCAATATAATATAACCTACCAAGTTCTTCGTCTACAAGTGTGTAACTAACGAAAGGACCACCCATTGATAAATTATTTGTTTTCCATAAACCTCGCGCTTCTACAGCATAGTGACCATTAAATGTAATTTGATCGGTACGTACTGGTATGTATGGCACGTTGGTCTCGGTTACAATATTGGTTGACGGATCATCGGGATCTTCAAATAACTGACTTAACGCAATGGAGTCCCTTAGCGCAATAATATTTTCTGTCTCAAAAGAAGATTCTGATGTGTACGGTTTGTAGGCGATAAACACGTTTTTGTCACTTTCAGCATTAATTTGCCGGGCCCAAATAAACCCTTCCTCTTCCAAAACGAGTTTATAGCCAAATGGTATTCTCATATAGCATTCATGCTTATTCATCAGCATTTTGCTTATGCCCTCAACCTCCTTTGCTTTATAAAGCCCTAATTTTAATCGTTCATCTTCTGCTTTATTAAAGTAATGCTGAAGTCGATTCTTGTTGGCTTCTATGTTTTTGATCAGCGCATCTTCTGTTTGGCCAAACAGATACATTACTTCCTGACCGCGTGCATAAACATCGCTGCTTGTGTATAAAAATAAGTTAGCGTCATCACGAATCTGCTGAAGGGACGATTTTGTGAAATAGTTTTTCACGACACTTGATTCTCTAGAACGATTGTCAAGTGTGACAGCGAATATTAAGTTTTTGGCAGTTTTTAGAACACTGTTGAACCTGGTTGGGTCAACCCTGTTTAGCTTAAAAAGGTATTCTTCACGAGGTAAGCCTTTAACCTCCTCCATAAAAATATCTCTTATTGTTTGGCCTAACTCACCTTTCCATTGTGCAGAATCCATAACCACAAGCATTTCGCCAGCACTACCACTTGCTTTTGGCAAGAGACCGTTACTTTTTTTGCCTGAACCATTCCCTCCATCACAGGCAATCAGAAATAGGGAAAAGAAAATTGAACAATAAATTATATACTTCATAGTGCGTTTTATTTTCATAAGTCTACTTGAGGGAGTAAGTCACTGCTTAGCGGCTAACAATTAATTTTTGTCCAGGCTTGATTTTGTTTGATTCAAGTTGATTGAGTGTTTTAAGCTTTTCGATACTTAAACCCTCAAATTTTCTCGAGATATCCCAGAGCGTATCCCCAGGTTGTACTGTATAAGATTTACTCCCGTCAGGTAAGGATACAATTTTGGAAGTTTCCTGTATGTGAGCTGGTTGAAATCCGGGCTTTTGCCAGATAGAAAGTCTTTGTCCAATTCTTATCGTGTTACTCCTTAGCCCATTCCAATGTCTTATATCAGAAATTCTCACCTTGTACTTTTCAGCAATAGTGCCGAGCACATCTCCACTTCTAACAATATGATAAAATTTTTCCCTGCCGTATGTGCTCCCTACAGTATTTTGGGCAAGGTATTGAATTTCTTTTTTACCCACTTTCGATGCACTGTCTAGAATCTCTGACCTGTTGGCCAAAAACATTTCCTTAACATCTGACGGTATTTTTATAGCATATCCTTTGGCAGACTCAGGAACAACATCTCTTTTCAGCCCTGGATTTATTTTATTTAGGTCTTCAAGACATAGATTCATTTGATTGGCAAATGTTTCTAAATGGATGTATTGATCAATATAAACTGTATCAACTTCCATAGCGTACTCCATGTTTTCTTCTGCAAAGTTGTGTTCTTGCGCATGGTTAAGCACATAAATCATTGCCACAAACTGAGGTAGATAAGAACGTGTTTCCCGATAAAGATAAGGGTAGATATCCCAGAATGATTTTTTGTAGCCCGATCTTCTTATAGCCTTGCGTATATTTCCGGGCCCTGTATTATATGCCGAAATGGCCAACTCCCAATCTCCAAACATACTGTACAGTTGCTTTAAATACCTACAGGCGGCTTCGGTTGATTTTTCAGGATCCATACGCTCATCGATGTACCAGTCTTGATGTAAATCGAAATACCTGCCTGTTGAAGGCATAAATTGCCATAAGCCAACAGCTCGTGCCCTGGAAATAGCTATTGGATTGAGGCCTGACTCTATTATAGAAAGGTATTTTAGCTCGTCTGGGAGACCATATTTTTTTAAATATTTCTCAAATAAAGGAAAGTAAACATTCTTCCTTTTGATGATCATTTTGGTGTACTCCCTGTCTTTTACCGCGAAGTAATTTACAAAGGCATGAACTCTGGTGTTATAATTTAGAGGTATAGTCTTTTCCAAACACTTGAGTCGGTCCTCTATCAGATCGAAACTAGCATCTGCCGGTATGTACTCATAGTCAGATTCTGAAAAGAAGAATGAACTATCGGTTACCAATGTATCCTTACTTGTTCCGAAACAGCTGAAACAAGTAGTAAATATCACCAATGATAATATGTAAATGTGTTTATTCACTTAGTTAAGATCCATTAGATATTTTGAAAAAGCAAGCAATTTATCTTCTTGAAAATCATCTGCAACTACTTGTAGGCCAACAGGTAAGTGGTCCTTATCAGTTCCATTGGGTACAGAAATAGCAGGTAAACCGGCAACGGAAGCCTGCACAGTGAATAGATCTGCCAGGTACATTTCTAATGGGTTACTGCTATGCTCTCCTATGTTGAAGGCCGTAGTTGGTGTTGTTGGAACGATTATAAAATCATAATCTTTTAAAATATCTCTGGTTTTTTCTCTGATCAACCTTCGTACTTTTTGCGCCTTTGTATAATATGCATCATAGTAGCTTGCGCTTAACACAAAGGTGCCCAACATGATTCTTCTTTTAACTTCATCTCCAAACCCCTCTGAACGTGTTTTTTTGTACATGTCTTCAAGGTTAACAGGGCCAGTTGTTCTATGTCCATACCTTACACCATCAAAACGAGATAAATTTGAACTTGCCTCTGCCGTAGTCAGGATGTAGTATGTTGAGAGTATATAATCAAGCATTGGAAAGTCAACTGTCGATACAGTATGCCCATTTTCCTTTAAATGATTAATCTTCTCTAATGTTTTTGATTTTATGCTTTCAGAAAGACCTTCATCCTCTAGTGTTTCTCGAATGTAGGCTACTTTATAGCTTTTTTTAGCGCTTAATTTTTGACTGTATGCAGGAACTTCTCTTTGTGATACTGTGCTGTCAAACTCATCAGCACCTGCCATTACCTCAAGGGTTAAGGCCAAATCATTAACATTTTTAGCAAATACACCAATAGTATCGAAAGAAGAAGCATAGGCAATAAGCCCATGCCTGGAAATGCGCGAATAAGTGGGTTTTAAGCCAAGTATACCACAAAATGCAGCTGGTTGCCTCACTGAGCCTCCTGTATCTGATCCTAATGAAATAAGGCACATATCTGCCTGAACTGCTACCGCAGACCCACCTGATGACCCACCAGGTACTTTGGATTGATCTACAGCATTGTGGGTGTTTCCAAAGGCTGAGTTTTCATTAGAAGAACCCATACCAAACTCATCGCAGTTGGTTCTGCCAACAATTATGGCGTCTTCATCAATTAACCGCTGCACCGCAGTGCCGGTAAATTGTGATTGAAAACCAGATAAGATTTTGGATGCAGCCTGAAGGCCATGATTTTCATGCGCCAGAACATCTTTTAAGGAAACGACCATTCCGGCAAGTTTACCTGCAGTGCCCTCGGCTAATTTCTGATCAATTAGTGTAGCGTTTTTTCGCGCTTCTTTATCGTAGACCTCAATAAAAGCATTGAGGTGCTTATTTGCCTCAATTTTATTCAGGTAAATATCAACAAGTTGGGTACAAGAAACAGAGCCGTCTTTTAAATCTTTTTGAATGAGACTTAAAGAAGAGTATGTTTTCAAGTTCAGCTACTTTTTTTATCATCGTCTGCAACAGAAGATGATTCATCAATATCTTTCTTTATTTCTTTTGTAGCGTCCTTAAATTCTCTAATACCACGACCTAACCCACGGGCTAACTCTGGTATTTTTTTGGCTCCGAAAAATATCAAAACCACTAGAATTATAATGATCCATTCCCAACCACCGGGCATACCAAGAGCAAGTAAGCTTTTCATACTGTTATTGTTAAAAAATTGAAGTGTAAAGATAGGCATTAATTAATCAACGAAAAAGAAATGGTTTTTGATATAAAAATGATTTAACTGGCGCTGAGAGCTTGTTAATTGCGGTTTAACCATTGCTGTGGGTCCAGGGCGGTCACGCTTTTTCGCACTTCAAATTTCAGTTCTGAGACGCCATCTTTATTTGTTAAAATATCTCCAAGTTCCTGTCCTGTAGTCACGGCTTGTCCTTTTTTAACTAAAACTTCTTTTAGACCAGCATATACTGTGAAATAGTCGCCATGGCTCACCACTACTGTGTTTCCTAATAAAGGCACAAAGGCTACCATGGTAACCTGTCCATTAAAGATGGCTTTTACCTTTTCATTTTCCTTGGTTTGTATATTTATGCCCGTGTTGTTTTCAGTTATCCCTTTTAGCACAGGGTGTGGCTGACGCCCAAATTTCTTACTTACAAACCCTGATACTGGCCACGGTAGTTTAGTCTTGTTTTCTACAAATCCGGTAGCTAATTTATTGGCTGCTTCTGAGGTACTTTTTTCAGCGGCTTTTGCTTTGGCGATCTCTTCCTTAATGATGTCATTGATGAGTTTATCAAGTTTGGCTACCGCATTTTCCCTGTCCTTTAAATCACTTTTTAACTGCTTCTCTTGCTTTTGTAGATTGCTTACGAGGCTGCTTTGGTTTTCTCTTAAGTTGGCTAAGCTTCGATTTTCTTTAATCTGCTCAGCCAATAAAATATTCTTTTCAGACCGCTTACTTTCTATTATTGTTATCTGATCGGTGAGTGTTCGTTGTACCCTGTTGATTTGCTGTGCCTGAGTTCTGCGCGCTTTTCCATACTGCTCCATGTATTTAAGGCGCATAAAAAACTGGTTAAATGATTTGGCAGAAAATATAAAAGTAAGCCGATTGAAACCTTGATTAGCCTTGTATGCCGCATATACCATAGAGGCATATTCCTTTTTTAGATTTGTTAAATCATCTTCAAGTGCAGCAATTATAAGGTTGGTCTCTTCAATTTCTTCAGACAACAAAGACAACTCGCCTCTGATGGATGTGATGAGTCCTTCCTGAGCTTTGATTCTCTGATTTAATGCGGCTAACTGTCCTAAGGTATTTTGTTTCTTGTTGGTTGTCTGAGAAAGAATTTTTTTGGCTTCCTCAATCTTTCTAAGATTTTCCTGTTTCTCTTGTTGTAATTGGGCCTTAGATTTTTGCGCTTGAGATAAAGTAGAAAAACATAAAGAGGCTAGCGTGAAAATGATAAGAATGTATCTCTTATTTACGCTCATATTTCTTAGGGATATTGAAAGGGAACTTAAGTTCTTTATCTTCTATTTCTGCCTTACTGTACTCAAACTCAATCACAGTGTTGAGTGTTTTGCCATCGGCTTTGTAAAATAGTGAAATAATTGCTGAAAATGGAAAGGCATGTTTCTCAATCATGCCATAATCATAATATCTTACCACAGCCGAGTTCTTTGAGGCTGTTTCCAACATTTCAACCCGATCTATTTTCATTGTTCTTGGGTTGACAAAGTTATGAACTGCTACTGATCCAGATCTTTGTTTTAACAAGTAGAAGTCTTCTTCCTTCTCTACTTCATTTTCTTTTGATCGATCTACAATGAGGTTGCCCATTGCTACAGATTGAATAGCATCGTAGTTGACTTCAAAATTGAATTGGTTGCTCAAAGAGTCATAGTAAAAGACGTAATACTCCTTTTTTACAAGGTTCATAATGGTGATCGAGTCTTGCGTGATCATACAACGCGCACCCTGTATACCTATTGCAGAAAAAGAAATCCAAATAGCACTATCTTTTCTGATTCTCACATTGGCCTTAGCTTTGATGTCGAGCTCATGGTCTTTGTAGTTTATTTTGGCCTTTCCTGAGAAATACTCAAAATCAATTTCCTGTACATCGAGTTTGTTTTTATCCAGAAAGTTCCAACTAACCCCTGATAGATTTTTACTGCATGATCCTGCAAGTAAAGAAATAAGTATAATTGCAACGAGCGTGAGTTTATTGTTCATATAACTTGCGATCAGCGATTTTTTTATCGATTAGTTCTCTGTTTGGATTGAGCCCTTTGGCTTTTTGCCATTGTTCTACTGCCAGGTCCACATTGCCTAATTTGTAAAGTATATCTCCATAGTGCTCGTAGTGAATAGCACTTACATTTCCTGAGTTAATGGCTTTTTCCATCACTTTTTTAGCCTCTTTATATTTTTCTCTCATAAAAAGTACCCAGGCATAGGTGTCAATAAAGGTGTTGTTATCAGGGTTGTTCTTCACTGCTTTCTCGGCCATCTGTTCGGCCTTCTCAAGATGGTCCTGTCGCAGTGCAAGGTAGTAGCTATAGTTATTTAATAGGCCATAATTGTTAGGGTCGTACTCAAGGGCAGCTTCAAATGCCTTGTCGGATTTATCGTATTGTTTTGTACCATTGTATGCCTCGCCAAGCATACTATTAAATGCTCCAACCAGCCCTAAGTTGGCAGTAGACAGTCTTTTGCCACGTTCAAGCGCGAAAACAGCTTCTTCGTAATTTCTTTTTTGAAGGTTAGCACTTCCATTGAAATAATATATTGCTCCCTGATTGGGGAAAATTTCTAATGCTTGCTCTGAGATGGCAATTACACTATCTGGTTTATTTAGCTCTGAAAATATTTGAAGGGTGTTTTGCCATAACGCAAAATTAGACTCGTCTATTGCCAGTGCTTGTTGATAGGCCCTTTGGGCCTCTGATTTTCTGCCCAAAGCATACAAAATGTCTCCATAGACAGCGTAGGTATCAGCCACATCTGGATGAGTACGTATCAATTTTTCACTTAGTTTGATGCTCACATCTTTCAACTCTTCGAGGCTAAATTCGTTTCTTAGCTCTGCCAGGAGTTGAATTTTGTTATTTACATCAAGCGTAGGGTCATCAAAAGCAACTTCTAGGTTGTTAAGCGCATCGTCAATATTGCCTTGTTGACGTTGCAGGTCGGCAAGTAATAATCTTATACTAGCACTTTCGTTATTTACCAGGTACTCTTTCAAAAATACAAGTGCCTCACCTGACCTGTTGTTGGCAAATAATATCTCAGCCTGCTTAAGGACAAATCCTTCATTTTCAGGGAAATTGGCCATTAATTTTTTTCCCTCAGCAAGTGCCAGTTCAACATTGTTATTTTGCAGGTGAATTTTTTGTTTTTGACTTACAACCTCTTCAGAAATTCCGTACACCTTTTCTATTTTATCGTAGGTGGAAAGGGCATCGTCATACCTTTTTTGGTATAAGTACAGTGCGGCTAGTTCGAATAAATATTGGTCGGTATTATCTAGCCGTGAGGTCATCTCCTCTAACAATTCCGATGCTTTCTCGAAGTCGCCCAATTGAGTATTAATATCTGCTGCAAGCACATAAAAATACTTGTTGTCCTTCTCCAGAGAGAGGGCCAAATTAATATTTTGCAAAGCCTTGCTCACATTGTCACCCTGACTGTGAATCTGTGCTATTTTGTAATACACAGTGGCGTTGTCAGGGTTTGTGTCTAAGGATTTTTGGAAAAGTAAAAGTGCTTTGGCGTAATCTTCCAGTATGTAATACTTCTCTCCCTCGGTAAAGTAAAATTCGGCTTCCCGAATTTTAGATTCCTGATTATTCTTTTTTCTATTCTTTTGTGAAAAGGCTGTTGAGAACGAGCCTACACAAATGAGAATTGAAAAAATTAATGTTATATGGTGCTTTAGCTTAATCAAATAATTTAGTCACCTCGCTTCAGTACATTATAGTCACCAATGGAGAGGTCTTCCTGTTTGCCTTCCAAAGTAACGAAATTACCCAACATCGAGTTTTTGAAATTTGCATTATTTATAGTTGAGCTCTCCTGAATGATGGAAGTTTTTATTATCGAGTTAGTAATTTTCGAGTTATCCCCGATAGATACATGCGGCCCGACCACACTATTTTCTACGACCACATTTTCACCTATAAAAACGGGTGGAATGATAACGCTATTGATGTTTTTTGATGATTTAGCAATGAGATCCTGATCTTTAATGAAGTCAAGGTACCTTTGGTTGGTAGATACTGTAACATCTTTATTGCCACAATCAAGCCATTCTTCAACTTGCCCGGGGACAAATTTAGCCCCTTGTTTCTTCATGTTTTCCAGGGCATCAGTTATCTGATACTCTCCTTTATCTAATATATTGTTGTCAATTAGATATTGGAGTTCTTTTTTAAGGTATTCACCATCTTTGAAATAATAAATACCGATTATTGCCAGGTCAGAAACGAATTCCTGTGGCTTTTCTACAAAGTCAGTGATGTGATTATCTTCATCATATTTTACAACACCAAAAGCAGAGGGGTCGTCCACTTGCTGCACCCAAATGATTCCGTCTTTGTCAGGGTTTAGTTTAAAATCCGCTTTGAAGAGTGTATCGGCAAATGCTATAATCGTGTTACCCTCTAATACTTCCTCTGCACATAATATGGCGTGAGCCGTACCGAGTTTTTGATCTTGATAGAAGATATGGCCTTTACCACCGACTGACTTGGCAATTTTTTTGAGGTTTTCTTCCACCTCTGTGCCAAAATCCCGACCAATAATAAAACCAATATTCTCTATTTCCTGGTCACACACCTTGGCGATGTCCTCAACTAATCTATGTACTATGGGTTTGCCAGCAATGGGAATTAGCGGCTTAGGTGTTGTGAGTGTATGTGGTCTAAGTCGTGTGCCACGACCAGCCATAGGAATTATAATATTCATTTTCTTCTAATCTGTTTATGCGCTGGCAAAACTAAGAAATATCAGTTTGTTTTTTTACCCGCTTAGGGTTTTCAATATAAACGAGGGTAAAGACAAAAATAATTGTAAGTAGAATGCGAATGGCGCTATCAATAATAAAATTCTCGTGTTTAACGAAGAAAGACAAGACAACAACTGCAATGGTAAAAATAAAATGTGGTAAGAGTTTTACAAAGTTGTAAGGAATTGGGTAATACTTCTGACCCATTATGTAACATAAAATACACATGGTGACATAACATAGAACAGATGAAACCACACAACCTACTAATCCAATTACAGGAAGTAGAAGTACATTACCCAAAATAGTAACTGAAGCTCCAATTAAGCTGAAATATGTGCCGTAAATGGTTTTATCAATGAGCTTGAACCATACGTTGAGGTTTACATAAATGCCGTAAAATAGTTTGCCAAAAAGAAGGATTGGCACCAAATATAGTACAACCCGATAGTCAGGGTCTCTTAAAAACATAAGCGCCAGCAGGTCGATATTTATGCTAACAACAAATAAAATCACCAAACATGCCAGCACAAAATAGTGCATGACCCGAGCAAATAACTCAGGGGCATTTTTGTCTTTTGCATTACTAAAAAAGAATGGTTCACCTGCATACCGAAAAGCCTGAATTGCAAGCATCATAAAAATGCTTAATTTAAATATTTGGCCATAAACACCAATAGCGGCAGTACTATCCATATCAGAATAAAATGTATCTGGCAATAAGTGTGCTATGAGTATTTTATCCAGCATTTCATTTACCATTCCCGCCAAACCCATTATCACAATCGGGATGGCATAAATCAACATAGGCTTCAACTGTATCCAATCGAACCGGATTCTGATTTTAACAATGTACTTCCACAACATGGGGAAATACATTGCATTGGCAATAAGATTGGCAAGTACAATATATCCAATACCCAACTCCGGGTT
The DNA here is from genome assembly GCA_039970995.1 of Fulvivirga sp. Taxonomy (GTDB): domain Bacteria; phylum Bacteroidota; class Bacteroidia; order Cytophagales; family Cyclobacteriaceae; genus Fulvivirga. Next base: position 251,715 of record JBDVKW010000003.1, read on the forward strand.
GTACCATGAACTACCAAAGCCATCAGCTTGAGACATGACGGGAAGTGCCAACAAGAAGAAAAGCTGTAAGCCTACATTTAATAATATATTTCCAACCTTTACAGTTGCAAATAGTTTAGCTTTATTTTGCTGACGAATAAGTGCAAATGGTATCGCCATAATACCATCTATCCACAAAATAATGGCTAGCCACTCGATTAAGTGTCCGGTTCCAGGGAAATTAATAAAAGCGGCTATACTTTCGGCTTGAAAATATATTAATCCGGATATTAAGGTGCTTATAGTTACAACCAGAGAAGTAGCTGTATTGTAGGCGTCATTACTTTTCGATTTATTGATAAATCGAAAAAAGGCCGTTTCCATCCCAAATGTATAGATAATGTTAAGGAAAGCTACATAGGCATATAAATAAGTAAATACACCTAATTCTTCTCTCAAAAACACTGAAGTATGCAGCATCACTAGTAAGTAATTAATTGACTTACCGAGGATGCTACTTATACCATATATGGCTGTATCGCCAGCTAAGCGTTTGAGCTGACTCATTCGACTGGGACTATGCTCCTGTAAATTCTGGTTTTCTTTTATCTATAAATGCTTTGGTGCCTTCCTGAAAATCTTCGGTTTTAGTGCAGTTAGAAAAGCAATTGGCTTCCGTCTGGTAACCGTTTTCTTCAGAAGTATAATAAGCATTCACACAATTAATTACCATGCCAACTGCAAGAGGTGCTTTGGAGGTAATTTTAGACATAATCTTATTGCTCAACTCCAAGAGTTCCTCATTCGTTTCTACCACATGATTTACCAAGCCCACTGACTTTGCATCTTGTGCAGAAATCATATCTCCGGTCATCATTAATTCGAGCGCTTTTCCTTTGCCAACCAGTTGCGTAAGTCTTTGTGTACCTCCGTAACCCGGTATGATGCCGAGATTTACTTCAGGTTGGCCAAACTTTGCTTTTTCAGAGGCTATCCTGATGTGGCAGGCCATGGCAAGCTCACATCCACCGCCTAATGCAAAGCCATTTACTGCAGCAATTACAGGCTTTTCAGATTGCTCAATCAAAGAGAAAACCTCTTGCCCATTTTCAGCAAACTTTCTCGCATTTAATTCATTGAGTTCAGCAATTTCCTTAATGTCAGCTCCTGCTACGAATGATTTATCACCTTCACCAGATATAATAATTCCTTTTACTTCTTTATTATCATAAGCATCCTGGATAGCTGTACGCAGTTCTTCAATAGTTGCTACATTGAGTGCATTCAAACTGTCAGGTCGGGAGATTTTAATGGTTAAAACCCCTTCATTGATGGCTACCGTAATATTTTGATATAAGCCCATAGGTTATTTACTTGTTTAAGCCACCAAAGATACAATGTCACCTAGCAAACGACAAGGACTAATTGAATACCTTGCACTTAACATCAACAAGAATTTGTCTTAAAATAAGATTCTATCCCAATATGGGACATTAATAATGGTAAGTAAATTTGTTAAAATACTGATAAATAGGTATTTATGTTTTATTATTAAAACTGGAATGGCATTTGAATTAAACTATTCAAACAACTTAATAAAAATTAAAACTGAAAGGTTACAATTTACCGTAAATAGGATTAACATTGAATTTGAAGAATAAAAATGAAAACTGTAAATAAAATATTGACCTAAATAATACTCTTCTTGTTTGTCTTGATAGCAGGAGAGGTGTCAGCTCAATGTACAGCGGGTGACTCTAATGAATTTAAAAATTTAGGCTCAACTGTTAATCTATCCGATTATATCAATTGCCCAGGAGGTGATGTAGTATTGAATACTGTTGGTTCTGATGCTGGTGGTAATGGACAAATCATTTTTGATCAAAATTTTAATTTCAATAGTATAACAATAAATTTTCAAAATGGTAATAAGCCAGCTGAATTTATAATTCCATCAGGCATTACAGTCACTATTACCACTGATATGACCTTTACTGGTCAAGTGAATAAAGATAAGTTTTTGACTGTGAATGGGACGTTGATCGTAGGGAATGAACTGGATTTTGGCGGTATTGAATTTGAAATTGATGGTACTGGCTCAATAGATGCTGAAAGTATAATAGGTGCTGATGACGTAAGTTGTGTCGGCCCGCAAAGTGATGGAACTTGTCCCATAGTTTCTTCAGATAGTTGTAATGATGGGTCCGGTGATTTTTGTGATACGGCACTACCAGTAACATTGGTATCATTCGATGTTTCTATTGCTCAAAATAAAGTAACCTGTGTATGGGTGACCTCTACCGAAGAAAATAACGATTACTTTACTATTGAAAGATCAAAAGATGGCTCTAATTATGAGGCTATCGGAGTGATTGCTGGAGCCGGAAATAGTAATGCTATTCTTAGATATCAGTTGACGGATGAAAACCCACTATTTGGTACAAGCTACTATCGACTTGTACAAACTGATCTTGATGGTACAAGCGAAACATTTAACGCAAAATCAATCTATAGATCAAATGTGAAGGAACTAGTTGTACAGCCAAACCCAGTCGAGCGTGGTAGTAAGCTTACTGTATATACAGGGGCTGAAGAAGGCGAAGTTGTTGAGTTATCAATATTCTCCGCTTCAGGTACAAAGCTGATCAACCGTACTGTTGAAAGTATAAGTGAAGTTGAAATCGGTGCGGGTTTAGAGCCTGGCTTATATATCGTAAAGGTACAGTCTGGTGCCAACCAGCATGTGAAGCGACTTCTGATCAAATAAGCATCTGCAGATATTAAAAAAAGCCTCGTGAAGTTTAAATTCACGAGGCTTTTTTATGACTCAAACTAATTAGTTTTTTAATAATTGAGAAAGACCCGTCAATATCTCTGTAGTCATTTTCTCAAGGTCAAACTTATGCTGCCAGCCCCAGTCTTTTCTAGCGGCAGAGTCATCTACAGAGTCGGGCCAGGAGTCTGCAATCTTCTGTCTGAAATCAGGGTTGTAGGTTATCTCAAATGATTCGACTTGTTTTTTAATCTCTTCGGCAATTTGCTTTGGGGTAAAGCTTATAGCTGCAATATTATAACTTGACCTTACTTTTACATCAGCTGCATCAGCTTCCATCAATTGTATAGTAGCCTCAATAGCGTCATCAATATACATCATTGGCAAATATGTGTTTTCAGATAAGAAACACTCGTATTGCTGTTGCTCTAGTGCCCGGTAAAATATGTCAACAGCGTAATCTGTAGTTCCTCCTCCCGGCTTGGCTTTATATCCAATTAAGCCAGGGTAGCGAAGGCTTCTAACGTCAACCCCATATTTTTCAAAGTAATATTCACACCATCTTTCTCCTGCCAATTTACTAATACCATAGACCGTGTTAGGATCCATAATGGTATGTTGAGGTGTATTTAGCATAGGAGTGTTTGGACCAAATACTGCGATAGAGCTTGGCCAATAAATTTTATCAAGTTTGTGATCCTTTGCAATTTCAAGTACACTTAAAAGGCTTTCCATATTTAGCTGCCAAGCAAAGTGGGGGTTGCTTTCTCCTTTTGCGGAAAGTATCGCAGCCAGGTGATATATTTGGGTGATACCATGATTTTTCACTATGGCTAGCATTGCCTCTCTGTTCATCACATCAAGTTGCTCAAATGGCCCAATTGCTAAATCTCCTTCAGGATTTCTCACATCAGAAGCTACAACATTGTCGATTCCATGCTTTTCTCTAAGCTTAAGGGTGAGTTCTGAGCCTAATTGGCCGCAAGCTCCTGTGATGAGTATTTTTGTCATGATATATTATGTTTGGAGTGCGAAATTACAGATTTCGTACAGGGTTATCAAAACTTTTCAAAAACGGAATTTACCGATGCTATAACTTTGAGCCATAAATAATATTTTATATTTGCTGAACATGGATTTCAAAGAATATCTCATATCAAAGAAGATTGATGCCGAGGCCTTTAAAAAGTCAAATCCTAAAGTCTGGACTGAGTGGGGGCGACTATTTAAAGAAATGCATCCTAAAAGTTTTACAGCACAAAAACTTTATCTTATTAATGATATTAGAAGAAAGTATGCATTGAAATCCGACTCGAATGAGAAAGACCAACAAAGTGCTGTAAAAAAGGTTAGTAAACCAAAGGTGAAGCCAGCAAGGCCTAAAACAGGGGCGAAGCCAGTAATGAAAAGACCAAAATTAAAATAGATAATATGTTTGATACGCTAAAACCAAAGTTAGAGGAAGAAATAGCTTCAATAAAGGAAGCTGGATTGTACAAAAGAGAAAGAGTAATTGCTTCACCGCAGGGTGCTGATATTACTACCGCTGATGGTAAGGAAGTAATTAATTTTTGTGCTAACAATTATCTGGGACTTTCATCTCACCCGAAGGTAGTGGAAGCCGCCAAAAAGGCTATTGACACACATGGTTATGGTATGTCTTCGGTACGATTTATTTGTGGTACACAAGACATACATAAGGAACTGGAAAGAAAGATATCAGAGTTTTTAGGCACCGAGGATACAATTTTATACGCAGCTGCTTTCGATGCCAATGGTGGTGTTTTTGAACCTATTTTAGGTCCTGAAGATGCAATCATTTCAGACACATTAAACCATGCTTCTATTATTGACGGTGTGAGGTTGTGTAAAGCGATGCGTTACCGCTACAAGCATAATGATATGGCTGATTTAGAACAGCAGTTGAAAGCTGCCGATGCAGCTGGTGCTAAAAACAAAATTATCGTAACAGATGGCGTGTTTTCTATGGATGGGACTATCGCACAACTTGATAAAATCTGTGACCTGGCTGATAAATATAAGGCTTTAGTAATGACTGATGAGTGTCATTCTACTGGCTTTATAGGAAAAACGGGTCGTGGTGTACATGAGCATTGTGATGTGATGGGCAGGATCGACATTATCACCGGTACTTTAGGTAAAGCACTCGGAGGTGCATCCGGAGGATTTACTTCTGGGAGAAAAGAAATTATAGAAATTTTGAGACAGAGATCCAGACCTTATTTGTTTTCAAACACGCTGGCACCTTCCATTACCGGGGCATCGATTGCGGTGATAGATATGTTGAGTGAGACCACTGAACTTAGAGATAAACTAGAAGAGAATACGAAATACTTCAGAGAGAAAATGACCGCTGCAGGATTTGACATTAAACCTGGTGAGCATGCTATAGTTCCTATTATGTTATACGAAGCACCGTTGGCTCAGAAGATGGCAGATGCATTACTTGAGCGAGGGATTTATGTGATAGGATTCTTTTTCCCGGTAGTACCTAAAGGACAAGCAAGAATCCGTGTGCAGCTATCAGCGGCTCACGATAAAGCCCATTTGGATAAAGCTATAGAAGCATTTACCGAAGTAGGTAAGGAGCTGGGGGTTATCAAATAATAACCCAAATTAATTAATGCAAGCCATTCTGAACTTAATGCTCTTATAGGGTAAGTTTAGAATGGCTTTTCTATTTATTAAGCTCCAGAAGTTTTTGCTTCACTGCTAAGTTTATTGGCTGAAGTTTCCTTTTCAGCTTCATTGCTGGTGGCTTCTTCATTCTTAGTCTCTTCCTCGGTAGTGAGGTATTCATTAATCTTTTTTCTTAACTCTTGAGGAGAAAGGTTGTGCATTATTTTTCCGTTTCTCGTGAGAGAAAACTGACCAGTCTCTTCCGACACAATAAGTGTAATGGTATCGGTGACTTCTGACATACCTAATGCTGCACGGTGCCTCAGTCCAAACTGGGCAGAGAGGTTATCACTCTCACTCACAGGTAATACGCAGCGAGCAGACTTAATTTTACCTTTGTGTATGATTACCGCACCATCGTGTAGTGGACTGTTCTTATTAAAAATTGATAACAGTAATCTTTTAGAAAGAAACGCGTCTATTAGGTCTCCGGATTCGGCATAAAATTTCAATTCAGAATCTTTTGAGAAGACGATAAGTGCACCTGTATTGGTACCACCTAATGTTTTGGCGGCTTCTATTACGGGAGTAATATTGAAAGTTTCACCCGCTTCTCTTCTTTTCCAAATGAGAAAATTCTTAAAGAAATTTCCTTTATTAAAGTCGGTACTCTTGCCTACTAAGAGGAGGAATTTTCTTATTTCAGGCTGAAAAAGAATTATAGCTGCCAAAACACCAACACCCATAAACTGACCTAAAATGAGCCCTAATAACTCCATTTGTGCGGCCCTTACTATGAGGTACATAAGGTATAGCGAGAGTACACCTAAGAAAATGGTAACAGCCACACTACCTCGCATAAGTTTGTATACCTGATACAACAGGATACTCACCAGCATGATATCGATGATATCAACCCAACTGATGTCTAAAAAACCTATGCTAAATAAATAAATCAATTTACTGCTATTACTATCTTACTAATTATACGTTAATTCACTCAATTTGACTACTTCTACTGCTTCTTTTACGTCATGTACTCTCAAAATATTCGCTCCATTTTGTAGCGCCAACGTGTTGAGTATTGTTGTTCCGTTAAGTGCTCCTTCAGAGTCGATCCCCAGCGTCTTATAAATCATAGATTTTCTTGAAACGCCAGCTAGAATTGGTCTTTCTAAAACTTCAAAATCATTTAACTGACGTAACAAATAGAAATTTTGTTCGCGATTTTTAGCAAAACCAAAGCCAGGATCTAAAATTAGATCAGTTACACCTTTTTTTTGCAATACATCCAGTTTTTTTTGAAAATAGTCCAAAACCTCTTTAAGTATATCCTGATAATCAGTTTTTGTAACCATATTTTGAGGGGTTCCACGCATGTGCATTATGATGTAGGGTGTTTTGGCTTCTGCCACCAGCTCAAACATTTGAATATCTAACTCACCACCAGAAATATCATTGATCATATCGGCACCAGCGTCTAAAGCTTTTTCAGCAACCTTAGCTCTAAACGTATCTATTGAGATTATTGCTTCCGGGTAGTTGGCCTTGAGCGCTTTAATTACCGGAGCTGTCCGTTTAATTTCTTCTTCAGCACTTATATCATCAGCACCGGGCCTGGAAGAGTATCCACCGATATCAAGAAAATCTGCTCCTTCAGAAAGCATTTGTCCGGCTTTCTTCAAAGTATCATCTATATGATTTACACGGCTGTAGGCATAAAAAGAATCTGGTGTAGTATTTAGAATCCCCATTACTTTAGGAGATTCTAAAGAGATAAGATTTCCCTTTATGTTAATCGTATTTTTCTTCGAAAAAACAGTATTTTTGGCCACTTTCCTTTATATGTTTATATAGAAAATACTTATAAAAATTGAGAGATAAAACAGTAAGCGAATATACGGAGGTAATCAAGCAGTGTAAAGCGCTTTTCGAAAAGAAAACGAAAGATTATGGCACTGCCTGGAGAATATTACGATTGCCCTCTATTACCGATCAAATCTATATAAAAGCACAACGCATTCGGTCGATTCAGGAAAAGGAATCCCAGAAGGTTGAGGAGGACATTTCTTCTGAGTTTGTTGGAATCATCAATTACTGCCTCATGGCGTTGATTCAACTTAAACTAGGAGATAATGATCGGCTGGAATTACCTTATGATGAATTGGAGCCATTATATGATCAGGCAGCTGAGGAGACTTTGGCTTTATTGAAAAATAAAAACCATGATTATGGAGAGGCCTGGAGAGAAATGCGCGTGAGCTCCATAACTGATATTATCTTAATGAAACTGCTAAGGGTAAAGCAGATTGAAGATAATAGTGGAAAAACAATCGTTTCTGAAGGTATTGATGCCAACTACCAGGATATGATCAACTATGCTGTGTTTTCACTCATTAAACTAAATTTCTTACAACATGCTGAATAGAATTATTGACATTTTTTCAAGAGTATTTGTAGGTGGCCTATTTATTTTTTCTGGCCTCATAAAATTAAATGACCCAATAGGAACAAAGATCAAGCTGCAGGAGTACTTCGATGTATTTTCTTCTGATTTCGGATCTTTTTTTGAGATTTTCATACCATTTGCACTACCAATAGGTATGATCCTTATCGTACTGGAAGTTGTATTGGGCGTGGCAGTATTGATTAATTATAAAATGGAGAAAGCCACCTGGATTCTTCTCGTATTGATGGTGTTTTTTACCTTTCTCACCTTTTACTCAGCATATTTTAATAAGGTGACTGATTGTGGTTGTTTTGGTGATGCCATCCCTCTTACTCCATGGGAGTCTTTTTATAAAGACTTAATTCTCATAGTTTTTGTTCTTCACTTGTTCTGGCATAGAAGGAGATTTGAGCCGATGTTGCGCTCAAGACCTGGTCACTTTATCATTGGTGGGGTAACGGTATTAAGTTTTATCGTAGGTATTTATGCAATTATGCACTTGCCCTATATAGACTTTAGGCCTTACAAGGTTGGGAATAGTATTCCAGCAGAAATGGTGGCCGATGAAGCTCCCATTCTTGAGTATATTTTTACTAAAGATGGTGAAGAAGTGACTTCACAAAAATATTTGATGCCTGATGACGGGTACGAATATGTTTCCTCCAGAATTGTCAATGAAAAGGCATCAACTCCAGCTATCACAGATTATCAGGTGGTAGGCATTGACGGTAATGACTACACGCAGGAAACCTTCGAAGGGGCTAAGCTAGTGTTGATTTTTTATGATACAAAAAAGACAGATGTATCAGAAATGGATGAGATCAAAGGCTTGATTGATGGGTTAAAGGATGGCATTGACCCGATTGTACTTACTTCTGCAGGTGAGGCCGAGTTTGAGACTTTTAGACATGAACACCAATTAGCTGTTCCTTATTATTTGGCGGATGCCACAGTGCTCAAAGCGATGATAAGATCTAATCCAGGTGTAATGTTATTTAATAACGGCATCGTTTACGGCAAGTGGCACAACAATGATGTTCCAAGTGCTGAATTGATCAATGGCCTTATCAGATAAAATCTATCTGGTCGGGATGCCTGGGTCAGGCAAGTCAACATTTGGTGTTGAGCTTGCCAAAGCCATGGGTCTGCCTTTTATAGATTTGGACCAGGAAATTGAGTCATCAGAAGGCTGCACAATATCTAATATTTTTCAAAATAAGGGTGAGGACTATTTTAGGAAAGTAGAAAGCCAGCACCTATTAAAAAAATCTGAGGCAAAAGATTCCTTTGTAATGTCAACCGGAGGTGGCACGCCATGTTTTTACAACGGAATGAATGTGATGAAAGAGCTGGGCGTGGTTGTCTATTTGGAGGTATCTATAGAAAGGCTGATCCAAAGGCTCGAGAAAACTGACCTTTCAGTAAGGCCTAAGTTTGTAAAGAGCGTTGATGTACATCAGCAATTGACACATTTACTCAGTGAGCGAGAAACAATATACCAAAAGGCCGACATCGTAATTCAAGAAAGCGAGCTTGATTGTTTAGAGGTAGTAGGAAAGATAAAAGAGGTGGTGTCTGGAAAGTCTGATTAAGTCAAAGCCTCGTTTTATTTTAGAGGGTATACTTGTTTGAGTTTGAGTTGCGATTACTTTATTTTTCATTTTTTGTCTTAACACAAAAAACGAAACAAAAAAAGTCAAGGCTCTGATGAAATCAGTTAAAATTTACTCAAAAGCCCTAAAATTCAAAAAACTCTCCCGATTTCATCGGGATCAGACATTTAAATTTTATCGGGCTTTTTCTTAAATTTCTTAACACCATTTCATCAAGGCCGATCCTTAAAAGTCCCGTTTTATACCAACTTGTTACTATTAAAAGTATTTTAATTTTGAAAAATTACATTCCCATTTAATGTAAACGGATGTTTAGGCCATCCTTGATTATTGCTAATAGCAAGTAGTGGGCTGGTTTTCCACGAACAGCGCGGCTCATTTGAGGGTTGCGGGAAGCGGCCCAGGAAGGGCTGGTTGTGCGTTTAGTGCGGAAAATGAGCTTTGTTCGTGGCGCACTTTTCTTTTGTTTCTGTTTTCTTTTGTGCGAGCAAAAGAAAATGAAAACCAGAGTTAACTCCTCAAAAAGTAGCCAAATCACTATATTTTGAGGTTTTGACTTACAAGCAAATACAAATAAATGATTCTTTAAAAGCTTCTAGTGCCGATAATTTATAAAAAGTAATTTTCAAGGACTCTCAATTTTTAGATCCATCGGACGGACTTTAAGCCGCCCGATGGTCTGCATTTCCTTAAAAGAACCAGCCTACGGATATCGAAACTCTAGTTCTATCAGTTGTTGAAGTCGCTACTTCAGCACCAGGGTAGGGGCTGATGGTTGTTTCAGGTGCAATAATGCTGTTCATAATACTGACATCAGCATAGTAATTTTTTGTACGCATGCCACCACCCAAAGAAACAGTAAGTTGCCTTTGATCAAATTCATCATCTGTCGGGTCTTCCATATATGCAGCCCCGCCTCTTGCTCTAAACTTGCCAAATCTAAATTCGATACCTGTTCTATAGTTATATACAGATTCATATCTATCTACTGACTGGTTGCTTTCACTAAAGCCTTGACCATCGCTGGCATTACTTAATTTGGCCCCAGCATAATTTACTTTTTCGATATCTCCTGTAATAAAACCACTTTTACCAAAAAAGTAGGTCGCACCCACATTTAGCTTAGAAGGAGTTCTTATGCTATACTCAAAAGGTTCATAGATGATCTCATCAAACTCTGAATCGAAACCCGGGTACTCTGCAGTGGCTCGCAGCGTTCTTAGTTGCTCAATACCGTAGAATGTTGGTGTTGTATAGCTGATTCCCAAAAGTAATGGGTTGGTGGGTCGGCCTATGATACCTATTGTCGCATTCACTCCCACACCACTTTGCTCAAATATATCTTCAAGTGTAAACCTGCTTAAGTCAGCCCCAGATGGTTGTTCGGTATAAGTTCTTTCTACTTCATGATCATATGCTAATATACCTAGTGAAGCACCAAAATATAACCTGTCATTGTAGTTCCCGCCATAGGCAAATGAAGCCTGGTATGAGGATCCTCTGGAGTTAATGGACTCTTGCTGGAAAGTTGGGTTTGCCTGTGTTGGAAACGCCAGGCTTCCGTCAGGGCGATAAATGTTTCTGTCTACAAAAAATAGCGAGTCACCGTTTTCCAGATTACTTCCATATAAATCAGGAATGAAGTATTGAATACCATTTATAAATAAGGAATCCTGGGCGTTAGTAGCGCCATCATCACCATTATAAATCACAAAAAACTCATCGGTCATAAAGGTGTTGAATGCCAAATCAGATAAATCTGTTCGTCCAGTAAAGTTTTCAGCATCAACAGCAAAATCAATAAAATCGCTTACTTCATTAAAGCCTTCGTAAGTAATGCTGTTACTAAAATCAGCTACACGATTCAGGCTTATGGCGAAATTGCCACCTCTCCATTTGCTCTCAACTATATCACTTTTAGTGTTGTTAAAAACTACTCCAAGGTTAGCAAAATTGAAATTTAATTTGCCATCCGTAGTCGTACGACCCAGATAGTCTGATTTACTATTGGAGTAATTGAAATTTGGAGTAAAAGAAAACTCTGAGCGATTAAAGAAACCTAGACCGGCAGGGTTGGAGGAGGCATTGCTTATGTCTCCACCCAATGCGGTTTGTGCACTACCGAGGCCTCTAATCCTGGCAGAACCACCTGGTGAGGTTTGACTCAGCTGCAGCACCAATCTCTCAAAATCTAGTATATCTGCTGGTGGATTGTTTTGTGCCTGAGTTGTATAACTTAGGCACAAAACTCCCAGGCTTATTACAATAAGCTTTCTTATTATAGACATTTTCGTTGATTTTAGCGTCTAAGAATTAATTTCCACCTCTACGGTTGCTACTTCTGCTACTTCCAGAGCTTCTAGACCCACTTGATCTTGAAGAAGAAGATGACCTGCTCACCCCTGAAGATCTAGACGAGCTTCCACTTGATCTGTTATAGCCGCTGCTTCTGCTATTGCCTGAAGATCGGCTTGGGGAATACCCATTAGACCTTGAGTTGCTTGGCCTGCTATAGCTGCTACCAGAGCTTCTGCTATTATTGTAAGATCGGCTGTTGTAAGACCTGTTATTACTTGGTGCAGAGCTTCTGTTGATCGTAGAAGATCTGCTGCTATAGTTGCTTCTTGAGTTAGGTGTATAATTAGAAGTGCTCCTACTTCTGCTAGTGTAGCTTCTATTGTCATCTCCAGAGCTTACACTACTTCTCGATCTTCTATAATATTTGCTTTGCGCATCATCATAATCTCTTCTGCTATTGCTTTCTGAAATATATCTTGACCTTGAAGTACTTGAAACCTCACTTCTTCCATTAGTTGAAGAACGATCATTATCCACTCGGCTGTTGCTACTTGCAATTGATCTCCTTCTGCTATTACTGTTTACAATGCCACTTCTAGAAGATGCACGTCCGCTTCTATACACTCGGTTGCTTCTATTTTCATAGTTGTTTATCACTACAACATTGTTTCCCCAACCGTTATAACCATAGTAAGGTGGGCACCATCCATTATTCCATGAGTTCCAACCCCAGCCGTAGTTCCAACCCCAGCCGGCATTATAACTCCATCCAGTGTTCCAAGGGTTGTATCCCCAAGAGTTCCAACCCCAGCCAACAGATACTGACCAACCAGACCTCCATGGCCTGTTCCATCTATTTCCATATCCAAAACGTGAATAGTAAGGTCTATAGAAAGGGTCGAATACCGTTCCTTCATAAAGAAATGGATCGCTCCAATACACATCAGAATAGTCGCGGAAATAAGAAATATTACCATACCTATCTCTCACAGCGACCTGACTTGAATTTTGAAAGTCGTTAGTGACCTGATTAAGGTTGTTGTCATTATAATCTTCCACGAAATACTCATCATCAGCAAATTCTGCAGTAGCTTCTTGCTGAGAAGCAGCCTGATATTTTGCTATATATTCCGGATTTACGGTTTTAGACGAAAAGCTTTCAGCCGGATTTTGAGAAACCTGGCTCACCTGGTTTAAATCCTGTGTAACAGCTTTGTCATCGCTCACATATTTTACTTGTTTACGATCTTTTGCTGAAAAATACATGTCATCATACTCCTGAGCCACTGCAGAGCCTGCTCCGATGGCTAAAAGTACAATTACCGATAGTTTTGCTTTAAGCGTTTTCATGGTATTTGTGGTTTGTGTGATAAACATAATTTATTAAACGACAATTCCCAAGAAGGGATATATTATTATAATTATATTTGCCGCATAGTTATTTATGTAATAAACAAACAAATTTTATACCAAGTTTTAGTATGAGCAAGGGTTTACCAAAAAGAAGTGAAGATTATTCGCAATGGTACAATGAATTAGTGAAGAAAGCTGATCTGGCTGAGCATTCTGCTGTGAGGGGCTGTATGGTGATTAAACCTTATGGTTTTAGTATCTGGGAGAAAATGCAAGCTGCCATCGATAAAATGTTTAAGGACACCGGTCACCAAAACGCATATTTCCCTCTTTTTGTACCCAAATCGTACTTAAGCAAAGAGGCAGCCCACGTGGAAGGTTTTGCGAAGGAATGTGCCGTGGTAACGCATTATCGGCTTAAAAATGCAGAGGATGGAAGCGGTGTTATAGTTGACCCCGATGCTAAACTGGAAGAGGAACTCATAGTAAGGCCTACTTCAGAAACGGTAATTTGGAATACATATAAATCATGGGTGCAGTCTTATAGAGACCTGCCTATACTTGTTAACCAATGGGCTAATGTTGTAAGGTGGGAAATGCGTACCAGGCTATTTTTAAGAACAGCTGAATTCCTATGGCAAGAAGGCCATACAGCACATGCTACGAAACAAGAGGCCATTGATGAAACCATTCAAATGCTCAATGTTTACGGAACCTTTGCTGAGGAATTTATGGCTATGCCAGTAATTAAAGGTGTGAAAACAGAAAGTGAGAGATTTCCAGGGGCCGTTGATACCTATTGTATTGAAGCCTTAATGCAAGATGGAAAGGCGTTGCAGTCAGGCACTTCCCACTTCTTAGGACAAAATTTTGCGAAGGCATTTGATGTGAAATTTGCTGATAAGGATGGTAAGCTTGAGCACGTCTGGGGAACTTCATGGGGTGTGAGCACAAGGTTGATGGGGGCATTGATTATGGCGCATTCAGATGATGAAGGTTTAGTGTTGCCTCCAAAATTGGCTCCAATACAAGTAGTGATTGTGCCTATTTTCAGAAAAGGACAGCCTACTGATGGCATCAATGAGCAAGCTGCTAAAATAAAGTCAGGTCTGGAGGCTAAGGGGATTAGTGTTAAATATGATGACAGAGACACAAACTCACCAGGCTGGAAGTTTGCAGAATATGAAATGAAAGGTGTGCCTGTGAGAATTGCCATTGGTCCGAGAGATGTAGAGAATGGAACAGTAGAATTAGCTAGAAGAGATACCAAAGAGAAGCAGGTGGTGCAAGCTGATGGAGTTGTAGATCATATTGAAAAGTTGCTTGTTGAAATTCAAGACAATATTTACAAAAAAGCATTTGATTTACGTACTGCACTTACAACTGAAGTTGACACTTATGATGATTTCAAAAATGTGCTGGATGAAAAAGGAGGCTTTGTGATGGCGCACTGGGACGGAACAGCAGAGACTGAAGAAAAAATAAAAGAAGAAACGAAAGCTACGATTCGATGCATACCGGTTGATGCAAAAGAAGAAGCAGGCAAATGTATATATTCGGGCAAACCATCATCTAAGCGTGTTGTTTTTGCCAGAGCTTATTAGGTATTAATCATAACTTATAAAGAAATAGAGTGACCTGTTACGGGTCACTTTTTTAATTTTAATGAGATTGCAGGTATGTCACAAGTAAGACTTTGTGGCCCATCATTAATCCTTTACTTTGCATGCTTAAATAGAATCAATGAAGAAGCTGGTTAAAGTAATTATTCCTGCCTTTAATGAACAAAACGGTGTAGGAAATGTAATTAGAGACATTCCCAAAGATGTCGTTGATGAGATTGTGGTGGTTAACAATGCTTCTACAGATGAAACTGAAATAGTGGCCAAAAAGGCAGGAGCTACAGTGTTAAAAGAGCCAGTAAAGGGTTATGGAAGAGCTTGTTTAAAGGGGATTGACTATATAAGCAGACAAGATCAAAAACCTGATGTTGTTGTATTTATAGATGCTGATTATTCAGATTACCCTGAAGAACTGACCATGCTTATAAAACCGATCATAGAAAAAGATGCTGATCTTGTTATTGGCTCCAGGGCAATGGGGGGGAGAGAAAAAGGATCGATGACGCCCCAGCAGGTGTTTGGTAATTGGTTGGCGACAACATTATTAAAACTCTTTTATGGAGTGAAGTTTACAGACCTTGGCCCATTTAGAGCTATAAAGTATGAAAAGCTTATGGCATTGGATATGCAAGATAAAACTTATGGTTGGACGGTTGAGATGCAACTTAAAGCAGCCAAGAAAGGTTTTGCATGCACTGAAGTGCCTGTGAACTACAGAAAGCGCATTGGGTTTTCAAAAATATCAGGGACGGTAAAAGGCACCCTGATGGCTGGTTATAAAATAATATGGACAATTTTTAAGTATTTGTAAGAAGTGGAGATCGCGATAATATTATTGTACTGTATTTCATTGCTGCTGATTTTTTTATTCAGCCTTGGGCAGTTACATCTGACTTGGCATTACCTAAAGAGTAAAAAGAAGTCTAAAACCTCATCTCCACAGCTTGTTGATATTCCTTTTGTAACCGTTCAATTGCCTGTATACAATGAAAAATATGTAGTAACAAGGCTCATCGATGCGGTTTGTAATTTTAGTTATCCTAAAGATAAATTAGAAATACAGGTGTTGGATGACTCTACTGATGAAACTGTTGACATTGTTGCTAATAAGGTAAAGGAATGGGTCGGAAAAGGTATCGACATCAAACATGTAAGAAGAGAAGGAAGAGAAGGCTTTAAGGCAGGGGCGTTGGAGTATGGCTTGCAACAAGCAAAGGGTGAATTTATAGCCATTTTTGATGCAGACTTTTTGCCCAAACCAGAGTTTCTACACAAGACAGTGGTCCACTTTTCTAAAGAAATAGGTCTCATACAGACCAGGTGGGGTCACATCAATAAAGACTATTCTATGCTCACGAAGTTGCAAGCCTTTGGTTTGGATGCACACTTCTCAGTAGAGCAAGGTGGTAGAAGTCATGCAGGAAGCTTTATCAATTTTAATGGAACGGGCGGTGTTTGGAGAAAAACTTGTATAGAAGATGCTGGTGGCTGGTCAGCCGATACACTTACTGAAGATCTGGATTTGAGCTATCGGGCACAAATGAAAGGTTGGAAATTTAAGTATTTAGAAGACTGTGAAGCTCCGGCCGAACTACCGGTCATAATGCAGGCTATAAAGTCTCAACAATATCGCTGGAACAAGGGCGCAGCAGAAACTGCCAGAAAGAATTTAGGGAATGTATTGCGGTCTAAATTAAAGTGGTCTAGCAAAGTGCATGCAGTATTCCATCTGTTTAATAGCTCAGTCTTCGTTTGCTTATTAATCGCCTCGATATTGAGTATACCAATGCTTTTTATCAAGGATGCCAACCCCGAATTGAAAATTTTGTTTGATTTAGGTAGTATCTTTCTAATTGGGTTTTTCTCTATAGCATTTTTTTACTGGACGGCCGCTAAACAGATTCAACCGGTTAAAACGCGGAAATATTACTTTAAAATTTTCCCGACATTTCTAACAGTTTCAATGGGATTGAGCCTACATAATGCATTAGCCGTCTTAGAAGGACTTTTAGGATTTAAAAGTCCGTTTATCAGAACACCTAAATTTAACATCACCACGAAGTCAGACAAATGGCAGGGTAACCAGTATATCAAACCGAGTATTAGCTTTTTGACGATACTTGAGGGGCTGCTTAGCTTGTATTTTATTTTTGGCATTGGCGCTGGAATTTATCTGCACGATTGGGGGCTAATGATATTTCATGTGATGTTGGCTTTGGGATTTTCCATTGTTTTCTATCATTCGGTCAGACCATTGAAATATGGATAACAAGGAGAGGCTGTCACTTTATTTACCGGTAGGTGTAAGCGCTGCTCTTTACGTATTTATCACTTATTTCACTGAGCGGCACGAAAGTGCATTGCTGCTTACTGCTTACTCTATTTTATTCGGTTTGTATCTATGGTTAGCGCACAAAACCAAGCCATGTAGTGTCTCTCATTTTATATTTGTAGCCATTGCTTTTAGGCTATTACTGCTATTTGCTTTGCCAAACTTATCTGATGATATCTATCGGTTTGTATGGGATGGCAAACTTATTTTGAATGGCATTAATCCATTTGATAAATTACCTTCTTTTTATGCTGAAAATGGTTTACCCAATGGGTTGACACTTGAGTTGTACGGACTACTCAACTCTCCAGACTACTTTACGATTTACCCTCCATTTGCACAGCTGATTTTTCTCATCTCCGTTTATCTTTCGCCAGACTCAGTGCTTGGGAGTGCGGTAGTCATGCGCCTACTCATTATTCTGGCTGAGACCGTTACAATTTACACGCTAATTAAATTAGTTGATCACTATGCTGTAAATAGAAAGTACGTGATGTTGTACGCACTAAATCCGCTTGTGATATTAGAACTTACCGGGAACCTGCATTATGAAGCCTTTATGATTTACTTCTTGGCCGTGGGAGTTTATTTGTACATCAAGAAAAAGCTGGTGGCCTCAGCTGTGTTTATCGCATTAGCGATCAGCGCCAAATTAATTCCTTTGATGCTCTTGCCATTGTTTCTTAGAAAAATGCCTATAAAGCCCCTTTTAAAATATTATGGTTGGATTGCGTTGTTTACACTCATTGCATTTTTACCAATGCTATCAAGCACACTTCTTGAAGGTATGACGAGTAGTATCGGCCTTTATTTTCAAAAATTTGAGTTCAATGCGAGCATTTATTACCTCATACGAGAAATTGGATATGCTATAAAAGGATATAATGTGATAGGAGCTGTTGGACCGTATTTAGCGCTGATCACATTCGTTTTTATCATGGCTGTGGCCTGGTTTAAAAATAAACTTGACCTACCTAAGCTTATAATGATAGTCCTAACGGGTTATTTTTTATTGGCCACAACGGTGCATCCCTGGTATATAACGTCCATCATAGCATTTGCCATTTTTACAGGATACAGATATGTAATTTTATGGTCCTTTTTAATATTTTTCACATATGTGGGTTATGCCATTGAAGGATTTCAGGAAAACCTGTGGGTAACTACAATCGAATATGTGTTAGTAATCGTATATATACTTTATGAAACGTACAAAGAAAAAAAGCCGGTTGCTGCTGGCGTTTAATACATTCATTTTTTCCATACTCTTATACACCAATTGTATGTCTCAAACTGATTTTGACAAGAAGCTTAAGTCGCTATTGAGTGAGTCGGTACCGTTTATGTATCAAGATGAACTGAAGAACAAGTTAGATAGTGTCACTATTCTTGATTCTCGATCTGAGGAGGAGTTTACTACATCACACATAGCTGGTGCAAAGTATGTTGGTTATGACGACTTTGATAAAAAACAGGTTGAGCACCTTGATAGAGACAAACCAGTAGTGGTTTATTGTTCTGTGGGCTATAGAAGTGAGAAGATAGGTGAGAAATTGCAGGAAATGGGATTTAAAGAGGTCTATAACTTGTGGGGAGGTGTTTTTGACTGGAAAAACAATGGAAATGATGTGGTAAACAGTTCAGGGGTTACCGATTCGGTACATACATACAATAAGTCGTGGTCGAAGTGGCTCAAAAAAGGGCAGAAAGTATACTAATGACTAAAGAACGACTGATCCTTTTTGTGAAAAATCCGGAGTTGGGTAGGGTCAAGACCCGACTGGCTAAATCAATAGGTGATGAAGAAGCGCTAGCTATCTATTTCAAGTTGCTTTCTAATGCCCATGAAATGACGGAGTCGTTAAGTTGTGATGTGGCCATCTACTACAGCAAATACATAGACTCGGAAGACTATTGGGATAATAAGAAATACAAAAAGTATATACAGCAAGGCGAAACCCTGGGCGACAAAATGCATAATGCCATTGCTGATAGCTTAGCGTTGGGCTATGCAAAAGTAAGCCTGGTAGGTTCTGATATCTATGACCTTAATGCTGATATTATCAATGATTCCTTTAATAAGCTCGATGCTGCTGATGTTGTGCTAGGACCGGCAGAAGACGGAGGATATTATTTAGTTGGCATGAAGCGGCCAAATAAGAATATTTTTAATTTGAACGCGTGGAGTACGACTGAGGTTTATAATGAAACAGTTGCATTGTTACAACAAGCTAGCCTGACTTACTCGACTACAGAGGTGCTGAATGATATTGATAATTTAGATGATTTAAAGCGTACAAACCTTTATCGGGCTACCGAATAACTCTCAACCCTAAATTAAAAGTTTCGCCTGCTCCCTCGGCAAGACTTCCATAAACAAAGTTCGTGTAGAGCATTTCAATCTCAAATCTTCCCGGTATAACCTGGTATTTGGTACCTACTCCAGCTTGGACAAAATGGCTGTGAAATGCCGCTGCACTTTGCTCCTGAGTGTTGTAATGCACGGGCCAATACTCAGTGGTAAAGTAAGCTGTGAACCTATCGGTAGGCAGATAGCTAAAGAAAAAACTCATAGGTGTCTGTACGTAGTTGTTTTCCCTGTTAGAGTCTCTTACAAAGGCATACCAGATACTTAATTGTGCAAAAATCTGAAAGTCGGGGGCAATGATTTTATCATAAAACAGCTGGTTGATCCAAAGGGTGCGGTCGTGCTCAAGAAAGGCGCGTTCATTATCGCCTTCTAAATCATCAGCTAAAGGAAACAGCATTGTTGACTGAATGGAGAAACCCGGTATACCGGTAGGTGATAGCTTGATTTTGGGACCAACACCAGTTACAGCTGTCCAGTTGGTGGAGGGGGCAACCTCTCGGTTGACAGATTTGAGCCATACATCGAAACCAATATTTACTCTGTCGGAGACACCATATAAAAACTGGTTGATCATCGTGTAATACGACTCACGCCCCTGACCAGTAAGTACTTTACCTCCATTTTGCCCAAATTGCTTGGTCTGTGTATAGTAATTATGAAAATTCTTAAACTCCCATTGCCCTTGATGAAGCAACACCGATGGAGTATAGTTTTGAAGCCCTCGCTGGGCAAAACCTGTCAGGCTAATCCCAATGAATAGAGTGATTAAAGTCAGCCTTTTTACCACTACTTCAGTTTTTCAAGGTCTCTGATGAGAATTTTTCTACGATCGAAGTTGATCAGATTCTGCTCTTTTAACTCATTGAGAATTGTAGTCACCGTCTGTCTTGAGGTACCTGTAAGGTTGGCGATGTCTTTGTGTGTAAGCCGCGTGGGTATCATGGTTTCAAAACCCACTTTTTTCCCTTTCCACTCGGCTGCATCTTTGAGAAATTCGATGATTCGGGTTCTTGCGTCTTTAAAAACCAGCGATTCAATCTTTCGCTCCAATTTTCGAATACGCAAGCCAATGAGTTTATAGATTTTAAAGCTCAACTCTTTGTCTTCAAGCATGAGATTTTGCATTTCTTCAATGCTCATAGGGCAAACAGAAGTATTTTCGTCTAAAGATTGTGCAAAATCTTCGCGTTGCTCTTCGCCTGTAAGTGCGAGCTCACCAAAAATTTCACCTTTGCCCAGTATGGCCTTTACTACCTCTTTGCCCTCTTCTGTGTAATGCCCTATTTTTACCCTGCCATCGGCAATCATATAGATGTAATTGGCTTTATCGTTTGGGAAGTAGATAAATTCATTCTTTTTGAAGGAGTTGATGGGATGTTTTTCCTCCATATCGCCAACTTTTCGAGGGCAAAGAATGCTGAAGAGATCTACATTTTCAAAATACCAAAGGCTATTGTTGCCATTTGTACCGCTCATACTTTTACAGGGTTTTTGATAACTTTACTCTATAAATTTAATACTAAGTTAGTAAACATCAATCAACACCCATTACGTTCATGGCAGCCGAAAGATATTTAAGCGAAATATACATATACCCAATAAAATCATTGCCTGGTATTAGGTTAGATGCAGCCACGGTTACGAAAAAAGGTTTGCAAAATGACCGCAGGTGGATGCTTGTTGATAGTGAAAGAAATTTTATCACAATCAGAAAGGAGCGGTTGCTCACTCAATTTTACATTGAAAAAGCCTCTTTAGGTTATGATGTGCAAACTGATTTTCATAAATCATCAATACAAATCCCATTTAAGTTAGAGGAGGGCGAAGAATTAAAGGTAAATATTTGGGATGATGAGGTTGTGGCCCTTGAAGGAAAACAGGGATGGAACGATTGGTTTAGTGAAGCACTAAAAAAATCAGTGACTTTGGTATATATGCCTGAGGAAACGGAAAGGCACATCAAAGAAAAATGGCAAGTCAATAAGGAGACAGTAAGTTTTGCTGATGGTTACCCATACCTCGTTGTTGGACAAGCCTCACTGGATCGATTAAATCAGAAGTTGGACGCTCCGATAGGGATACATCGTTTTAGACCCAATTTGGTATTTAAGAATGGTGAACCATATGAGGAGTTTTATTGGAAAGACTTTAGGGTAGGTGACATTCATTTCAAAGGTCTAAAACCATGTGAGAGATGTGTGGTTACTACTATAGATGTTAAGACTGGTGAAGCCGGTCTTGAGCCGCTTAAAACACTCGCTGCTCAGAAAATAGATAATAAAGTGGTTTTTGGTCAGCACTCATTGGCCTTGTCGGAAGGGCAAATAAAAGTGGGTGATAAAATTGTGATTGTAAGCGAGAAGAAATCTCCTTTCGAACCACTGTAAAAACTTAGGCTTATCAGCTATCTTAGCGGCTGAAAATTATGACTTTTCTTTATCTCAAGGCCTTACACATCATATTTGTTGTAACCTGGTTTGCCGGGTTATTCTACATTGTAAGGTTATTTATCTATCAGGTGGAGGCCAATGAAAAGTCAGAACCTGAGCGTAGTATTTTGCTTAAAGAGTACAAACGCAACAGCAAGAGACTTTGGTTTGGTATTACATGGCCATCAGCAATAATCACGTTGATAATGGGAACGTTGCTATTGGTAAATAGCCCTCATTATCTACAGATGGGCTTTATGCACATCAAATTGCTGCTTGTTTTCTTATTATATCTATATCATTTCTCATGTCACATGATATTCAGGCAATTGCAAAAAGATGAGTACAGGTATACTTCACAAAAGCTAAGAATATGGAATGAAATAGCTACGATTTTCTTAGTAGCAATTGTATTTATTATTGTTTTGAAGAGTGCCTTAAGCATGATTTGGGGACTGGTTGGTTTAATACTTTTTACCATCATACTGATGTTAGCTATTAGAATTTACAAGAGAATTAGAGAAAAAGGAGAGTCATGAAAAAGATAATTTATGTTGGGTTGTTGGTGGCAGTAGCTTTTGCCTGCGAAAAACCAAAAGAGAAAGCACTTCCGATTTTAGGTCGTCATGAGTATAATGAAAACGATACGGTATATCACACCATCGATGACTTCAAGTTTGTTAATCAGGATAGCAACTGGGTATCACAGCAAACAGTTGAAGGAAAGGTGTATGTAGCTGACTTTTTCTTTACGTCTTGTCCAACCATTTGCCCCATCATGAAAACGCAAATGTTGCGCGTATATGAACAAATTCAGGATAATGATGATGTGTTAATACTTTCTCATACCATAGATCCAAAACATGATACGGTTGCTGTACTTAAGGAATTTGCAGAGAGGTTAGGTGTGAGTAGTGAGAAGTGGCATTTTGTTACGGGAGAGAAAGAGGCAATTTATAAAATTGGTCAAACGAGCTACATGGTAAGTGCAGTGGAAGATCCAACAGAACCGGGTGGTTTTATTCACAGTGGAGCTTTTATTTTGGTTGATGATCAAAGAAGAGTACGAGGAATTTATGATGGCACTAAGCCAGACCAGGTAGACCGATTGATAAGAGATTTAGATATTTTACTGAAAGAGATTAATTCATGAGGGTTTTAGTATTACTATTAACTGTGATATTGTTTCAGGCTTGCTCAGGCAAGACAGACAATAATGAGGGAAGTCATAAAGAAAATGTAAAACTAGAGCAGTATATGGTGGAAGGGCAGCAGCTGTATATGCAACATTGCAGCAATTGCCATCAAGCGGATGGAGCAGGTTTGGCTCAATTGTTTCCTCCACTTAAAGGTTCTGATTACATGTTTGAAAATTTTGAAAAGGCTTTGTGTTCAATGAAGTATGGTCAAGAAGGTGAGATTACCGTTAACGGAGTTACCTACAATCAAAAAATGCCCGGTATTCCTACCTTAACAGCTTTGGAAGTAGCTGAAATCAGCACCTATATTTACAACTCATGGGGCAACGAAAGAGGTCTTATAGATGTAAAGAAAGCGGAGGAAGTACTGAAAAATTGTAAAAACTAGAGGTGTTTTAAAGTTACTTTGACTTTGCTCGTTGCGGGTATAGTAAATTTTGTATCACGAAAGGATGGCGGGCCAATTAATCCCATTGATTTTTTAGAAAAGCCAAAGGCTTCCTGAGGCCAGCCAAACATATTCTTATCCAGCTCTCCATTTTTATTTGTGTCGTGGAATACGGCAACAGAATACTCACCTGCGGGTAAGGCGACATCTATACTCATTGAAGATGCGCCAGTTACTGCTATTGATTTGTTAAAGATATCTTCTTCCAAGAAGTTTTCTTTTGAATCAAATATGGCAATTACAAGGTGCCCTTTGTTGCTTTTAATATTTTCAATATCAATTTGAAGCGCATGTGTATTTCCTATTCCTATTGAAGAAGGAATAGCAGCAATAAACCATAAGACCAGCGAGATAAGTTTCATGACTGCTCCAAAATTATAAATCAGAGTAAATCACCCGATTGTATTTATTGATGATCAGGTGAATGGATCTTCCGGAAGGGTCTTTATAGCCCATTAGGTTGATTACGCTGTCATTAATTTTGACTACTTTGTTAATCTTGTAATTTTCATCACTATCAAAAGTAGCTATTGACAGGCCGTTTCCTTGTTGGTCGAACCTTGCGGAAAATGCATTGGTCTGACCTTCATTAATTTTAGTAACCACACGCTGACCGTTGGTGTTAGTAATAGATGAAAAATTGCCTAATACCATAAAACCATCACTGGTAGTAATAAGTGATTCGATATTGCCACTATATTCAAACTTTTTCTGCCAAAGTACATCTCCAATCAGGTTTATAGAAATTAAATCTAAGTCCTCCTGATTTTTTGGATTCTGTTTGAGAGCATCACCTTTAAAGCTTAAAAGTAATGAGCTATTGTTTTCCGTATATTGACTTAAGCGAGGGAGACTTTTGGTTTCCAGCTTAATATTAAAAATCTCTTCTCCATTTTCATCAAGATAAATTACATGATTGGCTACTGAGTCGGTATCATATGAATGAATAGCCAGCGCACAACCTTCGGGTGTAATGGTAAGGTTACCTAGTAGATTGGTTTGCGCCCCTGAAGATTCTAAGAGCTCAAATTCTTTGTACCACGCAACTTTTTCATTCTCATCAACTTTAATTATGAATGTCTTTACCGGGTTGGGTGCTCTGGAAGATTTAACAACACCTCCAACATACTTACTTCCATCAGCACTTTGCACTTCGTGTGTACTATGAAAATTATTGTCAATGGAATCTACATTGACAGTTTCAATAGTAGCTGGAATTTTTAACCTGCGGTATGTATAAAATTCATTGGGTCCAGCAGTGCTACTCAATTCACCCAAAATATTCTCGCGAAGTTTCTCTACACTTTTAGTTAGAAGTCTTTTGGATAGATCTTTTTCGCCACCCAGGTAGGTTGTCAGTGTTGCTTTGCTACCGTAGTGGCTGTTAAAATAGTCGGGGTACTTTCGGAAAGTTTCATCCTCTACCCGGCTACTGGCAATGTTCAATAAGCTATCAGCATCATTGGTCAAATAGATAAGCTCTCCGAAGTATACGTTCTTGATAGCTGTGCTTAAGGCCGAGTCAAAATCTAGGGTAGCGTTGTTTTTTAACAAAAGGTCTTGCTTAAATTCCTTGTATTTCAATAAAGCAACGGGAAGAGACTCATTGTCGAACTTTCTTAGATCAAACTCCAGTTTTTTGTCAATGACATGCGGATTGAAATTTTCGTTGTACGATTTATCCTCAATGATTTTAAGGCTATTGTTTAAAGCGATTTCGGCCTGATTGAGCTTTTTTCTTAAGTCAGAAATATCAGAATTCACATCATTCTGCACTTTATTAGCCCAGGCCTTATAATTCCAAATGGTAATGTTATTGGTCAGGAAATTAGGGCTTGTGAGCAGACCTTCTAATCGGTATGTTTTTATTGAATCAATGGTATAAGATTGATTATAACCTTTGATCGGATAATCGTTGATCAGTGAAATGTACTTATCCAGATAAAATAAACTGGAGTCGTATTTAGTTTTTAAGGTTTCTAATTTTTGGTTGAGCTCTTCGTCAAATAGCAGAAGTAATTTATCGTAACTGGTATATTCACCATTGATTTCAGCAAATATTTTTATGGCCTGGTCATAAAAATCTACACTTTCAGTAAACGCATTATAGATAGGAGGGAGTTTTTGGGTAAGTAATTTTGCAGAATCATACCCGTGTTTGATTTTATTATCTACCGTAGCAAACTCTACTATGGGCCTGCCACGGCTATCAACACTGCTTGAAAATTCGGCATACCAACCGCTGTTCTTTTTTACTTCTTTATCATCAATCAGGGTTTTGGCTTTGATAAATCTAAGGGCAGCTTCTTGTGCGTTGGCAATAGTCCGCTCATACTGAGTAAGCGGATCTGCATTTTGATACCTCTTTTCATAAATAAGTGCAAGACGTAAGTTGGCATTAGGGTGGTCAAGGTCTTCCACCATGTAGGTTTTTATAAGTGATAGAGCGGTTTCATCACTGGTGGCGTTGGCGATTTGTGGGTAGATATCTCTGTATCGCTGGGCATATGTTGCCAAAGACACTAATGAGAGAGCAAGTATAAGGGCTGACTTTCTCATATTCCTAAAATTTTGAGTTCTACACGTCTGTTTAGGGCTCGATTTTCTTCACTGTCATTGGTCACCTTGGGCGTGGATTCACCATATCCTTTGGCAACAAATCTTTCGCTATCTATTTCATTCTCAATTAAATAATCTACGACACTTTGAGCACGTTGGTCTGATAGTTTGAGATTATAAGCATCAGAACCTACATCATCGGTATGAGCAGATATTTCTACTCTTAAACCCGGGTTTTCATTCATGAGTTTGATTACTCGATTAAGCTCAATAAATGAAACGTCTGAAAGTACCGCTGAGTTAGTTTCGAAGTTTATGTCCTTCAAAGTAAGTTTTGCATTTGTCTCGAGTTTTTGCAGTTTCATTTCGACAGATCCGCCCATGCCTTTACTCACATCTATGGTGGTTGAGTTAAATGCATAACCTTCATTACTGGTTGCTTCAATTTCGTATCTGTCACCAACTCTTAACGACACCATTGAGTTACCTTCGACCTCAATTCGCTCATCGCGGTCTTTGTTTCGTAAAATTATTTTTGAATTAACCCTGGAGTTGTTTGAAAGATCAGCCACGTTTATCATTACTTGCTTTTTCTCAGGCTCGAGCACCAACTCTTTTTCAAAGTTTCTATAAAGCACCAGGTTTGATAAATCCAGTGAGAAGAATGCACTTTTGTAATTTTCTGCTGATACATAAAATTCAAAATTACTACCGATCGGTAAGGTGGCTGTAACCGAACCATTTGGCGAAGTCTTAAGTTTTTGCACAAAATCTGGATCCCCTTGAATTTTTACACCGACATCTGCCACAATACCCTCGAAAAGATCCTGATCACTCACATCAACGTTGAGAAATACATTTTTGAAAAGCTCGATATCCATTTGCGTTTCATTATAGTCGGTCACCGACCTTAGATCGATTGATCTAATGAAATCTGAATAGCCCTCTTTTTGCACTTCAATATTGTAATATTTACCAACAGGAAGAATAACTGTATAGCGCCCATCTTCAGGGTTGTTGTCTAGTTCAGTAATCACATCAGATGTGAGGGCATTCCGAACGATTACTTTGGCAGCAATTCCTTCTTTAGAGTCAGCATCTATGATATTTCCCTGCACGATGTTGTTTACAAATTGTCTGAGTTCAAGTGGTATTTCAACTGAGTAAATATCCTGGTTATTGTAAATGAAGTACATGAGATCACCTTCTGCAGCAATGGTAGGTAATTGGTCACTTTGTGCTGAGTTTGCAAATGTCAAGGGCACAGGGTTAGACCAATCCCCAAGTGGCGTGAGGGTAGATTGATACATATCGTAATCACCCATACCTCCGGGTCTGTTGGAGGAGAATATTAGTGTGCGGCTATCGGCCATTATTTTTGGAGCCTTTTCACAGTCATAATTGATAGGGTATGGCAATTTAGTGGGCTGGCCCCATGAGCCATTGGGTTGTTTTTCTGACTTAAATATGGAATAGCAAAAAGTTTGTTCTCTTCTTAGCTCTCTTGATTGAGGTCCTTCGCTATTCTCTCTAACAAAATATAAAACTTTACCATCAGCTGATATGGAGGGGAACCCTTCGTATCCATCGGTATTGATTGGAGCTCCTAAACTTTCAGGAATGCTCCAGCCATCCTTCTCCCGGGTAGAGAAGTAAATATCTTCTCGATTGCCAAAGCCAATGGAAGCAAAGAAATAAAGGATGTTTCCATCAAAACTGATACTGGGGCCACCGATGAGGTCAGTAGAATCACCAAAATTATTGATGTTATCGATAGGAAAAGGTGCTGTCCATTGTCCATTGTCATCTTTGCGAGATTCATACAATTTGTAACTGCCACTTTTATTGGTCTCGAATATGATTGTTTTTCCATCAGCACTTATCGATGGGGCATACTCAATGGCATTGTCATCACTTAAAGCATCAATAATTTGTTTAGAATCATCGACTGCGATTGAATCGATGTTTTCCTGAGCGTGAACAAAGGCAACAGGACATACAAGAAGAATTAACAGTAGCTGTTTAAGGTTCTGATTCATTCTACTCCTAAGATAACAAACGCTCCCCAATGGTAAGGATCTTTAAACTCTTCTTTTAATTTTTTAGATGCGTTTTTAAAAGCATCGAACTTATTTTGTCCAGAAAGCCAGTTTTCATAAAAAAGAATCATGAGACGCTGTGTAGTGTAATCATCAACTTGCCACAAACTCATGATGACAGACTCGGCACCAGCTACAATAAACGCGCGCTGAAGGCCATATACACCCTCACCATTTTTCACTTCGCCAACACCCGTTTCACAGGCAGAAAGCACAACAAGTGAGGTTTGGTCAAGATCTAAATTCATAGCTTCATAGGCAGTAAGAATACCGTCCTGCTCATCCAGTTGTTTTTCTTTATAAATGGAGTTGGCTGCCCCTGCCAGCAATAGACCTGACCTGAAGAGCGGGTTGTAATTCTGATCATTAAAGTACAAGCCATAGTCGGTTTCTTCTTCAAAATCTATATCGGGCATAAAGAAGCCGTGTGTAGCTACATGGATGAGTGTTGGACTGCTTATTTGTTTGAGTTGGGCTTCGCTGGCTTTTTCTCTTGTGTATAAATTTGTTTGCCATCCATTATTATTCAGTAACTCATTAAGGCGATTTACCTCTGTATCAGTGCCCGGTAGCTCTGGTATATTGTCGGCAAAGCCAAATCTACTGGCTCGGGTCTTACTAATATTTGAAAAGTCATCTTCCAAGCCAATGTTGAAGTTAGGGAAGCCAAAAACAGATGCAATATTTGAATTTTGTGCGGCCTTGGGAGCAGTGCTACTTACGATTTCTTTGGTATTACTGACCGACCTGACGTTGTACTCATCAATCACATATTTATTCTCTTTAGGATCAAACAGTGTGTTAATATTTATTTTGTTGAATACGCCATCAAAAGAGGCAAAAACCGTTTCAATTTCAGATAGTTTGGCGTCAATGGGTTCCCAAAACTGTCGATATGAAATTTCGTCACCTACAGTAAACTTGATGGCATTTCTATAATAATTGAAATAACGCAGTTCGAGGTGGGTGCCTTCGTTTAGCACTACAAACTCAGGAATGGTTTTCTCAGGCTTTAGAATCAAGGCTACATACATGATCGAGTCAGGCACATACCTTTTCTTTATTCTTAGGATCTCTACCGCAGCCTCATTTTCTTTTAGCTTGCCGGCAATTGCGTTCCATTTGATGGCTTCTGATTCAATTTCGTCAGCAAATGTTTCTGATTGTTGAGAAAGAAATTTTTCCAATTGGTTGATGTCATTGCTAATACGTTCGATATTTATTTCCTGAGCAGCTAGTTCATCTGCGCTAAAACTCAAATATTTGGAAAGGGTTTCCTTCATTTCAGTCCACTGTTGGTAGTTGTCAATCAGCTCCTGATTGCCACTGTTTAATATTCGATTTCTTACTTTGTTGGAGGAATGAAGCAGTAAAGCCTTGGTTGATAATTGAAGGTTGTACAGATCACCAATAATTTCCTCGGAGTTTTCAAAATTAGAAGTGGCATACTCAATGGCGAAATCCTGATAGGACTCTATAACAGGCTTTATTTTACCATAAAAAGCGGATTTTTCTTTCTCACTAAGTGAGGGGAAGAAGTCATCAATTTGCTGCAGGTAGTTGCCAATTACCTGATCGTAATAAGTTTTTGCTTTGGTGAACTCACCTGTGAGGTGGTACAAACCAGCCAGACCATATAAACTGTAGGCATAGTCGGGGTGATTTTTACCAAAGGCATTTTCTCTGATGGTCAATGCTTTTTTGAAATTGATCTCAGCAGAATCTATTTTTTTCAGCTCCTGCTGAAGCACTGCAAGGTTATAAAGCGTGGAGGCATAAGCCGGATGCTCTTCGCCATAAATAGACTTGTCAATTGTGAGTGCCTGAGAAAAAAGTGTTGAGGCTTCCTCATAGCGCTTCATGTCTTTATAGATGGAGGCCAGGTTGTGTAAAGCGGTTGCGTAACGAGGGTGACTAGTGCCCAAAACCTGCTTATCAATTTCCACAGCAGTCTGCAGTAATTCCGCAGCTTCTTCATTGTTGCCTTTTAACTTTTTAATAGTGGCTAAATTCTCTAGTGCTGTGGCATACTCAGGATGCATTTTCCCAAAGGCGGTACTGTAGATAGCAGCAGTTTGTTCAAAAAGTGGTTCAGCCTGATTAAAATTACCCATGGTTTGGTACAACAGCGCCATGTTATTCAAGGCAAAGGCATAAGAGGGATGATTTTTGCCCAAGGCAGTTTGTTTGATGGCCAGGGCTTTTACAAAAAGAGGCTCTGCTTCCTGGTATTTACCTTTCAACTGCTTCAATCGACCCTGATTTTGAAGTGTGCTTGCGTAAAGCGTATGCTCTTCGCCTAAGATGGATTTTCTAATATTAAGTGTTTGGTTGAGTAACGCTTCGGCCTCGCTGTAGTTGCCAATTTCGGCTTTGACTAACGCCAGGTTTTCTGCTACTCCGGCATAGTTTAGCGTATTGTTACCGGTTACGGATTCTGTGACTTGAAGAGCCTCATTAAGTAAGTGTTGTGCCTGAAGGTGCTGAGCCTGTATCTGCTTGAGTGTTGCTGCATTATTCAATGCTGTAGCGTAGGCAATCGAATTTTCATTGGTGTTTTTGAGAATTTCAATTTGCTGCTCAAATAGTTTTTCTGCCGCTATATAGTTACCTATGTCCTGCTTTAGAATGGCAAGATTTCCAATAATAGATGAATAAGTAGTATTTTGAGCGTTGGCTGCCTGAAGTATTTCAATACCCTCATTATAGCTTTGTTCCGCAGTGTTCATTTCACCAAGTGCATGTTGTGCTTCGCCTAGACGGTTAAGTGCTGATGCTTTTTTCACACCTTCTTCAGTGATTAATTTTATTGCTTCTTCAGCAACATATTTGGCGGAGTCGGCTTTACCCAACAATAAATAGAGTGCACTGAAATTTTCCAGCGTTTCGGCTTGTGCTATTTTGTTTTCAGTGGTTTTAAGTAGCACTATGGCTTCTTCGAATAGTTTTTTAGCAGCTAACACTTCTCCCTTTTGCTGTTTCAAAATCGCCTCGTTGTTTAAGGCTGTTGCGCGGGTTTCCACATCTTGAGATTCACCAATGGATGACAATAATTCACTGGCCTTTTCACCCTGCCCAAGACTTTGATAATTAACTGCTCTTAGGTTTTTTAATTGAAGGTGCTCTTTGCTTTCTGTGCTTACTTCCGCAAAAAGTTGGTCAGCTTTTGAGTAATATTCCTCTGCTTTGGTGTAGTTATTTTGGTGATGCTGGCATAAACCCAAATTAATATATACCTGGGCGAGTGAAAAGCTGAAGTCAGTACCAAGTTGGAGATAAATATTCTCCAGGTCAAGAAAGTAGTTTAGCGCGGTGTTGTAATCTTTTTTATCCAGTAGCAGGTTGGCATAATCACTACATGCATTGATGTATTCCATGGTGATTGTTTCCTGTTCTTCAGTGAGTCGGAGTGTTTCCTGATAAATAATGTAAGCCTCCTCATCATTATCTAAACTCACCAGGTTAGAAGCAATTTTCCATTTACAGTTGATGATATTTTCGTCATTGGGCTGGTAGTACTGCTTGTAAATTTCAAGCGCTTGTTGAAAGGTAGAAAGAGCAGTCTCGTTTTGTTGGTCAGCTTCGTAAAGTGAACCTAAATTATAGAGAGATGTAGCGAATTCAAGGTTATTGTCTTCGCCAATGTTTTCTCTCACCTGTATTTCTTTGGTGCCATAGGTAAGTCCCTTTTCAATATGATCAGAGGCGTAACAAATAGTAGTAAGTAGCCTAAGTATACTGGCGTAATTTTTACTTAGTGACCCATCAGCTGCCAGGTATCCTTCAAGACTTTTTTCACCTGTTGCAAGTGCAGTCTCTAAATCACCATTGAGGTAGGCGTTTTGCGCACTCTGGTAGTTTGATACCCACTCTTGTGCAGCAACTTCAATTGGTAAAATAAATAGAAAGACTATGAAAAGCTTAATCCTCATGTTCATTGCTCTAATTGAACCTGCAAGGTAATTTAAAAAATCAATTTACCTTAATTGTGATATGACAAATCCTCTAAAGACTTATACAAAAGGATTATACACCATTAAGTAAATTCTTGAATTAAGCTTATTGTAACCTGTTGATTTAAGTTAGTCGTAAGTCATTGGTAATCCACCGCCCATCTAATTTATACTGATTATTTCTTCAGCATTTGGTATATTTATTATCCATCCTAAATCTGAATGATATGGCGGCAATCACTTTAAAAATCAACAAAAAAAGTTATGAGGTCGATGTAGACCCACAAACACCCCTGCTTTGGGTGATTAGAGACCACGTGGGCTTGGTAGGTACCAAATTCGGTTGTGGCATTGCGCAGTGTGGAGCCTGCACTGTCCATCTCAATGGCACGGCTGTGAGATCATGCTCCTTACCTGTAAGTAGTATTGGTAGTTCTGAAATTACAACCATTGAAGGGTTGGCCGAAAATGCTGACCATCCTGTGCAGGAAGCCTGGCGTGAGCATGATGTGCCACAGTGTGGCTACTGTCAGGCAGGTCAGATCATGACGGCCGCATCGCTACTTGCTCAAAATCCGAATCCCACGGATGACGATATTGAGAATACGATGAACGGCAACCTTTGTCGTTGCGCCACTTACAACAAAATCAAAGACGCTGTAAAGTCAGCGGCCCAAAAATCTTAAACCTCCTAAGCTATGACTGTTATAAAAACCAAATTTGATAGAAGATCATTTTTAAAAGTGTCCGCAGCGGCTTCCGGAGGATTAGTGCTCGGATTTAACTGGAGCTGCACTCCATCACCCGAAACAGCTGTCAAGCGCCAGCCGCCATCAGAGTGGTTTGATGTTAATGCCTATTTGTCTGTTGCTGATAATGGGCAGGTGACCATCATGTCGCCAAATCCTGAAATAGGGCAAAATGTAAAAACCTCGATGCCAATGATTGTAGCAGAAGAGCTGGATGTATCGTGGGATGATGTGATTGTGAAACAAGCCGGTTTAAATACTGATGCCTTCACCCGTCAGGTGGCTGGAGGAAGCCAGTCGATCAGGCAAGGATGGGAATCTTTGCGCATGGCAGGAGCAACTGCACGCAAAATGCTGGTAAATGCTGCTGCAGAAAAATGGCAAGTTGATGCAAGCACACTTTCTGTTGCTGACGGGATAATTACAAATGCCAATGGAGAAACTTTAAAATATGCCGATGTTGCCTCCATGGCTGGTACTATGGAAGTACCGGGAGAGGTGGAATTGAAAGATCCCAAGGACTTCAAAATCATTGGTTCTGGTAAAGGCAATGTAGACATAGAAGAAATTATAACAGGTAAGCCTTTATTTGGAATTGATACCAAGAGAGAAGGTATGGTTTATGCCAATGTACTCAGGCCGCCAGCCTTTGGCATGAAACTAAAATCATTTGATGATACCGCTGCCAGGAATGTTTCCGGGGTTAGTCAAGTATTACAGTTTGGTGATAAGCTAGCCGTGCTGGCGAATAGTACCTGGGCAGCAATGCAAGGCAAAAAAGCATTGAACGCACAATGGGAAAAGGCTGAAAGATTAGAAAGCACGGACTACCACGATCAGGAAATGCGAGCTATGCTCGATAAAAAAGCAGACGAGCCTAGAAGAAATGATGGGGATGTAAACACAGCTTTTGCAGCAGCAGATGAGGTAATAGAAAAAGTGTATGAAGCGCCTTTCTTACCTCATAACTGTCTGGAACCAATGAACTTCTTTGCACATGTTACAGCTGAAAAGGCCGAACTCTTTGGGCCTATCCAAACACCAGAGTGGACAAGGTCGCGAATAGCAGAGTTGCTGGGTAGAGAAGAAAAAGAAGTAGAAATTGGTCTGAGCCGAATGGGTGGAGGATTTGGAAGAAGGTTATATGGAGATTTTGCCCTGGAGGCTGCCGAAATATCTGACAAGTCTGGTAAGCCGGTACAATTAGTCTATACCAGAGAAGATGATATGACAGCGGGTATCTATCGACCTGCTTCAAAATATAAGTTCAGGGCGAGCATCAAAGATGGTGAGATGACAGGCTATCACCTTGTAGGTACCGGTGTAAATATGAGGAATGCTACCAGAGAGCATAACTGGCCAGCGGCCACACTTGATAATTATTTAGTCGAGTCTCATAACCTGGAAAGCAACATTACTACTGGAGCCTGGCGTGCTCCAATTACCAATTTTCTAGCGTATGCCGAGCAAAGTTTTGCTGATGAAGTAGCAGAAAAACTGGGTAAAGATCCTGTACAGTTTAGAATTGATCTCCTGCAAAGAGCGATTGATAACCCTGTAGGTGAATTGGATTATGACCCAGCAAAGTTTATTGGGGTAATCAAGCTGGCTGCAGAAAAATCTAATTGGAATCAAAAAGAGGAGGGCGTATTTAAAGGTTTTAGTGCCTACTATTCTCATAATAGCTATGTTGCCGAAGTAGCTGAAGTTGTGAAGCAGAAAGGCAAGCCTGTGGTAAGAAAGATGATTGTCGCTATCGATTGTGGTATTGTTGTCAACCCTACAGGAGCTATTAATCAGGCGATGGGTGGTGTGATTGATGGTATTGGTCATGCCATGTATGGCGATTTTTCTTTTGTAGATGGCCAGCCACAAGCCAATAATTTCGATCGTTATAGACTGATCAGAAGTAGCGAGGCTCCTAAAGTAGATATTCACTTTGTAGAAAGTATCAATAGCCCTACAGGGTTGGGTGAGCCTACGTTACCGCCTGCAGGTGGTGCGGTTGCAAATGCGATATATGCCGCAACAGGTAAGCGATTGTATAAACAGCCGTTCACGAAGCAGGATATAACTTTAGGTTAGCCATTGGTCAATGAGTAATAGCATTTGATTATTAGACGTTCGGTGTTTGTCGAATAGTTGCCTAAAGAATGCCTTTGCAGCGATGATTTGCGTATAATTAGTTTATCTATGAAGAAAAGAATACTACTCATCACAGGCTTGGTTTTCGGCTTTATTTCGGCATTTCAGATATATTCAGACCAGACCAATGAGCTTAAAGCAAGTATGGAAAGAGGTAAGGAGATTTATCTTGCCAACTGTGTAACCTGTCATATGGCAAATGGTCAGGGGGTGCCCAATGTTTTTCCTCCATTAGCCAAATCAGATTATTTGATGGAAGACCTGGATCGCTCAGTAAAGCAAATACTTTATGGTGCTCAGGGAGAAATGAAGGTAAATGGAGTCGTTTACAATGGGATAATGACAGGATTTGACTTATCAGACAAAGAGGTTGCGGACTTATTGAATTACATCAGAAACAGTTGGGGAAATAAAGGAGAGATAGTGAAGCCAAATCAGGTGGAAAAGGCAAAATAGATGATCAATTAGAACTTTTGATTTGAATCATCTTAAAATCCAGTCTTATGGCAACATATAAACTAAACATCAACAATCAAGAGCATACCGTTGAGGTAAGTCCCGATACACCGTTACTTTGGGTTCTTCGCGATGCCGTTGGTTTGAAAGGAACCAAATTTGGATGTGGTATGGCCCAATGTGGTGCATGCACGGTTCATCTCAATGGGAATGCAATTCGCTCTTGTAGCTTTCCGGTATCTGCAGTGCAGGGAGATGTAACAACCATAGAAGGCCTTTCAGCAAATAGTGATCATCCATTACAACAAGCATGGGTTGAAGCGGATGTGTCGCAATGTGGCTATTGTCAGACAGGCCAGATAATGTCCGCAGCCGCTTTATTAAAGAGAAAACCCAAACCCACTGATCAGGATATTGATTTAGCAATGTCTGGTAATATTTGCCGATGTGGCACCTACCAGCGTATAAAAAAAGCTGTGCACGCTGCAGCTGAGAAAGGGGGTGCCGAATGAAAACCATAGTAAAAGTTAGTCGAAGAAACTTTCTCAAGGTGAGCGGACTGGCCGGAACAGGCCTTGTTCTCGGATTTGGTTTGGCATCGGGCAAGAACAAGCCACTAAATAACATATTTGAGCCCAATGCTTTTTTAAAGATTGGCAGTGACAATACGATTATCATATTCTCTAAAAATCCTGAAATCGGTCAGGGAGTGAAGACTTCATTGCCGATGATCATTGCCGAAGAGCTGGAAGTAGACTGGAATAAAATTAAAGTTGATCAGGCGCCTTTGGATAGCCGATTAGGAGCGCAGTTTGCCGGTGGTAGCACTGCAATTAAAACCAATTGGGATACATTGAGGAAAGCTGGCGCAACTGCTAAAACCATGCTTTTAACTGCAGCCGCTACGAAGTGGGGTGTAGATGCTCAACAGTGCAAAGCTGTCGATGGCTTTATTTTACATACTAGTAGCAATAAAAAACTAAGTTATGGTGAGCTAGTGGAAGCAGCAGCTCAGCTTGAAGTGCCAGAGGAGGTCGCACTTAAATCAAAGGCAGATTTTAAAATTATAGGGACCGCAAAAAAAGGAGTTGATAATCAGGGTATAGTAACGGGTGTCACTCAATTTGGAATAGATGCCAGAGCTGAGGGTATGCTTGTTGCTGTTGTTGAAAAATGTCCTGTTTTTGGTGGTAAAGTAGTCAGCTATGATGCGAGTGAATCGTTAAAGATAGCTGGTGTAAAGCACGTAATTCAGCTTGATGCAATCAGTTCAACTGCAGGACTTGAAGGTGTTGCAGTCGTGGCTACAGATACCTGGACTGCCATGAAAGGTAGAAAAGCGCTCAAAGTCACATGGGATTATGGGGAAGGAGAGAGCGAAAGCAGTGAAAAGTTGAGTAAGACATTTTATGAAAATGTTAATAAGAAAGGAGAAATTGCTCTTAGAAAGGATGGTGATCCTGAGATGGCATTTGAATCAGCAGCGCAAGTTCATGAGGCAACATATGAGCTTCCATTTCTTTCTCATGTAACTATGGAACCGATGAATTACTGCGCAGATGTGAAGGAGAACTCCTGTACAGTTTGGGGCCCCACCCAAGTGCCAGGTTCCGTTTCAAGGCTGGCTGAAATGATCACAGGAATCCCTCGTGAAAACATTCAAGTGAATATGACACGCGTAGGCGGAGGTTTTGGCCGTAGGCTTATGGCTGATTATGCTTCAGACGCCATAGCGATTTCAAAAACTATCAAACAACCCGTGCAAGTAGTGTGGACCAGAGAAGATGATGTCCAACACGATTTTTATCGACCTGCCGGGATGTTTAAATTAAAAGGTGCTTTAAATGCTCAGGGCGAATTGACGGCCTGGGAAGTAAAAGCCACAACAACATCCAGGTATTTATTTAGAGGTTCGGATAACTCTCCACACGCTACCGAAATTTTTCCTGATGGCTTCCCTGCTGGTTTTGTTAAAAATTTCAACATGGAATACACTCCCGTTAAAACGGTGGTTCCAACAGGAGCATGGAGAGCACCAGGACATAATATCACTGCATTTGTAGACCAAAGCTTTACTGATGAAATGGCACATCTGGCCGGTAAAGACCCTGTGGAGTTTAGGTTAGAGCTGCTTGGTGATGGTAATAAGGAAATGCCTTATGATGATCACGGTGGCCCGACATATAGTACGGGGAGACTCAAAAACGTGATAAAATTAGCAGCTGAAAAATCAGATTGGAAAAATGCCAAAAAAGGCCTGTATAAAGGATTTGCAGCGCATTTCATGTTTGGTTCTTACATTGCCGAGGTAGTAACCATCTCACTTGATGAAAACAACATTCCAAAAATTGAGGATGTTTGGGCGGTTGTAGATTGCGGGATTGTAGTTAACAAAAGCGGGGCTATGGCTCAGATTGAAGGTGGCATAGTTGATGGATTAGGAGCTGCTATGTTTGGCGCTATAACTGTGAAAGGCGGTAAGTCCGAGCAAAGCAATTTTGATAAATATAAGCTCATTAGAATGAAAGATGCACCACATGTGAATGTACACTTGGTGGACAGCGATGAATCTCCAGAAGGTTTGGGTGAAATTTCTTTACCGACCATAAGTGCAGCGTATGCAAATGCGATTTTTGCCGCAACAGGTAAAAGACTCAGAAAGCAGCCTTTCAATGAATATATAAATGATACCAGCTCTTAGATGAAAGAATTCAAAAATATTGTAGCCGAGTTTGATCGAGTGAAAGGAGAGCAGCAGATGGCGCTTGCCACTGTTGTGAAAGTAAGAGGCTCCTCTTATCGCAGCCCCGGAGCGAGAATGCTGATAAGAAAAGATGGGAGATGGACAGGCTCCATTAGTGGAGGCTGTTTAGAGGGCGATGCGTTGAGGAAGGCCAGAAAAGTCATGCAAAGTGAACTGCCTACCTTGGTAACTTACGATACTATGGACGATCATAACAATAGCCTTGGGGTTGGGCTGGGTTGCAATGGCATTATTGATGTGCTGATCGAGCCAATAACTAAACAAAACAACCCAATTGATCGACTTAGAACCTTCACCAATTTCGATGATATCACAGGCATGGCTACGATATATGCTTCTCAAAATGACAAAGCAATAGTTGGGCAACAACTATGGTTTAACCAATCGGGGGAAGTTGAGTCGACACTTACTGATGAGCGTCTTGAACAGCTATTGGCTACAGGTTTAAGCGATGTGCTCCAAAATAAGAAACCAGCCGTGAAGCAGTATAGTGTAGAAAAACTGGAGGTTTTTTATGAATTGATTGAGCCAAGTATTGACCTGATCATATTTGGAGGGGGTTTTGATGCCAAACCGGTAACAGAAATGGCCTCAGCTTTAGGGTGGGATGTTACAGTTACAGATGAGTGTATCGCACATGTGGCACCGGCAGCGTTTCCTGCTGCCAATGTCTCATTTTGCAAGCGTGAAGATTTCAATAGTGATATCACCATAAAACCTTATTCTGCAGCTGTGCTGATGTCTCATACTTTTGATTACGACCTGGCTGCCCTAAGGATGCTATTAAAAACGGATGTAAACTACATCGGTATACTTGGTCCAAAGAAGCGAATGGATAAAATGTTTACAGCTTTAGAAGAAGCCGGTACAGAAATAACTAAAAATGACAGAGATCGGATTCATAGTCCCATTGGAATTGATATTGGTGCAGAGACACCAGAAGAAATAGCATTATCCATCGTGAGCGAGATACAGGCTAAATTTACCAACCGCAGTGGCGGTTTTCTAAAGTACAGAAAGGCGCCTATACACAAGCGAGACGGGAAGGAAGACCAGGTTTTTAAACAGGTTTTTATTAATGCCCAATCAGATAAAAACCAATCTAACGCTTAGATTACCGCAGTTTGGGGTAATTATCCATCGACCAATTTTACTATCTTGACAGTGTGAATGAAATAGGTGTAATCATACTGGCAGCCGGGGCATCTTCAAGAATGTCTGGGTCTAAGCAAATGCTTCACGTAAATGGGGAATCTTTATTGAGGAAATGTACACGTGTAGTACAGAACTTACGTTGCCCAGCGGTGGTCGTGCTCGGCCATGATTTTGAGACACATAAGGCCGAAATCATAGATATGGATGTTGAAATAACTTTCAACCTGGATTGGAAGAAGGGTATGGGTAATTCAATTAAATATGGTTTAAATCATTTACACCATAGCAATCCGGCCCTCAAAGGAGTATTAATTACAGTTTGTGATCAACCTCATTTAACAACGCATATCCTGATAGATCTTATCAAAGCATTCGATTCGGAAGAGGCTATTGTGGCGTCTTATTATAACAACACCAGTGGGCCGCCCGTAATTTTCGGAAGAAAGTATTTTAAAGAACTATTAAAAATAGATGATCATAAAGGCGCCAAATATCTTATTAGCCAGCATGGTGCTAAGCGAGTAAACTTCCCTGAAGGAGCCATAGATATCGATACGGATAGAGAATGGGAAAATTTTAAGTCAGGTTTTTAACCCGCTTCTGATTCTGCAAAAGCTTTAAATTGGTCTAAATATTTTTGAGACTGCTTCTTAAAAGCTCCGGGCATAAACCAGCCCATTACTTTCATAAATCCAGAAAGCTTAAATTCAGTCTCAGAGATCCATTCAGTTTGGTTTTCACCCACTTCTTTAAAGTAATTCTTCTGAATGTTTAAAACGCCTTTGGCTTCATAGGTGCCAGAGAATTCTTCAGGTAAATTGCGAACTGTAATAGTTTCTATCATTTCTACCTCACGCTTACCCATTTTATATTTCAATTTCGATTTTGCACCAGGTTTGCCAGGCTCACCACTGAAATGGTCAAAACTCTGAAGTTCGGGTTGCCACTTGGGTAAATTATCAGGATTATCAAAGAGCTCTATTACTTTATTGCGAGGTAAATCGATCGTTGTTGTAATGGTATATTTCATAGAATGATCCGTTTTGTGTGTAATATAAAAAATTATTCTTACCCCCATTAGGTATGGTAAAACTTCGAATTATTTTATCTTGGTTCAATCAAAACCTTGATTTATGAGCCTTAAATTTCGCTTTCCCACGCCTTACACTGTTTTAATGATCGTCATAGCTATAGCGGCAGTCGCCACCTGGCTACTGCCTTCGGGAAATTACGATGCATTAGTTTATAACGCTGCAGATGATGTTTTTGAAATCACGTCTGTGGATGGTGACACTACAATTCCTGCATCACAAGCTGCTTTGGACGAAATGGGAATTTTGATTGCTATTGAAAAATTTAAAGAAGGAAAAATAAATAAGCCCATTTCGGTGCCCGACACCTACACAGAGGTACCATCCGAACCCCAAGGGATAGCGGAGGTAATTTTTGCACCCATCAAGGGCATGTATGAAGTGGTTGATATCGTACTTTTTGTTTTGATCATTGGCGGATTTATAGGTGTTTTTAATAGTTCCGGAGCATTTGATCAAGGTATTGGCTATCTGGCCAATAAACTCCAGGGACGAGAAAGTTTGCTTATTATACTGGTTACATCTCTGATTGCCGTTGGGGGTACTACTTTTGGTATGCAGGAAGAGACATTAGCATTTTATCCCATATTAGTACCTGTTTTTCTAGCTGCTGGTTATGACTTGATCGTTCCGGTAGCTGTGATTTACATCGGCTCGTGTATAGGCATAATGGGAGGGACGATCAACCCGTTTGGTACCATTATAGCTTCAGATGCAGCAGGAGTCAACTGGACGATTGGTTTCTATAGCCGTTTGGCAATGCTTCTTATTGGAGCTGCGGCAAGTATCACTTACATCGTGAGGTATGCAAATCGCGTAAAGAAAGACCCTACCAAATCATTTTTATACGGTTTAGGTTTAAAAAGCCCGTTTTCAAAAGTTGAAGAGGGTAAGAAAGTCGAAAAGCTCAGTTTGGCTACCAAAGCTTTGCTTACGCTATTTGGTACTACATTTCTGGTGATGATCTATGGCGTATCAGTGCTGGGCTGGTGGTTCGAAGAGATGACCGCACTTTTTTTAGTTGCTGCCATACTTATGGGAGTGCTTCAGC
Source organism: Fulvivirga sp. (assembly GCA_039970995.1). Taxonomy (GTDB): domain Bacteria; phylum Bacteroidota; class Bacteroidia; order Cytophagales; family Cyclobacteriaceae; genus Fulvivirga. The sequence goes on from JBDVKW010000003.1 coordinate 293,243, forward strand.
GTGTGGGAGAGCGAGATTTTGTAAAAGATTTCATATCCGGAGCAGAGGATTTATTAGGAGTTTCATTGATCATTGGCATTGCCCGAGGAGTTACTGTTATTCTCAATGAGGGGCAGGTTTCTGATACCATTCTTTTCTATGCCGCTAATGCAGTAGATGGTATGTCGGGCATAGTTTTTCTGCCTTCGCTGATGGCCGTTTTTTTCATCATGGCTTTATTTATTTCCTCCTCTTCTGGGATGGCCGTAGTTACCATGCCAATTATGAGCTCGCTTGCTCAGGTTATCGGGGTGCCTCAGGAAGAAATTGTAAATGCGTATTTATTCGGCTTTGGATTGATGAACTTTATCACTCCAACAGGACTCATATTGCCATCGCTGGCTATGGTGAATGTCAATTACAACACCTGGCTGAAATTTATGTGGCCGCTGATGTCAATTTTAGCCGTCATCGCGATTGCTATCCTATGGGTTGGCCTTTGGGTTTAAACCAACGTTCGATTAAAGTTTAGCGCTACTGCAATCCACTCATCTAACTGCGAGTCGAGGTCTATGGCTTCAGGTGCTATAAAAACATACCCTTTCATAGGCTTTTTGGTAAAATCCATAGGCCTAACACCTGGCTTTTCCAATGCAGAATCATACGCATCTGGACCGATGCGAGCCATCAAATCATTTTTAACTATTCCAACGCACATCTTCGTATTGACCATAAATGTAAGGCCACCCATCATTTTCTTTTCTTCAAAGGCAGTATGCAGACTCTTGAGAGATTGCCTTATTCGTTCAGCGAGATGTTCATTATAAGCCATAATGTAAATTAATAAATGGCTCGATCAGATGCTATTGAGATTTGTATTCTTTACGTACAGAGAGAATGATTACAAGGGCAAATATCAGTAGCCCTAACCCGAAATAAACCCAGGTTGGAATATTTATACCTTCATCTTCTTCCATTTCTGTAACTGTAGAGACCTTTGCGGTGTCCACATTCGCAATTCTACTGATGGCGCCATTCTTATCTTTTTTTAAGATACGTGGGCCTTTGTGGCCTTTGTTAAAACCCACTTCCATGATGTATGCATTGCCTTTATAAAAAGCAACATTCATTGGGCTCCACAGGCTTGGCGACTGGTGGAAGATTGATTTTTCGCCATTGCGATTAATTTTAATGATCCGACAGCTCGCGTTTTCGCTGACATAAATATTGCCTTCACCATCTTTGGCAATGCCAGTCATAAACTGTAAGTGGGGCTCTTTAAATAAAGGGTATTGTGGGTCTTCGGGCATGATATCAGTAACAAAGAGTGTGAGCTGGCCATTTTGATCTAATTTATAAAGAGATCCATTTTTAAACTTGCTATCTGCGATCCATAGTACGCCCTCATCATCCATAAGCATATTTTTTACATTTTTAAACTTATGCTTTAATACTAAATGAGATTTACCCTCGCGATATTCATAAAGCTGTTTGTTGTTTGTAAAAAAGATGCGATCGTTCCAGATAGCAATATTAGTACCGTGAAATAAATCGATGTCTTCCGTTACTATTAACGTATCTATAGACAGATCAGAGCGTATTTTTAGTAAGGTGTGTCTTCCATCTCCCTCAATTTCACCCTGGATCCAGAGGTTTTCAGCAATCCATAAATTTCCATCAGCATCCATTTGCATATCATGGGCATGAAAGTCTGATAAGATGGCGATAAGCTCACTTTCGTTTTGGATTTTCCATAAAGTGCCATTGTTGTGAAGTACATCTACAAAGTAGATTTCACCTTTATCATTTACCACCAGCCCCCAGGAAGGGTGCCCATCAACGACCGTTGATAGTAGTAAACCCATGCATATAAATAGTGCCCTCATTTAAAGTAAAGATACTTATTACTTTAATAAGGTGATTTTATATGCAATTGTTTATCGTGCGATGGACCTGGCTACATCAAAAGGTAGTCTGATAATCGCGGTGAGGAGTTTAAATATTACTGAAATACCAAGCCCAAGGAGTTGAAAAGGCAGCAGTATTAGCCAAATGAAACCAACAATTATGGCTAAAGGCCAGCATAGGACTAGCAATATACACCACAAGATAACAGTAAGTAAGAATCTAAGCATACCCGTTTATACGTGGTGATCTCAAAAAAGATTTCCGTTTACTCCAGACCCACAGTTAAAATCAGTCTTTTGGCATGATTTGCCACATCTTCTGCTACGCTACCTGCTATAATATGTGCGACACCGGTTCTATGATGCGTGCCCATCACAATGAGGTCAGCTTTGACTTTATCAGCGGCTTCTATAATTCCATCTTCGAGATAATCGGTATCAAAAGTCATGGCTTCAAATGAATTAATATTGCATTGTGATGCAAAAGTTTCAATCTCTTTTACAAATTTCAGCGACTCTATCCATTGGTAATGTGTGTTTAACTTTGCCATACATAGTTTGGCTCCTAGCAGTTCAGCCCATCTGGCAGCATATTTGGCAACCATTATTTGGTTGGGTGCCAAGTCGGTAGGGAAAAGGATTTTCTTGACATCCTGTAAGCTAATAGCTTCTTTTACAGTAAGCACTGGGCAGCCAGCATGCCTAATCAACTTTTCCGTATTAGACCCGATCAGAAATTCTTTAAATCCGGATGCTCCTTTTGACCCCATGATGAGCAGATCGATATGCTTATCCTCTATATCTTGATTTATAGTTTTTAATAAGTCTTGGTACGAAAGTACAGCAGTTGTTTTGATCCCTTCTTTCTCAGCATTTTCCCTCAACATATTAAGCTGATATTGCGCATGGTTAATTTTCTTGTTTATATCCTGATACATTTTTACTTGATTACTCAGGTTGATCCAATCGATGGGCACTGTGGCACAGTGCAACAAGTGTAGTTGTGCGTTATTTTTTTTAGCGAGTTGAAGTGCTAGCGCAAACGCATTGTCGGCTTCCTCTGAAAAATCCGTGGGTAATAGTAGGTTTTTCATCTTTTTTTATTTCAATATGCCTTAATTTTCCCATAGAAATTATGATAGGTGTCATGCCTACAACTGATTATTGTTTAAGAGTATAAAATATTATTATGAGAATAGATCTTACTGATAAAGTTGTCTTGGTTACAGGGGCAAGTAGAGGCATAGGTGCTGCCATCGCTACACAATTGGGAGAAGCAAATGCTTCAGTGGCCGTTCACTGTAATACAAATACGGAAGAGGCCGCAAAAGTTGCAGCACAAATTGGGAATAAAGCCAAGGTGTTTCAAGCCAATCTTGCTAATTCTTCTGAAGTGGATGGCTTGATTAGTGAAGTGATTGAAGCTTTTGGTGAAATCGATGTATTGGTGAATAATGCCGGGATTGCTATTAGCTCCAACTTGGAAAATGATACTGAAAATTGGTTGGCAGACTGGAATGAAACAATGGCTGTAAATTTATCAGCCACTGCATTACTTTGTAAAAACAGTATCCATCACTTTTTGAACAATGATGGAGGAATCATCATCAACATCAGTAGTAGAGCAGCATTTAGAGGAGATACACAAGATTATTTCGCTTATGCAGCCTCAAAGGGGGGAGTTGTAGCTCTTACAAAATCAATTGCGCGGGCTTTCGGTAAACAAAACATAGTGGCTTACTCAGTTGCTCCGGGATTTACTAAAACCGATATGGCTCAGGACTTTATTGATGCCTATGGAGAGGACTTTGCTACAAAAGATTTGTCACTAAGTGAACTTACAAAACCTGAAGACATCGCTCCAACGGTAGTATTTCTTGCCAGCGGATTGGCCAAACACGCCACAGGCACAACAATTGATATCAATGCAGGAAGTTATGTTAGGTGATTAGCTACCAATAACTAATAACTATTAACCTAATAACCAATAACTTAATAACATCAACCAACAACAACTTCACTTTCAATCTCAACTTCTGTTTCCTGTATTTTTCCATACCCGCCATAGACATTGATCGGAGACGTAAACCCTTTTGACTTCATGATCGATGCAGCAATCATTGAGCGATAGCCTCCAGCGCAGTGTACTAAGTAAGGCTGATTTTTATCTAAATCATTAAGGTTCTCTGGCATGCCAGAAAGCGTTACAAAATGAGCTCCTTTTACATGCCCGTTGGCAAACTCGCCTGGTTTTCTCACGTCTACAATCCCTGCACCGTTGTATTCCAATATTTGCTCTGGGTAGATAGAGTTTATAGTATCAAGAGGCTCATCCCATGTGTCGATGCCTCCCGCTAGAAATCCTTTTACATTTTCATAACCTACACGTGCTAAACGCAAAATGGCTTCCTCTTCTTTCCCTTCATCACAAACTAATACCAATGGCTTCTTAATATCAATCAAAGTACCTACCCAAACAGCATATTGTCCATTGAGGCCAATATTTATACTATTCTCAATAAAGCCTTTTTCGAAATCATCTGGAATTCGAGTATCCAAAACCAAAGCACCATTTTCGATTTCTTGTTTAAAATCTTCTAAACTCAGTGCTCTGTTATTTTGCACCATGATCTCATCAATGCTTTCGTAACCAAGCTTGTTGATCCTAGCATCTTCAAAGAAATATTTTGGTGGAGGCAACATACCGTCAGTTACCTTTTCGATAAACTCCTGTTTAGACATTTCCTGAAGGGCATAATTGGTTTTCTTTTGTTCACCAATTGTCGAATGAGTCTCTTTACCTATGTTTTTACCACAGGAAGAGCCGGGCCCGTGAGCCGGGTACATGATGATATCATCAGCTAAAGGCTTTATTTTACTGTTAAGCGAGTCATACATCATACCAGCTAACTCCTCTTTTGTCATCACTCCGTCCAGCAAATCCGGACGACCTACATCACCAACAAACAATGTGTCGCCTGTGAATATGGCATGAGGTTTTCCATTTTCGTCATATAGCAAGTAACAAGTTGATTCAGGTGTGTGCCCTGGTGTGTGTAGGGCTTCTATTGTGAGTTTACCAAGCGTAAATTTTTCACCGTCTTTGGCATTATAAACTTCATATGAGGTGTCGGCTTTGGGGCCATAAATGATTTGGGCTCCTGTTTCTTTAGCTAAATCGATATGTCCGGATACAAAATCGGCATGGAAGTGCGTTTCAAATACAAATTTGATCTTTGCATTGTTGGCGCTGGCCTTTGCTAAGTAAGGTTCGGTTTCTCTAAGTGGGTCGATGATAGCCACCTCTCCTTCAGATTCTATATAGTAAGCGGCCTCAGCCAGACAATTGGTGTAAAGTTGTTCAATGATCATAGGTAAAAAATTTTCCGAGCACAAAAATACAATCTATTAGAGCTAATTAAAACAATAGGCTATAATTAAGACTAAAAATGGCTATTTTCGCAAATTGTAAACAGGTAGGAATGCGATTCATTTTTCTTTTTATATCACTCTTTATTTTTGGGTTTATCTATGCTACAAACCCCGATCAGGTATTTGGTCAGAAGTATGAGCTCTACGAACAGGCTGGAAAGAAAGGTTTAAAAAATGATGAAGGAAAAATAATCATCCCTGCCGAATATCAGGAAATAGGGTGGAGTCATAGTCCTTTTCAAATTAGTAATGAGCTCGTAGGTTATAAACAAAATGGATTATGGGGACTAATTAATCTCGACAATGAGCAACTTACCCAAGCTATTTATACTCAAATAAACCCAGCTGGTTCACAGTTATTTGTTGCAGGTAAAAACCTATCTACAGGCAAATTTTTAGGATGTATAGATAAAAAGGGGACTCTTGTACTACCATTTAAATATGTCGACATTAAAGTGGCTGACGACCGATTTGTTGTTGGCAAGAAAAATAGTAAAGGCTTTGTTTATAGTTTGTTGACGGCTTCTGGTGATGAAATACTGGGTTCGATTTATAAAGACATTGACTATTTAGGGGATAGTAAATTTTTAGTCAAGAATTTACAAGATGAGTTGACACTTGTTAATAAAGACGGTGAGGCAATTACTAACATTAGTTTTGATAGTTTGTCGGCCTTTCAAGGTAATTATGCAATCATATACGATGACCATTTAAGAGGCATAATATCTCAAAATGGAGAAGTGGTGCTGGAACCACGGCATCAAAACATAACACTTCAAAATGATTACGCTGAGGTGCAGCCTTTGCACCAATGGAGCGTGCTCAATGCAAATAATTTAGTTTTAGATGAAATAGCCACACAAAATTTAAGATTATTTTCAGGAAATTATTATCAGGCAGAAACTAATAATCTATCTCAACTTATTAATCACAATGTTGAAGGGACTTCTGTTGCTATGCTGTTCAATGAGTTAAAAGGTCTAACCAATAATTTAGCAATCTTCACAAAAGGTAATCAGTCGGGTGTAGTTAATGGCAATGGCGAGATAAAGCTTCCACCAAAATTTGATTCAATTTTTATTGAAGGCAACATTGTTATTGGTAAAAGAGGCGGTACGTGGGCGGTTTACGATTCTTTCAATGTAAAGAAAACAGATGAACTATATCAGGAAATATTACCCGCTACAGAAAGACTTTTTAAAGTGAAGAAGAATAACCATTGGGGGTTAATCAATAGATATGGAGAAGAGATTGTGGATTGTGTTTTTGATGATATTTATGCTATTCAGGATGATCAAATTGTAGTTTCTTTCCACAAAGAAAAAGGCGTGATCAATACTTCCGGAGAATGGGTGGTTTTGCCAAGAAAAGCCAATAGTATTCAATTAATAAATGAAGAATATTTTATTGAAGAAGTCGGTAAATTGAAAAGGCTTAATCACGTCACTGATGGCATTATCTACTTTACAGAAAACCAGATCGATATTTTTGATGGATACCTGTTGGAATATACTTCGGATGGAGGAATATGGAAGATTGATTTTTCCGGTCAGATTGTAGAACAGGCTCGCGATGAGAGTTATGAAGAGGTGAGGCCTCCGTCAGAAGGCTTTTATGCTATAAAAAAAGATGGAAAATACGGCTTTATTGATGCTCAAAATAGATTAAGAATAGCCAATAGATATGATGAGGTTGGTGATTTTAGTCAGGGACTGGCAGGGTTTAAACTCATTGGTAAATGGGGGTTTTTAAATAAAAAAGAAGAAATAGTTATTCAACCCTTGTATGAAAAGGTATCTCAGTTTTATGGAAACGTAGCTATAGCCTATACCCAAAATGGAGCTGGTCTTATTGACCAGCAAGGTAATCAGATCACTTCATTCAATTATGACAGTCTTGAGAGGCAATCCAACGATCGATTTATAGCATATAAAGCAGGTAAAAAAGGATTACTGACCGCAGAAGGGAAACTCATCATCAACGCTCGCTATGATTATATTGAGGACCTTCGTAATGGATATTTCATAGTAGGTAAATCAGAAAAATTTGGGTTGGTCGATTCTTTTGGTGTGAACACAATACCCATGATCTTTAATGAAATCATATATGACCATTACAACGATCGTTATCTGGGTTTAAAAAAATCAGCGACCGAAAAAGTAGAGCTACGATAATTTTGTTAGCTTTAGGTCTTATTATTTAATGCTATGGCAGATTGGTTTACAGTTGGTTCCTTAATATTTCTAGGTATTGCCCTCATTATAGTAGAAGTGCTATTTGTGCCCGGTACAACCGTGGTGGGTATTTTGGGATTTGTGTCTGGTGTCATTGGTGTGTATTTGAGTTTTGAATATTATGGCCCGGTAGTGGGATGGTGGACATTTGGAGGTACCTTAGTAGCCTTTGCTGTTGCACTTTATTTAGGCTTTAAAGGAAATACCTGGGATCGTTTTTCATTGAAAGATACCAGTCTGGGCAAGTTTAATGATGGCTACTCAAGTAAGCTGCAAGTGGCAGAGCGAGGTAAAACGCTATCAACATTGAGGCCTATTGGCAAAGCAGAATTTAATAATAAAGAATACGAAGTTCGCTCTTACGGAAATTACATAGATAGTTCCACAGAGGTAGAGATCGTAAAAATAGATGGAAATAAAATATTCGTTGAACCCTTAAAATAAACAAATGGAAGGAATAGGTCTTATAGTTCTCATATTCGCAGGTATAATAGGTTTTTTTATATTCCTATATTTTGTTCCTGTTGGCCTTTGGATCACAGCACGTTTTTCTAATGTGCGTGTTGGTTTACTTGAGCTTGTTTTTATGCGTATCAGAAAGGTGCCACCGAGTGTCGTGGTCAATTCTATGATTACCGCTACAAAAGCTGGTCTTACTGTAAATACAAAAGAATTAGAAACGCATTATTTGGCAGGTGGTCATGTGCCTTCAGTTATTAAAGCATTGATTTCTGCTGATAAAGCCAATATCAATCTTGAATTTAAACAAGCCACTGCCATTGACCTGGCAGGTCGTGATGTATTTGAAGCAGTACAGATATCTGTAAACCCAAAGGTAATTACCACACCAAAAGTAGCTGCAGTCGCAGCTGATGGTATTCAGCTGATTGCAGTTGCCAGAGTTACAGTAAGAGCCAACATTCAGCAATTAGTAGGTGGTGCAGGAGAAGATACCATTTTGGCTCGTGTGGGTGAAGGTATTGTAACATCAATTGGTTCAGCGCAAACACATAAAGAAGTATTAGAAAATCCAGATAAAATTTCGAAACTCGTGCTACAACGAGGTCTTGATGCAGGTACCGCATTCGAAATCTTATCAATTGACATTGCTGATGTAGATGTAGGAACCAACATTGGTGCAAAGCTTCAAACAGATCAGGCGAGTGCCGATCTTAAGGTAGCCGAAGCAAAAGCAGAGGAGAGAAGAGCCATGGCTGTAGCTGAAGAGCAAGAGATGAAAGCAAAAGCACAGGAAGCGAAAGCGAAAGTAATCGAAGCGGAGGCTGAAGTGCCTAAGGCGATGGCAGAGGCCTTCAGGAGTGGTAACCTCGGTATCATGGATTATTACAAAATGGAAAATATCCAGGCTGATACTGATATGAGAGAGTCTATCGCAAAACCAGGTAGCTCATCGTCAAGTAGAAAAAAGGATAAATAATCCTTTAAATAAGTTAATGCACACTAAGGCTAGCCAATGAGGCTAGCCTTTTTTATTGAATAGGGCTAATTGTTTAAAGTTTTGAAAGGCCTTGAAAGGCCAGATTCTTCGGGGTGATTTTAAATTGTAAAGAGGTTTTAACTCAACAAACTGTATGTGATAAGTAACTGATCAACGTTCCTCCACCGGAGCCAAATGCCTTTTGCTATTACCTTGTAATTATTATCGAGCACATCAACTTGTAACCATTGATCTCTAACGGCCACAGGTCTTAAGAATGCTATTTGCGATGAAGTAAATTCAGAAGCATTAGGAAGTGGTTTTTGCTTTAATGTATTCTGACTGCTTATTGGTTCCACTGAATTGACCTTCAGTAAAAATGAAGGCCAATCGATGAATGTTACAGCGTTTTTTGCTATCCAATAAGTTAAATGGGTTTGTCTGTTGACTTCAACTAGCATCCAGTCATGGCGTATTGAAATTACTTTCATATATAAAATCTCATAATCCATTTTAAGATGTACGGGAAAAAACCATGGTGGTGCATATGATATAGAATAGCCAATTTCTGTTTGTTTGAATACCAGGCTGTCAACGGAAGTATGGTCATCAGGCGATTTATCAAGGTTTGGACTATAGAAATAGAGCGTAGATTTATTATAAAAATCTGGTTTTGCCATGCCTAAACCCATGCTATTTTGGTTTTCCAATGTTTTACTCAACGCCATGCTGGCGGGCACAAAAGTGAATAGTAGTAAAGTGATAATGTTTTTCATATAAAATTGGTTTACCCCTGCACTTTCACTCCATCATTGCCTATAAGAATGGGTTCATTAAAGCGACCTTTTGGATCTTTGTTTTCAAGCTTAAGCACACCTCGCGGGCATACCGATGAGCAAACGCCACAACCTACACAACTGGCTCTTATGATATTTTGGCCTTTTTGTGCATAGGCACGCACATCAATACCCATTTCACAATAGGTAGAGCAGTTGCCACAACTTATGCACTGACCACCATTAGTTGTAATTCTAAAACGGCTTTTAAATCTCTGGATAATACCCAAATAGGCTGCAAGCGGACAACCAAATCTACACCAGACCCTGTTGCCCATCAAAGGATAAAAACCTACACCTACAACTCCTGCGAATGCAGCCCCAATGGCGAAGCCATAAACTGATCTTAAGTCATATGAATTAATGCCAGCTAAAGTGCTATTGCCTGTAAAGTACGTGTAAAGCACGGCAAAGGTCATAACAACTGAAAATACAAGTACACCATGTACCATCCAACGTTCAACCTGCCATGCTTTCAATGACTTGTCAGACAACTGCCGGTAAGGGTCACCTAAAGTTTCTGCCAAACCACCACAACCACATACCCAGGAGCAGTACCACCTTTTTCCATAGAAATAAGTTATCACAGGAACACCAATTAGAGCCAAGCCCGTACCCCAAACCAACATGCTCAGACCTACAGAGCCCGAAGTGGTAAGTGTTTCTAAATTATAATCATAGAAAAACGTGTAATTCAATGGCCAAATATTTTTCAGATCCATACTTGGTTGGTTGAGCCTTACCAGGATTTCTGGTATTAGGAAAGCAAAGGCCGTTTGAAAAAACATAACGGATCCAGTACGTATGATGTGGTATTTACTATGACGATATTTGATAATCATCCTAATGCCCATTACAACTATGGCTATGGTGTACAAAAAGCCATAAAAGAACCATTGACTGGCTAAATTTCCACTGAGTGCCACACTTACCGGGTCGACCAGAAGCATCCAGCTGGTCATGTATTCTGGGTACCAATAGAGGATGATATAAAATGCTATAAACAGAAATCCGATGGTGTAGCCAATCCAGCCACGGTTGGTGTTTTTACTGTGAAATATGTGGTTATTTTTGATCCCTGGTAATAGTTTTACCTTGGGTAAGATGTACAGCAAACCTCCTATAATCCCCAGGCCGATAGTTAGAAACAACATTAACAGTGTATTAGACTTTGCGGGACCTAAAGTGGCATGACGCGTGATGGCTAGTTGTAATGACTTTATTTTATATTCATTATACCCTTTGCTGCCGATAATACTTCGGTTGATATTGTTACGAGTGTTCTCCAGTTGATCGCGTAATGCTTCTCGATCGTACTCTCGATCATTCATCCATGAGGTATAGGATGTGAGTTGCTCACGTTTAAACTGTCCAATAGCACTATCATCAAACATCTGATCAATTATTTTATTATCATATGTGATATTTGATTCAGAAAACTGAGCTAAAACTTTTTCCAGATCGCTTTCTGTAATTGAATACTTAGTTTTTATTTCATCGTTGGCATTTTTCAGGTTTGATTCAATGGCACTATTTATAGCAAAGCTGCTACCGTAGGTTTTGTTAATGATTTCATTTAGTGCTGCTTTTACTTCAGCTTGCTCACCTTGATTATTAATCGCTTGCTTTAGTGTTTCTTCAGAAATTTCATATCTGCTTATAAAAAGTAACGCTATGAGCAGACCACCTCCTACTAAAATAAATCCGATACCTATCTTTTGAATTATACTCATTTGGATGACTTAAAAAATGCCTAAAACTTTTTTTCTTTTCTTTCTCTCAACTTTTGCATCAGGAAACTGACTTAAATATGCATCAACAATCTGATCTTCATATTTAGAAAAAAACTCAGGGTCAAAATTGGCTGCCTCAAGGTTTGAAATTACATAATCAAGCCCCACTCCATTCTTTAACCACTGATCAAAGATCTCATGTCGCATTCTGATACCAAAGGTGTTGATGCCTTTAAACTCCCTATTATTTTTATCCATCACGCAGTGAATGGCAATGTCTTCCTGAGGATTTTGCCAATAAAACTCAGCCTCATCATCTTTTAGTTTGTTCCATACCCGCCCATATGTTTGGTACTCAATATCAAAAAACTTTGCTGAGTTGAACCATATGCCCGGTGAGTAAGCTGTTTTATTACCACATATTGTCTGAGCTACAGTTTCACCCATCATTCGGCCCGTATACCAAACTTGCTCAATTGGTCCACGGCCAGGTACAGGTGCTTTGCGCTGGGCGCAGTCACCAATGGCGAACACATCTGGAGTATCGGTTTCCATATATTCATTGACAAGAATGCCCTTATCTACATTTATGCCAGAAGCTTTGGCCAAATCGATATTAGGGTGTACCCCTGGCGTAAGTCCTAAAAACTGACAAGGTATTTCTTCTCCTTGACCCGTTACCACAGCTCTGACACGGCCATTCTCGTCTCCTAGTATTTCTTTCAAGTCTGTTTGAAGTCTTAAATCAATACCATGGGTTTTGATGTGATCACTGATCATTTGCGCCTCTTGCTTGGGTAAAACGTTGTCCCAAAATAGCTCTTCTCTTACTAAAAATGTTGTTTTAATATTCCTGGAATGGAGCATTTCAGCCAATTCGACACCTATCAAACCACCACCTACAATGGCTGCACTTGAAATACCTTCGGTATACTTTTCTATATACTCAAGGTCCTGCAACGAGACCATGCCTGATACGCCCTTCAGATCTTGCCCTGGCCAGCCAAATTTGTTGGGCTGAGCACCTGTCGCTAATATGAGCTTGTCATAGCTGATGGGATCACCGGATTTAAGGCTAATGGTTTTACTTTCGGTGTTCACCTTTTCTACAAAATCATAGACGAGCTTGATGTTATTCTTTTCCCAAAACCAGTCTTCATAGGGTTTAGTATGCTCATACTTCATGTGACCCATATAGATGTACATGAGGGCAGTACGAGACCAAAAGTGTTCCGACTCAGCAGAGATTACAGTAATTTCAAAATCACTGTTTTTGCGTATGTGACGTGCAGCTGTAATACCCGCAATACCATTTCCTACTATGGCAATATGTTGCATAACCCCTTTAATTTTCTTCAAGTTGCTTTTTTCAACGACAATATTGTGCCAATCGTTTGACAAAATAGGTAAGTGTCGTGACCTTGACTTCTTAAAATGCCATTCTTAAGGTACCCTTATTTAGTAGTTTTTCAAATAGTATATTTATTTGGTTTTATATATTTATCGATAGCCATTACCTTTGTTCACTACGAAATTCTACAAATAGTTGCGCAGCACGCAACGCACCTTCTATGGCGAAGCTTTTCTATTGGTTTTTTAGAGTTACAGGAAAATATAAGCTGATATCCATCATTATATTACTCTCTATTATTGGCCTCGCTGCAAGACAAGCATTCCAATTAAAATTCGAGGAAAACATAGTAGCTATTATGCCTCAAGATGAGAATGTTGGTCAGGTGGCTGAAGTTTTCGAAGGCTTTAAAATGAATAGAAGGTTGGTAATGCATTTATACCATAACCAGCCAGCTGAAAATCCACAAAAATTAATTGAGACTGCGCAGGCAATAGATGTTGACTTGCAAGGTGAATTAGGTAAGAGCATACGTGAAATCAAACGCACCATACCGGATAGTCAAATTGAAGTTTTATATAATTACTATTACCAAAACATACCTTTTTATCTGGTAGAAAGCGATTATAATAGTGTTGCAAGGAGAGTTACTGAAAGTGGTATAGGTCAAACACTTGAGCAATTTCATAAGTCATTAATGTCTCCTATGGGTATGGTGACCGGCAATTTGTTGGTTAAAGATCCATTTGGTCTTACCAGCTTTCCTCTTGAAAGGGCTCGAGCGCTGCAACTGGATCAGAATTTTACTTTGTATCAAAACCACCTGATTACAGAAGATCAGGATCACCTGGTTTTCTTTATCGAACTGGCCAACCCACCAAATGAAACAGCGGAAAATGGGAGACTCATCAAAAAGCTTGAGCAAGTTTCTCAGCAGTACAGCGATGAGACTTTGCAGGTAGAGTATTTTGGAGCTGCGGCCGTAGCTGTGGCAAATGCCACACAAATAAAAAAAGATGTTCGCTTAACCGTGACGCTGGCATTAGTGGGTCTTTTTATTTTCATTTCTCTATTTTATAGAAACCTATACACATTTTTCATAGTAGTTACTCCGGGAGCTTTCGGAGGGATTCTTTCAATTGCACTGTTAAGCTTGGTCAAGGAACAAGTATCGGTCATTTCGTTGGCGGTAGGTTCAGTGCTGCTTGGCATCACCATAGATTATGCCTTGCATTTATTCACACATGCTAAAAAAGAGCATGATGTAAAACAACTTTTTGAAGACATCACGGTAACCATGCTAATGAGTAGTCTTACTACAGCATCTGCCTTCTTTTCATTACTTTTTTTACGCAGTACAGCATTGCAAGATCTGGGCTTGTTTGCCGGAACGAGTGTTATTGCTGCTGCACTTTATACATTACTGGTGTTGCCTCATTTTGTATCAAAAGGAAGCAAAGAGCCAAAGAAAGCTAACTGGGTAGAGCGAGTGATAGGTATTTTAGCTACGTCTAAATGGTATAAAAATAAATCAGTACTGATCGTAATTTTTTTACTTACAGTAGGCAGCCTTTTTACTTGGAGAAATATTGCCTTTGAGAGCGACATGCAAAAGCTCAATTATATGCCTGATGACTTGGCAACTTATGAACAAAACATAAATCAGGTTTCGAACTATTCAGCCAACAACATTTATCTGTCAACCAATGGTGTGGATATATGGGATGCGTTGAGTAAGAATCAAAGGGTAGTGCATATGATAGATAGCCTGAAAAACAGAGGCGAAGTCTTTGATTACCTTGCTTTAAATAAACTTGTTCCCACTAGGGAAAAGCAGCAAGAGAGGCTACAGCAATGGGATCAATTTTGGAATAGAAATAATCAGGAAAGAGTTCTGGAAGACCTCAATGCCAAAGCCCAGAGCATGGGCTTTTCGTCAGATACATTTATCGAGTTTAATAATCTTTTACAGTTAGGACCTAAAGAAATCACCACCGAAAGCTTGAACAACTTAATGTCGGTATTTGGTGAGGATCTTATCATAGAAAATGTAGACGGGACGGTAGCAATTTTGACTACTATTAAGCTACCACTGGAAAATAAATCAAAGGTGTTTGATTTGGTTTCAACCTTATCGGATGTTGTAATACTTGACAGGGGATATCTGACCAATAAACTTGTTACCTTATTAAATGAAGATTTTAATGACCTGGTTAACCTTTCACTTGGAATCGTATTTCTGATTATACTGTTGAGCTATGGTCGTATAGAATTGGCTTTGATGACATTCTTACCGATAATTCTGAGCTGGCTTTGGGTACTGGGTATCATGGGTCTCATAGGTCTTAAATTCAACATTGTAAACATCATTATATGCACTTTCATTTTTGGTTTGGGCGTTGATTACAGCATTTTTATTATGCGAGGCCTTATTCAAAAATATAAATACGGGGTCGATAATATTGAATCATATAAAAAGTCGATTTTACTATCAGTGGTCACCACCCTGGTAGGTATTGGGGTTTTAGCTTTTGCACAGCATCCTGCATTAAAATCCATAGCTTTTCTAGCGGTAATTGGTATTGTCTCAGTAGTGCTAATAACATTTACTGTTGAGCATATCCTTTTCAATATATTCCTGGCTAATCGCAAAAAGAAAGGGGTGATTCCGTTTACTCTATTTTCATTGGTAGTTACTGTAATAGCCTTTTCATATTTCTTGCTTGGGTGTTTGATTTTACAAATCGTCAGACTGCTCTTTCTTATGATTCAGGGGGTTTACAAATCAAAAAAAGGAGCCTATCACTGGCTCATGATGTTTTTCTGCAGAACGCTGGTGTATATGATGGCAAACTTCCCTAAAAAAATAGTAGACAAGCAACATGCAGATTTTGACAAGCCTTCGGTGCTCATCGCCAACCACCACTCATTTATTGATATTTTAATCATGCTTATGTTTAGCCCAAAAGTTGTAATGGTCACTAACGATTGGGTCTATAATTCACCTTTTTTCGGTAAACCCGTGCAGTATGCAGATTTTATTTGGGCCAGAAAAGGCGTGGATACTCAGTTAGAAAACATTCAAAAGTTGGTCGAAGAAGGCTACTCAATAATAGTGTTTCCGGAGGGTACCAGAACAGGATCATTTAAACTAAGGCGATTTCATAAAGGAGCTTTCTTCCTAGCTGAGCAATTAAAACTTGATATTCAACCCGTAGTGCTGCACGGTACTAATCTTGTGATGCCCAAAGGAGATGACTTCTATTTGAAGAATAATGTCACTACTATCAAATTTTTGCCTCGAATAAAACATGAGGATAGTTCCTTTGGTGAAGGTTATGCTGAAAGAACAAAAAAAATTAGCAAGTACTTTAAAACTGAGTATAACAAAGTGAGAGCTGAGGTGGAAACCCCTACTTTCTTTAAAGAAATTATCATTAAAAATTACCTGTTTAAGGGGCCTATATTGGAATGGTACACCAAGATAAAAGTAGGCATGGAGAAGAATTACGAACTTTTTCATGAAATGATTCCGAAAAATGCTTCTGTAATGGATCTTGGCTGTGGTTATGGTACAATGTCAATGGCTTTGGCGCTCAGTGGAGAGAAAAGAGTGATCAGAGGGGTAGATTATGACGGAGATAAAGTAAAAATGGCAAAAAATTGTGCTGTGGTCCCTTCAAACTTGAGTTTTGAACAAGGTGATGTCATGACCGTAAAATTTGATAATAGTGATGTGTTCATATTAAGTGACGTTTTACACTATCTGGAAGATGATGAACAGGATGCCTTGTTAAAAAAGATGTCTGATCATTTAAATGAAGACGGTAAAATTATAATCCGTGATGGGGATAGTGAGAAAGCGAGACGTCATAAGGGCACGCAGCTAACGGAAATTTTTTCGACTAACTTTGGTTTTAATAAGGCCAGGAATGAGATGAACTATATCTCGGCTGAGTTTATTCATAAATTTGCTAAAGCAAATAATTATCAAGTCGAAATTATTGACAACACAAAACGAACTTCAAACACGGTTTTTGTATTAACAAAGAAATGATAGATAAGGAGAAGTACGATATTGTCATTATCGGAAGCGGACTAGGTGGCCTGGAGTGTGGAGCTATATTGAGTGACGCAGGTTATAAAGTGATTGTGCTTGAAAAGAATAAGCAGCTGGGCGGCAACTTACAGATTTTCTCCAGAGAGAAAAGAATATTCGACACAGGTATACATTATATCGGAGGACTAGGGAAAGGTGAAAACTTGCATCGCTACTTTCAATTTTTAGGTATTATGGATGACCTGAAGATTAAAAAGTTGGACGAGGATGGCTTTGATATCGTAACCTTCGAAGGCGATGATACAGAGTATAAATATGCTCAGGGGTATGACAATTTCATTGAAGTGATGTCTGGTTACTTTCCAGAAGAGAGAGAGGGTATTGTCAACTACTGTGAAAAAATAAAGCAGGTATGTGATAGCTTTCCGATGTACAAATTGCAACCGATGCGGGCAGAAATGTCGCATTTGCCCTATTTGGATATTAATGCCAAAGAATTTATCGCCACGTGTACGGACAACAAAAAACTGCAACAGGTATTGGCAGGCACCAACGTACTGTATGCTGGAGAAGGAGAAAAAACGCCTCTTTATGTACATGCCTTGGTGGTAAACTCCTACATAGAAAGTAGTTGGAGGTGTGTGGATGGGGGTTCGCAAATTGCCATTTTACTATCAAGAAAAATAAGAAACAATGGAGGTAAAGTAGTAAAGCATGCTGAAGTAGTAAATTTTGAATTTGAAGGAAAGGAAGTAAGTCATGTAGTGCTGGCAGATGGCAGAAAAATAAAAGGGGATCAATTTATATCAAACCTTCACCCGGCAGTGACGCTCGATATGGTAGATGAAGGAAAGATTAGAAAGGCCTATAGAAAAAGGATAGAAAGCCTTGAAAATTCTGTATCTATTTTTATCGTCTATCTGGTGCTTAAGCCTGAATCCGTTAAATACTTCAACTGTAATTACTACCATTACATCAATACCGATGTGTGGGAAGGTGCAATATACGATGAGAGCACCTGGCCTACAGGGTATGCAGTATTTACGGGAGCCAACTCAAAAAATCAGGAATATGCCGATGCTATGACAGTGATGTCATATATGAGATACGATGAGACTCAGCAATGGGAAGATACTTTCAATACCGTGTCAAAAGAGTCTGAACGAGGGAGGGCGTATGAGGCCTTTAAAAAGGAAAAGGCCGAAATTCTTATTGATGAATTAGAAAAGAAATTCCCGGATATAAGAGAACATATACAATCTTATTATACATCTACCCCACTGACTTATAGAGATTATATAGGCACTAAAGATGGTTCGTTATATGGTATTATTAAAGACTACAAAAACCCTATGAAGTCGTTCATCTCACCACGTACTAAGGTGCCTAATTTACTGCTTACAGGACAAAACCTAAATATGCATGGGGTATTGGGCGTTACTATTGGGGCAGTTACTACTTGCTCTGAGATACTTGGGCATCAGGAGTTGATGGATAAAATTATAGCTAAAACCTCTGAATATGCTTAAGCGGTGGTTGAAGAAAAAGTGGGTGAGATTCCTGCTTATATTCCATGGCGTACTATTGCTCTCAGTAGTGGTTTTTGGAATCTATCTACACTTTTCGACTACTAACAAATACGAGGCTGGTATGTCTACAGCACCTTATGATGCGATTATTGTGCCCGGAGTTCCTTTTAAGGACGGTAACTGGAGTAAGATAATGAAGGCACGGGTTTATTGGTCTAAATACCTGTATGACCAGGGTGTGACCAAAAACATCATTTATTCAGGTAGTGCAGTATACTCGCCATATGTAGAAAGTGAGATTATGAAGGCTTATGGTGAAGTTTTAGGCTTGCCCAGAGAGCATCTTTTTACAGAATCGAAAGCCGAGCACAGTACAGAAAACCTATTTTACTCGTTAAAAATTGCAGAAGAACAAGGTTTTGAGAAAGTGGCATTGGCTACAGACCCATTTCAGTTATTTTTTCTTACTCGATTTGCAGCAGGACGTGGCTATGATATCGCTTATTTGCCAATACAATTCGATTTGTTGGAGACTCAGGAAATGGCAGACCCTGCTATTGATCCTTCAGGTGCCTATGTCGAAAATTTTGTTTCACTACCGGATAGGCAAGGTTTTTTTGAGAGATTTAGAGGTACTTTGGGTAAACATATCGAGGAGCAATGAAGAAGTTGAAAATAGGTTTGCTGATTGTTCTGGGACTACTACTGGTAGCCGTTGCCGTGTATTATCTCAAAGTGAGAGTTGATGAGCCAGAAATTGCATATCAGGCAGAGCAAGCCAAAACTGTAAACGCCTCTGAAGGATTCTTTCAAACAGACAATGGTAGTTTCTTAAAAGAGAACTCCAATGGCCTATGGGAGATGTATTTGAAAGGTAAGCCGTATGAGCTAGGTGTTGCTTTTGGTGCGCTTGCTCATGAAGCTGGACTCATTCAGGAAAAGGAAGCTGCTTTTGTAAGCGAAATTGAAAATAGAATACCATCAGCCAGCTATCTCAATTTTCTTAAATACATGGTAGGCTGGTTTAATAGAGACCTGGAGGAATATATTCCAACGGCTTATTTAAATGAGATATATGGCTCATCACATTATATGCCTGATGCATATGACTACATCGCTCCTAAATTTCATCGGGCGCTGAGCTACCATGCCGCCCACGACATTGGCCATGCTTTACAAAATATGAATCTTGTGGGCTGCACTTCATTTGCTACCTGGGGTGAGCAATCAGATAATAATCAGTTGCTGATCGGGAGAAATTTCGATTTCTACTTTGGCGAAGAGTTTTCAAAAGATAAAATCGTAGCCTTTTATAAACCTGATAGCGGTTATCAATTCATGTCTGTGACCTGGGCGTGCTTTAGCGGGGTTGTGTCAGGAATGAACGAAAAAGGACTTACCATTACGCTTAATGCAGCCAAGTCGGCCATTCCTACAAAAGGTAAAACGCCTGTTTCAATTATAGCAAGAGATATTTTGCAACAAGCTGGCAATATCGAAGAGGCTTTGGCTATCGCGAATAAGTACGAGTCTTTTATTGCAGAAACATTTTTGATTGGTTCCAAAGCTGATAACGAAGTTGGGCTTATCGAAAAATCACCGGGTAATACTGCTCTCTTTACCTCTCAAAAAAGCGAGATGGTGATTACCAACCATTTTCAGAGCGATGAACTTAAAAATGATCCATTAAATCTTGAATATGAAGCAGAAGGTGTGTCTGGTTATCGCTACAAAAGAGTAAAGCAATTAATTGATTCTCTGGCACCTTTAAGTGCTAAAGATGTGGCCTCAATATTAAGAGATAAAAAAGGCTTGAATGGTCAAAATATCGGCTTATCAAATGAAAAGGCTATCAATCAGCTGGTAGCACATCATTCTGTGATTTTCTCGCCACATGAAATGATTGCCTGGGTATCCGCACCCCCTTATGTTTTAGGTGAGTATGTTGCTTATGATTTAAATGAGATATTTGCCACAACCGATCAAATTGCAAAAATAGATAGCCTTTCAATCCCACAGGATTCATTTGCAACTTCAACAGCATTTAAAGCTTATCAGCGGTTTGTGGATATAAAAGCAAAAATACAGACCTATCTATTTAAAGGCGGAGGTAAGCAACTCTCTAATGAAGAAATTAATGAGTTTATTCAGTCCAATCCCGATGGGTTTCTCACCTATTATTATTTGGGCGACTATATGCTTATGTTAGAAAATTATGAAAAAGCACAGGAATACTTTAAAATCGGCTTAACTAAAGACATAGCGAAAGTGAGTGAGCATAAGCATATGCTGGAAGGGTTGGCTAAGGCGCGTGAAAAATTGAAATCAAGCGGTAAAAATGACTAAATCAACTGAGATAAATATTGATTCACATCAAAGGGAGCTGTTAATAAAACAACTTGAATACGTCAATACCCATTCTCAGTTTTATAAGAATCATTTCAAACGTCATAATTTTAACTCTTCTGAAGTCAAATGTCCGGCAGATCTTAAAAGACTGCCAACCATCGATAAGCGTGATATTCAAAATGATTATAAGGCCTTTTGGTGTGTAGGTGCTAAGCAAGTTGTAGACTATACCAACACCTCGGGTACCGAAGGCAAACCAATTACGATCCCAATGACCCAAGCTGACCTGAAAAGGTTGGCTTATAATGAACAATGCTCTTTACAACTCGCTGGTGGCGATAGTCATGAGATATATCAATTAACAACAACGACAGACAGGCGATTTATGGCAGGTCTGGCATATACTTTGGGCGCTCATAAGCTGGGTGCTGGCCTGGTGAGAATGGGGCCGGGACTGCCTGAGCTGCAATGGCGTACCATTGATGAGCTACAAACCACCGCATTGATAATCGTACCGTCATTTTTAGTCAAGCTTATTTCTTATGCCGAAGAGCAGGGTATTGATTATAAGAATACTTCTGTTAAAAAAGCGATCTGTATTGGCGAACCCATCCGTGATGGTGACTTTTCGCTTAATGCATTAGGCAGGAGAATAAAGGATGCCTGGGATATTGAGCTTTACTCAACTTATGCCTCTTCAGAAATGGCCACTGCATTTACAGAATGCAAGGCAGGTAAAGGTGGACACTTGCTACCAAATCTCGTTATTGCAGAAATACTGGATGAAGATGGTAATGAAGTACCTGATGGGCAACCAGGAGAACTCACGATAACCACATTAGGCGTTGAAGGCTTTCCATTGGTGCGATTCAGAACAGGAGATATTTGCACTAAGCACAGTGCCCCATGCTCTTGTGGTCGCACAACTCCACGCCTGGGGCCAGTAGTGGGTAGAAAACACCAAATGATTAAAGTTAAGGGCACTACATGCTATCCTCCTGCTATATTTAATGTGTTAGACAACATTCCTCAAATTAGTCACTATCAGATAGAAATATCCAATGATGAGTTTGGTAATGACCAGTTATTGGTGCGCTATGCAGTGTCTGAAGACGTAAGTAAAAAAACACTTATCGAACATTTCAAATCAGGCATACGATTAACTCCCCAATTGGAGCTTATGTCATCGCAGGATTTAGTACCACTCATCCACCAGCCTTCCAGCCGAAAGCCAGTCAAGCTGGTTGATTTAAGAAAAAAGTAGATCCGGATAATTAAATTCAGTCAGTAAAATCATAGTTTTGGCCTCGGTTAAAATTTTTAATATTTATGAGAAAAGTTATATTACTATTCACTTTGTTTTTGTTTAATGCCGAGATATTCGCGCAGGAAGAAAAAGTCTACGAAGCAGACAATTTTGTATGGTGTGGCTTAGATTACTCTAATGTGAGGTGTATTGGGCCAGCTGGTTTTAATGACCCCGAAGCCATTAAGGATAAATATTTTGATGCCTGGAATCAGTTGGTACTCAACGAGGCATCAAAATATGATTTAGAGGAGGCTTACGACAAATCACAAACTGTAGACCTAAGTGTTGTCAATCGCAGAAATGATTTACCTGTTGTGGGAGAGTTTGTAATTAATGAACCTTATGCCTTTGATGGAGATCAGTTGAAGAAAATTATTTCTGACTATAACTTAAAAAGTCAAAAGGAAGGGATAGGGCTGGTTTATGTTGTTGAAGCATTGAATAAAACTACGGAAAGGGCAGCGATACATACTGTATTCTTCGATATTGCTACAAAGGAAATATTGTGGTCAAGAAAATTCATAGCCGCAGCTGGTGGATTCGGCTTTAGAAATTACTGGGCAAGACCAATCTATGAAGTAATAAAGGACAGTCGCAAAGTAATGAAACGTGCTAAAAAAGATTATTACAAGTCTTTGAAATAAGGTTACTCTTGCTGCGCTAATACAGCAGCTAAGGCCGGTATAGCCCTTTTGTGTTTTCTCACGAAAGGGTTTTTTTGATCCCATACATACCCTGCCAAAATGGAGCAGATCTGATTTTTAATTATTGAATCTGGTTGTTCATTAAAAAATATCTTCTGAAGGGAGCCATCATACCAGTGCTTGATAAATGACTTAAATACATCCACACCTCGTTGTATATAAGCTGAATAGTCTTCATCCCAGTTTACATTTTCACCTCTAAGTTCTTTATCAATCAGCTCAGCTGCCAGTGCAGCTGATTCTGTGGCGAAGGTAACACCAGATGAAAATATAGGATCAACAAACTCTGCGCTGTTGCCAGTAAGCACAAAATTTTTGCCGTAGTGTTTTTTTACTGCGGATGCATATCCGGTAATATTTTTAGGCTCAAATATCAGTTCACAATCCGTAAACCGATCTCTAAGTGCTGGTATTTCGGCAATCCATTGTTGCATTTGCTCTTCTGGTGAGCCTTTAAATTGATTTACACCTTCAATATCGCCAACAATACCAATGGAGGACGTGCCATCAGCAAAAGGGATAACCCAACCCCATACATCGTCAGTATATACAATAATGATAATTTGCTTTCTTTCATCACTGCCCGCCACTTGTTTCGGTTTTACATGACAAAATATTGAGGACCGTGGAGGAAACTCAGAAGGTTTATCTAAATCAAGTAAACGAGGAAGCACTCGACCCCAACCACTACCGTCAACTACATAGCGAGCCTCAATCTGATAGTCTGAGCCGTCCTTTCTTTTAATAGTGGCTGTAGAATGTCCACTTTCATCAAATGCAATGTCTGTGATGGCTGATTCGTACTCCACTTCTACACCATTCTTTTCAACCTCCTGGGCCAATAAATGATCAAACTTGGCTCTTTGCACCTGCCAGGTCCATGACCAGCCTTTCGTAAATTGTATTGAAAAATCGAAACTACATACGTTGTAGTCATGCTGGAATATGGCACCAAACTTTTTTTGAAAACCGGCCTGATTGATAGCTTCAATAAACCCGGCTTTTTCTAAATTTTCCATGCATCTCGGTAGCAAACTTTCGCCAATTACAAACCTTGGAAACTTTTGCTTTTCCACTATCTTGACCTTGTAACCCTTCTTATTGAGAATAGATGCGGCTACCGTACCAGACGGACCAGCTCCAATTACTAGAATGTCAGTTTGTTGTTTGTATTCAGCGTTCATATTTTGTAAAAATAGCATGATAACGCATAATCGGTTAAATCATTGCTATAAATGTTCATAGATATTTTGTTTAATACTGCTTTATATTTTGATTTGCACAGTTTACAGGTGCAGAAATTGGTTTTAAATGGCTAATTTGCCCTCCTTTGAGAATTTTTTGGAACAACCCGTATGATTAACCTCAGCCTTTCTGATTTACAACTTTCTGACTTTAAGAAGCTAGTGTTCGATAAAGAGCCACTCCAAATCGATACTAAAGTTTCTCAAAGAGTAAATGAGAGTTATGCATTTTTAAAGGATTTTTCTAAAGGTAAAATCATCTATGGTATCAATACCGGTTTTGGGCCAATGGCTCAGTATAAAATCGAAGATAACGAGCAACAACAACTTCAATATAATTTAATTAGAAGCCATGCTTCTGGCTCTGGAAATAGACTGTCTGCCGATTGCGTAAAAGCCTCTATGATTGCCAGATTGAATACGTTGTCTCTTGGGTATTCAGGAGTGCATGAAAGCGCAATTATTGTCCTTAAAGACCTGATAAACAAAGATGTAACGCCCATACTATTCGAGCATGGTGGAGTAGGGGCCAGTGGTGACCTGGTACAATTGGCGCACTTAGGCCTGGTGATGATCGGAGAGGGTGAAGTAGAGTATCAAGGTGAAATTAGACCAACAGCTGAGGTTTTCTCGGAGCTCGATATTAAACCTATGCAAATTGCATTGAGGGAAGGGCTGGCAGTAATGAATGGTACTAGTGTAATGACTGGGATTGGCATTATAAATAGTATATACGCCAAACGTGCCATCGAATGGTCAACTATGGCCACCATTATGCTGTGTGAGTTAGTAGATGCTTATGACGACTATTTTTCACCGGAACTTAACAATTCTAAAAAGCATAAAGGCCAGCAAAAGATTGCGAAAGCGATCAAACAACATTTAGACGAAAGCCAATACATTCAAAAGCGAGAGCAACAACTTTATGAAAATGAAGTTGAGGAGACCGTTTTTAGCAATAAAGTTCAGGAATACTATTCGATCAGGTGTGTACCTCAAATCTCGGGTATTATTTTAGAAACCATAGATCAGTGTCAACAACTGTTGATGGAAGAGGTTAATTCTGCCAACGATAACCCTATAGTAGATGTAAAAAGCAAAAACGTGTATCATGGAGGTAACTTTCATGGTGACTATGTCTCTTTTGAAATGGATAAACTGAAAATAGCATTGACAAAGCTTTCAATGCTTTCTGAGCGCCAGCTTAACTTTTTGATGAATCCGAAGCTCAATGAGATTCTTCCACCTTTTGTCAACCTCGGTAAATTAGGGTTTAATTTTGGCATGCAAGGCGTACAGTTTACAGCCACATCTACAACGGCCGAAAACCAAATGCTTTCAAACCCAATGTATATTCACAGCATACCAAATAATAACGATAATCAGGATATTGTAAGTATGGGAGCCAATGCTGCGCTCATTACCAAAAAAGTAGTCGAGAATACATTTGAAGTGCTTGTGATTGAAATTATTTCTTTGGTTCAGGCATTGGAACTTCTTAAAAAGACTTCAGGTTTATCAAATGCGAGTAAATCTACTTATGAGAGTATTAGAAAACTAGTGCCTGCTTTTAGTGAGGATTACCCAATTTACAAGGATCTGAAAAAAGTAAAAGAATATATGATGAGTCACTCACCATTAAAGGTTTAATGCCAACTATTGGAAGTGAATTATTATATCAATATCTTGCAAATTGATTGAATTTTAAGATTAAATTGACTTATTAAAAGTGATAAAGTACGCATTAGTGACAGGTGGATCAAGGGGGATTGGACGTGCAGTTTGCCAGCAACTCGCCAAACAAGGGCTCAATATTTTAGTGAATTACACTTCAAATGATCAGGCTGCAAAAGAAACGCAGGAACTGGTTAAATCTTTAGGTGTTGAAGCAGAACTCTTAAAATTTGATGTAGCAGATCGCGATCAGGTTAGAGAAGTACTCGGTGCATGGCAAAGTGATAATGCAGATAAAACTATAGAGGTTTTAGTCAATAATGCGGGAATCAGGAAAGATAACCTGATGATGTGGATGGAAGATAAAGAATGGGATAGTGTATTAGATATAAGCCTGGGGGGGTTTTATAATGTGACTAAGCAGGTAATTCCTGAAATGATTAAGAGTAAGGAAGGAAGAGTCATTAACATGGTGTCTCTTTCCGGGCTCAAAGGTCTTCCAGGGCAAACCAACTATTCAGCAGCTAAAGCAGCGGTAATTGGTGCTACAAAGGCATTGGCCCAAGAGGTGGCCAGAAGAAAAATAACAGTCAATGCCGTGGCTCCGGGTTTTATTAAAACCGAAATGACAGAGGATATTAATGAAAAAGAATATAAATCGCTGATACCAATGAGAAGATTTGGGAGCGCTGAAGAAGTAGCCAATGTGGTTGGTTTTTTAGCTTCACCAGCTTCTTCTTATATTACAGGTGAAGTGATTTCGATCAATGGAGGTCTATTTTAAATTTGGCTTTTAAATGAACAGGGTAGTAATAACAGGTATAGGTATTTATTCAAGCATCGGGCAAAACGTTGACCAGGTGAAGGATTCGCTATACCATGGCAAATCTGGTATTGGAATTGATCCTGAGCGAACTGAAATGGGGTTTAGGTCTGCAATAACCGGGGTTTTGCCACAACCTGATTTAAAAGGAATGCTCAAAAGAAGACAAAGAGTAGGTCTTGCCGATCAGGGTGAATATGCATATTTAGCAACTCTTGAGGCCATGAAAATGGCCAATATGGATGAGGATTTTTTAGCTAATGATAATGTAGGTATTCTGTATGGTAACGACAGTTCTGCAAAACCTGTTATTTACGCAACTGACCAGCTACGCTTAAAAAACGATACAACGCTTATAGGCAGTGGTTCGATCTTCCAGTCAATGAACTCGACCGTAACCATGAATCTGTCTACCATTTTCAAGCTAAAAGGCATCAACATGACCATAAGCGCTGCCTGCGCAAGTGGTTCACATGCCATTGGCTTGGGTTATACCATGATCAAAAACGGCCTTCAGGATAAAATAATTTGTGGTGGAGCACAGGAAGTAAACTACCACTCCATGGGAAGTTTCGATGGACTTGGAACGTTTTCCATGAGAGTTGATAACCCGGCTGAAGCTTCAAGGCCATTTGATAGAAGTCGTGATGGACTCGTTCCAAGTGGAGGTGCGGCAACGGTGATCTTAGAAAGTCTGGAGTCCGCCAAAAAAAGAGGTGCGAAAATTCTTGGAGAAATTTTGGGCTATGGATTTTCCTCTAATGGTGACCATATTTCTCACCCTAATGTCGAAGGCCCAACCAGGTCATTGGAAATGGTACTTGAGCAGGCAAAAATGCAGGCCAAAGAAATTGAGTACATCAATGCCCATGCAACATCTACCATGGCTGGAGACCTAAATGAGGGGAAGGCAATTTTAAATGTATTTGGTAAAAATCAGCCTTATTTGAGTTCGACAAAATCGATGACCGGACACGAAATGTGGATGGCAGGAGCCAGTGAAGTAATTTACTCTCTCATTATGATGCACAATGGGTTTATCGCACCAAATATTAATTTGGAAAACCCTGATGATGAGCTGAAGGATTTAAAATTCGCTTTTAATGTGATCGAAAAAGATTTTGATTTATTTTTGTCAAATTCTTTTGGCTTTGGTGGTACTAACTCAAGCCTGATAGTGAAAAGATTTAAAGACTAGTTTATAAAAGGCACAATGGAAAGAGAAGAAATAATAGACAAAATCAACGAATTTTTAGTTGAAGAGTTTGAGGTTGAAGAAGAAGTAATTGAGCCTGAAGCTAACCTTAAAGAAACGCTAGATCTCGATAGTCTGGATTATGTTGACCTTGTTGTTGAAATCGAAAGCAACTTTGGTTTTAAAGTGAACCCAGAAGATTTCGCTGGGATACATACTTTTCAAGACTTCTACGAATACGTAATAAACAAAGCTGAAGCTCAGAGCGCATAATGCCATCCTGGAAAGGTAAAACACGAGGAGGCCTGCTAGGGTACCAAATATTTATCTTTATTCTAAAAAAACTCGGACTTACGGCAGCGTATGTTTTGCTTAGGTTCGTTTGTGCCTACTTCATCTTATTTGCTCCATCGGCTACAAAAAATATTTATCGGTATTTTAGAAAAATAAGACACTATGGTAGAGTAAAATCTGCTCTGTCTGTTTATAAAAGCTTTTATGTGTTTGGACAGACACTCATCGATAAGATTGCCATTGCCTCAGGTATGCAAGATAAATTCACTTATACTTTTGATGGTGTCGAGCACCTGGAAAAATTAAAGGATAGTGGAGGAATTATCATCAGTGCTCATCTTGGCAATTGGGAGATCGCGGGACTTTTGTTAGATAGAATTAAGCTAAAAACCAATATCCTTATCTTCGAAGCTGAACATGAAAAGATAAAGGCTTATTTAGATCAGATCATGAAAGACAAAAATGTGGAGGCCATACCAATGAAGAAGGATTTCTCACATATTTTTAAAATAAATGCCGCTCTGAAGAAAAAAGAGGTCATCTGTATGCATGGAGATCGATTTTTAGAAGGAAGTCGTACCGAAACCAAACAATTCATGGCACATCAAGCAAGGTTTCCTTTGGGGCCATTTAGTATTGTGAGTAAGCTTAAAATGCCTTACTCTTTTGCCTATGCCGTGAGAGGAAAAGGACGGGTTTATAACTTATCGGCTACGCCAATTGCTGTGGAAGAAAGCCCAGAAGCATTGCTAAATAAGTATGTGAAGCATTTGGAAGGGAAACTTGAAGCTAATCCTACGCAATGGTTTAATTATTACGATTTCTGGGATGAGCGCGTACAAGGAGCAGCTGCAAATTAAAATCTATGGAACAACCATTAAAACAAGGAAAAGAAATTTTGGCTTTCATTCCACAAAGGGAGCCATTTGTGATGGTTGACAAATTATTTAAAGCCACTGAAAAGTCTGTGAGAGCCGGGTTAACAGTCAAAGAAAGTTTATTGACGGATAATGGGGTTTTTCAGGAAAGTGGCCTGATTGAGAATATGGCTCAGACCTGTGCGCTTTTTGCGGGTTACAAAGCAAATGAATTGGGAAAAGAAGCACCTGTTGGGTTTATTGCGAGTGTTAAAAATGTGGTTATTCATAGAAAACCAAAAGTTGGTGAAGAGATACACACGGAAATTGAAATTGTCAATGAACTAATGAATATGCAAATAGCCATGGCTTCTGTTTTTGATGAACAAGATCAATTGTTAGCGGGTTGTGAGCTTAGAATTTTTATAAAGGAAGATTAAAATGCTCGTAAACAAGAAGGAAGTTAATGTAAGATTTAGTGAAGTAGACAGCATGGGTATCATGTGGCATGGGCACTACATCAAGCTTTTTGAAGATGGTAGAGAGGCTTTTGGCAATCAATATGATCTGGGCTATTATCAGGTGTATAATAAAGGTTATATGATGCCAGTAGTTAAGGTTGATTGCAATTACAAAAGACCTATAAAGTATAATGATGAAGTGATTGTTGAGACTACATTCGTTGATAGTAAGGCCGCCAAAATATTATTTAAGTATAAAATTTATAATAAGAAAACGGGAGAAACATTTGCTACAGGTAGTTCACAGCAGGTTTTTCTTGACACCAATTCGCAGCTTTACCTAACGTTACCAGAGTTTTTTGTAGAGTGGAAGAAGATACACAAGTTACTTTAGGCAGTGTATATCGTAGCACAACATATAATTAGTCCCCTGGGTAATGGTACCCAACAAAACTTTGATCAGGCACTTAAAGGTCATACCGGGATAAAACTGATCGATGATAAGCAATTATATCCCAGTCCATTTTACGGTTCGCGGATAGATAATTTTGAGCCTATTCCATCGTACACACGATTAGAAAGCCTATTCATAAAATCAATAACATCAACACTGGCACAATTAAAGGATTTTGATAAATCACGAACTGCCCTAATTTTATCAACTACAAAAGGCAACATTGATTTATTAGATAATCAGCAGTCAGATTTCCCTGAAGAGCGTCTGGAGTTACCTCATATGGCAGAGGTTGTAAATAGCTACTTTGATATGCCTGCTAAGCCTGTAGTTGTCTCAAACGCCTGTATTTCAGGGGTTTCAGCCATGCTTACAGCGCAAAAGTTAATCCGATCAGGGCAATATGATCACGCAATTGTAAGTGGGGGAGATATTCTTACAGAGTTTATCGTAAGTGGCTTTCAATGCTTAATGGCGATTGATGAAAAACCTTGTCGGCCTTATGACAAAGCTCGGGCAGGCATTACATTAGGTGAAGCTTGTGCAACTGTGGTGATTACAAAAGATAGCGCTGGATTTAGACCCGTTGCTAAAATATTGGGAGGAGCACAATCAAATGATGCAAATCACATTTCAGGACCATCCAGAACCGGTGAGGGATTAAAACTGTCTATTGAGCAGGCAGGTGAGTATGCTCAGATTGATTTAAATAAAGTTGATTACATCAATGCCCATGGTACAGCCACGGTATTTAATGACGAAATGGAGTCCATTGCATTCAATAGAATGAAATTAGGAAGCAAACCTTTAAATAGTCTTAAGGGCTATTTTGGTCATACACTAGGAGCAGCAGGTTTAATAGAAACAATTTTTGCCATAGCTCAGGCTCAAAATAATACTCTTTTGCCAACTTATGGTTTTGATAAGTTAGGTGTGAGCAAGCCATTAAATGTGGTGAAGGAAGTAATGCCATTAGAGTCAAATCCTAGATATGTTTTGAAAACCGTTTCTGGTTTTGGTGGGTGCAATGCTGCAATAATCTTGGAAGTATTATGAGTTTAGTAGTTGAGTCATACTGCACACTATCGCCCAAAGGGCTGTTTACAAATGGTGAAAAGCTCATGGCAAATGACAATCTGCCTTTCAAAGATTTCCTTAAGTCCATTTATAAAACTCAGCAAATTAATTATGCTAAGTTTTTCAAAATGGATGAGTTGTGTAAACTTGCTTTTATTGCCGGAGAAACACTGCTCAGAGGTAAAGACCTAAGTATCGAAAAAACAGCAATTATTTTAGGTAATCGACATTCCTCCTTAGCATCAGATACCAAGCACCAGGAAAGTATAGCAGATAGTAATGATTATTTTCCCAGCCCGGCAGTGTTTGTTTATACGCTACCAAATATAATGCTGGGTGAGTTATGTATCCGGCATGGTATAAAAGGTGAAAACTCATGCTTTTTGATGGAAGACTTTGATGTAGAGTTCTTTAATGAGTATGTTCGTGACCTATTTGTTAATGAATCTTATAAATTTTGCATTACTGGCTGGGTAAATTATCACCAGGAAAAATATGAAGCTCACCTGTTTCTAATTACAGAATCGGAGGATGAGTCTAAAAACTTATTTGATAAAAGCATTTTAAAACTTATACACTAAAAATAAATGGATAATCTAAGAGAACAACTCAAAGTGGAAATCATTGAGTTACTCAATTTGGAAGACATGGAGCCAGAGGACATAAGCAATGACGAGTTGTTATTTGGTGATGGACTTGGGCTGGATTCAATAGACGCGCTTGAGCTTATTGTCTTGTTAGAAAAGAACTATGGGTTGAAAATCGAAAACCCTGAAGAAGGGAAAAAAGTATTTCAGTCTATCGACACAATGGCCGAATATATAGAAAGCAATAAATAAATGTCTAAAAGAGTTTTTGTAAGTGGTTATGGGATTGTATCAGCATTGGGTAAAAATGCTGATGAAAATCTCTTTTCCCTACAAAAACAACAAAGCGGCATTTCAAAACCTTCTCACCTGACCACTCGGTATAAAGAAATGATGGTGGGTGAGGTAAAGTATACTAATGAGGCCTTGACTGAGTTGACAGGAGGCAAAGGCATACTTTCCCGAACGGCTCTACTTGGTTTTATGGCTGCGCAAGAAGCAATAAATCATGCAGCATTATCAAATGAACAGTTAAAAAACGCTGCCTTGTTGAATGGTACTAGTGTGGGTGGCATGGACGTAACTGAGCGGGCTTATAGCGATGCGTTGAAAGAGATACCAATTGATTATCAGAAAAAATTTAATGGTCATGATTGTGGTCACTCCACACAAGTCATTGCAAATAAAATAGGACTTAAAGGGTATTTAGGTACGATAAGCACGGCCTGTTCCTCATCGGCTAATACCTTAATGCATGGTGCGCGATTGATAAAATCAGGAACCACGGATTGTGTGATAGCTGGAGGCACAGATGCACTTTCAATATTTACATTGAATGGTTTCAACGCACTCAAAATTTTGGACTCTGAGTGGTGCAAGCCCTTTGATCAAAACAGGAAAGGATTAAACCTTGGCGAGGGAGCCGCATTTTTAGTATTAGAATCAGAAGAAAGCATTCAAAAACGCGGAGGTCGACCTTTGGCAGAATTAGCAGGCTATGGTAATGCCAACGATGCATACCACCAAACAGCCTCTTCTCCGGAAGGAAATGGTGCCTATAAGGCCATTGAGGAAGCATTTAGAGTTGCTGGATTGAGACCTGAAACTATTGACTATATCAATGCACATGGTACAGGTACAGCTAATAATGATCAATCAGAGAGCTTAGCAATATCAAAAACTTTTGGAACTGGGGTGCCACCTTATAGCAGTACCAAAGCATTCACGGGTCATACTTTAGGTGCAGCGGGAGCAATTGAAGCTGTTTTTTCAGTAATGGCCCTTGAGCATCAGAGTTTGTGGCCGTCTTTAAATATTACAGAACCTATGGATTTGATAGGTGCTCCTGTTTCTGATGTTAAAAAGGCCGAAATTAAACATGTGCTTTCCAACTCCTTTGGTTTTGGTGGTAACTGCTCATCATTAATTTTCTCTGGGGTATGAAAATTTTCATTAAAAGTACATCTGCAATTACTCCGCAAGAAACTTTTAATAAGGATGCTTATTTAAAGGAATGGGTGTCACATGAGGGGGCGTACCTTAAGGCTGTGCAGCCAAAGTATAGAGATATACTCGACCCAAAACTTGCTCGTAGGATGAGTAAGATCATTAAAATGGGAGTGGCCGCAGCTAAAAGTGCGCTGATTGAGGCAAATGTCGAAATACCAGAAGCAATTATCGTTGGGACTGGTCTTGGCTGTATTGATGATACACAGAAGTTTCTAAAAAATATTGTTGACAGCGATGAAGGCGTTTTGTCACCAACAGCTTTTATTCAATCCACTCATAATACCATTGCCGGACAGATTGCATTAACCCTTAAGTGCCCGAATTATAACTTTACATATACTAACAGAGGTCATTCGTTTGAAAATGCCTTGATGGACGCATGTATGCATATAAATGAAGGCAAGAACCATGTGTTACTTGGTGCTTCTGAAGAAGCTACGGATACTTCATTTGAGTTTATGTATAAGATGGGCTGCGTGGGAGACCTTACAAAAGCAGATGGACCTACTTTTGGAGAAGGTGCTTCATTTTTTGTGCTGAGTAATTCGACAGCAGATAAAAAACCTTTTATAAAGGATGTCCAACTGTCAAATAATGTTTCTCAAGAGGAGCAAGCCGAAGAGCTGCAACAGTTTTTAAGCAGGAATAGTCTGGGAGTGGAGGATATTGATGTATTGCTCACGGGTAGAATTGATCATACCGATAAGCCTCATTTCTACGATAAAATTGAGGAGGCATTTCAAAACACACCAAAAGTAGCATTTAAAAAGGTATCTGGAGAGCACTTTACCGCTTCTGGTTATGCTGTTCACCTGGCAGCTATGATGCTTGAGCGACAAGATTATTTCAATAAAAACATCATTTCTGGTAACTTAGAAAAGCCATTGAAGCATGTATTGATTTATAACAACTACAAAGGTATAAATCACTCGCTGATGTTATTGTCAATTTAATGACCACATATACAAAGTCAAAGCTATTTCTTGCAGCAGCTTTATCAGGTCTACTTATCGCGGACTTATGGTATGATATAGCATGGTATTTTTACCTTTTACCGTTTTTATTATTTGTCATTTTTTTAGTGGTTGGCACCACAACTTTAAGTGCCAATGTATTCACTAAAAGCTTTACCCAGCCACAGTTTTCTGATAATAAAGTAGCCATTACTTTTGACGATGGACCAGACCAAAACACGATTAAAGTATTGGAAACTTTAAAGCAGCATGGTGTGAAAGCTACTTTTTTCTGTATTGGTCATAAAATAGAAAAGCATCCTGAGATAATGAAGTTAATTGTAGAGGGAGGCCACGTTGTTGGCAATCACTCATACTCTCATAGCAACTACTTCCCATTATTCTCTAAGAAAAAATTGAGAATTGAATTGCAAAAAACTTCTGCAATTATCGAAGACTATACTGGGCAAGTATGCCAACTGTTTCGACCCCCGTTTGGAGTCATTAATCCAAAAGTGGCTCAGGCGGCTACTGATACCGATCATAAAATCATTGGTTGGAACCTTAGATCCTTTGATACCAGTCGTGATTATAAAAAAGTGCTTAAAAAAGTGAAAAACCGACTAAAATCAGGAACTGTACTATTGCTTCATGATGATCGCGACAACACAAGTAAAGTTTTGGATGAGATTTTGCTTTATGGTAAATCAAAGGGGTTTACATTTGTGACCGCTGATGAGATTTTTAAGATTAACGAATGATGAGATTTGTCTTAGCATGTGTGGTAATGTTGATTTATGGTCAGGCTATTGGTCAGGATGATTTTGAATTATTAAAGAATACGCAAGCCCTGAAGGAAGGTGTTAAAGCTATGGCTGCCAATACGAACAGTATTACCACGGCATTCAAACAAGAAAAGCACATAAGCATATTGACTAAGCCACTTAAATCGAAGGGCCAGATGTATTTTAAAAAACCTGATATGCTTAAATGGGCATATACCTCTCCATACGACTATGCAATCATTTTCAAAGCTGAGACGATTATCATAAATGATGAGGGTAAGGTGAGCAATTTTGATTTAAGTGCCAGTAAATCTTTCATGGAGATCAATCAAATCATTGTAAATAGCGTAAGTGGCAATATTTTACAGGAAGAGCAATTTGATATACAATATTTGAGCTCATCTAAATATTATTTGGCTAAAATGGTGCCTAAAGCCGAGCAATTAAAATCATATATTTCTGTCATTGAAGTATATATCGATAGGAATGATTTTACAGTCTCTAAAATAAAACTCATTGAAAAGGGGGGCGATTATACGCTGATTGATTTTTACAACAAATCATTAAATACTGACGTTTCGGATGAGATTTTTGAAGAACAGTAGTTTAGTGCTCTTTTTGTGCCTCATCGGATTTAATCTTCAGGCACAACCCAAACCTTTTCTCGAGCAGTCAGAAGACGGGCTTGTTTACAATGCAGGATTCCAATATAAAGACCACTATTTCAGTGGGATCTTAGTGATTAAATCTATTGAAAATGCTCAGCAGGTGGTATTGCTGTCTAAGATGGGTCCTTCGATCTTAGATTTTATTATTTATAATAATGGTGAGGTTGCATGGAATAAAAAAGTAGAGGCAATTGATAAACCAATTTTCGACAAGGCACTTATACGAGATTTTAGAACACTGTTGCTAACACCACTTTATGACCCAGTGAAAATTAAATGGGTAGGTGATCAAAAGTTAAAGGTGAAGAAGCACGAAAAAGTAGTGATTACCACTAAAAATGAAAGAGTTAATGCCTCCGAAAATAGAGGTGTTATCAATTTATTTAAGACTTTTGTGACTTACGCATACACAGATGAAGATGCAATTCCCGATGAGATTTGTCTGACACATCGTAACCTTAAATTAAAGATCGAATTAACACAGTTATCAAATGAGTAAGTTGCTCAACAGTCTGTATACTATCAAGATTATTGATTCGGCAGAGAATTCAATTAAAGCTGAGGTAGTGCTGGATAAAACACATGAGATTTTCAAGGGCCATTTCCCTTCGCAACCTGTATTGCCTGGAGTTACCATGGTTGAGATGATCAAAGATATCCTTCAACTTGCGACTGGTCAGCAATATTCACTGTCAAAAGGAAATACTATCAAATTCCTGAAAGTAGTAGATCCGGGACAGTTTGAGACCTTATCGTTTGATTTATCAATAGCTTCTGTTGATAATGACCTAAAGGTAGTTGCCACTTCAACGCTGAGTGATGGTGAGGCCAATTTTAAGTTCAAAGGCATATTTGTAAAATGACTCATAGTCGCTTTGAAAAATATAATTGCTGTGTTCTAATACCTACCTATAATAATGCAGGTACACTGCAGCAAGTTGTAGATAGCGTGCTGGAAGTTACCACCAATGTCATCGTGGTAGATGATGGGTCGACAGACCAAACACCGGACCTTTTACAGCAGTATAAAGAAAGCGTTGAGATAATAACTCACGACAAAAACAAGGGTAAGGGTCGTGCATTAAGAAATGGGTTTAAACATGCCTTGGCCGCAGGTTATGATTACGCAATCACCATCGATAGTGATGGGCAACACTTTGCTTCAGACTTACCAAAATTCATTGATGAGATCGAATCTAACCCATCTACGCTAGTGATTGGGGCAAGAAATATGTCTTCGGAAAACGTGCCGGGTAAAAGTAGTTTTGGCAACAAGTTTTCAAACTTTTGGTTTTGGTTTGAGACAGGCATCAAACTGGACGACACCCAATCAGGTTATAGGTTATATCCGATTAAGGCATTATCCGGTATCAAGTTCTTTACAAATAAGTTTGAGTTTGAAGTGGAAGTAATTGTAAAGGCAGCCTGGAGTGGTTTGAACGTAAAGAATATTCCCATTCAAATACATTATGAGCCAGGTGATAAAAGGATATCCCACTTCAGACCATTTCAAGATTTTAGCCGAATTAGCTTATTGAATACATGGTTGGTAACGCTGGCTTTGTTGTACTATATACCTTTGCGTTTTTTTAAAAAACTCACTAGAGAAAACATAAGGGCATTTATTCAGCAGCACTTTTTCAATGAGGATGAGTCTACCAGCCGAAAGGCATTTTCCATCGGGTTTGGCTTTTTTATGGGTATTTTCCCTGTTTGGGGCTATCAAATGTTGCTGGGCGTAGCCATAGCACATTTACTCAAATTGAATAAAGCGCTTTTTTTAGTTGCAGCAAATATTAGTCTACCACCGCTAATTCCGTTCATCATTTATGGTAGTTATAAAATAGGAGCCTTGCTAGTGTCTGATCCAAGAAATGATTTGTTCTTTACCAGCGAGATTACTTTTGAATTAGTAAAAGACAATTTATTTCAATACATCGTTGGTGCCATTACGCTTGCTCTTGCAGCAGGCATCTTTGGTACGATAATGACCTTCATTACCGTCACACTCACACGAAAGCGCAGTTAATTAAAATTTTTCATCCTAAACCTGCGGCTTTGTCGTACCTGAGACAAACATGCTGACGAGAGGTTGCGTTCATGCAATTACTAAACCCAGCGACTATGAAAACTTCCTTTTTTACATTTTTACTATCAACGGCTCTTCTGATTAATGCCAATGCAAGTGTAAGTACGTTTAATGCGAAGACTGATAAGTTCTTCAATAGGTATGTAAACAATGGGATGGTGGCATACAAAGCCATTAAAAGTAATTTGTCTGAGGTGGCCGGACTGTACGCTGAAATTGAAAGTATGGATTTGTCAAGCGCTTCAGATAATGAGGAAAAGGCTTTTTATATCAATGCCTATAACGTTGTGGTGATTTACCAGGTCACGAAATTCTACCCTCTGAAATCAGCCTTAGATCAAAGTGGGTTTTTCGATAAAGTAAAGCATAAAGTCGCTGGTGAAAGCCTCACTTTGAATCACCTTGAAATTAAAAAGCTTATTATTCCTTATCAGGATCCACGCATACATTTTGTATTGGCCTGTGCAGCCAAAAGCTGTCCTCCACTAGCCAGTTTTGCTTATACAGCCGATCAAATTGATAAACAACTTGAGGCTAGAACCATGTTGGCAATCAATGATGCGGGTTGGATGAAAGTTGATGCTTCAGAAAATAAAGTATTGGTTTCTAAAATCTTTGACTGGTATAAAAAGGATTTTACGGCAACAGGAATGTCATTGCTTGAGTTTATAAACAAGTACAGAAATAAGAAAATACCCAACAACTATAGCGTGGGGTATTATGAATACGACTGGTCCCTTAACGAGGGCTAAAGAATTGTTTGATTAAGTTGTTTGATTAAATCTTCAAGGGTGTGAGCAGTCACATCCTTGTTGATTTTCCAGTAGTTTGTCTCATCATCGATCGTAATGTGAGTAAGCGCTAACGTGTCGATTTCGTAACCATTTCTTTCTAGCGCATTCTTTGTCCATAGATACGTGTGACCGCTACCTGAGAGGTTAACTTTTCGGCCCATAGATTCTTTCTTCAGAGTTCCGGTCTTTAAGTCATAGCCTTTTAGCTGGAATACCTCATCAATGGAGCCGTTTAATACCAGGTCCTCGGGTATGCCTTCAATAATGGGCTTGTTATAACCTGCCAACCACAATTTATCAGCTGACTGCAAGGCCAAATCCAATTCATGTGTGGCCATGATGATAGTTTTATTTTCATCTCGCGCTAACTTCTTCAGTAGGTTGACAATGGCAACGCGATTGTTCAAATCTAAATGTGCCGTGGGTTCATCTAGTATCAGTAGCGGTGTGTCTTGCGCCAAAGCTCGTGCAATCATCACTTTTTGAAGCTGTCCATCACTTAGCTCATAAATCTTTTTTCTTACATAGCTTTCGATGCCCGCCTGAGCAATGGCATGGTCGATCTTGTTTTGGTCGGTATCGTTAACCTTCAAATTCCATCCGAGGTAAGGGTACCTACCTAAAGCAACCAATTCATAAGCTGTGAGATTGCCAGCATTGATGCTATCTGTAAGTACAAGACTGATTGCTTGAGCCATAGCCTGAGCATCCAGCTGGTTTATATCTATTCCTTCAATAGAAATGCTTCCGCTTAAGGGTTTTTGAAGATTGCATATGGTTCTCAGTAATGTCGATTTACCGACACCATTAGGGCCCATAAAACAAATCAACTCTCCCGCATATGCTTTGATTGATATGTTTTCTAAAACCGGTGTTAGTTCTTTGGCATTGAAATAACCAACAGTTAATTGATCAGTTTGGAGGTTGATGTGTTTATGTTGCGTAGCCGTCATGATGCAAATGTATTTTTCATGCTGCCTTTGCGAAGAATAATCCAGATTACAACAGGAGCCCCTAATAGCGATGTGATCGCGTTGATAGGTAATATACTTTGACTGCCCGGCACCTGAGAGATAATATCGCAAACCAACATAATGATTGTCCCTGTAAGTGCCACTGCAGGTAATAATATTTTATGATCTGAGGTATCAAATAAAAGCCGGGTAAGATGCGGCACTGCTAGTCCTATAAAAGCAATAGGACCGCAGAAAGCGGTAACAGAGCCTGCAAGTAAACTCGTGCTAAGTATGATCAATAGTCTGGATGATTTAATATTCACGCCCATACTGCGTGCATAATTTTCACTTAATAAAAGAGCGTTAAGTGGTTTAATGATTGATGCAGTCACTGCAAGTCCTGCTGCTACAATCACACCCAACACCTGCAACTCATCGATATTTAACCCGCCAAGGCTTCCAAAGGTCCAGAAGAGATAAATTTGAATTTCGTCACCAGTACTGAAATACTGAAGAATACTGACCACCGCCCCTGTTAGACTTCCAAACATGAGCCCGATGATTAATAATGTCATGCTGTCGCGCACACGAATAGATACAGCCACTACAAGCATAAGCACCAACCCAGACCCTAAACTTGCCGCTATTACGGTGAGCCAGTTGCCCAGACCAGATGTAAAAAATGAGGATGTGATTAAACTGCCAGAAAGCATCAATAAAGCTACTCCTAACGAAGCTCCAGAACTTATGCCCAATACAAATGGTCCTGCCAGTGGATTTCTGAAAAGCGTTTGCATTTGAAGGCCACTTACTGCCAATGCGGCTCCTACTGCTATGGCGGTTAATGCTCGGGGAATTCTAAATTTCAGGATGATATTTTGCCAACTGCTTTTTTCAACATCACCACCGATCAAAATATTAAATACCTCTTCTAAAGGAATATATACACTTCCCAAAGATATATCGATGAAGAACAGTCCCAGTATTACCATGGGTAGCCAAATCAGGAGTTTGTATTTGTATTTATTGACCATACTAAATAATAATCCTTTTGATCCCTTGTTTAAGTAAGCTTGTGTGGAAGTTGATGAGTAATCCTAGTTTGTAGTTTCCTAGTTTAAGGTAAGTTAAAACCTGAGCTAAATGTACATCAGTAAACGCTTCAACTGTTTTGATCTCAATAACAACCCTATTTTCAACTAATAAATCGATTCTGTAGCCGTGGTCTAATTTAATATCTTTGTAAACAACAGGCATTGGGATTTCACTGACAACTACTAAACCTTTACTCCTGAGTTCGTGCATTAGGCAAGTTTGATATGCAGATTCAAGAAGCCCTTGCCCAAGAGTTTTATGTACCTCAATGGCACAACCTATAATATCTTTCGATAATTTATTTTCTCTATCCATAAATAATTGTTTCACAAAGTTCACTAAGGATACACAAAGTTACTCTAAGAGAGTTCTTTGTGGCGCTTTGAGAACCTTTGAGCCACTTTGTGTAATAGCCATTATTTAAGTTGTCCATGAAAAAACAAGTCATCATTACTTATACTATCCTTATGCAGTATTTTGATTAAATCATCTAAGATCAGATCTGGCCTTAAATAACCCAACTCTAAAAATTCACTTCCTCCTTTTGCACCTTTTCGGGCGTCATAGGTGTAAACATTTCCATTTTTAAATGCTTCAAAATCTGTATATCGATTATCAGTGCTACTCATGCCTTCTAAGGAGCGATATGAACCCACGCCAATCCAATAATTGGCTTGATGCGCTTTCTCATACACTGCCTCGAAGCTTAACTCTAAATACCCCGATGATGAATCATCAGCCCACAAGTAGTTGCCAGCGGCATCATCAATAATTTTTGAAGCATAATTATCACCACCCGGCATATACCAGGTATCTCCATACACAACCCCACTAAGAACAGTAGGCTTTTCAGCAACACCCTTAACGCTTCCTTTTAAGGAGTTGTAGTTTTTTTCAATCTCTGAAAATACGGAGTCTGCTTTTGATTCTTTTTTAAAGAAGAGCGCCATAAATTTTATCCATTCTGCTCTTCCCAGTGGATGGGATTCTAAATATTCCGCATTAATTATTACCGGGATATCAGCTTGTTGTATTTGCTCGTATTGTCCGAAATCGCTGCTCATGGTATAGGCCATCACCATGTCAGGTTCAGTACTTACTAAAAGCTCTAGGTTCATTTCATTATCAACACCTAGCTCCATGACATTTCCTGCATCAATGCGCATTCTCATTTTGGTAGAACTTATGTAATCTGTCGTGGGGAAACCAACCAAAGCCTCAGATTCATCGAGGTAGTCTAGCAATGGAATATGAGTAGTAGAGGTGCACACAATTTTATCTATAGGCACTTCAATGACTTGAACATCCGAATCATGTGCTGGTATCTCCGCGCCTTTATCAACGAGCAAGTAAGTAAAGCCTTTTTCCGCTCCCTGAAAGGGCTGTGGGACTTCAACCCACGTGGCCCCATTTTTATAAGTAACCTCAAAGCCTGAGGCATAACTCAACTCCATTTTTGACCCAGTAGAGTCAGGGTTGAAGACCTCTTCTGGATTCTTTTTATTGGAGCATGAGCAAATACAAACTATAATAAATAGCGCAGTCCAGTATTTCATATTTGTTTAATGGT
Source organism: Fulvivirga sp. (assembly GCA_039970995.1). Lineage (GTDB taxonomy): Bacteria > Bacteroidota > Bacteroidia > Cytophagales > Cyclobacteriaceae > Fulvivirga. Next base: position 335,189 of record JBDVKW010000003.1, read on the forward strand.
AGTTGTGGCAATATTAAACAATTTACATCCTCGTATAAACTATTTTACTAACTTTGCCATGATTATGGGTTACTGATGCCATTCATGGTCGTCAGTATGAAAAGGGAATCCGGTGATCTTCATTGAAATTCCGGAGCTGTCCCCGCAACTGTAGTCCCGATCACGCCAAGGCGTGGAAATTTGCTTTAGTCTCACACCACTGTGCTAACAATTCACAACAGCATGGGAAGGTCACTAAAGTCGGGAAAGCCAGGAGACCTGCCTAGTAATCACACAATTCAGAGCTTTCGGGAGAAAAGTGACGAGTAAAAATACCACAGCAACGCCTGTGATACATTTTATTCCATCTTACCTAAGGCTCATAGTTTAAAACTTTTAAAAAATTATTTAAAAAAGCTATGAGAAAGATTTACTTACTAGGAGCAATGATGCTGCTGTCACAATTGATGTGGGCACAGCAGGACACGCTTCAAACAGTGTTAGAAGAAGTGGTTGTAACCGCCACTCGCACGCCACAACAGGTACTAAAGGCAGCAAGAAGCATCGATGTAATTGATTCAAAAACGATTAACGAGTTGCCTTACAATACAGTTGGAGAACTGCTTGAAAACCAAACAGGGATTTACGTTGTGGGTTCCGGGCAAACACCCGGAGCCAATCAGTCTTTATTCATGCGAGGCAGCAACAGCAATCAAACGAGTATTTTGATTAATGGGATTAGAATTACTGATCCATCAACCCCTAATGGAGCAATAGATTTATCAGAAATTTCACTTTCCAATGTAGAGCGTATTGAGATTTTAAGAGGATCGCACAGTGCCATCTATGGTACAGGTACTATCGGTGGTGTGGTAAACATCATTACTAAAGAGGGGAAAGACGGTTTGTCAGGAGATGTTCAGGCCCAATTAGGTGCGCTAGGCAATGGAGGATTGTCAACCGCGCAATCTGCTTTTATCAATTACGGGAATAATGGTTTTTATGTAAACGGAACCATTTTTAATAATAACACAAATGGATTGAATGCTGCGAGAGATACCACAACTACAGATAATTTTAGAGTTAATGACAATGATGATTTTTCGAAAACCGACCTGTCGGCTCAGATCGGGTTTGATGGAGAAAATTTGAAAGTGTTTGTAGGTTACAAGAAAACAGATCAAAGGGCAGATATCGATCAGGGTGCCTTTAATGATGATGATAATTATTTTGTTGAGTTTGATCGAGATTTTTTTAACTATGGAGCTCAGTACGATATAAATAGTTGGAGTTTCAAATTCAATGGAAGTGTCACATCATCAGAAAGGTTGTCTTTAAATGATTCTTCTGTTGTTGATGAGGCCGGGAATTACGATCAACAATACTTTAGTAGTACTACAGCAGGAAAATTGGCTACGCATGAGTTACAAACTTCGTACACACAGCATGGCGTCACGGCATTGGCAGGGATAGGCAGATATTATGAGGAAATGGATTTAGAGAGCTATGTTTACTCTAATGGTCCTTTTGGTTTGTTTGAGCAAACAACAAACTACGACTCCGTTGATTTATCTACGACAACAGATTACCTTTTTGGGTCTGTAAACTTTGATTTTGAAGAGTTAATAGATTTGGATGGTTTTGCGCTAACGCTGGCAGGTAGATACAGTGAAATCAATGAAGATTACTCCAACGTTTCTTTTGAGCTAAGTCCGGCATATCGATTTAATAAATCGACAGTATATTTTTCTTATGCGGAAGGATTCAATAACCCATCTTTAATCCAGCTTTACGATCCCAATGGCCAGTTTAATTTCACCACACGAGGTAATTCTAACCTGGAGGAAGAGACATCTACTACAATTGAGTTGGGGTATAAGCAGCTAATCAAAAAGAATATTTCACTCACAGCAGCTATCTATCAGACCAAAGTAAAGAATGCAATAGAGTACGTGTATCTGTGGAATGGTAATACAGACATTAATTCACTTTCATTTTTAGATTACCTGGGTGACACGTACATCAACATTGCGGAACAGACTGTGAAAGGCATGGAGCTGGGTGTGGAGGCACAGATTTCAGCAAAACTGCATTTCAATGCCAACCTTACTTTTATTGATGGATCATACAATTTTAGTCCTGATGATATAGATCAAGGCTATATAGCAGGTAATCATGTGCAGTTGTTTAACAATGGACTGTTCATTAACAATAATCAGGAATCTGAAGGGTTAGTGAGACGACCATCACACCAAGTTTTTACACAGCTTTCTTATAGCCCAATAGAGAAACTTACTTTAACGGGTAACTTGAGAATAGTTGACTCTAGGCCAGATAGTTTTTACGATCCGTCTTTAGGTCCTTTTGGGGCTTTAAACGCTGAGGATGTTCCCAGTTATACATTGGTGGGCTTTAACGCTAATTATAAGTTTTCAACAAAGATTTATAGCACATTACGTTTAGAAAATCTTCTAAATGAAGACTACCAGGAGATAAATGGTTTTAACACTCGGGGCAGAAGTTTGTATCTTAAAGTAGGACATAAATTTTAGGCATGACAATAGAAGAACGCATAGAAAAATCTAAAACTTCCATATTTAAGGCAGTGTTTCCAAATACTACAAATCATTACGATACGCTATTTGGAGGCACTGCACTTCAACTGATGGATGAGGTTGCGTTTATCACCGCAACGAGATTTGCGCGGAAACGAGTAGTGACTGTTTCATCTGATAAAGTGGATTTTAAACACCCTATTCCTGCGGGTACCCTTGTTGAACTTCAAGGAAAAGTCGCTCATGTAGGAAAGACGAGTCTAAAGGTGCATGTCGAAATTTTTATAGAGCAGATGTACTCTGAAGATCGCGAACGAGCCATCAATGGAGAGTTTACCTTTGTAGCGATTGATGACGATAAAAACCCAATACAAGTCTTGTAATGTCAGAAAACAAAAAATCTTCTAAAGAAGAAAAGATGTACTACATCGAAAATGGTTTGTACGTCTTTACTGAGGCTTATCATCTAAAAAGAGGCTATTGCTGCAAAAGTGGATGCAGACATTGTCCGTATGACTATCGTAAGATTTGACCAAAAACCAAATGACCAGTGACTAGAGACCAGAAAAAAATATCCATAGCGTGGAGCGGAGGGAAAGACTCTATGCTTGCTTTAGACCGCATCATCAGGTCAGGTGAGTATAAGGTCGATCACTTGCATACAGTTATAGACGCTGACTTAAGAAGAGTGGGGTTACATGGGGTGCATGAAAAACTCATTGATGCGCAAGCAGCAAGTTTAGGTTTGCCTCTCGAGAAGCTTTACTTGAAAGCGAGTCCTGGTCATAACAATTACGAACAATTAATGGAGTCATACTTTGCGAACCTGGAAAATGAAGATTTCGAAGGTGTTATGTATGGAGACATCTTTCTGGAAGATTTAAGATCATACAGAGAAAAAATGCTTCATAAATCAGGTTTAGAAGGGGTTTATCCACTTTGGAATGCATCTACAGATGAAGTTATGTCGGAGTTTTTAAAATTAGGATACAAAACGAAGCTGTGTGCAGCAGATGCCAAGCATTTTAACCAAACAGATGTAGGTCAAACTATTGATGAGTCGTTTGTAAAGAACCTAACCGGTGAGGTGGATGTCTGTGGTGAAAATGGTGAGTTTCATACGTTTGTGTATGATGGGCCGCTGTTTCATTTTCCTATTGAGTTAAGCGTAAATGAAGTAGTGTCGAAGTCTTATGAGTACAACAAAAAAAACGATGATGGCTCGATAGAGTTGGTCAGTTCTAAATTTTGGTTTGCCGACTTAGTAATTGACAATTAATTAAGTCAACTTAATTGACCATTTGTGACTCGGACTGGAATTAAACTAGCTTAGATGACTTTTTCCTTGTGAATAGACCTGCCCTTACTAATAAATTTGGTGCCTGATTCTAAAGTTCAAAGCGTCCGGCCTTTGAGAAAATTGCGTTAAGAAATTTGAGAGAAACTCCGTAAAAATTCAAATTGTGTGAGGAACGTCAGAGACGAGTTTTTTGAATTTTAGGAGATTAGATCAAATTTTAGCTTATTTTATCATAGCCTTGACCTTTTTTGTTTCATTTTTTGGGTCAAGCCAAAAAATGAAAACTAAAGCTACAGGAAACTAAAAACAATTTTCAGGTAAGGCCTAGTTAAGATCCAAGCAATTTTCTTGCTGCTGACTGAGGTGTAATCTCACCTTGTCCTACCGCTTTCTCCATGGTTGCAATCTGGTCAGTTACTTCTGGTCGGTTGTAAAACTGATTTTTAAGTTGATAGCCAATAGTTTCATGCATCCAGTTGATATTTTGTGCTTTTCTGACACTTTCAATCAAATCTTTTTCTTTCATGAATCTGAAATACTCCTCGGTAAGCTCCCACACCTTGTCAATTCCTTCTTTAGTTAACGCGGAGCAGGTAACCACCTTTGGTGACCAACCGCTTTCTGATGGAGGGAATAGATGAAGGGCATTTTTATATTCTACAACTGCTTGTTTTGAAGCTTTTACATTGTCACCATCTGCCTTTGTGATGGCAATAGCATCAGCCATTTCCATAATGCCCTTTTTGATCCCTTGCAGTTCATCTCCGGCACCTGCAAGCATTAGCAACAGGAAAAAGTCAACCATACCTTTCACAGCAACTTCTGATTGGCCTACACCTACTGTTTCGATAAATATCACCTCAAAACCTGCCGCTTCACACAAAAGCATGGTTTCCCTGGTCTTATTGGCCACTCCGCCTAAAGATGAGCCCGTGGCAGACGGTCTAATGTATGCGTTAGGATTGTGCGCAAGTTCTTCCATGCGGGTTTTGTCACCTAAAATACTGCCTCTGGTGCGTTGACTACTTGGGTCAATGGCGAGTACAGCAAGTTTTTTATTTAGATCAGTTGCCACATAGTTTCCAACGGACTCAATAAAAGTGCTTTTTCCAACACCAGGCACCCCTGTAATTCCTATTCTGATGGCGTTACCAGTATGAGGCAACAGTTTGGCGAGCACTTCTTCGGCCAGGAGCATATCATTATGAAGGCTGCTTTCTACGAGCGTAATGGCCTTACTGAGCATAACGGTGTCACCTGCAAGTACTCCTTCAACATAAGCTGAGGCTGGTAGTCGTTTTCTTCTATTAGACTGCATGGAAGGCTAAAATAACAAGTAGCTGCCTAAGTAGGTGGGCAATTAGTGAATTTTTATTTTTATTGCTACATTGAACGATATCTCTAAACCAAAGACGCTTTATAGATGGCTAAACGAAAGGTAAAAAGTAATATATGGATTGATAGCATCTTTGCTACTGTCTTCATATACGTTTTCATGTTCATCATCCAAAACATTTCAACCTTCAGAATTTTCGATGCGCTCGATCCAATTGGTGAAGCACTAGCAGATATGGAAATGACCGATTATGCATTTTCAAAACTACGGGATCCATTACCACCTGATACCAGTATTGTGTTGGTAAATATGGGACCATTAGATCGTGCTGGTATTGCCCAGCAACTGCAAACTGTTGATAAATATGAACCTGCTGTGATTGGAATGGATGGTTTTTTTAAAGGATATCTGGGGGATACTTTAGGGTCTATGAGCCTATCATTTACCATTGCTAACCTTAAGTCTAAACTTGTAATGGCCTCTATGGTACAGCAGTCTGACTCTTTAGCAGAAATACACCTGGGGGAAGAGTTATATGACGTCTACTACCGCTCTGACAGTATGTTTAGAACGGGAGATGATATTTACGAGGGACTGGTCAATCTTGATACCGAAGCGAGATATCAAGATGATGTTAAAATCTGTAGGGCTTTTCCACCTCAAAGGGAGGTTATTGGAGATACAACACATGTGGCATTCGCTGCTCAATTAGCTTATTTGTTTGATTCCACTTCATTGGAGCCTCTTTTAAAAAGAGGTAGCGAGTATGAAATTATCAACTTTCGTGGTGACTTTGTAAACTTCTTCGAAGAGGATAAATTTTCAACTCGCTTTTATGCCCTGGATTGGGACCAGGTATTGCGCGAAGATTTTGTCCCTGGGCTTTTGAAAGATAAGATCGTACTTTTCGGTTATCTAGGTGAGGAATTTGGCGCTGCACAATGGGAGGATAAGTTTTTTACCCCGCTAAATCCTAAAATTGCAGGCCGGGCCAACCCTGACATGTATGGGCCGGTAATTCACGCTAATATCGTTTCAATGATCTTAAATAGAGATTACGTAGATAGTTTCAGTGAATTTACCGAAAACTTATTGGGTGTGATTCTGTGCTTTCTGAATGTGTTGCTATTCTCGATTATTTATAGAAAGATGGGAGCATGGTATGATGGTACGACTAAGCTCATTCAGGTGATTGAGGTACTGCTCATACTTTTTCTGATCATATATGTCTTTTCATGGAAGAGCTTTAAACTTGAGCTCACGGTTGGATTATTTGCCATTGCTTTGGCCGGAGATTTGCTAGAAGTGTACTATGGAGTCATTAAAAACCTTTTTAGTAAGAAATCTTTGGCTAAAGTTGTAAATTTAGGTTCTAAAAAGAAGGCAGCTGATAGTGATGAAGAGGCAAATACATAAAAAATCGTAACCTTCTGTTTACCATTGTAGTACTAGCGGTATATAAGGTTAAATACATAAAAAATCGTATTGAATATTAAAATTATTAAATAAACCAAATCATGAAACGTAAATTGTCAATCTTAGCGCTAATGTTATTTGTAGTTAGCGTGTCTTTTGGTCAGAGTTACACATTCAAAGTATTGGCCAACAAAGGGGATAATAAAGTAAAGTCAGGAGCCGAGTGGCAACCCCTAAAAACCGGAGCATCACTTCAGGAGAATGATGAATTAGAATTGTCTGATAACTCTTACCTTGGTTTGATCCATGCGACAGGTAAAACAATAGAAATTAAAGAAGGCGGGATGCACAAAGTAGCTGATCTTGCTGCAAAAATTAATACTAGTGGTTCTAGCGTAACCAGTAAGTATGCTGATTTTGTATTGAGTAAAATGTCAGCAGAAGGTAAAAAGAACAGACTAAGTGCAACTGGAGCTGTGCACAGAGGTTCAAATGACGCCATCACCGTATTTATGCCTAGCTCTGTAGGTGTATTTAATGATGAAGCTATTATCAGATGGGATTCGTTAGAAGGTAATAATAACATGTACATCGTTACACTTAACAATATGTTTGGCGATGAGCTTCTGACCATAGAAACTGATGAGCCTAACATAGAGATAGATCTTAAAAATGAGCAATTGTCTAAAGAAAACGTTGTGCTATTATCAGTGAGATCTAAAGATGATGAGTCTGTAAAATCAAGCACTCATGCTATCAAAAGATTACCAGAAGCTGATGCAGAAAAGGTAAAATCAACACTGAATGAGTTGATGACTGATGTTGATGAAGAGACTGCTTTGAATAAATATATTTTGGCTGGTTTCTATGAAGAAAACAACTTATTGGTTGATGCCTTGACAAGCTATGAGCAGGCAATTAAATTAGCTCCTGAAGTAGAAAGCTATAAAGAAGCTTACGTAGAATTTCTATTAAGAAATAGATTAGGAGAGTAAGCAATTTTGATATTCAATAGAAAGGCCATCCGCTTAACTTGCGGATGGCCTTTTTTATTTGCTCTGATTGAGCAATTTATTACTTCACTTTAATTGTGGCCTTATTTACTTTCACTTCTTTTAGCGGTAAAGTCATTTTCAGTATACCGTCATTGTATGAGGCATTGATATCATCAGTATTTATGTTGTCTCCAAGGGTGAAAGTTCTGGAGAACTTACCATAGGCTGATTCTCTTTTAATGAAGTCTGCCTTCTCATTCAATTTTCTTTCGCCAGAAATAGTGAGTTGATTTTCATTCAAATCAATAGTGAAATCCTCTTTACTCATCCCCGGTGCAACCATGTGCAACTCAATTTGCTTTTCGTCTTTTGTTACATCTACCGAAGGTGTAAAGTGAGTAGCGGACTCATTTTTTAATGCATTTTCCAACATGTCTCCAAATGTACTTGGAACAAAATCAGCGAGGGGGTTATATCTTACTAGTGTCATAATTTTAATATGTTTTGATTTAACAATTACTTATTTAATACCACATGCATTGAAAATTGTACCAACAGGAATTATTTGACTAAACAGCAGCAAAAAGCGCCATAATGACATATTATAGTCATAATACGTCTATAAATAAGACAAAATGACATGAAATTAAGACTTTTGCTACAATTATGGAATTGATATATTTACGCCTTAGCTAAAAACCTATGAACGACAGATTTAAAAATTTGCTAAAAGCACTAGGTCCTGGGATTGTATTTGCGGGTATGTGTATTGGTGTTTCTCACCTTGTGCAATCAACCCGAGCGGGGGCAGACTATGGTTTTGTTCTATTAGGAGCAGTTATCGCTGCCAACTTGTTCAAATATCCATTTTTTGAGTTTTCCTCGAGGTATACAGGAGCTACAGGTGTAAGTATTCTTGACGGCTATGCAAAAGTCGGAAAATGGATTTTGTGGCTTTATGGTATTATGAGTTTTGTAACCATGTTTATCGTTACAGCAGCTGTTACATTTGTAGCGGCAGGCTTATTAGGAAATTTGATGGGGTTTGATCTGACCACAGATATTTGGGCCGTTATTATATTATTGGTGTGCCTTGTAATATTAGCTAGTGGTAAATATAATGCATTAGATAGCCTGCTTAAAGTGGTTAGTGCAGTTTTATTATTATCGACAATTATAGCTTTTGTTGCAGCGCTAATCAATGGCAGACCCCCAACGGCAGAGGGCTTTGTACCTAAGGAGGTATTAAATGCGAGTGGCATTATATTCTTAATTGCTCTAATGGGCTGGATGCCCACCGCTGTAGATATGTCTACCTGGACTGGATTGTGGGCTGAGGCACGTACAAAGCAAACCAAGTATAGGCCCACTATGAAGGAAACTTTATTAGATTTTAATATCGGTTATATCTTCACTGCCATACTAGCCTGTATATTCTTATCATTAGGTGCCTTGGTCATGTATGGCTCTGGTACCGAACTTTCTAATAGTTCACCAGTATTTGCGGGTCAGATTATAAGCATGTATACGGCCTCAATTGGTGAATGGAGTTATTTGATAATAGCTGCTGCTGCATTTAGTACCATGTTTAGTACAACCATTACCGTTTTGGATGGTTACGGTCGCACAATGACTCGCATTACTAAACTACTTAGAGGAAGCGAGCCAAAGCATAATTATTACTTTTGGATTGTAATTACCGGCATTGGTGGCTTTTTAGTGATATCCCAATTTTTAAATGATTTGAAGAGTCTGGTCGATCTGGCAACTATTGTTTCTTTTGTGATAGCACCACTTGCGGCTTTCTTAAATTATAAGGTAATATTTTCAAAAGAGGTGGATGAGGTATTACGACCAAAGAGATGGTTAAAATGGCTTGCATTAGCCGGATTAGTGTTTTTATCAGCATTTACACTGGTGTATTTTTACATACTTTTCGTAATGTGATTTAGATAAAGATATTATTCTTAAAAAATTTGAAATTAAGTATTGCATAATTAAAATCGAACCTCTAATATTGCATTCCATTTTGAGAGAAACACTTAAAATGGCCTTCACAAACGAGTGATTGTACTATCAAAATTCCCCCTTAGCTCAGTTGGTCACTGACGAAGCGTAGCTTGTCAGGATGCTGACCGTAAGCGTCAGCATTAGAGCGGCAGAGTTGAGAGAGTTTTAAAATTTATTCCCCCTTAGCTCAGTTGGTTAGAGCGGCTGACTGTTAATCAGTAGGTCCTTGGTTCGAGTCCAAGAGGGGGAGCGATGAAGCCAGCATTTATGCTGGCTTTTTTTGTTTTAAGTGTCCCGTCCTGAAATAAGTTGACACAAAATCGACTTATTATGACAACGAGACATACTTTTTCGGTGTGACTCGTTTAAAGAGGGAAAATCAAACTATTGAGTTTTCTGAAAGATCGGACATCCATATGATGGAGAAAGATGATCAACTCATCATACAATCCATTGGTACGACCAATTCTACTATAAATGTAAATCAGTCTGGTAGTGAAATGTCAAAAGAACTGCAGCCTGGGGAATTGTGGAGTTTGAGTCTGAAGTAATGAGGCTTTATTTAAATTTCAAATGATTCAATCTAAAAGAGAACAGAGAAGTTACTCATGCCTTGCGATGAAAGTGTCTGTTTTTTGAGTATCCAGCGTATAGAATTGGACAAGCTTCGTATCCCAATAGCGTTTAAAAATATCTTTCATCTGCTTGTATTCCTGAGCAGCCCACGCTCCATTTTTCGAATAAAAAAGTCCATTTTCATAGTAAAATGCATGTATTATCCAGTCATGCTTATTTCTAAAAATGATTAATGCTCCATCTGCTATAGCGTCTTTAAAATGTTTTTTCTTTTTGGTCGAAAACTCGTTCGTTTTGACAAACGTGTTTTCGATAATTGTTTCAATGGCCCCTTTTGATAAGGCCGTATTTTTATTGAAAATCAGGTCTGGTGCCATGCAATGATAGGTGAAGTACTTTTGTAGTGCATAACTAAAACAATTTTGAGAGGCCGTCTTGATAAAGTCTATGGCGCTTTTTTCCTCTTCAGGAGTAGGAGTAAAGGAAGAATCCTTCTTCATTTTCCTCATTGCATCAAGGTTATATTTTACAGGATGAATCAAGGTGCTTAATTCAATAGTGTCATTCAACCATGTAATCAGAACCTTGGCATGATTATTTTTAATAGCGACAGTATCTACAACGCTCGTTAATTGTGTGACATTGGTCAATGCAGTAGAATTTTGAGCGGCTACCAAATGACTTGAAAAAATGAATAATAGAAAATATATATTCTTTAAGTAGGGCGTCATTTAATTAATTGAGTTGTCTGGCAATAAAATATCAAAGGAACTGCAGCCAGGTGAATTGTGGAATTTGAGTTGGAAGTAATTGCTTATAGCTTCAGTCTTTTTTACTCAGTTTTAATACAATACTTGTTATCAAATAAGTAGATATGGGAACTGCAATAAGTAATAACCAACCAATATTGGTTAAGCCGTTACCACCTGTTTTTGTGTTAAACTGAACATCAGCAATCATTCGTGGTCCGTCAAGTCTTGGGGCAAATATCAATACTATCATGAATGATAAAATCGTAACCACTGTCTTAATTATAGTACTTCTTTTGACAGGTTTTGGGTATGCCATCTTAACATAATTATGTACGTAAAAAACCCAAGCTATGCTTGGGTTAATTATTTATGGTGGATAGTGAATTTCCGACTCACTGGAAATCAATATAAAATGTTTCATTAATACTTCCAAGAAAATGTTTCTTATTGGGCTACTAGTTGGTTACTAGTCTGCCTGTTGATGAACTCATTTTCCTGAGTTTGATGGCATCTGCATAGGGTCTATTAAAAAAATCTTTTTCATTGAATCGGAGCAACAAACTACTTATTTCTTCTGCTTGTCTGTGGGAAAGCAGATCAGCCTTCGATAAATAATAATTCCTGATGAAATCATATGAATACCAGGTGCGATTTGTGACTTCCTGATTTAAACTAAATATCAGGTATTTTTGGTGAAACTGAATGGCCAGTGCATACAATTGTTTTGGACAAAGCTTTTTATCGATCTCGAATAATGTTTTTAGTAACCTGTGCATATTATTCGGAGTTATTTCGGGGTCATACAATTCACTTGATTTTGGGTTCCAAATATTTACATTGAAGATCAAAAACTCAAGTAAGTCAAATTGATAAAATACATCATGGCGTGGGTTGATGTACATCCTTTCTTCTCCCAGATAAGGTTTAAAGCTCACTCCGGCTATATTTTTTATAAGCTGATAGTGGGCCTTGCCTTTATCTGATTGCATCCAGCTTAGGCTAAATGGTTCCGGGCCAATATCCCCGTTGCGTTCTTCAGGCTTTTTAATGTTATATCGAATTACGAAATCGTTCTGAGCTGCTTTTAAATGTGCATGAGAAACAGCCTCTGGGTACTCAAGCTTAAAAATGAACTCCGGAGCCAGTTTCTCACGCTTGATGAGGTTCATTGTTTCATTAAGAATGAGTAGTGACCTTTGAAAATTTGGATCTTTTGTATTTATCGCATTGGCCTTCCACATACCGAGAAACTCACGGTAGGCGTTTAAAAGGATGGTTTCAATTGGAACATTATTCATTGTATTGCCCTCTCTGAATGCCTTTCTCATAGTGTAGAAATCGCCCAAAATTTCTTCCTTATAATAGACATCGTCCCATAGAGAACGTACATCCTCATATTGTAATTTATCCCGGCTCAGCATTTTAATTGCATAGAGCTTAATAGACATCAGTTGCGAGAGGCAATACTGTAATTTTTTGTTGAGCACAATTTTATTCTGGTAGTTGGCATAGCTGTTCATCTTCAGCACATAAAACAGCTTGATGAATTTTTTGTAGTCCCGTTCGATGCTTTCAATTTGTTGTTCATTCGTAAGCCGCCTTGTCAATGTTAGTTGCATTTCAGCTTTTCGTTGCACTTGTAGGTATGGCTCGTGAGCTTCTTCAATGCTATCGTTTCTAAGCAATGCCTTTATTTCAGACTTGCCCAACTCATCCCAAAGATGGTCCTCAATTTCATGAAGTTGCTCTCTGTATTTCGACCAGTTTTCTTGCATGTTGATGTCAATGGTCATGTCTTCATCATGAAATTGTTCTAAAGTCTGCATGAGTACTGCCGCTCTTTTTGTGTGAAGTTTGGCATTATTTATACTATCACCTTCCACAGAAGAAAAGGCATTGATTTCAGCATGATTGATAGAAAGTCGCTCCTGGTTTAAGAAGTCAATGATTTCCTGTATTTCTGACCACTGATAAGCCGTACTGTTTTTGTCAAAATATAATGTATAGCTGTGTTTGAAATTTTCTGCCGGACGAGGTCTGTAGTTTCGGTACTGGAGATGCGATATTTGATCATCAATCGCGGTATAATACATGGAACGATAGAATGGTTCACAAGGATTGTTTTCAAAAACTTTCAGCGAATCTGGCCAGTTAATCTTATGACTGGAGAGCGTGATGGTGGTTAACTTTTGTCTAGAATAGATACCAATATCAAGGTCGCCCGAGTTGTCGAATGTATCAATTACAAATATTTCTCTCTGATACTGCGTACTACGGAAGGGCTTACCAAATAGCCGTTTGTTAGAAAGGTTCTTTAAATATTTTTCGAATGTTTTAGTCTCTGCATCATTATGAGAAGAGGCGTATTGTGCGATAATCGAGGCCAGGAGATGCTCCGAGGTATACTGTTGCTCTCCAACCACAATCATATTGTTTTTCGATTTCAGGAAAGGCTTCCAGGCCTCAATGTTGGTGATCTCCAGTTGTTTTTCATTATATCTCAGACCCGTTTTTTTGAGCTTTTCGTAAACTTTAATGTCTCGTTTTGATGTGGAGTATAGAGAGTCGATATTCCAAGAGTACACCTGGGCGTGGCCAGGTGGGAGAAGATGAATAAATACTGCAGTAAGAATTACTAAACGTAGCATATGACCTATGGATTGATTCATGTGCATAACACGAATACTTCCAAAAGGTACATTTAATGTGAAATAAATACTATAAAAAGAAGCTATTACTCCTCAAAACCTTCGTTTTGAAATCAGGGAAGGTTTTTCTGATATTCTTATCTGAGGGCTTATCTTGTAGTTTATCGCGAATGTCAATATTGGCATATAAAACCAACAACGTAAACTTTTATGGAAGGAACATTTAGTATTTTATTTCATGATATCAATGGGGATTATTCATCAAATTTGACTGTTTTTCACGTTGCGATTGTCGAACTTTGATATCAATAGAAATGAAAATCAATGATCGGAATTAATGGAATGGGCCGCATTGGCCGTACGTTTTTCAGAGTGTTACATCAAGAGGGTAGGGTTAAAGAACTGGTAGCAGTAAATGACATAATGCCAAAAAAGCACCTGATTTATTTGTTGCAGTACGACACCGTACGGGGAACGTTAACATCCAAAATTGAGCCCACTGCAGATGGGTTTTCGATAGATGGACATGAAGTTGTAGTATATCAGAAAGAAAGCCCTGAAGAGATACCCTGGGCAGCATCGGGTGCAAAGACCATAGTAGAATCAACAGGTGTTTTTAACACACAGGAAGATTTGAAAAAACATTTGAAGGCAGGTGCCGAAAAATGTATTTTGACCACTACAGGTGGTGAGCACGTTCCTTTGTATATCGCAGGAGTCAATGACCAGGCATATAGCAATGAAGCCATATTTTCTATTGGTAGCTGCACAGTAAATGGTAGCGCGCCTTTAATCAACATGCTGGATGAATTCAAGCCCGTTTCCATCTACCTAAACGTAATTCACGCATACAGTGCCAGACAAAATATACTGGATTCCTATTATCCTGAGATCAGGAGAAGTAGAGCTTCTGCCTCCAACATTATTCCGTTGAATATCAATCTTGATTTAAGCCTGATGAGGCTTTTTCCTCATTTAGAAGGTTGTATCAAATCAATAACCTCTCGTGTGCCGATACCTTGTGGTGTACTCACAGATATGACGGTGACATTAGACAAGCCCCCGGCCAGTGCCGCAGAGTTGATGGCTCATCTAAAAAAGCAAATTAGTGGAGATATGGAAGCCATAGCTTCTATCACTAATGAACCTGTTGTTTCATCTGATGTATTACACAATACGCATTCATTTATCATAGATGAAGAATTTTCCCATATTATGGGTAACCATGCCAAACTCATGGTCTGGTTTGATAATGAATGGGGCTTTTCAAATAGGCTGCTAAAATGGGTTGAAAGGATGAACTAAAACATTTGTAGCACAGTGCTGTTCTCAGCAAAAAGGGAGATTATGGCTAATATTATGTAAATAAAAATGAGCAAAGCAATGGTGATCACGAAGTTCATCAAATAGGATGCAGTTGGTTGCCTGATGACGAAAACAGGATAGCTCTTGGTAATTTTAATAATTGCTATGCGGCACTATCTGTAGCCAAAGAAAAATTTGATCAGGTGAATGGTTGCTATTATTGCTCTAAGGATTGCCATACAGGGTAGTTTGTAGTTTTTACTACCTAATGCAGGCACTGACAAATCCTAATATAATTAGCTTAGAATTTCTTTGATGGAGTTATTTAATGCGATCAACCCACGCTCATCCTGGATGATATAATCCCGCAGACCATTTTCCACAAAGGCACCTCGCATTTTTTCCTCAAGGTCATTTAAAATAACCACCTTTTGGTTTGGATTAATTTGAAGAATCTTATTGAGGGTTTCTCGTCCTGTGAGCGCATTACAAATACCTTTGTTGATATAGAAGTTAAGAAATATTAAGTCAGGATTATTCTCCAATGCTTTGATACAACTGTTGCCTGTTGCATAATTTTTAACCTTAAACCGGTATTTTACTTCACCAACCTCAAGGGTAAGTTTAGAAAGGTGTGTATTAAGTATTTGAAGAAAAACAGGATCATCTTCTACAACAAACACCAATAGCTCAATAGGTTTGAGCTCTACAGGAAATTTAATATCGATGATATCTTCATCAGATTTACTTCGCTGATTTCGGTACTTATCAACTTTAGAGAGAGAGAATAATGGCATTAGTTGGTTTAAAGGTGTTTTTAATAATATTTATCCCACCGCTTCATGAATCTCCGCAGTTACAAATTTAATAGATTTGTAATATTATCATAATTTTCTTTACTCTTCTTGCAATAAAAAAGCCGCCTCAATCAGTATAATTAATACTAAACTAAGGCGGCTAATTTGATTTATTTAAATACTACTTTTCCTGTAGGAAAGGGTATCTGTAGTCTGTAGCCGGCACAAACGTTTCTTTTATCGTTCTTGGAGTAACCCATCTCAATAGGTTAAGTACAGAACCAGCTTTATCATTAGTACCAGAAGCTCTTGATCCACCAAATGGTTGCTGACCAACTACTGCTCCAGTAGGCTTATCATTGATGTAGAAATTACCTGCAGCATGAACAAGCTTTTTGGTTGCTAACTCTGCGGCATATCTGTCTTTTGAGAATATAGCACCTGTAAGTGCATATGGAGAAGTGCTATTTACAAGCTCTAAAGTCTCTTCAAATCGCTCTTCCTGGTATACATAGATAGTTACTACAGGTCCAAAAATCTCTTCGCACATGGTGAGTGATTGTGGGTCTTTAGAAAGCACTACAGTAGGCTCGATGAAATACCCTTTGGATTTGTCATACTTACCACCTGCAATGACCTCGGTCATATCATTTTCTTTTGCTTTGTCAATGTAGCCGGCAATCTTATCAAAGGCTCTTTCGTCAATAACAGCATTAATGAAGTTGGTGAAATCTTCTGGATCTCCCATTTTCATATCTTTCAAGTCAGCCAGCAAGTATTTTTTTACATCATCCCAAAGGTTAGAAGGGATGTACACTCTTGATGCTGCAGAACATTTTTGTCCCTGAAATTCGAAAGCTCCTCTTGAAATGGCTGTTGATATTTCCTTTGCGTTTGCTGATTTATGAGCAAGAATAAAGTCTTTTCCACCAGTTTCGCCCACTACTCTTGGGTAGGTCTTATACTTGTCAATATTCTGACCTATAGTTTTCCAAAGGTTTCTAAATACACCTGTACTACCTGTAAAGTGTAGGCCTGCGAAATCTGCATGGTTGAAAATAACATCACCAGCTACAGGGCCGTCTACATAGATTAAGTTAATTACACCATCAGGTAGGCCAGCTTCTTTCAATACCTGCATGATGATGTTAGCCGAGTACACCTGCGTGTAAGCCGGTTTCCAAATGGCTGTATTTCCCATCATTGCTGGTGCAATGGGTAAGTTACCAGCGATCGAAGTAAAGTTGAACGGAGTGATAGCAAATACAAATCCTTCCAAAGGTCTGTGCTCCATTCTATTCCAAATACCAGGTGCAGATTCTGGCTGCTCCTGGTAGATCTGCGTCATGTAGTGTGTATTGAATTTTAAGAAATCAATAAACTCACAAGCGGCATCAATTTCAGCCTGGAAACAGTTTTTTGATTGGCCGAGCATCGTAGATGCATTGATTTTTGATCTGTACGGTCCAGCCAATAATTCGGCAGCTTTTAGAAATATACTTGCGCGATGCTCCCAGCTCATATTTGCCCACGCCTCTTTTGCTCCTAACGCAGCGTTTACTGCCTGCTCAACATGAGAGCTATCACCTTCGTGAAAGTGACCAAGTACGTGCTTGTGGTCGTGTGGAGGGTTCATAGGTATTTTGTTTCCTGTTCTTACCTCTTCGCCACCGATGTACATAGGCACATCCATCTCCTGAGATTTAAACTCCTTAAGCGTCTTTTTGAGCTCGAGCTTTTCGGGCGAACCCGGAGCGTATGATTTTACTGGTTCATTGGTCGGTGTAGGTACCGTATATATTCCTTTTGGCATATGAATGAGTATTTATTGTTTTATAATCGATTTTAGGTCTGCAAATTTAGCCAATAGCTGGCCAAATTCCTTACAGGATGTCAACCAATTGGCTTATGCAGCTGATCTCATAGTTAACTGTGGCTTTGTGCTCACGCTTATGAGGGTTGAAGAAAACGGCATCCATTTCAGCGTTTTGTGCTCCCGTAATGTCTGTACTCAGGTTATCACCAATCATGATACTTTCAGTATTCGATGTTTGGGCTTTGTCCAGCGCATACTCAAAAATTTCGCGGGAGGGTTTCCTATGACCAGAATCCGAAGTGACCACTCCTTTGAAATAGGGTGCTAAATTCGAGGCAGTCATTTTTATGTGCTGTACATCATCAAAACCGTTGGTCAGGATGTACAGGTTGTACTTATTTTTAAGGTACTCCAGCGTTTCGAAAGTATAAGGAAATACATTGGTTTTGGTCGGGCAGATGCTGATGTACTCTTCAGACATCATCAGCGACTTGTCCATATCAGTTATTCCAAATTTTTTCAAAATCTTATCAAATCGCTTTTGTCTGATATCATCTCGCTCGATATGACCTTTGTTGTAATTATTCCAGAGCTTATTATTCACTTTCGTAAATGTCTCAAGAAAGCCATCAAGCGTTATGCCTTTAGCTTGGTGCAATTCGTATTTATGAAAGAGGTCTGACAAGGCCTCGACAGAATTTGTGTCATAATCCCACAACGTATGGTCAAGGTCAAAAAAAATAGTACGGTATTGTTGCATGCTTAATTTTGCCAGTTTTTGGTAGCCAATTTATTTACTGCTAACTCGCGATTGGAATGCATTGTTTTATAAGTGTCGTAATCTTTTCTGAGAGTCTGGTCTTTCTCAAGAAATTTATAAATCTGACTGATAATTTCGTAAACCTCGTCTTTGAGATGGTAGAAAACCCATTGGTCATGTTTTCTTGTGCTTAATATTCCTGAGTTTTTTAAATAAATAAGATGTCGGGACGTTTTGGTTTGTGTGAAATCGAGGATTTGCTCAAGGTCAGAAATACACATTTCTTTATTTTTAAAGATCAGGTAGAGTATTCTTACTCTGGACTCGTCTGAGCAGGCCTTGAAAATCTGTGATCCGAAGGTAAGACTGAAATTTTTTAATCGCATAGCTATTAGTGGCTAATATCAAAATTAAAAGAAATAACGAACATTATAAGGAATATTATCGTTTGATTGATACCTTCGAGGTTCGACTCATTTATTATACGTTGAAAGGTATTAAAACAGTTATAAAAAGCATATTAGTTCTTTCAGTTGTAGCTCTTTGTAGTCAGGTTTTCTCACCTAATCAAGTTGCTGCTCAGGGCAAGCAACGTGTCATCCAACTTTCAGGTATTGTACTAGGCCAGGATAGCACTTCAGGGATACCCGGGGTGCACGTGTATGTGCCAAAAGCGGGTAGAGGAACAACTACCAACCGAGTGGGTTATTTTTCCATGCCCGTATTGGTAGGCGATGAAGTGGTGATTAGTGCCATTGGCTACGAAAAGCAGTATTACAAGATACCTGACCTTGAAAAGGATAACATGACAGTTATCATTGAGCTAATATCTGATACCACCTATCTTGAGGCGGTTGAGATTATGCCTTTCCCTACAGAAGAAATATTTAAAGAGGCAGTAATTGCCCTAAATCTTCCGGTAGACAAACCGGTAAACAATGAAAATCTCAATGAGGAGCTGTTGGCGTTGATGTTGCGCACCACGCCAATGGATGCCACGATGAATCACAGGTATTATTTAGACAATTGGCAACAGGCGCAACAAGACCGCTACGGTCCGAGACCAAACCCTTTGTTAAATCCATTTAACTGGGCTCGATTCTTTAAGTCTTTGAAGAAGAATTAGTATGCACTTATAGTGCGTTTAGTAGCGACTGTGCTTTATCATATTTCTCAGCACTTTCCGGTATTTTCTTCAAAAGCGTTTTGGCAGCTTCAAGCTTTCCTTGCTTTAGGTAACTCAATGCCTGGTACCATGTGGCTGTGTGTTTATAAATAAATGATGATGAAATTACTGTCAACAAGCTATCACTTTTATCGTACTGTGATGTCTCAATAAGGGCAATGGCCCAATAGAGCTTGAGGTTGTTGTCATCGGGTGATGCTTTCGACAGTTGTGCCAGGTACTTGGCCGCCTGCTCGTAATCTGCATTATTAAAAGCATCTTCAGCCGCGTGCTGTAACTCACTGTTGCTTTCACTACGCTGTGCTAGTGCAAGGGATTGGTGTTGAGCAAATCTCTCGTAAGTGGCCGGGTCTTGCAAATTATAGATAAATATTAAACAGACTGCGAGAAATATTGCGGCTGCTGCGGCCCAATATATATTGCGCATTGAAATGATGCTTATTACATTCTTTTTATCAAAATGTTTTTCCGATACTTCCCTCAAAGTAGCTTTGAGTACTTGTTCTTTGCTGGCTCGATCGACACCTGCCTGTAAGCTTTCATGGATGCTGATATACGACTTTACAAAACTAGAAAAATCTGCATCTACTTGCATACGTTTTTCAAATGCCTGTCTCTCCTCATCAGCGAGTTCATGGTTAAGGTATTTTTCTATTTCTTCATATTCTTCAGGCTCCATATTGCTACTCATTTATGTGTTTGTAGGCTTTAGACATACGCACAAGCTTAGTTAGTTGTCCCATACACAGCGATTTCTTTTTTCTAACATAGGCATAACTTACACCAAGTTTTTCAGCAACGGTTTTCATCGATTTAATTTCCAATGTAAGCGATATTAGCTCTTTACATTTATCACTCAAAGCATCAAACTGACTTTTAACGAGATGCTGCTTTTGTTCAAACTGCTCCGTTGACGCTGCCATTTGGTGGTCTGCCTTATCTATGGATGTGAAATCGTTATCAATTGTTACCTCCTTTTGGCTATTTTCTTTGAGATGATTCAGCCAACGTCTTTTACAGAGCAAAAAGAAATAGGCTTCAAACGGGCAGGTAAGCTGAAGGTCTTTTTCTGATGCCTGCCTGAAAATCACTATCAATGTGTCTTGAATGATATCTCTTGCGTCAGCTTCTGTACCGTTGTTTTTTTTAATATAAGCAACTACTTTGTCAGCCCATTTATCATAAATATCAGCAATGAGCTCGCTGTCATTTTCTAACAGTGCCTCTATATATCGTTGATCTTCGTGTGTCGGTTTACTTTCCATGAACAAGTTGAGATGCTAATAAAGGTGATTTTTTCAATGAAAAGTGCCTTTTTCACAAAAAATCAAAAAAATAATTTCTGAAGGGGTAACAAACTCAAAATAGCTTGATATAGGGGTGAATCAAAAATTTAAAAACTATGAAAACCTTGAATTATTTTTTGAAACTTACTTTTTTATTTGGCCTCATCACTATGATGACAACGGCTTGCAAAAACGATGAAAACGTAATAGCGCCTGATAAGCCTCAACCTGATGGTGAAGCCCTGGCACAAAGCCATGCTGATTTTCTAGAAGAGGCAATACAAAGCTTTGCGGTAGATATTGAGGAGGGTGGTACAGTAGAGGGCGAGCAAGGTACCATGCTGACGTTTTATGCCAACTCGCTGGTGGACGCGGATGGAAATGACGTGACGGGCGAGGTAGATGTTGAGTTGATTGAAGTGTTTGATCGCGCTAGTATGTTACTTTCTGATAAACCTACACAAGGACGCCAAGAGGATGGCAGTATTGCTACGCTTATTTCCGGAGGTGAATTCTTTATCAATGCAACGCAGAATGGAGAGCAGCTTCAGATGAGACCTGGCATGAATATGATGCTGGTAGCGCCTACCGATACGCTGGATCAGGGCATGCAGCTTTTTGTCAATGAAGACCAGGATTGCCTGGAGCCTGACTGCGATGTGGTTTGGGAGGAAGACCGACAAGGTGAAATGGATGCTGGCAATGGACCTGATGGCAACATGAGTTACTATGCTTTTCCTGGCAATTTTGGATGGACTAATATTGACAGATGGTACTCTGACCCAAGGCCTAAAACGACTATTTATGTAGATGTGCCTGAATGGTATGACAATACGAATTGTGAGGTATACATTACTTACGATGGAGAACCTACAGCACTTGCAAGATTTGATGTATATGATCCGGGTACTGAACTGTTTACCGAACATTATGGATTGATACCGATTGGACTTGAGGTGCACTTTATTATTGTGTCGATAGTCGATGGCCAGTACAACTATGCCATACAGGGAGCCACTATTGAAGATAATCATGTGGAAGTAATGGGAGACCTGAACCCAACCACCGAAGCTGAACTTATCCAAATGATTGAAGATCTGCCATAACCAATATTATGTCAGTAGAAATTTAATTTTTAACTTGACGGAAAGAGGATGCCTTTGTTTCAGAGGTACCTCTTTCTTCAATTGCTTAAAAAAACATGCTACGAAAAACCACCCTGAGTACGGCTTTTATATTGATCAGCACCGCTTTAGTAAGCGCCCAGTTAGTAGATACTACCAGCCGAGAAGCACCTATTGTAATTAATCAAAATGGCAATAGCATACAACTTTCTGCCGATACCCCACCGCTCATTCAAATCTCGGGTGCACCGGAAGCATTTTATACTTATTTCTGGGAGTTTGGTGATGGGCATTTTAGTGAGGAAGAAACGCCAAACCATGTATATGAAACGCCAGGTACTTATGAGGTAAGGCTTCAGGCAACTAATAATTATGACAACGGTAAGCCGCCACCAAGCCGACCCAAAACAATTAATGTAAATGATACACCTACCGGGCAGCCTTCAGCGGCTATTGGTGATGATTTCGGGACGTTTGATATCTTGAAGAATAGGGAGCCCATCCCTGAAGAAGAGTTGGTGGTTGTGATGCGCTATGCTAATGAGTTTGATTATGCCACCAATGGTAAGCTGTATTTGTATTATAATGAGCGTAAGTTTAATGCCGACAACTTTCAACTGCTTGATGTAAGAACCCACTACGGAGAGCAGCAGGTCGAAGAGCTGCTCTTAACGGGTTTGTTTGTTCATACCCAGCCAGCAATGCAATGGGCATCCTTGATTGGAGGAGTAACGCCTTTACATTTTTTGAAGACAGACTCATCTAGAAGAGAGCACTTGTATATTACCATTGATGAAGCTGAGCAGGAGTTTAGAGATAAACTGGTGGTAGAGTTTAAGGATATGGCTCCCGGGGCAAAAAGAAACATGTTCATTTCTATAAAGACTACGCCCGAAATGATACAAGACACCAGTGCCATCATAAAGATGCGGGGAGTATTTGTGCCCGATGGGCGCTCAGAAAGCCATCAGGTAAAAGACCTGGAAATGGAAATTGTGACCTCGCATGACCCGAATAAAATGGCCGTAAATGATACACGTATTAACTACAGGCTAAGAAAAAGTAAAAAATTGAAATATAAAATCAGATTTCAGAACAACGGAGAAGGTCCGGCCACAAGGATAAAGCTTGATGTAGATGTACCACCGATACTTGATCTTTCCACCCTGGAGGTATTGGATATGCATCCGAAATGTGCTATATGCCCAGACCAGCAGCCTGAGGTAAGTTACAGTTGTCTTGATACTGTACTTAACCAGGGACAGGTATCTTTTATTTTTAAAAACGTGTACCTGCCGGGTAGCAACCAGAAGGGAGTCAATGAATATGATTCAACAAAAGGCTTTGTAGAGTATAGGGTCAAACTTCATAAAAAGGCCGAAAAAATTAACTCAAAAAGCAGAACAGCTATCATCTTCGATAAAAATGAACCGATTATTACTAACTATGCCAAAACGTATTTCAAGCCCGGGCTCTCATTAGGTGCAAAGGCCGGTTACCGATCTATGGGTGACTTACAGGACAGTCGGGATTACTTTTTTGGTATTACAGCATCGCCTTACATGCCATATAGAGGCTATTTGCAAGCTGAGTTTATGGCGAGTTTTGGTTCTTATAAAGAGACTATCCAATTCGAAGAGAGAAGTCCTTTTGGCAATGGTATAGATCTGAATGAGATACAAAGAACCAATGAGGAGTCGGAGTATGAATACGTGAACATTACATTAGTGCCTATTTCATACCGATATAATTTCAATAAAATTATTGGGGTAGGTGGAGGCGTACAGGTTAGTACCAAACTATATAATACTGCCGACAAGCAAATAGAGCGTCAATATTTTATAGAGTTTTCGGATGGATTTGAGGAGCCCATGCCTGACAGAGATGAGTCTGAAACATTGGAAGTACATGAAGGAATCAGTGATTTTAACCCGGGAGCTTTTGTGGGCTTGAACGTGGGCATGTCTAGAATAGGGCCTAGTTTAGGCTTGAGGTATGTTTACCAACTCAATGAACCTAACACACAATTGGCTTTTTATCTTACCTGGAAATTTTAATGTACACTTTAGTAAGGGCTATTTGCTGTACCGCATGTGTTCTGCTGGCTGCTGAACGCTCTCCAGCCAGGCAGGGGGAGCAACTCTTAAAGGAAGCAGAGCAGTTAAAAATTGCCGATAACCTGGAAGCTTTTACCTTTGCATATCTTGATGAGTTTTTAAAAAATCCCACGTATGGAAGCATTGAGATTCTGAATAAATTTTCTGAAAAGATATGGCGTAAACCGGCTTCAAAAGCCGAAGCGCTTGCAGTTATCATTCTGTATAACAACAAAGGGTATTATCATTTAAACTTTAGTCAGCTTCAGCAGTCGATACAGGCCTATGAACGAGCATGGAGATTTTATCAGCAATATCAACCCAGTGATTATAATATAATTGAGTATTGTCTCAAGCCATTGGGCAATGTGTACAGCATGGTGGGCGATTATGAAAGTGCCGAAAGTATAATTAAGAGTTACCTCTTAAAAAGTGTGGCGCAGGAAGATAACGAGCAACAGGTAGCGGCCTTGATTAACCTTTCAATTGTATACCATGACACGGGTCGTTTTAATGAAGCTATTGATATGCTATCTCAGGCACTGGACTTTAATTTTCAATCTAAAATGGGCATGATTTATTCCAACATAGCCAAAAATAGATTAAAGCTCAATCAGTTTGAAAAGGCTCGATTATCTGCAAATGAAGCACTTGGGTATTTCAGGAAGACGGACAGTAAAAACTATTTGGCAAATACATATACTATAATGGCACTTATAGATTTGGCTGTTGAGGATACTGTTTCAGCCATCGATAACCTGGGTTCAGCCAAAAATTTTCAACACCTGATGAAACCGAGGGAGGCAGCTAAGCTCAATGTCCAGCTGGCCGGATTAATTGGCGCAAAAGGAAGCTATGAGAAAGCAATGGACAATTACCAAAACGCATTGAAAGCACTTTTACCAAACTACAATCAAGTAGCTGCGCTACCAGATGAAAGCATGCTATATGCAGAGAATACTTTGAAAGAAATATTTGACGGGATGGCAGGAATTCATATCGCTCGTGGTTCACCTGAGGCGGCCATTGCCTGTTATCAAAGGAGTTTTGTAGTGGAGGAGTTGCTTAAAGAAAATTTCAATTACAAGCAATCCAAGTTGCTTCAGCAAACGGAAAATAGAGATAGGGCCGAGAGCATACTATCAATTTTATTTGATTTATATCAAAATACCAGGCATGAAAAATATGCTCAAAGTGCTTTTGCAATAGCCGAGCAAACCAAGTCAATAGCACTAAAAGATGAATTGCGTGATAGAAATGCGTGGCTAAAGTCAAGTGATTCTCTTTATAGTAGGAAAAAGCAACTTGACAATGAGCTAGCTCAAGTTGAAAACGCCTTAATTCAGGAGCAAAGCAAAGGTAAGTCCGCGAGTATCAGTACAATCCAGCAACTGATCAATGCTAAAAATGAATTGATGTTGAATTTAAAAGAACTAAAACAAACCTTGGGTATCGATCGCCAAGGACACTCATTTAGCTATGACAGCCTCCAAGATCAGTTACAGCAAGATGGCCTTACACTGATCGAGTATTTTTTTGGAAGACGAGCCTTATACAGATTTATGCTCAATGGGGATAAGCTGGAGATGACGCGGAATCCGAATATTGATACATTGAGAAAGGTGGTTATGCAATATAGCCAACTGTTTACCCATGAGGTGAAAATAAATTCAGCACCTGAATTATTTGCCCAAATTTCTCATCGCCTCTACGGACTATTGCTTCCCAATGACTTGCAAACGCCCGTGCTGATAATTCCGGATGGGCTTCTCAATTTTGCGCCATTCGAAGCTTTGCTTACAGCACTTCCTGACACCCAGGGTTATGCTCAGTGGCCTTGGCTGCTACGAAAGACACCCATTTTCTATCATTATTCAGCTGATTTGTATACCACCAGGCGCTTTGTGAGTGCCAAAGGTTCTCAGCAGGTTCTGGGCTTTTTTCCACGATTTGCCGATACAAAACGTTATTTGAGCTACTCTGAAGAGGAGGCCAAAGAGATTGAGAAATATTTCAAAGGAGATTTTTATAGAAATGAAAAAGCTACAAAGCAGACCTTCTTAAAGCAGGTAGGCAAATATCCGATTGTTCATTTGTCTACTCACGCCTCTGCTGGAAGTATTTTGAAGCCACCATCTATTTCATTTATTGATTCAGACTTGTATCTACCTGAGATTTATGGATTGAATATGCACACTGAACTGATGGTGCTAGGTGCATGTGAAACAGGGATAGGCAAACTATATCGTGGTGAAGGTCCGCTAAGCATTGCCGCTGGATTTATGCATGCAGGGGTTGAAAATATCATGCTTTCCCTTTGGAAAGTGAATGATTACTCTACGTCTAAATTGATGGCTTATTTTTATGAGAACTATGCAGATGAAAAACAGGCGTCAATGGCAGTCCATAAAGCGAAGTTGGACTATTTAGGTGATGAGAAGATTGCTCTTGATAAGAAATCACCTTACTACTGGGCATCATTTGTATACTATGGAGGTCTACAAAAAGAGGTAACGCACACCACGCAATTTGTGTGGTACATTGTGGGCACAATTGTGCTTCTGTTAGTCGTAAGTGTAGAGGGTTATAAGATCCGTAACAGAGGCAAGTTGTCTAAAGATTAATTTCACAAAGCAGGGCCTCTGTCAGCATTAATATTGCAACATGTTCGGGATGTGGCTCAGTCCGGTTAGAGTACCCGCTTAGGGTGCGGGAGGTCGTCACGCTTGAAGCGTGATCATCCCGACAACCCCATCAGAAAGCAACAAGCGGTATGTACTTGGTTTGTATATTATGAAGCTTCTACATACATACAGTCCATATCGACAAACTAATAATCCAACGAAGAGAATCCTGTTTAGCTCAAGTAATTTGATAACAGAAGCGAAGACTTGATTAAAGAAAAGCAAATTAAAAAGTGGGTAGTCTTGCGTTATTTGGAAGGCTTGTTTTAATTTTGACAGTCAACGACATCGGGATGTGGCTCAGTCCGGTTAGAGTACCCGCTTAGGGTGCGGGAGGTCGCTGGTTCGAATCCAGTCATCCCGACAAAATGTAAAAAGGCAGACCTTGTGTCTGTCTTTTTGCATTTTAACGCTATGGTTTCAGATGAGCACCAAGGTTCGAAATCGGAACGTAGTGAAGATTCACGAGGGGTTGTGCGGCATGCTAGTGGGTATGAGTAATCCAGTCATCCCGACAAAATAAAAAACAGGCAGTTTCTCAACTGCCTGTTTTTGTATTTTAACTACCAGCAAATTCCAGCTTACGGTGATTAATGAACAGAGAATAAAATCACTATTGGATTTAACAAAGTCTTGCTTGAATTAAAGCAATTATATAATTCATACCCAAAAAGGTGTAAAGACCTGATTACATAGCATTCCCACATTTGCATGACAAAATCAATAAAAACATGCAAATCAAAAGACAACTTGCACTATTCCTTACAGCAACGACATTTCTGCTGGGGTGCTCTAAAGAAAACAAGGATAATTCAACTGTATCTTCAGAAGTAAGTATCTCTAAACTACCTGTTGATGCGGTTAAGGTAAAACTGGAACCTCTTACTCAGGAATTGACGCTTGCTGGATCTATTCTTCCGAGTAGAGAGGTGATTATTACAGCAGAGCTTTCAAAGAAAGTGTCTGAAATCTATTTTGAAGATGGAAGCTTTGTTAAGCAAGGGCAACAGCTTTATAAGCTTGATGATGCTGATGTCGTTGCCAAACACAAACAGTTGAAATCTGAAATTCAACTAGCTCAGTTGAATGAGTCAAGGCTTTCAGAGCTTTTAAAAAGTCATTCCGTTGTGCAAGAAGAGTATGACATAGCATATACGAAATTACAGTCACTTTTGGCCAATGAAGAGTTGCTTAGCTCAGAATTAGATAAAACAATCATTAAGGCTCCATTTGCAGGCCGAGTGGGTATTACAAAAGTACATGTTGGAGCATTGTCAAATCCGGGAACTGAGTTTGTAAAGCTTCAAGATCAAGAGAAAGTAAGAATTCAATTTGCAGTACCTGAGGGCAGTATTCATTCCATTGGAATCGGTAAGGAAATCGTATTCTCCATTTCTGGTAACGATAACAAATTCACGGCATTTATTGTGGCTACCGAACCGGGCTTTGATAATCAAACTCGTAGCATCACAGTTCATGCTTTGGCAGAAAACCCTAAGGGATTAATCAAGCCTGGGATGTCTGCTAAAGTGTTTCTCAAAACTATGGAGAACCATAATGGAGTTGCATTGCCTTCAGAGGCGTTAATTCCTGGAGCAAATGGATACAATGTCTTTACTGTGAAAAAAGGACTGGCACAAATTACTCCGGTTACTGTCTCAAAGAGAAATGAAAGGCTGGCGATCATCACTGCAGGTATAAACAATGGAGATACTATCATGGTGTCTAACATGTTGCGTGCTGGTGCAGGTGTACCTGTTGAACTAGTCACATTAAACTAAAAACTAAAATATCGAATCATGAACCTATCTGAATTAAGTATAAAGAAACCGGTACTTGCGGGAGTCTTCTCCTCATTAATAGTACTGTTGGGTATTGTGGGATGGAAGTACCTAGGAGTACGAGAATTCCCAATGACAGAGCCTCCGGTTATCACAGTAATAACCTTTTATGCCGGAGCAAGCCCAGATGTGATAGCATCTAAGATTACCAAACCTTTGGAAGAATCCATTTCTGAAGCAAATGGTGTGAGAACCATTTCATCTGAATCAAGAGAACAAGTTGGCATTATATCAGTAGAGTTTAATCGAGATATAAATTTGGAGGATGCCCTCAATGACGTACGAGATAAAGTTGCAAAGTCAAAAAAACAGTTACCTGCAGACGTAGACCCTCCCATTGTTGAAAAAGCAAGTTCTCCTGATAATCTTGTGGCTTTTCTTGAAGTAGAAAGTGACACCAGAGATATTAAAGAGGTGAGTCATTTAGCTTCAACAGTGATAAAAGAACGCATTCAATCAATACCTGGAATCCAACGCGTGAGTATTGTAGGCGAGCATAAATATGCCATGCGTCTAAGATTCGACCCGGTAAAAATGGCTGCTTATCAGCTCACTCCATCTGACATACAACGGGCACTAAATAGAGAAAACCTTGACTTACCCTCTGGAAGAATAGAAGGAGATAATAATGAACTGAGTGTTCGCACTATGGGAAGACTTACTTCTACTGAGGATTTTAACAATATGATAATTAAACAAGGTGGAAGTGCCGTTGTAAAACTAAATGATATAGGATATGCTGAATTAGGGGAGCAAAATGAAAGAAATGCCATAATCAATGGAACAGATAAGGCAGACAGAATAGGTGTTGGTGTAGCGATTCAAATTCAACGGGGAGCCAACGCGATTGAGGTAGTAGATGAGTTTTACAAACGTTTGGAACAGTTGCGTAAGGAAGTTCCGGCAGAATATAAGCTAATCGTTGGGTTTGATTTTACTAAGCCTGTCCGCGAGTCTATTAAAGAAGTAGAAGAAACATTACTCATCGCTTTTGGGCTAGTTGTTATAATCATCTTCCTCTTCCTGCGAAGCTGGCGCTCTACTTTGATCCCCGTTTTGGCTATACCCGTTTCTATTCTCTCGGCTTTCTTTATTATGTATATAGCCGGCTTTAGTATAAATGTATTGACTTTATTAGGCCTGGTGTTAGCCATTGGTTTGGTAGTGGATGATGCCATTGTAGTGCTGGAAAATATTTATAAAAAAATAGAGGATGGTATGAGCCCTTTACAAGCTGCATTTGCTGGCTCTAAAGAGATCTACTTTGCGGTGATTTCAACTACGATTACGCTTGCCGCTGTGTTCATTCCAATAATTTTTATGGGAGGAATCAGTGGTCAATTATTTAAAGAGTTTGCCATAGTCGTTTCAGGATCTGTATTGGTATCAGCCTTTGTGGCGCTTACCTTGTCTCCCATGTTGAGTGCCTATTTATTAAAAAAGAGTAACAATGATGGTGTTCTTTATCGACTCACAGAACCTTTTTTTGTGAAGCTGAATGATGGTTATGCAACCCTGCTTACGGCATTTATGAAAAGAAGATGGTTGGCTTGGGTATTTCTTTTTAGTACGGGTGGTCTGATTTACTATTTAGGCACCAAATTGCCGTCAGAGTTGGCACCACTTGAAGACCGATCAAACCTAATGCTCATTGGAATAGCTCCCGAAGGAGTTTCTTATGACTTTATGAAAAAGAATATGACCGAGGTAGGGCACTATGTCAGTGACAACACGGAAGGTTTATATCAGACTTATTCAATGGTGGCTATCTCATTTATACCGGCTCCTGCCCCTGTAAATGTAGCAGTACAATCAATCTACCTTAAGGATCCCAAAGAAAGACAAATGTCTGCTCAGGATTTATATTATCAATATGCAAATGCTTCAGGTAATTTCAGAAATATACTATTATTCCCATATATGCCCCCAACTATTGGAACACGCTATGGTGGAGGTCAGCCTGTTCAGTATGTTTTGCAAGGGTCTAATCTGGATAGTATTTCGAGGGTACTACCTCAATTTTTAGCTGCCGCAAGACAAAGTAGCAAACTGATGTTTGTAGACAGTGATTTGAAAATCAACAAACCTGAACTCAAAATTAATATTGACCGCGACAAAGCGGCCTTGTTAGGTGTGTCAATTGAAGAAATTGCGAAAACCCTTCAGTTGTCATTGTCGGGCTTGCGTTATGGTTATTTTCTTAAAGATGACAGGCAATATGAGGTTATTGGTCAGTTAGAAAAGCTTGATAGAAATAGTGTCAGTGATTTACAATCCATTTATGTTAGATCGTCAGGCGGTCAAATGATTTCATTGGATAATCTGATTACCACTCAAGAGGGCATAAGCCCTGCGGCCATTTACCGTTATGATCAATATACTTCTGCAACAGTTTCAGCAGGATTAGCACCGGGCGTTAGCTTACAAGAAGGTATTGAAGAAATGGAACGGATTAAACATGAAGTTCTTGGAGAAACCTTCAAGAGTACGTTAGCAGGGCAGTCCAGGGATTATGTTGAAAGTTAGGGTAACTTATCTTTTACACTAATACTGGCATTGCTGCTTATTTATATGATCCTGGCGGCACAATTCGAGAGTTTACGCGACCCATTCATTATCATGCTGACTGTGCCAATGGCTGTTACTGGTGCTTTGATCAGTCTCTATTGGTTTGATCAAAGCTTAAATGTATTTAGTCAGATTGGCATCATTACACTGGTTGGGTTAATAACAAAAAATGGAATACTAATAGTTGAGTTTGCTAACCATTTGAAAGACACAGGGCTTTCTAAATTTGATGCGGCAATTAAAGCCGCTGAGCAACGATTTCGCCCAATTCTGATGACATCGTTGGCTATGATATTTGGAGCCCTTCCAATTGCATTTACTCTTAACAGCAGACAATCATTGGGAATAGTTATTACCGGAGGTTTGATCTTCGCAGGTATTTTGACGCTTTTCATAATCCCGGCAGTATACTCATATCTGTCATCTAATAATAAAACTGTTGAAAAAGTCTTGGAAGATATGTCTGTAAATGAAGATTCTCTAAACAATAAACATCAGATCGTATGAAAAAGAATATCATAATAATGATTGCATTCCTGGCTATCGGGAGTGCAGTTAAAGGACAAACCTTGTCGCTTACATTGGAGGAAGCCTTAAGGATTGCCAATGAAAATAACCGATCTCTTAAAACACAGCGGTTAGAACAAGACCTTTCAAGAGAAAAAATTAAAGAATCTTCTGGTAAATTTCGGCCATCTATTTCGGCCAATACAGGCTACTCTTACTTTTTCGATAGGCAGGTAGTTTTTATGCCAGGTTCGTTTGTTGGTGAAAATCAGCAGCCAGTGGTTGACATTGCCGTAGGAGGTAGAAATGCCTTTGGTGCCTCAATGGGTTTACATCAACCAATTATTTCAACAACTCTCAAAAACCAGTTAAACTCTTCAAGAATTTCTCATACAATTCAGGAAACAGTTACGGCTGATATTGAGTCAGATTTGAAAATTGAGGTGAGTAGTATTTATAATAAACTTCTATACAACGATGCTGTAATCAAAGTTTATAACCAAAGTCTTGAGTATAACAACAAGGCACTTAATGACTCTAAAATGTTACTCAAGCAAGGAAAATCGTTGGTTATTGATACTTTACAAAACTATATCCGGGTTGAGAATGTCAAAACACATTTATCTTACCTCCATAGTCAACACCATGTTTTAATGTTACAGCTAAGCAATAGCCTTGGGTTAGATGATGACTTTGACATAATACTTCTTGACAGCCTTACATTGAGTAACATTCCTGTTTACCAATTTACCGAAGACGAGGACATTTTCTTTAGAGCTTTAGAATCCAGAACTGACATCAGACTACATCAACTTTATGTAGAATTAAATAAGAGTAATGTAATGGAAGCGCAGTCAAGAAGATTACCCACACTTGCTGCAGTCGCTGAGTATAGTGTGCAAATGCAAGCTGACGACTTGATCAACGATAGCTATAGTTGGCCAAAAACTTCATTTGTAGGATTACAATTAAATATGCCTGTTTTTTTAGGCAACAGAGTAAATTCTCAAGTGAAGCAGTCCAAAATATTGTTGGAACAAAGCCAAATACAATTGGAAAACTCCAAAGAAAACGCAAAGACTGAAGTAGCCCTAATTCTATCAAAGCTTAACGATGCGATTAAGAGGTTAAATTTGAATGAAAAAATAGTTCAGTCAGCCTCGAAGAGCTATGAAATTGTAAGCAATAGGTATAGCCTTGGTTTAAGTAGTCGTTTGGAACTCACTGATGCTGAATTATCTCTAAATCAAGCAAAACTGAACTCCTTGCAAGCAGTATTTGACATAAAGACAACTAATCTAGAATTAGATCGGGCAATTGGTAACCTTACTATCAATTAAGGAAGAAGAAGAGAGCGTAGGTGAAGACCTTACGCTCTTTTTTAATTTGGAAATGTCTTAACGGTTAAATAATCATCTTCATCTCAAACTGGTTGAGGTGATTGGTAAGTCCTGCATCGTGTAGATGTTTAACCTTCTTTGTTAAGTGACTATCAACATTATTTATTTTACATTGTCGTGCTATTTTGCTTATCGTGTAAAAAATTGACGCCCAACATTCATCTAAGCCACCTAACACATCACACTGCGGAATATATCCATTTGAAGGGTTGATGATTAGATATGCGTTGAGGGCATCTCCTTGGTATAATGTGTAATAATCAAATGCAGAATTTTTGATACACTCTTGTTGGTTTTCCCATGAGTAGATGTTTTGTTCAGTTTTACTCCAGTCAAATGTCTCTTTAGATACTTTCTTCATTTCAACAATTGAAGAACCAACAAAGGATATTTTACCTGAGAAACATTTGTAATACTTACTCAACTTAAAGCCACATTTTAGATAAGAGTTAATTGCTGAAATATTCTCAGTGATCACTTCAAGGCCAATCTCTCTAACCCCCATGGCTATCAGCTTTGGTTTTATAAAATCATACATTTTGCTTACCAGGTTTAATCCTCTGTAGGCAGGTACAACGCCAGTGGCGATATTAAAAGCTACTAATTCATTCTGGGTATTATTTTTCAACCCATGGATTATGAAGGCAATTAAATTATCATTATCAAATACCCCAACTGACTGGTTAAAATCAACTTTAGCTGCAGTAAACCTGTCTTTAAAAAGGTTGTTGTCTTTTGGAAACTCGACAAAATAGTTGTCAAACGATTTATAAAAAGCCTCCATTATGACTTTGAAGTCAATATTATTTAGTGTGGAGAATTTAAGTTTGTCTGTCATATAATCGAAAATTGTGCTACTTATATTGCAGTTATACGTATAAAAAGAAATTAGATAACATACTATTTCTTAATTTGAAAACATGGTGTCGACCAAACTATATATAAAGAACATGGTATGCCCTCGTTGTATCATGGTAGTTAAGAATCAGGCTCATGAATCAGGGCTGGAAGTAGAGTCCGTTAGCCTGGGTGTAATTACGTTGTTGAATGAACCTGCAGAGGAGAGAATAACAACATTCAGATCAAGGATTCGCGAAAATGGATTTGAGCTAATAGATAATGCTAAATCTGTTTTATTGGAAAAAATAAAGTCACTCGTCATAAGCACCATTCACCTTAAAGATCAATTTGATTTGAATCTGAACTGGTCCTATTACATTTCAGAAAAACTCAATTATGACTACCAGTATTTAAGTACTCTATTTTCATCGGTCACCGGCACAACTTTAGAGCACTATATCATCAATCAAAAGATAGAAAAAGCCAAGGAATATTTATTCTATGATGAATACAGTGTGAAAGAAATAGCCTACAGACTTGGTTATAGTAGTGTTGCCCATCTATCATCACAATTTAAAAAAGTGACAGGTTTTACTCCCACAAAATTCAAAGAATTTAGAGACGCAGATTTAAGGAGCTCTATTGATCAAATCTAATAATCATGTAACGGATACCTGTTAAATTATAACAGCGCTGGCCACAAACACTCGAATTTTGTCTAATAAAAATTCGAGCTATGGATAGTATAAAAGAGTTCAACATAAAAGGGATGGTTTGCAATAGGTGCATCCAAACCATAGGTGAAAAACTTCGAGGCATTGGCCTGGAAATAGATAAAATCTCCCTAGGTAAAGTAACACTCAAAAAGGCTGTAAAACTCACGCAAATAGATGATGTTCGTACTATTCTTTCTGGTCTTGGTTTTGAGTTGCTTTCTACCAAAAAAGAGAACTTACTGTCGGATCTAAAAGAAGCGCTTACTAAGCTAATAGAAATAAACTCTTCATCTGATAACCACATTAAATTATCAGAGTATTTGGCCCTTGAGTTCAATAAAAATTATGATTCTTTAGCTGAGTTCTTTTCAGTAAACGAGGGGCAAACGCTGGAAAAATTTTATATAAACTTGAGGATTGCCAAGGTCAAAGAGATGCTCGTTTATACAGACTTCTCATTGAATGAAATAGCTTATCGCACAGGTTACAGTAGTCCACATCATCTCTCGGGACAGTTCAAAAAAGTTACGGGTCTAAACCCATCTTATTTCAAATCATTGAGAGATAAAAAGCTATTCGATAAAAACAAAACTCTGTAACACTAACCGGAAATCATGTAAAACTCTGCTGGCATGACAGCTCTACATTTACAGAAAAATTTATAATGAAAACACAAGTTTCAAATATGGTAATAAACGGCAGATCGGCCGGTGAACTAGTAAAAATGACATTCCCGGTGACAGGTATGACTTGTGCCGCGTGTGCGTCAAGTGTAGAATCTATGTTGGCAAATGCACCAGGTGTAAAAAATGCCGGAGTAAACTTTGCTACTCAGACAGCGTGGGCAGAATTTGACACATCTATTGCCAGTCAGGAAGATCTAAGACACGCTGTACAAGCGATAGGTTATGATTTAATCATGGATGAAGAAGATCCTATGCAAGCTCAGGCAGATTTACAAGCCAGGCACTATGAAGACGTTAAGAAAAGATTTTTCTGGTCGGCACTGCTAACCTTACCTGTATTTATAATAGGCATGTTCTTTATGGAATGGGAGCCTGGTAAATGGATTTCTATGGTATTGTCTGCTATTATACTGTTCCATTTTGGGAAACATTTCTACATAAATGCCTGGAAACAGGCTAAACATGCCAAAGCAAATATGGATACGCTTGTAGCCTTAAGTACAGGTATTGCTTATTTGTTCAGTTTATTCAACACCCTTTTTGCTGATTTCTGGCATGATAGAGGTGTTCATGCTCATGTTTATTATGAAGCAGCTGTTGTAATTATATCATTTATTACGTTAGGAAAACTTCTAGAGGAAAGGGCTAAGTCATCAACATCTTCAGCAATAAAAAAACTTATGGGATTACAACCAAAAACTGTAATTGCCATTGTTGAGGGAGAAGAGGTTGAAATGCCAATATGTGTTGTAGAACCTGGTGATATACTTCTGGTCAGACCAGGTGAAAAAATACCAGTGGATGGAGTTGTATATAATGGTTATTCATTTGTAGATGAAAGCATGATAACTGGTGAGCCAGTGCCTGTAGAAAAACATAAAAATGCTGAGGTATTTGCAGGGACGGTAAATCAAAAAGGTAGTTTTCAGATGACGGCTAATAAAGTGGGAGCGGGTACTTTATTAGCTAGCATAATTAAGATGGTGCAAGAAGCTCAGGGAAGCAAAGCACCGGTGCAAAAATTGGTTGATAAAATAGCTGGAATTTTTGTACCTATCGTAATTGGTATCTCAATAGTTACTTTTATAGCATGGATGGTTTTAGGAGGTGATAACGCATTCACATATGCACTTCTGTCGTCCATAACGGTATTAGTCATTGCTTGTCCATGTGCGCTTGGCTTAGCCACACCAACGGCTATAATGGTTGGAGTTGGCAAAGGAGCTGAGAATAATATTCTTATAAAAGATGCAGAAAGTCTCGAACTGGGTCACAAGGTAAACGCTATCATTTTAGATAAGACAGGAACAATTACTGAAGGTCAGCCAATAGTTACCAATATACACTGGAATGCAGATGCCTCTGATGACATTAAGCGCATACTTTTATCAATGGAGTCTCAAAGTGAGCACCCCTTAGCTGATGCAGTATGTGATCTACTAAAAATGCAAGGCTATAAATCTCTTGAAATTGATGGGTTTGAAAGTTTAACCGGTAGAGGGGTTAAAGCCAGGTATCACAATGAGGATTATTTTGTTGGCAACAGGAAACTCATTCAGCAAAAATCAATCACAATAGATGCAAACTTATCTGATCAAGCTGATTCATGGCAAAATGAAGCAAAAACTGTAATCTACTTTGCAAACAGTAAGCAGGTTTATGCTATTATGGCCATTTCAGATAAAATAAAAGAAGGGTCTAAAAAGGCCATAGAGACTTTACAGGATCGAGGTATTGATGTATATATGCTCACGGGAGATAATGAACAAACTGCTTCTGTGGTAGGTGAAGAAGTCGGTATCTGGAGGAGTCATATAAAGGCTGAAGTGCTGCCTTCTGAAAAAGCAGAATTTGTTAAAATTTTACAGTCTAAAGGCAAGGTTGTGGCGATGGTAGGCGATGGTATTAACGATTCGCACGCGCTGGCTCAGGCTGATGTGAGTATTGCTATGGGTAAAGGTTCTGATATAGCCATGGATGTGGCTAAAATGACATTAATTACCTCAGATTTAAACGCCATACCTAAAGCGCTTCAGCTTTCTAAGAAAACAGTATTAGGTGTACGCCAAAATCTTTTCTGGGCATTCATCTATAACCTAATAGGCATTCCTTTGGCCGCTGGCATATTATTTCCATATAACGGCTTCTTACTTGACCCTATGATTGCTGGTGCGGCCATGGCATTTAGTTCAGTTTCAGTTGTTGCAAATAGCTTGAGACTCAAATTGGCTAAAATCTAAATACATATTTCTAACCTGATAAGTCTAGCCATGAAAAAGTACGTTAAAATTAAAAGCATTGTTTCCGAAACAAAAGACGCTTTCACTATAAAATTTGAGCATGATCCAATCTTTAATTCCTATAGGTCAGGGCAATTTTTAAATGTATTTGTCAAGATTAATGGCGAGGAGGTTTCCAGGTCATACTCATTCTCATCTGCTCCTATAATGGAGAGGTTTCCGGCCATCACCATTAAAAGAATTAAGGATGGACTGGTTTCAAGCTTCTTATATGAGAAAGTCGAAATCAATGAGAGATTACTTATCAGTGAACCCTCCGGAAGGTTTCAATTACAAGATTTTGGAAATGAGCTAAAGGTGTTTATTGCTGGGGGAAGTGGAATAACGCCAATATTCTCGATGATAAAAACTTTATTAATTGATTCAAGCAATAAGGTTTTATTGCTCTATGCCAACCAAAGTTTTAATTCCATCATATTTCGAAGAAAAATCAGTGAATTGCAGGAACAGTTTCAGGACAGATTTAGGGCTATTCATTATTTGGACGAGTTACCTGAGGCTAGCCAAAGTTTTAATATAGAACAAGGAAGAATTAATAAGGAGGCGCTCCTAAATATATTAAGTGACATTCAAATGGTTGACTCCGTCTATCTATGCGGACCAATACACATGATGGAAAGCTTAACAGGTTATTTATATGAAATGGGAATAGGGCGTGAAAAGATATTTTCAGAGAATTTTAATCCATCTATGAAAGACTACACGGTTCAAGCATCCGATCAGTCACTCGCTACACTCCGTATACTCATTGATCAAAAATCTAACATGTTAACGGTATATAAGTCTAAGTCAATATTGCAAAGTGCTATGGAGCAAGGTTTAAAGTTGCCGCACTCCTGCATGGAGGCTTTATGCGGTACCTGTAAAGTTAAACTGCTCAAAGGCCAGGTAAATATGGTTGAAAATTATTCCTTGACTAGTGAGGAGGTTGGTAATGGGTTGATTTTAGCCTGCTCGAGCTTACCTGTTTCTGATGAAATCGAGTTAGAGTATTAATTATGAAACGGCTGCCGGAAATTGTGTAAAATATCTTTAACAGCCACCTAATACCTTTACATCAACATTAAAACAAATGAAAATGGAAACACTAAAATTTAAAACTACAATCAAATGTACAGGATGTTTAACAAAAGTGACTCCCTACATAAACGATACCAAGGGTGTTGAGTCATGGGAGGTGGATTTAAAGAATCTGGACAAGGTATTGACGATAAAGGGTCAAAACCTGGATGTGGAGCGCATAAAAAATGCAGTACAGGAAGCAGGATACTCTGCCGAATCAATAGATGCAACTGTCAGGTAAAATGAAAGCGCTGTTGGTAACAATAAGGGCTGCATGTTTAAAGTGCAGCCTATATACGCAAGACTATCACTTAATTACTCAGTCGCATATGAGTATTAAGCACAGACCACTACTTTACGAATCAGCACAGATTTAAACATCCAAATGATGAAAAAAGCCATTATACTTATCCTGGGGGTTTTAGTAGCAATTGCCTGTTTTATATAAAATTCAATGTTTGGATTCTGAACTATATCAGAGATACATTACTAACTATTCATGATTAAAATGAAAGCTTTAGTGCTAAATCAAATTACTTCTAAGTTGGAGACCATCAAGGTTGAAAATTCGACTTTAGGAAATACTCAGGTTGCTATTAAAATTGTAGCGGCATCTATTAATCATCATGAGCTTTGGTCACTCAATGAAAAAAATCTCTTTAGTGATTCACATGTCATTATGGGATCTGATGGGTCTGGAGTTATCGAAGAAATTGGGAGAGATATAACCAAATTCAAAATTGGTGACGAAGTAATTATCAATCCATCAATCCATTGGGGGAATAACGACAAAGTCCATGGCGAGGATTATGAGATTTTAGGCTTTCCCACCAACGGTACATTTGCAGAGCGGGTTGTAATTGATCAGGAGTACGTTTATAATAAACCAAAGCACCTTTCTTTTTATGAAGCTGCCGCACTACCCCTGGCCGGGTTAACTGCTTACAGGGGATTGTATACCCGTGGAGAATTAAAGAAGCACAATAAAGTATTAATAACAGGCATAGGAGGCGGAGCAGCCCTTTATGTACTTTTATTTGCAGTAGCCTCAGGCGCTGAGGTTTATGTCACTTCAAGCAGTGATGCCAAAATAGAGAAGGCTATTGAGTTAGGTGCAAAAGGGGGGATCAATTACAAACTTTCTGATTGGAGCATGCGATTAAAGGAACAGGCTCGGGGGTTCGATGTTATCATTGATAGTGCTGGTGGCCCTGAGTTTTTTAAACTAACAGAATTGTGTAACCCTGGAGGTAGAATTGCTTTATTTGGAAGGACGGCAGGAAAAATAACAAACCTTAATCCCAGCATAATATTTTGGAAGCAACTTTCAATTCATGGCACTACAATGGGTAATGATGCTGAGTTTCAAAGCATGCTCGATCTTATTACTTCAAAACGAGTTAAACCAATTATTGATTCTGTCTTTGCTGCACGAGACATTAACCAGGCTTTTGAAAAGATGAATGAAGGGCGGCAATTTGGGAAGATTGTAATTGATATGTTAGATTTTTGAAATCATCAGGCAGGTTTCATTTTAATACAATGGTTTCAAATGAGGGGTGAATATGAGTGACTGTTTAGAGTCCTATTCTATAAAAACAACTTTTAATGGGTCAAGGTAAATATAGAATGGACGTGAAAAGGTTAAGCGAAGATTCTTTTCGGCAGCATCAGTATACGGTGCTATACATAGCAGTCTATCGTTTTCGAAGTCAGTTTTTAAGACAGTTAACCCAAATAAATTTTCAGATGCTAATATTTTATTTCCAAGAGGTTTCCATGGTCCGTTGATCGATGAAGAAGAATATATCCTTACGCTTTTATCTACCTCTTTGTCTGACTGACCTTCATATAGCCGATTACAGGTGGAAATAATTAGATAAAACAGATCAGCTTTTTTGTTATAATACACTTTAGGTAACTCTAGCTGTGTAAATTCATTAGAGTCGGGTACGGTAATAGGCGGATATAATTTATTAATTCTAAAACTGTCTTTTTCTTTTATCAAGCTAGCTCTAACTAAAGCACTTTTAGTAGGAGTGATTTTACCTGCCCAAAATAGATTAATACTTGCATTATCATCAATAAAAATAAATGGATCTCTCCAAGCCATTATTGGCCCGCCCTCTTCGCCCTCATTACTTCCAAGATTTTCAGGTACATCCAAGTAGTATCCTAATGCTTTAATCTGCTCCCCATCTCTTAGCGGTGAAGAAAGGGTCATATCTTCGTAAGAATCGATTTCAAGGCCATTACGCGATAAGGCGAGGCCGATATTTTGAATAAACATGTGACTTGCACTTGATTTTTCAAGTGTTGTAAACGCTGTCAATTTGTTACCATCTGGTAATGGTTCAATTGATCCACTCCAAACGGTATAATATTTCTGATTTTCCGGCCAATCATGAGGGGCTAGAAAACAGCCTTCATCCTTCCAAATTTTACCTTCACAGTTAGTACTAAAGTGCCTGATATGAAAAGGAAAATTATTACGTTCAAATGGGTCCAGTTTAGAACCATCATCCTTTATTTTTGGAACCGCCAGACAATATAAATGTATATTTTCCTCTTCAACATATGACCATGCATCCCAAAGAAAAAGGTCGGGATGTTTAATTCCATTCTTGAATTCTATATCAAATGGTGCTGGTAGCGTATTTCCTTTCATAACAATCAATTGAATATGCGCTTCAAGTTTTCAGGGTATTTAGGTATTGCCCCATTTGAACCAGCAACAAAAGCACCTATTTTGCTGGCTACCTTGGCGGCTTCCTTGGGGTCACCGGTTCTATGTAAAATTGTAATGAATGCTGCACTATAAGAGTCACCTGCACCTACTGCATCGACAAGGTCTATTGGATATGACGGGACATTTATGAGTGTATTGTTGGACCAAATGTATGAACCGTCAGCACCTGCCGTAATTATTATAA
Organism: Fulvivirga sp.; assembly: GCA_039970995.1. Classification (GTDB taxonomy): domain Bacteria; phylum Bacteroidota; class Bacteroidia; order Cytophagales; family Cyclobacteriaceae; genus Fulvivirga. Next base: position 376,663 of record JBDVKW010000003.1, read on the forward strand.
CTTCAATTTGCGAATACAATGAAGAAACTGTTTCACAGAATAATTCTAATGAATTTGAATGAATCTCGGAAATGAGATGACTTAAAGTTAAAACTTCGTCTTTGTTCAACTTTAAAACAGTACAATATTGAAGCCCTGTTTGAATAGATTCTTCAGTGTAGCAATTATCTCTCAAATTGACATCATAGAAAATATTCTCAAATTGCTTTGTCGAAAGTATTTTCAACAATGTAGTTTTTGATTCCTCATTTCTCTGTATCAGGGTCCCAAAATAAAAGGAGTAGAATTGCTCAAGACTACTTGTATTAATATGTATTTGATTTATATAATCATAAGCAACATCTGGTATTATTTCATATGAAGGCTCCCCACCGATTAAAGACACAGGAACAACTCCAGTACGTTTTTCATTGCGTTGAATCAATGAAGTGTTGACGCCAAGATTTTTTACCGCACTTATAGCATTATCTCCAAGTTCATCTAACCCCAGTGCTGAGATTATAGTGGCTTCCTCACCACACTGCACTAAATGAGCTGCAAAGTTTAAGGGAGCCCCTCCCAAACAGGGTTTTCCATCAATGATGTCCCACAATATTTCACCGAATACAAGCGTCTTCAATCCGTTTTCTTTAAAGATTTTGATAATGATTCAAAAGTTGCTTTGATTAACAGCTCTTCTCCATTGACATCAACAACAGGTAGTGTAATATTTCCTCTTATTTTATGATTCCTTAGCTTATCAATCATTTCTTTTTCCTTAGCTGGATTAATATCTACATCGTAGAATGTGTATACTATTGCAGCACTATCTAAAGAGCTTTTAAGATTAATACAATGGTTGCAGCTATTGCTTCCGTATATGATGATTGAATCCCGGTTTTGAGCAAATAACAAGCTCGAACCAGTCATTAATAGGGTCAGTAGTATGTATGTTTTAATTTTCATGCTATTTATCAGCTTTTAACCTCAGAGCAAGAAACCCCGCAATAATGAAGGCTGCTCCAGCAAATAAAATTGCATTTATTGGGTTGTTTCCTAATACATTTTCAATAATGGAACCAAAGGTTAATGTTTGGATGAACATTGGTATTACTATCATCATATTTACAATTCCCATGTAAACACCTCTTCTTTCTTGAGGAATTGCTTTTGAAACCATCGAATACGGTACACCCATCATTGTGGCCCAGCCAATTCCAAAAAGTACCATTGGCAATAGCAGAAGCCACTGATCCTGTATAAATGGTAAAATAAACATGGCTATACCCGTAAAGAACAGACTTGTTACATATACCTTTTTGTTTCCGAATTTATTTGTAAATGGTACCAAAGCAAGTGCGACTAGCATTGTTACAAGGTTGTAAGTGCCATTCATAAGACCGGTTTGTGCCAAGGCTTGCTCAGAAAGATTCTGAATATTCTCAGCAAACCCAAGGTCTGCTGGAGCAACATTTCCTCCTGTCATACAGGTTTCTTTCAGCACTTCTAATTTATGTATATCATCATTAGACACTCCGAATAAACTCACTCTAAGCATGGGAGTGATAAACTGCCAATATATGAATAGTGCATACCACTGGAATAAATAGACCAAGGATAGGTTTTGTAAAAGCTTTGGCATGCCTTTAATAGCACTTCCTATTTCAATGAATGGTTCTGAGACTCTTTTAACAAATGGTTTTTGATTATGAGCCCTGATTTCAATCAATTCACTATCTGACGGTGGAATGGCCGGTGTTGTAAGTACGGTCCAAATCATAGTTCCAATAGAGGCTATTGCTCCAAGAAAAAATGAGTAATACACCCAAATAGGAATTGAAGAAACAACTTCATTTGAAGGAGAGCATATACCACCAGTAGAGGCATCACCGCTAAACCAATCCTGAAAAAGGAATATAGAAAAATTAGCTAAAGTTATTCCTGCACCAACAAAGAGACTTTGCATTTGAAACCCATAGGTTAGTTGATCATCGGCTAACTTATCCCCAACAAATGCACGATAGGGCTCCATAGCCGTATTATTTCCAACATCTAATATCCAAAGAAGTCCTACAGCCATCCATAACTCTGAACTGTATGGAAATGCAAAAAGACATAAACTGGCAAGTACAGCTCCAATCATAAAAAATGGCTTGCGCCTACCCCAACCTGGTATCCATGTTTTGTCAGAAATTGCACCAATTATAGGTTGAACTATGAGGCCTGTTACAGGTCCGGCAAGATTGAGTAAAGGCAATTCAGCATGATCAGCTCCAAGAAATGAAAATATCGGATTAATAGCAGTTTGTTGGAGACCAAAACTGAATTGGATGCCAAAAAATCCAACATTCATATTCCATATTTGCCAGAAATTGAGTTTAGGTTTATTTTTTAACATCTAATCTGAATTTAGTTATTTTGTAACTCTGCGAAGTTTATATGCTGAATACTAGTGCCTTCGGTATACTCAATAGAGAGTTCCATTGTGGTTAAATGAATTTTAATATCAGACCATTGATTTTCAAAATCCCATCGCAAGTGTAAAACATCACTAGTTGTATTCTGAATAGAGAACACTCCTAAAAATGAAGGGTGTTCATTCCTAAATCTAATGAGTTGAATAATATCTCTAACAATTTGTCTTTCAAGATTTAGTGCTATTTCTTCTTCAGTGTAGTAGTGTCGATTTATGTCACGTCCTTCATTTGTTTCTTCGAGAAGTGAGGTGTCATTGGTACCCGCCAATAAGCCAACATAGTATATTTGTGGTATCCCTGGACAGAATAGCTGGATAGCTCTTGCTATCAGGTATTGTTGATCAGAGCGCCCTACCGCGTCATAAAATGTGCAATTAATTTGAGATGAATCCACATTTAAAGCTGCTGAGCCACTGGCTTTCAAGCTTTGTCCATTAGAGTTCTCATGAATACTCGATACTGTGGCTTCAATTTCAGCATTACTAAGTAGACCCGGATTTTCACCATCCTCTGCCACATCTGCAACCCCTATCCCATCATGAGTATCCAGTACGGTAACACAGTTTCTGGGACTAATTGTCAGCCATCTTTTTAAAGCATCGAAATTTCGAGACCTCAAACAATTTAAAACCAAAAAGGGTAAAGCAAAATCATAAACATAATCGACCTTACTAGCTATTTTTATTTGATTTGAATAATTAGATCTAATTTCTACTAAGGTTTCAATACCAAGTGTTTTGGCCCTTTGTGAGAATCGCTCTATAAAGTCTAAAGTCTCATCAAGAAGAAAACAAGTTGTGCCTGCTTTTTTAATTACAAATCCAGCAGCATCCAGTCTGATCATTTTTATTCCGGCACTTTTAAACGATTCTAATATAGAATTCAAGTAGTCCAACCCTTGTTTGCTATTTACATCAATATCAATTTGGTTTTCAGTGAAAGTCGACCAAAAATCTATTGCTTCCCCGTTTTCGGTTGTCAATGTGATAAAAGGGAGACCTGGTTGCGGCCTATAAATTTTTAGCATGTCATCAACCACTTCATCTTGATGAAATATTTTATCTTTTGTTAGAAAAAGATTAAAGTAATCTGACTCACGACCTCTTAATAAGACGTCTTTAAACTCTTTAGATTCAGCAGATATATGATTAACTATGATATCGGCCATTAAATCATAATCTTGAGATAAATTCGTCACATCCGCCCAATCACCGATACTCGGATCTACTTCAGTATGATTCTTTGGATCATACCCAGCATCTAATCCTTTAATCGAATTAAAAAAGGGAAGTAGATGTACTCCATGGATAACACCTTTTAGGTGTTTATTCAAAATATGGTGTAGTCCAGCAATTCCGTTTCTACCAAACCGATCTGGATATGATATAAGTTGAACTTTGTTATTCACTTTAATAGAGTAGGAACTGGATATGATCCAGTTCCTTTTTATTTAGAGTTTAAAATTTATATTTCAGTGTTACTGAAGTAGTTCGACCGTTGATAGTTCTGGCACGTATTACATTCGTTGCACCATCTGTAATTGACCCCTCTTCGGATTCAGTTAAACCGAAAGCGTTGAAAAGATTGTTTGAGTTTAGTCCGATTGAGAGACCTTCTGCAATATCATAGTATGCAAAGGCATTAACTTGAGCATAACCAGGCATTACCAATTCGTTATTATCTTGAGCATACATCTTAGTGGTACCAATAATATTCACTCCAAGAACCCCTTTTCCATATTTATAAGACGGAGTAATATTATAAATAAAATCAGCCTGTCTTCGAGGTGTGTTTCCTTCCACATCAGGATTAATCTCGTCTTTAGCAATTTCTGCTTTAGTCCATGTTACACTTCCTCTTACATCAAAATCGCCAAATCGAGCAGCAGATTCTAATTCAATACCAAGCGCATTATATTCTCTATCTACAAAATTTTGTGTTGTTGCCTCGAAATTTTGCTCTTCAAGAGTTGAATAAAAGGCTGTTACAAAAAAACCGGCATTTGATGTCTTATATTTTAATCCACCCTCTAGCTGTGTTACCATATCAGAATTAAGTCCGCCAACTGCAGAGCCATCTGCAGCAATACCTGGCCCAAATAGTAATCTATCAGCATTGGCGCGCCCTCCTCTACTATACCTAGCAAATGCTGCTTTATTATCAGATAATCGGTAGTTAAAACCTAGTGAATAGGAAACATAATCCCACTCATAATTGATTGGACTAGCATTAGCATTATCAACTGATGAAACACTTTGCTCAGGAACTGATATAACTCCGTCTCGATTCATGTCTATTGAAGATTGAACCGCACCTGCATAAGTTCCAAATGATCTACCAAAATCATATCGAACTCCCGCATCAATGGATAGATCACCAATTTCAAATCCCGCATTTACATATGGTGCATTAATATCGTAAGTTGCATCATAGTTTCTCGTACAGCAGTTGCCCCAGAAAGGAACTCCATATGCAATCAGTCCATTATCTGTAAATGTCGTATCTCCAGCGGCATTGGTAACATTTAGTAAGGCAGCATCTTCAGACTTCACTTCCATTAAGTACGAATTCCAAAGCCACGACATATTTATGCTTTGTATTCCTTTATAATATCCAAATGTTAAGCTAAGGTTGTCGATTTCCTTAGTTAATTGGAAGTCGTTAGAGAAGCTGTTAAAGTTATTGAATTCAGTATCAAACAAGTGTACACGCATTGCAAGCCCATTACCATTAAGGGCCCCAGGGTTGTTTATAGCGTCTCCTGCGTTAGGCCCATTTGCGTAAGATAGTGTGGCACCTGCACCTGCAATTGATTCTGCAATGGCTTGGGCGCTACCCACTTCAGCTGGAAACGGGGATACGAATCTACCAGTAGTAAATTGCTGTCTAAATCTGTTTGTTACAGACCAATCATTGCCTAAAAAGAAGTTAAACTCACCACCAATTGCCGTTGAAACTGGATTCATACCATCTTGAACATTACTTCTTCGTAAATTTCCATCAGGACCTATACTTAGATTTGTTTGTAAATATGGTGAGTGTGGTGTGCCATTCAGCGCATCGAAATTGTTTACATCTTCAAAGTCTGGAGAATCATTGGAGCCAGTAACCTGAATGGGCATTGGTAGATATCCAATTGACCTGTCATTAAGATGTTTTAAATAAATTCGAGCATAACCATTTTCAAACTTCTTAGTGATATTAGCTTTTATTTGACCTCCAGAATTTGCGGTATATCCAGCATCTCTTGGTCCTTCACCTTGTCTCCAAAAACCACCGATATGAAAATTGAGATTTTCTCCAATTGGAGAACCATACTCAAAGTCAGTCCTAAATGTATTATAATCCAAACCTAATGTAGTGGCAATTGAACCTTCCTCAACCTTACCAGTTTTGCTAATAAAGTTGATTACACCAGCAGGAGAGTTGCTCGCTAAAACAGACGCTGAGCCACCTCTCAAGGCTTCAATTCTATCAATTGTATTATCCGCACGAAGAAATATATCTGCATTACCAAAAGAAATATCACCAAATTGCATGACTGGTAAACCGTCTTCATGAAGCTGTAAAAACTTGGCTCCACCAGTTGCAATTGGTATACCACGAACTGTAATATTGGCATTTCCTTCACCTCCAGTTGATTCTGATTTAATACCAGGAATATTTCTAAAAATTTCTGCTGTAGCTCTTGGTGCAGCTTGCTCAATTTGAGATGCTTTTATTGAACTTACAGAGATACTAGATTCAATTGCTGCCTTCGGGTTAGCGTTACCAGTAATCACAACAGCGTCAAGACCAACAAGGTCAAGAGATAGGGAGTAACTTTTGGTTATATCGCCTTGTCCTAATTCAACCGTTTCTGAAATAGTTGAGTACCCAATAAAGGAAACTATTAATTGTTGAGTCCCCTCTAATGAAGTTGTAAACCTAAAACTACCTTCGAAGTCAGTAACTGTACCAACAGAAGATCCTTTAAGATACACACTAGCCCCAATTATTGGATCACCAGACTCTTCATCTGTAACCAAACCAGAAATAGTAGTATTTGATTGCGCATTGGCATTGAAGCCTGGAGCGAGAAATAAGATAGCCCCCAAAAAAGACATTATCAATGCCTTGTTTTTGATTGAGAAAATGTTTTTCATCTTTTTATATTTTAGCCTGTAATTCGTTCAGAATGAAATGAATATAACAATTCTGTGCCGTTAAGATTTCGAATCAAATATAGTGGAGTGGATAAATACCAAGCAACCCCTCAAAATGCGGACGATTGACGAAACCGATTACGTAACCGATTACGTATGGGTAAAAAAAATTTAATTTATAATGATTCTAAATAAAATTTAGTATGATTTAGAGTATTTTTCCTCAAATTAGACTAACAACGATGCCAAAGGAGAGAGTAACTTTAAAGAAAATAGCGGAGAAACTTGGCGTTTCAGTGCCTACCGTTTCAAGGGCATTGAAAGACTATCCGGACATTAGTAAGGAGACAAAGGCAGCAGTACTAAAGCTTGTTGATGAGCTGAACTATATTCCTAATTCACTAGCATTAAATTTAAGAAAGAATAAATCAAATATAATCGGTGTAATCATACCTGAAGTGGTACACTTCTTTTTTTCAAGTGTAGTAAAAGGAATTATGAGCTATGCGGATGACAATGGGTACTCTGTTTTACTCACTCAATCGGAGGAAAAAATAGAACAAGAAAAGAAGAGAGCTAAGTTATTGTATACTACGCATGTAGATGGATTATTGGTTTGTTTATCAGACGAAACAAGATCATTCGATCATTTTAATATCTTTAAAGAATACAACATTCCAATGGTTTTATATGATAAAGTAAGTCAAGACTATGAAGTAAGTCATGTAGTTGTAAATGATTATGAAGGAGCTTTTCAAGCAACAGAACATCTGATACACCAAGGGTGTGGTAAAATATTATTTTTAAGAGGCACCAACGAACCGTTAAATGCAGCTGAAAGATACAGAGGGTATATTGGAGCATTAAAGGCTTATGACATTGATATTGATTCAGAAAGAATTCTTTCATGTCACTCTATTGCTAGGAATGATGCTTATGATGTTGTAAAAAGACAAATTACCAATGGTTCTAAATTTGACGGTATTGTGTGTATTAGTGATTTATTAGCAGTTGGAGCGCTAGCTGCGTGTCAAGATGCTGGGATAAGTGTTCCAGATGATGTTTGTATTATCGGGTTTAGTGATTCTGAAATGTGTCAAATTGTAAGGCCCAAATTGAGTTCTGTTTATCAACCTGGTTTCGAAATTGGCAGAAGGGCAACAGAGCTTCTGATAAAAGAAATTGAAGACATAGAGAATGATAGACAATGCAACTACCAAAAGATAGTTTTAGATACTAATCTGAAGATCAGAGAATCAAGTAATAAGGTTAGGAAAGCTCTTAAAGAAAATATTTCTAAATGAAAATAGCCTCCATTATGCCTCCACACTAGTCGTAGGTTAAGCGCAACGGTTCTACGACCTATAATGAATAAGAGCGGCCTATAGTGAAATAATATTAATTATAAGTAGCCTAGATTTCAACCCGCTGGCGCCAGTTTGTAGGTATGATAAATGTTGAGTTTGTTTAATCAGCAAGAGAACGCGTTACAAACGAGCTCTAACGGGAGAACCAGGGTTAATCTAACTCAAAATAAACTCCACAGCCATTCCGACATGTAAATGTGTAGTAGATAAAAGAGGAAGCTCATAGACTGTATCTTTAAATAAAATGGGCAGCTCGGTACATCCCAAAATGATACCCTCAGCTCCTCTTTCCTTAAGGTCGTCCATGCGCTCCAAAAAGAAGTTTCGAGCTTCTTTTGAGAAGATACCTTGAGTTAGTTCTTTGGAAATATAATAGTGAGATTGATCCACGTATTTAACGTCCGGTATGATAGTTTCAATGTCGAATTGTTTTTTTAGTACGCCTGGTATGAACTTTCCTGTCATGGTTGGCTTGTTTCCAAACAGTCCCAGTGTGTTAAGCCCAAGGTGCTTTGCTTCTTTACCTGTCGCTTCTGCGATATGGAGCATAGGGATATCAATTTTGGGTTGCACATAATCAAAGGCCATGTGTGGTGTGTTTGCACAAATAATGATGGCTTCAGCTCCAGCCTCCTGAAGTTTTTTTGAAACCTCCAGATATTTAGCATTGATTTTTTCCTTGTCCTGCTTTCGCATCACATCTATGCTGATGCTGTGAATAATTAGGGGAGGATTGTTTTCTGTTCCAATTCTTTCGCCCACCGCTTCATTTATAAGTTTGTAGTACTCCAAAGTAGCGTGCCAAGAAGTTCCACCGATCATGCCTAATGTTTTCATAAAAATGTTTGTCTAAGAATTAATAGCCCGTCTCATCCATCTTCACTTTGCCTTTGAACATCCGGAATACAAAACCAGTATAAATGGCTCCTATTGAGCCAATTACGGGCATGTTTTCAAGAGATTTTTCCAAAGAACTTGCATTATGTGCGATACCTCTAAATTATTAAAACCAAGTTGAATGACTGTAACATTTGTTACGCGACACTATGTTGACACACTCTAGATTTGAACTTTTAAAAATTTAGAATGAATCATGTTATGGAGTTTTTAAGTCACCCGGAGCCGAAGTATGTGTTTGCCGCAGCTGTGGTTTCTTAGAAATAAGCTTCCTTACTAGCCTTTGGCAAAATTCATTTCATCCTTATAATAAGCTTATGATAACTAGAGTTTTAGCAATAATTGGAATTTCGTTAGTTGCCTCTATTTCTCTTTTTGCGCAAAAATCTCATGAAGATCAACCAAATAAAAGGATTGCCATCTATATAGGTCATACACTCGTGCCAGAGTTAAATTCAAATGAAAGATTTTTAATTCCTTCGTGGGGATTGGATTTAGATTATTGGTTCAATTCTACTTTTGGACTTGGTCTGCATAGTGATATTGAGATAGAAACATTCATTGTAAAATCAAATCGAAGTGAAGAATTAGAACGTGTAAATCCAATTGTAATGACGTTGGATGCTTTATATCAACCTTATAGGGGGCTAATTCTTCAAGTTGGTCCTGGTATTGAAATTGATCCTGATAGAAAATTTTATTTAATGAGAGCTGGTGCTGAATATGAAATACAAATTGGTCATCATTGGGATATTTCACCCACTATTTTTTATGATCATAGGTTTAATGAGTTCGGCACCTGGTCAATTGCATTGGGTGTAGGTAAGCGGTTTTGAAGGGTTATTTTAAATCGCTTCTTAAATCACTCACTTGACTTGATGGCCAATTTTAGTCCCTTTTTTTATTTTGTGCAAAGGTTTCAGATGAGAACCAAAGTTCGAAATCGGAACGAAGTGAAAATTCACTAGGGGTTGTGCGGCATGCTAGTGGGTATGAGTAATCCGAGGGTTAAGAATACGGGTGAACAATTCGGTGAACATATATTTTAGTTTTAATTAGTTGTTTTTGATTGATATCAGATGTTCGGGTGCTTATCTATTTAAAAAAAAAGCTCATTAATGGACTATTTGCGACAATGAACACGATTCCATCAGCTTCGTAATGAAATACTTTGAGTGCTCCAATCCAAGCCATATATTAAGCTGAGATTGATTTTTGCAAATAATTCAATGAGCTTTTTCATATTTATTAGTCTTAATTAATTTTGATTAACACTTTTCAAATTATTGAGCCAGATAACCTCCATCTACATTGTAGTAGGCACCTGTCACAAATGAAGCCTTATTTGAATTTAGCCAAAGTGCCAATTCTGCAACTTCCTCCGAAGCACCAAGTCTGCCCATAGGATGTAGGTCTACCAAGGCCTTAATAACATTCTCGTCCAATGAGTTTTTAACCAGAGGTGTTAGTACATAGCCTGGGCCAATTGAATTTATGCGTATGTTTTTGTCGGCATATTCCAATGCAGCTGTTTCTGTAAGTCCTATAACTCCATGTTTTGAAGCCACATAAGCAGATGAATTCTTTGTTCCTACCTTACCTAATATAGAGGCAACATTTACAATACTGCCTCCTCCTGACGCAACCATAGCAGGAATTTGATATCGCAATCCATAAAAAACACCGGAAAGATTTATAGCTAAGGTTTTATCCCAGCCTTCAATTGGATATTCTCCAATAGGCATCACAGGACCTCCTATACCCGCATTGTTTACAGCGATGTGCAATCCTCCATATTGTTTTAATGTTTGTTCAACAACATTTTTACTATCGGCAGCATTGGAAGTATCAGCTTTCACAAAAATTGATTCACCTCCATTTGCTTCAATTTCAGAAACTGTTTCATTACCTCCCTTTTCGTCAATGTCAGAAACGACAATTTTTGCTCCCTCAGAAGCATATAAAAGAGAAATTGCTTTGCCAATTCCAGACCCTCCTCCAGTTACAATGGCTACTTTTTTTTCTAAACTTTTCATTTTCCTTTTTTTTTAATTGTTACTAACTATTTATTAAACAAAGATCCCTGTTTAACTAATGTGATGGGTATCACTTATTGGAAGAGCTGTTGTAATTTTCGGAAAATAAGAGATTATTATAGAAGTATTAGATGACCACATGGTATAAAAAGGCTATTATGAATTAATGAATTGAAGGAACGAGGTTTTCGATTAGTAGTAATTAATAGAATTTGATTTTTAAGAGGAGGTAGTCAACCTGGCCACCATATCATTTGAAAGTTCATCAGAGTAAATTCCATAACCATTCACCAATAAGCCCCTTAAATTATGCTTTGCAGATGAAATAGCATAAAGAATTGATCCGTCTGAAGGATCAGATGGTCCTTCGAATCTAAAGAATTTATCAATTTTAAAGTCTGCAGGATATACCCTTAATTGTTCACCTTTACAGTGAATACAGTCTCCACTTAAGTTAAAGTCAACCGTATATCCTTCAGCTTTTAGTTTATTCATTGTTTCTGAAAGTGATGGATAGTTATAATTCATTTGTCAAGAATTTACATGAAAGTGGAGGTTTATTTTCTTTCATCGTGATTTATTATTTAATCCCAACGATTATTATTTGATAGCGCGTATTTACCACCACCGGTGAAAAACAGTGTCACCGTACCAAAGAAGTATAAAGCCTGTAATTCAATAGCCCAACCTCCAGATTGAGTGAGTTTAACAATATCACTTCCATGTGCTATTACAACAGCCACGACCATGGTGCCTGCAAAAAATATAGACGCAATACGTGTTCTGAATCCAACGATTAACAGTATAGGCGCAATCACTTCACCTACATAAACTCCATTGGCGAAAAAAGAAGGTAATCCGGATTGCTCCATCATACCTGCTATTCCACCAACACCTTTTTGAATCTTTGCTATTCCGTGCAAGAGCATTAGCACACCCAGGCTAACTCTTAGGGTAAATATTCCTAGTGACTCGTTCTTTTTCATTTTGTTTTAAACGTTACTTATAGCTTCGCAAATTGAAGGTGAACAAGAATTTTGATGTCTTTTCCAATCCCTGCAGCTGTTGGGTCGTATTCTATGTTGTAGTCGAAGCGATCTATTGTTGCTATAGCCTTTAATCCTAATTTTTCACCCTGATCACTCTTTGACTTACCACCAAAGTACACATCAGCGATTACTTCTTTGGTCACATCTTTTATCGTAAGCTCACCATATAACAAATAATGATTTGGTCTGCCGGTTTCTAGTATTTTAGTGCTACTAAAGCTCATAGTTGGAAACTTATCGACCTCAAAAAAGTCTGCACTTTTAAGGTGTTGATCTCTTTGTTCAACATTGGTATTTATACTACTTACCTGTATGGTGAAATCAAATTGAGCTTCTTCAAGTGCGTCACCATTGGTAGTTAAACTTCCAGTGTATTCAGTAAACTTACCATTCACTAGACTTATGCCTGAATGCTCAACGGCAAAATTGAGAGATGAATGATACGGGTCTACTTTCCATTGTGTCTGCGCAAAAGCATTTACTGTAAATACTAAGATTGCTAGAGTTGTTAATGATTTTTTCATTGTTTTAAAGTGTTAATTGTTTATTGTATCTAATAATGATTGTATACTTAAAGGTTTAGTTTCCATAACCAATTCTCCATTTTCTCCCTGAGGCCAATCTTCCTTTGGCCTATCCCAGTATAGCTCAATTCCGTTGTTGTCCGGGTCTCGCAGATAAATAGCTTCAGAAACACCATGATCTGAGGCTCCATTAATGGGGTAATTTGCATCTTTCAACCTTTGTAAAATGAGAGCCAGGTCTTTGCGTTCCGGGTATAGAATAGCGGCATGGTAAAGACCATTCCCGTCTCTTGGGGCTGAAGGAGCACCTTTGCTATTCCAAGTATTTAATCCTATATGGTGGTGATAGCCACCTGCTGAGAGGAATACGGCCTGATCTCCATAGTAGGTAGTTACTTCAAATCCTAGTAGATTTCTATAAAACCCAAGAGCCTTATCTAGATCAGAAACCTTTAAATGTACATGACCTATTCTCGTGTTGCTTGGGGCTTTATATTGATTCTTATTTTTCATAGTCTAGAAGATATTTTTTAGAGATGGTTATCTTTGATTAACAGGGATCAGTTCTTTTGATATTTGTATAAAACTGGCCCCAATTAAGACTTTTGTAGCCCCTAATACCATAAGGGCATGCTGTGCATTGTAAAATGCAGTTACCAATGTGAATCCAGCAAAAATAATGACCAATAAACCGGACATTGCCTTATAAAACGCTGCATCCATCCTTGTCTGCCCAAATTGATCTAGTGCATTAAAAGAGAAAAGGAAATGAAGACCTATTATAGATGCAAATGCACTTGTAATGTAGAGAAACATTAGAACGTCTGTTGCTAGCAATAACGTAACTATGGCATACACAAATGATATTAATGACACCATTGAAAAGTCCTTTATATCGTGAGCGTGAGCTTGACTATTCTTAACGACTAACCTTGCTAACACACCAGTTGTTAAAAATCCGAAAATCAATAAATAACTAATTATGGGTGCAGGATTGAATGAGAAAATGGATATTAATATCCCTGTTATTATAACAATCCAACCTGTTGTATTCGAAGTTTTTTTTAAAGTCATATTAATATGTGTTTAATGAAGCCAGATTCTATGGGAATCTGGCTTCTGAATAGAAATTATAATTATTGTACTTGCTTTACCAGTTGTACTTCAGCAGTAAGTTTCACTTCATCACTAACCATTAAACCTCCTGCTTCCAAAGCAGCATTCCAGTTTAATCCCCAGTCTTTTCGATTAATCTTGCCACTAAGGCTAAAGCCAACCTTTTCATTACCATATGGGTCTTTCATAATGCCTCCGTACATAATATCGAGGGTTACTGATTTAGATATGCCTTTCAAAGTAAGTACACCCATAAGTTTATATTCATCTTCATCAATTTTATCAAAAGATGAACTTTCAAAGGTCAGTTTGCCGTACTTTTCAACGTCAAAGAAATCAGCACTTTTGAGGTGATTGTCCCGATCCTCATTTTTTGTAGAAATTGTTGACGGGTCAATTATTACTTTGATTTTAGACTCGAATATATCATCGCCATCTACTTTAATATCAAAGTCTTTAAACTCACCTTTCACGTAACTGATCATTAGGTGTTTTACCTTGAACCCCAACTCACTATGAGAGGAGTCCATGACCCATTTTGTCGTTTTTTTTACTGCTGTATTTACCATCGTTGTTTTTTTAAATTTTTTAAATTAATGATAGTACAAAGGTCAAGGATAGACTGTTGGAATAGGTAACACATATCAGAAGAGGTGTTGTAATTTTCGGAAATCGCTTTAAAACCAGCCATTTAACGACATCAGGCCTAGTGACATTTACTTAAATTAGATGCGCTTAACAGGCTTTTACCCCTAATCGAAAATATTTTGTATTTTCGAAGAGTTATTTAATCAAGCTTGCTAATACGAGATAGGATCAAAAAACAAGTGTCAATTAAGAATAAGCGAGTTTGTTTGAATAAGATTACTCGACAAATTTGATTCCCTGAATGGACGGTGATGGACAAACCTATTTATATTTTTCAGGTCGATGCTTCAGAAGCGAGAAAGATATCTTCATCTCCTGATACACCTCACAACCATGACTTTGAAGAGCTTCTAATTGGTCTTGAAGGTTCTCTTGAACATTTTATAGACTTCCAATCCGAAAAATTTGAGGCACCTTACCTGAGTTTTGTTACTAAAGGCAAGGTACATAGACTCATACCAAGAGTCAAAAATGATAAATGCCTGGTATGGGTAATCCGATTTAGGAGTGAATTTATTGCTGAGCTTACATTCCATCTGTATACACTTTTTCATAATAGTGCAAATATTCAATTGACGGAAGGAAGATGTTTTGATCGTTTAGTAACCATTTGTGAATTGATAAACGATGAGCAGGCACAAAAGCAACCTAATTACAGTATAATTAAAAATTTACTGAATGCTTTGTTTATTATGATAGAGTCTGAGATGCAAAAGCAGCTGCCAGAATATGAAAAGCAAGAACCTAATAGTACAACCTTCACCAATTTTTTACAAATTCTAGAAGAAAACTTTCGCAGGTCACATGGGGTTGAATTTTATGCTGACAAACTATTTATGACATCCAGAAATCTAAATTTAATTTGCCAAAAAATTCTTCAACAGAGTGTTTCAGAAATAATTGAAACAAGGAAATTGATTGAAGCAAAAAATCTTTTGGCTGGAAGCGATAAGACTGTCTCTGAAATAGCTTTTGAACTTGGATATAACGAAAAGTCATATTTTTCTAATGTTTTCAAAAAGAAATCTGGTCAGACTCCTTCAGAATTCAGAGATGAAATGAGAAAGTTGGTTTGAAGTCGTTATTATCCTGATAGAGAATGAGAGAGTTGTAAAAAATAGATGTGTGGAGTAGTTAAATTGGCTATTTGCGCCCTGTTAAACTATGGCGAAAGATCGCACTCTGACAACTAAGGCTTATTATAAATTATTGGATGCATTTAACCTTATTACAAGATTTACTGATTCTGATTGGGTTCTCTACTCTGATTGTTTTACTTCTTAGTAAAATTAAATTACCTTCTATTCTAGGCTTTCTGTTGACAGGAATTATTATTGGCCCCAACAGTTTAAGCCTCATCAGTGACCCTCATCAGGTGGAAATAATTTCTGAAATAGGGGTCATTCTTCTCATGTTTGTAATTGGTTTAGAGTTGTCCATCGAACAACTTTCCTCCATCAAAAAAAGCGTTTTTGTTGGTGGGCTACTGCAGGTTTTACTTACGATTGTCATTACCATGGCTTTCTATTTATTGACAGGAGCTACCTTGGTTGAGGCAATCTTTATGGGATTCCTAATTTCTCTTTCAAGCACAGCCATTGTATTAAGGATGTTTCAGGATAGAAACGAGATGACTTCTGCACAAGGTAAAAATGCACTCGGAATACTCATATTTCAAGACCTAATCGTGGTGCCAATGATGCTAATTGTACCTATAATGTCGGGTCATTCAGAGAGCGTACTCAATAGCGTACTTTCACTTTTGATAAAATCAGCAATTATAATCGTAATTACGATTGTAAGTGCTAGATATTTGGTTCCTAAGCTCATGTACGAAGTAGCCAAAACTCGCAGCAAGGAACTGTTTCTATTGACAACATTTACTATCTGTTTCGCAGTAGCTTTTCTCACCTCAGAAGCAGGCCTCTCTTTAGCACTTGGTGCTTTTCTTGCAGGCTTAATTATTTCAGAGTCAGAATATAGTCATCAGGCTACTAGTTACATTTTACCTTTTAGGGCATTGTTTACGAGCTTCTTTTTCATATCTGTAGGAATGATGCTTGATACTTATTTTTTCTTCTCAAACTTTCTTCTCATCCTTAGTATCACCGGAGGAGTGTTCATAATCAAAGGTTCGATTGCAGCTTTTGCAGTATTGATTTTGCAATACCCTGCACGGATTGCCATCCTCACAGGACTGGCACTTTTTCAGGTTGGAGAATTTGCTTTTATACTCTCAAAAGTGGGTATTGAGTATGGTCTGCTTACAGAGTCAATGAATCAATATTTTTTAGCTGTATCTATTACCTCAATGCTACTTACACCATTTGTATTCGTTTATTCAGAACGCATTGCATATTTCTTCTTGAAATCTAAACTTGGTGATGCCTTGAATAAAACAGCTGCTCAAAGTATGCCTGATAATAATATCAAATGGGATGAATTCGAAGACCATCTTATCATTATAGGTTTTGGTATGAATGGTTCGCATTTAGCAAGAGCTGCAGAAGCCAATAACATCCAATATGTAATAATTGAAGTCAATGCGGATATTGTTAAGAAAGAAAGAAAAAAAGGCACTTCGATTTTTTTTGGCAATGCAAACCAAAGTCATATTCTGGAACATGTGCAAGTTCGAAAATCAAGGGCTGTTGTTATAGCCGTTTCAGACCATAAAGAAACGGAGAACATAGTAAGGGCAGTAAGATCAGTCTGCCAAACGGCCTATATGGTAGTAAGAAGCAAATATGTACATGAATCTACTGAACTGCTTGCTTTGGGTGCTGATGATGTGATTCCGGAAGAGTTTGAGACCTCTATAGAAATATCTTCAAGGGTGCTTCAAAGGTTTCTGGTGCCATCTGAAGATATTGAGAAGTTTGCATCCATGGTACGGGCAGATAATTATTATTTGCTTGAGAGCAATGAAAAGCTCCCAAAAACCTATAAGTCTCCAACTTTTCCTGAACTGAATATAACCACTATTAAAGTCGGCAGAGACAGTGGGTCGGTAGTGGGGAAATCTATAGGAGAATCCAATATTCGTAAGGAATTCGGAGTGAATATAGTGGGGATATGCCGAGGTGACAAAATGCTGTTTCATTTCGATTCTACAGAGAAGATTGTTCAAAACGATCTTTTGTTTGTTTACGGTGAACCACATAATGTCAATAAATTTCATAGTGCAATAAGCTAATCCTGAATAGAAATTTGTCATATACCATTAGACAAAACCATTGCTCCATCCGCATTGGCATTTCTTGGAATTCTCTATAGAACTTTGGTCAAAAACTGATCAGGACGGGCGGTAACTCTTCCGAAAATTACAACACCTCTTCTGATAAATGTTACTAATTAACGATCTATCTAAACTTACTTTGTATTATAAATTCAGTAGATATAAGTGTGTTATTACTTGAGTCTCTGATCGTTATTGAAGTAAAAAAATATCAATAATTAAAATGTAAGATTATGAAATTTAAAGACATTTCTCAGTTGATCGGTTGGTTGTTGATTGCAGTTGGCGTTATAATTTCGATACTAGCAATCAATCCAACTCCTGTAACTAAATACGTACTATTCTTAGGGCTAATGATAACAAGTTCATTGTCTGTTAGGATCCTTAATAAAGGCTTAATTGATAAGGTAAACGGTGCCGACTTTTTTTGGATGGCGTTGATTTCCTTGTCTTATGCTTTTACAGTAATCTTTTTAGCAAATGATGTGGATACATTTCTTTATATAAATAGTGCATTTGCTTCAGTTATTGGTCTTCACCTTATTATTGCATTTAATGCTAAAAAGCAAATTGAAAATGACAGAATGGGCCTGCAATTTTATAAATCATTGGCAGGGCTATTAATTATAGTATTAGCTGGACTCATTTTGATTACGGCATTTCGAAATATTACGGCAGCTATATTCATTTTGGGATTAACAAAAATTATAATAGGTGTCAGTTTTATAGTTATAGCCAAATCGATAAATCCAATTATTTCAAGAAAAGCATTGACGTCACATGGTGTTTGATAAACCAAAGTAAACTTTGAATAGAGGAATTATTCGTTCACAAACTCAATGAAAATGAAACAAAGAAGGTTAGCAAACAAGGTAGCCATTATTACTGGCGCAACTGAAGGTAAAGGAGTGGTAGAAGCAAAGTATTTTGCAGAAGAAGGTGCTACAGTTTTAATCACAGATATACCAGAATGTGACATTAATTTAGATAAATCGGTTGTTTGCAAAGAAGGTGTGGGATACTTAATTCAAGATGTTTCATCCAAGTTTGGATGGAGTGTGGTGGCTAAAAAAGTTGAAAAGGTTTTTCGTAGTATAAAAAGAGGGAAAGGAAATGGCAGAGACCCAGATGCGCAAAAGAAATCATTAAAAGCTAACTTTCATAGGTTAAAACTGAAGTTTGGAATACCAATATCAGAAGGGTTATTAAGTGGAAAGGGTTTGGTTCGCTATATCAAAAAAGTTACAGGAGGCACTATTATTACAGTTTCTTCTCTGCAAAAATTTAGCAAGCCTATCAAAGATGTCAGTGAATCTGTAGAATCAAAAGGACTAAATCGCTGTATTGACGACAAGGTGCGTTGGGTAATGGCCCCACTGGGAGGTTTGGCAGTCCTAAAAATTGTTTATCATTCAAAACTGGCTTAAAATACTTTTTTAGATAGTTCTCAGGGTCAAATCTAGATTGAAAAATTAAGAATTGTCTTCCGAGCTCTTGTTGGTAGTTACTATGCGACTAGCAAAGTTTACCAGTCACTTCCTATAGCCTACGGTGTTGATTGCTTGCAAGCCCAAGGTTGGGCAGCTGTGGACCTATAAAACGATCAAATCAGAGTTATTTCCGAATCTTACAACTACTCTTCCGATAGTTGATACCCATTACCTATATCAATTTCGGAATTTTGGCCGAACTAAAATCGATATAGAGACAAAAGTTTGAGCCTATTTTGGTATACAAGTAAAAAATGAAACGAAAGAATTTTATAAGGTTATTGGCCCTTATGCCACTAACAGCAGTAGCTATGAAACTTGACAAATTAGATAAAGTAACAGATGAATTTGGATCAACACCTAAAATGCCTGTGTTATTTTTAGGTCACGGAAGTCCTATGAATGCCATTGAGGAGAATGAATTTGTACAGAGTTTTCGTATGGTTTCAGGTGAAATAGAAAGGCCAAAAGCAATTTTGTGCATTTCTGCCCATTGGGAAACCAAAGGTACAATGGTAACAGCGATGGAGAATCCACAAACCATTCATGATTTTGGAGGCTTTCCACGAGCGCTTTTCGAAGTACAATATCCTGCTCCAGGTAGTCCCAAGCTGGCGAAGAAGACACAAGAGCTAATAACAACTACCCATGTAGAATTAGATCATAAATGGGGTTTAGACCATGGTGCCTGGTCAGTAATTAAACACATGTACCCAAATGCTGATGTCCCAATTCTTCAAATGAGTTTAGATTATACAAAAGGAGCACAATATCATTATGAGCTTGCCAAAGAGATTTCAAAATTGAGAGAACGAGGAGTACTCATTGTAGGTAGTGGAAATATGGTACATAACCTGAGTTTGATTGATTGGGGGCGACTCAATGAAAACTATGGACATGATTGGGCCATAGACGCAAATGAAAAAATGAAACAGTTCATTTTGAATGGGGATCATAAAGGTCTGATAGATTATTCAAGACAAGGAAAAGAGTTTGCGCTGTCCATTCCTACCCCTGAGCATTATTTGCCTTTGCTGTATTGTCTAGCCCTCAAAGAAGAAAAAGAAGGTTTAAGTATTTTTAATGACCAAGCAGTAGCAGGAGCAATTACTATGACATCTGTTAAGGTTGGGTAGCTAAACAAGCAGTAAACTATGAAAGAAAGCATTGTAAATGAATCCTTCAAATTGTTTAGGCAATATGGGCATAAGAGCGTGACTATGGATGATGTCGCTAAAAACCTTGGTATTAGTAAGAAGACATTATATCAACACTTTTCTAATAAGGATGAATTGCTTGCAGCTGGTGTAACTCAACTGATTACTTGTATCCTTTACAAAATCGAAGAAATAAACATCAAGCAGGAACATCCTTTTAAAAGGTTATCCAAAATATATTATCTTTTAATCAAGGAGTTTCACGCCATGGAGCTTGTGTATATATATAGTATCAACAAATATGATACTAAGGCCTTAAAAGTAATAAACTTATTTAAGGATAATCTGATTTCGAACTTAGTAAGGCCTTTGCTGGATGAAGCATCGGAAATGGGGCTAGTTCGGCCTGAATTGAATGTCGAACTATTCTTAAATATCAGAATTAAAGATTTAGACCTTCATTACCTCAAGCTTATGGGCTATGCACCTGGGTTATCACTGAAAGAAGCATTTCTTCATCTGGTTGCATACCCTATTTTTAGTATTTGTACAATTGAGGGACATGTAGCTTGTGAAAAAATAGTTATGGCTGACATAGTAAATAACTAGAAAAATGAAAAGAGTCACCGTTAATAGAAATCAACATATAAAAAGCCCCTGATTGAGATTGAGCTTCTGATTATTACAACAGTTCTTCCGATAACTGTCACAAATCACCTAATCATTGGCTCAATTAATTCGTTTATATAAGTGTATTAAAAGTTAAAATTTATGAAAATTGGTATTACGGGTGCTACCGGGCAATTAGGCAATTGGGTAGTACAAAAGTTAAAAGAAAGAATAGGTAGTGAATATTTAGTGGCTCTGGTAAGGAATCCGGATAAGGCCAAAAAATTAGAGATTGAGGCGCGCCCGTTTGATTATAATGAAGAGGATGGTCTTGAAGAATCTTTGAAAGGGATTGATAGCTTGCTTTTAATCTCTGGTAGTGAAATTGGAAAACGAAGAATTCAACATCAAAATGTAATTAAAGCAGCCTTACTTGCTGATGTAAAAAGGATTGTTTACACCAGTTTATTACATGCTGATAAATCATCTATGAGTTTAGCGTCCGAGCATATGGCGACTGAAGAACTACTGAAAGTTTGCAACATACCATACACAATATTAAGAAATGGATGGTATACCGAAAATTATACTAGTGGATTGAAACATGCTGTTGAATCTGGTGTGATGGTTAGTAGTGCAGGTAAAGGTAAAATTTCATCTGCAACACGCGAAGACTATGCTGAGGCGGCAGCTGTAATCTTGACCAGCGAAGGATATGAGGGAAAGGTTCTTGAGTTAGCTGGTGATGAATCTTACACTCTTAATGACTTGGCCACTGAGGTGTCCAAACAATTAGGAAAAGAAATTACACATAAAAATTTGCCAGAGTCTGAATACGCAGAAATATTGATTAATTCTGGATTGCCAAGAGAATTAGCAAAAAGTCTTGCAAGTTTTGATTATTGTGCTTCAAAAGATGAATTGTTTGATGGTGACAAAGTACTATCTAAGATACTAGGTAGACCAACAACATCTCTCAGAGAGGCCGTGAAGACATCTATAGAGAATCATTTTGTTTTGTTGTAAGTAATGTCAGTTGCCTAATCTCTCATGGCGACTGGCTTTTTAATTCTAATAGGGGCAATACAGGCTACAGTTTGATGTTCTTCATTACCTCTTCGACAATCAGGTCACATTTTGTATTGCCAAATTCAAATATGGTGTTGTCTTTCGACAGGCTTAAAATCTGATCTCTGAGAAAGGTTTTAGCTCTGTGTAATCGAACTTTGGTGTTACTGATAGAAATTCCCAAACAAGCAGCAACTTCGAGCTGAGGAAGGTTTTCAACTTCACACATAATGAACACTATTCTGTACTTTTCAGGGATTTGACCAATCGCTTTTTCAAGTAAATGCTTTGTTTCACCATGAATGGTAGTGAACTCTGGTGTTTTGGACTCTTGATTATTGCCATTTGAATTTTGCAACAAACTCACTACACTTTTCATTTGTGTTTGGTTTTTACTTTTTCTTATCCATTGAAGTGCTTCATTAATGCCAATTCGTATTAACCAGGTTGAAAAACGCGATTCAAATTTAAATTGGTCGATTTTATCATAGGCTTTTAAATAAGTGTCTTGAATTAAGTCCATAATATCATCTTCGTCAGATATATATCCCCTAATTACCCGAAATAGTGTCTGATTATACCTGCGGATCAATATCTCAAATAGCTCAGATTCACCACTTATAATGCGCTTTACAATTTGCTGGTCGGTAAGCTGTGTAGTGATTAGCTCTTGCTTGTATAGTGTTTTCATGATAAGCGTTTTCGTGATTAGATGCAACAGCAGGCTATTGGTTACAAACATTTTGTAACCATTCTTAATTCCATTCATCCAAAGGCTAAAACATATGTCAATTTAAATTTTAAATCTTATGAACGAAGTATCGTTGAAACCCGAAATTGAAAAGCTACAACAATTATTGAAATACGTTTTTGTAGTTGTGCCTATTGCCGCTGGAGCAGATAAATTCGTCAATTTATTAACGGATTGGCCTGCTTATATTCATCCCAGTATTATTGATATTTTGCCAATTAGTGGTTCTGCATTTATGATGGTTGTAGGCGCCATTGAGATCATAGCGGGAATTCTGGTTTTAACTCAAACTAGAATTGGGGCATACGTGGTATCATTGTGGCTCCTACTTATTGCCTTAAGCTTATTATTTACCTGGCACCATCCTGATGTGGCTGTAAGGGATATAGTCATGGCGGTTGCAGCATTTACCTTAGCTAAAATGACTGAATTGATTAACCAAAAAGAATAATTTCGGCAGACTAAACTCTTCTTGTTAATTGCTATAATTTACAAGGAGAGTTTTAGTTTATTTATCAGCCGATTCTACCCCCTTATTGGATATCAAATCAGAAATAAAGGCCTTTATCGGGTCGTAGCCGGCCATGGCAGTTGTCATTAGGTATAGTAAAAAGAAGGCCATAAAAAACCATTCAAAGTATACGATAATTGGAGCGAGAATGATCATTATTAGTACCCTTGCTAACCCATCTGGAATAATTTCGACATTGTGCTTCATATTATTTTCTTTAATGACTTGAACAAATATTCATTAATTTAGGAGTACTACCTATGACCAGAATCAATCTGTAAGATGGGCCAGATATGTTAAGAAAATGGGATTACCATATACACCTTCAACTTGATAGGGGAAAACCGTTGGCAAAGCAGGTTGCTGCTTTTATTGTAAAGGAAATCCAAAAAGGACGACTCATCCCAGGAATGCCTTTGCCTGGCAGTCGGACTTTGGCTGCTGACATTCAAGTAAACCGAAAGACAATTACCAATGTCTATGAAGAGCTGATAGCACAGGGGTGGTTAGAAAGTAAAGAGAAAAGCGGGACATTTGTTTCAAATAAGTTACCGGTAGACACACCTAGGTATTTCAGTAAAGACAAAAGAGCAAGGATTAAATACCCGGAAAAATTACCGTTCCAGATTAATAAGTCAATCAGGTTATTTAATAATGAACCTGAGACTTCTAGCAGAATCGTGATTGACGATGGCTTTCCGGATGTAAGACTGGCTCCGGTTAAATCCTTAGGCACTGTGTACAAACGCGTGATGGAGATTAGGGGAAGACGCAATTTGTTGGGTTACTCCAGCCCGCTTGGTCACCCAAAGTTGAGGGAAGAGGTAGCCATAATGCTAAATAAAGACCGCGGACTTGCGATAGGAGCAGAAAATATCTGTATTACCAGAGGTAGTCAGATGGGACTCTACCTTATTGCCAACCTGATAATCAATGCTGGTGATTATGTAGCAATGGAGGATCCAGGCTATCCTGAAGCACGTGCTGTATTTAATTTTTTTGGAGCTACGGTCGTACCTATCGATGTAGATAAAGATGGATTAAATACCAATCAGCTTGAATTACTTTTGTTGAAGCATAAAATTAAGGCCGTTTTTCTCACACCTCACCATCAATACCCCACAACAGCCACTTTACAGGCTGACAGAAGGATTAAGCTATTGCAGTTAGCCAAAGATCATGAGTTTGCGATCATTGAGGATGATTACGATCAGGAATTTCATTTTACGCGACAACCCGTACTGCCATTGGCCAGTGCCGATAGGGAAGGGAATGTAATCTATACAGGCTCGATGTCTAAATTACTGGCGCCCTCAGTACGTGTTGGATACATAGTGGCACCTCAGGCATTTATTGATCAGCTCGGCCAATTAAGAAGTATCATTGACAAGCAGGGAGATCCCATCCTGGAACAGGCAGTGGCAGAACTGATTGAAGATGGTGAAATTAAACGCCATACCCGTAAGGCACATTCAGAATATCTATTAAGGAGAAATACGCTTGGCTTGTTGTTGAAGCAGTATTTTGGTGATTTGGTGTCTTTTGAAATGCCCGCTGGTGGACTTGCAATCTGGATTTGGTTCGATAAAAAATATAGCCTGAAAATGCTGCATGGCAGTTCTAGTCATATAAAAGTGCCTTCTACAAGTTCGTTTTATTATGACAATCGAAGGAGAAACGCATTGCGATTTGGGTTTGCATCTAAAGATGTGCTCGAATTAGAGGAGGCTGTGAAGGGGTTAAAGCAATCGTTATCGAAGCATTAAATATAAAATATGTATTATTATATAAGAATCGGCATTTAGACCTATTAAAATGGCTATTATGAGAGCATTTACTTTATTATTTGTTGGGTTGATATTTTTTTCATGTCAACGCCAAATGGAAACCCCACCACCTTTACCTAAGTCTATTGACTGGGACTCAAGGAGTATTGATATGATACCTGGTGACTCTGTATTAGAAAAGGGGAAAACTTATTTATCGGTCTATTCAGATATTTACAGATGGTCAGAAGAGTATAGCAGGAGTATAACAGCCACGATAAGTATTCGAAATGTAAATTCCAATGACAGTATATACTTGTTTAATGCCGAATACTACAACACCGAAGGAGAACTCATAAAATCTTACCTTGATAAACCCGCCTATATTGGTCCAATGGAAACCGTGGAGATTGTTATACATCAAGATGATAAATCAGGAGGAACTGGAGCTAACTTTGTATTTGATTGGGGAGTAAGCAATGGTACAAATGAACCATTTTTTGAAGGAGTTATGATATCTCTGGTAGGTACACAAGGCTTTGCATTTACAACCCAGGGTTTAAGGATTGAATAGTTCTTTGCATCTACTTCTAATTTTAAAATTGTAGAATATGGAATAAAGCGGTATCTTTATAAAAGATCAGAAACTTAAATGATTTGTTTTCTGAAACGATTAGTTGCAACTCTAAAAATGAGAATAATGTACACTGATTTTAAAAAAGCAAAAATTATCTTCCTCTCTTAAAGAAGCACCCACGAGTGTGCTTCATACACCACAGTTATTTCATATTAAAATAAAAGCGCTGTGCCTGATGGTATATGTGACATTACTCGGTATATGGAATTTCACATTCTAAGTCCACTGGTTGTTCAGCATTTTAATTTTTAAAATTTATTATAATGGCTAGAGGAAAAAAATTAAAAGCATCCACAAAGGATATTAAAGCACGTAAACAAGAAAAAATACTTCGAAAAGTAGAAGAGAAGAAAAGCAAGAAACGAAAATCTAATTTGCGATAGTATTTTATGAAAAAGAAGGGCTATTTCAATTGAAATAGCCCTTTTATTATCAATTAGAAGCAATCACACGAATAAAACAACAGAACTAAGCGTTTCTCAACCATTTACGCTGGATTCAAACTCAGGGCAGTCAAGCCGGATTCCGGCTGGTTCTAAAGGTTGTTCGAGTAGTTTGCAATACATTTTCCCATAAGGGTCATTATTAAAATGTTTGCAATTGAAACATATACGTTGCGTAGAAATGAGGCCTTTGGCTTTAAGTTTACCAATGAGCTCAAGATTTAAAGAAAGTAGCTCTTCAACTTTATCAGCGGACAACTCTTCTAATACCTCAGCAATACCTTCATAAACAAATTGATGCCTCTCAATAATTTGTTTGCCCAGTTTTGTAGGTTTTAAGACATAGCTTCTTTGGTCTGTTGTTGAAGCCTCTTTTGTCAAAAATCGCTTATCGATGAGTACGCGCACGGCATCACTAATGGTGGCTTTCGTCAGGTTTAGCTCTGTTGCAAGCAGGCCAACCGTATTCATGCTGCTTGGGTGAGTGCTTGTAAACTTTATGATCTGATGCTGTATGGGACTGAGACCAGTAGCCTGACTCTCTTGAATTTGGAGTGTTTTGATAACCTGACTTAAGCGCTCAAGCGTTGCGAGGAGTTTAGCCTGTGGGTTTGAATTCTGGTCTTCAGGGTCGTAATAGTTGTACATAAAGTATGATAAATGCAGGGGCTTAGCACCCCTGCATTTCTAAAATATAATAACCTTTTTTGTCAATGTCTTCCGCCATATGTTCTTGTAGGTGTTCCACATGACAAAAATTGCAAAGCTGTGTTTGTAATGCTTCACTACCTACACCCTTAATTTCCAGATAATTTTTCCCAAATTCAAATACTTTATCTACGGGTGTGTTTTCGGGCACAATGATGTCGAAATGCATCATTCCACCACTGGGTTTTTTTACATATGTGTCAAATACCGATACTTTCATGGCTATTTGTTTTTTACAGTGTAGGGTAAAGATAAATCTCCAGAGGCCACACTATAGACAGAATAAACGCCAAGCATAGGCAAATCAGCCTTTGATGTATTTACCTGCATGTAGGCAGCAACACCGTCAAATTTAAAGTTTTGATCGCCTCTAATGCGGTAGCCGGGGACAATTACTTTTATGACCTTCCCTTTTGTAATGACCGCATAGCCTGGTGAGTCCATGTACATGGGCATTCCTGGATTAGTTGGTGGCAATACTACGGTGTCGTCACCTTTCTGAAATTGTTTTACGGAAAGACCGCCTTTTACGCGGTCATCTTTGACAAGCACCACCCAGTGCGGATGCCATACAATGCCGTCATTGTCATAAATGGCATCTTTATTCTCATCCCATAAAGGGGTGTCGTCAAAATCAGGATGTGAGGTAAGCGCTAGCGCAACGATACCTTCAACATTTCCAAACCCAACCTGCTTGGGTTGAAGGGTTGTTGGGAAGACATACCCATCAACAGGAGCGCCATCGAGCTTTCCTGCCGGTGTAGGTGTGGTGGCTCCGGCTTCACCCTTAACGGTAATTTCAAATATAAACTGATCCAAGTCAGTTTGATGCATAACAGCAGTCTTTTCAATGATAAAATTGCTGTTTTGTGCTACGCTGCAAAAGCTGCAGAGCGCAAAAGCGAATAGTAGGCTTAATATTCTCATATCAGTTGAAGTTAAGATGATAGATCAGATAAGTCTGCGCCATGGTTGATGTGCAGCACATTTTGGTTGTCGAGTACGAGTGCAGGCACAGATTTCACTCCGGCATCCTGCGCTTCGGTCAACCTGTTTTTGTCTTCACCCAGGTGTACAATTTCAACATCAGTTGTATTGCGGTCGATCAATTTTACGAGGTCTTGCTCAGCGCTTACGCAAACAGGACATCCGGCATGGTAGAAAATAGCTTTAGTCATAGTTTTAATATTTAGTTATGTTAATGATGTTACAATAGTAGTAAGGAATCCTAACTAAATATTCAATTTCTATGCTGGACTATTGGAATTTTATAAACTGGACTACAACTTAAGGTCCATTAATATCTTCATTGTACAAGTAAAAAGCACTCATCCGTTATTACTATTACATATTTTTTCCTTCATTAAAATACTTTAATCTTGTAATTAACCAGTTAAACTATTTAACATGAAATGGACTTACGGAATAAAGGAGAAATTGAAAATAGCCATGGCATTAACTGTGGTTATTCTATTAGTACTGATTACTAGCATGATCAATAAAAATCATTTTACCAAATTACAAGAATCATTTACCTCAGTGTATGAAGACAGGCTTTTGGTTGAAAATTATATCTATAAGCTCTCCCGTGAGTTAAATGAAAAAAGAATGGCAGCTTACAATAGGCCTGTAGAAGACCATGAGGGAAACAAATCCGATCAACGAATAGACGTGCTGATTAGTAACTTTCAAAATACTACGCTTACTACTGAAGAATCTACGGTACTTGAAGATTTTGTTGAGCAAATAAAAGTACTTAGGGAAATAGAGTTGGAATATAAAAACAGTGCTGACGACCAAGCTGATACTTTGAATACTGCCCTGGAAGAGCAGTTTGATATACTTAGTGCTGACTTGTCGAGACTTTCTGATATCCAGCTAGAAGAAGGTAAAAAATTGATGGAAACCTCAACCAGTATTGTTACAAATAGTCACCTGTATTCACAGCTGGAGATTATTCTTGTAATCGGTATAGGGCTGGTCATACAGGCGTTGATTTTTGCTTCAAAATCGCTTAGACCCAAATTACCTCAAAACGAGCATTTGAATTAACAAAAGCAAAAAATGCCGTGTTTTTTGTGGGCTTTGCTGGCAGTAATAATAGATCTTCCTATGGAGGAGGTATTGCAATTGTCATAATGCTAAAGCAGCAGTAATTTGAGCCACTGATTTCATCATGTCTAAGGAATATGTGCGGAAAAGACACAATTAATATTGTTTTGTTTGAAACAAATACTAATTTAAGAAGAGTCATTTTTGTGTAAACTAAACTCACACTTAACAAGTATGGACAGCCCCACATTCACTTCACATAAAATGCTCTTTCTTAATACCCTGGCATTCACGATATGCTTTGCAGCCTGGATGTTCAACGGGGTCACAGTTACATTTCTTGTTGACAATGGAGTCTATGACTGGAACTCCGTACAAGTTGGTTTGCTGCTAGGTATCCCTGTACTCACCGGAGCTATATTTCGATTGCCTCTGGGCATACTCACAGACAAATTTGGCGGGAAATGGGTATTTGGCGGACTATTATTAGTAAGTGCTATACCCATGTTTTTACTTCAATATGCTGATTCATTTATTGGATTTGCACTTTGCGGTTTTGGTTACGGACTGACAGGAGCCTCCTTTGCCGTAGGCATTGCCTATACATCTATGTGGTACAATAAGGCCTGGCAGGGTCGTGCATTAGGTATTTTTGGGGCAGGGAACGCAGGCGCAGCCCTTACTACATTGTTTGCACCTACAGCCTTGCTTAGCCTTACCAACAACGGTACTGAGCTGGAAGGTTGGAGAACACTTCCTGTGATCTATGCAGCCATATTGGTGGGGATGGCTGTTATTTTTCTACTCTTTGCCAAGAATAAAAAACCTGACACTCAACGTACACTCAAAAAATTGCTCCGGCCTTTGGGCAGTATTCGAGTTTGGCGTTTTGGGCTATACTATTTTCTGGTTTTTGGCTGCTTTGTTGCCTTTTCGCAGTGGCTGGTTCCTTATTTTGTAAACGTATACTACCTACCACTGGTCACAGCTGGCCTCCTTGCAGCGGCATTCAGTTTACCCTCAGGTCTTACGAGGGCTTTGGGTGGAGTATTGTCAGATAAATTGGGAGCCCGCAAGGTGATGTACTGGGTTTTGGGCTCTTCATTGGTGATCAGCTTTTTATTGATTTTTCCAAAAATGGAAATCACTTCACCGGGCAATGGTATAATGGCTAAAAAGGCCGGCACAGTTACACGGGTTGCAGAAGATAAGATCGAAGTAGCTGGCATTGAATACAGTTTAAAAGCCAAGCGTGGAACAAGTGCTGAAATATCCGAAGAAGACATTGTTTTCCCTGAAAAGAGCAGTTGGCATGAGCCTGTGGTAGAAGAAGGCCAACAGGTTGTAAAAAAAGAACTGTTAGCCAGAGGAGAGACTAAGATATACTTTCAGGCCAATATTTGGGTGTTTACAGTATTGGTTATACTCTTGGGCAGTATTTGGGGTATAGGTATGGCTGCTGTATACAAACACATTCCCGAGTATTTCCCTGAAGAAGTAGGCGTGGTTGGCGGCATGGTGGGTGTTCTTGGTGGCCTTGGCGGATTCTTTTGTCCCATCATATTTGGTTATTTACTGGAAAATTCTGGGTTATGGACCAGCTCTTGGATGTTTACACTTATTCTTTCAGGAATTTGCCTCTGGTGGATGCACCGTGTTATTCAAAAAATGATGTACCGTGAGCAGCCTGATTTAATGCGTCAGATAGAAGCAAAGGATCAGCCAAATATTCGATCAAAAAATGATTAAAGTATAACGTGAGAATTAAAAATTTCAACTGTGAAAATTATAATAGTTGACGATGGCTGATTGTTTGTTTAAATTTATCTAAAGGATTATACTATGTTTAGACTCTTCCAAACCCTCAATCGTACGGCTCTTATCAAAGCTACTATTGCAGTAGGGGTTGTCATAATCCTTGTGCTAATTGGTTCGCGAGATTTGCAAAACTTTGATCCCGCTCTTGTTGCCTACCTGCTCGGTACCATATTCGCAGTTTTCGGCATAGCTTACCGCTATTCAGTATGGCTGCAGAGGCCGCCCACCCGCCTATATTGGCGAAGAAGTATGCAGTTTCTCTTTAGCAAAGATTTTATACCTTATGCCTGGAGATCGCTAAGGTTGTTTGTTAGAAATATCCTCTTTCAGCGGTTTATTGGCTACCGAAGCAGGACCAGGTGGGCTGGTCACTTCCTGCTCGCAACGGGTTGCCTCCTTGCGTTTGCCATCACCATCCCACTTACATTTGGCTGGATACACTTTGAGCTGAAACCGGGCGATGATGTTACTTATTATGCTAAAGTTTTTGGCTTTGAAGCCGGCACTTTTGCCCTCGGTTCAGTTATGGCCTTTGTGGCATTCCACGGGCTTGTGTGGTGTTCCTTTTTAGTAATTATTGGGTCTGCCATGATGATGAAGCGCAGATTGACAGACGGTGGGCTCATTGCGACTCAATCTCTTGGCGAAGACTGGCTTCCGCTGGTACTCCTTATAGCCATCTCAGTGACCGGGCTGGGCATTTCATATGACTACACCTTCCTTCAGGGTAAAACCTATCAGTTTATGGCTGTAACCCACGCCATTGTGGTCATTTTGTGGCTTGTATGGTTGCCTTTCGGTAAGTTTTTTCATGTTTTTCAGCGTTTGGCGCAATTGGGTGCCAACCTTTACAAGTATGAAGGACAGCGGAGGGGTATGGCCACCTGTAAACATACGCAACAGGAGTTTGCGACTCAACTGCATGTAGATGACCTTAAAGACCTGACGAATAGGCTTGGCTTCGACTATGACAAAAAAGATGGCAGCAACCACCTAGACCTAAGTCCGGAAGGTAAGCGTTCGGCATTGGCAAAAGCACACTTTGAAGTAAGAAAAGAATCAGGAAAATTCTTTGGTTAGACATTATAAAAACGAGCAAATATAAATGGCAAAGCTTCCCGTATCAGTTGATAAGATCATAGAAAAATTTGGACCACATAAAGCCTATCCGCCTCAGGTCGGTTTTCATGGGGCGCACGAGCCGGACAAGCTGGTAAAAACGCATTGCTGCTATTGTGGGATGCAGTGTGGTATCCAGCTCAAGGTAAAAGACAATAAAGTTGCCGGCTTCGAGCCGTGGATGGAATTCCCTTTTAACGAAGGCCGCCTTTGCCCAAAAGGTGTTCAACGGTACATGCAAAATAATCACCCTGACCGAATCATGGATCCTATTCAAAGGGTTGAAGGCAAGGGTTTCGAGCCTGTCTCCTGGGATAAAGCCATGGATACTACCGTTAGTGAAATAAAGCGCATTCAGGAAAAGTATGGTAATGATGCCTTTGCGATGTTATCCGGTGTTTCGCTCACCAACGAAAAAAGCTATATGATAGGCAAATTTGCCCGGGTGGCCTTAAAAACGGCCAACCTGGATTATAACGGGCGCTTGTGCATGGTAAGTGCCGGTGGTGGCAATAAAAAAGCCTTTGGCCTGGACAGGATCTCAAACACCTGGGCAGATTTGAAGCATGCGGAGGTAATCCTCGTGGCCGGGGCCAATATTAGTGAAACGTTTCCTACACTTACACACTACATTTGGCAAGCCAGGGACAATGGGGCAAAGCTAATAGTAGTTGACCCAAGGGTTATTCCTCTGGCACGCACAGCCGACATACACTTACCGGTAAGGCCGGGTGGCGATTCAGCCTTATTTGGCGCCATGTTAAAAATACTGGTTGATAATGATTGGCTCGACCATGATTTTATTAAGAATCACACTTCCGGTTTTGAAGAAACCATAGAAGCGGTAAAAGATTATGACCTCGATTGGGCCGAAGAAGCCACCGGTATACCCAAGGAGCAAATCATGGAAGCCGCTACTTTATGGGGCAAGGCCAACACCAGCTTTCTACTCCATGCCCGGGGCATAGAGCACCACTCAAAAGGTGTAGACAACGTACTAAGTTGTATCAATTTGGTATTGGCAACAGGCCGTATCGGCAAGCCCTACTGCGGATATGGCACCATTACCGGTCAGGGTAATGGTCAGGGAGGCAGGGAGCATGGCCATAAATGCGATCAGCTACCGGGCAACCGGGATATTACTAATCCGGAACATCGTAAATATATAGCCGATGTTTGGGGCATAGATGAAAAAGACATGCCGGGTAAAGGCATTACGGCTTACGAGCAGATTGAAGCCATCCACAGAGGGGAGATCAAAGGCATGATCTCCATTTGTTTTAATCCTTTGGTATCGCTGCCAAACAATAATTTCGTACGTGAAGCACTCGAAAAACTGGAGTTTTATATATGTATCGATACCTTTTTATCAGAAACCGCCCGGCATGCAGATATTGTGATGGCCGGCTCTTTGCATGAAGAAGAGGAAGGCACAGTAACGACTGCTGAAGGCCGGGTAGTAAAAATAAACGAAGCTGTAACTCCCCCGGCAAATACCAGAAGAGACGGAGATATTTTAATGGAGCTGGCCGACCGGTTAGGTGCCGGTGACAAGTTTAATTATAAAAATAGTGAAGCTATTTTCAATGAGTTGCGGGTAGCCTCCAAAGGTGGCACTGCCGATTACTACGGCATCACTTACAAGAAAATAGTGGATAATATGGGTGTGTTCTGGCCTTGCCCTTCTGAAGACCATCCCGGCACACCGCGACTGTGGGAAGACAGGAAATTTAAAACCCCTGACGGGAAGGCCCATTTCAACCCGGTTACCTACAAGCCTGCATCTGAACGAACAAACAAAGAATTTCCTGTAGTATTGACAACTGGCCGGGTGGTTTCGCAATACCTGAGTGGCACCTCCACACGCAGAATAGGCAAGCTGGTCGATCAGTACCCCGAGCCCTTATTGGAAATACACCCAAAACTGGCCTATCAGTATGGCATCACAGACAGAGACCTTATCAAAGTAAAAACCAGGCGGGGTGAGGCAGAGTTTCCTGCCCAGGTGGTAGAGACCATACGGGAAGATACGGTTTTCATTCCGTATCACTGGGGAGGAAAGCAATCTGCCAATCAACTTACGATAGGCACTTTGGATCCTGTATCAAAAATTCCCGAATTTAAAGTATGTGCCTGTCAACTCATCCCAACAGGAAAAAAAGCATCAGTTGAACTTACTGAAACGGCTTATCAAAGTTATTTGCCCGATGAAAAACAGACTAAGTAGAGATATATTGAGAAGAATTAAATGGAATGTTAAATCATAAAAATTAGAAAGTATGCCCGAAACGAAATACAATCAGGAGATGGCCTTTTTTGTGGACATGCAGCGCTGTATTGGCTGCCATGCCTGTGAAATGGCCTGTGCAGAATGTGAGACTAACGGACAGGAAAGTATGATCCATGTTAATTATGTAAATCGTGCGGTAAGCACCCAGACTACTGTGCAGGTATGTATGCATTGCGAAGATCCTACTTGTGCCAATGTATGCCCTGCCGATGCCATCCACCAGGATGACTTCGGGGTGGTACATACTGCTAATACATCGCGATGTATCGGATGCTCTAACTGTGTGCTGGCCTGTCCTTTTGGTGTGCCCAAAAAAGAGGAAAAAGCCGAGCTGATGATGAAATGTAATATGTGCTATGACAGAACCAGTGCCGGCAAAAAGCCTATGTGTGCAACCGTATGCCCCAGCCAGGCATTATATTATGGCACGCGGCAGGAGATTGAGAAAATGCGCCCTGATAGCGAGCCTGTCAACTCTTTTCAATTTGGCAAACAGGAAGTTAATACCAAAGTGAATATTATGATGCCCAAAGGTACTCACAAGTTGATCGTTGAATAAAAGATTTTTACAAGATGAATGAGAAACATGAAAAGGTGCCTAATTGGAAAAGTGACTTTCCAATAGAACAAAAGGAGGCAGCCCACGTCAACCGGAGGGAATTTGCAAAATACCTGGGTTTGCTTTCCGGAGCCCTGGCACTTGGCAACGGGGGTATCGTAATCAAATCATTATACTTTCCAGCTGAGGAGTTGAAAGGAGAACACTTCGTATGCAACAAAGCCGATGTGCCCGTGGGGGAAATGTTTCAGTTCAGCATAGAAGGAAGTCAGGTAATACCTTATATTCTCATACACCTTGAAGAAAATGAATGGCGGGCTTACGAGCAGAAGTGTACGCACCTGGCGTGTGCTGTTCGCTACAGGGCAGATCTGGGCAAAATAGAATGCCCCTGCCACAAAGGGTACTTCAACCCACACACCGGTGATGTATTACAGGGGCCACCACCACGCCCGCTTCCGCAGTTGGAGGTCGTACTAAAAGAAGATCAGGTATTTGTAAAAGCTAAAGAACAGGACAAAATTGTATAGCTATGAGTGATTACAGAAGATCGCAAAACGAGGCACACCCGAATAAAACCAATACCCTGATGACGGGTATTATTTTACTACTCATTTTATTTGTGAGTATTCAGATATGGTTTTTGTTTGGGGCATTGAACAATGCGCTCAAAGAAAATTTCACCTTTGCCATGACTACTTTCGTGGGTTCTTTCGTTTTGGCGATTGCTTCCTTTTGGCTACTGCGTTACCTCCCCGATCCTATTCGGTCTGAAAAAGAAGGAAAAAGCAGTAAGAAAGAGAACAGATAGGTAGTTTGAATTCTATGAGCGATTGACCATTCGGATATTCTTATATTTAACCAATGAATTTTTCTTTGCCAAGTCCAATAAATGTAATCTTATCTTAAATAAGATAAGTTTGTCCGAAATAGAATTATTTCTTTACCTTTGTCATAATATGTTTTCAAAAGCTTGTGAATACGGTATACGGGCAGTTTTATTTATTGCTCAGGAATCAATAAAAGACAGACGTGTGAGTCTAAAAGAAATCACGCGCCAGATTGATTCTCCGGATGCTTTTACCGCTAAAATATTGCAAAAGCTTGCTCGTGCTGGGGTGGTGCAGTCAATAAAAGGTCCGTCAGGAGGTTTTGAAATAAGTAAAAAGGATTTGCAGCGTCTAAAACTGAGTAGCATTGTAAATGCCATCGATGGAGATAGTATTTATAAGGGTTGCGGACTGGGGTTAAGGGCCTGCAATGCCAATAAACCTTGCCCGGTGCATCATGAGTTTGCTAAGGTGAGGGACGAACTGAAGCGTATGCTTGAAACCACCAGTGTGTTTGAATTAGCAACACAAATAGGTAGTGGGCTAACGTTCTTAAAACGATAATATATTTTTTGACTATAAAAAGGACAAATTTGTCTTAAATACATGATCAAATACCTTTTACTCTTATTTATTGCTTTGCAGCCTTCATTAGCCCTTGCACAAAGTGTTTCGACAGATGGTTGGTACCTGAGCCCTGGTGTGATAGGCACCTTGGTTTTAGTAGCCATTGTATTGGTTGTAGTGATCCTCATTATTATTGCTCGCCTCAATAGCTATGTAACACTGCTCAATGA
The DNA here is from genome assembly GCA_039970995.1 of Fulvivirga sp. Taxonomy (GTDB): domain Bacteria; phylum Bacteroidota; class Bacteroidia; order Cytophagales; family Cyclobacteriaceae; genus Fulvivirga. The sequence continues at coordinate 412,744 of JBDVKW010000003.1, forward strand.
GCGAAGAAAGATGAGGCAGAGATTAGAGTTTAGCGAAGAGTTGACTCAGTTGGAAGGTGAAGAGCTTGACGCAATTCTTGAGAATAGAAAAAAGGCACTAAAGTACAAGCTAAAAGGAGCCGAGCTAAGTGGTGGTGCTGAGGCCAGTGATGCAAAAGGTCTTATAAAGCAGATTACTAATGAACCAGATAACCCATTGGCAGATGAAAAGACTCGCTCCATGGATAAGCTGGAGATTTCTTCACAATTAAAACAGCTCATTATATTCTATTTAGGTGCTGCAGTTTTCTGGCTTGTGTTCGGAACGTTGGTAGGTCAGTATCTGGGTATGAAGTTCGTATGGCCTGAGATGGATAGTATTTCTTGGCTGTCGTTTGGCCGGTTGAGACCCGTACATACCAATGCTGTTTTTTGGGGATGGGCCTCGCTGGCTATGCTTGGCCTTGGGTATTTTGTTGTAGCTCGTACAAGTAATACTCAGATATATAATTATAAGTGGGGTTGGTATGCATTCGCATTAATCAATTTAGCGGTTTTTGCAGGCACACTTACGTTGATGGCTGGTATAAATAACGGAGGAGCTGAATATCGCGAGTATATCTGGCCTGTGATGTTGTTATTTGCCCTTGGACTAATCATTAATTTTTGGAATTTCTACAAAACCATTGCCAACAGAAAAGTAGCTGATATTTATGTTTCTAACTGGTACATCTTAGGTTCAATGATCTGGACCCTTGTACTTGCGGTCATTGGTTATCTGCCATTTTATCAAAATGGTTTGGGTGAGACGGTAATACAAGGGTACTACATGCATCAGGGAGTGGGCATGTGGTTCATGACCTTTACACTTGGCTTAATTTACTATTACTTACCCTCTGCACTCAACAAACCTATTTATTCATACTCATTGGGTGTGCTGGCATTTTGGACACAAATGCTGTTTTATACCATGATCGGTACGCATCATTTTGTCTTTAGCCCATTGCCTTGGTGGCTACAAACCGTGGCCATCGTGTTCAGCGCAGGCATGTTTATTCCGGTTGTAGCGGGAACTACCAATTTTCTCATGACGATGAAGGGTAGTTTCTACAAAATTTCGAAAAGCTATGTGCTACCGTTTTTTCTGGTAGGGGTGGTATTTTACTTTGTGGGCTCCACACAAGGCAGTTTTCAGGCTTTTAGGTTTACCAATTACATCTGGCATTTTACAGACTTTAACGTAGCCCATTCGCACATGACAATGTATGGCATTATTACATTTATTCTCTGGGCATGTGTGTATGCCATCCTGCCAAAAATCACTGGCAAAGAGCCACCACAACTGCTGGTAGGCGCTCATTTTTGGTTAGCCTTTATAGGGCTGTTTGCCTATATGATCTCGCTCATGGCTGGGGGAACGCTCAAAGGGCTGAGCTGGGTAGAGGGACTCCCATTTATCGAATCTGTGATTATGATGAAGCAATATTGGGTTTCCAGAGCCATTGGAGGTTCATTGATGTTTATCTCGCACCTTTTGTTTGCCTATAATTTTTATTCGATGGTCAGTCAAAAGGCAGTGAAGTCGGTAAAACCTACGTCAAAAATTATTCACGCTTAAAAGTATCTAAACAATATGCTTAATTTCCATAAAGATCACAGAAGTTTAGTTTGGACGGCCTTTTTAGGGTTTTTGATCCTGAGTGTGGGTATTGCTGTATTACCAGCGTATCAGTCACAAAGTAATACCCAGCCCCTGTCTACCATGGAGCCAATGACAGATGCAGAACTCAACGGGCTCGATATATTCATTGAAGAAGGCTGTGTGGCTTGTCATACGCAGCAAGTGCGAAGCATCGAAATGGATAAAACCTGGGGAGACAGGCCTTCAATACCATCAGATTTCTATTACAGTAAACAGCGACTGGGCCTATGGCGGCAATCACCTTCCGTGCTGGGTAGTGAACGTACTGGTCCTGACCTTACCAACGTAGGGGTAAGGCAGTCGAGTGCAGACTGGCATTTGCTCCATTTGTATAACCCTCGTATTGTCGTGGAGGAGTCTATCATGCCGTCATACCCCTGGCTGTTTGAAGAAAAGACACAATCAGCAGAAGGTGACATTGTTTTGTCGGTGCCTGCAGCATTTAAAAAGAAGGATGTTGAAATAGTAGCTACCTCAGAAGCCATGGATTTAGTGGCTTATTTACAATCGCTAAAGCAAGCTCCGCTTACAAGTGAGCCAGAGTTTATCCCTTCAAATAGAAATAAGCCATTAGAGGTGCAAATGGTTGAGGGTGATGCCTTGCCTGATGGCAAAAACCTATATACCAATACATGTTCAGCGTGCCACCAGACAAGCGGTAAAGGTCTTCCGGGTGCTTTTCCATCATTGGCCGGAAGTTCGATAGTGAACGACAAAGACCCCGACATGTTGGTACGAATTATCTTGCAGGGCTACGATGCCCGCCCTGAATTTGCCCAGATGCCAGGGTTTGCCGATCAGTTAAACAATGCCGAAATAGCGGCCATAGCTAACCATGAGCGCACAAGCTGGGGTAATAATGCGCCCAAGATAACGGAAGAGCAAGTGAAAAAGATAAGGGAAATGGTCAACAGTGAAATGCAATAATATTATGGAAAATCCAGAGAACTATCTACCAAGCTTAATTACTCAAACACCCATGGAAGGGCGCGAACTAGCCATAAAGCTGGCGCGAAAATCGGTGGCATCCATTCAAACTGATGCAGAGGTAAGGAAAAAACTACGACCTCAATATGCAAACGATACAGCCCAGCTCATTGCCTCTGCGCAGGTGATTGCTATAGAATTTCAAACAATTGCTCAAGCTAATAATTATTGGAGAGATGCGAAAAATTAGTCTGTTAATAGCCTTGCTCATTGGTACTATATCTACAGCGTTTGCATGTCAGGTGTGCAAACGGAATCAGCCTGAACCGCTGCAAAATATTACACATGGAGCAGGTCCACAAAGCGACCTCGACTATGTAATCATAGGCGTTGGTATTGTCATCGTTTCGCTTACTCTTTTTTACAGTATCAAGTATCTGATTAAACCTGGAGAAAAGCGTTCTGATCATATCAAAAACATTGTGTTTAAAGAGGGGCTTATGTGAGTCATCACTAAAGACATTTAAAAATGAAAAAGAAAATGAACAGAGGGGAAATAGACAATAGCAGAGTAATGAAGGTTTTCTTAGATGATGAGAAAACGCCATTTGCTGAATTTAGACCCCCGGTGAAATTTGTATTGGATACTACAAAAATCCCTGATGGCAAACATAGATTGCGTATTGTGGCGAAATCATCCAACAACGTAGAAGGGGTAAAAGAGATCCCTTTTGAGGTACGCAACGGTCCTGAGATAGCAGTTGTAGGGTTGAAACCCAATGAAGTAGTTGATGAGCAGGTGGCCATCACACTCAATGCATATGGCAGTGAGCGGCAAGATGAATTCGTTGTGACAGGATCTGAAACACCTAAAGGTATACCCGCTTGGGTATGGGCTCTACTCATAGGATTTATCGGCTTTGCCTTGTTTTATTTTGTCATGTATTCGACCCCTGAGTTCTATGAATCATTCTTCTGATGAAAAGAAAAATATAGCCGTACTGGCTGATATAAAACGACTGGTGGACGCCTTTTATGGCAGAGTGCGTCAGGATGAATTGTTGGCGCCTATTTTCAATGACAAAATTGGGGATAACTGGCCAGAGCATCTTGAAAAAATGTATCGTTTCTGGCAAACGATACTCTTGGGAGAGCATAGCTACTATGGTAACCCTTTTATGCCACACTCAAAACTACCTATTGACGAACAACACTTTACCAGATGGTTAGAGCTATTCTATCAAACCCTGGACGAAGAGTTTGAAGGTGAGAAAGCGGAAGAAGCACGTTGGAGGGCGGGCAAGATGGCAGAGATGTTCCAGTTTAAGCTTCAGTACTATAGGGAAAAAGATTCGACTGCTTTAAAATGACGGCTCAACAAAATAAAGGCCTGAGTATAGCACTCACATTTTTATGGATTGGGTTTGTCTGTGCGATTAGCTTCATGGAAGCCTGGCTCAAATTCCAAGCACCTGAGGTAACATTAAGTATTGGATTAGGTATTGGTAGGTTGGTCTTTCAGACGCTCAACAAGATAGAGTGGGTATTTGCTATAGGGATTATTATTACCCTTATAGCCTGTAAAACACCACCATGGAGTAAAATGAATGTTGGGTTTTATGTTGGCTTGGTGGTGTTGCTATTGCAGACGGCATGGCTGCTGCCCCAATTGGATGACCGTGCCAGACAAGTTATTTCTGGAGTAGCAGTTGCTCACAGCAATGCACATTTCTACTACATAGGCCTTGAAATACTCAAAGTACTGGGTCTTATCACATTTGGTATAAATCTATTTAAAAATGATCGACAATCAGGAAAAATTCTTTCAGGAGCTGGAGTATGAAGAAATAATTGACCAGAGTATTTTTAGTGACAAGGTTAAAGGCTTGTTGCTTAGAGAGCCTTTGGATTATTGGGACTATGTGCAGGTCGATACTTTGCATACATTACAAAAACCCTTAACATCTTTTAAGGATGAGGTAATATTCATTACCTATCATCAGGTAACAGAGTTGGTTTTGAAAATGATGCTGCATGAAATAGAGCAGATAGTCGTTGAAAAACCTCCTTTTGAGGCATTTTTTATTCAAAAAATGGATCGACTCATTCGCTACACCGAGCTGCTGATCAATTCATTTGACATTATGAAAGATGGTATGGACTATGATCAGTATAACACATTCAGAATGGCCTTAGCTCCTGCCAGCGGTTTTCAAAGTGTAAGGTTTAGGTACATAGAATTATATGCCACTCAATTTAAAAATTTGGTGAGAGGAGATTTAAATGAAAGAGATATTACAGAGAAACCTGTTGACGAATTATTTGATAGCCTTTATTGGAAATCTGCAGGACTCAACCACCAGACCGGAGAGAAAACAGATACTCTTAAAAGATTCGAACAAAAATATCAAAATGAATTGATTGCTCTTGCAAAAAGAGTTGTGGGATCAACACTTGAAGACAAATTTTTAAGTATAAAATCACCATCCATTTTATTACTAAACAGACTCAAAGAGTTTGATTACCTCTACAACGTAAAGTGGCCTACTGTACACTTACAAACTGCGAGCCATTACCTGGATAAGCGAGGGGAGAATAAACACGCTACGGGAGGATCAGACTGGAAAAAATATCTAAATCCAAAATACCAAAGAAGGTATTTCTTTCCGACACTTTGGAAAGCGCAGGATATTTTCAACTGGAAATCACATAAATAAATATTAACATGAATGTACAAAGTATAAGCAACAAAACTTTAGCTGAGATAGTGAGCGAAGACTATCGTACAGCCCGTGTGTTCACGAAAAAAGGAATCGATTTTTGCTGTCATGGCGATAAACTTTTAAAAGAGGCATGTGAAGAAAAAGGAATCAGTATGCAATTCATTTTTACCGAGATTTCAGCCGCCTCTAAAGGTAAAAGTAATTTGGATAACGACTTCAATAGGTGGCCGCTTGATATGCTCACAGAAGTCATTGAAAAACGGCATCATAAATATATTGAAGATATGATCCCTATAATTAGAGGATTATTCAAAAAGGTTTGTGAGGCACATGCCCAACAAATGCCAGAGCTGGAAACAATAAAAGATCTTTTTGATGATTCAGCGGATGAACTTACTCTGCATACAAAAAAAGAAGAGCTGCTCTTGTTTCCATTTATTCGAAAAATGGTAGAAACTGAATTGACAGAAGGTCAATTAAACATAGTTGAAAATACATTAGTAAGTCCGATTAAAAAATTTGTAGAAGATCATATTGAAGAAGGTAATCGATTTTTAAAAATCAGGACATTAACCAATGAATATAAGGCACCTCAATGGGCTTGTACGAGCCTGAAATTATTGTTTGAAATGCTACATGCATTTGAAGAAGACTTACACCTGCACATTCATTTGGAAAACAATATATTATTTCCAAAGGCGATAAAATTGGAAAGAAAATTAAAGTTGTCTCACAAATTAAATATGTAGCTATGATAAATTTAAGCACAAACAATGAATGGGAGAAAAGTAAAATAAGTGGGTTTTTTACTCGTGATTTAATTAATCAGAAGTTGGGAACAGTAAAGCTTATTAAGATAGATCCTCATACTCACTATCCTGTACACAAGCATTACAATAAAACCGAGTATGCCCTTGTTCTCTCAGGAACCCCGGAAATTGAAGTAGGAAATGCAAAGTGCAGATGTAGTGAGGGGGATTTCGTAATCTTTCCTGCAAGTGCAACTCACGCAATAAGTAATAAGGGAGATGATTTCTGTGAATTAGTTATTGGATCGATACTAGTTATGTGAGAAATGAGTAAACAGCAAACAAAACCTTTAAAAAGGCTTAAAAGACTACAGCCACTGAGCCGCGAGCACCACCACACGCTACTGCTATGCTGGAAAATAAGGCAGGGATTCAAAAAAGGGGTACATATTGATCGCATTAAAAAGTATTGTGATTGGTTTTTTGTAAAGCATGTACAGCCTCATTTCGAAATTGAAGAAAAGTTAGTTTTTGCGGTGCTTGATCAGGACAATGAACTTGTAAAGAAAGCACTTTCGGAGCATAAGCGCTTAAGAAAATTGTTTATGGATATAGAAGATCCTGAAAGATCCTTAAGTCTGCTGGAAGAAGAATTAGATAGGCATATTCGATTTGAAGAGCGGGTCTTGTTTCAGGAGGTGCAAAATGCAGCAACAACTGAGCAGCTTAAGGAGATTTATGCTGTTCATAGTCGTGAGCTTTTCGTAGAAAACACCGAAGATGAGTTTTGGTTGTAGTATTAGTTCTGAAGTCTTAACTCAAACCTTTAATACACCAGCTACTACATTACTTTTTCGACATTCTGCCTTTGTGTATCCCTGTGCATCATGTCCACACATATTATCATAACGATTTTTAATCAATACAATGCATGAACTTACTGCTGCCTTTGTTTTCTTATTTGCTGTCATTGATCCAATAGGGTCAGTACCCGTATTTATTGCTGTTACAAAAGGTTTTGATGAGAAAGAAAAACAGAATATTGCTTTTAAATCAATATTTGTGTCAGCCCTGATACTGCTTTTTTTTATTGTCGTTGGAGAGTTAATTCTAAATGCAATTAACATTTCACTTCCAGCTTTTCAAATCGCTGGAGGGATAGTCATTTTTCTCTTTGCACTATCAATGATTTTTGGTGAAAGTAAGCCAGAGTCTGAGATGAAAAGTATTAAAAACACTACAGAAACAGCCATTTTTCCAATGGCGATGCCTTCAATAGCCGGGCCAGGTGCTATGCTGGCTGTGGTGCTATTAACTAAAAAATCTGAATATAGTATTTGGGAACAATTTCAATTGTGTTTGATCTTATTTGGTGTCCTGCTCATTGTGTTGGTATTTCTTTTATTAGCAACTAAAGTGCATAAAATAATTAGAGAGGCTGGAGCAAGCATTATTAGTAGAGTTATGGGCTTAATCTTGACTGCTCTGGCCGTGGCTAAGATTATTGATGGAATTAAAGAATCATTCAATCTTACCTAGTTGGTGACAAATATTTATCTCTAATTGAGCTATACTAATCTAATTTGGGAGTTACACTCATCGTGCTTTGCGAAAAATATCCTTCGCTTTAATAGCTAAAACACCATACTATTGGAGTATTTTATACATAAGTATTTAATACTTTAGTAAGAGATGAGGATCAATAAACAACACATTAAAAGTCACTTATTTGGACAATATCTTGCCTATGGAATTAAAGTTACGGTTGGTATAATTCTGCCTTCTATAGTATTTGCCTGGGTTGATGATTTGCAAAGCGGGCTTATTGTTTCTCTAGGGGCTTTTTATGTTAGTATTGCTGATCATCCTGGTCCTGTAGCTCACCGAAGAAATGGGATGCTTGTCACCAATCTCTTTATTTTAATTGTCGGCCTTTTAAGTAATGTTTCTAACCAAATACCGTGGTTTTTGGCTATTGAAATCCCAGTTTTCTGTTTCTTATTTGGGATGTTGATGATCTATGGTGCCCGAGCTTCAGCCGCAGGAATGGCTGCTTTGCTTATGATGGTGTCAAGCATTTACCTTGTGGATTCTACAATTCATTTTATTACCAATGCCTTTTTGAGTCTTACTGGTGGCCTTTGGTACATGACGCTTAGTCTATCACTAAACCAAATAAGACCCTATCGACAGGCACAACAAGATCTGGGGGAATGTATTCTGGAAGTAGGTGATTACCTAAAGCTCAAAGCAGAATTTTTTAATGATATAGTTACAGATGAAAATTTATATCAGAAACTGATTATTAAGCAGATAAAGGTAAATAAACATCAAGATGATGTGAGACAAAATGTTTTCAGAACGAGGCAAAAAGTAAATGAGACCATGAAATCAGGTCGTATTGTAATTATGATTTTTAGCGATACAGTTGCCTTGTTTGAGCAAGCCATGTCTATACAACATGAGTTTAAAGCGATAAGACAAAAGTATGGGCAATTTCAGATGCTATCTATGTATAGTGACATTATTAAGAAAATTTCTATTGAAGTAGACGATTTGGGCTATGCGTTAATCAACAATGAAAAACCGAGGCCGCTTCTAAATCTTGAGAAAGACCTGGAAAAAATAAAATCGAGATTGGATGAAGTGGAAGCCCAGGGAGAATCTGTCTTAGCGTTAAAAAAGACTCTGATAAATGTTCGAAATATCACCCGCCACATCGAACACATGTATAATTACTTCCAGGCGGAGCAACTGACATTTCTGTCTAAAACTGAGGAGGCAGACATGACTAAATTTGTCTCACATCAGAGCTTTGACTGGAGGATATTCAAAAACAACATTTCTTTACGATCCACTGCTTTTAGGCATTCTATCAGGTTGGCTATAGGGTGTCTGGTGGGTTATCTAATTGCTCTTTTACTTCCAAATATTGGTCATAGTCACTGGATTTTAATAACAATTTTAGTTATTCTGAAACCAGACTATAGCTTAACGTGGCAACGAAATTATGAAAGGATAATTGGTACATTTATAGGTGGTTTGGCAGGGGCACTCATTCTTTTCTTTATACCCAATGAAGGGGTGAAGCTTTCTTTTTTGATCATATTTATGATCCTCGCATTTAGTTTTAATCGTACTAAATATTCTGTCAGTGTGGTATTCATGACTGCGCTTGTACTCATTTTATTGAGTTTTATATACCAATCAAGTAATTTGTACCTTACAACTGAAAGAATTATGTACACGGTCATTGGTTCAGTTGTTGCCTTTAGTACAAGTTATTTTGTACTGCCCAGCTGGGAATCGGTTCATATGAAGACTTACCTGTCTGATAGTTTAAAAGCTAATCTTACATACTTACAACAAATAGTAGCAATACTTGATCAAAAGACATATTCCACAACTTCATTTCGACTGGCTCGAAAGGAACTGTACATGCAATCAGCTCATCTCAGCGCAGCCTTGCAACGTATGCTTCATGAACCAAAAAGCAAACAAGTAAACGCCACTTACATTAATGAATTTGTGGTACTCAGTCATATATTGTCATCTTACCTTGCTTCATTGTTGGGAAGTCTTGAGGATGATAAAATACAAAACCTCGTAACTATAGACCATATTAAGCTTGTAAGAAAAACAAAGCTTCATTTAGAGCAAGCGATTGCATTCATTAACAAAGAAGATTTTGCGATAGATTTTATTTTTCCAGATTTGATGGAAAAAGCTCAAAATAAAGACTCTGATACAATATATATACAAAAACAACTTGAGCTAATTGAAAAGGTCGCTTCAGACATAGAAAAACTAAGTAAGACTATAGGAGCTGTTGATATTGCATAAGCTGAACTCAAGAGTAAAATAACCTGTACGGATTGGAATAAAAAAGGAGTCGTACGACTCCTTTTTTCATATCTCAATAGTAATTGCTCTGCTTTCAACCTGCAACTCAACCAAATGACTCAGCACAGACTCCATAAAACCTGGAGGACCACACACATAAAACTCCTGATCAAAGTTGTCAATATGTTCTTGTAAAAACTGCTTGTCAATATGACCATGAGCAAAGCCCAAACGATCTTCTTCTGAAAAGATGTGTGTAACGCGCCCATTAAGTAAGTCGTAAAGTTCATTTTCAATGATAATATCCTCTTTACGTTTATTCGCAAAAATCAATGAACATGCATTGAGCCTGTCATCATATTTAAGGCTTCTTAATATTGAGATAAAAGGTGTTATTCCCGCACCTCCAGCAATGAATACACCTGGCTTTTTAAATGATATCGCACCAAAGGTGTCACCCAATATCAATTGTTCAGGAGGTTTTAAATCCTTGAGCTTATTAGTCATACCATTGTGGTCTGGATATATTTTAATCATAAACTCCAGATGGTCATCATCTGGTACATTTGTAAAAGTAAATGGTCTGAATTCTTTAGACCACCCTCTTTTACTTATCGCAACATCAGCAGCTTGTCCAGGTTCAAATACATAGTCTGAAGGCTTTTTTGTAATTACCCTCAAAACATTATGTGTCACATACTGTACTGCTATTACTGGAACGTTATATGTTTTCATACGCCATTTGTTTTGTAATTATCTTTCCCTTCATTACTACATGCAGGCTGCAAAAGTAATCTTCACTTTTACTTACAACCATACGCCAGGTGTCACCATAATTCATTACCGATGATGACCAACTGCGTGACTTTTCTTCAGTAACATCATGTTTAACGAAATCTTTATTAATGAATGTAATGGTGTCACCTATGTTCGCATAAAGCACTTCTGGAACAAATTTCATTTGTTGAATTAAAACAGTATCAGCTCCCGCCTTTGGCTTCGGATTTGTTTTATTTCGTGAGGCCTCATAAGTATTGGGAGTATACTTTTCCATCTGACCCTTCTTTGATGACCCCGTGCATGAAATGAATGCGAAAACCGATAAAAAAGCTGTAGCTAAAATCAGAGGTTTCATTACCCACCAATTTGTTTTTGAACAGAAATGGCATGGTTAAGGTGTGTTTTAAGCGCTGGCAAAACTGCTTCTAATAACCCCTTAAGCTCACTATTATTAGTCTCTGGAATCAGAAGTTTTTCTATAGCGTCAATGACTGCTTTATGATAGGCCACTTCATTGTCTACGTATGCTTTGTCAAAGTTTTTTCGGGATTGCTTATTCAATTCAATCTTCTTCTTCTCAGCATCTTTCAATAGTTGTTGACTCACAGCGTTATCTTGTGGTGTAACTTTTAATTTTTTTACTAAGGCAGAAGCTTGTTCTATTACAGCTGTGTGATCATCAATCATTGTTTGAGCAAAATTGAGTATTTCATCGTTTTTAGATTTCTTAGTTGCTATGCGAGCGTATTCGATGTCAATTTGATTTGCAACTACGGCTACATGGGCTACTTGAGCATCTGAAAGTGATGTCGATTCTTGTGCCAAGCCGTTTATCGTAAATGTTGTGAATAGGATACTTAGCATGCTAAGTGTTAAATTTTTAGTTTTCATAATTTTATATGTTTTGTGTTTGCCCGTTAGATAAGCAAGTGGCTGAAAGGTTACATTTCTAGAGAAGGTTAATCTCACAATTAAGGAGTTTCATGCTTTTTAGCCTTTAAATGATTAATAAAAGGGCATATTTGTGTTATTACAGTTGTCATATGACTGAAAATCAGCTAATAGAATCACTAAACGAAAGGATCAAAGAGCTTACTTGCCTCTATGAGATTTCCAATATTGCTGCTCAACAAGACCTGGCGTTGGACGATCAACTTCAATCAATAGTGCAGTACCTGCCAAAAGCATGGAAGCATGTAGAGGACGCTGTGGCAGAGCTTAATTATGATTCTAAATTTTACTTTTCCGATACCTTACCTGAAAGACCAGTTTCTCTTAAACATGTAATCACAATTGGCGATAATGAGCGGGGTTATATTGCTATTCATTATGATGCAAATGAGTATCAGTATGCGGACTTTTTAAATGAAGAAAGGGTATTGCTTAAGACACTTGCTCAAGAGGTTGGAAGAGTAATTGAACGTTATGAACAGCGTGAACGTGAGTCCTACATACAGCGTAAGATTCAGCATAGTGACAGACTGGCTATCTTAGGTGAAATTACTGCCGGCATTGCGCATGAACTCAATACACCACTAGGCAATATTTTAGGGTTTGCTCAGCTCATCAATGAAAACACTGGCATTGAGCAAGTAAAAAAAGACAGTGAGAAAATAATCAACTCCTCGATGCATGCCCGCGAGGTGGTAAAAAAACTGATGTTCTTTTCGTGTGAGATGCCTCAACATATGGAGGAGTCTAATGTAAATTTACTCATTGAAGAAGCGTTGGATTTGTTGCGTGTGTCGTTGAGAAATGCTGAAATCGAGGTTGTATTTAAGAAAGATCAACGCAATATACTGGCTAAAATTGACCCCATACAGTTTACCCAGGTCATATTTAACTTAGTCATCAATGCGATTCATGCCTCATCGACTGGTCAAAAAATCATAATATCATTAGCAAGCACACCAACAGCCATACAACTAAGTATCGAAGATTATGGGCAGGGTATCGACCCTAAAATCAAAGAAAAAATATTTGAGCCATTCTTCTCCACTAAACCTGTTGGGGAGGGATCTGGACTTGGCTTAAGTGTGGTACATGGTATTGTTAAAAGTCATGGAGGAACAATTGCGGTGCACTCCGAGCCTAAAAAAGGAGCAAGGTTTGATATAGAAATACCACGTAGATAGAAGCAATGAGTAAAAGAAGAATTTTAATAGTAGACGACTCTTTTGATATGCTCGAGGTTTTGCAAAGGCAACTTACCTCTATGGGATATATTACGTTTCAGGCTTCAAATGTGGCTGATGCAAAAGATATACTAAAAAATTCTGAAATAGAGCTGCTTATCACGGATCTTCAAATGCCGAAGATCAATGGCATGGAACTGGTTAAATATGCAGCCAAACACTTTCCTGATATACCGGCACTCGTTATTACAGGTTTCCCTTCAATATCAGGAGCCGTTGAGGCATTTAAGTCTGGAGCACTTGACTATGTTACCAAACCATTTACAGCCTCAGAATTACAAGAAGCAGTGGAAAAACACCTGCGTGAGCAGCTGTCTGTCAAACCAGATAAAGAAGTAAGCCAGGTCAATGAACAGTGGGGAATAGTTGGGAAATCTGACGGCATACGAGATTTATTAGACCTCATTTACAAGGTAAATAATAACAAAGTAACCACATTGATTATGGGTGAAAGTGGTACGGGAAAAGAGTTGGTTGCTCGTGCCATACATTATAGCGGGAAATTTAAAAGCGCGCCTTTTGTAGCAGTAAATTGTGGTGCTATTCCAGAAAATTTGCTGGAAAGTGAACTGTTCGGCCATACTAAGGGGGCATTTACCGGGGCCAACAATGCGCGGGATGGATTTTTTAAAGCTGCTAACACCGGCACTATATTCTTAGATGAAATTGGCAATGCCTCACATGCTGTGCAGACAAGGTTGCTGCGTGTTATCCAGGAAAAGGAGATTACAAAAGTAGGGTCAAATACATCTGAAAAAATAGATGTGCGCATAATTGCTGCCACCAATAGTGATCTCAAAGCCATGAGCAAATCTGGCGAGTTTAGAGAAGACTTGTATTACAGGCTAAACGTAATTTCTGTACCCATTCCCCCGTTGCGTGAGCGTAAGGAAGATATTCCGCTATTGGCTAGCCATTTCCTGAAGAAATTTAACCGTGAACTGGATCGAAATGTCGTCAATAGTCTTGATAAAGATGTGATAGACTTACTTATGCGGCATAGCTGGCCCGGCAATATCAGAGAATTAGAAAATGTAATACAGCGAGCTATTGTCCTTTGTGATGATAAGATAACGATAAGCCATCTACCCCAACATCTTGGATATGCAGAGGTGTTGGCAACAACCAATGAGCCGACTTCCTTAGAAAGCTTAAAAGCTGTTGAAATAGCACATATCAATAAAGTGCTAAAAGCTGTGAACAACAATAAAACAGAAGCTGCTAAAATATTAGGAATAAACCGCAAAACGCTTCGAGAAAAGCTCAAATCAAGCGATGGTACAAAATAACCCATTGGGGTAAATTGTATCGGTACAAAAACTCCCACTGTACTTTCATATTGTAACCAAATCTACCTTGAATCACCTTAATAGATGTTTCCTGAATTTGGTATGTATGTTGTAATCCAAACGGCAAATGGATGAAGAAGTGTTGTCTAACGCCAAACGTACAATTTGTACAACTTGTAAGCATAACCTCGACTGTGCATTAAATCATGACTGTTGTATTTGGGATTGTTCAGAGTTTGCAATTCCAGAACATCAGAGTCGAGCTTTAGGGTTAACTGCTCCTAAACATGAGTTAAACAAAAGTGAGCTTAATTTATGTGACTCATGTGATTTACAAGACAATTGTGTCTGGCGTAAAGACAACACTTCAATTTTTTACTGCGAACATTATGAATAAAATAAACGGGACACTTAACAGGACCAGGCTTCAGAATAGTTTGGAAGCCAGTATGCAGCGACAGTTTAAAAAGGCTGCTGAGATCATGGAGCTAGACAAAGGTGTGAGTAAAATACTTTCGTCAAACAACAATGAAATCACGGTTAATTTTCCAGTTAAACTGGATGATGGAAGTATCGAAATATTTTCAGGATTTCGAGTGCAACATAACAATGCCCTCGGACCATATAAAGGTGGGTTACGTTACCACCAAAATTTAGACTTAGAAACCACCAGAGCCTTAGCCGCTTGGATGACATTCAAGACTTCTCTTGTACGCATTCCATACGGTGGAGCGAAGGGAGGTATAAAATTCAATCCTTCAAAATACACAAAGTCTGAAATAGAAAGAATTACCAGAAGGTTCACGTTTGCCATGGGAGATAACATCGGGCCGGAATATGACATACCTGCGCCCGATGTTAATACTGATGAGCAGACCATGGCCTGGATTGCAGACACCTATATGTCTACAAAACCGGCCGATGAACGCTCAAAAAACCAGCATATAGTAACGGGTAAACCAGTAGGTGCCGGAGGCCTTGAAGGTCGTGACAGAGCTACTGGCTATGGCGTAGTTGTGAGCATTAAAGAGTGGGCAGGTTTGAAAAATATCCCTTTAAGTGGGATGGAATTTATTGTGCAGGGTTTTGGAAAAGTTGGCTACTGGGCTGCCCATTTCCTGCAAGAGCAGGGCGCTATATTGGTAGGGGTGCAGGATGCAAGTGCTACACTGTATGATCCTACTGGTATTGATGTGGAGACACTAAGATTTTATACCGCTGGCAATAATAATCTTATCAAAGGATATGATACAGAGCTGGAAATAGAAGATCATCAATTTTTTTCACTAGCGTGTGATATCATTATTCCTGCGGCTATGGGCAATCAAATCACGGGAGACAACGCCTACTCCATTCAAGCTAAGCTTATTGCTGAAGGAGCCAATGGGCCTATTAGTCCTGTTGGAGAGGATATACTCTTAGATAAAAACATTGCAATACTCCCTGATATACTTTGCAACTCGGGAGGGGTAATAGCGAGTTACTTCGAATGGCTACAAAACAGAAATGGAGAGCTATGGGAATTAGATGAAGTCTTATTTAGGATTGACAGTATGATTTCCAACGCATTTGATCGCATGTTAAAAAGAGCCTTAGAATATAATGCTGACTGGCGCAGTGCGGCATATATCGAGGCCCTGAAAAGAATAGAAACGGCCTATTTACAAAAAGGTATTTTTCCTTAAAAACAGAAATTTACAATGAGACATAAACATATAATATTAGAAAGTAACGAGTACTATTGGCTACGAGGCCTGCTGGAGCATAGAGGTTTTACAGACCCATTAAACGAGCAATGCCTTGAGAAACTGTACTTTGAACTTAAATATGCCATCATAAAAGATGAGGATGACATGCCCAATGATGCTGTCAGACTCAACAGCATGGTCGATGTACAGACCCCATATGGTACAAAACGTGATATGCAAATTGTGCGACCTTCCGAGCGAAATATGGAGCAAGATAAAATATCAGTACTCTCACCTATGGGGTCTGCACTTATAGGCTACCTCAAAGGTGATGAAGTGCGTTGGATGTTTCCAAAAGGCAAGGGAGTGATAAAAATATTAGAGGTAAAAAATGCGCCTAAAAAGGTGTTGAAATAGTATTATGAAGTGCTTTCTAGTCTTGCTTGCAAGTTTATTTGTACCTGTTTTAGCAGGTACATTTAAGGGCACTGATGATATTCGTCATGCCGACCGGCTGAACAATTGTGATTCACAAGTTGAGTATTCTGTTATATGGTTAGATAGTACTAGCTATAAGCATAGGTTGAGACTAATGGCTACTCAAGGTTTAGATTTGACAGTGGAGATTGATTATCCGGTTGTGCATGGCGATGCTTTTAGGCATGAGTCGATAATTATGGATAGTGTCGATTATGCGCATTTACCTGAATCAAACATTAATAGTGATAATTGAGTCAATGGAACATTATAATAACTTGGTTGACGCAATAAAAGGACTTAAAAGTCAGGGATATATTGAGGACTTTAATCTGTGTCAATACAGCCTTGAGTGTAGAGAGGGAGAATATAGAATCTTCCATGATGAATTTCTAATAGATAAAACCTTCCGTTTTGAAGGTGATGATTCAAGTCCTGAGAGTTCGTCAATACTATATGCGATTTCATCAGCAAAAAACGGATTGAAAGGGACTTTGGTTAACTCTTTTGGCATTTACTCTGACGATATCGCAGACGAAATGTTATTCAAACTTAAATTCAGAGAAGTCAGTTTAATAACCTCATAGGTGAGCCGTCATCCCTACAAATAACAAACCCCAGCCTTTGCTGGGGTTCTTTATTTTGTTTAACTCAAACCAACAGAAGAATATCCACAATTTATTCTAACTGATATTAATCATTTGTCCTACTGACCGCACTCATTACTTGTCGGGTATATTTATTTCTTATTTGTAGCATAAAGAATACAAGCTATGAAAAAGATTCTAGTACCAACAGATTTCTCCAAACAAGCTAAAAACGCACTCGATTTGGCAATACAGCTAGCCCGTATGGCTGATGCTAAAATTCATGTCATGCATGCAGTAGAGTTTCCCGTTGGGGGACTTGTAGATCCGGTAGGTGTGGCAGCGGTGCCAGCTTACGATCATGAATTTTTAGATGCACTCAAAGGCAAAGGGGAAGAAAGAATGGCCAGGTTTTTAGATGATTTTGATCAATCAAAAATCGAGCATACAATCGAGATAGGTAGTGTGATTGCCAACATCGATGAGCAACTGGCCCGTAATGATTATGATTTAGTAATCATGGGCACGAAAGGGGCTTCAGGCCTTAAGGAATTCTTTTTAGGGTCTAATACAGAAAAGGTAATTAGAACGGCTGAGTGCCCGGTAATTGTAGTGCGTGAAAAAGTCGATGCCTCTAAAATTAAAAACATCGTTTTTGCAACGCTGGAAAAAGGATTTTCTGAAGATCTTATGATGCATGTCAAACAGCTTCAGGACTTGTTTAAGGCCACCTTGCATATCGTAAGGGTAAATACACCCAATAACTTTGAGAGAGATATTTTCGCACGGCCAATGCTTCAAAAGATGGCTGATGAACAAATGCTTAAAGATTATACCATCAATATTCACAATGATATTTATGAAGAGGATGGTATAATTTCCTTCACCAACCTTATCAAAGGAGATATGATTGCGCTGGGCACACATGGTAGAAAAGGACTTTCTCATGCGATTGCCGGTAGTTTGGCTGAAGATCTTGCCAACCACGCTAATAAACTCATTTGGACTTACCATATTAAGAAAGACTAATGTCTGAACACTTGATCGCAGAGCAAGTGGTTTGTCACCACTGTGGGGATACCTGTGAGCAGGAGCGCATCATTTACGATGATAAAAACTTTTGTTGTCCGGGTTGTAGAGCCGTATATGAGTTATTTATAGATACCGGCTTGCAAGATATCTATGCGGATGCAAGTCGTCTTAAACCGGAAGATCACGGCAAATACGATTACCTGGATAACCTGGAAATTGCCAATGCTTTACATGATTTTAGATCTGAGGATCACAATGCCATTACCTTAACCTTACCGGCAATTCATTGCAGTTCCTGTGTGTATTTGTTGGAAAATTTACGCCTCTTTCATGATGGAATTATCCGTGTGAGCACGAATTTCGTGAAGCAGGAAGTTGATATTCATTACAACCCACAGACACTTTCACTAAAGCAGTTGGCTAATCTGTTGCACCGGATTGGTTACCCTCCACAATTTAAATCAGAGCAAAAAAAGAAACAAAGTAATCAGCTTTCAATAAAAATTGGGGTGGCCGCTTTTTGCTTTGGCAACATTATGCTGCTCAGCTTTCCTGAGTACTTCGGGTTCAATGAGCAGATAGATGATAGTTTTCAACGGTTTTTTGCTTATTTAAATATTGCGCTGGCATTACCTGTACTTTTCTACTCGGGCATCGATTACCTACGATCAGCCTGGAAAGGCCTGAAACATCGGTTTATTAATATAGATGTACCCATTGCCCTTGGGATCATTACCTTATTCGCCAGAAGTGTGTATGAAATTACAAGCCAAACCGGTCCAGGTTATTTGGACTCATTGGCTGGCTTGGTTTTCTTTCTGTTGATTGGCAAATGGTTTCAAAGTAAAACGTATGAAAACCTCTCCTTTGAGAGAGACTATAAGTCCTATTTCCCACTGGCTGCCTACAGGGTGGAAGCAGGTACAACGAAGGCCGTGCCGATTGCTGAACTGGAAGAGGGAGACAATATTCTGATTCGTAATCAGGAAATAATACCAGCTGATGCCGTACTAAAAGAAGGTAAAGCTAGTATTGACTACAGTTTTGTAACAGGTGAAGAAAAGCCTATTAAAATCCTTCATGGAGAAACGCTTTTCGCAGGCGGCCGACAGGTAGGTGAAAGCATACGCGTGCAGATTACTAAAAAGAGCTCACAGAGTTACCTTACGTCTCTGTGGAATAATCAGGCCTTTAAAACACATGATGACCTCGGCACGGAGGCCATAACCAACCAAATAAGTAAGTATTTTACAGTTACAATTTTGTTGATTGCTACTTTGTCGGCTATTTTCTGGGCATTGTACAATCCGGAAAATATCTGGCAGGTGATCACGGCTGTACTCATTGTGGCTTGTCCGTGTGCGCTGGCCTTATCAGCCCCGTTTACCAATGGTAACTTACTTCGCATTTTTGGTAAGAATAAGTTTTACCTGAAAAACGCATTGAGTGTAGAAAAGCTCAGTCGTATAGATGCTATAGTCTTTGATAAGACGGGAACGCTCACTGAAAGTAATTCAGGAGAAGTGCAATGGATTGGTGAGTTATCGGAAAGAGAGAAAGGGTATGTGAGAAAGCTTAGCGAAAACTCGATGCATCCCTTAAGTATAAAGATCAAGGACAGTCTACCTGAGGATATGAGTGACTATTCACTTGCTCATTTTAAAGAAATAGCGGGAAGTGGTTTGCAGGCCATAGTTGATGGGCATTATGTGAAACTGGGTAGCGCATCATATATCGATGCTGATCTTGATGGGGTGCCGGGTAGTGTTTATTTGAGCGTTGATGATGAGGTAAAGGGGCGGTTCAAAGTTAAAAATCAGTTTAGAGCCGGGTTAGCAGATTTAATTAGGGATTTGCCCGATTATAAGCTCACCGTGTTGTCGGGCGATAATGATCAGGAGCGATCTGAGCTGATGAAAATTTTCCCTTCCAACACAAAAATGCTTTTTAAGCAGCAACCTCAGGATAAATTGGAATACATTAAGCACCTGCAAGCTCAAGGGCAAACTGTGATGATGCTCGGTGATGGCCTCAACGATGCGGGGGCGCTCAAGCAAAGTAATGTGGGTATTGCAGTCACTGAAGATGTTTCTACTTTTTCGCCAGCGTGTGATGGTATTTTAGAGGGAGGTAAGCTTCAAAGGTTAGGTGACTTTTTAGGTTTTGGAAAAGTGGGCAAATCAATTATCTATACGAGTTTTACGCTATCTTTTTTATACAATATTGTTGGGCTAGGTTTTGCCGTAAGTGGTATGCTCACGCCCATTTTTGCAGCGATACTGATGCCTTTAAGCAGTATTACTATCGTAGCTTTTACAACTCTTTCAGGAAATTATTTTGCACGTAAAAAACAATTGATCTGATGTCAGTAATATTTATTCTCATATTGATAAGTATGGTGGTAGCCGGCAGCTTTCTGGGTTTGTTTATCTGGGCCAACAAAAGCGGTCAGTTTGATGACTCCGTAACCCCGGGCATGCGTATTCTCTTTGATGATAAACAGAAGAAACAGAACAAAAAGTAATTAACCTGATCATAATCAGTTTTTAGCCTCTCATTTCATCATATGTATTGCTAAATATTAAACGCAATTTGAGTGTAACAAAAAAGGAATTATAGCCATGTTACCTCAAGAAGAACAACCCGAAGCCACATTAAAAGTTACCCATAAAAGAACCCTTGATGAAAAGCAAGGTGAGGTCGTAACTTACCTAATAGAGCATAAACGTAGGTCTTACAAGCAATTTAAGGCCAATGTATTGCTTTTCTTTAGCCTGGGGCTTACGATTAGTCTTTTGTCAATAATATTTCTTTTCGAATACAAATCTTATGATCGAGGCGAGCAACTCGATATTGCTACAGCCAGCACATCTGTAGATGAACTACTCGATATACCTATTACACAACAGCCACCACCACCCCCTCAACAAAAATTGCAGCAACCAAATATCATTGCCGTCACTGAAGAAGAGATTATAGAAGAAATAGAGGTGGATTTTGATGTTGAAATGACTACAGAAGAAGTAATTGATTATGATACGCCAATGCCTGAAATGGATGAACCTGAAGAAGAAGTGGCAGATGAGATATTTACAATTGTGGAGGAACAACCGCAGCCCAAAGGTGGGTTACAGGCATTTTATACATATGTGAGTGAGGAGATTAAATATCCTTCTGCAGCATTACACATTGGTATACAGGGTAAGGTGTTTGTTCAGTTTGTTGTGAATAGCGATGGTAGTCTTACAGATTTTGTTGTGGTAAAAGGAATTGGCAGTGGCTGTGATGAAGAAGCGGTAAGAGTCCTTAAAAACGCACCAAAGTGGATTCCCGGCAAGCAAAGAGGTCAGCCCGTAAGAGTGAGAATGATGGTGCCCATCTTCTTTGTACTCAAACAGCGCTAGGTTAATCTTTCACCTCTGGAGGAAATTTTTTCAACATCTTTTTAACACTTAATTTGACGGTTTTATCATCGATTTCAGGAAACAAGGCCATATAACGCTCACCACTGGCTTGCCATATCACCTGACCAGCCTCTCGGTCTATAATGTCTATGATCAGTGTTCCTCGTAAAAAGTGATAATATTTAAGCTGGTAATCTTCCCAGTACGGTAAATCCTCTTCATGGACTACAGAAAATATGGCTGAGTCTTCTTCTACCACAATATGAAAATCGACCATAAGATCAGCATTTTCATCTTTTTGTGTAAAACCTTTCTCATACATTTCCTGAGCTATGTAGTTGCTAATCGTAGCAATTACAGCTGTATCATAAAGGTATGATGGCCCTTCAAATACCACTTCACAACCTTGTAGCCAACACCAGCTCTCATATTGAGCAAAGTTTACCGATTCATTGTACTGTGTTTTTACTTTTATACTGCTGCAGCCAGCAATTAGAGGTAGGAGTAAAAAGAAGGCAAGTTTTCGCATGGTCATCATATTATTTTATAGCTACTAAATTCATCATAAACCATACAAATGCGTTTGATGCCTATCACGGTTAAACCTGATTTTGGTCATGTACAGACCCGGGATAGCTTGCAATATTTGTACTATGAAGATTGCTGAAGAATTAATTCAAAAGTACAACGTGCCGGCTCCCCGGTACACCAGTTACCCAACAGTGCCGTTTTGGGAAGATGAATCTATTGAAACTAAAGATTGGCTCTCTGTGGTCAAAAGAACCTTTGACGAGTCGAACGATTCACAAGGGATTAGTCTCTATATTCATTTGCCATACTGTGAGAGCTTATGCACCTACTGTGCCTGCAACACACGTATTACCAAAAATCATAATGTAGAGGAAAGTTATATCGACTCATTACTCAATGAATGGAGTACTTATTTGCACACCTTTGAAAAAAGGCCTTTGATTAGAGAAATACATTTAGGGGGAGGCACACCTACATTCTTTAGTTCGCAAAACTTGAAAATGTTGATGTCTCGTTTACTTGAGACCGTTGATCTTCATCAGGATTATGCCTTCTCATTTGAAGGCCACCCTAACAATACCACGAGAGAACATTTACAATCGCTTTATGATGTTGGCTTCAGGCGGGTAAGTTATGGTGTGCAGGATTTGGATCTTAAGGTGCAGCAAACGATTAATAGATTGCAGCCATTTGAGAATGTAGCGCGAGCAACTCAGGATGCACGGGAGGTTGGATATACCAGTGTAAATTTTGATTTGATCTATGGCCTGCCTTTCCAGACGGAGGATAGTGTGCTCAATACAATCGATCAGGTTTTGATGTTGAAGCCGGACAGAATTGCTTTTTATAGCTATGCGCATGTCCCCTGGAAGCGTCCTGGCCAACGGGCCTATACTGAGGCAGACTTACCAGACAATAATGCCAAAAGAAAGCTCTACGAAGTAGGTAAGAAAACTTTGCTCAGTCATAATTACATCGATGTAGGTATGGACCATTTTGCGTTGAAAGGCGATGAGCTGTATGAAGCTTATGTGCGTAAGACCATGTTTAGAAATTTCATGGGCTACACCACCGCACAAACAGACCTGCTAATTGGTTTAGGGACATCTGCCATCAGTGATGCAAAGTATGCGTATGCCCAAAACGAAAAAGTGGTTGAGAAATACAAAGAAACTGTAGAATCCGGTGATTTGGCCTTAAATAAAGGGCATTTTCTCACTTCTGAGGATAGAATTATCAGGCAGTTCATTATCGATATTGCCTGCACTGGCGAGGCCCGGTGGCACAACTACCCACAGTTACTTGACTTTAACATGAATATCGCGCTTTTAACAATGGCACAAGAAGGTTTGATTCAGCTTTATGCTACAGGCCTCAGAGTTACTCCATTGGGCATGGCCTTTTTACGCAATATCTGTATGGTATTCGACAAAAGGCTAGCCGATCGAGGTGAAATGACGAGTCAGCTTTTTAGTAAGGCGATATAGTATTCTTGCTTAACACGCTATGATACCAGAGGAAATTCTGAATAGGTATGGGGCGAAAGTCATTCAATTAGCATCCGGTGAACTACTTTTTCATCAAGGCTCAAAAGCGCTGTATTACTTCCAGGTGCTTTCGGGTGAAGTGAAAATGGCGCACTACAATGCCGATGGTCAGGAGTTTATTCAGGGGATTTTTAGTGATGGTCAAAGTTTTGGTGAGCCTGCGCTATTTGGTGAGTTTCCTTATCCGTGTGGGGTGGTTGCAACCAAAAAAACCACCATATTTAAATTAACAGCAGATAATTTTTTCAAGCTGTTGGAAGAGAATTTCGAAATCCATAAAAAGTTTAATAAGGAACTTTCTAAACGATTACGATACAAAGGCATTATACTCAACGAAATTTCATCTTACCCTCCATCACATCGCATCCAAACTGTGCTTAAATACATAAGAAACAGATATGGCAAGGGAGGGGAGCAATTTGAAGTGCCCTTTACACGCCAGCAAATAGCCGACATGACAGGGCTACGAGTAGAAACCGTCATAAAAACCATTAAAAAAATGGCTACTGACCAAATACTAAAAATTGAAAACCATAAAATTGTTATGGATCAGTAGCCCTAATTATCTAAGCATTCTCAGGAATGGCAACCTGCACCAATGGTACCATCGTAATTTTCGACTTTATGGAATTAGAAATCAAACAAGCTTTTTCAGATTTCTCAAGAATCCTTAAGGCTCTTTCGTAGTCCTTATCTTTTGTGATAATAAGTGTGGGCTCCAATATGATTTCTGTCATCAACAACTTCCCGTCAGACTTTTCCAGTCTACCTTTCGATTGGCAGCTAAAGCTTTCGAATTCAAGATTAGAATTCTCGGCAATAGCCAAAAATGTGGTCATCAAACAACTATTTACTGCGGCAGTGAACAGGTGCTCGGGAGACCAGATTCCGGGAATTCCTTTTGGAAATTCCGGAGGGGTGGCTACTTCAATGCAGTTATTGGCATCACAATTCAATTCTGGTGAACAAACGACTCCTTTTCTGTCCTGATTCCAGCTAATGTTGACATTATAATAATGAGGTTCCATAATCATTAGATTTTATTTTCCTCAAAGCAACGCACATGTGACTACAACCCATATGATTCAAATCATAAGAGCCATATGATTTGTGACTGAACTTTGTAAAAAAAGTTAAGTCATGGAAAATTTAAAAGAGAGAAAAGTCGGTAACCTGGTAGCAGAAAATTATCGCTACGCAGATGTTTTTAAGAAGTACGACATAGATTTTTGTTGCAACGGTGGAGTCACAGTACTCGAGGCTTGTAAGAACAAGGGGCTCAATTACACTCAGGTAATTTCTGAGCTTCAGGCAATAGGAAACAAAGAAGCTGCAGCCACAGATTTTAAAAATTGGCCCTTGGATAAGTTAGCAGATTATATCGTTGATAAGCATCATACATATGTACGAGAGCATCTGCCACTCCTAATCGCTTATTCTGATAAAGTGGCTAAAGTACATGGCGATCACTACCCCGAAACCATCGAAATTAAAATGCTTGTTGATCGCCTCTCGAATGATTTGATGTCGCATATGGACAAGGAAGAAAGCATCTTATTTCCATTCATTAAAAAGCTTTTACACGCAAAAAGTGAAAATACGGAAATGGAACAAGCCCATTTCGGCTCAGTAAAAAATCCGGTACAGATGATGCTTACCGAGCATGATGAAGCAGGCAATATCTTTAAGTCAATATCTTTTATGACGCTTCGGTATACACCACCTACAGATGCCTGTACAACTTTCAAAGTGTTGTATCACAAACTCCAGGAATTTGAAACGGACTTACATAAGCACATTCACCTGGAGAACAACATCTTATTTCCTGCAGCTATAAATCTGGAGGCCACACTTAGTGATAAAGATCATATTTCTGCATGACCCATGTACATGTTTCATGCTCAATTAACTGTCAATTTTGTCATATCAAAACTATAAAAACTATGCAATACTTAACGAAATATATAGCTCTGTTGATTTTAACAATGGTTATAACAGCCTGCGGAGGAGACAAGAAAACTTTACCACCTCCAAAGCATATCTCTGAGTCTGCTAAAATGGCAAGTCCTGAAGATGCTATGAAGGATTGGAAAAATAACAAAGGCATTGGACCTGTAAAATCTATAACCCTGGGAGCGATAGACCAGGATATGGCTGCAGAAGGGAAAATTATCTATGAAGAACTTTGTACTGCCTGTCATAAGCCGGATAAAAAATTTATTGGGCCAGCACCTAAAGGATTGCTTGATAGACGCACGGCAGAATGGTCTATGAATATGATTCTCAACCCTGAGGAGATGACACAAAAAGATCCGATTGCCAGGCAGCTACTGATCGAAGCCAATGGAGCTCCTATGGCCAATCAAAACCTTACAGAAGAACAAGCGCGAAAGGTGCTTGAATATATAAGAACACTATAAATCAAAATACATACAACTATGAAAAAAATCTTGAATATTATGATTGCCTTGATGTTTGTTGCCCTCTGGGGTTGCAACGGAGGTGGTGATTCATCAAAAAATGGTGCCATGAGTAACTCGAAGGCCGCTGAAAAGGTTTATGTTGCTCCTGGAGAATATGACGAATTTTACGCGTTCATGTCTGGCGGTTTTAGCGGGCAAATTAGCGTTTACGGTCTTCCTTCGGGAAGGATGCTCAAAGTGATACCTGTCTTTTCGCAAGACGCAGAAAAAGGATATGGCTACAATGAAGAAACCAAGCCAATGCTTAACACATCTTATGGGTTTGTGCCTTGGGATGATGCTCACCACCCTGAGCTTTCTCAAACCAATGGCGTACCTGATGGTCGGTGGATTTTTATAAATGGTAACAATACACCGCGTATTGCCCGTATTGATTTAACCACTTTTGAGACTACAGAAATTATCGAAATCCCAAACAGTGGAGGTAATCATAGCTCACCGTTTATTACAGAAAACTCTGAGTATGTGGTAGCAGGTACCAGGTTTAGTGTGCCATTTCCACAAAAAGATGTGGCGATTGACTCTTACAAAGAGAATTTTAAAGGCTCACTCACTTATATAAAAGCAGATGAACCAGGTAATATGGATGTGGCTTTTCAAATCCTTGTGCCTGGTTATGATTATGATTTAGCTCACTCCGGCAAAGGCAAGTCTCATGGCTGGACGTTCTTTACTACCTACAATTCTGAGGAAAGCCATACCTTGAAAGAGGTAAATGCTTCGCAAAATGATAAGGACTTTATTGCAGCTGTAAACTGGAAAAAAGCTGAAGAATACATAGCACAAGGAAAGGCCAAAGAAATGCCTGCCAGTTATGTACACAACTTCTACGATGAGCAATCACACATTGCTACTTCTACAAAGAAAGAAGGTGTCAAAGTGTTAATACCTTCTGAATGCCCGGGATTGATTTATTACCTACCTACACCTAAATCACCGCATGGTGTGGATGTTGACCCTACAGGGGAATACATTGTAGGAAATGGTAAGTTATCTGCCGACCTCACAGTTCACTCTTTTGATAAAATGTTGCAGGCCATCGAAAATGAATCTTTTGAAGAAGAAATTGATGGTATCCCTGTATTGAAGTTTGAAGAAGTGGTTGTAGGAACGGTACAAAGTGGTGGCTTAGGTCCATTGCATACAGAGTTTGATGGTAACGGCAATGCCTATACCACATTCTTTATCTCTTCGGAAGTTGTGAAATGGAAATTAGGCACCTGGGAAGTACTTGATCGTGCACCATGCTACTACTCAGTAGGACATTTGATGATACCAGGTGGAGATTCTAAAAAGCCATGGGGTAAATACCTTGTAGCGCTTAATAAAATCACTAAAGACCGCTACCTGCCTACAGGACCGGAAATGAATCATTCAGCGCAACTGTATGACATATCTGGTGATAAAATGGAGCTATTACTTGACTTCCCAACGATCGGGGAACCGCACTATGCGCAAGGTATAGCAGCAGATGTGGTAATGAAGAACTCTAAGAAAATCTATCCTATAGATGAAAATACTCACCCTCATGCCATTAAGAAGGAAAATCAAGCGAAAGTGGTGCGTGAGGGCAATGTAGTACGTGTGTACATGACTTCCATTAGAAGTCACTTTAACCCGGATAATATTGAAGGGATAAAGGTAGGTGACGAGGTGTATTTTCACCTCACCAATTTGGAACAGGATTGGGATACGCCTCACGGATTGAGCATAATGGGCGCAAGAAATGCAGAGTTGTTAGTAATGCCTGGCCAAACAGAAACACTATTATGGAAGCCACAGAGAGAAGGGATTTATCCTTTCTACTGTACAGACTTCTGTTCTGCACTACACCAGGAGATGCAGGGATACATAAGAGTTTCAGCTGAGGGTTCAGATGTGCCAATAAAATGGTCGTTAGGAGAGGATTAAATACAATAGTTTAATCATAATTCACAGGTTGAAGTTGAGTCAGCGTAGGCTGGCTCACTTCTTAAAAACACAAACACGCCATGAACAAGTCATCAAAAATTTTAATGGGCATTGCAGCGTTGCTGTTGTTGTCGCTATTTGCTACCCCTCTGTGGCGTATTACTTTAGAGGCACCCCAATACCCTGATGGCATCACCATGTACATATGGGTCAATAAGATTACAGGAGATACGGATTATACTTTACAAAATATCAACATTCTCAATCACTATGTGGGTATGAAGTATATCGAACCTGATTCGATTCCGGAACTCACCTATTTTCCTTACATAATCATTGGTATGACAATTATCGGCCTTTTGTTTTCTTTTATCGGTAATAGAAAACTGGTGCTCACCTGGGTACTCACAATGGTAGTTTTAGGTGTATTGGGCATCTATGACTTTTACCTTTGGGAGTACGATTACGGTCACAATTTAGATCCTAATGCGCCAATAAAAGTACCCGGCATGGCTTATCAACCTCCGGTTTTCGGCTCTAAAATGCTTTTAAATTTCAATGCCATTTCTTACCCGTATTGGGGTGGACTGTTTTTGGGCCTTTCTATGGTGTTGGCCACCATCTCATTTTTTATTTCAGGTAAGAAAAAGGAGAATCAATCACCACAAAACTTAGCCCTACAAGTATGAAAGCATTTATCATTATTTCGGCAGCGTTGATGGCATTTGTGTGTTGCACACCGCAACCTCAACCGATCAGTTATGGCAATGATGGCTGTGCGTTTTGTAAAATGACAATTGTCGACTCAAGATATAGCGCTGAGCTCGTTTCCGATAAAGGCAAGGTCTTTAAGTTTGATGCTATTGAGTGCATGGTTAATTATGATAAACAAAATTCTGAAACAATATTTGCCCTGAAACTCATCTCTTCTTTTGATAAAAAGGAACTCATTTCTGCAGCGGAAAGTCATTATTTAAGAAGCGAAAAATTACCCAGCCCTATGGGTATGTACATTACAGGATTTTCTGATAAGGCAACGGCCAAATCCTTTGCCGAAAACCATGGAGGAGCATTGTACACCTGGGAATCGCTGCATGATAATTTTGATTCACTCCCTGAAATTAAGCCATTAACTCTAAATTGAAGTGAGGTATTTCCTATTAATCATTGGCATTTGTGTGGTTGCAGTGACTCAGGCAGCAACAATAAAAGTTTGCGATGCCTGTAATGTAAAATCTATCTCCGCAGCTATAAGTCAATCGTTACCTGGCGACACCCTGTTTATTGCAAAGGGTATTTACAAGGAAGGCAATATTGTGGTAGACAAACCATTGGTGCTAATAGGTAAAGATTACCCTGTGGTAGATGGAGAAAATAACACAGAAATATTTACCATCACCTCCGACAGTGTCTCTATCATCGGTTTTCAGATACAAAATGTGGGCATAAGCTATACCGTTGATCGGGCGGGAATCAATGTAGTAAGAAGTAAATATGTGCGTATAGAAAATAACAGATTGATTAATACTTTTTTTGGTGTCTATTTACAAAAGTCATCCCACTGTTTAATAAAAAACAACGTGATTATCGGAAATGCCATAGAGGAAATGTCCTCTGGGAATGCCATCCATTTATGGTATAGTAAGAATACCAGGATTGAAGATAATGATGTAAGAAAACATAGAGATGGCATTTATTTAGAATTTGTTGATGAAAGTGAAATCATCGGAAATCATAGCGAGGGTAATATTCGCTATGGCCTTCACTTTATGTTTTCAAACAAAGACAATTATGTAGGTAATACCTTCAAGGACAATGGCGCTGGGGTTGCAGTGATGTTTTCCAGAGACATCGTCATGGACAATAACCACTTCGATCACAACTGGGGGACAACAGCATATGGCTTGTTGCTAAAAGAAATTTATGATGGTGAAATAAAGAACAACAGGTTTACCACCAATA
This sequence comes from Fulvivirga sp., assembly GCA_039970995.1. Classification (GTDB taxonomy): domain Bacteria; phylum Bacteroidota; class Bacteroidia; order Cytophagales; family Cyclobacteriaceae; genus Fulvivirga. Next base: position 442,553 of record JBDVKW010000003.1, read on the forward strand.
CCACTGCGATTTATGGGGAGAGTGCCACCAGGCTTAAAATCACCAATAATACATTTGAGCAGAATGGTTGGGCACTCAGGTTGTTGGGCAGCTGTATGGATAATACCATTTCTGCAAATAATTTTTTCGATAATACATTTGATGTGGCCACCAATAGCTCAAGAAATTACAATAACTATAACGGCAACTTCTGGAATGAATATGCGGGATACGACCTGGATAAGGATGGTGTTGGTGATGTGCCTCATCGGCCGGTAAAGCTATTTTCTTATATGGTTACGCGGAGTGAGTCTTCTATCATTCTTCTACGAAGCCTGTTTATAGACCTTTTAAATTTTGCTGAAAAAGTAACACCTGTATTTACGCCAGAAACATTGATGGATGAAAGGCCACTAATGAAGCCATTGTTATGATTACGATAAAAGCATTAAAAAAGTCATTTGGAAGCAACCAGGTGCTAAAAGGTGTAGACCTTGAAGTGACCGAAGCTGGAATTTGTGCGGTGCTAGGTCCCAATGGATCTGGAAAGACCACAATAATAAAAAGCATTTTAGGTATGGTAATACCCGACAGTGGCGAGCTCAGCGTGGCCAATCAAAATGTAAAGGGACAATGGGGCTACAGAAAGCTTATTGGATATTTACCTCAGATAGCGCGATTTCCAGAAAACCTTACGGTACTGGAGGTGATTAAAATGGTGAAAGACATTAGGGGAGAAGTGGCTGATGAACAACCGTTGATTGCGCGTTTTGGCCTTGAGCCATTTCTCAACAGTCGGCTGAGAAACCTTTCAGGTGGCACGAGACAAAAGGTAAATATTGTACTCTGTTTTATGTTTGATGCACAATACATCATTTTAGATGAGCCCACAGCAGGACTAGATCCTGTAGCCTTGATCAGCTTAAAATCGCTTATTAATGAAGAGCGCGATAGAGGTAAAATGATATTGCTGACCACACACATCATGGATTTGGTGGAGGAGCTGGCCGATGAGATTGTTTTCCTATTAGAAGGAAAAATATTCTTTAAAGGCTCGCTTACAGATATGCGCGAAATGACAGGAGAAATAAAGTTGGAGAGAAGTATTGCAAAAATATTGACTCGAAATACCCAACAGGAAGCACAAGTAACTGCATAAAAAGATGTTTAAAATATTTAAATACAGTTTTTTTGATTTAGTGAGAAGCCGCTGGAGTCTTATCTATTTTTTATTCTTTGCGATTACTGCCACAGCGCTGTTATACTTAAGCAATGATGTCGGAAGGGCCGTAACCAGCCTTATGAATGTCATTATCATATTGTGTCCTTTAATTGGGACCATGTTTGGAGTGATGTATTACTACAACTCAAGAGAGTTTGTTGAGCTGCTTCTAGCGCAACCCATTAAAAGACAGTCCATATTGATGGGGCAGTACCTGGGGCTTACAGTATCATTATTTCTTAGCTTCTTACTGGGTCTGGGCCTTCCATTTATATTTTATGGCATCATTGGCTCTACTTCCATGAGCAACTTCATTGTCTTGCTGCTTGCTGGTGGGTTGCTCACGTTCACTTTTGTAGCGCTAGCATTTCTCATAGCGATTAACAATGAAAACAAAATCAAAGGCTTTAGCCTTGCGATTATAGTATGGCTGTTTTTGGCTGTGCTCTACGATGGTTTATTCTTGCTTTCGCTGTTTATGTTTGAAGAATACCCGCTTGATAAGTTCTCACTTATTATGACCGTATTAAATCCTATTGACCTTTCAAGAATCCTGGTAATGCTACAACTCGATGTGTCTGCTATGTTGGGTTATACAGGGGCCGTTTTCAATAAGTTTTTTGGCACATCTCAAGGCTTTATTATTTCTCTGATTTGTGGTTTGCTTTGGATATTTGCTCCTGTAGGTCTTATGTTAAGAGTTGCGAGGCGTAAAGATTTTTAGTTAATGAGATACTGGGGCAGACTTACACTACTCTACCTTTTATTGGTGGCCATATTTGGCATGCTACTCAGATATGCTTTTATAAACCCTGGAGGCTTTGTTTTTCAATTTATCAAACACACGCATTCACATGTCGCTTTTCTGGGTTGGGTTTTCAATGCTGTCTTTGTGCTAATCATACATGCATATTTTAAAGGCAAAATAGTTAGCAGCATAAAGTGGCAATTTTACTTGTTTCAGCTGTCTGTCGTTGGTATGATGTTGAGCTTCCCCTTTCAGGGATATGCTCCATTGTCTATCGCATTTAGCACTTTACATGTTCTGATATCTATCTGGTTTTACTTCAGCACGATTACCAACATTAAGGGTCGTGACCAAAGCATCAAATGGATAAAGCTCGGGGCCTTCTTTATGGTAATATCGAATATTGGCCCGTTGTCACTGGCTCCCATTTTGGTTTCTGACCTGAAGGATACCTTTGTTTATCACTTGTCATTGCAGCACTACCTTCATTTCCAATACAACGGCTGGTTTGTTGTGGCCACTATAGGCCTGTTAATCAACTATTTTGAGATTAAATTACGTCATGAAAAGCTGATATTCTGGTTGTTGGGTTGGTCCGTAATTCCGTTGTTCTTCATTACGATAGAAATCATTGAGTCAAACCCAATTTACAGGCTGATTGGCGGTGTTGCGGCATTGGCACAATTGGTTGGCGTGTGTTTGTTGATTAATGAAAGTCTCAGCGCATTTAAGTTGCAAAATTTATCATTAAAGGTGCTGCTTACAGTCTCTTTTACAGCACTTATTATCAAATCTATATTCCAATTAGCAGTGGCTTTTCCAACTATTTCTGCCGCTTATATTTCCAGTCATAACCCTATCATTGGGTTCTTGCACTTGATTTTTTTAGGGGTAATTACCAACATGCTTTTGGCCCTTTTTATCAAGACGGGATTCATTAAGCAACATTGGTTGACCTTATTGGCTGTGTTCCTTTTCAATGGTGGGGTCATACTTATGGAACTGCTCCTATTTGCACAACCCTTTTATGTGCCTGCTCATTACTTCCATTGGTTGTTTTATGCTACTATCCCTATACTAATGGGTGTAATACTTTTCAACTACAAGGTCAGCAATAAGAGCTTTACGACTTAAGCTGTAATTGTAAGCATAAAAAAAGAGGCCTATACAGAGGCCTCAATTTTTGAGTAGCACGTTAAGTCACTAAATATTATTACACGGGTAGCGATTTTTTAGCCAGGTAGAAATCTACTTTTTCTATCGATTCATCGGCTATTCTCTCCTCCATTTCTTCCAATGTTTTTGGTGGGGGTACTATTACTTTATCACCTTTCTTCCAATCCAGTGGCATGGCTACGCCATACTTGTCTGATACTTGCAAGGCCTCAAGTGCTCTGAGAATCTCGTTCATGTTTCTACCTACGTTTAGCGGATAATACATGATTAGTCTTACCTTTTTCGAGGGATCAATAAAGAACACAGCGCGTACTGCTGCAGTTTCACTTTCATTTGGCTGCAGCATTCCATATAGCTTGGATACTTTCATATCCAGATCTGCTATAATTGGGAAGTCAAAATACACATCAGTGTTTTTCTTTACATTATTGACCCAGCCTAAATGAGCGTGAATACTATCTATACTCAAGCCGAGCAGTTCAGTGTTCAATGCATCAAATTCAGCTTTTCGCTGAGCAAATCCGCTCATTTCCGTAGTACATACGGGTGTGAAGTCTGCAGGGTGCGAAAACATTACTACCCATTTGTCCTGGGCAAATTCTGAGAATTTAATATTCCCTTTTGTAGTCATAGCCTCAAAGTCTGGTGCCTGATCACCGATTCTTGGCATTTGTGTGGTTTGATTTTCTATATTTTCCATTTTCTTATATTTAAATGTTTCATTTATCATTTTACAGCATTGTCACCGGCTCTTTGTATGCTGTTGTTTTTAAAGCAGTATTTAAAAGTGCTTTAAACCCTCCTGAAATGTTAATTACATTTTCATAGCCTTTAGCTTTTAAGATAGAGGCTGCAATTACAGAACGATAGCCTCCCTGACAATGCAGATAATAGGTGTTATCTGAATCTAACTTTGAAAGATGCTTGTAGATAAAGTCTAACGGTAAGTTTTCTGCCCCTTCGATGTGTTGCGTATTGTATTCACTTTCCTTTCTTACATCGATTATATTGATTTTATCCTTCTCATATAGTTGAGCAAGATTAGCTGGATCAATTACCTCAAGTCTATCTGTTTTATCTCCTTCATTTACCCAGTTGGTCATACCTCCTTTGAGATAACCCAATGTATTGTCATATCCTACGCGTGATAGTCGGGTGACTACTTCCTCTTCTTTTCCTGCTTCAGCAATAAACAGAATAGGTTGTTTTAAATCAGTGATTAAAGCGCCCACCCATGGAGCGAAATTATCTTCAATACCAATCCAGATCGAGCCGGGTATAAAACCTTTCACAAACTCTTCTTTAGGCCTTGTGTCAAGTACAAGAGCCTCCTTTTCTTCTCTAATTATTTTAAAATCATTGGTGCTGAGCGGTACCAGGCCGCGATCCATTACTTCTTCAAAACTGTCGTAGCCCGATTTGTTCATCACAGCATTTTTAGGAAAATATTGTGGAGGGTCTACCAGTCCGGTTGTCACTTCAGTAATAAACTCCTCCTTGGTCATATCTTCACGTAAAGCGTAGTTAAACTTTTTCTGGTGGCCCAGGGTGTCGCTGGTCTCAGCGCTCATGTTTTTGCCACAGGCAGAACCAGCTCCATGACCAGGGTATACAATTACTTCATCTGGCAAAGTCATAATCTTATTTCTTAGAGAATCAAATAAGTGTCCTGCCAGATCTTCTCTGGTAAGGTCAGTTTTTACAGCAAGGTCCGGGCGACCAACATCTCCTATGAATAGGGTATCTCCAGTAAAAATCGCCTTTTCTTGCCCATTTTCGTCAATCAATAGGTAAGTAGTTGATTCCATGGTGTGGCCTGGAGTGTGCAGCACCTTGATTTTTGCTTTACCTAAAGTGAGTATTTCACCATCCTTTGCAATATGAGCTATAAAGTTTGGGTTGGCCGTTGGGCCATACACGATTTCTCCACCTGTTTTAGCCGACAAATCGATATGTCCTGAAACAAAGTCTGCATGAAAATGGGTTTCTAATATATACTTAATTTTCGCACCATTTTTTGTTGCTTTTTGTAGGTAGGGCTCAGTTTCTCTTAAAGGGTCAATAATTGCTGCTTCGCCTTCCGACTCAATGTAGTAGGCGGCTTCTGCTAAACATCCGGTATAAATCTGTTCTATTATCATAATACTATTTGTTTGGTAATTGTACTGTAAAGTACGACTGTAAACCATTGTGATTCTGTAACTTATGTTACAAAAACCACCTGATATAGATCATGTGAAAGACCTGATCAGGATCATTTTATTTTAAGAATACCTATCGCGTCTTGTGAAAAGCATGTACTTACCTAGCTTCCTTTTTCTTCGATAGCCCAATAAGTGAAAGAATTCGATGACATAATATTTGGCAATGTTATGATTCACTACCAGGGTTTCACTCATATTATGGCATTGATGCACACCAGGAAGGTAATGCAGCAGTTTATGTATTTGGGTGTGTCTCAGAAGAGCAGATAACTGCAACCATACCCATCTCACTCTTCTGATTAAGAAAAACCCATCTTCACCCTTCTTTTGATATAGCGGCATGAATATATGGCCCTTTTCCAATGTAGCAATAGGCCCCTGATTGTTCACAGCCACTACTTCAGCTTTTTTTACAGGCTGGAAATTGATGTACCCGGGTTTCATGGCAAAGGCTTCATTTGCTGAAACATTTTTACGGTGCCTCACCTCATAAATCTCCTTACCATTGTCTACATCTTTAGAAAGTATGTAATGATATTTCAATGGATCGGGTAAGTCGTATGGAGGAAGGCAACCTACGTACAGCAGGGTTTGCCAAATAAGCGCCTCATGGTTGTTTACTGAAACATTGGCTTCATGCTGGCCCGCTTCGAAGCCAATAGAGATATGACCCAGATCATTGATGTAGTTTAAAAAGGTACCTTGCAGGTGCTCCTCCATACCTAATACTACTGGTAGGGGAAATTTTTGTGCGAGCTTACGGTTTTTAAGTGTGTCGTTGATCAAAAGATAAGGCTTGCTGGGAGCTGAGGTAGTGTGTAAGTCGATGAAAACCCTTTTTTCATCTCCTTCTATATCCAGATATGGCTTGATAGCCTCATATAATTGCCTTTGCTCTTTCGCTTCAATATAGTTGCGCGTATCTCTGTTTTGTATGATTCGCATTACATTGTCGGCAGTCCAAAGTCGATTGAGATCTTTATCAATGAATCGCTCACCGGTTTCACAAGCACTTATATTTCCGGTAATACCTACCAGCTTTCCTTTTATTATATTCTTAGATATATTCAGTTTGTCTATTACACGCTGAAAAGCTACCAACCCTGTGGGTTCATTGCCATGCATACCACAGGTAAAAACAACAGTCGGTCCTTTGAGTCCATTGCTGTAGGTCCCTAGTATTCTTTTATAGGTTTTACTTTTTATTTCAGCCAATGCCATGCTCATTTTCATCTACTGTTTTCATCATATGGTTAATTACTTTTACCAGATCTCGAGTACTTAAAAAACCAATTATTTTACCATTGTCTACCACCGGTAGACTACCTATTTTATGTTCGTTCATTATTGCCAACGCAGCTTTTATACTGGTATGAGGAGGTACCGTTACAGGGTCTTTTATCATCACAGTTTTCACGAGTTGTTTCCCCAGGTTTTTTGTGCTGATTTCATGCAAAAGCATTCCTGCTGTGATTAAGCCCTCCAGTTTGCCATGTTCATCGACCACCAGCATATGGTGAATTTTACGCCAATCCATGATTGTGCATGTATACTCCAGTGAGTCATTGGGCTGCACACTAAAAATATCTTTAGACATGATCTGATCTACGGTATAAAATTGGCTTTGCTTGATTTCATTTTCTGAAATGGCTGGCCACGAGTGGACAGGTTTATTTTCTTTTTGTCTTTTCAGAATGCCTGCTGTTGTTATAATAGCTGCGTCAAAGTCAGTGCGTGTTTTTTTCATGGCAGAGAATGAATCAACTATCCATTGAGATCCTGTCTTCTCCGTTTCTACACGATTTTCAATAATGCTTAAATATTGGGTGGCTTCTTCTTTATCTATTCCTGCTTTTTTTAAGCCTTCGTAAGCGAGGGGTAGAAGTTGATTAAGGATGAGTTGTTTAGCAGGTATACGTCTACCGTCTAGCCACACAAACTGAGCCCCAAGACCCATACGTGCAGCCTTGAGGAAGTTAGACTTGGCATCGTCAAAGTCCATAAGGTCAGCTATATTATTTGCTTCCTCTGGCATGCCATTCATTAGTCCGATCCAAAAGGCGGTGTTTGCAATCTGGTCTACTACAGTGGGGCCTGCGGGTAAATACCTGTTTTCAATTCTAATGTGTGGTTTCCCATCAGTAATACCATAACAGGGCCTGTTCCATCTGTAGATGGTGCCATTATGAATGTTCAAAGCTTTGAGCTTCGGTATTTCTTCTTCTTTTTGTGATTTGCTTAAATCTGCAGTGAGCAGCACACGATGCCTGGCGATATCCTCTCGGTATACCTCCAGAATACTTTCTTTTATCCATTCGGTCCCAAATGATACCCTGGGCTCCTTATTGTGTGTTTGTTTATTGACACTGCGGGTGTCTATCGATTGTTGAAAAAGCGCAATGCGAGTTTCTCTCCACAGGCGCTTGCCAAATAGGAGTGGCGAGTTGGTAGCGGCTGATAAAACAGGTCCCGCAATGGCTTGCGCCCAATTGTACTGTGCCACCATTTTTTCAATAGCAATCTGTAGGTGAATTTGAAAGCTGGTATTGCAGCCCTCAAACATAGAAGAGTCATGTGTTTCGACTAATAAGTCTTTACCTTCAATGCGGAAATTAAATGCTTCACCCCTCAATTTGTTGAGTAAAATATCAAGGGCATCGTACCTTTCTACAGGTGTTTGATTGTCTTTATGTAAGTCTTTTTTTCTAACGGTGGGCACTATGCCAGCCAATAAAACTTCACCATTTACTGCATTGGCATGCTTATTTATTTTACTGAGGTGTTTGCTAAGGTCTTTTTCCAACTTGATCAGTGTTCCACTTTTTAGTACCAGTGGGTCAAGGTTTATTTCAGCATTGAAACGGGCGTATTCATGGGTGAAATGAGCATCCTTTGCCAAATCTAATACAGCAGGCCCAACAGGAAAAGGGTTAAAATATTGATCTATAAAGTTGATTTCTTGTTCGGCACCTATTCTTATGATATCATCATTGAATTGACCTTCTTCAATCATTGTTTCTAATAGGCGCACATCGTTGAGCAATGCATGAATAAACTTATTGGATTTTCCTGGCTTATCATCTACAGGAGTGACTTTGGTATATCCCATAACTTTTTACTTTCCTCTAAACAGCCACATTTTTTTGATTTGCCCCATGACGGGTATCATGGCAAAATTTGATATGCGTCAGCTCCCTAAGACCTGATATAAATCACATCACAGACATGGGTTTTATCATTAAATAGGTGTGGCAATTGTGCTTGATTTGAGTATATAATTAATCAACTCAAAAAATGAAGGAAAGAAATAATGTAATACTTGTACCGATCAATTTTTCTGATCGCTCTCATAAAGGAATAGAAATAGCAGGTGATTTGGCTGAGCGCTGGGGTGCGAGTGTAGTATTCTTACATGTAATCAGCATGCCTGTATATGATGGCCTGCAAGATATGCAAACCAATTATTTAGCGGAAGTGAGAAAATTTGCAGAAAGCAAGCTGGAAGCGATGAAGGCGCTCATAACCAACAAATCGGTAAAGGTGGATGCCAAGGTTGTAAAAGGTAAGGCCATACCTGAGATATTGAGATACGCATCGCATAATAATGTGCGGCTGCTCGTTTTGGGATCTAAGCAATACGAAAGCATGGACGAAATGCTTGAAGGAACCAGTACAGAACGGATTCTTAGGTATGCTGATTGTCCTGTGCTGACTGTGAAAGAAAATTACGATGTTACGCAGATTAAAGACATTGTTTTTGCCACTGACTTGAAACCAACCAGTACTTATATTACTAACGAGTTGAAAAAACTACAAGAAATCACAGGGGCTACTTTACATCTGCTCAAGGTGAATACCAAAAATGATTGGGTGACAGATCGAGAAGCAGAAAGACAATTAAACGAGTTCAATGAGGTACATGGTTTTAATGATTTCAAGTTTGTAAACGCGAATGCAGATTCAGTAGAGGAAGGTATACTAAACTATGCGCAAAAACACGAGGCAGATATGATTGCTATGTCTACACATACCATGAATAAGATGCCTGTTGGTATCAACAGATACTTTATCACAGAGAAGATTATGCAAGGTATGCCGAAGCTCCTTTGGACCTGCGTACCAAAAGACACTTTTTAATTTAAAATGTTAATGCGATGAAATTTGAAGACTATGCAGCTAAAGGCAATCAAATCGTAAACGAAATTGCCGTGGAACTTGGCTTTCCAGAGGATAAAAAATTAGCCACAAGATTGTTGCGATCAACGCTACACACCTTGCGAGACAGATTGTCTATGCCTGAGGCTTTTCAGTTCATGGCTCAACTGCCTATGATACTCAAGGCCGTATTTGTCGAAGGGTGGAAATACCGCGAAAAGCCAAACCGTATTAGACATATCAGCGATTTCGTTAGGGAGGTTATACAACAAGATCAACCCGTGGGGCATCATGATATATCTACCGCCAAAGATGGAGAAAATGTCGTGCGCGCTGTGTTCAAAGTAATTGGAAGCCATATTAGTGCTGGCGAGGTAGAAGATATCATGAAAAGTACGCCTAACGAACTCAGGGTGCTTTGGGGTAGGCCGATGCAAAAAACCAGTTAAATAAGGTGAGTTTGTTTGAAGTTGACCGAAAGCATAAGCCACTTATTGTTCTACAATACGTTTTTTTTCTAGTAGTCTTACTTTATTGGGCAAAACCACTGCTCATACCTCTGAGTGTTGCACTCTTGGTTAGTTTTATCCTTTATCCTTTTTGCCGATGGCTAGAGCAACACAAAATTGCCAGAATGGGAGCAATAGGTATCGGAATTACGGTCTTTTTAGGCATTATAGGCTCTATATTCACTTTGCTTTCTTACCAATTTAGCTCCTTCATGCGTGAGTGGCCAGCACTTAAAACCAAGTTTAACACCTTGGTAGCTGAGGTCGACCTGGAGCTATCTACTACCTGGATGAGACAGTTTATTGACCAGGAAGAAGGCTTAGTAGGAACGGTCATAAACTATTTAACAGTAAATGTTATCCCTCAATTGCCCAAAACTATATACCAATCTTCTATATCTCTGGTGTTACTCATACTCATACCCATATATGTAGCGCTTATACTTTACTATCGTGAGGTACTGGTCAGTTTTCTCTACCATGTATTCCCGTCAGAGAGTAAAAAATATATAAAGGAAATATTACCAGGAGTCATCATTACCTACTACAACTTTATCAAAGGAATGGGTTTGGTATACCTCATTGTGGGCATACTTAATAGCATAGGGCTGTTTCTGCTGGGAGTCCCTAATCCCTTGTTTTTCGGCTTCGTAGCTTCCATTCTTACATTTATACCCTACGTGGGCATCACGTTGGGTGCCTTATTACCGATGGCAGTGAGCTGGCTCAAATATGACTCGGCCATGTACCCGGTGGGTGTGATTATAGTCTTTGTCATCGTGCAGGTATTAGAAGCTAATGTGATTTTTCCATTGGCAGTAAGTAACAAACTAAAGATAAATGCCTTAATTACGCTGGTAGTTATCATTGGCGGAGGCATCATTTGGGGCCCTTTAGGTATGATCCTTTTCTTACCTTTTGCGGCTATTCTCAAATTGGTTGCTGATCAGGTGCAGGAATTAAAACCAGTAGCCATTTTGTTTGGTAGCACTCCAGATCTCAAGCGTCTAGATCCATAACTGTTTTCTTAGATTGATATAAATCATTTGCGTGTTTGACGGTGGTCACCTTGAAATTAATTGTGATTCACCATTTTTGATAAAAACAAATACACAATGCTTGGTACATTAAATCGTGCGCAAATAGACAACTTACTTGTTAGCCAGGTACATGGTCGATTGGGTTTTACCGACAATGGCAAAACATATATCATCCCATTGACATACGCATATGATGGCGAATGTATTCATGTGCATACCATAGAAGGGCAAAAAATAAATGCCATGCGCAGAAATCCAAATGTGTGTTTTCAAGTTGAGCAAATTGATGACATGGCCCACTGGCAGTGTGCTCTAGTATGGGGTACCTATGAAGAGCTAAAAGAAGACGAAGCAGAAGACAGCCTGCAGCTACTTATCAATAGAGTTCACCCACTTATGACAAGTGATACTTGCCGGCCGAAACACGGACTTGATAAACAAAGACATTCGCGAGGCTCCAAGTCACCCGTTACTTTCCGCATTAGAGTAGAAAATGCCTCTGGCAGATTTGAAAAGAGAGTAAATTATTAACCTTTTATTGATTTGAGCCACAGCTCGTAAAGTGTTTTTCCTTGAAAAACCTTCTTTATTATGTTGGCAATTGAACTTTAACTGACCGATGCTTTATCTGACATAAATCATAAAACGGTAATGATATTGTTCATGCCTAAGACAGAAAATGTACAGTACTTTTATTATGAATTAAAGATTAGAGCCATGAAAAACATATTATTGCCTACAGACTTTTCGCCTTTTGCACGAAGTGCAGCCAAAACTGCGACCTACATTGCTAAACAAACCAAAGCAACTATTCATATTTTATATGTTGTCAGCGCGCCTTCAGACTGGAGTTGGATGCCAGCAGCCTCAAAGAAAAAACACCCTCATATCGAAGCTCAAGTAAGCGAGGCCGAGGCTAAACTTAAAAAGATGTCTGCCGACAAGCTCTTCGCAGGCATTAAAGTTAAAACTCATGTAACTGGTGGACTTATCTATGATCGTATTACCGACTTCGTCACACGTAATAAAGTTGACTTGATAACTATCGGTGCCCATGGAGCAGACGAAAAAGATAGGCAATTTATTGGCTCTACAACTCAAAGAGTGATTCGGTTGGCCAACTGTCCGGTACTTTCTGTGAAAAAGAATACAGAGATAAAGGCTATCAAAAAGATACTGTTCACCTCAAATTTCGAAGAGAATGTTTCAAGTGCCGTAAATACGGTCAAAGATTTGGCTGCGAAGGCAAAAGGGGAAGTTGATTTATTGTTCATCAATACACCTGGCAACTTTGTAGATACTGAGACCGCAGAAAAGAATATGAAAAAGTATATGCCAAAGTCGGGTAAAGTAAAATTTAACGATTACACCTACAATGCATTTGATCTCAAAAAAGGAGTATTAAATTTTATGGACAGAAGCAAGCCAGATATACTGGCAATGGTTACACATAGCCGCGAAAGGCAGCCAGCTTATCATATGAGTGTTACCGATTCTCTGCTTCTACATGCCAAGGTGCCGGTACTAAGTATTGTGCTAGGCAAGAAGTAATAAAGCTTTACGAATTTGTGTGAGGCTGTCTCAAAAGTTACTCGTCATTCAGAGAGATAATTTTTTTCAAACGTACAAATCCAGATGACATGATTGAAGCCGATTCTTTCTCCCTTTGGAGGGAGTCAGAGGGAGGATTTTTAATAAACTTTCAAACACGTCATCGATAACGACTTTTGAGACAGCCTCACTTTTTTATGTGGGTGATTTTACCTGATATAAATCAGTTCCTCTGCTAATCCCTATCATTAGCCACTTCTGGAAGCCTCCCTACCTTCGCTATCAACTAAAATTTAAAATTCAATCAACACGGTAGCTTATGGAAATTGAAAAATTCAGCTATGATAATAAGATCGTAAAGTACTTTATCGTAGCCACCGTAATTTTTGGTATTGTAGGTATGCTCGTAGGGTTAACAGCAGCTATTCAGCTCTTTTACCCTATTTTTAATTTTGACACTGCGTACACCACTTTTGGGCGTATTCGCCCATTACATACCAATGCGGTCATCTTTGCCTTTGTAGGTAACGCCATGTTTGCAGGAGTGTATTACTCCATGCAACGTCTCTTAAAAACACGCATGTTTAGCGATGCGCTCTCCTGGATTAACTTCTGGGGGTGGCAACTCATCATTTTAGCAGCAGCTATATCATTGCCTTTGGGCTATACTACCTCTAAAGAATACGCAGAGTTAGAATGGCCAATAGATATAGCCATCGCCATTATTTGGGTGGTTTTCGGTATCAATATGATTGGTACTATTATCAAACGCAGAGAAAAACACATGTATGTGGCTATTTGGTTTTACATCGCGACATTCGTGACTGTAGCAGTGCTACATATTGTCAACTCTTTTGCGTTGCCTGTAAGCTTTATGAAAAGTTATAGTTGGTATGCTGGCGTACAGGATGCGTTGGTACAATGGTGGTATGGTCACAATGCGGTAGCATTTTTCTTGACCACGCCATTTCTTGGCTTAATGTATTACTACTTGCCTAAGGCGGCCAACAGACCCGTCTACTCGTACAAGCTGTCGATTATTCACTTCTGGTCGCTCATATTTATCTACATCTGGGCAGGCCCACACCACTTACTCTATACGTCTTTGCCAGACTGGGCACAGTCATTAGGAGTTGTATTCTCTATCATGCTTATCGCACCAAGTTGGGGTGGTATGCTTAATGGTTTACTTACACTAAGAGGTGCCTGGGACAAAGTGAGAGAAGATCCTGTGTTGAAGTTTATGGTAGTAGCTGTAACGGCTTATGGTATGGCCACTTTTGAAGGACCAATGCTTTCTTTAAAAAATGTAAATGCCATAGCTCACTATACGGACTGGATTGTAGCTCACGTGCACATCGGTGGCCTGGGATGGAATGGATTCCTGATCTTCGGTATTCTCTACTGGATGATACCAAAAATGTGGGGTACTAAATTGTACTCTGTGCGCCTGGCGAATAATCATTTCTGGTTAGGAACCCTGGGTATCATTTTCTATGCGCTGCCATTATATGTAGCTGGTATCACACAAAGCTTAATGTGGAAAGAGTTTAATGCAGAGGGCTTCTTAGAATACAAAAACTTCTTAGAAACTGTGGTTCAAATTTTACCAATGTACATGCTACGTGCTATTGGTGGTGGTCTATATCTAATCGGAGCTTTCTTGATGAGCTACAACCTGATAAAGACAGCTAAGAGTGGCAGTTTTATTGCCAACGAGGCGGCAGAAGCCCCACCGCTAGAAAAGACTAAAAAGCAGACTGAAGGTGGTCACTGGCATAGTGTATTAGAAAGAAAGCCAGTACTGTTTACTGTGCTTACTGTAATAGCTATTGTAATCGGTGGTGTGATCGAAATGGTACCTACTTTCCTGATCAAGTCTAATGTGCCAACAATCACTAACGTGAAACCCTATACGCCACTTGAGCTGCATGGAAGAGATATTTATATCAGAGAAGGCTGTGTTAACTGTCACTCGCAAATGGTAAGACCATTTAGGTCTGAAACAGAGCGCTACGGAGAGTACTCCAAAGCCGGTGAGTTCGTATATGATCACCCATTCTTGTGGGGCTCAAAACGTACCGGGCCAGATTTGCATAGGGTAGGTGGTAAGTATCCCGATTCCTGGCACTACTACCACATGCTGGATCCAGCGGCAGTTTCGGCTGGCTCTATCATGCCTCCATACCCGTGGTTGTTTACTTCTCCTATCGATATGGAAGATACTGAAGGTAAAATATCTGCCATGCGAACATTAGGTGTGCCTTACGCACCTGGCTATGAGTCTGAGGCAAACAATGACCTCATGAAACAGGCTGATGAAATCGCACTCAGACTCTTTGAAGAGGATGAGATTGAAGTGGCTTCTGAAGCAGAAATAGTAGCACTTATCGCCTACTTACAAAGGTTAGGTACCGATATAAAAGCGGCACCAGCCACTAATAAAGACGAAACAGCATCTAACGAATAATATCATGTTTAAGCATTATTTCGAACAAATACATAACGTAGCGGTGTGGCCCATCATATCGCTTTCCATCTTCTTCATCTTCTTTCTGTGCCTGATCCTTTGGGTGTGGACAGCTGACAAAGGCTATATCAATGGTATGAAACAACTACCTCTTGAGTCTGATGAAGATCAAAGTGACTATCAACTAAAACCTGAAGAATCATGAAAAATAAATGGTTAAGACTTTTATTGGCACTTCCACTGCTTGGAGTTATTACACAAGCCAATGCCCAGGAAGCTATTTCTAACGCCACTACTTTTTACATTGTTTCAGGATTTGTGTTAGTAGCTGCCATTTTGGTTCTTGTCGTTACAGTGGTGATTTTGCAAGTGTTAAGAACGATCATCAATAGAGAGATCGAAGAAAAAGCTGCGGCTGCCGGTGAACCTATAGTTGAAGAAGAAAGCTGGTGGAAGAAAGTACTCACCAAAGCCAACGATGCAGTTCCTATTGAGAAGGAAGAGGAAATTGTACTGGATCATAATTATGATGGTATCAGGGAGTTAGACAATCACTTGCCACCTTGGTGGAAATGGATGTTTTATGCATCGATTGTATTTGCAGTCGTGTATATGGCAATATATCATGTATTTGGTACGATGCCTTTACAAACTGAAGAATATCAGGCAGAAATGGCCATAGCTGAGGAAGCTCGACTTACCAGGTTGGCCGATCAGCCTTTGAGTGATATTGATGAGACAAATGTACAGTTTGTCGAAGATGAGGCAGCACTGATTGAAGGTCAGAAGATATTTAATCGAAACTGTGCGGCTTGCCACAAGGAAGATGGTGGAGGAGGAATTGGGCCAAACCTTACCGATCAGTACTGGATACATGGTGGTAGTATACAGGATGTGTTTTTAACGATAAAGCAAGGGGTGCCTGATAAAGGTATGATAGCATGGAAAGATATGCTCACACCTGATCAAATGCAAAATGTGTCCTCGTATATTCTGACCATGCAGGGTACAACGCCTGCTGTGCCTAAGGAGCCACAAGGTGAATTATATGTACCTGAAGTGATGGAAAGTGATTCGACCCAGGTAGCAAGCGACTCGACCCAATTGGCATTAGAAACAAACTAGTAGAATGAATATTTATCATTTTTAACATAAGTGGGAGGAGTATGAAGCAGGAAGAATTTTATGAGTTCGATGAGGAGTTTAGAGATACAATTGCAACGGTCGATGAGCAAGGTAAAAGAGTATGGGTATACCCCAAAAAGCCGAAAGGTGTTTTGCATAATGCCAGAATTTGGGTAACTGTCTTTTTACTCAGCATACTGTTTGCTGGTCCGTTTATTACAATTAGCGGTAGACCGCTCTTGTTATTAAATATTTTTGAGCGTGAGTTTGTAATATTTGGCCAGGCCTTCTGGCCTCAGGACTTCTTTTTGCTGGCTGTTTTACTCATCACATTTTTTGTCTTCATCATATTGTTTACGGTAGTATTTGGCCGTCTGTGGTGTGGCTGGGCATGTCCTCAAACACTCTTTATGGAAATGGTATTTCGTAAGATCGAGTATTGGATTGAGGGTGACGCCAACCAACAAAGGAAACTTGATAAGGGCCCTTGGAATGCAGAAAAGGTCAAAAAGAAAGCCTTTAAGCATTTTATTTTTATAGCAATTTCGATTTTAATCTCACATACGGTGATGGCATACCTTATCGGTGTAGATCAGGTGAAAGAAATAGTAAGTCAACCACCAACAGAAAACATGGCAGGTTTTATCGGTCTTTTGGCTTTCACAGGCATATTTTATTGGGTGTTTGCTTTTTTTAGAGAGCAAGCCTGCACTACTGTTTGTCCGTATGGTCGATTGCAAGGTGTATTATTAGATAAAAAATCAATAGCCGTCATGTACGATTGGCTAAGGGGTGAACCTCGGGGAAGATTAAAAAAAGGAGAGGTGCAGGAATCCAAAGGAGACTGCATTGATTGTAAGCTATGCGTGCATGCCTGCCCAACCGGTATCGACATTAGAAATGGTACCCAGCTGGAGTGTGTCAATTGTACAGCCTGCATAGACGCTTGTGATGATGTGATGCTTAAAATCAATAAACCTAAAGGCTTGATCAGGTATGCAAGTCATGAGTCTATTGAGAAGGGTAAGCAAAAGCTTTTCACGCCAAGGGTAGCTGCATATACAGCGGTTTTGGTAATTCTGCTATCTATTTTGGGTTTCTCTCTAGCTACCAGATCAGATATAGAAACCACCATATTGAAAGTGCCGGGTCAGCTTTATCAGAAAACAGATGACGGACAAATAAGCAACCTATACAATCTTCAATTTATCAACAAGACATATGAAGAGGTGAAGCTTACTTTGAAAGTAGAAAATTTTGAAGAGGCAGCACTTTCTAAAGTAGGAGAGGGTGAGATTATAGTGCCACCTAATGGTCTGGCAGAGGGCATTTTCTTCATTAAAATACCTAAAGAAAAAATAAATAGTGCCAAAACCAATTTGGAGATTGGAATTTATAAAGATGGTGAATTGATCGAAACTGCTGGCACAAAATTTTTAGGGCCGGCAACAATAAAAAAGGAATGAATTTAAACCTAAGCACATGAATTGGGGAACAAGAATAGTAATTGCATTTGCCTGCTTCGTAGCAGTAATAGTAAGTTTAGTGGTGATCAGCATGCGGCAAAATATTAGCCTGGTTGATAAGGATTATTATGTGCAGGAGATTGCGTATCAGGAGCAAATCGAAAGAATTAATAATAAGAATGAATTGAGCCAAAAGCCTGAAATAAATAAGGAAAATGGTAAAATCATTATCTCCATTCCTGACAGCGAACTGGTGGGAGAAGTGCATTTTTTCAGACCTTCAGATGCCGGATTGGATAAAAAGTATGCACTGAAACTAGACGAGAATGGCCAACAGCAATTCTCTGCTTATGATTTTGAAAAAGGCCTCTGGCGAGTAAAAGTAAATTGGAATAAAAACGGCAAAGAGTATTACTCAGAGCATAGTTTAACACTGTAATATGTTTTTGATCAGCGGATTTTTAATTGGTATTGTGGGTAGCTTACATTGTGCCACCATGTGTGGTCCGTTGGTTATGGCGATTAATTACAATCAAAAAACATGGTCGAGAAACATACTTTACCATGGAGGTAGGGTAACAACCTATATATTGATAGGCATATTTTTCGGTCTTTTAGGTGAGGGATTTGCCTTAGTTGGTTGGCAAAGATGGTTATCCATTGTGCTGGGTCTTATCCTGGCCGGGGTAACCTTTTTTCCTCACCTCAAAGGAAGCACTATCTCAGGTACATGGCTGACTGCCATACTGGTACCTATGAAAAAGCGACTTTTAAAAGCTGTAAATTCCAACCGAATAGCCACCTTGTTTATGCTAGGTATGCTCAATGGCCTGTTGCCCTGTGGTATGGTGTATGTAGCGATTTCTACTTCATTGGCTGCATCTGACTTATACCATGCGGCAATGATTATGGCTGGCTTTGGTATCGGTACTTTTCCTTTACTCATGACAATCGCTCTTGGTAGTAAATTTTTTACTAAAACCGTAGCTCAATATAGCTATGTGATACCTGTGTTTACGATTTTAATTGCTTCTATGCTTATCATAAGAGGGCTTGAACTAAACATTCCTTACCTGAGCCCTGTACTTAATATGATCGGTGGGGACGCTGAGATCACTACCTGTGGAACTCCTAAATAAGAAAGATAATATGAAATTAGTTGACGTAAATGAGGCTGTAGGCCATGTGAAATCTGGTGATCGCGTATTTATTCATGGTGCCGCTATGACACCCAAAGAATTGATAAATGCGCTTTGCGAAAATGCTTCGAACCTCAGAGGTGTTGAGCTTCTGCACATGCATACAGAGGGTGATGCGCCTTATGCACAAGAGCAGTATCAGGAAAGTTTTAAGGTAAATGCAGCCTTTGTAGCAGGTAATGTACGGTCGGCCGTAAACAGCGGACATGGCGATTATATTCCAATATTTCTAAGTGAGATCCATCTGCTTTTTAAAAGAGGTATCTTGCCTTTAGACATTGCTTTCATTCAGGTTTCACCACCTGATAAGCACGGTTACTGCTCTCTTGGAACATCTATTGATGTCACTATGTCGGCCATCGAAGAGGCTAAAATGGTAATAGCACAAATCAATCCTAATGTTCCGCGCTCGCATGGTGATGGTATCATTCATCAGGACAAAATAGATTATGGAATTGAGGCTGATGTCCCTATCCATAGCACTAACATTGGAGCTGCGTCAGAAGCAGAACTGAATATTGGAAAATATGTGGCCGAGCTTGTTGAAGATGGAGCCACGCTTCAGATGGGTATTGGCGGTATTCCTAACGTGGTACTTTCCAATCTTACCAACCACAAAGGATTGGGTATTCACACTGAGATGTTTTCTGATGGTATTTTACCTCTAGTGAAAAAAGGAATAATCACCGGAGAAAATAAAATAGTAAAGCAGGGTAAAATAGTAAGCTGCTTTGCGGTAGGCTCAGAAGAACTGTATGATTTTATTGATGACAATCCCATAGTACACCTTAAGGCAGCATCTTATACAAATGACACTGCCATCATTAGAAAAAACCCAAAAGTAACAGCCATAAATAGTGCGATTGAAATTGATCTCACTGGTCAGGTGTGTGCAGATACCATTGGGCGCTATCAATACTCTGGCGTAGGTGGGCAAATGGACTTTATCCGAGGGGCATCTTTATCGGAAGGTGGTAAGGCCATCATTGCCATGCCATCTGTCACTAAGAAAGGATTTTCTAAAATTGTACCCTTTTTAAAAGAAGGAGCAGGCATTACGACCACGCGTGCACATGTGCATTATGTGGTTACAGAGTATGGTGCTGTAAACCTTTTTGGTAAGAATCTAAAACAACGTGCGCATGCGCTTATTTCAATAGCACACCCAGACCATCGCGAGCAGCTTGAGCGTGAGGCCACAGAACGCTTTATGAGTAGGGTTTAAACGAGTAGAAAAGAAGTTATACTTTATCAGAGGCTTTATCAATCTACATGGGTAAAGCCTCTCTTCATTTCAAAGGGGTTACAAAATCAGTTGCTAATCTGACATCGGTCATTCCAAGGCAGCCTTTCATGCAATAAATTTGGTTAGGAATTAATCAAAAAGGCTATGTCACAAACTGATAAAAGATGGATGGTCGGCCTCGACCTTTCAGATACCGATCAAACGATCATCAAATGGGTAAAGCATCTGAGCGATACGCTGAAACCCGAAAAGATATACTTCATACATGTTGAAGAAAGCTTTGAGCCCGAATCTCTGCCTGAATCATTGTCGGACGAAATGCTGCCTGCAGATGAAAGCCAAAAAGAACAGATAAATAATAATGTACTTAAAGAATTTGAAGGTACAGCTGTGGAATGGGCAGTAGAGGTTGTTGAAGGCAAGCCATTTGATCAACTCCTGCACTGGATAAAGATCAAAAACATTGACCTTTTCATTGCCGGCCGAAAGAACATAGAATCAGGTAGTGGCATACTACCTCATAAACTATCCAGACAGATTTCATGTGATTTGCTTTTAATCCCAGACGTTGATCTTAACCCCGTTAAAAGCATATTGGTGCCCATAGACTTTTCAGAGCATTCAAAGCTCGCATTGGAACAGGCGCTGGAAATTGGACAGCGCTTAAACCATGAAAAGGTCTTATGTTATCACATCTACTCTGTCCCCAGCGGGTATTATAAGACGGGTAAAAGTCATGAGCAAATGGCAAAAATTATGAAAGCGCATGCTGAAAAAAGATTTAACAAGTTTATTGCTAAATACCCCAACTCCAAAATTGATTATCTATCCACCTTGTCAGCGGTAAACCGAGCCAAACAAATCCGAGATATGGCAATAGAGCAAAAATGTGAAATGGTCATTTTAGGTTCAAAAGGTCAGTCAGTGGGTTCACTTATTTTGCTTGGAAGCACGACCGAAAGATTTCTCCAATTAGACCACTCTTTGTTAACAATGGTCATCAAAAAACCAGGTGAACTTATAGGATTTTTTGACGCATTTATGAAGGTGTAACAAGCTTCTTGAAGCCTAAAATCAGCCTGTGAAAAGTCATGTGATAAGCTGATTCAGGTCATATTCATGTGCTGCTTTCGGTGTTATCATTGTGTAACAAAAAGATAAAAAAGATGACACAACACCTATTATATCTCGTGTTTTTAGGGTTGCTCGGATTGCAACCAACACCACAAAAATTTGTACTGGATCAGCAAGCTTCTGAGCTGGAGATCTTGGGCACTTCTACGCTACATGATTGGGAAATTACTGCTGAAGAAATGTCTGGCGATGCCTCAATTGCTCTTGGTGATAAGATGGCTGTGGAGGCGCTTCAGTTTAGTGTGAAAGTAAAAAGTCTTGAAAGTGGTAAGAGTTCAATGAATAAAAACACATACGAAGCACTTAAGGCAGATAAAAATCCAACCATCAGCTATAAGCTCACGGAAGTAAAATCAATTAGAAATACAGGCAATGCCTATAAACTTGAGACAATCGGTAAGCTTACCATTGGTGGATACACCAAGACGATACTACTCACTGTAGATGCCAAAACCGGCAATGCTGAAGTGGCATTTACCGGACAAACAACTTTTAAAATGAGTGAATATAACATCGACCCGCCCACCGCACTCATGGGTACAATTAAAACGGGAGATGAAGTCACAATCAAATTTAATGTCAAATACAAAAACAACTAAAACTCGATAAAAATGAAAACTACACTAAAATTATCATTTATAGCGCTCATGTTTTTAACCATGACGGGCTATGCGCAGCAGGGTCGCCTGATGCAATTTGAAAGACCAATTGGCCGCGATGGCGTGGCTATATTTGAAGCACCAAAAGCTGATACGGTTGACTATGATGGAGATCTCAAAGTGCGCGTAGGCGGTGATTTCTCTATCATTTTTCAGGGGTTATCTCAGTCTAACGATTTGGTAGGTGACACTTTGGTAGAGTTAGCTTCTAATTTTGCCTTACCAACTGCTAACCTTAACCTTGATGTACAAATTGCGGATGGTCTGAGAATGCACCTACGAACCTATTTATCTTCTAGAAATCACTCTGAAGCCTGGGTAAAAGGAGGTTATTTTCAAATAGACAGACTTGATTTTATCAAGCCTGGCATGTGGAGTGGTTTGATGGAGTTTACCAGACTAAGATTTGGTATGGATGAGATCAACTACGGTGATACACACTTTAGGAGATCTGACAACTCTAGATCTATGTACAACCCATTTGTAGGTAACTACATTATGGATGCCTTCACAACAGAGCCTTTTGCAGAGGTAAGTTTCTTCCCTGGCAACTTTATTGGTGTGCTTGGTCTATCTAATGGCCGTTTAAATCAGTCACCACTGGATGGTGACAACGGAGTGGTAGTATTCGGTAAAGCAGGTTATGATAATTACGAAATGGATGGTTTGAGATTAAGACTTACAGGGTCTTTCTACCACAGTACAGATAAAAGTACACGAGACTATATATACAATGGAGATAGAGCAGGTGCCAGATATTATAACGTACTGGAAGGACTTAATGATAACCGTGTAAGTAACTTCTTACCACGCTTTAACACGGGCTTTCCAAATCAAACAGCTGTCATGTTCAACCCATTCTTAAAGTATGGAGGTATTGAGTTCTTCGGTGTGTATGAGACCGTCAGCAATGGCGATGATGCAGGCGGAAGCTTTACCCAGTTAGGCACTGAATTACTATACAGATTTGGAGGTAAAGATCAGTTTTATGCTGGGGTGAGATACAACAAAGTAGATGGCGAAATGGCAGATGGTGCACCTTCAATTGAGATCACTCGAACCAACATAGGTGGTGGCTGGTTCCTTACAAACAATGTAATGGCTAAGTTGGAATATGTTACTTCTGCATATGATGGTGACGGCTGGGCTGGCAGCAAATTCCAGGGAGCTGAATTTGATGGAGTAGTACTTGAAGCTGTAATTAGCTTCTAAAACTTAATCATTCTCACAACCCTGAGTAATACTTAAAAAAGAATTGCTCAGGGTTCTTTTTTGACTGATATGAGGCAAGTCTTTCTTTCCATTATTTTTATTTTTTTCTCAATGGCTTTATTTAGTCAGGTAACACAAAAGGTATATATTCTGCCAGAAAGCCGTATTTTTCTTGACGGTGAGTCTAATATCAACACCTTTTCTTGTGAATTGTGTAATGGTAGCGAGAGTACTATACTGAGTCTTTGTTACCAACCACAAAAGCTGGCTTACATTTTTGATCAAAACCAGTATGCCTTAAGTATTGATAATTTCGTGTGTGATAACAAGCACATCACAGCAGACCTCAAAGAAGCCTTGAAAATTGATCAGCACCCTTATATGTACTTACAACTCAAAAAGCTTATTGGTTTTGATAATAAGCTGGGTGTTAAACAAGCCGAATTGTCCATTACCATTGCTGGTGTTACTAATGACTACTGCCTCAATTATGAGCTAAAACCTGGTGTAGAAAAGGGGCAGTTTCAGGTATTTCTGAATTCTGACTTTGATATGAGTGATTTTGAAATCGAGCCTCCTACAGCCCTTATGGGTTTGGTCAAAGTAAAAAAAGATATTGAAATTAAGTTACATCTGGTATTAGCCATTAAGCAAGAAGATTTATAATCAACGTGCTACATGCCATTTCTTTATCTGCTCCAGTTTGATGGCATCCTTCACAATAATTTTACCAGATTTAACCTCAAGTATCTGTTCTTCTTTTAAATCAGATATCACCCTTATTACTGATTCAGTAGCAGTACCAACCATATTAGCAAGATCATCTCTGGATACATTTAACTCCACATCTGCATCATTCTCAGGGTTAAATTTTTCGTTTAGTTTTAGTAATGCTTCTGCCGTACGTTGGCGTACCGAATTATAGGCAAGATTTAATAGGTTTTCCTCTTTTTCGTCTACTTTGTTGGATAGTAGCTCGATGAATTTTTTGGCGATCTCTCTATTTGAATATACCAATTGGAAAAACTCGTCTTTTGGCATAGTGATGATCTCCGTATCCTCCATTGCTTCGGCATTGTCGCCATGCTCAGTGCCTTTTAGCAAAGCTTCATAACCGAAATACTCACCCTTACTATAGATCCCTGTGATCAGCTCTTTGCCATCTTCATTGATTCTAATTGTTTTCACCTTGCCCGATGCCACAAAATAGATGTGGTAGGGCATGTCACCGACCCGATAAATATCGTTTTTCTTCTTGTACAGCCTGGGCTTTTTATTTGTATCAATCGATAGAAAATCATGTAGTGCCTGGGCATCAGAAATAAAAGCGTTTAATCCTTCTGTGCTGGCTTCATACTCCTTTTTTACCAGGTCATTTTTTTTGAGTCTGGCTTCAATCGCATCGAGCAACTCGGTATCGTCAAAAGGTTTAGTTAGATAGTCATCTGCTCCTAATATCATGCCTTTGCGCATATCGGCACGTTCGGCTTTGGCAGTAAGAAAAATGAAAGGAATGCTCGCTGTGGCGTCTTTTTTAGAAAGTATATGTAGCACACCGTACCCATCCAGTTCAGGCATCATAATGTCGCAAATGATCAAGTCGGGATGCTCTTCGGTGGCTTTGGCAACACCTTCCTTACCATTAGCTGCAGTAAGTGTTTCGTAATCTGCCAGCTCTAAAATTTCAGAAATATTTTCTCTGATGTCAGCATTATCTTCAATGATTAGTACTTTCTTCATTTAATCTTTGGTTTTGGGTAAAGTCACGTGAAATTCAGACCCCTCGTTGAGCTTACTTTTAAATTTAATATCTCCACCCAGCATTTCAATGTATTTCTTCACAATATTCAGCCCCAGACCTGTCCCCTGGATGTTGGTGGCATTTTTTGCTCTGAAGAAGCGCTCAAAAAGATGCTTTTGATCTTCATCAGGTATTCCCATGCCCTTATCTATCACACAAATACAGATGTCATGGGTACGCTTAAAGTCAAGGCCAATTTCGATAGATTTTTCAGAATATTTTATGGCGTTGCTCGCTAGATTTATTACAATATTTTTAATGATTTTTGGGTCAGCTTTTATCGGTAAAGCTTTTCCTTTAATTGTTAAATCAATCTCCTGGTTTTCTTTCTTAATCGATGAAATTTCTTCAACCACTTCCTGACAAATATCTACCAGGTCTATGTTTCTGATATCGACATCAAGCTTACCTTCTTCGAGTTTAGAAATGGATAGGAAGTCGTCAAGAATGCCATTTAAATTGTTAATCGATGATTTGATTTTTGATATGTGCTTTGCACGTTTCTCTTGGGCACCTTCCTGAGTGTTGTACTTTCCGATCAATGATGAAGAGGATAAAATAGTACTTAAAGGGGTGCGAAACTCATGTGAGGCCATGGAGACAAACCTTGACTTAAGTTCGTTGAGTTCTTTCTCTCTTTCCAGTGCCAGCTGGGCTTCTTTTTCTGCACGTTTTGTTTCTTTTACCTGTAATTCAAGTTCTTCAGTGCGTTCTTTTACTCGTTTTTCCAACTGAGTGGCATATAGTATAAGTTGTTCTTCACTTTTTTTAAGAGCAGCTTCGATCTTTTTTCTCTCAGAAATATCTATGACATAGGCTATCACATGCTTTTCCCCATTCAAGTGGGCCACATTAAGGCTAATTTCAACAGGAAATTCGTCCCCACTTTGTCTCAGTGCCAATAGCTCACGGCCGGCACCCATTCTACGCGGTTCTGGTTTTTTGTTATAAGTAGCTCGATCTTTTTTGTGAGTGTGTCTTAGCGTTGCAGGAATAAGATCTTCAATGATTCTACCTTCCATTTTCCCAGGTTCAAATTCAAAAATCTGGTGAGCAGCTTGGTTGGCCATTTTAATTTTTCCTTCTAAGTCCACCACAACAATACCTTCTTCACAAGCTTCATAGATCGCTCTAAAAGCATTTTCATTATCAGTAGCTAGTTTTTTAGTCATTGTTATTCGCGGCTTTATGACAAAAATCAGTTAATACATTGATGCCCATCCTGATCGAAATTAAGCATTGAAACTACCTTAGCATAAAATATCTAAAAGTTTATTTCATGGTTGAGGCGCAACTCTTTAAGAAAATATTGTATCCCACTGATTTTTCAAACAAATCTTTGCAAGGATTGAATTATGTCTTGAAGCTTTCTGAAATCAACAATGCTGAATTAATACTACTTCATGCCTATCGTCTATTGGGAGCTGGAGCATCAACAGAAAATTTAGTGGCTGCAAAAAAAATGGTTGAAGATAATGCTAACCTTGCATTTCAAAAACTTGACAGCGACTTACTAAAAGATAGTCAAATCAGATATTCTTTTATCTCTGAAGTCGGTTTTCTGTCTGATAGGATAGTATCGAACATCAAATTATATGAAATTGATCTTGTAGTTCTATGTACAGAGATGCAAAAAACCATAATTGAAAAATCTGATCATGAATATAAATCTTTAGTAAATGCATTAAGTTGTCCGCTAATGCTTATGCCTTGATACAAGTCATTTCTTTAGTGTTCCAAAATCAATAAACTTCCGTGGGCAAAAAGATTTATTGCGGTGGGCTAAATAGCACTGAAAAGCTCAAATGATTCCAGATAGTTGGGTACTACCACATTTGGCCAGTTAAGCTCTTTTTGGAGTTTTCTGGCCATTATTGTTGCCCCTTTTTCTTCACCATGTACAACAAAGGTCATTTTAGGGGCATTTTTATAGTTACCAGCCCATCTTAATAGTTCGGCCTGGTCGCCATGCGCAGAAAGGCCATTGATGTGTTTCACATGACATTTTACGGGTACATCAATTCCAAAAATTCTGGAAGTCGGCTCGCCTTCTAACAGACGCCTGCCTCTTGTTCCTTCGGCCTGATATCCTGTAAAAAGCAAAGTGTCATTTTTGCGTGGTAGTCTATGGTAGAGGTGGTGGAGTATTCGACCCCCCGTGCACATTCCACTCGCAGAGATAATGATTGCCTGATTATTAACATCATTTAAGTTAAGCGAAGACTCCTGCGAGCGGTAATATTTAAAAAAAGCGTTATCAAAAACTGAATCCTCTCTGCCTTCACTGAGTTTGTGATCTTCCCGGTGCTTTTTATGAATCTGTGTGGCGCTTATTGCCATAGGACTATCTACATACACTGGTATTTCTGGCACCAGCTTATTTTCAAAAAGGTAATGAAAGTAGTATAAGAGCAATTGTGTACGACCAACAGCAAAAGAAGGAATTAAAAGGCAACCTCCTTTGTCTAAAGCTCCATTTACAATTGTTGCAAATTCTTCAGCGAGGTCTTCATTGGTATTAAGTCGATCTCCATAGGTTGATTCTATAAATAAAATATCGGCCTCTTTCATCGTAGTAGGATCATGAAGCAGTGGTTGGTTATACCTACCTAAATCACCACTGAAGACTATTTTCTTTTGTTGTGTGGATCCGTGAAGCAGAAGTTCGACAATGGAAGAACCTAGAATGTGTCCGGCATCATAAAATGAAACCTGAACACGATCACTAATAGTAATTGTTTTTTTGTAGGGGTGCGGAACCAGCATAGAAAGAGCCGCTTCAGCATCGTCTGAATTAAACAGGGGTTGAGGGTTTTCATGCCGGGAATAACCTTTCTTTCGGGCAAATTCCGCCTCTTCTTCCTGAAGTTTGGCTGCATCTCTTAGCATAATTTCCAACAAAGAGGCTGTAGCGGATGTGCAGTAAATGGGTCCGCTAAATCCATCTTTTACAAGTCTTGGCAGGTATCCTGAGTGATCTATATGAGCATGTGTTAATACTACAGCATCGATTTTGTTGACATCTACCGGTAGCTCAGACCAGTTCCTCAACCTTTGTTCTTTGAGTCCCTGGAAAAGGCCACAATCAACGAGAAGATTGAAATCGTCTATTTCTAAATAGTATTTAGAGCCAGTAACAGTTTTTGCTGCCCCTAAGAATTTTACCCTTACATCCATATAGCAAGATAACCAAACGCGATGCAATTATTAAGTGATATGATTCATAAAGGCACCTGACTCATGTCATCCATGATTAATTAAATGATGCTGAAATTGCAATAAAAGATAAGTTATGAAATATTTAATCCCTACCGACTTTTCAGATTGTGCCCAGGCAGCCTCAGACTTTGCTATTGATTTGGCAAAAAAGTCTCAGGCAGAATTGATTTTTCTCCATTTAATGACACTCCCAATAGATTTTGTTACTTCTAGTAATGATCGAAAAATAAGTATGTATCCTTCAACCAAGAAGGAGGTTGATCGGGTGGAAGAAAAGTTGAAGGAATGGAAAACCAGAGCTGGCAGGCAAGGAGTATTAGCCACCTCACATATTCATCATAATGAAGATAAGGACTTTATACATCGCATGGTGGAGGAAAAGAATGTGAGTATGATTTTTATGGGTAGCCATGGAGCAGACGAGCTAAGAGATTTTTTTGTTGGCACCAATACGCAACGCGTAGTGAGATTTAGTAAAGTGCCAGTGCTCGTAATCAAGAAACCCACTAAAAATGTAAAAGAGATAGCACTGGTATCCGATTTCAGTAGAGAAATTTTAGAAAATGAGTCTATTGTGGAGGATTTTGTATCAACTATCAGTGGTAAGCTACACCTTACTTTTATTAACACACCTTTAAATTTTCACACAAGCAGAGTGATTCAACAGCGGTTAGCTGATTTTAATAAAGATTTTGGGGATAAGGCAAAGACGCACCTGTACAATGACTTTCAGTTTGAATCAGGAGTAACCAATTTTTGTGAAGATCATAAAATTGATTTGGTAATAATGAATACCCACGGGCGCAAAGGGATTGATTTAGCTGTAGCCGGTAGTCTTACAGAAAAGGTGATAGCTAACCTTGATATCCCAGTGTTGTGTTTGCCGCTTACTCGTGAAAGCTAAACAAAGGGACTTCTAGGTGCAGTGCCAAACGCTCCGTCAGGCTGTCATTAAAAACCGCATGAAAAAAGCTATGATTTCGAGGCATTACAGCCAGTAGATCGATATCGTTAGCTCTCATATAGTTCATCATGCCTTCTATCGGATCTTTATCACTTGAAAATGCAAATGTGTGGTCTACATCAAACAGGTATTGATGCACCTGCAAGGCTTCACTAGCTTCCTGGGTAGAAAGTTGTTGTGGCGATTCATTAATATTTAATAAATGTAGCTTGGCATCACAGGCCAGACATAATTGTCTGAGGTGATTGAGAATGTTGAGGTTCTTTAGTTTCTGAAAATCAGTGGCAAAGGTGATGCGATTAACTTTATCAACTTTTAAATTATCAGGTATGATGAGTACAGGTACAGTTGTTCCTTGCATTACTTTTAATGATTCGGTACCTATTAACTCGGATAAAATACCGTGTCGTTCGTGCGTTCCCATAATACACATGGTGTAAACGTCCGTTTTTAAGGCATTAATGATCTCCTCAGCGGGTAGGCCTTTTACGATGGATATTTTTACATCGAGATTAAATCCAACAGCAACCTGTTCTAATTTTTTATGATTCTCTGCGCGTATGGCTTCCTCATCTTTAATGATTGTATTGGCAATATCAAGGACATATAATAAAGTGACCTTACTGTTATTTGTGTGTGCAAAATTTGCAGCGGCCTCTAGTGCATTAATCGAGCAACTGGTGAAATCTACGGGTACGAGTATATGATTGAGTAGTGACATTATCTTAAATTTTAATAATATTTAGGTTAAGCTGGTAACGCCAAAATAGGCACCTGACTATGAAAGATGAGTTTTTTACTTTGACTTGTTCCGAACATCAATTGGAAAAACCTATGCTTACGCGGAATTAAGCATAGTAGATCGGAATTATGTTCATCAATGAAATTCAGTATGCCGTTTTCTATATCATCACTTTTAAAGAAATGAAAGTGATGCTGTACCTTATGTAGGTATTGCTCGAGCTTTTTGGCATGCACGGCATGTAATTCATCTATTTTGTCCTTATCGCTGATGTGTAGTATGTTGATCGCACTACCACAGACATTATTAATTTCTTTTAGCGGATTTAGAATCTGGCTATCAATTGACTGATAATCGCTGGCCAGTACAATATTGCGAATGTCTCTAAGCTCAGCATTTTGAGGAACTACCAAAACAGGGCACTTTGAACTGTTAATAGCAGCGAAGGTATTGGTGCCCAGAAACTCATCTTCGAGACTATTGGCACCTTGTGTACCCATTACAACAAGGTCAAATTCTTTCTCACGACATAAACGAGGTAGCGTATTCAACAGCTCATTTTTTTCGACATGTGTCGTTACTTCAAATTCTTCTAATTCTGGTATGATCTGATTAATTAACTCAAACTCATTACTAATTTCATCATCCGCAGTTTCGTCTGTAAATGCCAGCTCGCTATATGCAACACGTACCGTGTATGTGTGCAACAGCGTGATTTTTACATTTCGGAAACGCTTGAGCAAATGCGTGGCATAACGTATCGCATTAATCGAACAATCAGAAAAATCGGTGGGTATTATTACTTTATATGTAGGTTTCATTTGCTTTGATTTTTATTAAAACCAAAGTAGTAAACCCACTAAAAATATCTAATGACAAGACTCAGTGGCAGAGTTGATACTTGTCAGAAAAGTAGGATCAAAATGATTCAATATCTCTTTCGGAGTATTTATGTATATGAATTAGAATGCTTTAAACTAGATGTGTCGGACTGTCATCCTGACAAAATAAAAAAACAATTTTTATTACAGCTGTGATTAAGCTGCCACATTTCTATACCTATTGCGATAATCTATAGGTGACATGCCGGCAATCCGTTTGAAAATATCACGAAAGGCCTTAGCATCTGAGTAGCCAACGTCAAACATCACTTCAGAGACTGTTTTTTGGCCCTTTTCAAGTTCTTTTTTTGCAGCCTCAACGCGTACACGTTGAATATACTCAATAATAGTATTGGAGGTGGATTTTTTAAACCTACGCTCAAGCGTTCTTCGGCCAAGCGCAAATTTTTCACTTAACCGATCAACCGTAATCTTATCCATAAAGTGTTGCTCGATATATTCCTGAGCTTGTTTTACTTCTTCATCGGTATGATCTTTCTGACCTTTGAAAATAATAAAAGGCGACTGGCTGTCACGCTCAATGTCAATCTCAAATATTTTTGAGTGCAGTACCGCCATATCTCGACCTACAAATTTTTCTATGAGGTACAAATTTAGATTTAGTGACGAGTAAGCACCACCACTGGTATAAATACCGTTTTCATCGGTAATGATTTTATCATCAATCAGGTTTACTTTTGGAAACATCCTCCTGAACTCATCAGCGGCAAGCCAATGAGTTGCGCAGTCTTTCTCATCGATAAGACCGGTGCTGGCCAGAAGGAATGCTCCAATACATAAGCTGGCTACCTGAGCTCCCTGATGGTACTGGCGAACAATCCATGGAGTAAAGCTTTTGTTTGCCTCTACAGCATGGGCATAATCACCGTGAATGGCCGGTATGATGATCAGGTCGGTTTTATCTAAAGTTTTAATGGTCACATCGGGAGTCACCTTAAAAACTCCATTACTCACTCTGGTTTCGAGGTTTATGCCCACGAGCTGTACTTTAAACAAGGGTTGCGCACCCTGCTTTTCGAGAAAGCTATTAGCCATGGTAAACATCTTATAAGTCGCTTCCAGGTTACTCAAACTGGTGTCGCCCTCTGGGATAAGTATTGATATGTGTTTCATGACGAGTGTTTTATTTTAGTCTTAATGAATGTTACTCATAGGTAAAGATACCTTCCCGACATGTCGCAATCAACCCATTAAATTGTCGGATTTTACATGTGTGGTTCGTTTTTCAATCAGGTAGCTTTGAAATAATTGTAATTAATGTTTGACAGAGGCTTTAAATAAGCAACCATTATGAATGAAGTAGTATTAAATAATTTCGATCGTGCTACCCATGAACTGGTAACGCTGCTCTCATCACTCACTGAGGAGGAGTTGAACAAAGTACCCTTTGAAAATAGCTGGACAGCGGGCCAGCTGGGAGATCACTTGTTTAAATCATATGCAGTTGTCGAAATTTTGAATGGACAGGTTGAATCAACAAGTCGCCATCCCAATGAAAAATTACAAGACATTAAGAAACTGTTTTTCAATTTTGAAATCAAAATGGACTCACCGAAGGAAATTTTGCCTACAGATGAATTTATTAAAAAAGAAGTGTTACTCTATGGGTTAAAAAAACGTATAAAAGAACAGCGAAATGTTATTCTTAATAAAGACCTGACAAAAATCTGCACTGATTTTTCAATTCCGGAATACGGAGACTTTACAAGAATGGAATGGATCGGTTTCAATACCATTCATACGCAGCGCCATGTACAACAACTAAAAAATATTATTTCACACTTAAAAACCAACAACACATAAGATTATGAAAGTAAATCCTTATTTAAACTTTGACGGCCAGGCCGAAGAAGCATTCAATTTTTATAAGTCCGTTTTTGGCGGGGAGTTTATTGCCCATATGAAAATGGCTGATGCACCGGATGCTGACAAACTGCCCAAAGAAGATCAGAATAGAACCATGCATATTTCGTTACCCATTGGTAAAGACATTATACTGATGGCCTCTGACACGGTACCCGCAATGGGTCATGTTTTGGAAAAGGGAAATAACATGTATATCTCTCTTCACCCGGATAGTAAAGAAGAAGCAGACCGATTGTTTAATGGGCTTTCTAAAGGTGGAGAAATTGAGATGCCTATGGAAGACCAATTTTGGGGTGACTATTTTGGAAGCTTTGTTGATAAGTTTGGCATCTGCTGGATGATTAACTTCAACGAAGAATTTTAAAGTCAAAATAGATAGCCGTAAAGAAAAAGAATGGTTGCCCATCAGTACATGTTGGGTCACCGTTCTGTAAATAGTTTAATTAAAAACACTGTTTTCATTGATTTATAATGGTAGAAGTTTTTAAAACAACGGTAAATACCTCAGAGCAAGCAAGCGTGGTGCTTCAACAAATCCATAAGGAGTTTAGTGATTACCAGGCCAATTTCGATCTGCAGGATTGCGACAATATCTTGCGTGTAGAATACGAATGTGGCCCTGTTGCTGATGGCAGTATTATCAGCATACTCACGAGCTTATCGTTTGAAGCGGAAGTACTGCCCGATGAAATAGAAGAGCTTTCGCAGCAGAGTTTCTAAAACCATCAATTGACTTAAGGCTTGCTGCCAAAGACTTTTTTAGGAGACTCCAATTACACTTGAGTGGTTTTCCATTTTCCTTTCGAGAACAACCACAGGGTGTATATACCCACAGCTGTTTCTGAAATAAAAACGGCCCAAAATACACCTGAGTGCTGCCAATCGAGCCAAATGGCTAGGAAGTAGGCCAGCGGTATTTGAATTAACCAAAAGAACACAAAGTTGATTTTCGTAGGTGTTTTTGTGTCCCCTGAGCCGTTAAAGGCCTGGACTGACACCATCCACCAACCGTAGATAAAGTATGAGTAAGAGAGAATTTGCAACCATTCTCCGCCAATGGCGATCACCCGAGGGTTGTCAGTAAATATACCCATGAGCTCCTGGTTAAAGAAGAAATAGACAATTGATACACCTACCAGAAATATCATGTTATAGCCACCAATTTTCCATACTGAAGACTCAGCCCTGTCCGGACTACCGGCTCCGAGGTTTTGCCCCACGAGCGTGGCGGCAGCGTTTGATAGTCCCCAGGCGGGCATCATGGTAAACATCATAATGCGCAAAGCTATTGTGGATCCAGCCACCGCTTCACTGCCAATATCAGCCAATATGCGCATAAGAAAAATCCATGAGGTCATGGCCACAATCATTTGCCCGACACCCCCCAAAGAAGTACGAACGATATTAAGCATCACCTTAGACTGCCAATAGATTTGAGAAAGAAGCACCCGAATGTGTTTTCCTCCCTTCACCAATATCCATACTTGTGTTCCGACACCAATACCCCTTCCAATGGTCGTAGCAATGGCGGCTCCTTCTATGCCTAGTGCGGGTATGGGCCCCCAGCCAAAAATTAGCAAAGGATCAAGCACAATATTGATGGCATTAGCAATCCAAAGTACACGCATAGCAATGGCAGCATCACCAGCACCGCGGAATATGGCGTTAATGATAAAAAGCAGGATGATAATACCGTTGCCACCCAGCATCCATTGTGTATACCGATAGCCGTGCTCGAGGCTCCATGCATCCGCACCCATTAAGGCCAAAAGCTCTTTGGCGAAGAAAATACCCCCTATGGCAAATGGGAGTGAGATCAATATGGCTAATATTATGGATTGTACGGCAGACTCACTGGCATCTTCCTGCTTTTTCTCACCAATTCTTCTGGCAATCACGGCAGTAACGGCCATTGATAGTCCCATGGCCACGGAATATAAAAGAAATAAATACGTTTCGGTAAGACCTACTGTGGCTACTGCCGAGGCGCCTAATTGACCTACAAAATATATATCTACTACCGCAAATGTTGACTCCATGATCAATTCTAAAATCATGGGTACAGCCAAGAGAAAAATTGCCTTTTTCAGATCGATGGTTGTGTAATCCGCCTCTGTACCTCGGATAGCATCTTTAAGCGCACGCCAAATTGATCGTTTGGGGGGTTCAATATTTAAGCTTTCATTGTCCATGGCTTAAAGGTCGATATTTCGTAACTCATTCACCGTGTGTAAAACCGACAGGCTAAAGGGGCTTATACGTCAAAAAAGATATTTTGATTTACTGAGTATAATAAAAATTACTCAGTTAGGTGATGAGGATCACTTTATCCCAAACCCGATGCTGTTTTGTAGCACACATTTTAGAAAGGAGTAAGATATAGTAAAGAAGCCCGACCGCCATTGTTCTTTTAGGTAGAAGTGTTCTTCTCTAAAAGCAGATTTATTTCAGAAACAACATTTTCAAGTACATTAGATGATTGTTTGACTTTATCGATAATTAAATCTCTATCCGAACGGGTAATACTACCCTGTTCGAGCAGATTTATCAAACCAAGAATGTTGGCGACTGGAGCTCTTAACTTGTGTGAATTAAAAAATGCAAAATCTGCTAATTGCTTATTTTTGGCTTTAAGATGTTGATTGCTCACAACGATTTCTTCTGTTCTTTCTTGTACTTTCAACTCCAGTTTATTGTTTAGCTCAGTTAGCTGCCTCTTGCTGCTGATCAGTTCTTGGTTTATGTTCTTTAATCTTTGAATTAAAGTGCCGTTATATTGGTCATTGCTGTTAATGATTGATTGAAAAGCATAGGATGCACTGTTGAGTATCAAATAGGCTGTAATTGAGCGTAACTGCATCAATTCATAGCCTGTTTCCGGAATGCCTTTTTGCTGATAGCCCACTTCGTAAAAACTTAAAATGTTCTCAAAAAAAAGAATTGAAATAAAATATGGGAGGACTCCAATTAGTAAGAACTCCCAATTTTTTCTTTCAAAAACCAGATAGGGAATTACACTAAAAACCAATATATAAATTCTTATGGAATCAAAAATGTTAGTCTGTATTTGGTTAAGACCAAGCATCTGACTTATAAATAAATACCAAGTAAAAAGTACGGGGATATAGCAGAGAATAATTCTGCTTATGTGAATAAGGCCAAATCTATTGAGAAGTATTGGTGTCATAAATGCCAGCACTCCCACAGAGTAATAATATATACAAAGTTTAGCGTCAATGTCAATGTAGTTGTAAAAGGTATTTCTTATTGTGAATAGAAAGGTGATACAAACTATTAGAATAAAACATATGTAGTTGCTAATTAATAGGCCTCTTTTGACTGGATAAGTTTTGCCAACAGGAATACCACTGCTAATTATGTTTTTAACGATATTCATTTTTGTATGCTAGTTTTTGATAGATAAGTAAGTTATTAAGTATAGAGGTTAAATAAATAAAAGGCTCCAGATTACCCGGAGCCTTTTACATTCAACCCTAACCACAAAAAGTTTTAAATGTCAAAGCTAAATACCCAATGGCCAGTAGTACTGTTTACCTTGCCATTGCTATATCCTACACCATTAAAATCAAATTCAATTGTTAAAATATTATCTGATAGCGAGTAGTTTAGCTTTAGTTCATCTGCCGAATTAGCATCGCGCACAATTTCATTAGCTATTGTTTCGCCAAAGTTCCATGTCCCGCTAGAAGGCCATGGGCTATTTTCTGGCCTGCCATCAGTCTTGTATAAAAAGACTTCGTCTGAAGAATTACCTAAGAATGTGACTGAAAAATCGTCATAACCCTCGGCATTAATATCGTCATGCATAACT
This sequence comes from Fulvivirga sp., assembly GCA_039970995.1. Classification (GTDB taxonomy): domain Bacteria; phylum Bacteroidota; class Bacteroidia; order Cytophagales; family Cyclobacteriaceae; genus Fulvivirga. The sequence continues at coordinate 478,974 of JBDVKW010000003.1, forward strand.
GATGTCACGTGCCATTCATTGGCTAATTTCTCAAACTGAATTACCTTTTCGCTTGGTGCAGCAGCTTCATCTTTTTTGCAACCTGAGAGCGCTAATACTGCTCCCAGGAACAATCCTATTTTTAAATTTCTATACATAGTTTTTAAATTTCTATTACTTTTTAATGATCCTATTTATGCTGATCAAATCGTTAACTACGACTTTGATGATATAAACTCCAGCAGGATATGCAGACAGGTTAACCTCAATGCTGTCATCTGTAGCTGACCTTTCTAAAAGTTTAATCGTTTCTCCAATCGTGTTGACAATTTCTATTGAATAATCATTACCAAGGTGGCTTCTCATATCAATAGTAATCTTCCCATTTGTCGGGTTTGGATGTATACTTAATTCCAATTTGGATTCAAGATCATTCACACCAGCAATGGCATCAACAGATACTGACATTTCATACTCAAGTGAAGCACCGTGGCTATCCGTTACAATAAAGTTTAATGTCGCAGTGCCAACAGATGCAGTTTGCAGTAGGAAGTTAGAGGCAGATGCAAAAACTTTTACAATAGCTTCGTCACTGCTTGTTACACTATATGTGAATGTGTCGCCATCAGGATCTGCAAAGAATTCACTAATTGCATACTCTACACTGTTAACTGGTACGTGATACTGAAAAGCATCATCCTGCCCAATAAATTCCGGAGCGCTATTGTCAACAGCATACTCAGAAACATTCACAGCAATTGAAGCTATAGTAGAAGCGTCATTGCTATCAGTAACAACAAAGTTTAAAGTTGTTTGACCCACTCCCATACTTTTAATCAACACGTTATCTCCTGTAACATAGACTTTAGAAATGGCCTCATCTCCTGAAGACACGGTGTAAGTCATTGCATCACCATCTGGGTCAGAAAACAGCTCTGAAATAGAATACTCTGTCTCCATATTTACACCCTCAAAATTAATAGCATTCATTACCAACTCAGGAGCCTGGTTGCTATGTTGAACCTCTACCAATAGGGTAGTCTGGCTTACGGCACCATATTCATCGGTTGCTTCAAATGTAAATGCATAGCTTCCTTCATCTCCGTAATTTGGAGCATAATTAATAGCCAGATCGTTACCAGTCAGTGTGTATGTTAAACCTTCGTATGATTCAACAGCAGTCACCTCAAAAGCATTACTTTCAATGTCAGTAACTGTCAAGTTCACACTTAGCTCTTCTGATTCTGCTACATAATAAATTTCGCCCATTCCACTAAATAGAGGAGCTTCATTCATATGTAAAGCAACCGATACAGTGTCGATAGGATTATCTGTATCATTTGAAGTAATTATAACATCAGCCGTTTGATCACCACGCATTGCTACAAATCCATCTACAAATAGATCAATGGATCCTTGAGTGCCTGCTGAAAGTACCCCAGAAGTAGCTGAACTGATCGAAAGCCAGGCAGTTGCAGCGGCAGTTTCCTCAGCGGCATACATTAACCATCCTGTTGTGCCAAAACCTGATTCGTTCTGGATATCAAACCAAACACCTTCATGTTTGTAAAAATATCGGCCTGCAACAGCTTCGTCCGTAATTATACCTTGCGGGTACTGGATACCCAGCGGTAAGGTCACAATCACGTAGAAGTCTTCATTAGGATAAATTCTTGCCGCTTCACTAAGTGGCAGTGTGATCCAGTCTCCGTTTAAATCATCCCCAGATCTGGTAAATGATTGCTGTGATTGATTCAATACCTGTGCATCGTTTATATTACTACCGCCAGCACGTATTTCAACCTCGATTAAGCCATCTGTTAAATCCTCAGCTCTAAACCAGGTCTCAACATGTGTTAGATTGAGTCCTTCAGACCCTGAATTATATTTAGTAGCAATTGTGAAAGGAGCAGCTCCCCCTGTTCCAGCAAAGCTTTCTGGTATGGTGGCATCAGTATAAGTGATCGTTCGGTTATAGCTATTGCTCACCTTAGCACTTGGTTTAATAGTACGACTACTCTTATCAGACGCAAAGCCGGAAGACTCGGCATTATAATTAGCCATTACTTCATTACTAGAAGTACCAGTTCTTCCAAAACTGATGGCTACGTTATAAGTCAATTCAGAGTTCCCCATTAAGTTGTCAATGCTAATGCTCGGGGCGGCTGTTTCAGACAAGGTATTCATACTCAATACAATAGGCGCTTGATCTACATTCATTGCCGGAGGCAACATGCTGGTTCCTGATAGTGTTATGGTGTGGTTTCCTACTGATGTAGTAAGTACCAGGTCATCGGTATAAGTGCCAATCGTGGCGTCAGAAGGTTTGAATGTTGCATAAACACTCAAACTCTGGCCTGGTAAAAGAGTATACGTATCTGATACCTCACTTATATCTGTGTAACTCCAACCCGGAGTACAGAACCAATCCCAGGGGGCACATTCTACATACACCCCAACTTCAGCTGATAATGGAGTAGTACCATCAGTCATGGCCATGCCAGTGATATCCAAAGAAGCCGAACCACTGTTGGTGATTACTATTTCCTGTGAATATTTCTTCCAGTCATCCATCCACAGCACGTCATTCCATTCCATAACGGCTACCTGGGTTCCAAAATCGAGCGAATCGATAGCATCAACTGCGCCTTCACCTATTACAGTAAGCTCTACAGGTTTTTGAAGCGACTCACTGCCAGGTACATTAGTTGTTATGTTCAAATGTGAAGTATACGTTCCACCATATGCACTTTGTGCATCAAAATTGATATTACCCGCCAAAGAAGCACCAGCAGCCACTGAGAGTTGTTTTGTAGGTACTAATGTGTACGCTAATCCATCTCCATGATTAAGGTTATTATTTTCAGAAATTGATACAAAATTGCTTTGATTACTTTGAGCTCCGATTGACGCAAAATTTGATGTCAAATCTCCTCCCCCAAAGGCATCTTCTACTTTGTACTGAAATTTCATGGTTCCATTGCTATATAAGAACACCTGAACAGAAATTGGGTCACCCATTCCACCAAAGTAGTTCACCAAATGGCTCCATGTAATGATTACCTTATCACTATATTCCTGGTAGAAAATGCCTACCTCTTCTTCTGGTAGTGTATAGGTGTCGAAACCACCAAATACCAGGTAAGGAGCAATAAAGTCGCCTTCCAGCAGGGTTGATGGTATACCATCATTGAATATCAGGATTTCAGGATCTGAATTCCCAAATGAAAGAACACCGTTCTCCGCTATCTTCATTTCAGTGTATTTTGTGCCGTACACCTCAAATTCGAAAGGCAATGTGTAATCTCTCCAGTATTCAGTTGGCTCAAATACATCATCAGCGAAAGGCATTTGTGTACCTGTTTCACGGATATCGACCCACTGATATACATTATCAGCGCTTGAGTTGTACATTTCAAAGTGATAGGAAACAGAATCTGGGGTAACACCGTCAACTTCATAAGATACCCACTGCTCACCTTGAGTAGTCACCTCCATTGTTGCCAGGCCTGTATTCTCAATTGTAAATGGCACTGTGGCAGTCTCTCCAAAGTTCAGCGTCTGCTGTACAAGGCTAAGGTCTGCGGTAAAGGCTGGCGGATCAACAACATTACCTGATAGCGAAATAACTTCTGTAGAAGCGTCAGCATAGGTAATCGTTAAGTCATCAGCAACAGCACCGGTCGAAACGGTTGGCAATGTTACATTGTATTCTTTATAGAATCCTGGAGTAATGGTAGCTGCCGTGTTGTCATCAATTGAAAAGTTACCGTTAGTAAAGGCTAAGCCAGAGATTTCAACGTTAGCTGTTCCTTCATTTTTTATTGTGAATATTTGATTCTCAACCGCCCCTAAAAATACATCTCCAAAGTCTAGTGTATTTGTCGAATATACTGGCATTGCAGTACCTCCCGAAGTAATATCAATTTCCACTAAAGGCTGCATCTGAGCGTTGTCAGGATCGTTTGTCACAATGTTGATATATCGTTTAATGAGTCCTTCGGTAAGGGAAGAGGTACTCATCGTGACATCAACTGTGGCTATTCCTCCAGGCGCTAATACACCAGAACCATTCTGAATATCAGTTATAATATTCGGCCCAGGGTAATCAAAGCCCAGGGCTGTGCCAGCCGATAGGTCAGTATTTTTATTAAAATCATGAATAAGAATACCATCAGCCTTAGCTATGTCTTCGATCAAAATATTGAGATATCTTTGACTTGAAATGCTATAGGTATTGTTATCATAATAGAAACGAATATCTCCATTTGCATGTAATACCATTTGAGCGGTAATTACACCAGAAAAACCATCTGTGATTTCATGATACTGAACAATGAGTTTATCTTGTTCCTTTTTGTAGTAAACAGCACCACCATAGGCAAAATCAACATAAGTACCTAGTGGAGAGATAAAGCCTATTGGAGTATATGCATTGCCTAACCTTGGATCATTCACCGGACGTACTGTATCATCAAAAGTTGTGAACCCTTTTTGTGCAATGTATATGGTATCCATGCTCTCTCCGTAGTATGGAAAGTTAAAGCCCATATCTACAGTCACATACACACCATTATCTAACAATTGGTCAGTTATATCAATACCAGTTGCTGAAATATCCTGGAAATCATAGGATAAAGGACTTGATTCTGACCCATAATTGGTTCTGAATTTATAACCATAAGTATGATAATCAGATGGCCAGCTATCGCTAACACCTTTGTTGTCCCAGCCAGGAATAAAGTACTTAAGCGGATACCCACCTGTATTTTCAATGGTGAGTTGAGCATTTACCTCGTCACCAAGTGCCACATCGGCAATGGTTTGAGATAAAGGGTCTACTGTGATTTCTGACGTTTCGGCTCCAACACCAAACAGCGAGATTTCGTAAGTTCTTGTACCATCCGTTACGGTAAATACATCATTGGCATTACCTCCTGCTGTAGGTGTATAGTCAACCTTAACGATTGCCTGTTCTCTGGCATTAATTTGCCATGGCCCGTACCCATCAGTCAAAGTGAAGTTTGTTCCATCTAAAAAGGAATAAGATGGACTACTGAAGTTGCCATAACCAACGTTGTCTAATACAATTTCGATTGTTTTTGAGTCTCCTAAAAAGACTGACCCATAATCTACAATGTCGGGATGTTGAATATTTGGATCATGTCCATCTACAGTAAGGCTTATAGGAATCCTCAATTCTCGGTTAGCTGCGTCATTTGATTTAAAAATTAAGTTTGCTGTATAAGATCCGTTTATCAACTGACTCCCGTCTGCAGTTACAGTTGCTGTGGCTGAACTATTGCCCGACAAGTCACTATTAGCAGGGTCTAATGTTAAATAGGTGCCTAAATCAGGATTTTGACTTACAGCTTTCATAGTCCAAGCAAATTCTTCACTATCCAAGGCAGTTTCTAAAGGCATCCATGTAGAGCCGACATCAAAAGAAATGAAACTGTTTTGAGAAGCTTCCGCAGTAGTTTCATAGCCTATACCGAGTGGAAACTGATTACCTGCAGGTACATGTATTGCCACCCAGAAAGTTTCATCATACGCAAAGTAGAGGTGCTCCTTTAAGGTAAGATATGCTGTAGTTTCGTTTGGTCCATAATTTGACCACTCTGAAGCATAAATTAAATTTTCATTTGTCGGAGATGTGCCTTGATATACCTCAACAACCAGTGGACCTAAGGCAGGGTCATGCTTGAGGTACATCTGAATTTGAGTGAGGTTGAACCCATCAGCATCGTCAACATAAAATTTGCCTAAAGCTGAATTTGGCAATGATAAATCAGTTTCCCCAATAATATTGGTAGCCCAATCAGATAATGCCTTTGTTCTTTGTGTATAAGCACTTGTTGCAGGTTCGTTGCTCTGTGCTCTTACTAGTGTGTGTACATCAGAGCGCCCAACTTTTGGAGTAGCACTGATCGTTTTACTTGAAGTTGGGTATTGAATTCCCTCAACATTAAGCACGCCATAAGGGTTGCTTTGACGAAATAATGATTCCCATCTAAGTATGCCTTCGGCATTATTAGAAATGGTTAATTCTTCTGTTGCAGTAGTGGTAGCAGTAATGTCTACCGTCATAGAAATACTTGAAGGATCAACTGCTATTTCAGGACCTTCATTTGTAGTTTCCATTACCACATTAGATATTTCAGAGGCATTACCCCATCTGTCTCTTGATACAACAGCAAAGTAATAACTCGTTAACCCGAGTAGGTTTTCCAGTTCATAACTAAAAGTCGTACCCGCAAGCGCTGTATTAGAAACCGTGGCACTAGAGGCAGAGGCCAGGTTATTAGCAGTTAATTCCTGTGTACTGTAATACACTGTAAAAGAAGCCGGTTGATTGTCATCTGAATCAATTGGCACTGTCCATGACAAAGTGGCAAACTCTTGTGCAATACCTGTTACAGTCAGGTCTGCAATGGCATCTGGAACGATACCATCGTCATTTTGAATAGCCAAAGCTGCATCTATTGCACCTGTACCCAATTTACCAATATAATCAGGATTCTGGTCATCAATTGAAACAGTACCAGTTAATAACTTCGTCCATAGCTCTTCTGGAACTAGCTGATGATCTCTGTTTGCAAGTACGAGAGCCGCAATTCCAGAAACATGCGGACATGCCATAGAAGTACCTTGAAGGTATGCATACTTGTCATCAGGAATGGTACTTAGTACTCCATTGGTGCTTCCATAATTAGTCTGATCACCACCTGGAGCCGAAAGTTCAATCCAATCTCCATAATTAGAATAAGAAGCCCTTTGCCATTCAGGTCCTAATGCTGCCACAGCAAATGTTGATTCATAGAATCCGGGATACCATGCTGCGTCATAAGCACTATTACCTGCGGCAAATATTACTATACCACCTCTCATAGGGCTTCCCGGGTAATCTCCTGCTTCTGCAATAAAATAATCGATTGCATCTAACACCGATTGCTCCACATTCCCAGGACTGGTATAACCCCAGCTGTTTTGAGAAATTATTGCACCGTTGTTAGCTGCGTATATATAAGATTCTTCAATAGGCGCCCCACCTAAAATTTGGAGAGACATTACTTTTACACCATTACCTGAACCGTCACCACCGGCAACCCCGGCAACCCCAAGACCATTGTTATTAACAGCGGCAATGGTACCTGCAACGTGCGTTCCATGGTACTCCGGGTCAATTTCTCCACTGTTTTTTTGAAAATTATACCCATGGATATCATCGATGTAGCCATTTCCGTCATCATCAACTCCATCGGAACCGTTAAGTTCAAGTTCATTTACCCACATGTTAGCAGCCAAATCTTCATGTAGAGCATCTACACCCTGATCGTGAACGGCAACAACAATGTCATTTGAACCTGTTGTGGTAGTCCAGGCATCGAAAATGTTGGCATCAGCGTCTCCGTAGCCAGACTGGCCCGTATTGTTGTAATGCCATTGATCTTCCAGCAGAGGATCATTAAATGGCATACCTGTATTAGCTGGAGCAATTGAGTTATGCTCCTGGACACTAAAAGGTGCCAGTACTTTTTCCCTTTCTACTTCAGCAATTTCAATTTCGTTCAACTGGCTGAATATCACTTTTGCCTGGGTAACATCAGTGTTTTCATCTATTGCAACTTTATACCAAAGGTGCAGTCCGTGTTTTCTTAGTTTGTGCTCATACTGAGGGTTAAATGGAAAGAGTCTTTCCATACCATAAGCTGTAGTTTGTATAGCCGCATTGTCAAAAGAAGAAATGCCAGTGACCAATGCCTGTCCTTTCTGAACTTTCATAGTAGTTGGCATCGTATTTAAGGTGGTATTCATGGTTTCGGCAAATTTCACTTTAACCACTCCTTGTTTGACACCTTGTTTGAAGGTTTGGGCATAGCCCGTAATGGCAAATAGCAGCAATACCATTATAGTAATGGCTCTGCATTTATTAAATTGTAAATAGTGCTTCATAAGATTAGGTTTAATTATTCTTTGTTTTAGACTTATCTGAGTTATTATCAAAAGAGGGTTTGTTATTTTCAATAGCGCCTAATAGTTTTATAAAGGCATCATTAACTTCTTTTCTCTTTTTAATAAGTTCCTCAATTAATATTTCGTCTTTATCATCTTTAGCCATATAAAATTTGGTTAAAATAACTTAAACACAAATAAGGTTTGGGTATATGGATTATTAAACAATTCAACCTTTGAATAACTACTACAGCTTAAATAATTACCTTAGAAATACCCATACAAAAGCAATCAGGAACCATAACATTACCTTATCAAAAAGCCTATTATGTTCACATATATGATTTCAAGGGTGATTTATGATATAGAGGCAGAAGTGCTAAGTAAAAAGTATAAATCAACGATCATCACGTTATTATTCAAGTTTTGCAGGACTCTATCTGATAAATAGAAACCTTAAAGTGAAGAGAATATTATTTGGTATTAGAGGTTTTAAATGTTAGAAAGGTGTTGAACCAAATTGGAAGAAGTATTTGTTAAGTTCAGCTTCTTTCTTAATCGGGCGCGTGCTACCTCCACACTCTTATAACTTTGCTGCGTGATAGAAGCTATCTCTTTTGTACTCATATTAAGCCTTAGAAAAGCACAGAGTTTTTCTTCGGTAGGTGTAAGATCTGGATAAAGCCTTCGTAAATTGTCATAAAATTCGGTGTGCACCTGATTGAAGCGCAGCTCGAACTCATCCCATGAATCATTGTCAACCTCACGCTGTAAGTCAAGGATAATATTATTTACCACTTTATTATTTTCAGGTAATACTTTAGGTTGAATTTTTAAAAGTCTTTCGGCCACGTTATTGATTAATTCATTCTTACGAACCAAGTACATCACATTTGTAGTAAGCTCTTTATTTTTACTCTCTACATCCTGTGCCAGGTTTTGTCTTAATAGTTCAGACTTTTTTGAATTATACCTTATAATAATGGCGATGAGCACTGCAATAATCAAACCGACAGTTAGGGCAGCAATGATTAAGTAATAAGTATTTTTTGCTTGTTTGGCAGCTTCTTCCTTAACGGCATTTGCCTTGTCAAAATCATACTGCAATTGCAACCTGGTCAATTCATTACTTGCCTGTTTTGATTTGAGGCTATCACTATTGGCTTTATACAATTTGTATGCTTCCAATGAGGCCAAATTATTTCCCAGACCTTCTTCAATTTGTGATAAACACAAGTAACTATCAGTGAGGGTTTCAATTGAGCTTATTTCACTTGAAAGTTCAACGGCCTTTAGTGCGTATTCTTTACCTTGGATATAGTTGCCTTGCGAAGTATAAAAGGTGCCGAGCCGTAATAAAGATTTCGCAATTTCAGATTGATCACCAACGGTTCTTCTTGTTTCCAGACCTTTGATTAAATAATCAATAGCCGTGTCTGGTTCGTTGAGGTCAGTGAAGTATAATTTTCCAAGATTACTATATGAGATCCCCAGCACTTTGAGGTTTTGACTCTTCTTACCTAGCTCAATGGCCTTTAAATAGTATTGCAGGGCTGCTGATGTATCGCTTCTGGTTTGATAAATGTTGGCAATATTATTATAAAGTGAAGGTAGCGCATCAAAGGTACTATCAAAAGTTGACGCATTGTAGAGCTCTACAGCTTTAAAGTATTCTTCAAGTGCCTTATCGTAATTTTGGATTCTATCATATACGGCACCCAGGTTATTATGCATAGAAATTGAACCCTTTGCGTCACCTAATATTTTGTAATGTTCTAAAGCATTGAAATAACCAATACCAGCATTTTTAAAATTGCCTATAATTAGATTAAGATTACCAATTGCCCTTTCTACTTGTGCCTGATATTTAACATTATCAATAGCTTCCGCAATTTCTTTGGCTTCTGTGGCATACTCCAATGCTTTCAAATAATCGATGCCGTAATACTCACTGCTAATAGCTAATAAAATTTTTACAGAAGAAGTGTCAGACTTATAATTATCGAGCCTTAAAAAGAGACTGTCAAGGGTGATTTTGTTTTGACCCAATGCGACATGACTTAGTAAAAAGAAAAATAGAAATGCAATTCTGAACGGAATCATGGCGATTTGTCTATTACATAGAACTGAAAACAATATTCTGGAATAGAAGCAATAATCTGAAAATACTTACACTTTACCTAACCAAAATATTCAATCATTAAATGGGCAATATCGAAATTTTATTTCGGGAATTGTCGAATTAATTAAAATAGATTCATTTTACCTTGGTGTAAATAATCTTAATATTCTCTAAAATAACTATTGAAGGGTTTATTTGACCTCAAAGAACAACTCCAACATAGGATTTTCGACAGTATTTTGGTTTGATTCTCGATCAAAAGCAGACAAAACCGTGTTACCGCAAACATCTTCCAATTTTGGATTTATTTTAATTGTATAGTTGCCTTTTTCCCAATGCGATGCAGGTTTAAACTGGCAATTGCCATTTTTCAATCCCCAGTTACCCGTAACGACCAAACCTTCCTCGCTATAAATACTAAGCATCTTAGGAAGCAAGACAGGGTCTAAGTATTCATTGACTTTTAAAAGAAGTGGGTCTACGGATTCTGCTTTCGGAGAAATAACTGTCCAAAACTCTGGTTTGATAGGTGCCCTAACTGCTAACCCAATATCAAATGTGTATTGAAATTGTGAATCGAGCGCCTTGTTTGAGGCACTTTTCCAGGTACTATCGACTTTGAGTGTGTACGTATTGCCAGCCTCGAAAACAGGCCCTATCATAGAGTTTGGCCCAACATTGCGTTTAATGCGGCCGGGGTGAATAAATAAAGTCAGGCGCGTTTTAGATTCGTCCCACAACCCTTCAGGAATAATTACAAAAGGCTCAGAAATGGTTTCTCCCTGACGATTGACCAAAGAGATATAGTCATAAGGGTTTTGGAAGCTCATGGGTTGATCGAAATAGAGATATAGTCTTAAAACATTAGCAGGGTATGAATTGATTTTGGGTGAAATTCCTGCAATTGAAGCGTATTTTATTTTATCGTATGATTTGAAGTTGAAATTGCGACTTACTTGTCGTTGCATTGAATCAGGCAAAGACAAGCCCACCGCTTTATATAAAAAATCCATATTTAAATAAGCGTGATGGACGAGGTTAACATCTGGTAAAAACCGAGGTTTAAAAACAATAGTGTCTCCCTGCAAGGTGTAGCTCCCTAAAATTTTATTAGCACCATCAATGGTGATATAAAAAAATGTACTAAAGTCTACATCATCACCCTTCTCACGCAGTTTGGAAATTAATTCAGACTCCAGACTAACATAGAATTCTCCAAATGTAGTCGATTGTGGATCTGTATCTGCAGTCAAATTTTGTGCAGATACAGATCCAAATAGTAGAATTGAAAACAGGAAATATTGAATCAATTTTATGGTATGAGCCATTCTTTAGATAGTGAAACTAAGGCTAACTTACCACTAGGCATACGTTGTGTTGCCACAATAAACTTTTCATTTAAGTTATCCAGCTGTTGTACACCTGAACCTGATCTTGGTGTGTATTTTACACCTCCTAAATATCCTTTTACCTCTTCTGTAATAGCGCCTTCATAGTTTTTCACATCCTCAGGATCGAACACTAGCAGAGGAAGCTGACTATTAGACATCAATACATAGGTTTTGCCATTATTGGTGTAAGGCACCATGTCAAGTGGGTAGTTTCCAGACCCAAACTCTGCCACTGTACGACCTTTCACATGCTGACCGTCCTGTAGCTTTTCAGCTTCAAATGTCACCAGTGGGGTGCAAAGGTAAGCAGCAATAATGTGCGCCTTGTTGTCGAAATTATAAGGAAGAAATGTCCTTATTGGTGAGCTTGTTTCATACTTACCATGTGCACCATGAAAGATTTCAAGTGTAGAAATGCTCACATCATCTTTAAATGGATAAGGAGCCACCCACATAGAGGCGGCAAACTCCTCATTTGATAGACCTGCAATATATATGTTGTTATTGTGAAATTGAATACTGGTAATGGCATCAACACGTGTAGTAACACCCTTTTTCCACCGGTGCTCCGTGCCTTCGGCTATCGGTTTTGGTAGAGAAATTTTGCTGTAGCTTACTTCATCAAGCTTGACCTCAGTAATCTCACCTTGGGTATCAACTTTGAGCAAAATCTGGGCTGGCGCCAGGTCGTTAGGCAGGTGCCACCTTGATGTCCATTCAGCGCGACCTCGTGATACGCTCAAATAAATGTTTTGAGATACCGGGTTTACGGCCATGTCGTGGATGAGCACATTTTCGGCATTGGTGCCTAAAATACCCGCAATTTGGCCTTCTAAATCTCCGATGGTTACACCCTCAGTATTTGTGCTGGACTGATCATCAGCAAGATCAATAGCATATACGGAACCTCCATAAGAGTCTCCAACGAATAAAACACCTTCGGCATTAAACTTTAATACGCCCATGGACTTTAGGTCGGGCTTCCCTTTTTTCATATAGGGGTTATTGAGGGCGTTGGAAATAGTAACTGTGAATACTAGCAGTAGGTAGATTATAGATTTCATAGGGTAGTAGGTTTTTTCTTAGAAACGAGAACTATCGATTTAGGGTTGGAATGTCTCCTTTTATGACATATTTAAGAGGATAGATGACCACTTGCTAACCATGAAAGTACATTTTGAAGGTTATTTCGAACAGTGATCTCTTAACTTTGTTCTAGAGTTAAATACTAATATAATATGGCACAGCATAAAAAGGGTAAGGAAGTAATCATGTCTGATGAAGAGTTGGAAAGGTTGCGTGATAAGATCACAACCACACCTTCCACTTTGCCTTATGCACACAATGTGGGTAGTGCAGTAATAAAACCAGAGGACAAGGGTCGTATTAAAGGTCTGGCGGTAAGCGCCATGCACGAGCAGTCTCAAATGCAGCTGGATAAAGTGTATGAGCAGGTGAAAGTGCTTATCAAGCAAGCTGAAGAAATTAAGCATAGAGTAGATATATCAGAGAGAATATATCAGGCAGAAATAAAGTTTAAGCCAACCATTGGTCATACCTATCACTTATATCAGAAAAATGATGGAGCTGAGGTTTTATCTTTTATATCTCCAAAAGAGTGGGGTGCCACGATGCCTTTTGAGAAACATTTGGCCACTGTCAAACTCCTCTCAGACCACACGTGGCATATAGAGGAAAGTAATTTGTAGCTAATTAATGTGTATTGATACATTCAATCCTCAAAAAATACGGATATTCGTATACCGAATGATCTTGGTATTGTCCAATGCGCATATTTTTTAAAATTTTAGTATTCCTTTCGCTCACGTCTTGCGTTTTCGGCCCTATAGGGATTTCAAAAAAGGCTTTAAAGAAATTAAATGAGCAAGATTTCCCTAAAGCTGAGCAGTTGGTGGCCAAAGCTTTAGAAAAAGATAGCCTGCTACCTGCATCAAAATATGCCAAATCCAGATTGCTGATAGCTTACGACAGCCCGGAGTTTTACGATTCAGCTTACCTCTACGTGCTATCAGCACAAAGTATTCTCGACACATTGCATACTAAAAGCAAAGAAAAACACATCAAACATGGCTTCGATAGTGTGACTTTGATGCAACACAAAACCCAAATTGATAGCCTGGCCTTTCATTTGACTCAAAGAGTAAATACCGAGGATGGTTATAACGAATTTCTGAAAAAATACCCTACGGCTAAGCAGGTAATGCTTGCCAAAACAAAAAGAAATGCACTTGCCTTCGCATCAGCCAAGGATGAAAATACCTATCAGAGCTATAAATTATTTATGGAGAAGTACCCTGATGCGGTACAAGTTAGTGAAGCGAGGATTCGCTATGAAAAACTATACTTCGATAAAAGTACTGCTGACGGCCGGGTGATGAGTTTTATTCGATTTTTGGAGAAACACCCAGAAACGCCATACCGAAAGGAAGCTGAGCGAAACATATTCGAAGTCATGACTTCGGAGCATTCTATTGGGGGATATGAATTATTTCTGAGAAATTACCCCAAAAGTCACCTTAGGCAGAGAGCCATCAATTTTGCCTATCATGTGGCAAGAGCATCGAATGAAGTTCAGTTACACCCAAGGTATCTTTCAGATTCGCTAAAGAAAGTGAGTGCTTTAGATGGTATGGCGCTATTTGCATACCTCGAAGAGGGAAAATTTGGTTTCTTCGATAATGATGGTAAAGTGGTTATTGCACCTCAGTTTGGTCAGATTCACCAAAAGTATAAGTGTGAAAGTACAAAGGATGATTTTTTGCTTGTAGAGGGCACAGTGAAGGGTAGAAATGGAGCCACAATACTTGGAAAACAACCCGAACAGGTCATCGATTTAGGCTACGGACTGCTAAAAGTAGGTAACGAAAATAATTGGCGAGTTGTACATAAATCCGGGATTCAAATAAGGACTGAGGTTTATATTGAGGTCAAACTTTTGGCTGGTAAAATGCTGGCTTTAAAGAAAGGCAATCTTTGGAGCATAGAAACAGTGAGCGGTCGACTTTTGATCGCAGACAATTTTGACGATGTATTTGTGCAAAGTGATTTTATCTTCTTTGAGAAGGATGATTTAATTGAAGTAAAAACAGATAGGCAACTGCTTCAGGCGGTAGACAACACACCTGGTAGATTTGAGTACATTTTCACAGACTATGAAATACTACCAGATGGTAACATTTGGCTGGCTTCTAGCTTTGGTGAAATGATTGCCAATGAGCAATTGGAAGAATTGATTCCGTATGCAAACCAAAAAATCAATATTTTAAATGGCAGCTTTTTAGTAAAAAAACAAACCGGATCCAGGCTTTATAACCAGTCGTATAAGGTAATAAAAGAAGATTTATCAAGCGCTAACTATAATCAATCCTGGCTTATTGATAAACAAGATTCAGTGTTATGGATGTTTGACTTACAGGATTATACTATATCTACCCGCACATATGATTCCACGCAGTTGCTGGGTAGAAACTTTTTGCAAGTGTTCAAAGGAGATACAACCACAATCTATTTTAGAGACGGACTGAAAGTGCCATTTGCAAAAACAGCTCGCTTCAATGTGCTAGGCAATGAAGCAACCGAATATTTAAAAGTATTTGGTAATAAGCGCATGCAATTGTACAATCAATATGGAAGTCTGTTACTCGATGAAAGCCATGTGGAATTGTCTGACTTATCGCAAAATGCACTGGTTTTTACAGAAAAGAATAAAAAAGGACTCATAGACGGAAGGACTGGTGATAAGTTGCTTAATGCCAGGTATGACGCCATTGGCAATTTTGATGGTGGCAAAGTTTCGCTATTAAGGAATAAGCAATTTGGCCTTTTTGACTTGAAAAGTAGGTTGCTTATCGAGCCTGCGTATGATAAGAATATCATAAGTTATAACGACAGCGTTTTCGTGGCGAGTAAAGGTAACAGGCAATATTTCACAACTACTGGTGAGCCATTTACTGAAGAAGGATTTGATCAGGTGGAGTACTGGAGCGACACAACAGCCATTGTGAGAATGAATAAATCCTGGAATTTTTTCGATCTAAAATCAAAGACTACTCTAGGCCCATCATTTAAGTCTTATCAAATACAAAACCTACCTTCAGGAGAAAAGCTCATTACTATACTTGGGGAAAGTGGCTATGGCGTGTTTAGTGATAGGAGAGGAGAGGTAGTTTCACCCACCTATAATGATGTTGTAATTCTTATATCGGACGATGAGCCTATTTTATTTACTGAAAAACACATCAAGGAAGCCTCCTTTTTTGTTGTCATTTATTATGATCTGGATGGAAATGCCTTGCTAAAGAAAGCATACGAATCAAAACAATACGATCGCATCTACTGTGATCAATGATAACAGTCCGGTAATATAATATACTTTTAATTTTGCCAACTCAATAGTTAGATTTGTTCTCGAATTGATCAAGACTATTATGAAAAAACTGTTGCTCTTACCATTTATATTCTTCTCAGTTGTTCTTTTCTCACAGGAGAAACCAAAATTGGTGGTAGGTATCATAGTTGACCAAATGAGACAAGAATACTTGTATCGATTCCAGGACAAATATGGTGAAGACGGCTTTAAGCGATTGATGACTCAGGGCTACAATTTTAAAAATGCGCATTACAATTATGTGCCTACTTATACAGCACCCGGTCATGCTTCTGTGTACACTGGAACTACACCGGCTTATCACGGAATAATCGGCAATGATTGGTATGACAAAACCCAGGGAAAAGAGATTTATTGTGCGAGCGATGAATCAGTAGAGACAGTAGGTAGCGATAGCCATCGCGGTAAGATGTCACCAAGAAATATGCTTACTACCACAATTAGTGATCAGTTGATACTTTCCAGCCAAAAAAGATCAAAAGTAATTGGTATTTCAATAAAAGACAGAGGCGCAATATTTCCTGCAGGTCATATGGGAGAAGCCTACTGGCACGATAAGAGCACTGGAGATTTTATTACGAGTACCTACTACAGGGAAAGTTTACCCAAATGGGTCTCAGATTTCAATAAGAAAAAAAGACCTGACTATTATTTATCACAAAAATGGGAGCCTGTAGGTAACCTCGAAAATTATATAGAAAGTGGTAAAGACAATGTGGTTTTCGAAGCTCCTTTAAATAAGGATACTCCAGACTTTCCGTATCATTTAGAGAAAGGTGATTACTGGATGGTAACTGATACACCTTTTGGAAATGATCTCCTTACAGAATTAGCCTTAAGTGCCTTAGAAAATGCTGATTTAGGCACTGATAACGACACTGATTTACTGGCTGTCAGTTATTCTTCAACTGATTACATAGGTCATCGA
This sequence comes from Fulvivirga sp., assembly GCA_039970995.1. Taxonomy (GTDB): domain Bacteria; phylum Bacteroidota; class Bacteroidia; order Cytophagales; family Cyclobacteriaceae; genus Fulvivirga. The sequence continues at coordinate 495,758 of JBDVKW010000003.1, forward strand.
TTTGGGCCTAATTCAAAAGAAGTACAGGACACCTATATGAGGTTAGATAAGAACATTGCAGAGTTGCTCAAGGCCCTGGACGAGCAATTGGGGAAAGATAATTATCTGGTGTTTTTAACTGCTGATCATGCTATTGCAGAAGTGCCCAGCTACTTGGTTGAGAATAATGTACCAGCGGGAAATTTTGAAGTCAGTCAGATTGAAGGTCTAAATGCGGAGATTAGTGCGAGATTTGGTGATGGTAAGTGGATTGAAAACATCACTAACCATCAGGTATTCATTAATCATCAAACGCTGAAAGAAAAAAAGATTGACCTTAAAGTCATGCAGGAATTTGTAGCTCAAACGGTATTAAAATACAGTGGCGTGAGCAGCGCCTATCCTGCTCATGTAATTGCCGCCATTGATTTTAGTGGTGGAGGAGTGACGGGCATGTTGGTTAGAGGGTACAATCAAAAAAGATCGGGTGATGTACTTATTACATTAGAGCCAGGATGGATCATAAGAAGAAAGACAGGTAGTACACATGGCTCGGCCTACACATATGATGCTCATGTACCGCTGCTTTGGTATGGTGCTGGTATCCATAAAGGAACATCATTTGAGTATAAAACCATTACTCAAATTGCTCCAACACTATCGATGATGCTCGATGTGATGCTACCAAATGGTGCTACAGGTCAACCATTGGTGGAGTTATTTAATAACAATTAGTTTTCTAACTCAATCTTGTACCAACCACGAGGTAGAAAATCATAGGTGGGATTTGGGTCACCGCTGACGAGAAGGGGGTTGGCACACCCCGCTTCGTGACCTTTAGGTAGAGAAAGGATTTTGTCAGGAGTTTCAGCTGGCATTAACCCGGCAGCGAGTTGAATGGTGTAACCATTTTTAAATAGACGCCTGTCGATGATAAACTCATTTTCTCCGGTCACACCCATAGACATTGTATTCGCTACCCATTGGTTGTTATCGAAGTAAATACTGCGTTTGTCGATAGATTTTTGGTCCAAGCCGGTTTCCCTTAACTCCCATTTAAACTTGTCTGTAGTCGTCCACTGGTTGCTATTTTCTTTTTTCACATATTTCACCATTCCAAGAGCAGCTGATGCGTGCAAGACATACACTTCATTTCCCTGACTGATACAAATACTTGCAACGAGCAAATCTTCTGATTGTAAGTTTAAGTAGACCACATTTGCGTCCTGTTTTATCTTGAGCGAGACTTCAGCTCCAATGGCTATTTCTTTAAACTGCGCATCATTTGAGAGCTGGCCATCCAGTTGAGCAAAATCCACCTGAGCAAAGCCCATTTTAACCAATAGTAGTAAGGATAAGGTACAGATAAGTTTCAAATACATTTGTTTAATGTTTTTCTGAATATAATCAATTAAGAATATACATGCTAAGTATCAAATCTGCCCTGGATCCTTAGCTCGTGTAAAACCATTTCTTCATGTCTGTTTTTTTAGCTATACTTAGCCTTTCTTAATAATTGCCAGGAATACATGCTGAAAAAAACCGAAGAATTTAGTAGTCGTTGGGGTATCGTTTTGGCCTCATTAGGAATGGCCATTGGCGCAGGAAACCTTTGGAGATTTCCAAGGTTGGCTGGCCAATATGGCGGGTCCTTTTTATTGCTCTGGATATTCTTTTTACTCGTTTGGTCTATTCCACTATTGATGGCCGAGTTTTCTATTGGTAAGAAATACAAACTAGGGGTAATAGGTTCTTACGGAAAAGTAGGAGGCAAAGGGCTCTCCTGGGGAGGTTTTTTCATTACCATTTGTACCCTGGGTATAGCTTTCTACTACTCGGTGGTTACAGGATGGGCACTGCAATATCTCGGTTTGTCCATGCGCAACTTATTTGCTTTTATCACGGGCGAGGCAACCATTGCTGACAAACTGGAATCTAATCCAGAGTACCTCAATGAATTCTGGACAGGTATTTCTACTTCAGATCCGGTGACGGTCGTACTTTATATTGTAGCAATTCTGGCAGGTACTTATGTTTTGATTAAAGGCATTCAAAAAGGCCTTGAGAAAGCCAATAGGATTTTGATACCTACTTTGTTTGGGTTGCTATTTATTATAATGATCCAATCACTAAGCATGGAAAATGGCTTTAAGGGCCTTCAATACATGTTTCATATTGACTTTGCCTTGTTTTCAGACCCCACCATTTGGATCGAAGCACTGTCGCAATCCGCCTGGTCTACTGGTGCAGGATGGGGACTCATAATGACTATTTCTTCCTACTCAAGAAAACGAGAAGATGTAGTACTCAATACTTTTATTGGCGGGTTTGGAAATAACACAGCTTCTTTGATGGCTGGGATGGCAATCTTACCAGCTGTATTCGCCCTTTCGGCAAGTGAAGTTGAGGCCATAGACTTTTTACAAGCAGGTAATCAGGCCTTAACTTTTACTATTATCCCTAAGTTGTTTTCCACATTCACAGGAGGAGCCATTTTCTCCGCAGTCTTCTTTACTGCCTTCTTCCTGGCAGCATTTAGCTCGTTGTTGCCTATGCTGGAGCTCTTTATTAGTAACTTGAAGGATATGGGTCTTACACGAAAATCAGCAGCGATAAGGGCAGCTATTTTCTGCATTGTGTTTGGCTTTCCTTCGGCCTGGTCGCTCAACTTTTTTAATAATCAGGATTGGGTTTGGGGCATCGGTCTCATCATCACTGGTCTATTAATTATTATAGCAGTACTGCGCTATGGAGCATCTAAATTTATGCGCGACTACATCGAGACAGATTCTGACTTCAACGTACCGATAGCGTATTTTGCCACTTGTATGATTTTCAACGTAGGTCTGGGGGCCTTCCTTGTTTATTGGTGGATGTCACAAGGATATTCAGAGTACCCATGGTTTGACGCAGCGGGCAATTGGAATGTATTCGATGTGTATTCTAATGCTTCCATTGTAACCCAATGGGGTATCGTGTTAGTTGTAGGAATCCTCATCAATCGCTATTTGTATAAAACTTTCGTAAAAAATAAAACATGACAACAGGAGCCATAATATCGATGATCTTAATTGTAGGCCTGGTGGTAGGTGGATTTATCTTTTTCCTTAGGCTGGCTATGAAAAAAGAGTCAGGTAAAAATCAACAGGATCATTGATCTAAAATATATCTATCTGGAGGCTTTAAGTCATCCGAGGGTATATAAAGCCTAGTTATCCATAACTAATTTGTTGCTCTTTATAGAATAGCTGTACTTTTTAACAAAATCTGATTGAGGAGGCAAAACTACCCACTCGTCTTTTCCAATTTTTCGAATCTGTTCAACTATATGATTCGGAAATAAGTACACTTTAACACTATCAGACTTTTTCTCAATTCGCTCAACATAGAAACTATCAATTTTATTTGAAGTGAAGCCTTCTTTAATTTTTATAATGGCTGTTTCAATGTGATAATCTTCCGAACTATATTCACTTAATCTTATGTAACTAGCTTCATCCTTTTGACAGCTAACTAATAAAAGTATTGCTAAATGAATGATATACTTTTTCATATTTTATAGATTCGAAGGTCTTACAATGTGGTCATTAAATATTGTGAGTAAAGCGCTTAATATAAAATTAAATCATAAGAATATTATACTGGATTAAAGTCAATTCTCCTTTTGAAACTCCTCTATCTCACTCAAAAGTGTTATTGCATCCGTAATTTGGCTACCATTACCACTCAGCAGTTTGTTCATCCAAGGCTTGTCAGCATTTTTTGGGCTTAACTTTTTGTGAGCCCATAAGGCACCTGCTACGAATACCAACATTACCGGAATTTGACCAAGCAACCACGATGTATCAGCAACTGAAACGATATCTACTCCGAAAAGCACTTTAAAGAATAACACAACAAATACCATATACAAAGGGAAGATCCAGACGCCTAGTCTTAAATACCTAATGATGACCAACTTTAAATGGCTCAAACTTCTTTGAAGATCTGTGATGGGAGAAGCGTAGTCTATCCTGCTAATGAGCTCAAGCTCGTGTACCGCAGCGATGGAAATAAGTAGTGTCCAGAGAGCGAGCATACCGCTGGATGCTGCAATATAGGGAGATGAAAAATTGGCAATGGTAAAGACAACCAATAGAAATGTAGCCGTGACGTAAAAGGCCAACGTTAAGCCAGTGACCCAGGTAAGCTTGGTGATTTTTGATTTGGCCTTATCAAGGTTTGTACGTTTTAATAGTTCAAGGTTGAGTTTGTAGTTTCTATCAAGCTTTTGTTCGTAAGCTCCCCATAATAATTTGATTTCTTCCAATGATGTTGTCATGATGTTGCTGTTTTAAATTGTTCCTTAAGTTTCTTTTTTAACCTGTTGATTTTTGTGCTCACATTACTGGTTGAGATGTTGAGTATTTTGCTTATTTCTTCATGCGAATTGCCATCTAAATAGAGGATCATCAGTGCTTTGTTAAACTCATCAAAACCTTTAATAAATTGCCTCAATAAGGCAATGTCATCCGGTACGTTGTCTTCAGCTTCGTCTGAAACATCCAAAAAGCTAGCTTGCATAGGTAGTATATACTTACTCCGGGTGTTTAGCTTTCTGTAATTAGAAATGGCCACATTTAGTGCAATGCGATAGATCCAGGTAGAAAGTTTGTACGAGCTGTCGTATTTATCGAAGCTCTTCCAAAGCTGAATGATTACTTCCTGCACCAGGTCTTTTTGTTCTTCATGGTCACTGCAGTACATATTGCAGACTTTGAATATAATCCCCTTATGCTCTTCCAGTACCTTGAGAAATGCTGACTGTTTTTTCATATAACTGATGAACAATAAACCTGTTTAACACCTGGCATGTAAAATCTCAAGAGGAAGTGCTTAACGATCTTTGTATTAGTTGATGGGTAACAAAATACTAATAAAAACAGAATAAGATTATAGCTGTCATGTTTTCTCATACCAATAATGATTGCTTTGTATCATTATTCGCATTACCACTTCAAATATCACAGTAAGGGATTATTTTTTTTACTAAAACATACAAGTCAAACGCCTGGAAGGTATCTTTTACTCATTTTTCAGACACTCTAAAGGGTTTATCAGGGAGGCCTTTAATGTTTGAAGGCCGATGGTGAGCCAGGTGATCATAAGTGTTACAAGGCCAGCGCTTGCAAACATCCACCACTGCAGTTCTAATTTATAAGCGAAATTATTTAGCCATTTTTCCATGAGGACATAGCTAGCCGGAACAGCAATCAAAATAGCTATTAGCACCAACCTGGTAAAATCTGCCGTTAAAACCGAGACAATTTTTAAATTGCTGGCGCCTAATACTTTTCTTATACCAACCTCTTTGGTGCGCATTTGAATGGTATAAATCATTAGGCCAAACAATCCAAGTCCGGAGATGAATATTGCCAAAATAGCAAAGGCGTTAATTATTTTGCTCATGTTTGATTCAGCTTCATAGAGCTTTTCGATTTTAGTATCCAAAAACTCATAGTCAACAAGAGTTTCGGGAGATACGCGTTTAACCTCAGATTCAAGTGTTTCCAGCGTCTTTCGCATGTTTTTCGTTTGAAGCTTTACAATTATTTTACTCGTCCACCCTGGTTGGTATTCCAGTACTAGCGGTTCAACTTGCTGATGAAGCGATGAGAAATGGAAGTTATCAATAATACCTACGATTTTTCCTTTTTGTTGCCGGGTAGAGTTTTCAGCTACCGTCCCTATGGGATTAGTTAGCCCAAGTACATCAACTGCTTTTTCATTTAAAATAAAAGCGGAAAGGGAATCATTACCAGATGTGAAGTTGTGCCCATCTACTATATCAATGCCCATTGTATTAAGGTAGTGCTCATCTACGCGCATCACTCTTACAGAGGGCAATTCTTCAGCCTCACTGCCTGCTGGAGTAAGATATTCAACACTAAGTCTTTCACCAGCCAAATTAGATGCTAGTGCAGCTGATTGTATGTCCGAATGTGCCGTTAGTTCAGCATGGAAAGTCTCCCAATTTTCCCTGATATAATTTCTAAATTCACCGTATAGCTTTACCCCAAGCACTTGCTCTTTATTGAATCCCAGGTCTTTATCGTCTATATATTGCATTTGCAGATAGATTACTGAAGTACCTACAAGCATGATCACCGCAATAGAGTATTGAAAAACTACTAAAATTTTTCTCAAAATAGCTCCAGAAGATTTAGGGTTTTTATCAGATTTAAGTGCAGTGACAGTTTGTTGGCGAGAAACATAAAAGGCCGGATATAAACCTGAGAGAAAGCCTATGAATAGCACCAAGCTGCCAATGATTTGTAGGTTTTCTACTGTGAATAGTTCATAAAAACTAAGATGTAATGTTACTAGTTGATTGTACTGTGGTAAACATACTGCTACAAGCATCAGCCCGGTAGCTGTTGCTATTAATACAAGCAAAAAAGACTCTGATAGGAATTGAAAAATAAGCTGTCTTCTTTGAGCCCCCAACACTTTACGCACACCAACTTCTTTAGCTCTTTTTATCGCTTGAGCAGTGAAAATATTAATGAAATTGACACATGCAATGAGTATGATGAATAGGGCCAAAGCAGAAAAAATATAAATCGTGGAAATATCACTGTTGATGCTCATTTCCTCTTCTTTATGCGAATGCAGATGGATGGATTGAATGGGATAAGCTTGCAGGTGGGCTTTGTGTTCATCTACAGTTTCTTTCGGTGTCTCAGACAGATATTCATAAGTCAGTTTTTTTAGTTTGTCATTTACTTCTGATAAAATGGCGTTATTGTTAAGTAACACGTAATTGTAAGTAACCATCCACCCTCGATTTGAAGTCCAGTCTTCAGGAATCAGACGGTAGAAGGTAGGCATCGTGACGAAATAATCGATTTTGATATGCGAATTTTTGGGCAAGTCTTCAACGACACCAATAATCTCATAGTCCCATTTGTCATCAAAAATGACAACATCACCAACGGGGTTTTTGTCACCGAAAAACTGCTTTGCCATACTTTTTGTCAATATAACTTTGAATGGCTTGTTGATAGATTTCTCAGGGTTGCCTTTTAAGGTTTTAATGTCAAATATTTCAAAAAACGCTGCATCCGCGTAATAGCCGTTTTCAACCTCACCTTTGTAAGATTCTGTGCGTACGATTTCAGTGCCAAAGGGAGCTATTTGACTTACTAACTCAGCTTCGGGCAGGTTCGACTGAAGAAAATTTTTGAGAGGGGGTGATGAGTTGGCCCATTGACTTCCTGAAATTCTATGAATTTGCTCTACTCTGGAGTAACTATTTTCATAATTGAGCTCTTGCTTAATATGCAGCATGATGAGTAAGCTGCTGGCAATGCCCAAAGCAAGACCAATGATGTTTAGTAAGCTGGTTACACGTTGCCTTCTGATGTTTCTAAACGCAACTTTTAAATAATTTTTAAACATGCCGTAGTTGTTAAGTTGTTGAGTTCCTTCTAATGACCGAATAAGACCTGGTTTAAATAATTTGATCACATCTTTTGTGAAGTTCCAACGTGCGTTTTTAGATCCGTTTTGCTCCAGATTATACTCAAAACGTTCTAATAGGTCGCCTTCAATATCTTCCAGATAGTAGCGATGGCAATACCAGCGAAAGAAGCGGTGGGAGAGTTTTGGTGGGTGAATCAATGTCTTAAACTATGATTTGGATGATTTAATGAGTACAATGATTTGAGTTACCTTTTATTTGAGGGCTATGATTTTTTGATTTCATCACGCGTTTAAATTGTAAGCTTCGACTGCCAAAATTTAATAGTAGTCCCACCTCAAGGTTATAGGCTTCCAAATAATTAATTGCTTGAGCTAGATGTACATCCTCAAGTTTTATAACTGCCTTAATTTCAACCATCACTAAATCCTCTACCAAAAAGTCGACCCTTCTCGTTCCTATTTGCGTTCCTTTATAATGTAATAGCATCTCAAACTCTCGGGAGAATCCGATATTTTGATATTCAAATTCAAGAGCCAAGGCTCTTTGATAGATTACTTCTTGAAATCCATTCCCCAATGTTTTATGAACCTCCATTGCACATCCAATGATTTTGGATGTGAGTTCAGAATGCTTGTATTTATCATTATTATAGTCTTTAATCATAGTTTTCAAACAATCACATTAATCATAGTGTAAGACAGAAAAAGAAAATTCAGGAATGGCATTCCAAAGCCCAACACGCTGCTCCTTCACTTCGGTGAGTACTTTTTTGCCATGAGCACTTAGCTTGAAATATCGTTTTCGTTTTCCACCGCGCATTTGTGTAGCTTCCCCAAACTCTGAAGTTAGATATCCTTTTTTCTCTAACCTTCTTAAGACTGTCTGTAGAGACCCTATGCTTACTTTTCTATTTAAGCGTGACTCAATCTCATTAATAATCGCTACACCATACGCTTCGTCAAGCAAAATAGCTACTGTAAGCATTACGATTTCTTCGAATTCTCCCAGGTGGTTTTTACTCATGATTCATATATTTTACTCAAATGTAGTTAAAATAAAACTACGACAAAGCAATTGGTAAAATATTTTATACTTAAATGTAGTTTATATTATTTATTTCAATTATTGAAGTAGAAGAAATCACCATTTTTACTCATTATTCAAATGATCTACCGGATTCACCGTTGCGGCTTTTACTGTTTGTGTAGTGATAGTAGCCCATGATACGGTGAGTACGATAAGTCCTGAAAGTGCAAAAAACCACCAATTTAAATCGATGCGGTAGGCATAGTTATTCAGGATGATTTCTGCCAAAAAGTAGCTAATTGGGCTTGCTATGAGTATGGCTAATAATATCATGACTGTAAATTGGCTATGCATCATGCCTATTAATCGCCATGATTCTGCACCCAATACTTTTCTGATGCTTATTTCTTTGAGCCTTCTTTCTGCTGTAAAGGTTGCCAGACCAAACAGACCAAGACATGAAATGACAATAGCTAGCACAGCAAAGAACTTAGATAGCCCTGCAACTCGTTGATCTGTATCATATAGTTGTTGGTATTCCTGATCTAGAAATTTGAATTCAAAGCTATAACCAGGGTTAAAATCCTTGTAAAATGTTTTAATATCAGCAATGGTGTGAGGGATATTTTCGCCTTTTAGTTTTATGATAGAAACATAAAGCTCCTGTGTTCCATAATGGAAAAACATAGGTGTGACCTTGTTATGCAAAGTGGTGAAATGAAAATCTTTCACTACACCAATAATCTCTTTGTCTTCGCCCCACATCTTCACCGTTTTACCAATAGGATCTTCCAGACCCATTGTTTTTATGGCGGTTTCATTAAAAATGATCTTTTTATCCTCATTTTGATAGGTATCTGAAAAATCTCGCCCTTCCAGAACTTCAATGCCCATGGTATTGAGTAGGTCGTAATATACTCTTGCGCGCTCAAAACGTATCATAGCATGGGGTGATTTACCTTCCCAATCCATGCCCGTGGTGTAAGACAACCCTTCAATAAAAGTGGCTGATGCGGCTGAAGCACCTATTACTCCTTCAATACCTTCTAATCGGTCTACATAGGTGTCTATTTGCTCCAATGCCTTCCCTTCTAGCGGTAGCATAATGATGTTTTCTCCATCATAACCCAAGTTTTTGTTTTGAATAAAATCAATTTGCTCACTTATGATAATGACTGAAACAATCAATATAATGGAAAGTGTAAATTGAAAAATTACCAGCACCTTTCTAACTAGAACGCCACCCGAACCTAGAGATAAGTTGCCTTTCAGAATTTTGATGGCATCAAATTTTGAAAGAAATAAAGCCGGGTATGATCCGGCTAATAAGCCTGTAAAGACCATAATTCCTAAAAGTGTGAGAATGAACTCTGAAGTGAATTGAAAAGAGATGGTATTACCCATCAGCTCACTGAATAATGGTAACGCAACATTGACAATGATCAAGGCAATGCCCAAAGAAATGAGTGACAATAATACTGATTCAGTCAAAAACTGAATGATCAAGCTGCCTCGTTTTACACCCAATGATTTTTTTAAACCGATTTCTTTAAGTCTCACAGAAGCTTTTGCAGTGCTTAGATTCATAAAGTTGACGCAAGCAATAATCATGATAAAAATGGCGATAACAGAAAATAACTGCACATATAAAATTCGACCGCCAGCACTTTTACCGTTCTCATAGTTACCATATAAATACCGATCGGAATACTTTGCGAGAAATGGCGAAACATTGCTTTCAGCCGACCGCTCTTTAATAAAGTTTTCTATTTTTTCGTTAACTAAGTCTTTATTTGCTCCCTTATGAAGCTCCACATAAGTGAGTGTGTTATAGTTTCCCCAGGAGATGTCATGTGCACTCATCTCTAAGAATAGCTCAGCCGGCAATACCAGGTCAAATTGCTCAGTTGATTTCTTAGGCAAGGTTTCCATTACTCCTGTAATCTTTGCTTCACCTCCGAATACATAAATAGACCAGGAAAGGGTTTTTCCCACCACATCAGTTGTCTCAAAGAGTTTTACAGCCAATGTTTCTGAAATGACAACTGAGTTTTTATCTGGCAGAGCGGTGTCTTTATCCCCGTGTTTGAAAGGGTAGGAGAACATTTTGAAAAATGCTGGCTCAGAGAATTTACCTCTTACTTTGTAAGATTCATCACCAGACCTTACGGCAAATACATCGCCAAACCATGCCGGGTCAGTGTCAACTACAGCCTCTTTAATTTCAGGTATTTCAGCTTTCAGTGCTTCAGCCAATCTGGCTGGAGTGCCTGGGCCTGTGTTTATCAGGTCACTTTCCTGATGGTTCAACATTACCTGGTATAATCGGTCTTTTTTCTCATGAAATTGATCTACAGCCATTTCATTGAATACCCATAAGGCAATGAGGATGACCGCTGCCAATCCCGTTGATAGACCAAAAAGGTTAATGAAGAAAGTTGACTTGTGTTTTGCAAAGTGCCTAAGTGCAATTTTGATGTTGTAAGTATTCATTTCTATAAAGTTTGAGCTTGACCTGTAGTTTTTGAGTGCAAAGGGCCTGAGGTAGTTAAATACCTGATACCAGTAGTTGAGTCTAGCCCTTGTTGTTGAATGAGTTTCTTTAGTATTAAAATATTTTTCCTCCAAATCACCTAGCACTTCTTCAGCTAAATCACCTCTGAGGAAGCGAAGTAGCAGCCAGTTGGCCAGCTTGGGAGTTTTATTATGTTTACTTGACATTACTCTGACCTAAGCGAGTTTACCGGATTGATAATAGCGGCTCTGATTGTGTGGTAGCTAACAATGGCCATACTTATCACTATTACCATTAACGCAGAAATGCTAAAATACCACCACGATAAATCAATTCTATAATCGAAATCAGCCAACCATATGCCCAGTAAATAATTAGATAGTGGGAAAGCAATTATTCCAGATACAATAATTAGCACTGCAAATTCCATGGAAAGCGTGCCCCATATGTTATTTAGGCTTGCACCTAATATTTTTCTTATAGCAATTTCTTTGGTACGCTTAAAGGCTACAAAACTGGCCAAACCAAAAAGCCCGAGGCAGCTTATGATAATGGCAAACACTGAAAATAATGCTATCAGGCTCTCTACACGTTCTTCACTGCGGAATTTGTTACTGTAAACCTGGTCTACAAAGCTGTAATCAAATGGTGAATTAGGAGCGATCTGTTTGATTGTATTTTCTACTTTAGTGATAGCTTCTGATGTGCTCACTTGATCACTAAGTCTTATAAACATCCAACTCAATGGTTCTTCTGTAAGAAACATAATTGCAGGCTTTGGTTTTTCAAAAGGGTTGCCTTTGATCAAATCTTTTGCTACACCCACAATGGTCACTTCTTCTTCACTAAAATATGGGTTATTAAACCTCAGCGTTTTTCCTACAGCCTGTTCAAATCCAATCAACGCTTTAGCTTCTTCAGTGATGATTACCGCTTTTCGTACATCGCCTCGATAATCCCTTGAAAAATCACGACCCTCAACTATCTCCCAGTCGACTACTTTACCATAATCGTAATTCACTTTTATCGTGTTAAAGGCGGGGTTGAAACCTGGAGCCTTTCCCTCCCAATCAAACCCATCATTGTTTCCAAGTGTATTAGTCACAGGATAACTTGCTTCGCCTATACTTTCTACCACTCCGGTTTTTTCAAATTCAGCTTGGAAAACCTCGTACTTACCATATAAATCACCAGTTCTTTTCGGCATCGTAATGAGGTTAGCCTTATCATATCCTACAGGTCGAGATTTGACAAAATCTATTTGTTGATTTACTACCAGCATACCACAGATAAGAATGATTGATATGGTAAACTGAAAAACTACTAATAACTTTCTAAGTAAACCTCCGGAAGCAAGGGTAGTACGAGAACCCTTGAGTGATTTAATCGGATTTATTGATGATAGGTAGAAGGCCGGATAACCACCAGCCAATAGTGTGATAATTAAGACTAAGGCTAATCCTGATAACCAGAAGAGGGGTTCTGAAGTTGGAAAAATTAACTGTTTGCCTGCAAGTAGACTAAAGCCTGGTAAGAAAACAAAGACCAACAGAAGGGAGACACAAAATGAAAGCATTGAAATCAGAAATGATTCAGTTAAAAACTGTTGAACGAGTTGTGATTTATGAGAGCCCAGGCTTTTTCTCACTCCAATTTCTTTAGCTCGTTGCTCAGACCTGGCGGTACTTAAATTGATGAAGTTGACACAGGCCAATATGAGAACAAAAAAGCCAACAAGACCTACGACCCAGACAAATTTCAATTGGGTGCTTGTTACCTTTTCACCATTTTCATACTCTGAGAATAAATGCCAATTAGCCATGGGCTCAACAAACAATTGTCTTTTGCCAGAGCCCTCAAGTCGCTGTGTGAGTAAATTCTCAATCTGGGCATTTGTAGCTTTCAGATCATTGTTTTCAGGTAATTTTATATAAATCTCAGTGAAGTAATTATCCCAAACAGTTACGTCTGTCCAGCCTGCTATGTAAATTTCGAAAGGTGCTATTATCTCATAATCACTGATGAAAGAGTTCGATGGAGGGTTTTCATAAACTCCGGTGATGGTCACCTCTCGATTTCCATTAAATTTCAGCATTTGGCCTACAGACTGTTTATTTCCAAATAGCTTTTTGGCAAGACGCTCGGAAATAAAAATGGAATTTAGGTCCTTGAATCCGGTTCCGGCACTTTCAACCAAAGGTAAATTAAAAATATCTAATCCCTCATTTTGAATATAAAGCACCGTCTCGGTATAGTGGTCATTTTTGTGTGTCAGAATAGCTTCTTCTGGTCGTGAGCGGGAGATAGCAACCTTTTCAAAATAATTAGAAAAATTAGATTGCAAATGTGTACCTAAGCCCGGAGGCATTACACTACCTACCTCTGTGGGTTGGCCTTCGTTCTGTTGTTTGACCATTATTTTTCCTATGTTTCCATAGTGATCAAAATGCTTATTGTACGAGACTTCGTCTTGTACCCAAAGGCCTATAAATATGGCAATGGTTATTGCCATGGTAAGGCCTATTACATTAAGAAAGGCATAGCCTTTATTTTTCTTAAGACCTCTGAAGGCCATTTTAAAATTGTGAGTATACATGTTGTTGAGTTTTGAGTTTGACCTATAATTTTTAAATGCAAAAGGCCTTAGGTAGTTTAAGACCTGATACCAATAGTTGAGTTTTGCTTTTGTTGTTGATTGAGTTTGTGTTGTTGTAATGTATTTCTCCTCCAAATCACCCAGCACTTCTTCTGCCAGGTCTTCCCTAAGGAATAGCTGAAGTAGCCTGTTTGCCAGTTTTGGTGGAGTTGTGTTGTTGTTGTCTGTATCTGAATTCACAGGATTTCTTGATTATTGAGATTTACTTCTGAAACAATCTTTTAATTTCTAGACTTCTTGAGCCGAAGTTTATAAGCAGCCCTTTCTGAATTTTATAAGCTTTTAAATAGTTAAGTCCTTGAGCTAGATGCACATCTTCTAGATTTATAATTGCCTTTAACTCCACGACTACTTGGTTTTCTACTATAAAATCTGCCCTTCTTGTACCTACGTGCACATCATTGTAGTAAATTGGCATTTCTAATTCTCTTGCGAAGCCCAGACCCTGCTTTTCCATTTCTAATGCAAGGCATCTTTGGTAGATAACCTCCTGAAAACCATTACCTAAATTACTATGGACGGTCATGGCGCATCCAATAATTTTATATGTTAAATCATCTTTTATTTCTTCTTTCATACTCTCGTTTGTATCAAGATCTAATAATTAATTATTACTATGATTTTTAAAATGACGACCATAATCAAGGTAATCCGTTAATCAGGTTAATTCTGATCCAAATCCCGGGTACTGATCCCACAATGACAAACGGAAGTTTCTGGCTTCGGCAATTGTACGCTCGCCTAAAGCTGTAATCTTGAAAATTCTTTTTCTTCTTCCACCTCTTTCAGCTGTGGAAGCTCCCATTTCAGATTCCAGAAAACCTTTTTCTGATAATCTATTAAGAGCTGAATGAACTGCACCAATAGATACAGATCGTTTGGTTTGACTTTCAAATTCATCAGCTATTTTGAGTGTGTAGGCTTCCTCTTTCAAAATGCCTACTAGCAGGAGGATTACCTCTTCAAATTCACCTAATCGTGTTTCTTTCATATTGTGCGTATTAAGCCATACGATGGCTTCAAGCCATCGGATGGTTAACAGTATCTCGTTTATAACATACTAAATTGTAGAACTAATATACGGAGCTAAGAAATATTTGTTCTACTAATTAGTAACTAATTGAAAAAATGGGTGAGCGTTTCGGCCAGGGCCCTGTGATATTCCGGGTAGCTATTCACATCATTATGGCCTGCTTTGGGTATAATTAGTTTCTTTTTCTTACCGGTAAAAGTGCTATAAAGTTGCTCAGAGTGAGATGGTTTGATAAGGTCATCACGATTTCCATGAATAAATAAAACCGGACTTTTTACTTTATTGATCTTACCGAGGTTGTCAAAACTATAACTCAAAAAGAGCGAGGGTAGGAGTAGTGGCATCTTTTGGTTTGCCACTTTTTTAAGACTGGTAAAGGGAGCTTCGAGAATTAATCCCCTGGTCTCAAATTGACTTGCAAGTTCTGTTGCCACACCTGTCCCGATTGATCTTCCATAAATGATGATGTCTTTTACGGCTGTGCCTTTCTGGTTTTTGAGAAATTGTAATGCAGCTTTACCATCAAGATACAACCCCTCTTCACTGATATTTCCTGTGCTTTTCCCAAAGCCCCGGTAGTCGATGATCAAAAAACTATAGCCAAGGTCCGTAAAATCCGAAGCAATGTATTGCCAATCTTTTAGACTACCTGCATTTCCATGAAAATATAAAATAGTGGTAGGCTTCTCTCCTTTGTGATAAATGCCATTGATGGTGGCACCATCAGAAGTGTTGATGAAGACTTCCTCGCTATCGCTATCTAAGTCATACTTAAAATTTTGATCGAGCTTTTCCGGAAAGAAGATGAGTTTAGACTGTAAGGAGAAAGCGGCCATAAGTATGATGATGTATATAAAAAAAGGATAAAACAAATATTTCAGCCAGCGTATCACTTGGTATTTTCAATAGGTGTCCCAAAAAGACCCGCTTTGAAATGCTCCCAATTGCTAAAAATTTCTCTGGCTAATAAGAAGGAAACAGCTAGGATAATTAGTTTAATGAACTGCTTTTTACCTAATCTTTTCATTTCACATCTGTTGTTTTAGTATTTCAATCCCCTCCTTAAAGCTTCTGGGCTCATAGCCCAACTCTTTTTGAGCCTTTGCTATAATAAAACCTGTTTTTGGAGGTCTTTTGGCTGTTTGCTGAAACTTCGATCCATCAGTTTCATTGATCAGACTTTTATCCAACTTAAAAAAGTCTGCGGTTTGTAAAGCCATTTCGTATGGTGTCAGCATATCCTTCCCACTGATGTGGTATATGCCTTTGGTTTTTTGCTTAGCCATAAGTAAACACCCAATCGCAAGGTCTTCGGCCAATGTAGGGGTGCGCCATTGGTCATTTACTACATTGATGGTTTTACCTGCCTCAAGGCTTTCTTTGACCCATAAAATGATATTCGAGCGACTCATGCCCTGCGCAATGCCATACACAAGCACTGTTCGTGCAATGGCCCAGGAATTACATTTTGACTCTACCACATGTTCACTGGCAAGCTTTGTTTCACCGTAATAATTAACAGGATTTGGCTGTTCGTCTTCTTTTAAAGGCCCATGTGTGCCATCAAAAATGAAATCTGTACTGAGATGAATCAAATGGGCGTTTATCTGATTACATGCTGCTACTAAATATTCAACGGCCGTCACATTCAATTCCCAACATGCCTCTTTCTCATTTTCACTCTGGTCAACATTGGTCATGGCAGCTGTATTGATTACAACGTCTGGCCTGTGCTGCTCAAGCATTTCCATTACCTGAGCTTCATTGGTAATGTCTAAGGGAACATATTCATACGCTCCAGCAGGCAGCCTGTTTGCTCCTCGAGCAGTAGCAATGATCGTCAAATCTTTGAATCGAGCAGCTTCTGTTATAATTTTTTGACCAAGTAGCCCATTGGAGCCAGTGACTAATATTTTCATTGCTTCTCTGTTATCTCTGGAAATGTAAAGTTGAACCGTTTCTCGATTTTGTTTTTTGACATTTCTTCTACAGAAACGAATATGCGTATATCTTCTTTAGGCCTATCTGTGAGTGGATTTCTAGGGCCTAATTCATAAACTTCCTGAGCAGCGATTTTATCAATAACATCAAGTCCATCTATCACCTGGCCAAATACGGTGTATGTGTCATCTAAGTGAGGTACTCCTCCAGCGGAAGTGTAAGCATTGATTCTTTCTTCACTTACCACTTTAGTGACATTGATATTGAGTACTTCTTCTACATCATCTTTCAGCGCCATCACTTTTTTACCATACTCATCAAACTGTTGCGTGTCATAAAGCCGCAATAATTCCTCTCGCTGCTCAGTATAATCTGACCGAACCAAAAGCGCATTCAAGGCTCTGTTTAGCTTATCCATATCAGTTGTCACTTCCTCGCGTGTCAGTTGTTTCCCATCAACAATATAAAACTGACTGCCACTAGATTTTTTCTCAGGATTTCTATTGTCCGGTTGTCGGGCAGCAGAAAGTGCTCCCTTTTTATGAAACAAGTTATCTCTAAACTCAGCATCTATCGTGTAGCCAGGTCCCCCTGAGCCCAATGGTTGCTTAGGCTCAGCATTTTTTGAATTGGGATCACCAGTCTGTATCATGAAATCTTCAATCACTCGATGAAACAACATGCTGTCGTAGTACCCTTCTTTGGCCAGTTTTATAAAATTTTCTTTATGCTTAGGCGTCTGATCGTAAAGGATGGCATGCATGTTTCCATAATCCGTTTCAATCGTCACCAGGTACTCTTTTTCTGTCGAGCAGGAGGAGAAGAGGACGGTAAGGCACAGTATTGATAATGCAAGTGTTTTATTCATAATTATATTATAGTTTGTCTTTTATCGAACGAATGTTAGTTTCTGGTTTCTCGTAGCTAGCAGAACCCAGAACCCAGTAACTAGTCACCAGTGCCCAGTCTCCAGCAACTAGCTACCATCCCCCAACTCCCTCCTAATCTCCTTCAAAATCTTATCACCACCAGCGTTGAGCACTTCTTCAGCCAATTGGTTTCCTAAATTCTCCGCTTCATCTATGCTGCCTGATTGCTTTTTGATAATTCGTTCCTTGCCTTCCAAATCCACAATGCCACCTTCAATATTTAATGTATCGCCTTTGAGTGTCGCTAAAGCGAATACAGGAATACTACATCCACCATGCAGTTTTCTTAAGTAAGCCCTTTCAGCTAATAGTCTGATTTCAGTTTCTCTATGGTTCGTAGCTTTCTTAATAGCCGCTCTTTTGGTTTGGTCAAGATTAGTATGACATTCAACAGCTACGGATCCTTGTCCCACAGCTGGAATAAATTCATCCAATGAAAGTTGTTTGATGATCCTGTCATGAAAGCCCATGCGATGGACTCCAGCATACGCCAACAGCATGGCATCACAGGCGCCTTCTTCCATTTTTTTAAAACGAGTTTGCAGGTTTCCACGCACAGCTACTGTTTTTACTTTTGGGTAGAAATGTTTTAACGTGGCGACCCTACGTGTCGATGAAGTGCCAATAACCACTTCCTGATCAAGTGAAAGGTTGTTGTCAAAACCCACCAACACATCATTGACTACCTCTCTTTCTGTAAAGGCAATAAGCTCAAAACCATCGGGTAATTCCGATTGCATGTCCTTAGCGCTATGCACGGCAATATCAATATGTCCTTGCTTGAGTTGGTCTTCTATTTCTTCTGTGAAAACACCTTTGCTACCAATTTTGGCGATAGAAACATCTAAAATTTTATCTCCTTTGGTCTCAATGGTAATTATTTCACTATCAAGTCCATTCGCCTTAAGCAAATCAGCTATGTGATAGGCTTGCCATAAAGCCAGCTTACTCCCTCTGGTTCCTATTCTAATCTTATCCATTATTTGATTATTCGGGCTATTTGTAGTGACAGGTCTAAGAATATCATCTTAGCACTTCCGTTGCGTTCTAAATGATAATGCGCATCATTGATTTTTGAGGAAATTTTCTCAGCCTTTTCCGCATCCATTACCTTACTGAAATTGCTTACAAAATCAGTGAGCTGACCATTCATCCGATTGATGCTTGGCTCAGCCGCATAAATCACTGATTCTCTAATCATGTTTAGGGTATACTGAAAAAAACTTTTCTGAGCCACCTTATTCATTGTGTGATAGAAGTCCGCTGTTTTTACTAAATCAGCAAAATCTCTTTTGAAACAACTACGCATCCAGTCCGCGAAAAACTGATGATTGTTGTCTTCCAAATTGTTGATGAGACGTATTGCTTTGGACAAATCACCTTCGGCCAAGTGTGCAATTTCCACAGCCTTGCTTTCTTCCACCTGGTGTTGCTCCACCAACATGTCTTTTACGTCTTCATCAGAAAACATCGGTATTTTCACCATCTGTGTTCTCGATAAGATGGTGGTGAGCAGTCGCTCGCTGTCATTCGATATCAAAAGGAAAATGGTATTCTCCGGTGGCTCCTCAAGTATTTTAAGAATACCGTTGGCTGCAGATGGGTGCATGTATTCAGGCAGCCAAACGATCATTACTTTGTATTTTCCCTCAAACGCCTTGAGTGAAAGATTTTTGATGATTTGTCTACTTTCCTCTTTCGAGATATTTACTTGCTTATCTTCTCCACCATAATGGGCCGACCAGCTATTTAAATCCCCGAAAGGGTTGGCTATTAAAAACTCACGCCACTCTTTGAGAAAGCTCGTGCTTACTACATCCTTTCCGGTAATTTTTTTTGTGGCACTAACAGGAAACACAAAATGCATATCTGGGTGGATAAACTTCTTGTTTTTGGTGCAGGATGGACATTCTCCACATGCATCAGTTTCGTTTCTATGCTCACAATTGAGGTAGTTGGCATATGCCAACGCCATGGGTAGGTTGGGACTACCCGCTTTACCCATAAATAGCTGAGCGTGCGCTACCTGATCGGCTTTAGCAGCAGCGATAAGCGATTTTTTAACCTTTCCTAGTCCTTTTATATCTGCAAAGCGCATGCTATTGTTTTTTCTCCCAAATTCTGTTATCAGCAGTGTATTCAAACACTTTTGTCAAAATATTATGTTCTACATCATCGTAGATCATGCCACGTCTCTCCATTACTTTTTCTGCCACTTCTTTCACTTTTCTGAGCTGAAAAGTAGTAAAACCATTGGCACCACCCCAGGCAAAAGAAGGTATAAAGTTTCTCGGGAATCCCGAGCCAAAAATGTTGGCGCTAACGCCAGTTACCGTACCAGTATTGAACATGGTATTGATGCCACATTTACTATGATCTCCCATGATCAACCCACAAAACATCTCACCAGTGTCTTTAAATCCTCCTTTGGCGAAATCCCAGATCTTCACATCGGCATAATTGTTTTTAAGGTTTGATGTGTTGGTGTCCGCACCGAGGTTGCACCATTCTCCAATTACGGAATTGCCGATAAATCCATCATGACCTTTGTTGCTGTAGCCTAAAATGACTGAGTTACTCACCTCACCACCTACTTTTGAGTAAGGGCCAATTGTGGAGTCACCCTTGATCTTAGCCCCCATATTTACATGAGAACCTTCACAAAGTGCGAAGCTCCCGTTAATTATGGCTCCAGGATGTACTTGTGCATTTTTACCGATATAAACCGGGCCATTTTCAGCATCGATGGTAGCTGCTTTTATTTTAGCCCCTTCTTCTATAAAGAGGTTTTCTCTTCCATATACGATCGTGTGCGGGTCGGTCAAATCTGCACTCACACGATCTTTGGTGATTAAATCAAAGTCAGCTTTAATTTGCTCTGCATTGTATTTAAAGATATGCCACGGCTGATTTACAAGGCGATAGTCACCGTTATATGTAACTTGTTTAAAGCTTTTTAGTCCATCGAAATCCACATGCTGTGTTTTTGCAGCTAATATTAGCTCATTATCAACCAAAGCTTCACCCATATTCAGGCTGTCAATAGCAATGATTAACTTATCATCAGGACAAATGCCACCATTGATCATGAGGTTTTCATCCGCCTTTATAGTTGGGTATTTTTCTTGTAAATAATCGACTGTAGCGTGCGAAACCTGATCTCTATATCGGGCTTTCCATTTTTCAGTGATCGTAAGGATTCCGATTCTAATTTCGGCTACAGGCCTTGTGTAGGTTAGGGGTAGGAGAGCAGGCCTGATGGATGGGTCATCAAATAGAATAATATTCATGACCACAAAAATAAAAAAGTCTTCAAGATAAGCTCATCTTGAAGACTTTTAATTAAATGCTTTAAAGAAGACTTATTTCTTCTTGTATTTTTTGTTGAATTTCTCAACTCTACCAGCAGTATCTACAAATAGTTTCTTACCAGTGTAGAAAGGGTGCGAAGCAGAACTTACTTCCACTTTAACTAGTGGGTAATCATTACCATCTTCCCATTTGATAGTTTCGCTAGTCGAAATAGTCGACTTAGTCATGAACTTAGTGTCACTTGAAGTGTCATGGAAAACTACTTCTCTGTATTCTGGGTGTATGTCTTTCTTCATTTTATATATCCTTTTCTATTCGAGCCTCCAAAAGAGGCACAAAATTAGTTATTTCTGGAATAACCGCAAAACATTATTGATTTTTATCCCACAAATATAAACACAAAAATTGCTTTAATTTGCATTTACCTTTTTTCTTATGCCCGGATACAACGCAACGATAGATTTTACTTCATGAAATATTTTTTAACCTTACTATTATCCCTCTCTGCTACTATCACTTGGTCACAAAGTGTAAATGCACCTTTAAATGAAGATTACTACCATTGGGTAGATCGATATGAGATAAAAGATGGGATCATTAACGAGTATTTTCATAGCTCATGGAAGCCATATTTAAGATCAGATATAGCTCAATTTCTTCAAAACAGAAAAAATGAAAATGCATCTTCTGTTGATCAGTTTAATCAAAACTATTTGACAAACGACAATTGGGAGTGGGCTGATAGTGTTGATAATGAAAGTAGAAAGCCATTTCTAAGACATTTTTATAAAGTTAAGTCAGACCTGTATCACGTCAATCAACCTGATTTTGATTTGCATGTCAACCCCGTATTATACCTGGGTGCTGGTATGGAATCCTCAAATGATACCCGCACTTTTATCAATACAAGAGGTGTAGAAATCAGGGGTATGGTAGATCGTAAACTTGGTTTTTATAGTTTTATTGGTGAAAATCAGGTCATTTTCCCGGAATACGTTAGAAGCAGCATTGAGCAAAATCTGGTAGTTCCACAAGAAGGATTTTGGAAAAATTTTAAGGACGATGGCGTTGATTTTTTTACAGCAAGAGGTTATATCAGTTTTCAGGCTACCAAACATATCAATTTACAATTTGGTCATGACCGGTTCAAAGTAGGTAACGGTTATCGTTCCATGATTTTATCTGATAATGCCCCTGCTTATCTATTCCTCAAGATGAGCACGCAAGTATGGAAAATCAAATACACCAATTTATTTACTCAACTCACAGCAGACGTCATAAGAAGTGGTAGTGGTCTACTTGGGAATGATAGATATCCATCCAAATATATGTCCATGCATCACCTGAGTGTGAATGTGGGCAAAAAGCTGAATATAGGTGTATTTGAGTCCGTAGTGTTTGGGGTTGATTCTGCCAGATCAGATCAACTGGATATTCAATACTTAAATCCAATAATCTTTTACCGGGCTATTGAACAGCAAAACGGCAGTCCTGATAATGTTTTACTAGGCCTTGACTTTAAGTGGTTGGTAGCCAAAAAGCTCTCGCTATATGGGCAGTTAACATTAGACGAGTTTTTGTTGGATAACCTGAAAGAAGGAAATGGCTGGTGGGCCAACAAGTTTGGCGTTCAACTAGGGGGTGAATATGTTGACATATTCGGAATAAATAACCTGGATATACAAGGAGAGCTCAACCTTGCCAGACCTTATACTTACTCTCACAGCAGTTCTTATGGTAGCTATTCGCAGTACCGCCAATCATTGGCGCATCCTTTGGGGGCCAATTTCAATGAGTTGGTGGGTATCATCAGGTATCAGCCCATTGGTAAGCTCATGCTTCAGGCTAAAGTAATAAAAGCGAATTTCGGTTCCGACCCGGACGCTACTCAAAATTTTGGAGGGAATATACTACTTGATAATACTTCTCGAGTGAGCAACTTCGGCAATGAAATTG
Source organism: Fulvivirga sp. (assembly GCA_039970995.1). Classification (GTDB taxonomy): domain Bacteria; phylum Bacteroidota; class Bacteroidia; order Cytophagales; family Cyclobacteriaceae; genus Fulvivirga. The sequence goes on from JBDVKW010000003.1 coordinate 518,570, forward strand.
GCCAGGGTGTAAGCAATGACTTACTATATGGCAACTTTACCGTTTCATATCAATGGCGTCACAATTTCTTTATTGACCTGTCCCACACCTATAGAAAGGTAGATAGTGATGATGTGGCAAACAATACCAATACAAACTACACCTCTGCGGCTATCAGATGGAATATTCCACAGCGTTTGAATGAGTTTTAATACTTAACCCCTAACTTGCGGCTGATTTTAGTGAAGTATGAAGACATTTTTTAGAATATTTGGTTACGCGAAGAAGTTAAAAGTATTTCTCCCTCAATATATTTTATTCATTTTATTGAGTGTGACTTTTAGTGTTTTTAATCTGGCGATGCTTATCCCATTGCTCAATGTGCTTTTCAAACAAACTCCTAGTAAAATAGCAGAGAAGCCAGAAGAATTTTCTTTTACCCCGGATTATCTGCTCGACTCCTTTAATTATCACTTTACGTCTATTATAGATCAGCACGGAGAAAAACAAGCACTCGTATTTGTATGCATTATTGTCTTATCTTCTGTCTTGTTGACTAACGTGTTTAGATACCTGTCTTCAATCATTAGTGCACGCATAAGGCTCGATGTGGTGAAATATTTAAGGATGGATGTTTACAATAAAGTCTCCCATATGCACCTGGGTTTCTTTTCATCTGAGCGAAAAGGAGACCTTATTTCTCGTATCACTAATGATGTGCAGGAAGTGGAAGCTTCTGTACTCAATAGCCCAAAGGCATTACTTAGAGAGCCTGCAACCATTATCTTTTATTTTGTTGCACTATTTATCATTTCATATAAACTCACATTTTTCACGCTTTTAATTTTACCCCTTGCGGGCGGTGCCCTTGGCTATATCGTGAAAAAATTAAAGCGTAAGGCAGTGCAGAGCCAAGAGTCGCTAGGTAGAATAGTAAACATTCTGGATGAAACATTAGGAGGCATGCGTATTATCAAGGCGTTTAATGCCAGAGATTATGTCGAAGGAAAAGTCGATCAGGAGACTGACTATTATAGAAAAGTCAATCTATCATATTCTTATAGAAGAGAGCTGGGTTCACCAGTGTCGGAGTTTCTGGGAGTAGGGATAGTTACAGTAATATTATACGTTGGGGGCTCATTGGTTTTAGATGCAGAGTCATCGCTGTCTGCGAGTGAGTTTATTGCCTATCTGGCGATTTTCTCGCAGATCATTTCTCCGGCTAAAGCATTTTCTCAAGGTATATCAGGTGTTCAAAAGGGGATTGCTTCCGGCAATAGGATTTTTAAAGTTGTTGATGCTGTCCCAGCCATACAGAATATGCCTGGGGCTAAGCCAGTAGAAAGTTTTAATGAATCGCTTGAGTTTGATAATGTTTCTTTTGCGTATGAAAAAGAACCTGTCCTTAAAAACGTGTCTCTAAAAGTTTCAAAAGGGAATACTATTGCTTTAGTAGGACCATCAGGTGGTGGTAAGTCTACACTGGCAGATTTGATACCTCGTTTTTATGACCCTGTAGAGGGGGCTGTAAAAATAGATGGCAAGCCCATCAAAGAATACGAAATCGATTCTGTGAGAAAATTAATGGGAATAGTAACTCAGGAGTCAATACTTTTTAACGATTCCATCTTTAATAACATAGCCTTTGGTATAGAAGATGCAAAAGAAGAGGATGTTGTAAATGCGGCTAAGATTGCCAATGCGCATGATTTTATCATGGAGTTGGAAGACGGCTATAATACCAATATTGGAGATAGAGGCCTTAAGTTATCAGGTGGCCAGAGGCAAAGAGTAAGTATAGCGCGAGCTGTAATGAAAAACCCTCCGATACTAATATTAGATGAGGCAACCTCAGCCTTAGATTCTGAATCTGAACGTTTGGTACAAGGGGCACTTTCTAATTTGATGAAAAACAGAACGTCCATTGTAATTGCACATAGATTAAGTACTATACAACATGCCGATGAAATCATAGTGATTCAAAATGGAGAAATCATGGAGAGAGGAACGCACGATGAGCTGGTGGCTAAAAAGGGTATGTACAAAAAATTGAGTGCTATGCAGAATACTTAACGAAATTTTGTACTTTTAGTCCCATTGGTTGAGAACTGTTTACCCTAAAAAGGATCAATGAAAAAGCCTAAGTCTATATTTTACCTCGTTTATTTCTTATTTCATATTTCGCTGCTAATTGTTGCCATCTATGTAAACCATCGATCTGAAGATTTTGAGTTTTTACTCAAGCTTAGGTCTAACATGAGCCTCATGACTTATGTTGCGGTTGCTGGCTTGATTTTATTTGCAATTAATATGATTCTTGTTTCCATGGAAGTGAGAAATAATAAGCAAACTAAGGAGAAGTTAGAAAATGAGGTAAATTCTATGAAAGCCAAAATGTTCGACTTACAAGAGGCGGCTGGAAAGAAAAACGTGGAAACCAAAGAAGTAGAGGAGAAGGACGACAAGGACGAGAACACATTCAGGGATAAAGAATAAGAATTTTTATGGATAGCATGTCTATGATTAAGCATGAGTTGCTTCAGGCTTCTGATGTGTTAGATGATTTTATGCAAGACCCAAACAATCTACAAAAGATTGAAGCGGCTGCAACACTTCTGTCAGAATCATTTAAAAAAGGCAATAAAGTAATTTCTTGTGGCAATGGGGGCTCTCACTGTGATGCTATGCACTTTGCTGAGGAGCTAACAGGCAGGTTTAGAGAGGATCGCACACCTATGCCAGCCATATGTATTTCAGACGTGAGTCACATTACTTGCGTGGGTAATGATTTTGGTTTTGAGCAAGTGTTTTCACGCTATATTGGTGGTGTGGGTGCAGAAGGTGATGTATTGATGGCTATTAGCACAAGCGGTAAATCTATGAACGTTGTAAATGCTGCTCAGGAAGCCAAAAGGAAAGGCATGAAAGTGATCGCGCTGACAGGTAATAGTGGAGGGGATCTTGCCGAATTGGCTGACATAGAAATACGTGTGCCTTATTACGGTTTTGCCGACAGAATCCAGGAGATTCATATTAAAATCATTCATGTGTTGATCTTATTGATCGAGAAACAATCTTAATTTTTATGCTTGCAAAAACATTTGGCGGTGCTGTATATGGTGTCGATGCAAAGCTTATTACTATTGAAGTAAATGTAGGACAGGGCACTAAATTCTTCATGAGTGGCCTGCCGGATAGTGCTGTAAAAGAAAGCGAACATCGGGTAGAAGCTGCTGTAAAACACCATGGTTTTATGATGCCACGACAGAAAGTAGTGGTAAACTTAGCTCCCGCAGATATCAAAAAAGAAGGGAGTGCCTACGACTTACCCATAGCACTCAACATCCTTAAAGCATCGGGCCAAATAGATGCTGAAGAGTTAGAAAACTATATCATCATGGGCGAGCTGTCACTCGATGGTGAATTGAGACCTATCAAAGGGGTGCTACCCATAGCGATTGAAGCCAGAAAGAATAAATTCAAGGGCTTTGTATTGCCTAAAGAAAATGCAAAGGAGGCAGCGATTGTCAATGATCTCGATGTCATAGGAGTAAGCAATATCGCTGAGGCTGTTGATTTTTTTGAGAAAAGAAAAGAGATAGAACCGCTAAAAATAGACACGCGTGATGTGTTTATGGCTGAGCTCAACAATTATCCGGTTGATTTTAAGGATGTACAGGGTCAGGAGAATATCAAAAGAGCGTTTGAAATAGCCGCTGCTGGAGGCCATAATGTAATTATGATCGGACCTCCCGGTGCTGGTAAAACCATGTTGGCCAAAAGACTTTCGTCCATATTGCCACCATTATCACTGCATGAAGCCTTAGAAACAACTAAAATCCACTCAGTAGCAGGTAAGTTGGGCACCAATGCTGCATTGATTTCAACACGACCATACCGTAGTCCGCACCACACGATCAGTGATGTTGCCTTAGTTGGTGGAGGTGGCAACCCACAACCAGGTGAAATATCATTGGCGCACAATGGAGTCTTATTTTTAGATGAATTGCCAGAGTTTAAGCGTACGGTTTTAGAGGTTATGCGCCAACCCATGGAGGAGCGTAGGGTAACGATTTCAAGGGCAAAGGTTTCTTTAGACTATCCAGCTAACTTCATGCTTATCGCAAGCATGAACCCTTGTCCGTGTGGCTTTTACAATCATCCGGAAAAGGAATGCGTCTGCTCACCGGGTGTAGTGCAGCGTTACTTGAGCAAAATCAGTGGACCGCTATTAGATAGAATTGATTTGCATGTTGAAGTCACTCCGGTTTCATTCGATGAAATGACTGCCAATAGAAAAACAGAGAGCAGTGATGAGATTCGTGAACGTGTGATAAAGGCCAGAGAAGTTCAAATAGATCGATTTAAGCAACAGGAAGAACTGCATTGTAATGCCATGATGCCTTCGCAGATGGTGAAAGAGCTTTGTGAAATCAATGAGGCAGGTAAGACATTGTTGAAGACTGCAATGGAAAAACTTGGGCTTTCAGCACGTGCTTATGATCGCATATTGAAAGTATCAAGAACGATAGCCGACCTTGCAGGCTCTGATGAAATTAAAATTGAGCACCTGGCAGAAGCTATTCAATACAGGAGCTTAGATAGAGAAGGTTGGGCAGGATAGAAGCTTTAAGCCGCAAGCTTCGAGCCTCAAGACAAATTATCACATGATAAGAAAGGCTACATTTCAAGACCGGGCGAAGATTATTGAGATACTTGTAAGTTCATTTCAAGATAACCTCAGTATCAAATATGTTTTAAAGCGGGAAAATGGAAAAAAAGCTATTGGAGCTTTAATGTCTTATTCTTTTGATGTGTGTATGAAGTTTGGTGAAGTTCTCATCACTGAAAATAGAGAAGCTTGTGCGTTGCTTTTATTCTCTGAAAAGAAAAAAACAATTATTAAGTGGGACATTAAGCTCGCATTGAGAGCGATAGGTTTAAATAGAATATTTAAGGTGCTATCAAGAGAGAGTAAAATTAAAAGTAAGCACCCAAATAGACCTTATTTATATCTTTGGTTTATCGGTGTTGATCCTAAAAAGCAAAAATGTGGCTATGGATCAATTCTGTTAAACAAAGTTATCGAGATTTCCGATGCTAATGGGCTAGATATATTTTTGGAGACTTCTACCAAATCAAATATTCCATGGTATTTGAAAAATGGTTTCGAAATATATGATAAACTGTATTTTGATTACACCCTTTCTCTACTACGTAAAAAAGCTGTGAGCTAAATAATAACCCACAGCTTACGACATACTACTTGTCACTTACGACTCACAATTACTTCAACCACGCCTTCATCATCCAGCGAGTCTTTTGTTGTTGTTCATTGTAGCCAATCATCATATCTTCTGTGGCATTGTCGTCTGACTCAGCAGCAATCTCCTTTATTTCGTTTTGAAGAGCAATTAGCTCATCCAAGTCAGTTTTTATACCCAATACAGCTGCTTCGCCATCATGCACATCTTTTTTAGGGCTTATTGTTGAGTTTTTCACGTAGTCTTCGAAACTATGTAAAGGCTTGCCATCTATGGTTAATATGCGCTCTGCGATTTCATCTACTTTAGCTGCTGTATCCAGGTATAGTTCTTCAAACTTCTCATGCAACTGAAAGAAGTGCTTTCCCTGAATATTCCAGTGGAAGCCTCTCAGGTTTTGATAGTAGATTTGATAATCTGATAAAAGAACATTTAGCTTGTCGATCAATTTCGTATTCGTCATTATTGTTTTTCTTTTTGTTCTGATACAAATATCAGCACTTCATTGTTATAAATCAAATTGATAATTATTATAACTTCATAGGTTTTGACTATGTGTATTTAACTATTTTAATTATTAATGGCTTGTCTCGTGCCGCTTAAGAATTATCTTTGATCATATGGCTGCGGAAACTTTATCTGAATTCGGAGAAGTATTAATCTTTTTAATAGCGGGTTTATTATTCGTTCTGGGCGGGCTTATTACCTCCTGGCTCATTAGACCCTCTCGGCCCAATGAAGAAAAGCTTACAACCTATGAAAGCGGTGAAGAACCACTCGGACAGGCCTGGGTGCGTTTTCCAATTAGGTTTTATCTGGTAGCCATTATCTTCCTCCTATTTGAAGTTGAGATTGTATTTTTATTTCCCTGGGCCACCGTTTTTGGCAATGCAGAAATGATACAACAAACCGATGGATTGTGGGGGTGGTTTTCACTCGTTGAGATGGTCATCTTTGTATTAATTCTTGCGCTGGGCTTAGCATATGCATGGGTAAAAGGATTTTTAGATTGGCCAAAGCCAGTGGTTAAGGATTATAAAAATGATAGTCCGGTACCTCAATCACTTTATGACAAGGTAAACGAAAAATACAGCTAATTTACATGGCATATTGTTAATCGATACTGAATGGGTTTATTAGATAAAGAGTTTAATAGTGGCGGTGTGATAGTAACGAAAGTTGATGACCTACTCAATTGGGCGAGGTTATCATCTATGTGGCCAATGACATTTGGTCTGGCGTGTTGTGCGATAGAATTCATGAGTGCAGGCACCACCGTTTACGATATGGACCGCTTTGGCATGGCGCCCAGAGCTACTCCAAGACAAGCCGATGTAATGATTGTTGCAGGGACAGTTACCTTTAAAATGGCAGATAGAATCAGAAGATTGTATGAGCAAATGGCCGAACCAAGATATGTTGTATCAATGGGAAGCTGTTCTAATTGTGGAGGCCCGTATTGGGAGCATGGCTACCATGTGGTGAAAGGTGTTGACCGCATCATTCCGGTGGATGTGTATGTGCCTGGCTGCCCACCAAGGCCAGAGGCCTTAATTGGCGGGTTGTTAAAACTACAGGAGAAAATCAGAGGCCAGTCGTTGATGGCCCCTAAAGCACTCGAAAAAATGATGAAATCATGACATTTGATCAGATAAAAGATAAAATAGCTTCAAAATTTCCAGGTGCCATTACCGCCATAGATGAAAATGCCACACCCAAGGCATTAATGGTAGCAGCGGATAAGCTTTCTGAAGTGTGTGCGTTCCTTTACAAAGATGAAGACCTGTATTTCGACATGCTTTCTTGCCTGACGGGCATCGACAATGGTGAAGAAGCCAATACAATGGAAGTGGCTTACAACCTGTCCTCGATCCCTTTTGAGCATGCTATTATGCTCAAGGTCGAATTACCCAGAGCAAAGCCAGTGATACCATCAGTTGCTGAGATTTGGAAAACAGCCAATTGGCATGAAAGAGAAGCCTTTGATCTTTTGGGAATTCAATTTGAAGGACACCCTGACTTACGAAGGATTTTACTACCCACTGACTGGGAAGGACACCCATTGAGAAAAGATTACCAACATCAGGATAAATACAGAGGCATAAAAGTAGAATACTAGTTGAGCAACCAGATACAATATCGCTACCAAAAGGATAATCTCACTAAGTCTGAGCCTAACAAGTTTAAGGAATCAGAACTTAAGTCTGAGGAATTTGTGATCAACATGGGGCCTCAACACCCTTCAACACATGGTGTGTTAAGACTTGAAGTACTTACTGAAGGCGAAACGATCAAAGATGTTGTACCTCATTTAGGTTACCTTCATCGTTGCTTTGAAAAGCACGCTGAGTCATTGCCATACAACCAAATCATTCCTTATGTCGATCGGATGGATTATTTGGCAGCGATGAATTCTGAGCATGCCTATGCCATGGGTGTTGAGCGTATGTTAGGCATTACCGACAAAATACCTAAACGTGTAGAATACATTCGGGTTTTGGTTGCTGAGCTTAATAGAATAGCTTCACATTTTGTAGCAGTGGGCACGTATGCCATGGATATCGGAGCTTTTACTCCATTCTTTTGGATGATGCGCGACCGGGAGCACATCATGCGCATGTTAGAGTGGGCCTCTGGAGCACGCATGCTTTACAACTATATCTGGATCGGGGGTTTGTTTTATGATCTCCCTGTCGGCTTTGAGCAGCGTTGTAAAGAGCTCGTAACTTACCTTCGCCCTAAAATCAAGGAACTTGAGCAACTCGTAGTTGAGAACAAAATTTTCGTTGAGCGGACGGCCAATGTTGGTGTTTTGCCGCTAGATCTCGCAATCAATTATGGTGTAACCGGGCCTATGTTGCGCGGATCTGGATTGCGCTACGATCTGAGAAAAGTAGATGGCTATTCTGTTTACCCAGAGCTTGAATTTGAAGTGCCGATTGGGGAAGGAAAGATGGGTGCTGTAGGCGATTGCTGGGATAGAACCTACGTGCGTGTTTTAGAAATTGAGCAATCACTGAAGATTATTGAGCAATGCCTTGATCAACTCACAGGTGACCACAAAAGAACCAAAGAATTTGACCCACAAGCGTTGGTTCCCAAAAAAATAAGACCCGCCAAACAAGACTTATATGTCAGAGCCGAAAACCCAAAAGGCGAGTTGGGCTATTTCTTCAGGACGGATGGGAAGAGTGATATGCCTTTTAGATGTAAAGCCAGGTCTTGTTGTTTTGTAAACCTTTCGGTAATTTCAGAAATAAGCAAAGGAGGCATGATCGCTGACCTTGTTGCTATTTTCGGATCGATAGATATCGTTCTGGGTGAAGTTGACCGATAAGACAATGAAAATTCTTTCCACAGCACAAATTCAAAAAGTAGATCAATTTACTATTGAGCATGAACCTATCCCATCAATTGAGTTGATGGAGCGGGCTGCAAAAGCATTTATTGATTTGTTTTTTGAGCAGATCAGTCCTAAAAATACCATCGTGATTGTTTGCGGAAGAGGTAATAACGGTGGCGATGGATTGGCCATTGCAAGATTGTTGTTACAACGACATTACCCGGTGACCACTTATGTGATAGAAAACCAAAAAACCGGCTCAAAAGATTTTGAAATCAATAAAAAGCGGTTGTCAGAAATTGACGCCATTCACGATATACATAATGATACCTTTATACCTGACTTTGCTGAATGCGATATAATTATAGATGCTTTATTTGGTTCAGGACTATCGAGACCAGTAGAGGGCTTATATGCAAATGTAGTGGAGGCCATAAACAAGTCAGGAGGGAAAATATATGCAGTTGACATAGCATCTGGTCTTTTCGCTGATAAGCCGACAAAACAAGGGGCTGTAGTAAATGCAGATGTTACTATCTCATTTCAATTACCAAAATTGGCCTTTTTTCTACCTTCCAATTTTCAGTATGTCGGTGATTGGCATATTGTAAATATTGGTTTAGATGAAGATTTTATCAATAAACAATCGAGCGATTTTCACTTAGTAACTCACGAGTATGTAGGGAAGCTTATCAAGGCCAGAAGTAAATTTGATCATAAAGGTACCTGGGGACGGGCACTAATTATGGCCGGGTCATTTGGTAAAATGGGTGCGGCTGTTTTAGCTGGAAGAGGAGCACTTAGATCAGGCATCGGGCTGCTGACGATGTACGTGCCGGGTTGTGGTTACAATATTGTACAGACCACCATACCTGAGGCTATGGCTATTGTTGATGATGGTGATCATTTTCTTACCACCTGTCCGGAAGTTAAAGGCTACGATGTAATAGGCATTGGACCGGGAATTGGTACCGAACAGGAAACAATGATGAGCCTCATTGAAATGGTACGGGCATTTCAGAAACCCATCGTGCTGGATGCAGATGCTATCAACTTAATGGCCGACCATCAGGAGTTGTTGAAAATGTTGCCCAAAGGATCCATCATCACTCCCCATCCAAAGGAGTTTGAAAGGTTAGTTGGCAAATGGGAAAATGATTTTGAACGATTGGATAGGCAAAAAGAGCTAGCTGAAAAGTATAAGATCATTGTTGTAGTTAAAGGGGCACATACTGCGACAGCTACTCCCGATGGAGAGGTGTTTTTCAATAGTACAGGTAATGCCGGAATGGCTACTGGTGGCAGTGGAGATGTGCTTACAGGTATTGTTACAGCACTGCTAGGTCAAGGGTATGAACCCAAAAATGCGGCATTGCTTGGTGTTTACCTTCACGGTTTGAGTGGAGATTTGGCCTCTGACAATATTGGTCAAACAAGTCTAATTGCCTCTGATATAATTGATTATCTTCCTGAAGCTTTTGGCATTATTGAATAGTTATAACCTTTGCTTGCTTTCTTCGTATTGACATAAAGACTTGCAACGAAGTCTGTCGATTAAAATTGTAGACTAACTGAAAATTGGTTTGGTTTTTGCTCTAACAGAGTTAAATTTCAACGAATGAAAGCATTTAAAATAATCATATTATCAACTGTTCTTGCCTTGGTGGCCACTCCAATTTTTGCTCAGGGAGTAGGTGAGTTGGATCGGTTCAGCAACGAATTGCTTGATAGCAAGAATGAGGTAAAATTATTTCCGAATCCTTCAGTTGAGTATTTAAACGTAACGATTGCCAACTCTGATTTAGAGAATGTAACATTCACAGTACATAATATTATTGGCAATGTGGTAGAGGTAGAAGTAGAAGAGGTTGGGGAGAACGACTTTAAAGTAAATGTCAAAGATTTACCAACAGGGTACTACCTATTGGCCATAAAAGATGAAAAAAAGCATTTTAGGGAAACATATAAGTTTCTGAAGAAGTAGAGGAAATATTCTGTTTTGATAAGTAGGAATTCATGGTTAAGTATAAGTTCAAAATAGAATAGAGAATACTGCCTTTTGCCATTCATATTGTACTGAAATGAACTTCTGTTCGTTTTGTTGTGTCTCGTGTAACACCCTATTTATTTTTATTTATTGAATAACCTATACCGAATTGGAATGTATAAGTTTTCTCGAAGAAAATGTGTTTTTGGTCAATCCGTGTTCTTTGTCTTGCCTGCAAAGCGGGGTCATCAATGTATAGTTTGGATTTTCTAAAGTCATATAACTTTAAAGGGATGTTAAATTTCAGAATCCATTTATCGCTCAAGACATAATTAAGTTCGGGTACTACATTTATTGAGATTCCTAAAGTTTTAATATTCTTGGGAGCAAAATTTAGGTTATCTAAATTAATGGTGTCATTTTCGATTTTAGAGTAATAAGGGTTAATTCCTGTGCTTACCTTAAATGTTAATGACTCAGTAAATTTGTATATCTCTTTACCAATCTTGTAACGAAACTCATAGGACATAAACGAGCTTTTATAATAAGGGCTTTGGATGATTGTATACTCCATTGGTAATTTAATTTTTGAAGAAAAATTAGGTATTACAAATTCAATTTCATGATTTAGTTTTTTGATTTTCGTATTTACAGCAATTGAAATTCGATTAAAGTTATACTTCTTTGAACTCTCATTGTTACCTGTCAAAAAGTAATTCTTATTAATTTCAAATACATCTGTATTTTGATAGAAGCTTAAATTAATTTTTTTCTGACCATAACTATTTTGAATAATTACAATAAGTAGTGATAAGAATATTAGTCTTTTCATTAATTTTTATTTCTAGACGATAATAGACCTAGCAGATATAAGATTAAAAATAAGCTAGACCTAATTCAAATTAGTGTTTATGCGCCAGTATGAGATTTTAGATTAACAAAAAAGGAGCCATTCTGCTCCTTTTCTTTTTTAAAACTCTGCGTTATCCGGTGTTCTTGGAAATGGAATTACATCTCTTATGTTGGTCATGCCTGTGACGAACTGCATCCAACGCTCGAAGCCGAGACCAAACCCACTGTGTGGTGCTGAACCGAATTGCCTCAATTCAAGGTACCACCAGAGGTCCTCTTCCGGTATGCCCATTTCATTAACCCGTGCTTTTAACACCTCATATCGCTCCTCTCTTTGTGAGCCACCAATGATTTCTCCAATACCCGGGAATAAAACATCCATCGCGGCCACGGTCTTGTCATCCTCATTAGCGCGCATATAAAATGCTTTGATGTTTTTGGGGTAGTTATACAAGACAACTGGCTTTTTAAAGTGCTTCTCTACAAGAAAGCGCTCATGCTCAGATTGTAAATCCGCGCCCCATTCTTCAATCAGGTACTGAAATTTCTTCTTTTTATTTGGCTTAGAGTTTTTAAGAATGTCAATCGCTTCGGTATATGTAATTCTTACAAACTCGTTATTAGCGACAAACTCAAGCCTTTCAATGAGACTTAGCTCATTGCGTTCGTTTTGAGGTTTTTGCTTATCCTCATCAATGCTACGTTGGTTTAAAAATGCCAAATCTTCCTGACAGTTTTCTAAGGCATATTTAGCCAGATACTTAACAAACTCCTCAGCTAAATCCATGTTGTCATTGATGTCGTAGAATGCCATTTCCGGCTCGATCATCCAGAACTCAGCCAGGTGACGAGAAGTGTTAGAGTTCTCGGCTCTAAAAGTCGGTCCAAAAGTATACACTTCACCAAGCGCCAATGCAGCCGTTTCTACTTCAAGCTGACCTGATACGGTGAGGTTTGTTTCCTTGCCAAAGAAATCTGCTTTATAATCTATGTTGCCATCTTCATCTTTTGGTGGGTTTGCCGGATCCATGGTGGTTACTCTAAACATTTCACCAGCACCTTCTGCATCAGAACCTGTGATGATAGGTGTGTGTACATTGTAAAATCCTTTTTCTGTAAAGAATTTATGCACAGCAAATATCATTGCGTGTCGTATGCGATATATCGCACCGAAAGTATTTGTACGCACTCTCAAATGAGCCTTCTCTCTCAGAAACTCCATAGAGTGCTTCTTTGGCTGCAGTGGATATTTGTCAGGATCAGCATCACCCAACACCTCAATCTCTTGTGTTAGGATCTCTACGGTCTGTCCTTTACCTTGTGACTCCACCAATTGACCCAGGATTGAAACGCATGCTCCTGTCGTAATTCGTCTGAGTAATTGCTCATCAAAATTTTCAAAGTCGACTACAGCTTGTAGGTTATTGATTGTAGAACCATCATTTAAGGCAATAAATCTATTGCTGCGGAATGTTCTTACCCAACCTTTTACGTTTACTTGTTCTCCAACTTTTGGATCACTTAAAACCTTACTGATTTTTGTTCGTTTGATTGTAGTCACAACTGTCTAAAATTGAGGTGATTATTTATCCTGGTTACTCAGGATTAAAGGCCGCAAAAAAACGATAATTTGTGCTTTTTTTCAAAGAATAGTTGAAATATAATAACTTTGACGTAAATTTAGTAAGACCACATTTTAAGTAATTTGACTGCATGCAGAAGCTTGGTTTAACCCAAAGTTTACAACAAAAATTATCACCTCAGCAGATACAATTTATCAAGCTGTTACAGGTGCCTACTGCCGAGCTCGAAGGTCGAATTGAGGAGGAATTGGAAGAAAATCCTGCACTTGAGGAAGGTAAGGAAGAGTCTGATGAGCTAGAGGATGAGTACCAGGAAGAAGAGCGGAAAGAGGAGGAGGATTTAGATGTAGATGACTACCTGCGTGATGATGACTTCAGTGGCTATAAGATGCAGGGAGATGGCGATAATGATGAAGATAAGGACATGCCTATTGCCATGCATTCCACCCTGAATGAGCGTCTCATTGATCAATTAGGGTATTTAAAACTTGATGACAGGCAATATACCATTGGTAAGCAACTGTTGGGTAGTATTGAATCAGATGGATATATTAGAAGGGATTTGGAGGCTATAATCAATGACCTGGCTTTTTCTCAGAATATTGAAACAGATATAGATGAGGTAGAGGAAATTCTACGTAAGATTCAGAATTTTGACCCTCCTGGAATTGCTGCCCGTGACTTACAAGAATGCCTGCTACTTCAGCTGGAAAGAAAGGAAAGAAATACAAGCAGCATTGATGTAGTTGTTTCGAAGAAAATCATTGAAGAGTGTTTCGAGGAGTTTACTAAAAAACATTATAGCAAGATCATGAAAAAACTTGATCTTGAAGACGAAGATTATATTAAGGATGCTATCGATTATATCAGAAAGCTTAATCCTAAACCGGGGGGCAGCTCAGCTGGCCTGGCACGTACGCAGTACCTAATCCCGGATTTTATATTAACTAACGACAATGGAAAGCTTGAGCTGGCCTTAAATTCTCGAAATGCGCCCGAATTAAAAGTGAGTCGCTCATATTCTGAAATGCTCAAGGCATATGACAAAAGCGATAAAACTGATAAAAAGCTCAAAGACACGGTAAGCTTTGTAAAGCAAAAACTGGACTCAGCTAAGTGGTTTATTGATGCCATCAAACAAAGGCAACATACTCTGCTCAATACTATGAATGCTATTTTGGAATACCAGTATGAGTATTTTCAAGAGGGTGATGAGAGTAAGTTGAGACCAATGATTTTAAAAGATATAGCAGAGATCATCCATATGGATATTTCAACGGTATCTCGTGTGGCCAATAGCAAATCAATACAAACGGATTTTGGAATTTTTCCACTTAAATACTTTTTCAGTGAAGGGATCGCTACCGACTCTGGTGAAGATGTAAGTAGCCGGGAAGTGAAAAACGAATTAAAAAGAGCCATTGAAGGTGAGGATAAAAAGAAACCGCTTTCTGATGATAAGCTTGAAAAAATACTCAAAGGCAAAGGCTATAATATTGCCAGAAGAACAGTAGCCAAGTATCGTGAACAATTAAATATTCCTGTTGCCCGCCTAAGAAAAGAAATGTAGTGCCAAGAATTCTCGCCAACCTGCTTTCGTATCTATTTCATCCGCTTGTATTAGCTACTTATTTAGTGGTTGTTTTGTTTTTCTACGCACCTACATTATTACAACCTATTAGTACAGATAGCATTCTTGCCGTTGCGATCATGGTTTTTTTACTTACTTTTTTTATTCCATTGTTAAGTGTCGCTATGCTTAAGGTCACAAAAAGTATTAGTAGCATCAAATTGGAAAATCGGAAGGAACGTGTAATGCCTTTCATATTCATTGCTGTCTATTATGGCCTTACCACTTATTTATTTACTTACAAACTTCGCATGAGCGATGTTCTGATTGTAATTTTTGCTTGCATAGCTGTAGTTATTTTGATTGTGGCTTTGATTAGTACAAAGTATAAAATTAGCGCGCATGCGGCCGGGTCATGGGGTATAGCCGGCTTTTTATTGGCGCTAAATTTTAAATTACCCGGTAACGAATTGCTCATTCCACTTACGGCCAGCTTCATAATAGCCGGAGCGATATCTTCCGCAAGACTTGCGCTAAATTCGCACTCACCTGGTGAAGTGAGTTCGGGGGCTGTATTAGGTTTTATTCTTAGTTTTGGAGCTATATATATTTTCACATAGGAAATCAATTAAGACATGTTTGAATTTTTGAAATACGAAGTAAAAGATGGTGTAGGAACTATCACGCTTAACAGGCCTGAAGTATACAACGCTTTGAACGATGGTATTACTTACGAATTGCAGGATGTATTTAAGCAAATAAAGCGTGACAATGAGGTGAGAGTTGTTGTGTTGACAGGTGAAGGCAAGGCATTTTGCTCAGGTCAAGATCTCAAGGCTTCTTCAGG
Organism: Fulvivirga sp.; assembly: GCA_039970995.1. Classification (GTDB taxonomy): domain Bacteria; phylum Bacteroidota; class Bacteroidia; order Cytophagales; family Cyclobacteriaceae; genus Fulvivirga. Next base: position 533,995 of record JBDVKW010000003.1, read on the forward strand.
AGAGGAGAAACGCTCATTTATACAATCTTTACATAAGAGGTACAATCCGATAATACGAGCCATGAGAGAGTTACCTAAACCAGTCATTTGCCGCCTAAATGGAGTGGCAGCTGGTGCGGGTTGTTCGATGGCATTGGCTTGTGACCTGATCGTTGCTGCTGAAGAGTCTATGATGACCGAGGTATTTATTAATATAGGCTTGGTATTAGACTCTGGCTCAAGCTACTTTCTACCTAGGTTGGTTGGAAGTGCAAAAGCCTTTGAACTTTCCACTATGGGGAGTAGGATTAAAGGCCCGGAGGCTTATGAGTTAGGGCTTGTTAATAAAGTAGTGCCATTAAATAAGTTAGATGCTGCAGTAAAAGAATACACTGATTATTACGCTAATGCTCCAACCAAGGCAATTGGCCTTATGAAGAAGATGTTGAACAAATCAGGGAATGCTTCATTAGATGAAATGCTTGATTATGAAGCATATTGTCAGGAAATTGCAGGAACTTCGGAAGATTATAAGGAAGGGGTTAATGCTTTTTTAGAAAAACGTAAAGCACAGTTTAAGGGAAATTAAATTTTAAATATTGCCATCATAAAAAAGCCATTCGTCTGAAAGATGAATGGCTTTTTCAATTTTAGAATCTTATTTATTTAGAATCCTTTGAATGATAGTCCCACAGTTATATTAGTTGTGTTTTCAGTGCCAACGGGTCCGTTGCCATCAAAAAGTTCTGATAAGCTGTGATAATAAAACACATTGAATCCTCCTACTCCAATACGACCAGTTACTCCATATCTGAATCTATTAAGCTCAAAGCTTCTTTTGTTCTTTTCTTTCACATTTTCAATGCCATCGTCATATTTGGTTTTAGTAAGTGAACTAAATCTTACACCACCTTTAACTCCTACTCCCACATTAAAACTTCTTTTTTTATCGCCTGGGTTGGTATGAAACCTTAACTCTAAAGGGATGTCAAAGTAATTAGTGATCAACATAGATTTGTCAAGGTCAGTAGTTAGTGTATCGACTGTTACTACTGTATTATTGTTAGCGTCAAGGCCTTGATTTAAGGTTACATTGTTATCAAATTTATACCTGTCGAGTCCTACTCCTATACCAGGTAAGAAAGAAAACTTTGAGTTACCGATTTGGATATCATAAAAATAGATCATGTTTAATGAGCGTGATCCAAAAATTTTCGTGTCCATACTTTCAGGAGCTTCCTGAAGGATATTCCAACCCAGCTCAATTAAAAATGTACCGGGCACATCTGGTCTGCCTTTCTTTTCTTTTGGTCCAAAAGTATCGTCTCCAGCAGTCTGTGCTACGGCATCTATTGAAAGTGCTGCAATGCAAAAAATGAAAAGTGATAATCCTAGTTTCTTCATATGTATACTAACCTCAGTTATCCGTTTTTATTGTAGGCGGCAAAGATAAGGTTTTATAAAAAAATATCTTTTTTTGAAGAAATTATTATTTACTTTTGCAACTCATTAAAAGCAAGGTCTCCTGACTCAATTTGATAAAGCATCTAGCTACAGTGAGAAGGTTGCATTTAATTGATAATATTTGGCCTCCTGGCTCATTCCCGATAGCTATCGGGAAGCACTTGATTACAAGTGCGGGGTTGAATGAGAATTAAATAAAGGTTGCAAAAGAGCAACTATTAAATATTGGCCTCCTAGCTCAACTGAATAGAGCACTTGATTACGGCTCAAGAGGTTGCAGGTTTGAATCCTGCGGAGGTCACTAAGAGAGCAAAGTCCTGACAGTTTCGTCAGGACTTTTGTGCTTCTTGGCTCGAACAATGAGAATTTGTGAGAGTAAAAAGCTCAAAAGAAAGCAATTGCAAATTGCTGGCCTTGCTTTCGGAATTCGTAACGACTGAAGGATCAATGAAATTAATCCTGCGGAGGTCACAAAAGCTCGGTAAAAGTACCGGGCTTTTTTCATGCACTTGATTTTAAGTTAAAGCCGATGTAATTTATAATATGGTAAGACAATTTAAATTTAAGGCATGGGACAAAGAGGAAAAGCTGCTTGTTAGACTAAATGCAATAGATTGTAGCAAGGGCAAACTCCACAAGAAAGGGCATATATTACTTCAGTTCACAGGGCTTTTTGATAAGCACGAGACGGAAGTTTATGAGAATGATATTTTACTTTCTGACAACTCCAAAATGATGGTAGTATGGAACGAAGATCAACTTTGTTGGTCACAAGTTTCTGAAAAGGAGCCAGAAAATAAAATGATATTAAATAGAGAACAAGTAGGAAAAAGTATTAAATTGTGTAACTACCATGAGGCTCCGCAATCTTTTACAGCGCAATAGGGTGACCTTTTAGTGCTGTTTTCCATTAATACATAAGTTGGCAATTAAACCTTGGATTATAGCAATTGTCTAAAGCGTATGGTAAAAGTAAAACTTGATAATGTAAGTGCCACCGGCACTGAAAAACAGATAGCAAAAATGCTCATTAAGAGTATTGAAAAGGATACATCAGGCCTTTCTTGCCATCAGTGCAATTCGACCAGTGAGGTGATACTTCACGTGGATAACTCGAGAATGCATGTGCTCAGAACGGAGATAAAACCCTGTTGCACTTATTTTGGTGATGTAATTGAGCACAATCTATATGATCTTGAGCCTGCTTAGGCCTTCATTTTCTTATCAATATAATTGACAGCCTGATTGATAGTTTGGAGTTGTTCTGCGTCTTCATCAGGTATTCTTATATCAAAAGTCTGCTCAAATTCCATTACTAACTCTGCGTAGTCTAAGGAGTCTATTCCCAGGTCTTTAACAAAGTTAGCATCGGCTGTTACCTCAGTTTCAGCGATTCCAAGCTTGTCTACTAAAATTTGAGTGATCTTGTTTTGTATATCCATTGAGTTGTTTCTATTCAGGTAATCCGTAAATCTATAAAATAATGCGATTATTCTAAAACCTAAGGAAAAACTCTGTGCCCTCATCAAGTTTTGATTTGACACCCAGCATGCCTTGATGCTGCCTCATAATTTGTCTGGAGAGGCTCAAGCCAATACCTGATCCGGTTTTTTTGGTAGTAAAGAATGGAATAAATATTTTCTCAAGCGCCTCATCATCAATACCGTTACCATTGTCTTTGACAGAAATAATGGGTCTGCTTTTCTCATCTACATAAGCACTGATCTCAACCAATCGATTGGTTTGCTCATCAAATGCTTGTATTGCATTTTTTATGAGGTTGATAAGTACTTGTTCAATTAATTCCTTATCTGCATTGATAGTTAAGTTCTTAGGATCAATGCGAACTTTAATAATGATGTTGTTGCTCTCGGCTTCATTCTTAAGTAAAAGTAGCAATTCATTGAGCAAACCCTCTACTTCAATACCCGAAATCTTTGGTTTTGGGATATGAGTAAGATTTCTAAAATCCTGGACGAATCTAATTAAACCCTGACTCCTCTTTTTAATGGTTTGAATGGCCAGGTGAAGATCCTCAACTTCATCGTTGGTAATGTGGTTTACATCCTGATCATTACCTAACTGTGTCTTGAGCTCTTCCTCTACTGTATTAGCCAAAGAAGAAATGGGTGTTACACTGTTCATGATTTCATGAGTAAGCACACGCACTAGGTTTTGCCAGGCTTCCATTTCTTTTTCTTCGAGCTCACTCTGAATGTTTTGGATAGATACAAGCTTAAACTCGTCACCACGGAGTGTCAATTCGATAGCATATATCGCCAGTTGTACAATGTCTCCACCAATTTCTAACCTGATCAGATCACGACCTCCAGTTCTCAGGCGCCTAAATATTTCGACCAGACTTGGACTTACTACGTTCAAATCATCAATGGCTTCAGCCTGATTTACTTTCAGCAACTTTTTAGCTGCAGTATTCATGATCTGAATTTTTCCCTGCTTATCAAAAGTGATCAGGCCGATGCCAACATGCTGCACAATGTTTTTTAGGTATTGAAAGTCAGCTTCTTTTTCTTTCCTGACTTCACGAAGGTTTTTAAGGACTTTATTTAACTCATTATTGAGTTTGTTAATGTCTTCGTTTTTAGAATCCGTGGTATAAGTATATGATATGTCGTCATATCTAATGGAGTTTAAAAAATTCATAAGCTCATTATTGCCCTTATCCATAAACTTAACAAGTGAGTATATCTGAAGACCAAACAGAATAAATATCACCAGTTGTGTAATGATAAATGCATCACTATAAAGCGTGTAGCTTAATAGAAAGATGGTTAGAGTGAGCAAGCCCACTCGGGCATAAATGGCTATTTTAGAATTATTAAAGTCCATGTTTTTCGAGCCTGCGATACAAGGAGGCTCTCGTTAAGCCAAGCTCCTCAGCCGCTTTTGATATGTTGCCGTCATGAATGTTAATGGCCTTTTGAATGATGGTTTTTTCTACCTCATCTAAGTTTAAATTGTCTGTGCCAACATCTTGGTTTGAGGACTTACCCTGAGTGAGAAATTGAAAATCTTCCGATGTCAATTCAGGTTTATCACTCATAATAATCGCTCGCTCCAATGCGTGCTGTAGTTCTCTGATATTACCCGGCCAGCTGTATTTTTTTAGTTTTTGAACGGCATCCGGATTAATACTCATGACCTCTTTGCGGTATTTCTTAGCATATAGTTTGATGAAATGTTCACTCAACAAAGGAATGTCTTCTAGTCGATCCCGTAAAGGAGGCAGGTGTATTTCGACCGTATTAATTCTATACAGCAGATCTTGTCTGAATGTATTGTCCTGTACCATTTCATGTATATCCATATTAGTGGCACACACTAACCTAATGTCTATGGGAATTTCTTTATTGGTACCAATTCTGGTGACAATACGATTTTGTAAAACCGTAAGTAGTTTAGATTGTAATGGTAAACTAAGATTTCCAATTTCATCTAAAAAGAGCGTACCTCCGCTTGCGATTTCAAAACGTCCAGCGCGATCTTCTTTTGCATCAGTAAAAGCCCCTTTTTTATGGCCAAACAGCTCACTTTCAAATAATGTCTCAGTAATAGCGCCCATATCTACTGATATAAAGCTGTTATCTTTTCTCAGTGACCTTTGATGAACGGCTCGAGCAATTAACTCTTTACCCGTTCCGTTTTCACCTAGAATGAGGATGTTAGCTTCTGTTTTAGCTACCTTTTCAATGAGGTTAAATACATCCCTCATAGGCTTGCTATTACCAATGATATCTTTAAAAGGTTGGTTAATATCCTCTTCGAGCTGCTTTTTAGCTTTTTTTAGCTTATCGACTTCTTTATAAGACTTTTTAAGCTTAATGGCTGTAGATATGGTTGCAAGCAATTTCTCGTTTTGCCATGGCTTTAATACAAAGTCTGTAGCACCTTCTTTCAATGCCCTGACAGCCATTTCTACATCTCCGAAGGCCGTAATCATGATAACCACCGCAGTTGGATCCTGCTCGAGTATATGGCCCAACCAATAGAAACCTTCTTTACCACTGGTGGTGTCTTTACTAAAATTCATGTCAAGCAATATGACATCGTATGTATCATTGTTGAGTAAGAAAGGTATCTTTTTTGGGTTCTTTTCAATAATTACCTGGTGGGCATGTTTCTTTAACAACAACTTGGCCGCCAATAGCACATCCTCGTCATCATCTATCATTAGTATTTTGCCAATCTCTTTTTCCAAAATTTAAGTTGTTTAGGTTAACTGTCTTCTTAGTTAAAAATGATGCCAAACTCGGTGCTGAGCCTGAAGGCTGATTTGACATCAATTGTTGTCCCTTAATGTACAAAAATGAACGATATCGAACACTAATTTCTTTGATTTTAAATATTTGAACTATCAAATGGGCAAAAAATTGATTAATTTCAGTCCACAAAAAAAATATTTGACCATGAAAAAATTACTTTTACTAGTTGCATGCTTCATTATCGGCCATTTGAGTGTAAATGGTCAATGCAATCCGTACTATGATATTGAGGAGGGTACGGTTTATGAAATCACCTCGTATGATCATAAGGATAAGGTTTCTGGAAGAACTGTAAGCAAAATTGATAGTTATGAAGAAACCTCGAATGGTTGGAAGGCGCAGATTGATTTTAAAACTTACGACAAGAAGGATGAATTAATTTTAGAAAATGAAGATGTTGAAATGACATGTGCCAATGGCGTAATAGAAATGGACATGCAACGCTTTATGCCTGCTCAAATGATGGAGTCATTTAAAGAGATGAACTTCCAGATGGATATCGATAATATACAGATACCAAGTGAGCTAAATGTAGGGGATGAGTTGGATGACGGTAGCATCACTATGACAGGAGATATCCCTATGACAATTAGTATAAAGATTGAAAACAGAAAAGTGGAAGCAAAAGAGACTATCACTACACCAGCCGGTACTTTTGAATGCTACAAAATATCGTACGATGTGAATATGAAAACTGTGATGAACCAAAGCAGTAAAGGAGTAGAATGGATAGCTAAAGATGTAGGTGTGGTGAAGAGTGAAAGCTACAATGGGAGAGGTAAGTTGATGGGATACAGCCTGTTAACTAAATTTGAATAATTTTACAAAATCGTAAATCTTTTTTTACGATTATTTGTTATATTAGCGTTGTTGTTATTGGATGAATTAAGAATTTATCCTATTTATTTTGAGTTTTTGACCTTAGAAAAGCCTCCTGACCTGGAGGCTTTTCTTTTTTGTGCCTTGTTGAGTTGAATGTTTTTAATCTTCGTGACTTTGTAGCTTGATGGTAAATGTAGATCCAGCACCAATCTCGCTATCACATAAAATTTCACCATTCATCGCATCGATATATTTCTTAACAATGGATAGTCCCAGGCCTGTCGAAGACTCACCAGCGGTAGGTACTGCAGAAAGCTTCTGGTACCTCTTAAATAACATTTGTTGTTCCTCTTTACTGATACCCGGCCCATTATCAACAACATCGATAAATGCAAATCCTTCTGCTACACTTGATTTAATAATTACTTCACTTGATCTTGGCGAGAACTTAATGGCGTTAGAGATCAGATTTTCAATAGCTTGTATTAGATAGTCCTTGTCTGCCAAACAATATACCGGGCCAGCATGCTCCTCAATGATTGTGATATGCTTATTTACCGCTTCTAACTCAAAGCCTTTCACAACTTGCGATGCCAGTTTGCTTAAATTAAGTTTTTTTAGATTTAGATTAAGTTCCTTGGCTTCAATTGCTTTAATATCCAAAATTCTGGATATCATCTGAGTTAACCTTTCTGATGAATCGTGCATCATGTTGAGCAGTTCTTTATTTTCATCAGATAGCTTTGTCGAATCCATTTTTATTAGGTTAATAAACCCTTTAAGCTGGCTCAAAGGGTTTCTCAGGTCATGAGCAACAATGCTTATCAAGTTATTTTTTTCTTCATTGAGATCAACTAACTCTTTGTTTTGAAGTACTATTTCTTCCGTTCGAATTTTTACCTGTTTTTCAAGTCGTTCGTTTTGCTCTTTTATTAATTCTTCATTTTTACGTGCAGCAATTAAAGACATGTTCAAAGCCTCTTCTTTTTGCTCTTTGTATGTTCTTATTTTCTCACCCAAAGCAAATGAGAGGAGAAGCGCCTCTATACCAGAGCCTACTTGCATTGCATTTAAATAAGGCATAACAGGTATTACATTTAAAGACTCTAACAAACCGAAGATGATACCCACTAATAAAAAGCCCCAGGCAATGAGGTAATAGGTTGCCTCCCTTCGTCCTTTAAGTTTATAATATATACCTAGTCCTAAATAATAAATTGCCATAAGCAGTAGCCCCCCTTGCGCTAACTGAAGTCCTATTATTTTAAAGTCGGAGAGTACTAAGAGGCAAACTATAGCTCCAATACCAAGGAATACATATGTGCCGTAATTAAGCCACGATTTATTCTTCCTTAGCTCTAAAAAGTATTGTGTGAAAATGGTGGCTGTAATCATCGTAAGGCCTGAACTCACAACAACATTTTGATTGATCCATGGGGCGTTTGGCCAAAAATATTCAAAGAAATAACCATACACCGAGGCCATAAACCAGGTTATGCTCAATACGTAGGTGACATAGACCAAATACAACCTCTCCCTTACTTTTAAAATAAAGAAACAGATTATAGAAAAAGATCATGAGCATAAAGCCAAAATATATCCCTTGAATATAATCTTGATTGTGGTTGTACTCAGTAAATTGTTTTAAAGTCCCCACTCTAAGTGGAAAGAAAAGCGGTTGCTTACTTTTGATTCTTAGGTAAAATGTGTGTGTAGTATTTTGAGGAATATTAAGCTCAAACAGGTAGTTGCCGATTAAAACCTCTCGGTGTTCAAATGGTAAATCATCACCACTATATCGTGCAGATTGTAAATCTCCCGCCTCATTAAACTGAAAAAGCGAGATTGAATCCATAAAGGCAGTGCCTACTTCCAGATAGAACGTCTCATTTGCTTGTTGCTGAATATCGAATTTTAACCAATAGGCAGATCCTGTGCTACTAAAGTTAGGTACAACTTGGTCAGTCTTTTGAAATTGATCAGTGAATCTACCACTAACAATGTCAGCAATTCTTAAAGTACCGCTGAGGTCTTCTAAATAAGTTGTGTTTTGACCAATGTGGGTTAATGATTCTGCCTCATCAAGAACTACTGTATTTTGAGAATATGAGAGCTGAATTGGAACTAACCAACATAACCCTGATAGGATTAGAATGCTTTTAATTTTTGTGCAGCACGAGGCAATCATTCATTTTTAACGATTACAGTTTTTCTATGGTACTAAAATCGGATTATAGTTTGAACAATGAAAATTTATGTGAAGATTTAAGAAAATAATCAAACCATATGTATTTTATAAATTGAGTGACTTAAAAAAGTTAGAATCTCAGGCACGAAAAATTGTTGAAGGGGTGTCGGATTCTCCCCAGGGCAGATACAATCTTAGATTAGCATTTTATAAAAAATACGGAGATGCCTTAGATCCTGAAAAAGATGGGTTGGGAAATTCTGAGTTGGCTTTTATGCAATGGGAAATGAAGCGCGGGGTACTTAATCCACTATCAGGTGATAAGCCCGGAAGCCCCTGGTGGAGAGCGGTAAATAGTCATTTCATCTATTTAAGTACGCTAGCGGCACTTATTCACGAAGCTGGCTTAAGTACGAATGATATTCCAATTGCTGTCCAGCATTGGCTCAATTATATTGCCAGTCCAAATGAGGTAACCTGGTATAAAGCCCATAACTCCAGCATAGTAGCTGGGTATGAAGTTGCTAATTCGCTGGCTTTTAAAGAGACAGTTTATGAGCAGTATTTCATGAGTATTGTGCTTTATCGGCTGCTCTATGCGCAATCAATGGTGGAAGGTGTTTCTTTTGGCATATTGGGTAAAATATTTGCCAACCCAAGAGGGGGTGCAGTTTCTATTATTACTGATATCAACGCATTCTACCCTTCCAAATACCCAATGACAAAAGAGGAAATCGCCTATGTCCTACACAAGGCTCATAACTTACCTGGCGTTTTAGAAGACTTTTTTGATGAAATACTCATTCTACCTGAATTAGACAATCTTTATAAAGAAGCCTCAAAATGGAATCAGTGTCCGATACTATTGCAGTATGTTTCTCACAATAAGCCTGTGTATCCGCTTATTGTGACCGACACCCCGGCTCAAAGTCACTTTAGAAATCAATTGACAGACAAAATCCTGTAAATAATAACTCATGCAAAAAACTAAAAAGAAAATTGCAGTGCTTGGAAGTGGTATGTCTTCGCTGGCCGCTACTTACGAACTTACCTCATACCCGAACTGGCAAGATCATTATGATATCACGATTTATCAAATGGGCTGGAGGCTAGGAGGTAAAACTGCAACTGGCAGGGGGCCAAAGGAGCGTATCCAGGAGCATGGTATACATATAGCTCAAGGATGGTATGAAAATGCTTTTAGGCTTATTCAGGATGCTTACAAAGAGTGTGAGACAAATAACTTAATGCCTGATAGTCCTTTTAAAAGTTGGCGCGATGCCTTTGAAGAAGAAAGCACGACACTCCTCACACATTTTGATAAGGAGACCGGTAAATGGATCAAAAAGAATATTATTTTCCCCTCAAACGACTACGTTCCTGGACAGGGAGGCCCGCTGCCGTTTTCTGCTATAATTGAGAAAGCAATCAAACTCGTTGTAGAAATTTTATTTGATAAAAACCCCAATAGCCCGGGGTTACTGGCGCATGCCAAAAAGCAGCAAATTCAACCTATTCAACAACATAGTGTATGGACTAAAATCAAGGATTTAATTGGTGTACGACATATAGAGCAAACAGTACAACACGAGGCTGAGCACTACTTTAATCATTTGGTGGCTCTAATCCAACATATGGTCAGTGAGAAAGATGCTCAAAAGCGCTTAAGCGTTCAAAATATTATTGCTGAGCTCTTAAAAGATATTGGAGGCTGGTTCTCAAAGCTGGTGCATGGGTTAGAAGCAATTGACCAGCATTTTTATTGGATAGTGGTGTTTGCTGAGTTTGGAATTACAAACATTAAGGGCATACTGTTAGATGTATTTGATCCTGCCAAAGGTGAGTTGCATTATGATAAAATAAACCATCTGGATTATCGTGAATGGCTTTCTCAGCATGGAGCCAGTCAACAACTGCTGGAGTCAGCAATCGTAAGGTTTTTGTATGTGGGTACTTTTCATAACCTAACGGGTCCTAAACAACAAGGCGCATTAGCTGCAGGTGTTGGACTGCACTTCCTTACTTTATCAATGGGTTATAAAGGAGCATTTGTATGGAAATTTAAGGCCGGTACAGCAGACACCATGATTACTCCCATCTATTTAGTGCTGAAGGATAGAGGAGTGAAATTCAAGTTTTTCCATAAAGTAAAGCAGGTGCATTACTCAGAATCAGGAGAGATAGAGGAAATTTCGATGGCAGAACAGGTGTCATTAAAAAATAACTCATACACACCCACTTATAAATTTAAAGGGATTGAAGTATGGCCGGGGGAACCTCTGTACGATCAGATAGAAGATGATCAAGCTAAGAAGTTACAAGCCAACGATATAGACCTTGAAATGGCATGGACAAACTGGAAGGATGCCAATGAACTAACACTGCACAAAGGGCAAGAATTTGATTATGCTATTTTGGGAATTCCAATTGATGTACTGGGGGGCAAACAGGGGATTTGTAAAGAAATTATTGCTAAGAATAATAAGTGGAATGCCATGTACAATCATGTGAAGAGTATTCCGACCATGTCAATGCAGTTATGGCTGAAGCCTGGTTTAAAAGAGCTGGGTATGAATCTGAAAGAATGGGGATTCCCTGAAGGATCCAGGCCAAACCTCGTTACATATGCTTCACCCCAATACTCCTGGATTGATATGTCGCAGGTAATGCCATATGAAAATTGGAATGGTGATAAGCCAGGGCTGCTGGTTTACTATACAGGATCATTTTTAGACCCTGAAGTAGTTCCTGCATTTGACGATGTGCAATACCCGGAGCAGCAAAAGGAAAGAGTGATGCGCATTTCAGAACAATGGCTTAGAGATAATATGGGATGGTTTTTTAAGCAAGCGACAACAGGAGAGTATCCAGAAGGAATAGACTTCGACATTATTTTTGATTTCTCAGAAGTTGCTACTACCGATTTTGCAAAACTAAAAACTCAATATTTCAGAGCTAATGTAAACCCAACGGATAGGTACACGCTTTCCTTACCAGGCACAAATAAGTATAGACTAAAAGCTGATGAAACGGGATTTGAAAATTTGGTAATAACCGGTGACTGGATTGATTTTGGAGTAAATGTAGGGTATTATGAGGGGGCGATTATAGCAGGGCTGAAGGCTGGCCAGTGTATAAGAGCAAAGTTAGATTTAGGGGTGTCAACAGAAATATTTGACGGAGTGAAAATGGGTTAAAATAAAAAACTTCCCTCGATCGGCAGATGCCTCAACAAGGGAAGATTTTTTGAATCAATCAGAACTTAGATACAAGTTGCAAAGAAATATCTAACCATGAATCACGTAATATGGGGGATTTTACTGATTTATGGTCTTAATTCACAAATCTGAACTTGTTTTGGCAGAAAAAATCGGACAATTTTCCCATCATACAAACTAAAAGCACTTTGGGCTGGTGCTGGGTAAGTCGAAGTCTCACCGGTATAAATATCTATTAATTTGAAATGGCCACCCTCTACAAAGTAGATCATGCTTTCATGAAAGTTAAAATATGCTACCTTTTTATAAGGTAGCTTCCTTAGATAGTTGCCGAGATTATCAAAAATTAAGATTCCAGATTCACGGTCACTCACGAAGACAAGGTTTTGGTATTCACGTATATGTGAAATATCATATCGCTCCGGATCCAACAATAGATCAAACGGTGTACTGATAGTCACTTGATTGAAGGTAGTATTAAACTTTTTCAAGCCAAATTCGGTCAGATCTATGAGCCAAAGGTTATTGTCCGCGCTTACAGTAACCAACCCGGCATAATCAGTAATTTCCCGAACATTAAATCTATTAGCAGAAGTCATAAAACGGTCTAAGAAAAGGTACTCCTGAAGACCTTCATAAAAAACAAAAAGCCTTAACGGATTCCATGCCTCTATCAATGACGGACGCCCTACTTTTTGTGGTGAAAAGTCATTCTCAAATTGATTGCGGCTATTATATTTTTTGATTGTACCATTTTTAGAAACTAAGTAGAAGTTGCCCAATCTGTCCATTGAAACGCTTAATGGTTCGGCAATTTGTAAGGAGTCGATAAGTTGTAATTGTTGGGCCTGTACGCCCAAGGATAAAATAAGTAGAATATAGACTAATCTATTTCTCAAATGTTTTCAATTCAAATGTATCACCATCGAAAACGCCATAGGTATCATAGTTTACCCATTCTCCTAGATTATAATACCGGCTGTTTTGCCCAACCTCTAAGTCAAGAGGAAGGTGTCTATGGCCAAAAACGTAATATTCATGATGTTTTTGGGCTTCAATATCCTTACAATACTGCCAAAGGAATTCCTTCTCACCTTTAAATGTATCCTCGTCTTTTTTTGCATTGCTGATTCGACTTCTCTTTGACCAAAAATTGGCCAATCCTATTCCAAAATTTGGATGGAGCCGTGCAAAAAGCCATTGGCAAACTTTACTCTCAAATATCTTCTTAAGAAATTTATAAGAGTTATCACCAGGCCCCAGACCATCTCCATGACCAATTAACAGATTTTTACCTTCAACTTCTAGCTCAAGCGGCTTTCGATAAATGGGGATATTTAATTCTTTGGTAAAGTAATCAAACATCCACATGTCGTGATTGCCAGTAAAAAAGACGATCGGTAACCCACTGTCTGATAACTCGGCTAATTTGCCTTGTAATCTTATAAAGCCTTTAGGAATAGCATGCTTATACTCAAACCAAAAGTCAAATATATCTCCTAGCAAAAATATAGTATGAGCATCTTGCTTAATTGCATCAAGCCATCTGACAATTTTCATTTCTCGCTCGAGACTATCTTTTTTAGATGGAGCACCAAGATGAAAATCTGAAGCAAAATAAAGTTTCTTACCTTTTAGACTTTGTATTGATTTAAGCATTGGCTAAAAATAAAAAAGCTGCCCTAAAATAGTAACTAATTTTAAGACAGCTCTTTTGAAATTACTTTTAAATTAACTCTCCTTATCTACATCTACCTCAGATTTACTTTCGGTTGTGTCAGAAGGTGAAGCTTGATCTGTTTTCTCAGAATCAGCAGCACTTTTTGGGTCCTTTTTATCATCAGATTTTTCCTGGCCATTACCGTTGTTGGTATAAGCCTGATAAGTAGTGTGAGCATCAAATGGTCTTTTGCCAATTAATCGCTCTAAATCAGTCTGGAAAATGATTTCTTTCTCTAATAGCTCTTGAGCAATTACTTCAAGTTTGTCTCTTTTATCAAGTAAAAGTTGTTTAGTTCTTTCAAAAGCCTCATCAATCAGTTTTCTTACTTCCTGATCTATTGTCTCTGCCGTTGTATCAGAATATGGTTTGGTAAAGTTGTAATCAGATTGTTTAGAGTCGTAGAACGAAACATTACCAATCTTATCGTTCATACCATATACAGATACCATACTATAAGCCATTTTGGTAACTCTTTCAAGGTCGCTTAATGCACCAGTAGAAATCTTATTAAATACAATTTCTTCGGCAGCTCTTCCGCCTAATGCCATGCACATACCATCAATAAGTTGCTCTGTTTGGTACAAGAACTGTTCTTTTGGCAAATACTGTGCGTAACCCAAAGCAGCTGCACCACGAGGTACAATACTTACTTTCACCAATGGGTCGGCATGTTCCAGGAACCATCCCGCTACTGCATGACCAGCTTCGTGGTATGCAACAATCTTTTTCTCATGAGGAGAGATGATTTTACTTTTCTTTTCAAGACCACCAATAACTCTATCTACTGCATCTTGAAAATCTTGCATGCATACAGCTGCACGATCTTTTCTGGCAGCAATAAGGGCTGCTTCATTACAAACGTTGGCAATTTCAGCACCAGCGAAACCAGGTGTTTGAGCCGCAAGTTTTTTAGGATCAACATCCTTATCCATTTTCAATGGCTTAAGGTGTACTTTAAATATCGCTTCTCTTCCAACGATGTCTGGTTTATCAATACTGATTTGTCTGTCGAAACGACCAGGTCGCATCAATGCACTATCAAGTACATCAGGACGGTTAGTCGCAGCCAGAATAATTACACCCGAGTCCGTAGAGAATCCATCCATTTCAACCAATAATGAGTTAAGAGTATTCTCTCTTTCATCATTAGATCCTGGCATTTGGCCTCTACCTCTTGATCGGCCAATGGCATCTATCTCATCAATAAATACGATACAAGGTGCCTTTTCTTTAGCTTGCTTAAATAAATCTCTTACTCTTGCAGCTCCAACTCCAACAAACATTTCTACAAAGTCAGAACCTGACAGTGTGAAAAATGGCACTGCAGCTTCACCAGCTACAGCTTTGGCTAATAATGTTTTACCGGTACCTGGAGGGCCTACTAACAATGCACCTTTAGGAATTTTACCGCCTAATTTGGTGAATTTTCCGGGGTTTTTAAGAAATTCAACGATTTCCTTTACCTCTTCTTTAGCCTCATCGAGACCTGCCACATTGTCAAATGTGATCTTAACTTTATTCTCGGCATCAAACAAGGCAGCTTTTGACTTACCTATATTGAATATCTGACCACCAGGGCCACCGCCACCGGTCATTCGTCTCATTAAAAACCAAAAACCGAATAGTATTAGGAACAAAAATCCCCATTGCATGAAAATGCTTGTAATATCTGACTTATCATCAACCTCATAGTCAACACGTTGATCTTTGGGTAGTTTGTCGTTTAACTCTTGATATTGAGTTAAAAAGCTATCTACAGAGCCAATGTTCAACTTGTAATGTGGGCCACTATTATCAAGGCCGAAGGTATTATTATTTTCAAGCTCAGTACTGTATTTGGCGTTTTGAACGGCCTCTGGTTTGAGATATACCTCTACGTACTTTTGATTTCTAATTAAAACAACACGCTTTACATCATTGCTGTACAGCATGTTTTCAAACCTACTCATCGTAACGGGCACCAGATTATTAGACTGGTTCATGTAAGTGATTCCAAAGATCAGAGATATTAGTATCACAATTACCCAAACTTGATAATTAGGTCTTTGAGGTTTATTAGGAATTATTTTCTTATTCTTATCAGGCATGTGTGTGTTTCAGATTATTCAATTCACAGTTTAACGATTACTTATTATTTAATGTTCAGTTTAGGCTACATTTTCGACAGACTCGATCTTAGCATCTCCCCAAAGTTCTTCTAGAGAGTAAAATTGGCGTTTGTCTTTTTTGAAAATGTGGGCTACAACATCAACGTAGTCCATTAACATCCATTCTTTTGTGCTTTTGCCTTCCTGATGCCAGGGATTTTGCTGAAGTTCTTTAGAAACCTGTTGGTCTATTGAGTCTGCAATGGCATCTAGCTGAGTGTCAGAGTTTCCTGAACAAATAACGAAAAAGTCTGCGATTGCGTTTTTTACGTCCCTTAAGTCCAATATAACAATGTCAGAGGCCTTTTTCTCCTGCATACCCTTCACCACTATCTCACTTAATTTTTCAGAGGAGGCTGAGTTGTTATTTACATCCATTCAGTATCTTTGATTTACTTAACAAAACTACGAAAATACTTGTATAAAAGTCTTGCCAAACCATTATTTGTAGGCAAAACGGTCTATTTCCTGCCATCTTGTCACTCTACGAATGACATTGCTGTTGATTATGCAAATGAAGGCAAACTTTCGGAAGGGGCCATAGTAATCACTAACGATCAAACTGCTGGGAAGGGTCAAAGAGGTAATCATTGGGAGTCTGCTCCTGGCAAAAACCTTACCTTTTCTGTCCTGCTGAAGCCGCTATTTGTTTCAATCGTCAGGCAATTCGACTTGAATATAATAGTGTCTCTGGGTATTCTCGATTTCCTAAAAACATTAAAAAATGGTTTTCAGGTAAAGTGGCCCAATGATATATACTTTGAAGACAAAAAGGTTTGTGGCATTCTCATTCAAAACTTCCTCAAAAAGCAAACCATAGACAAAAGCGTTGTAGGTATTGGGTTAAATGTAAATCAGCAAGCTTTTAAAATTGCCACCGCGACTTCTCTTTCACAAATTATCGGCAGCACATACGAGCTACAGGAAGTTTTGGAAAACATTGCATCATGCATAGAAGCCCGTTACCTGTCTCTTAGAGCTGGAGCCAGAGACAAATTGAAAAGTGCTTATCTCGACAATCTCTATTGGTTTGGTGAGGACCATATTTTTAAAAATGGAAAGCCCTTTACCGGTAGGATAGTTGATATTTCTGATGAGGGGAAATTGCAAATAGAGACGAGGCAAGGTATCAAATCCTTTGCTATGAAAGAAGTAGCATTTATAGATTAGGTACCATTCATGGAATAATAGTCGCTGTCACTCAACCTTCTTTTGCACAGCTGATTGACATTCGTCATATTGAGTTGAAATTAACTAAAACTCACTATGCTAAAACATTTCATTAAAACATTCCAGGGGATCTTTCTGATCTTCCTAACCATAGCCGCAGCCCATGGACAACAATTGGACATGGAGAAATTAAAAGGTATCAACCCACGTAGTATCGGACCAGCAGGTATGAGCGGCAGAGTAACTGCCATTGATGCCGTACATGATCAGCCTGATGTAATCTATGTAGGCACAGCTTCCGGAGGTTTGTGGAAATCAAGAAGTGGGGGTATTGATTGGGAGCCCATATTTGATGATGAAAAAGTCATGTCAATTGGAGCTGTTGCTATACAGCAAAGTAACCCTGATGTGGTGTGGGCAGGTACTGGTGAAGGTAATCCTAGAAATAGTTTAAATGGAGGTTTTGGTATTTATAAAAGCTTAGATGGTGGTAAAAGCTGGAAGCTCATGGGTCTTGAGAAAACAAGGCACATCCATAGAA
Organism: Fulvivirga sp.; assembly: GCA_039970995.1. Taxonomy (GTDB): domain Bacteria; phylum Bacteroidota; class Bacteroidia; order Cytophagales; family Cyclobacteriaceae; genus Fulvivirga. The sequence goes on from JBDVKW010000003.1 coordinate 551,530, forward strand.
TCGTAATTGATGCATCTAATCCTAACACGGTGTATGTTGGTGCTATTGGCTCACCATGGGGCGAACACCCTGAAAGAGGTGTATTTAAAACCACAGATGGTGGCGAAACCTGGGAAAAAGTACTTTTTGTAAATGATAAAACAGGTTGTGCAGATTTAGTAGCCGACCCATCTAATCCGAATAAATTATTTGCTGCCATGTGGGAGCATCGCAGAAAACCCTGGACCTTCAACTCTGGTGGCCCTGGTTCGGGATTATATGTAACAGTTGATGGCGGGGAAAACTGGAAGAAAATAACAGATGAAGATGGTTTTCCGAAAGGTGATTTAGGAAGAATTGGAGTAGCGGTTTCCAGAAGTAATCCTGACCGTGTATATGCATTGGTTGAGTCTAAAGATAACGCGCTGTATAGATCCGATGATGGCGGTTATAAGTGGCAAATGATCAATAACAAGGAAGATATTGGAAACAGGCCATTTTACTATTCTGAAATTTATGTAGATCCAATTAATGAGAATAGAGTATACAGCATTTTTACTTATGTAAATGTAAGTGAGGATGGAGGAAAGTCATTTTCTCAACTGATGCCAGCTTATGGTACAACACGTGGCGTGCATCCTGACCATCATGCCTGGTGGATTCACCCAGAGGATCCTAGTTATATGATCGATGGAAATGATGGAGGCTTGAATATTACGCATGATAGAGGTAAGAGTTGGAGATTCGTTGAAAATTTACCATTAGCTCAATTCTACCATATCAATGTAGATATGGAATATCCGTACAATGTGTATGGAGGAATGCAGGACAATGGATCCTGGGGAGGACCAGCTTACGTTTGGAAATCACAGGGTATAAGAAACTCTTACTGGCAGGAGCTGTCGTTTGGTGATGGTTTTGATGTAATTCCTGATCCTGATAACTCAAGGTATGGTTATTCTATGTCGCAGCAAGGGTTTGTGGTGAGGTACGATCGAGAAACGGGTCATACACGCATTGTCAGACCCACTCATCCCGATCCGGATGTTAGACTAAGGTTTAACTGGAATGCGGCTATCTCACAAGACCCATTTGACAACTCAACCGTGTACTTTGGAAGTCAATTCGTACATATCAGTAAAGACAAAGGAGCGACCTGGGAAATCATTTCTCCAGACCTTACCACCAATGATCCTGAAAAACAGAAGCAACATGAAAGTGGTGGGTTAACAATAGATGCCACCGGGGCAGAAAATAACACTACCATATTGGCGATAGCTCCAAGCCCGGTGCAGCAAGGTGTGCTTTGGGTAGGTACCGATGATGGGCTCATTCAGCTGAGTAGAGATGGTGGTGAAAACTGGACGAAGGTGACACCTCCAGGAATGCCAAATGCAGGCTGGGTAGCGCAGATAAAGCCATCCACTTATAATGCAGGAGAGGCATTTGCTGTAGTAAACAATTATAGAAACTTTGATTTCAAGCCTTATTTGTTTCACACGAAAGACTTTGGAGCCACCTGGACCAACATTGTAAATGAGAGTCAGGTTTGGAATTATACCTTATCATTTGTGCAAGATCCAGTGGAGCCGAAACTCATGTTTTTAGGCTCTGAAGGCGGACTGTATGTTTCTATAGATGGTGGAAGCAACTGGACGCAGTGGGATGAAAGTTATCCAAAAGTTTCTACAATGGATTTGGCCATTCACCCTAGAGAGCATGATTTGGTAATTGGTACATATGGACGTGCGGCCTATGTGATTGATGACATCCGCCCGTTACGTGAGATGGCGACAAATGGCCAATCGGTTTTAGAAAAGAAAGTTGTATTATTCGATCCGCCTGAAGCTTACCTTACGCTTAATCAGGAGCCTTCAGGTACCAGGTTTGGAGCAGATGCTATTTTCAATGGTGAGAATCGTCCGCGTGGAGCCATGATTTCTTACGTGGTAAATAAACCAGAAGAGAAGAAGGCTGAAGAGGAAGAGGATGGAAATAAAAAGAGAAAGAAAAAGGGTAAAGACACGGAAGATACTCCTGAAGAAAAGCCTGATGATACCGAAAAAGTGAATTATGATTCACTTACGCTTGAAGTGTACAACAGCAGCGGTGAGTTGATCAGAACTTTGAATCAAAAGGCCCCAAAAGAGGAGGGTGTGAATAGAATGTATTGGTACCTTGATGAAAAAGGTGCAGACAGACCAAGTAGAAGGGAGCCAAGAGGAAACCGAGAGTCAGGTGGTGTTGATGTATTGCCTGGCACTTATAAATTAAAACTGACTTTTGGTGACGAAGCAGATTCGGCCATGATCAGTGTGAAATTTGATCCAAGGGTTAAGATGTCTGACAATATTTTAGCCGCCAAGCGCTCGATGCAAAAGCGCATTGAAGAAAGTCAGGCAACAGCTGCTGATGCCATGAAGCGATTACGTGAGTCTAAGAACATTGTGGAAGACTATATCAAAGAAATGAAAAAGAAGGATGAGGATGGTTTTAAAGATCTGATTGAAAGCAGCAAAGCAGTGAAAGATAGTATTGAAGCCTTAATGGTACCTATCGTGGGTGAAGATAACAGCGATAATGAAGGAATAATAAGATCACCAATTCCTTCGATTAGTAGCAGGTTGGGAACGGCCGGTTTTTATATCGGATCTTCGCTTGAAAAACCGGGAGATACTGAAGAAAGGTTAGTGAAGCAGGCTGAGGAGAAATTAGCTGAAGTGGTAGAGGATATCAATGCATTTTTCACCAACGATTGGAAGAAATTTAAAGAATCGGTAGAAGGGATAGACTTTTCTCCTTTTAAGGATTATGAACCTTTGAAATAGAATATAAATTTAAAACACAAAATTACCGGACAGTTTTGCAATATACGTCACCTCGACAACGGAGAGGTCTCCTTCTAAATTCGTAAGATTTTCAGGGAGACTTCTCCCTATGGTCGAAGTGACGTAACTGATTTTTGTTTTTTCTGTCATGTATTTTGTATTACAAACCATCAGAACTTATGAAAAAGTATACTTTACTTTCATTGTGTCTACTCATTGTCTCAGTGAGTTATGGACAACTTAGTGATTCTGCCTATGTCAGACAAAACTACAATAAGCAAGAGGTTTACATACCTATGCGTGATGGGGTGAAATTGTATACCGCCATTTATACACCTAAAGATCAAAGTAATAAGCATCCTTTTTTAATGAAGCGGACTTGTTATAGCATCAGACCTTACGGTGAAGAAAACTTCCCTAACTCATTGGGGCCATCTAGCCATCTGATGCGTGAAGGTTACATTTTCGTTTATCAGGATGTAAGAGGTCGGTGGATGTCAGAAGGAGACTGGACGAATATGACACCTCATATCGAAGGAAATAATCCGAAAAATAAAAAAGACATTGACGAAAGCTCTGATACTTTTGATACCATCGAGTGGTTGTTGAAAAATGTTAAGAACAACAATGGAAAGGTTGGGCAATGGGGTATTTCTTATCCTGGTTTTTATACTGCAGCGGCCTTGCCTGAAGCACACCCTGCTTTAGTGGCCTCTTCACCTCAAGCGCCAATTTCAGATTTCTTTTTTGATGACTTCCACCATATGGGGGCTTTTCTACAAAGTTATATGATGGCGTTTCCTGTATTTGGTCATCAAACAGAGCCAACCAAGGAGAGTTGGTACAACGACAAATGGGACAAAATACGCGCTTCTGGAAATACCAGTGATGGTTACGAATTCCACCTTGATATGGGCACTTTAGAAAAAGTAACTGAAGATTACTTTGCAGATAATTTTTTCTGGCAAGAAATGGTTGAACACCCAAACTATGATGAATTTTGGCAAAAAAGAAGCATTTTACCACACCTGACTGAAGATATAGATCATGCAGTGATGACTGTCGGTGGCTGGTTTGATGCGGAAGACTTATATGGACCTTTGAACATTTACAAAACGGTAGAGGCCAACAACCCTAAAGCACAAAACAGCATTGTCATGGGCCCGTGGTCTCATGGAGATTGGTCCAGAGAACGTGGATATCAGGCGGTAAATCACATTTACTTTGGCGATAGTATTTCAACTTATTACCAGAAAAATATCGAGTTGCCATTCTTTGAGTATCACTTAAAAGGCAAGGGAGAATTGAAACTTCCAGAAGCTCACATGTTTGATACAGGCACTAAACAATGGAGAAGCTTCGACACATGGCCGCCAAAATCAATTCCTCCGGTGAAATTAGGTTTCACTCAAAACGGTAAATTATTGGTAAATGAAACTGCAGATGCAGATACAAAATTTGAATACTTGAGTGACCCGAATAAGCCGGTTCCTTACACTTCTTATACTGAAGGGCCGACATTTACGCCTCGTAAGTTTATGACCGATGATCAACGCCATGCATCTAAAAGACCCGATGTACTGACATTTGAAACTGATGTGTTGACAGAAGACATGACTTTGGCTGGCGAAATTATGGCCAAATTGAAAGTAGCTATTTCAAGCACCGATGCTGACTTTATTGTAAAATTGATTGATGTGTATCCGGATGATGCCAAAGCAACTATAGCTACACCTGATAATGTAGTGATGGGAGGTTACCAACAATTGGTGCGAAGTGAGGTGTTTAGAGGTAGGTTCAGAAACAGTTTCGCTAAACCTGAGCCATTTAAACCCGGTGAAGTAGAAGAAGTGAATTTCCCTTTACAGGATGTGCTGCATACTTTTAAAAAGGGTCATAAGATCATGATACAGATACATAGTACATGGTTTCCTTATATAGATAGAAACCCTCAGAAATATGTAGACAATATTTATAAAGCTAAGATCGAAGACTACCAAAAAGCAATGATTACTGTTTTTGGCAGTTCAACTGTTGAAATTGGAGAAAATGAATCACTAGATACCCCAATCGAACTTTTGGAAAGGTAGGGGTTACGCCTACCTTTGTTTGATGAACTATCAGGCGATACTAGAAGAAGTTGAAAAAGAGGTTACTTCCCTCAAAGGACAGGGTAAAGTAGCAGATTATATTCACCAGCTTGAAATTGTTGACCCTGATAAATTTGGGATGAGCCTCAATTTTCTGGAAGGTCCTCAATTTTCTGTAGGGGATACAGAAGAAAAGTTTTCAATTCAGAGTATCTCAAAAGTTTTTATGCTTACACTGGCTATAGCTAATGTGGGTGACGACATTTGGGATAGAGTGGATGTGGAGCCATCCGGTAACCCCTTCAATTCTTTGATTCAGCTTGAGTATGAAAAGGGTATTCCGAGAAACCCTTTTATCAATTCCGGAGCTATAGTGGTGACAGATATACTCATTTCTTGTCTTACCAACCCCAAAGAGGAGCTCATTCAATTCATAAGAGATTTGGTAGATGACCAGACCATTGATTACAATGCCTATGTAGCGGCTTCTGAGAAGACTACAGGATATCGAAACATTGCCATGGCTAATCTCATGAAAGATTTTGGTAACATAGAAAATGACCTTGACG